>JAQIJL010000002.1:0-1115000 GCA_036946325.1 Sphingomonas paucimobilis
CGTTCCAACGGAACGGCCGGCGATAGCGGTCATAGACGTAATAGCCGGTGCCCGGATAATAATAGTCGCCGAACCATCCCCAATAGGGATCGCCGAACCCGCCGGCATAGCCGTCATAATAGCCGCCATAGCCCCCGCCATAATAGCCGGGCGAGGCATAGCCGACGCCGACCCCGCCATAGCCATAATCGCCATAGGCGCAGGCGGAGACACCCACCCCCGCTGCCAGGGTCAGCACGATCGCGCGCAGCCGATGAAACATCCGAATGCTCCCGCAGGCGACGGGCATGGGCACGGCGCCGGTGATGACGAAATCCAACGGTCGGCACGGACCGCCGGTTCCTGTCCTGTCGGCACCATCGGCGATGGCGGCTGAACGGAGGCTGTCCGGAATTTGGACGGGACTGCCGGGCGTTACGGGCCGTGGAAGGCTGTCAGCCCTGAGTTGCAGCGGCGTACGGTCCGACCCCGCCGGATCGGCCCTCCACAGCCCGGCTGCCCCTTATGTCCAGGCGACATCGCCCAAACCGTCACCCCGGACTTGATCCGGGGTTCCGCTGTTGTCCATCGATCGAAGAAGAAGCGGGACCCCGGATCAAGTCCGGGGTGACGAAGAAGGCCTATCGAACGTCACCGACCTCAATGGCCGGGAAACGCCACCAGTGCCGACACCGCGATCCCGTCGGCGCGCAACGCCGCCGCCCCGCCCAGATCGGGCAGGTCGATCGCGAACGCCGCCTGCTCGACCGTCGCCCCCGCCTTGCGCAGCAACCGCACCGCGGCGCGCGCCGTGCCGCCGGTCGCGATCAGATCGTCGACCAGCAGGACCCGCGCGCCCGGCGTACAGGCATCGGCATGGATCGCGATCCGGTCGGTGCCATATTCCAGCGCATAATCCTCGGCGATGGTCGCGCCGGGCAATTTGCCGTCCTTGCGGATCAGCATGACACCGGCGCCCAGCGCCAGCGCGACGGCGGGGGCAAACACGAACCCCCGCGCCTCGATCCCCGCCACCAGATCGATCGGACCCTGTACCGCCGCGACCATACCGTCGACCGCCAGCCGCAATCCCTCGGGGTCGAGGATCAGCGTCGTGATGTCGCGGAACTGGATACCGGGTTTCGGAAAGTCGGGAATGGTACGGATGCGTCGGGCGATCTCGGCCGACCCGACGCCATCCGTCCCGCTCAATGCTTCATGCCCCGCCAGATGTTGCGATAGGCACCGAAGGCCAGACCGGTGAAGATCAGCAGGAAGATCACCGCCGCCGCACCCGCCGCATGGCGCGTTTCGAGGTTCGGCTCGGCGGTCCAAGTCAGGAAGGCCGACACGTCCTTCGCCATCTGGTCGACCGTCGCACGGGTGCCGTCCTGATACTGGACCTGGTCGGTCCCGGTCAGCGGCGGCGCCATGGCGAGGTTCAGCGTGGCGAAATAGCGGTTGAAGTGCAGGCCATTGGGCGTCTTCGCATCGGGGAACTTGCGCAGCAGTTCCGCCGGCTGCGGGCCATAGCCTGTCAGCAGCGAATAGACATAGTCCGACCCGTCGTCGCGTGCCTTGGTCATCAGCGACAGGTCGGGCGGCACCGCATTGTTGTTGGCGGCACGCGCGGCGACGTCGTTGGCGAACACCAGCGGGAAGCGATCCGACGGCAGGTTCTTGCGCGTCGCCGGTTCGCCAGTTTCCGGGTTCACGCTCGGCTGTTCGATCGCCCAGTCGCTGGCGATGGTCTTCACCTGACCCTCGTCATAGCCGAGCTGTTCCAGATCGCGGAACGACACCAGCCGCAGCGAATGGCAGGCGGAGCAGACTTCCTTATAGACCTGGAACCCGCGCTGGAGCTGCTGCTTGTCGAACGTGCCGAAGATGCCGGCCGATTGCAGCCCCGCGTCGCGCGGCTTCAGGTGGAACTCGTGCTCGGCGGAATGGACCGGCTCGTCATGGATCATGCCGCCGACGGTCGAAAAGACGCCGAGCAACAGCGCGAACAGAAAGCCTGCGCCGACGACGAGGTTCAGGTTGCGGACGAGAAAGCGGGAAGCGAAGGAGAGCATCGTTGTTCCCTTACTCGGCCGCGGCCGGGGTGGCATGACCATGGGCGGCGGTCTGCGCGGGCGATGTGCCGCCCTCGCCCTTCAGCACCGCTTCGGTGATGGAATTGGGCAAGGCACGCGGACGCTCCATCGCCGACACGATCGGCAGCACGACCAGGAAGTGCGCGAAATAATATCCCGCCGCGATCTGGCTGAGCAGCACCGTCATCGGCGTCGCTTCGGCCCCGCCGAGATAGCCGAGCACCAGCACGTCGACGAGCAGCACGATCAGGAAGATGCGATAGGTCGGGCGATAGTTCGCCGATTTGACCGGCGACTTGTCCAGCCACGGCAGGAAGAACAGCAGCAGGATCGAGCCGAACATCGCCAGCACGCCCCACAGCTTCGCCGGGAAGATGAAGTCGACGGTGAACGCCTTCAGGATCGCGTAGAAGGGCAGGAAATACCATTCGGGCACGATATGCGCCGGCGTCGAGAGCGGGTTCGCCGGGATGTAGTTGTCCGGATGCCCCAGCAGGTTCGGCGCGAAGAAGATCAGCGCGGCGAACACCAGCAGGAACACGCCCAGCCCGGCACCGTCCTTGGCGGTGTAATAGGGGTGGAAGGGCACGGTATCCTGCGGCCCCTTCACCTCCACGCCGGTCGGGTTGTTCGACCCCGGAATGTGCAGCGCCCAGATGTGCAGGACGATGACGCCCGCGATCACGAACGGCAGCAGATAGTGAAGCGAGAAGAAGCGGTTGAGCGCGGCATTGTCCGGCGCATAGCCGCCCAGCAACCACACGCGGATCGTCTCGCCCACCCCCGGTATCGCCGAGAAGAAGCCGGTGATGACCTGCGCGCCCCAGAAGCTCATCTGCCCCCAGGGGAGCACATAGCCCATGAACGCGGTCGCCATCATCAGCAGGAAGATGACGACGCCCAGCAGCCACACCATCTCGCGCGGCGCCTTGTACGACCCGTAATAGATGCCGCGCGCGATATGGGTATAGACGACGATGAAGAACATCGACGCGCCGTTCGCGTGGGCATAGCGGATGAACCAGCCCGACGGTACGTCGCGCATGATGCGCTCGACCGAATCGAACGCCACCGCGCCATTGGCCGCATAATGCATCGCCAGCACGATGCCGGTGATGATCTGTACCGCCAGCGCCGCGCCGGCGAGCACGCCGAAGTTCCAGAAATAGTTGAGGTTGCGCGGCACCGGATAACCGGCGCCGACCGCGTTATAGACCAGCCGAGGAAGCGGCAGCTTCTCGTCCAGCCACCGCATCAGCGGCTGCTTCGGTTCGTAATGCTTGGCCCAGGGGAAGCTCATCGTCTCTCTCCTCAGCCAACCGTCACGACGGTGTCGGACGTGAATGCATATTCGGGAACCGCCAGGTTGGACGGTGCGGGACCGGAACGGATGCGCCCGGCAGTGTCATAGGCCGAACCGTGACACGGGCAGAAATAGCCGCCGAACGGACCCTTGTTCTCGCCCTCGCCCGCGCCCAGCGGCACGCAGCCGAGATGGGTGCAGACGCCCAGCGTGATGAGCCAGTTGGCCTTGCCGGTCTTGGTGCGTTCCTCCAGCGTCTGCGGATCGCGCAGTTCGCTGACCGGCACCGCATTCGCCTCGGCGATTTCCTTCGGCGTCAGGTTGCGCACGAACAGCGGCTGCTTGCGGAACGTCGCCTTGATCGCCTGTCCCGGCTCGATCGCCGACAGGTCGATTTCGGTCGTGGACAGCGCCAGCGTATCGGCAGCGGGCGACATCTGGTTGATGAGCGGCAGCGCGATCACGCCTGCGCCGACCCCGGCAAATGCCACCGCTCCGATCGACAGATAGTCGCGCCTGCGGGGATTGTCCGGCCCACCGTCGAGCGCTGTCGCGCCGCCTGCGGGTACGTGCTGATCTTCGTCAGTCGCCATTCAACAGCCCTTGTCGTCGGGCGCATGTCGCGCCCAGCCCCTCTCCGGTCGCCTTCGTGTGAGGCGACGCCGGACCGATCGGTTCTCCGTCCAGTCGCACGGGTGATAGCCGGGCGTTCGTCCGTTTGCCAATCCCTTTTGCCTTTTCGCCCCATGCGAGCGTCCATCATGTTCAGATTGGCGCAAGCGACGACATGGTCTATGCGGCGCACTTCATGCCCTTTGGTTTCCTCGCGCGTTTCGGGAAGTTCATGCGTCGTCTCGCCCTTTTGCTCGCTGTCATCGCCTCGTTCTTCGCCCTGCCCGCGCTGGCGCAGGTCATCGACGTGCCCGGGCGCGAGCCGCCGCCCGCCACCACCGACACCCGCAACCTGTGGATTCTCGACCTGTCGACCGGCGGGCGGGTGACGATCTGGCTGCGCCCCGATGTCGCGCCCAAGATGGTGTCGCGCATCAAGACGCTGACCCGCGAGAAATTCTACGACGGCCTCGCCTTTCACCGGGTGATCGACGGGTTCATGGCGCAGGGCGGCGATCCGGACGGCGACGGCACCGGCGGGTCGAAGCTGCCGAACGTGGAAAAGGAGTTCAACTACCTTCCCCATGTCCGCGGCGCGGTCGCGGCGGCACGCGCGAATGACGAGAACAGCGCGAACAGCCAGTTCTACATCATGTTCGCCCCGCGCTTCGCGCTCGACAAGAAGTACACCGTGTTCGGCCGGGTGATCGACGGCATGCAATATGTCGATGCGATCGAGCGCGGCGAGCCGCCGGCGAATCCGTCGCGCGTCCTCCACGCCTATATCGCCAGCGACAACCCGCCGCCCTATCAGGCCGCAGCCCCCGTCGCGCTGCCCGAAACCGTCGCGCCGCTGCCCGCCAAGCCGGCCGCACCGGCGACCAGGCGCCCGCAACCGGCGCGCGCCCGCTAAGCGCCAAGTTCGCCTACCGATGCACGTCGACCTGTTCGACTTCGACCTGCCGACCGACCGTATCGCGTTGCGCCCCGCCGCCCCGCGCGATGCGGCGCGGATGCTGGTGCTGGACGGCGACGCGACGCTGGATCGCGGCGTCCGCGATCTGCCATCTTGCCTGCGCGCCGGTGACCTCCTCGTCTTCAACGACACAAAGGTCATTCCGGCGCAGTTGGAGGGGCGGCGCGGCGATGCGACGATCGGCGCCACGCTGCACAAGCGCGAGGGACCGCGCCGCTGGCGGGCGTTCGTGCGCAACGGGCGGCGGCTGCGCGACGGCGACAGCATCGATTTCGGCGCGGGCGTGACGGCGTCGGCCGGCGACAAGGGCGAGGATGGCAGCTTCGCGCTCGACTTTGCCGGCGACGAACCGGTGGAGCTGTTGCTGGAACGCGCGGGCCGCATGCCGCTGCCGCCCTATATCGCGTCGAAGCGTGGCGGGGCGGACGCCCGCGATGCCGAGGATTACCAGACGCTGTTCGCGCGGGAGGCCGGTGCCGTCGCCGCTCCCACCGCCGCGCTGCACTTCACGCCCGAACTGATGACGGCGATCGAGGCGGCGGGCGTGGGCCATGCCACGCTGACGCTGCATGTCGGGGCAGGCACCTTCCTGCCGGTCAAGGCGGACGATACCGACGACCACCAGATGCACGCCGAATGGGGCCGGATCGACGCCGCCACCGCCGACCGGCTGAACGCGGTGCGCGCCGCCGGTGGCCGGGTGATCGCGGTCGGCACCACCAGCCTGCGCCTGATCGAAAGCGCCACCGATGCGCAGGGACAGGTGCAACCGTTCGAAGGCGACACCGCGATCTTCATCACCCCCGGCTATCGCTTTCGCGGGATCGACGGGCTGATGACCAATTTCCACCTGCCCAAATCGACGCTGTTCATGCTGGTGTCGGCGCTGATGGGACGCGAGCGGATGCTGGCCGCCTATGCCCATGCCATCGCCGGGGAATATCGTTTCTATTCCTATGGCGACGCGTCGTTGCTGCTACCCTAAAGCGACCTCTGCCGGAGCTTCGTTGGGGGCGGCCAGCAGCCCTTCGCGCTTGGCGACGATGGTCGGCACCAGCATCTGCCCCGCCACGTTGACGGCAGTGCGCCCCATGTCGAGGATCGGGTCGATCGCCAGCAACAGCCCCGCCCCCTCCAGCGGCAGGCCGAGCGTGGTCAGCGTCAGCGTGAGCATGACGGTCGCACCGGTCAGCCCGGCGGTCGCCGCCGATCCGAGCACCGACACCATCACGATCAGCGCATAATCGCCCGCGTGCAGCGGCAGGCCGAAGAATTGCGCGACGAAGATCGCCGACACCGCCGGATAGATGGCGGCGCAGCCATCCATCTTCGTCGTCGACCCCAGCGGTACGGCAAAGGCGGCGTAGGCGGACGGCACGCCCAGCGCCTGTTCGGTCCGCTCCTGCGTCACCGGCAGCGTGCCGACCGAGGAACGGGTGACGAAGCCCAGCTGGATCGCGGGCCATGCCCGGCGGAAGAACCACATCGGCGAGATGCGGTGCGCTGCCAGCAGCACCGGATAGACGACGAACAGCACGATCCCGAGGCCGATATAGACCGTCGCGGCAAAGGCGCCGAGCGACGACAGCGTTCCCCAGCCATAGCGGACGATCGCATCGCCGATCAGCGCCGCCGACCCGATCGGCGTCAGCGCGATCACCCAGCGCAGCAGCCGCCGCAGGATCATCAGCGCGGAGGTGTTGAAGGCGAGGAACGGCTCTCCCGCCGCCCCCACCCGCACCGCCGCCGCGCCGACCGCGATGGCGACGACGATGATCTGCAGCACGTTGAAGCCGAGCGTGGTCGTCGCGCCGCCCTCGGCAACCTTGGTCGACGCGGTCAGGCCGAGCAGGTTGGCCGGCACCAGCCCCTTCAGGAAATCAAGCCAGGTGCCCACGATGCCGGGTTGCGCGGCGCCGGCCAGCGCGACGTTGCTGTGCAGACCCGGCTGGAGCGCCAGCGCGAGCATGATACCGATCGACACCGCGATCAGCGCGGTCAGCGCAAACCACAACAGGGTCTGCCCGACCAGCCGCGCGGCGTTGGGCAGGTCGCGCAGCGCCGCGATCGACCCGACGATGGCGGTGAAGACCAACGCCGGCACCAGCACTTTCAGCAGCTGGACGAAAATCTGCCCGACCGTGTGCAGCAGCGTGCCGATCGCGCCATCGGCACCCCCCGCTTCGGCGGCAAGCAGTCCCAGCGCGACACCCGCGACCATGCCGATCGCGACCTGAATGCCGAAGGACGGCAGGATTTTTCGGGCTTGTTGCATGGACGATCACTTCGTGCGGCGGACCCGCCCCCACAACGAAGCATTTCTACGAACGTCCCAATGCGGCGTTACAGCCCTTCGCCGCCGACCCAGTGCGCGTTCGACAGATAGCGCGCGACGTCCCACACCTGTCGCCGCAGATCGGGCACTGCGACGATTTCCCAGAACGCGCCACGCGTCATCGGGCCGATCGCGAACAGCCGCTCGTCGCTCGTGCCATCGACCTGCAGTACCCGCCCGGTAACCTCGACATCGATGCCGAGATGCTCGCTGTCGGGCCGGATGCGCCCGGTCGCGACCAGCGCCGACAGCAGCGGATCGTCGGTGCGGGCGACATCGCCCTGCGGCCCGATGCACGAGATCACGCGCGTCGCGACGGTGCGCTGCCGGGCATCCTCGCCGCGTGGCCGCCACTCGACCAAGATGCCACCCTCGACGGCGTGCGCGTCGCAGCTCTTGCCGGCGAGCAGCGTCAGCCGCCCGCCCGCCACCATTGCGTCGATCCGGTCGGCGACCGCCGGGGCGAGGCGATGGCGGTGGATATCCCACCAGGGTCGCAAATGCCGCAGGAACCGCCGCCGCTCGACCGGATCGGCCGCCGCCCAGATGCCCTGGGTAAAAGGACGCAACTCGTCGATCGCGCTGCGCCAGCCGATCGCCTCGCCACGGTCCCGGACCGAGCGCACGAGCGCCGACAGCGGCGGGCGCGGACGTTCGCGCAGCGGCTGCTCGGGCGGCGTCGCCGAAGCATGGCGATGCGGCAACAGCCCGCGCCGCGACAGCGCGACGATCCGCCCGCCAAAGCCCTGCGCCTCCAGCGACAGCGCGACATCGACCATGGTCAGCCCCGTACCGATCAGCAGGACCGTATCGTCGTCGGCGAGAGCGGCGGTCGCCCCCGCTGCCCAGGGATTGCCGATATAGGCCGGTCGATTCGCGATTCCCGCCAGCCCCGGCGGCACCTGCGGCGCGAGATTGCCGACCGCCAGCACCACCGCATCGGCAGCGACGGTCCGGCCGTCGACCAGCGTCACCGTCGCACCGTCCACGCCGACCGCCTCGCCATCCACGACGGTCAACCGGCCGGGCGCCGCCGCCTGTGCCGCCGCCAGCGTCTCGCGCAGATAGCTGCCGTACAGCGCGCGCGGCACGAAATCCGCGCCGCTTGCCCCGATATTGCGCTGCCCCAGCCAGCGGACGAAATGATCCGGCCGATCGGGAAAGGCGCTCATATTCGCCGCGCGGACGTTGAGCAGATGGTCGCTCTGCCGCGTGCCATAGGCGACGCCCAACCCCGCCGCATCGCGCCGCTCGATCAACGTCGCCGCCGGCCCGTCATGGCGCAACAGGTTGATCGCCAGCAGCGTGCCGGAAAATCCGGCGCCGACGATCGCGACATGGCGGATGGTGCCGGGCACGGCATCGGGGGCGGTTTGGGCGATCGTCATGTTCTTCCGTTACCACAGCCAAGGCCCATGGGAACGCTTGCGCCCGTCCGATCCCTTGGCTAAGGGCAACGCTGCCCAAGCGGGTGTAGCTCAATGGTAGAGCAGAAGCTTCCCAAGCTTACGACGAGGGTTCGATTCCCTTCACCCGCTCCAAATTTGCGACAGCGCGCCGAACCATCCTTCCCGGCTGACGCTTCGCCCTGACGGGCTTCGCTTGGGGGTTCAATCCCCTTCACCCGCCCAGCTTGCTGCCATCGCAACCGACCTTCTCTTTCCCATCGCGCTTGGCCATCGGCTGCGCTAGGGGCGATATGTGGCGTCGCTAGTGTATCAGGAACGGTTCTCCGCGCGTCGCCCGGTTCCGCTGCCGCGTCGGATCGCGACGCTGGCGCTGGTGGTCGCGATCCATGCCGCGATCCTGTGGCTGTTGCTGCGTATCGCGCCGACGATGATGTCCCCGCCGTCGGGCGAGAAATCGCCGCTGGTCGTCGACATGCTGCCCGCCGATCAGGTCGCGCCCGCCGCCGCGCCCGCCAAGCAGGCCCAGCGCAAGGCCGCTGCCGGGAGCGCCAGCACCGCCCCGCCGGTGACCGCCGCCGTGCCGCCGCCCGACGTGCCGCCCCCGCCGCCCGTGCCGTCGAACGATGTCTGGTCGAAGGTCATTCCGATGACCGGCCGCGAGTTTGCCCGTGCCGCCATCACGCCGGGCACGCGTAGCGTCGAAGGTGCGGGGCGCAGCGATGCGGCGGGCGACAGCGGCGACGGCGATGCGGATACCGATGCCGGCGGCGGCAGCGGCGGCGGGGAGCGGCTCTACGCCGCCGACTGGTATCGCCGCCCGACCCATGTCGAGCTGTCGACCTATCTGCCCCGCAACGCCCGGCCGGGCTGGGGCGAGGTGGCGTGCCGTACCATTCCCAACAATCAGGTGACCGACTGCCGCGAGATCGGCCAGTCGGCGCGCGGATCGGGGTTGGCTGGCGCAGTGCGGCAGGCGGCGTGGCAGTTCCGCATCCTGCCCCCGCGCGTCGGCGGCAAGCCGCTGATCGGCAGCTGGGTGCGGATTCGCATCACCTATACCGATTCCGGCGCCGCGGTGGAGTGAGCGCAATCCTTGCCCTCCCCGCGCCCAACCGCTAACCGACGGGCGTTTATCCTCCGACATTTCAGGTGTTCCTTCATGTCCGCAATGTTCCGCATCACCCTTCCCGACGGTGCCGTCCGTGAGGTGATGCCGGGCACTACTCCCGCCGACATCGCCGCCGCGATCTCACCGTCCTTGCGCAAGGCGGCGATCGCCGCGCGGGTCGACGGGCAGGTGCGCGACCTGAACCGGCCGTTCGAGAAGGATTCCAGCCTCGCGCTGGTGACGGCGAAGGACGAGGCCGACGCGCTCGAACTGCACCGCCACGACTTCGCACACGTCCTCGCCGAAGCGGTCCAGACCCTCTATCCCGGCACGCAGATCACCTTCGGTCCGGCGACCGAGGACGGCTTCTATTACGACTTCGCGCCCGCTCCCGGCCGCGGCATGTTCACCGACGAGGACCTGCCGCTGATCGAGGCGGAAATGCGCAGGATCATCGCCAAGGGCGAAAAGTTCGAGCGCGAGGTCGTCACCCGCCAGCAGCTGATCGACCGCTGGACCGAGCAGGGCGAGACGTTCAAGGCCGAATGGGCCGCCGAACTGCCCGAGGGCGAGGAACTGACGATCTATCGTCAGGGCCAGTGGCTCGACATGTGCCGGGGGCCGCACCTCGAATCGACCGCCAAGCTCGATCCGGCGGCGTTCAAGCTGACGCGCGTGTCGGGCGCCTATTGGCGCGGCGACCAGAAGAACGCGATGCTCAGCCGCATCTACGGCACCGGCTGGCTGTCGAAGAAGCAGCTCGATGCGCACCTGACCCGGCTGGAGGAGGCCGCCAAGCGCGACCACCGCAAGCTGGGCGCCGAGATGGACCTGTTCCACCTCCAGTCCGAGGCGCAGGGGTCGGTGTTCTGGCACCCCAAGGGCTATATGATGTGGCGCCAGCTGGAGGCCTATATGCGCCGCCGGCTCGACGCGCACGACTATCAGGAAGTGAAGACGCCGCAGTTGATGGACGCGCGGCAATGGGAACAGTCGGGCCATTGGGGCAAGTATCGCGAGAATATGTTCGTGGTGCCCGATGAAATCCCGAATACCGAGGACGAAGGTGCGATCGTCAGCGCCGATGCCGACATGATGGCGCTGAAGCCGATGAACTGCCCGGCACACGTCCTGATCTTCCGCCAGGGGATCAAGTCCTATCGCGACCTGCCGATCCGCATGGCCGAATTCGGCTGCTGCCACCGCAACGAACCGCATGGCGCGCTGCACGGCATCATGCGCGTGCGCCAGTTCACGCAGGACGACGCGCATATCTTCTGCCGCGAGGACCAGCTCGTGCAGGAAGTCCGCGACTTCTGCGAACTGCTCGACTCGGTCTATCAGGACCTCGGCTTCACCGATTATGCGGTGAAGCTGGCGCTGCGCCCCGAAAAGCGCTTCGGCAGCGAGGAAATGTGGGACACGGCCGAGGCGGAACTGCGCGAGGCGGTGCTGTCGTCGAACCTGTCCGAGGACATCAAGGCGAAGTTCGAGGAACTGCCCGGCGAAGGCGCCTTCTATGCCCCCAAGCTGGAATTCCATCTGACCGACGCGATCGGGCGGACGTGGCAGGTCGGCACGATCCAGTCGGATCGCGTGCTGCCCGAACGACTCGACGCGACCTATGTCGGCGAGGACGGCAACCGCCACCGTCCGGTGATGCTCCACCGCGCGATCCTCGGCACGTTCGAACGCTTCCTCGGCATCCTGATCGAACATCATGCCGGCCGCATGCCGATGTGGCTGTCACCGGTACAGGCGGTGGTCGCAACCATCGTTTCCGACGCCGACGACTATGCGAACGAAGTCGCTACCGCACTGAAAGCCGCCGGAATCCGCGTCGAAACCGACCTGCGCAACGAGAAGATCAACTACAAGGTCCGCGAACACTCGCTCGCCAAGGTCCCGGCGCTGGTCGTCGTCGGCAAGCGCGAGGCGGAGGAGCGCACCGTCGCGCTGCGTCGCCTCGGCAGCCAAGGACAGCAGGTCATCGCCCTCGACGACCTCGTCGCGATGCTGAAAGCGGAAGCACTTGCCCCCGATCTTGCGCGGAACCTTTCGTAACCGCGCAAGATTGACTATATGGGACTTTCGTAAACTACAGGAGCACCACCTATCCGTCCGCCCATGATGCGTCGCCCGAATGCGCCGCCGCCGATGAACGGCCCCCGATTCAACGAGTTCATCCAGAGCCAAAAGGTCCGCGTGATCGATCACGAGGGCGAGAATCTGGGTGTCATGTACACGCGCGAAGCGATCGCCGCGGCGGCCGAGGTCGGACTCGATCTGGTCGAAGTGTCGCCGAACGCCGACCCGCCGGTCGCGAAGTTCCTCGACGTGGGCAAGTTCAAGTACGAGGCGCAGAAGAAGGCCAACCTCGCCCGCAAGACCCAGAAGACGCAGGAGATCAAGGAGATCAAGATGCGTCCTAACATCGACGATCATGACTATGATACGAAGATGAAGAAGGTCGAGCAGTTCATCACCGAAGGCGACAAGGTGAAGGTCACGATGCGCTTCCGCGGTCGCGAACTGAGCCACGGCCAGCTTGGCATGGCGGTGTTGCAGCGCGTTGCCGAAGCGACGCAGGAAATCGCCAAGGTCGAAGCTTATCCGCGCATGGAAGGCCGCCAGATGCTGATGGTGCTGTCGCCGAAGTAACGGCGGGGCAAGTCGCCCCTACTCGTCATTCCCGCGAAGGCGGGAATCGATACACGCAGCGGTTCTGCAAGACCCGCGACGATAGCGTTTACGGACTCCACGGCCTTCGTGGGAGTGACGAAGGAGAGCGTAGCGCTGCCCGCTCCGACCAAAACGCCGTCATGTTCGCCCACGAACATGACGGCTTTTTCATGTTTCTTCACCTTGACCGACTCGTGCGACGGGCGCATCCGCGCGATCGGACGGTTTCGGCCGCCCATTTCCGCCAACGTCCCGAGACAGGGTCCATGTCCGACAACGATTCCAGTCGATCGACCGAGCCGCACAGGCCGTCACCGCGTATCGCCTGATCGTTCGGGCACCTCGCGGGGGATCGGCCGGCGCGGCCGGTCGCATCGCGCGAGGTGCATAGCATGAACACCACCATCCGGTTCCTGACCGAACCTTTCCGCCGCACCGGTTCGGTGCGCGATCCCAACACCGCGTTCGACGACACGATGACGCTGGGCGAACGCCTGGCCGACCGCGTCGCTGCGATCGGCGGTTCGTGGGGCTTCATCACCGCCTTCTGCCTGTTTCTGGTCGGATGGTCGGTGCTGAACACCATCGTGCTGGGGACCCGGGCGTTCGACCCATTCCCCTTCATCTTCCTCAACCTGATGCTGTCGATGCTGGCCGCGTTGCAGGCGCCGATAATCATGATGAGCCAGAACCGGCAGGCGGCAAAGGACCGGCTGGAAGCGCGGATGGATTACGAAACGAACCTGCGCGCCGAAGCGCAGATCAACCGATTGCTGGAGGAGGTCGCGGCGATCCGCGCCGAACTGTCCTGCGACGGCCGGGTCCGGCAGGTCGCGTGACCGGGCGCGCGGCGGCGGTCAGTCGCCGCCGCCACCCCCGCCATCGCAACCGCCCCCGTCGCTGCTGCCACAGTCCGATGCTCCGCCGCTGTCGCCATAGTCGAACCACCCTATGCCGTCGGCACCACCATCGGTTCGACGCCGAGGAGCAGCGTTGGCGGTAGCGGCAATGGCGGCGATCACCATCACGACGGCAGCTGCGGCAAACAGCAGGATCAGCAGGTCCATGCCCCCGATGCTATCCTAATCCCACCGAACCGCAAGGAATTAAACGAACCCGGCGAATTCCTTGCCCGCCGCGGCATCCAGCATCCGGCGTTCGAGCGATTTCAGCCGCAACTGCCCGGTGATGCGGTCGCCGGTCAGGTCGGTGACATAGAAGGTGTCGACCGCGCGCTCGCCATAGGTTGCGACATGCGCCGAGTGCAGCGTCACCTTCGACTGGAACAGCGCCTGCGCGAGATGGTGCAGCAACGCCGGGCGATCGCGGGCATTGACCTCGATCACGGTGAAGCGGTTCGACGCGGCATTGTCGATCAGCACGTTCGGTTCGATCGGGAACGCCTCCGCCCGCGGCCGCGACAGCGGCTTGGCGGCCAGCCGGTCGTTCAGCTTCATCCGGTTGGCCAGCGCATCGGCGATCGCGGTCTTCAGCCGCTGCAACTGCCCGGCTTCGTCGAACGGCCCGCCCAGCGGGTTCTGGACGAGGAAATTGTCGAGCGCCATGCCGGTACGCGTCGTATGGATGCGCGCGTCGATGATGTTGCCGCCCGCCGCATGGATCGCGCCGGCGATGCGATAGAACAGCCCGGGATGGTCGGCGGCATGGACCGTCACCAACGTCGCGCCGCGATCCTCGTCGACGCTGGTATCGATCGTCAGGCGGGTGTCGCCCGACTGGTCGACCATGCGCGCATTGGCGGCGATGACGTCGTCCGGCTCGGCGATCCAATAGGCCGGCGGCAGATGCCGGACATAGGCGGCCAGCGTGTCCTTGTCCCAGCCCAGCGTCCGGCGCAGCGTCTCCTGCTTCTCGGCAATGCGCTCGTCGCGCCCGCGCTGCTTGTGACCCAGCCGGAGCACCTCTTCGGCGGTTTCGAACAGCGTGGTGAGCAACTGCCGCTTCCACCCGTTCCATGTGCCGGGACCCACCGCGCGAATGTCGACGACGGTCAGCACGAGCAGCATGCGCAGCCGCTGCGGCGACTGCACGATGCTGGTGAAGTCGAGGATCGTCTTGAAATCCGACAGGTCGCGCTTGAACGCGGTCGCCGACATCAGCAGGTGATAGCGCACCAGCCACGCGACCGTCTCGGTCTCCGCCGGGGTCAGGCCCAGCCGGGGGCACAGCCGCTCGGCGACCTCCGCTCCCAGGATCGAATGATCGCCGCCGCGCCCCTTGGCGATGTCGTGGCACAGCACCGCGACGAACAGCGCGCGGCGCTGGACGATGCCGCCGAACAGCCCGGTCGCCAGCGGATGCTCTTCGCGACAGATGCCGCGCTCGACCTGCGACAGCAGCCCGATCATGCGGATGGTATGCTCGTCCACCGTATAATGGTGGTACATGTCGAACTGCATCTGCGCGACGATGCGGCCGAAATCGGGAATGAAGCGGCCGAACACGCCGCATTCGTTCATCCAGCGCAGCACCAGTTCGGGGTCGCGCGGGGACGTCAGCACGTCGAGGAACAGCTGATTCGCGCGGGGGTGCGAGCGGACCTGCGCCGCCAGACGCGCATCGCGCGACGCCGCGCGCATGGCGAGCGGATGGATTTCGAGGCCGTGCAGGTCGGCGAGCGCGAAGATTTCGATCAGCCGGACCGGGTCCTCGGCAAAGAAATCGTCCTTGGGCAGCGCAAGGCGCCCGCGATCGAGCACGAACCCATGCAGCCGGCGCGGACGCCGCCGCAGCCGGGGAAAGCCGAACCGGCTGCCCCGCGCGGCATAGGTCTCGTCGAGATGGCTGAGGAACATGCCGGTCAGGTCGCCGACCCGCTTCGCCTGCAGGAAATAATATTGCATGAAGCGTTCGACGCGCGATTTGCCGACCCGGTCGCTATAGCGCATCCGCGTCGCGATCTCGGTCTGCACGTCGAAGGTCAGCCGTTCTTCCGCGCGGCCGGTGATCAGGTGGAGATGACAGCGCACCGCCCACAGGAAATCCTCGGCCCGGTTGAACTTGCGCAGTTCGGGCGCGCTCAGTAGCCCGGCCGGCACCAGATCGGCGGCACGGCGGACGTTATAGGCATATTTGCCGATCCAGAAGAGCGCGTGCAGGTCGCGAAGCCCGCCCTTCCCTTCCTTCACATTGGGTTCGACGACATAGCGCGTGTCGCCCAGCTTCTTGTGCCGCGCATCGCGTTCGGCCAGCTTTTCGGCGATGAAGGTCCGGGCGGTCCCTTCCTGCACCTCGGTCTTGAAGCGCTGTGCCGCCTCTGCATAAAGCGGAGTGTCGCCCCAGACATAGCGCGCCTCGACCAGCGCGGTCCGCACGGTCACATCGCCCTTCGCCTGCCGCACCATTTCGTCGAGCGAGCGCGACGAATGGCCGACCTTCAGCCCCAGATCCCACAAGGCATAGAGCGTGGATTCGATGACCTGTTCGGACCACGGCGTCTGCTTCCACGGGGTCAGCACGCCGATATCGACGTCCGAGTGCGGCGCCATCTCGCCCCGGCCATAACCGCCGACCGCGATCAGCGTCATGCGCTCGGCCGCGGTCGGATTGTGGTTCGGGTGGACGCGCTCGACGATGAAACCGGTCAGCGCGACGAGGACCGCGTCGGTCAGATAGGCATAGGCCGCCGCCGTCTCCAGCCCGTGGCTGGGATTGGCGCGCAGCCGCCGCTCGATCTCGGCGCGGCCGCTCGCCATCGCATTGCGCAGCACGCCGGTCGCCGCGCGTCGCAGCGCCACGCCGTCCTGTGCCTCGCCGGAAAGTGCCGAAAGTGCCGCAGCCAGCGCACCGCGGTCGACGATCGCCTCGGGATGGACGATCCGCTCGAACCGCGGCGGGGGTGGCGAGGTCGGGCTGGACCGCGTCGTTCAGGCGCCGCCCTCCGGCGCCTTGGCCACGCCGACCAGCGCCGGGCGCAACAGCCGGTCGCGGATCATATAGCCGGTCTGGATTTCCTGCACGACCGTGCCCGGCTTCGCGTCGTTCGACGGCACTTCGAACATCGCCTGATGCTTGTTGGGGTCGAGCGCTTCGCCGACCGACACCATCTTGGTGATGCCATGGCGGCCGAACACGCTTTCCAGCTCGCGGCCGGTCGCTTCGAGGCCGGTGATGAGGCCCTTCAGCCGGTCATCGCCACGCAGGTCGTCGGGGATCGCCGACAGCGCACGCGACAGATTGTCGGCGACCGACAGGATGTCGCGCGAAAACGCCGTCGCGGCATAGGCGCGGGCGTCGGCCACTTCCTTTTCGGCGCGGCGGCGGACATTCTGCAAATCGGCACGGGCGTAGAGCACTTCGGCCTGCGCATCGGCGAGCTTCGCTTCCAGCTCGGCGCTGCGATCCGCTTCGGCGACTTCGGGGGCGGCCTCTGCGGTGGCTTCGCGCAGGTCGTTCGTATCGTCGTTGGCGGGGATGTCGTTCATTCCAGTCTCTTCTTTGTCAGCCCAGCAATCGGGCCAGCGTTGCGGCGGTGAAATCCACCATGGGCACGACGCGCGCATAGTTCAACCGGACAGGCCCGATCACGCCGACGACGCCGACCACGCGCCCGTCCAGCGCGCGGACCGGCTTGGCGATGACCGACGATCCGGTCAATGCGAATAACTTGTTCTCCGACCCGATGAAGATGCGCGCGGCATCGCCGTCCTGCGCCGATTCGAGCAGCCGGGCGATTTCCTCCTTGCCCTCCAGCTCGTCGAGCAATTGCCGCACGCGGTCGAGGTCGTGGCTGGCGGCATCGTCGATCAGCCGCGCCTGCCCCCGCACGATCAGCACCGGGCGGTGGTCGCCATCCTCGCTCCACATCGCAAGGCCCCGTTCGACCAGCGCGCGCGCGGCGACGTCCAGTTCGGCGCGTTCCTGCCCGATCTCGCGCAGGATGCGGGTCCGTGCCTCGCTCAGCGTCAGGCCCGACAGCCGCGCGGTCAGGTAATTGCCCGCCTCGACCAGCGCGGCGGGGCTGGCACCCGGCACCTCCAGCACGCGGTTTTCGACCGATCCGTCGGCCCCGACCAGCACCGCCAGCGCGCGGGTGCCCGACAGCGGCACGAACGACACCTGCCTGAGCACCGGCTCGCGCTTGGGCACCAGCACCACGCCGGCACTCGCCGACAGGCCGGACAGCGCAGCGGCGGTGCCGGCCAGCGCCTCCTCGACCGGGCCGGCGCTGTCGGCCTGCGCGGCGATGGTCGCGCGTTCCTGCGCCGATGGCTCCATCGCGTGCATCATGCCGTCGACGAACAGCCGCAGGCCGGTTTCGGTCGGCATCCGCCCGGCGCTGACATGCGGCGCGGCGAGAAGCCCCGCGACCTCCAGATCCTGCATGACGCCGCGGATCGAGGCGGGGGACAGGTTGAGGCCGGACAGCTGGGCGATGGTGCGCGACCCGACCGGGGCGCCGGTCGCCAGATAGCTGTCGACCACGATCCGAAACACGTCGCGCGCGCGGTCGGTCAGTTCGTGGATCGGTTGGGCCATGGGGGCGAATGTAGGACGCGCGAGCCGCAAGCGGAACCCAATTCCTCCCCGCTCCGCGGGGAGGGGGACCAGCGCAGCTGGTGGAGGGGGGTGGCCACACACTGCAACCGTTCCGTATGCCGAACGCCCCCTCCACCATGCTTTGCATGGTCCCCCTCCCCGTGCCGGGGAGGATTTCAGGGCGCCTCGATAAACTGCCGGATCGGCAGCTCGTTCGGCACCGATCGCAGCGCCTCGTTCATCGCCTGCTCGCGCATCCGGCAACCATAATAAAAGGACAGATGCTGCGACGCGCCCGACGCTTCGTTCCAGCGCACGTCGACCGACGGCATGTCGGTCGGCGCATTCTCGCATCCCGGCTGGCCCGGCTGCACCAGCCGCTCGCCCTGCGGACGATAGGGCTGCAACCTGGCGGCGAAGGCGCGATATTGCGCAGGCGATGCGCGGAATTCGCGAATGCCGCTGACCTTTGTGAAGCGCTTGCCCTCGAACACGCCGGTCCCGTCGGGCCGGATCGTCACGCGATACACTGGGCAGGTCCCGAAACAGGGCGACGTCTCATAGCTGATCGTCTCGCGCTCGATCGCGACCGGCGCGGTTTGGGTGGTCGTGTTGCCGACCGCCATCACGCACCCGCCCAGCATCGACATAACGCCCAAGGCAATGATCTTCATCTCGCGCTCCCTGTTCGGCGGCCATCGCTGCGGCCCCGTTCCACGACCTATCCCGCCGCGACTGGCGCGAGGATGAACGGAACGCTAGGACTTCCGGAAATTTCAGGAGATTCCCATGCGCCCATCCGGCCGCACCCCCGACGAAATGCGTGCCATCATGATCGAAACGAACTTCACCCGCCATGCGGAGGGTTCGTGCCTGATCGGCTTCGGCGATACCAAGGTGCTGGTGACCGCCTCGCTCGAGGAACGGCTGCCGCCCTGGCTGCGCGGCAAGGGCGAAGGCTGGGTCACCGCCGAATATGGCATGCTGCCCCGCGCCACCCATACCCGTGGCAGCCGTGAAGCGGCCAAGGGCAAGCAGTCGGGCCGTACGCAGGAAATCCAGCGTCTCATCGGTCGTTCGCTGCGTGCGGTGGTCGACCTGAAGGCGCTGGGCGAACGCCAGATCACGCTCGACTGCGACGTGATCCAGGCCGATGGCGGCACCCGCACCGCGTCGATCTCCGGCGCGTGGGTCGCGCTGCGCCTCGCGGTCGACGGGCTGATGCGCGAAGGCAAACTGGAGGTCGATCCGATCAGCCGGCAGGTCGCGGCGGTCAGCTGCGGCATCTATCAGGGTACGCCGGTCCTCGACCTCGACTATATCGAGGATTCGGCCGCCGATGCCGATGCGAACTTCGTGCTGACCAGCGACAACAACATCGCCGAGGTACAGGCGACCGCCGAGGGCGCATGTTATGACGAAGAGGCGCTGCTCCGCCTGCTCCGTCTCGCCCGCATCGGCTGCGGCCGCATCTTCGCCGAACAGCTGCGGGCGACCGGTCGATGAGCGGCGAGGGCAAGGAACCGCAGGCGATCCGCAAGCTCGCCCCCGGCAAGCTCGTCATCGCCAGCCACAATCCCGGCAAGATTCGCGAGATCGCGGCGCTGCTCGGCCCGTACGGCGTCACGCCGATCTCGGCGGGCGAACTCGACCTGCCCGAACCGGAAGAGACCGGCACGACCTTCGTCGCCAATGCCGAATTGAAGGCGTTGCAGGCCGCCGACCTGTCGGGTCTGCCGGCACTCGCCGACGATAGCGGGCTGTGCGTCGAGGCGCTGAACGGCGATCCGGGCATCTTCTCGGCGCGCTGGGCCGGCCCGTCCAAGGATTTCGGCGAGGCAATGCGGCTGGTCGAGGACCGGATGCAGGCGACCGGTCCCGATCACAGCCGCGCGGCGCACTTCGTCTGCGCGCTGGCGCTCGCATGGCCGGACGGGCATGTCGAATGGTTCGAAGGGCGCGTCGACGGGCATCTGGTGTGGCCGCCGCGCGGGGATCATGGCTTTGGCTACGACCCGATGTTCGTTCAGGACGGCATGGACCAGAGCTATGGCGAGATCGATCCCGACCACAAGCACGCGATCAGCCACCGCGCCGATGCCTTTGAGCAGCTCGTGAAGGCGGTGTTCTGAGCGAACCACCTCCGACCATGGCGTCGCCCCAGCGCAGGCTGGGGCCTCCCCCTGGCTGGCGCGGGACGCCGAAACCGGGAGATCCCAGCCTCCGCTGGGATGACGCTGTTGGAGATGGGAACGCCCGCCCAACCCCACGCATTGGACGCCCGAAAGGAAATCCCATGCCCGACGCGATCACCGAAACCCGCCACCGCGAGATGGCGGTCGAGCATCTCCTGTTCTGGACGATACGCTATGTCGAACAACAGCATCCGGGCCTGCTCGACTCGCTCGATGCCAGCCTCGACAAGCTCGGCGACCCGTCGCAGGGCGGCGACAAGAACGACGACGCGGTCCGCCACATCGCCGCGAAGATGATCGTCGGCGCGCGCGGATGATCGCTGTTCGTTCTTGATACGTTCGCGTAACCAATCTATCCTGCCGGCATAACAACGGGAGGATGGATAATGACGGTATATGCGACGGTCGGCGTGATCGACCCGGCGGTGTCCCACGCCTTTTACGATGCGGTGCTGGCGACGATCGGCTGGCGCAGTCATGCCGATTTTCCCGGCTGGCGCGGCTATTCGAAGGGCGGCAGCGGAGAGGGCTGCGTGCTCTGGGCCGCCATGCCGTTCGACGGTAAGCCGGCCACGGCCGGCAATGGCGCGATGACCGGTTTCTTCGTCGATTCGCGGGAGGAGGTGCACGCCTTCCACGCCGCCGCGATGGCACAGGGCGGCAGCGACGAAGGCGCGCCGGGACCGCGACCGGACTATGGCCCCAACTGGTACGCCGCCTATCTTCGCGACCCGGTGGGCAACAAGCTGGCGGTCGTCCACAATCCCTGACGCCGATGCGGATCAGACTTCGATCCACCCCCGAAGTCCGGGACCCTCGCGCGGGGCCTGTCGAGATCAACCAAATCCTCCCTACCTGAAAGAGATGGGTCGGGGGGTGGGTTGGCCTGCGAGGAAACGGACCGCCTGCCCCTTACCGACCGACCCCGGCCCTCCTCTTCGGGGAGGAGAAGCCCTGCCGTGATTACATGTCGATCGGCCCCGGCCTCCACCGGGATGACGCCTTTGCCAAGGCGATGGATCGGTCCTCAGAAGGCGCGCTGCCCCGGATAATTGCCGGCGGGAACATAGCGGCAGACGATATAATCGTCGCTCGCGCTGCTCGCCTCGGCACAGCCGAACCGCTGGGTCGCGCGCCACATGATCTGGGTATAATGGCCGATATCCTCGAACCGGCCGGTGCGCGACACCGTTGGCAGGATGCCCGGCACATAGTCGCGCTTCTCCGCAACCCAATGCCCGACCATCTCGCCATAGCGATAGGCGCCGCGCGTGCCGGTCCACAGATTCTCGCCCTGTTCGGGAACCCCGCGCGGCTGTGGCGAATGTTCGAACCGGCGGGTCGTGGCCAGCGTATCGGCGTAGGCCTGCGCATCCCGCGCCAGCGCCGGGTCCCAGGTGAGCGGCGCCAGTCCCGCCTCCGCCCGCGCCGCGCGATGGCCCGCCTCCATCGCCTGTCGCAACTGCGCCGTGCCGCGTGGCGCGGTGCCTTCGAACGCGCGGGGTTCGACCACCCGTTCGGGACCGGGGACCGGTCCGGCGGAACAGGCGCCAAGCACCAGCGCCGCCATCAGCATTTGTATCGCTCGCATCGCGCCCATATGGGACGGCGATGCAGCCCGACCAAGAACCTCTCGCTCTATACGTCCATTGGCCGTTCTGCGTGTCGAAATGTCCCTATTGCGACTTCAACAGCCATGTCCGCGACAGCGTGGATCAGGCGGCATGGGCGCGCGCCCTGCTGGCGGATCTGGCGCATGAAGCCGCCACCCTGCCCGGCCGCCGGCTGGCGTCGATCTTCTTCGGTGGCGGCACGCCCTCGCTGATGCCGCCGGCGACCGTCGCCGCG
The DNA here is from genome assembly GCA_036946325.1 of Sphingomonas paucimobilis. Classification (GTDB taxonomy): domain Bacteria; phylum Pseudomonadota; class Alphaproteobacteria; order Sphingomonadales; family Sphingomonadaceae; genus Sphingomonas; species Sphingomonas paucimobilis_A. The sequence goes on from JAQIJL010000002.1 coordinate 22,043, forward strand.
ATCATCGAGGCGGCCTGTCGCCATTGGCCCCCGACCGACGAAATCGAGATCACGCTGGAGGCGAACCCGTCCTCGGTCGAGGCAGCCCGCTTCGCCGACATCGCCGCCGCCGGCGTCAACCGGGTGTCGCTGGGGGTACAGGCGCTCCACGACGACGCGCTCGCCTTCCTCGAACGCGCGCATGGCGTGGACGAAGCGCTCGCGGCGCTGGACGTGGCGCAGCGTCATTTCGCGCGGGTCAGCTTCGACCTGATCTACGCCCGCCCCGGCCAGTCGCTCCCCGCGTGGGAGGCGGAACTCGCCCGCGCGCTGTCGTTCGGGACCGAACATCTCTCGCTCTACCAGCTGACCATCGAACCCGGTACCCGCTTCGCGACATTGGCCGCCAAGGGACAGCTGACGCTGCCCGATGCCGACCTGTCCGCCGACCTGTTCGAAACGACGCAGGCGATGACCGCCGCCGCCGGCCTGCCGCTCTACGAAGTGTCGAACCACGCCCGGCCGGGGGCTGAGAGCCGCCACAACCTGACCTATTGGCGCTATCGCGACTATGCCGGGATCGGCCCCGGCGCGCATGGCCGCCGTTCCGGACTCGCGACCGTTCGCCGCAAGAAGCCGGAAAACTGGATCGGCGCCGTCGACCGCAACGGGCATGGCATCGAACGCGAGGATGCGCTGACCCCCGACGAACGGGTGACGGAGGCGCTGGTGATGGGTCTGCGGATGCGTGAGGGCGTCGATCTCGCCCGGATCGCGCGGCTGGGGGAGCGGCCGATCGATGCGGTCGTGCGTCCGGACGCGGTGTCGTTGCTCGCGCGACAGGGATTGCTGGTGCGCGACGGCGACCGGCTGGCGCTGACCCCGGCCGGTATCCCGGTGCTCGACGCGGTGCTGCGCGAAATCGCGCTATAGGCTTGCCCCGCCCCCGACGACTGCGCACAACCGCGCATCACCAGTAAAAACGGGGCCGATCATGCCGACCATCTCCCGCCGCACCGCTCTCGCCGGCCTTGCCGCCGCGACCGGATCGGCCACCTTGCCCGCCCAACCCCGTGCCACGTCGACCCTTCGCGTGGCCTCCACCTGGGACTTCGGCGCCGCCGCCAACGACGCCGCCGTCGCGCGCTTCCGGAGCGGCGGCAGCCTGATCGATGCGCTGGAGGCAGGCGCCAAGGTGCCCGAAGCCGACCTGACCAACCATTCGGTCGGCAAGGGCGGCTATCCCGACCGCGACGGGCGGGTGACGCTGGATGCGGTCATCATGGACGACAAGGGCCATGTCGGCGCGGTGGCGGCGATGGAGGACATCGCCCATCCCATTTCGGTCGCGCGCGCGGTGATGGAACGCACGCCGCACACCTTCCTCGTCGGTGACGGCGCGCGGCAATTCGCGCTGGCCAACGGCTTCACCGCCGAACAGCTGCTGACGCCGGCGGCGGAGGCCGAATGGCGCAAATGGCTGAAAACGTCGAAATACAAGCCGGTCGCCAATAGCGAGAATGCCCGCGCGCCGCTGGGCGGGCCGCTCGACCATGATACGATCGGCATGATCGCCCGCGCGCCGAACGGCGAACTGGCCGGCGCGTGCACGACGTCGGGCATGGCGTTCAAGCTGCACGGCCGCGTGGGTGACTCGCCGCAGGTCGGCAGCGGCCTGTTCGTCGAAGCGGGCGTCGGCGCGGCCACCGCCACCGGCCTGGGTGAGGAGGTGACCCGCATCGCCGGCACCGCCCGCGTCGTCTCCTCGCTGCGCGCGGGGATGACGCCGCTGAACGCCTGTCGCGAGGCGGTCGAGCATATCGCGAGGCTGCGTGGGCCTGCGCTCGACGGGGTGCAGGTCGGCTTCCTCGCGATGGACCGGAGCGGACAGGTCGGCGCCTTCGCGATCCTGCCCGGCTTCACCTATGCCGTCACCGGCGACGACGGGCGCAGCACCGTGCTCAAATCGGCGAGCCTGCGAAAAGGTTGACGCGAAAAGGCCCGCCCCCATTACGGGAGCGGGCCTTTTCTCTTACCGTGACGTCCGGATCAGAAGCGGACGGTCGCGCCGGCCACGATCTGACGACCCAGCAGGTCGTAGCGGAACACGGTGTTGTTGCGCAGCAGACCCAGTTCCGAACGCGAGTTCGGGATCAGCGGCGGATCGCGGTCGAACAGGTTGTTGACCGCAAGGCGCAGGACGAACCGCTTGGCGACGTTGAACGTCGTCGCCAGATCGAAATAGTCGTACGCATCGATCCGGTTATAGGTCGAACGCCGGTTGGCCGCGCCGTACGGAATGCCGGTATCGGCCGCCGCGTTGAACGTGATCGTCATCGGCTCCTGATGGCGCCAGTTGAGCGAGATGTTCACGACATTGTCCTGCGTCGACCAGGTCGTGCGCAGCCCATGCACCCATTTCGGGAAGCCTTCGCCGCAGAACGGGCCATAATAGCCGACGCACTGGCGCGCGGTGACGGTCGGCGATTCCTGTCCGCCGATCGACGTCATCAGCGTCCCGTTGAAGCTCAGGTCGAGCCGCCCGGCCGTATCGAGGTTCAGCGCATATTGGCCCTGGAAATCCCAGCCGTGCGAATCGCTCTTATACCCGTTGCTGGTGCCCTGGATGATGAACCCGGTCGTCGGATTGCTCGCCGCCGGGCTGAACAGCGTGTAGCTGCCCGGATTGCGAACGATGCCGCGGCAGTAATAGGGGTTCTGCGTCTGCACGCAGCCGTTCACGAAATCGCCCGCGCTGAAATAGCTGATCGAATCGTCCAGATCGATCAGGAAGCGGTCGATCGACACGGTCAGCCCCGGCAGGAAGCGCGGACGCAGCACGACGCCGAACGTCTTGGTGTAGGCGGTTTCCGGCGTCAGGTTGAAGCCGCCGTTGCGGATCGTGCACAGCGCGTCCGGGCAGTTCAGCGTCTGGCTGCCGTACAGATTGTCGGGCAGGCCGGTCGCACGGCATGCTTCGATGCTCGCGGTCGGGGCGAGGAAGCGGCCCGGATTCTGCGGATCGGGCGTGGTGGCGCACGGGTCGTTGCGCGATCCGACGGTCACATAGTTGATGTTACTCGCCTGCACCGCCTGGATCAGCGACGGCGCGGCCTGCGCCTTGTTGATCGATCCGCGGAAGGTGACGTCGTCGATCGGCGCCCACAGGCCCTCGACCTTCCACGTGTCGAACGCCCCGTCGAGCCGGTTATATTTCGACTTGCGATAGCCGAGGTTGAGCTGCAGCAGCTGGGTCCAGCTCTGGTCCTCCACCAGCGGCAGCTGCGCTTCGACGTTTCCTTCGACGACATTCTGGGTGAAGCGCGCGTCGGTGCCGCCATTGGTCAGGCGGAACTGTGCGTCGGCGGTCGAGATGAAGCGTTCGGCGCGGAATTCCACGCCCGCCGCGATCGCGACGCCTTGATCGGCGAACGGCGACTTGATGCCATATTCGCCAAGGTCGCCCGACACCGTGCCGAGCACCTGCCACATGCTGGGCTTGCTGATCTGGCGGCCGTCGACGCTTTCATAGACCGAATCGACGAAGGCAGCGGCGTTGTTGTACGGCCGGAACGGGTTGAACGGCACGCAGGCGGCGCCACCGGTCCGGCAGGTCGGCACGCCGCCCACATTATCGACGATCAGCGACTGGCGCAGGCGCTCCTCGTTGGGGAACGGCGGATAGCTGTCGGTCGATCGGTTGGCGGAATAGACGCCGGCAATGTCGTAATTCCACGCCTTCAGCACCTTGCCGCGAATACCGCCGGTGACGCGGTAGCCCAGATTTTCGAACTTGTTGTACGCCGGGGGCAGCCCGTCGAAGCGATACAGCACGTTGAACGGCACCAGCGTGTTGGTGCCAGCCGCACCGCCGCACAGGGTCTGTCCCTGCGACGCCGACAGGAACGGGTTGTTGCAGTTCACCTGATACGGCGTCGCGCCATAGACGCCCGAGGGATAGACGCGCAGCGGCGTCGGGTTCTGCGACCGGTCGCGATAGGCGAGGAAGGTCGAATAGATTTCGGCCGCTTCCGACAGGTCGACCGTCAGGAAGCCGCCGGCATTGATGCGGTTGAATTCGCGCTGCGCGGCGAACTCGTCGAACGGATTGGCGGCAGCCCCGGCGACCGATCCCCAGGGAATTAGATTCCCCGACCCGTTAGGATCATTCACCAACACCCGCCCGGCATTCGCCCCGCTGCCCGGAATGATCGTGCCGACCTGCGTGTACTGGCTGCGCGTGCAGGTGAGCGCCGAGTCCTTGGTCGGCTGGGTCACTTCGCACGCCGACCATGACCGTGCGCCCTGCGGCAGCAGGTCCGACTGGCGATAGCTGAAGAAGCCGGTCAGGTTGACGCGGTTGTCGAAGAACGACTTGCCCGCCGTCATCGTGACGTCCATCCGGGCGCCGTCGTTCGTCATGCCGAGCGGCGTCTGGAAGAAGGCACGGCGCGCCGCGTCGGTCACCGCGTTTTCGCGGTTCTGGTGGTTGTAGAAGCTGTAATTGCCGTTCAACTCGACGCCGTCGAAATTCTTCTTCAGGATGAAGTTCACCACGCCCGACACCGCGTCCGAACCATAGACCGACGACGCACCGCCGCTCAGCACGTCGATCCGTTCGACCAGCGAGGCCGGGATGATGCCGACGTCCATGCCGTTCTGGATGCCGAGGCGGAGACCGTCGACCAGCGTCAGCGTGCGTTCGAAGCCGAGGCTGCGCAGCTTGATCCGCTGGCGACCGCTCGATTCCGCGTAATTCTGTTCGGCGTTGGGCGCGACCTGCGGCAGGCGGTTCAGCACCTCCTCGATCGTGGTCGCACCCTGCGCCTGGATTTCCTGCGACGTGACGGTCGCGATCGGCGCGGCCGATTTATTGTTGGGGCGGACGATGCGCGTGCCGGTGACGACGATCGCCTTGTCGGCATCCTCATCGGTCGTCGACGCGGTGTTGGTATCCGGCAGTGCCTCGACCGGCACGACCTGGGCGTGCGCGGTCCCGGCCAGCACGGTCGCGAGGCAAGACGTCGCCAGCAGCTTGGTGATCGGCTTCATAAAACTCCCCCTGTCGGTGCCGCGTCACAAGGCGCGATTATTTCACCTGTGAGACAGTTTTCCGCCAGCGAGTATCGCCGTCAATATCGGATGAAACCGCTTTTCATCCATGCTAATCGTATTGCTATTTCGGTGTGCTGTTTCCGCAACACACCGAGAACGTTCTCAAACCAGCAGGTGCAGCGTCGTCGGCGCGACCTGCGCGACACCCCGCACGCCCGGCAGGGTTGCTGCGTCGATCGTGCGTGGCTCGCGCAGTTCGATACGCACTCGCCCGGCGAGCATCCGCGCCTGCACGATCGCCCCCGCCCCGCCCAGCGCCGCCACCAATGCCGGCGACAGGTCGGCCGGATTGCCGGCCGGTTCGGTCGAACTCGACGCGGCCGGCGCCATCGGTGCGCCGGCGCCTGCTGCACGGATCTCCTCCGCAACCTGATCGGCGATCGGGCCGACGATCACCTGCACCGCACGCTCCGATGGACGGATCACGCCCATCGCACCCAACGCCTTGAGCGCGGCTTCGTCGACCAGCGCCTGATCTCCGACGACCAGCCGCAGCCGCGTGGTGCACGCCCCGATGCTGGCGAGGTTCGCGCTGCCGCCCAGTGCCGCAAGGAACGCCCGCCCGCGCTCGCCCGCTTCCGCCGGCACGCCGCCCATCGGCGCAACGCTGGCATCGCGACCCGGCGTCTTCAGGTCGAACCGCAGGATGAAGAAGCGGAACACGCCATAATAGACCGCGAAATAGACCGCCCCGATCGGCAGCAGCAGCAACGGCTGCGTCGCCTTCCCATAGTTCAGTACATAGTCGAACAGCCCGGCCGAAAAGCCGAAGCCCAGCCGCACACCCAGCGCATCCATCACCGCCATCGACACGCCGGTCAGCACCGCATGGATCGCGTAGAGCACGGGGGCGAGGAACATGAACGAAAACTCGATCGGCTCGGTCACGCCCGTCAAAAAACTGGTCAGGGCGAGGCTGAGCAGCATGCCGCCCACCGCTTTCTTCCGGTCGGGCAGTGCCGAGCGGTACATGGCGAGGCACGCGGCGGGCAGGCCGAACATCATGATCGGGAAATACCCCGCCATGAACGCGCCGGCATTCGGGTCGCCGGCAAAGAAACGCCGCAGGTCGCCGGTGGTGCCGTTGAAATCTCCGAGCACGAACCATGCGACGTTGTTGAGGATATGGTGCAGCCCCGTCACCAGCAGCAGCCGGTTGAGCAGGCCGAACCCGAACAACCCGATGCTGCCCGACGCCACCAGTCCGCGACTGGTCAGGTCGAGCGCGGCGCTGATGCCCGAAAAGCTCAGCCCCACCACGACGGCGATGGCGATCCCGGCCAGCCCGCTGACGATCGGCACGAAGCGCCGCCCACCGAAAAAGGCGAGATATTCCGGTACCTTGATCGTCGCGAACCGGTTATAGAACGCGCCGCCGATCAGGCCGGAGACGATGCCGATCGGCACGTCGAGCTTGGCGAAGGCCTTCACCTTCCACGCCGTCGACAGCGTGGCGGCGGTCGCTTCGTTGAACCCTGTCGTGACATCGGCAGGCACGGTCAGGAACACCGGCCCGCCATTCTTGACGACGAGGTAGCAGACGACGCCCGCAAGGCACGCCGCGCCATTGCCGTCGCGCGCGATGCCGCACGCGACGCCGATCGCGAACAACAGCCCCAGATTGTTGAACAGCGCATCGCCCGCCGCCGCGAGCAGACCGATGTCGAGCAGGTCGGGCTGGCCCAGCCGAAGCAGCAGCCCCGCCACCGGCAGGACCGCGATCGGCAGCATCAGCGCGCGGCCGATCGGCTGCAGCATTTCGACGACGGACCTCATGCGGCAAGCTCCTGGAGAAATTCGCGGGCCATGGCGCGGACCTCGCGCGGCGATGCCGCCGCCAGCGCGCGGATGGCGAGCAGGTGGCAGGCATGGGTATCGAGCCGGCGGACCAGCGCCTTCAATTCGGGGACGAAGCGTGGGCTGGCCGACAATTCGGTGACGCCGAGACCGATCAGCAACGGCACCGCCAGCCGATCGGAAGCAAGACCGCCACAGACGCCGACCCAGCGGTTATGCCGCCTTGCGCCCTCAGTCGTGTGCGCGATCAGTTGCAGCACCGCCGGGTGCAGCCCGTCGACGCCGCCCGCAACCGCAGGGTTACCGCGATCCATCGCCAGCGCATATTGGGTCAGGTCGTTGGTGCCGACCGACAGGAAATCGGCATGCGCCGCCAGCGTCGCCGACGTCACCGCCGCCGCCGGGGTTTCGACCATGATGCCGACCTCGATCCGCTCGGCGATGTTCATTTCCGCCCGCAGCCGTTCGACCACCGCACGGACCGCCACGATCTCATCGACGCTGGCGACCATCGGCACCATGATGCGGCATTGCCCGACCGGCCGGACCGACAGGATGGCGCGCAACTGCGCCTCCAATATCTCCGGTATCGCCAGCGCGACGCGGATGCCGCGCAGGCCCAGCGCCGGATTCTCCTCCGGCGCGATCGGCAGATAGGATGCCGGCTTGTCCCCGCCGACATCGAGCAGCCGTACGATCAGCGGCCGCCCCTCCAGCGTCGCGGCGATGTCGCCATAGAGCTTGGCCTGTTCGGCGACGTCGGGCGCGGTGTCGCGGTCGAGGAACAGGAATTCGGTGCGCAGCAGCCCCGATCCTTCCGCCCCGTTCGCCATCGCGGTAACCGCGTCCTCGACCGATCCCAGATTGGCAAAGGCTTCGATCCGGACGCCATCGGCGGTGACGCAATTCTCCGCCGCCTGTGCCAGCGCCGCCGCGCGATCGGCGGCGCGGCGTTCCATCCGCGTGCGTCCGTCCGCCAGCGTCGCATCATCGGGTGCGACATGCAGGACGCCATTGTCGGCGTCGAGGATCAGCGTCGTCCCGTCCGCCACTTCGTTCAGCGATGCGCCGACCGCGACCAATGCCGGCAGGCCCATCGTCGCCGCGAGGATCGCGACGTGCGAGGTCGGGCCGCCGCGCTCGACCGCCAGGCCGACGACGCAGGCCGGGTCGAGCGCCATCACCTGCGACGGCAACAGGTCGTCGGCGAGCAGGATGGTGCCGGGCGCGAACGCCAGCGCATCGTCCGCCGCGCCGGTCAGTTCGCGCAGCACCTGCCGTTCGAGGTCGAGCAGATCGTCGGCACGCTCGGCCAGCCGCGCATCGCCCAGCCTGCGCAGCGTATCGGCCTGCGCGCGCGTCGCCTGGCGCCACGCACGGCCGGCGTCGCGCCCGGCGGCCACGTCGCGGTCGGCCGCCTCGCGCAATTCGGGATCGTCGAGAAAGGCGATATGCGCAGCCCGGATCGCCGCGCCCGCACCGCCGCCGTCCTGCGCCGACAGCCGGTCGCGCACCGTCGCCAGCGCGCTGTTGAGCCGCGCGGCTTCGACGCCCGCCCCCTGCCCGTCGACGGGCACGGGGATGTCGGCGACGCGCAGCCAGCGCGCGGTGCCGATGGCGAAACCCGGTGCGGCGAGCGTGCCGGCCAGTTGCCCCTCGGGCAGTTCGATCGGCTGGGCGGTCGGTGGCGCGGCGATCGGCGCGGCCGGCGCTTCGCCGACGCCCTCGCCCATGCCGCCTTCGATCAGGCCGACCAGCGCGGTGACCGCCTGCGCCGCGTCCGGGCCGCTGGCGATGACGCTGATCGTATCGCCGCAGCCGATGCCGAGGCCGAGCAGCCCGACCGCGCCCGAGGTCTTGGCCTCCACGCCGTTCTTCGCCAGCCAGCAGGTCGCGGTGAAGCCGCGCGCGACCTCGCCGATGCGGGCCGCCGGGCGGGCATGGATGCCATGCGCCATCGGCACGCGGACATCGGCGACGACGCGTTCGCCGGTCGCCCCCGCCTGCGGCTCGGTAGCGACCCCGCCCAGCGGCTCCAGCGTCAGCAGCGCATCGCCGACCGCGACCACCCGTCCGCCCGACCGGTCCGTAATGCGAAAATTCGCGCCATTGGTGACGATGACCGGCGTCATCAGCGACGGTGCGGCCTGTACCAGCGCATCGATATCGAACTCGATCAGCGGCTGTCCGCGCGTCACCTTGTCGCCGATCGCGACCCTGGCGGTAAATCCGCTGCCGCCCAGCTGCACCGTGTCGATGCCGATATGCATCAGCAGTTCGACCCCGCCCTCGCCGCGCAGGGTGATGGCATGGCCACCGGCGTGGAGGGTGAGTACCTCGCCGTCGCAGGGGGCGTGCAGCGTCGTGCCGAGCGGATCGATCGCCGCGCCGTCGCCCAGCATGCGCCCGGCGAACACCGCATCGGGCACCTCGTCGAGCGCGGCCGCCCAACCGTGAAGCGGCGCGCTGAGCTGGATGGCGGTCATCAATGCCCCCTTTGGGTCAAAGGCCCGCCCGCGCCTGCTGCGCCGGCCGGGCCGGATCATCAGACGATGCGGTTGCCCGCAATCCATGTGCCGCGCACGCTCAGGTCGGCGGCGAGCCACACGAAGTCGGCGCTATGCCCGACATCGATGCTGCCGATGCGGTGCGACAGCCGCAGGAAGGCGGCCGGGTTGGCCGATGCCATCGCCACCGCATCCTCGAACGCAACGCCCAGCTCAACCGTGTTCCGGACCGCCGTCGCCATGTCGAGATCGCAACCGGCGAGCGTGCCGTTGGCATCGACGCACACGCCATTCTCGACATGGATCGGCTGGCCGTTGAGGACGAAGGTCTTGCTCGCCGCGCCGACCGTCGGCATCGCGTCGGTCACCAGCATGAACCGGTCGATCGGCCGCGCAGCCAGTGCCACGCGGATCGCCGCGGGATGCAGATGCGCGCCATCGACGATCAGCCCGGCATAGACTTGGCTGTCCTCCAGCACCGCACCGACCACACCCGGATCGCGATGCTTCAGCGGCGACATGGCGTTGTAGAGATGGGTGACGCCGCGCGCGCCCGCGTCGATCGCCGCGCGCGCCTGTTCATAGGTCGCGTCGCTATGGCCGATGCTGACGATCACGCCGGCGGCGACCAGCCGCTCGATCGCCGCGACGTCGTTGCGTTCGGGCGCGAGCGTGACCATTACCACGCCCTTGCGCGGGCGCGTCAGCAGGTCGATCGCCGCATCGTCGAGCGCGCGGAAATGCCTGGCGTCGTGAATGCCCTTGCGCGCCGGATTCAGAAACGGCCCCTCGACATGGATGCCGACCACGCCCGGCACGCCCTGTACGATCGCGGCATCGACCGCGTCGAGTCCGGCAGCGACGATGTCCAGCGAGTCGCTGATAAGCGTCGGCAGGAACGCGGTCGTCCCGTACTGCGCATGCGCCGCGCCGATCGCCCGGATGGCCTCGACGGTCGGATGGTCGTTGAACAACATCCCCCCGCCGCCATTGACCTGCGTATCGACATAGCCCGGCACCAGCCAGCCGCCGTCGAGGTCGATGACCGCCGCGTCGTCCCTGGCATGGAAATCGGCGATGACGCCGTTCTCGACCCGGAACGCGCAGCTGTCCTGCGTGCAATGATCGGCAAGCACGCGGCCGCCGCGGAAGACGAAACTGCTCATCGGGTTTCCGTGACCTTGCGCAGGTGCGGCGGCTGGTCGGGGTTCAGCCCACGCCGCAGCGACACCGTATTGACCATGCGATAGAAGCTCTGGATCATCAGGATCGGTTCGATCGCCGGATGGCTGCGGATCGTGGGCGGGTGGCTGTCATCGCTCGCCGCATCGGCCAGATGCACCGCCGCGCCGCGCCCGGCGAACTCCGCCGCCGCCGCGCGAACGTCGTCGCCGGCATCGTCGGAGGTTGCGAAGCCGAGCAACGGAAATCCGTCATTGATGATCGCCATCGGTCCGTGCCGGACCTCGGCGCTGCTGAACGCCTCGGCGTGGAGCGCCGAGGTTTCCTTCATCTTGAGCGCCGCTTCCTGCGCCACGCCGAAGCTGTAGCCGCGTCCGATCACGAACAGGTTGCGCGCCTCCACCAGCGTATCGGCGACCGCGCTCCAGTCGAGGTCGAACGCCTGCTCCAGCTGCGTCGGCAGGCCCTCCAGCGCGGTCAGCAACCCGGCATCCTCGCTCCAATGCGCGGCGATGGCGGCAAGACCGGCGAGCGAGGCGATGAACGACTTAGTCGCCGCGACCGAGGTTTCCGCACCGGCCGACAGCGGCAGCACGGTATCGGCAAGGGCAGCGAGCGGCGAATCCTCGACGTTGACCAGCGCGACGACCCGCGCGCCGGCCGCTTTGTAGCTTTCGACGGTGCGCAGCAGGTCCGGGCTGCGGCCCGACTGCGACACCGCGATCACCAGCGCGTTCATCCGCTCCATCCGTGTCGCATAGACCGACGCGACCGACGGCGCGGCGCTGGCGACCGGCACGCCGCACAAGGTCTCGACCAGATATTTGCCATAGGTCGCGGCATGGTCCGACGACCCGCGCGCGCAGGTCACGACCAACGCCGGCGGATCGGCGCGCAGCGATTGCCCGAGAGCAGCCAGCGTGGCCGCGTTGCGCGACAGGAAGCGCGCGACCGATGCGGCGCCCTCCCCCGCCTCGCGGTGCATCGCGGTGTGCTCGGCTGGGACCGGCTTCTGCCCGGCTTCGGCTATCGACGTCATGAACCCCCTCTTGGGACCGGCCAGTACCGGATCAGCTTGCGTTCAGTTCGGCGACGACGTCGTAAGCGTCGCCACGATAATAGGATTGGGTGAATTCGACCGTGTCGCCATCGGCCAGGAAGCCGCGCCGTTCGATGAACAGCCCGGCATGGCCGACCTCGACGCCCAGCCGCTTCGCCTGTTCGGCGGGAAAGGCCATGGCGCGCAGCCGCTGGAGCGCGCGCACCGGCCGACACCCGGTCACCTCCAGCGCGGCATAGAGCGAGTCGCCGACCGCATCGACACCCGGCAGGCAATGCCCGGCGATCGCCGAATATTCGACCGCCATCGGTACGTCGTCGGCAAAGCGCATCCGCTGGAACCGATAGACCGGCGTGCCGGGCGACAGACCGAGCGACATCGATTCCTCGGGCGTCACCAGCCCGGCCGATTTCGACACCCATGCGCTGCTCGGCACCCGGCCGCGCGCCACCATGTCCTCCGAAAAGGACGACAGTTTCGAAAAGCTCTTGTCGACCCGCGCCGCGACGAAGGTCCCCGCCCCACGTCGGCGCACGACCAGCCCCTCGTTCGCCAGCCCCTCGATCGCCTTGCGCACGGTGATCCGCGACACGGCATATTCGACCGCCAGATCGCGCTCCGGCGGGATGGCGTCGTCCTGCAGCAGGATGCGCCGCTCGATCGCGGACCGGACCAGCTGCTGGAGCTGGACATACAGCGGCGCATGGGCATCGCCGCGCAGCTGCCCGACCCGCTCGGAAAAGCGCGCGCCGTCGGTAAACGACGGGACCGAACGGTCGGACAAGGGGGCGGGCAACGCAGGCACGTCGCGTTGATAGGTATGTTTTTGGTATTAATCAATGCCGATTCTCGCGCGCAAAACGACCCGTTCGGCACGATGGTTACGGTATCAATGATGCAATTGGGCTGATCGTACTGGCGTTTTTTCGCTGGCGGCAACTAGCACCCGACAGCCAACCTGCACTCGCCTATTGTAATAAAATTGCGGTTAGTGACCTGTAGGCGGCGATCTCGCATCAATACGCTCGCCGGATATGCCCATTTTTCCACCAGTGCAGAATGTTTTCATTTTTATGTAGATTTTATGATTGCGATTGGTCACATTGCACTCGACCAAAACGAGCCTGCATGGAACCAATATAGGTCCAATGCATGACGCACGTCGTCATTGCCCGTCGCGGCCAATGGGGAAGGCGCATTTCGCGCCCGAAGATTAAGGGTAGGGGACCATGGCTTTTTCGCGTTTCGCATATCTAGCCTCGACGGCGCTGGTCGCACTGGCGACGCCGGCCTTCGCGCAGGACGCGCCGACCACCACGCCGCCGGCATCGACCGAGGCCGAGGGGGGCGACGACATCGTCGTCACCGGCATTCGCGGGTCGCTGCGTAACGCGATCAACGTGAAGAAGCAGGCGAACGCGGTCGTCGACGTCATCTCGGCGGAAGACATCGGCAAGTTCCCCGACCGCAACGTCGCCGAATCGCTGTCGCACATCCCCGGCGTGTCGATCGACCGTCGTTTCGGCGAAGGCGAAAAGGTCGCGATCCTCGGCACCGATCCGGCGCTGAACCGCATGCTGCTCGACGGCCATGCCCTCGCCTCGGCCGATTGGGGCGGCAACGACAACGACCCGTCGAGCCGTACCTTCAACTATTCGCTGCTCGCCCCCGAACTGGTCGACCGGCTGGAAGTGTACAAGTCGCCGGAACCGCGCATCGAGGAAGGCAGCCTAGGCGGCACCGTGATCGTGCGCACCCGCCGTCCGCTCGACCTCGCCGCCAACTCGGTCTTCGCATCGGGCGGTTATTCGTACAACGACCGCGCCGACAAGGGGAATATCCGCGGATCGGGCCTGTACAGCTGGAAGAACGCGGCCGAGACCTTCGGCTTCCTGATCGCCGGCACCTATGACAAGCAGAACCTTACCCGCGCCGGCGTCGAATTCTTCGGCTATCAGAGCGGTGCCGACTTCTTCCAGAAGAACGACGACGGCAGCGTCCGTCGCGATGCTTCGGGCCAGGGCATCCTGCTGAACCCGAACGCGACGATCTCGGGCGGCAGCAAGAACGACCTGATCAACGCGGTCGCGCCGTTCGGCATCAACTACGCCTATTTCCAGCAGACCCGCGAACGCGCCAGCGTGTCGGGCACGGTGCAGTTCCGTCCGACCGAGAACCTGACCTTCTCGCTCAACGGCCTGCACATCGATGGCCAGTACAACAACTACAGCCAGTCGATGTACACGATTCCCGTGGCCTGGACCGGCAGCGTGCTGCAGTCGGCAACGGTCGCCAACGGCGTCGTCACCGCCGCCAGCTTCGGTGCCGCGCCGAACCAGAGCGCACAGCTCGACACGCTGGTGCGCCGCACCTCGCTCAAGACCGACAACATCAACCTGTTCGTCGACTGGGAAAGCGACAGCGGCGCGAAGGTCGCGCTGGTCGGCGGCTGGTCGCGTGCCACCGGCGGCCGCAATCCCGAATATCTGTTCAACGTGCAGACCAAGCTGCCGTTCAGCTATTCCTTCACCCCGGAATCGGCCGAAGTGAACTTCGTCGGCGACCTGACCAACCCCGCCAATTATTTCACCAACCCGAACAACAACCCGGCCCAGATCGAAGGGCGCCCGGTGCTGGGTGCCAATGGCCAGCAGCTGGTCGCCGCACAGATCGGCGGTCTCGACTATAGCGTGACGACCGACCGTGACGCCTATGCCGGCTATGACGCGACGATCCCGGTCGCGTTCGGCCCGTTCACCGAAATCCTGCTGGGCAGCCGTTTCACCGAACACGTCAACCGCGTCGATGCCCGCGGCATCAACACCTACCTCACCAGTTCGCGCCTCGGTTCGCAGCTCGGCGTTGATACAAGCTCGACCCCCGACGGCACCTTCTCGGGCAGCGGCGGCAACGGCAATGCGACCAAGTATCTGAACCTGTCCGAACAGGCGGTGATCGACATTCTGGCGGGTGCGATCAGCAGCCCGCTGGTCAACAAGATCGGCGCATCGACCAAGGTCAAGGAAACCGTCGCGGCATCGTACATCCAGGCGAATTTCGACCAGGGTGGCTGGCGCGGCAATATTGGCGGTCGCCTCGTCTACACGCAGGACGTGTCGAACTATGCGACGACGCTGAGCAACACCGTCAATCCGCAGCCGGTGCCGACCACCACCGCGACGGATTATCTGAAGTTCCTGCCGAGCGTGAACGTCGCCTATTCCTTCTCGCCGCAGTTCATCGTGCGCGGCGCGGTGGCCAAGGTGATCTCGCGTCCGCGCTATCAGGATCTGGCGGCGGCGACCTCGCTCAACGACATCACGCTCGATGGCGGCGGCGGCAACCCGAACCTCAAGCCCTATGAATCGATCAACTACGAACTGACCGCCGAATGGTATCCGCGCGCCGGGTCGCTGGTCGCCGGCGAACTGTTCCGTCGCGAAATCAGCAACTACATCATCAACACCCGCACCAATCAGGTGTTCTTCAACTCGCTGCAGAACCGGCTGACGACCTATAACGTCAACCAGCCGATCAACGGCGGCAAGGCGACGGTGAACGGTGCGCTGATTTCGGCCCAGAGCGAAATCTGGGGCGGCTTCGGGTTGCAGGCGAACTATTCGTATCAGGAAAGCTCGACCTCGTCGGTCGACACGACCGGTGCGGAACTGAACCTGCCCTATCTGTCGAAGCACACCGTCAACGTGATCCCGTATTTCGAAAGCGGCATCTTCCAGACCCGGCTGAGCTACAACTACCGTTCGAGCTATTTCCGCACGATCGGCCGTCTGAACTCGCGCGAAATGGTCGCGCCGTACAGCCAGCTCGACCTGTCGGCGTCGGTCAACGTGACGCCGAAGATCACGCTGACGGTCAACGCGCAGAACCTGCTGGACGAGACCTATTACCAGTATAACGCGACCCGCGATCGTCCGACCGCCTTCTACAAGAACGGCCGTACCTTCGCCGCCAGCGTGGCCTTCCGCCTGTAACGGGGCCGGTGATCCGGGGGGTGCGGCCCGCACCCCCCGTTTCGCATGAAGGCCCCGGCTTTGCCGGGGCCTTTCGTCGTTCGGGCCGCTAGAGTTTTCGACACGGTCGAATCGGCCGGTCGCACAAGGGGAGTATCGCGTGAAGCATCTTATCCGGGCGGCGCTTGCCGCAACCACCGCGACCATCGCTCCGGTCCATGCGCAGACCGCCCCCCTCCTCCCCCTGCCCGCACAGATGACCCCGGCCAAGGGCACGATCACCATCACGAGCGGCGCCGGCATCGTCGTCCCCGCCGCCGACAAGGGCGCCGCGACCGCCGCGCGCCTGCTCGCCGACCGGGTGAAGGTCGACCGTGGCCTGACATTGGCGACCGGCGATACGGGCAAGATCCGCTTCGTCCGCGACGCCACCATTGCCGGTGACGAAGCCTATCGCCTGACCGTGACGCCCGGTGCGATCACCATCGCCGCCGGCAGCGACCGTGGCATGATCTGGGGCGCGATGACGCTGGCTCAGCTGCTCAGCCCCGACACCGCGTTCGGTAAGCCGGTCCGCGTCGCCGCGACCACCATCGACGACGCCCCGCGCTTCCGCTGGCGCGGGCTGATGGTCGACGTCACCCGTTCGTTCCAGCCGATCGATACGCTGTACCCGGTGATCGACACCATGGCGGCGCAGAAGCTCAACACGCTGCACATCCACCTGTCCGACGATCAGGGATGGCGCGTCGAGATCAAGCGATACCCGAAGCTGACCGAGATCGGCGGTTTTCGCGAGCCGCCGGTCGCCGGGGGTCAGCCGGGGCCGAAGGTCGGCGGCTTTTATACGCAGGACGAACTGCGCAAGCTGGTCGCCTATGCCGCGGAGCGCGGCATCACCATCGTTCCCGAGATCGACATGCCCGGCCATGCCCAGGCGGCGGTCGCGGCCTATCCGGAAGAGGTCGGCGTGCTCGGCGACCGGCCGCCGGTCGGCCATGACTGGGGGGTCAATCCGTGGCTCTTCTCCCCCTCCCCGCGCAGCATGACCTTCATCAAGAACGTGCTCGACGAGCTGATCGACATCTTCCCCAGCCAGTTCATCCATGTCGGCGGCGACGAGGCGGTGAAGGACCAATGGCAGCGCTCTCCGCAAGTGCAGGCGCAGATGAAGGCGCTGGGCCTCAAGACCGAGAACCAGATGCAGGGCTGGATGATCTCCGAACTCGGCAAATATCTGGCGAGCAAGAACCGCCGCCTGATCGGCTGGGATGAAATCCTCGAAGGCGACGTCCCGACCAGCGCGACGGTCATGTCGTGGCGCGGCGAGGCGGGCGCGGTGGAGGCCGCGAACAAGGGGCATGACGTGGTCATGTCGCCGGCCCCCAATCTCTATCTCGACAGCCTGCAATCCGCGGCCGGCGACGAACCGCCGGGGCGCATCACCTTTCAGACGCTCGAAATGGTCTATGGCTATGAACCGGTCCGCCCCGGCGTGACGGCAGAGGCGGCGGCGCATGTGCTGGGCGCGCAGGGCAATGGCTGGTCCGAATATCTGGCTACGCCCAAGCAGAAGGAACACGCCACCTTCCCGCGCCTGTCGGCCATCGCCGAATTCACGTGGAGTCCGCGCGAGAAGCGCGACTGGAAGGGGTTCGTCGAACGCCTCCAGCCGCAGATGCTGCGGTACGAGCGGCAGGGGATCGCGGCAGCCGACAGCGCCTTCGCCGTCACCTATGCGCTTTCGGGCACGAAGGGCGATGTGCTGCGTCAGAAGCTTGCCAAGCTCACGATGAGCACCCAGACCGGCGCGGGCACGATCCGCTATACGCTCGACGGCAGCCAGCCGACCGCCCGCTCGCGCGTCTATGTCGCGCCGATCGCGGTGAAGCCGGGGCAGACGATCACCGCCGCCGCCTTTGCGAAGGATGGGCATGCGCTGGCCACGCCCCGCATGTTCGACGCGACGCGCCCGGCCCTGCTGCGCGCGACCGGCACGGCGGATGTGGTGGCGTGTCCCAAGGGCGCGCTGGGTCTCCGCGTACCTTTGGTGTCGGGGCAGACGGGGGATGCGCCGGCGTACAACGTCAACATCTTCGACACCTGCACCCAGGCGCCCAAGATGCCGCTCGACGTGGCGCAGGCGTTCAAGGTGACGGTCGCCCGTCTGCCGCGCCATTACGGCCTGGCGCATGATTACAAGGCGCTGCGCGAACATTATGCCGTGACGCAATATGGCGAGCTGGTGATGCGGACCGGCGGGTGCGACGGCACCATCGCCGCGACCTTCCCGCTGCCCAACCCCGACACCGCGCCCAACCGGTTCACCTTCACCGGGACCTTCGCGAAGCAGCCGGGCGATGCGGACGTGTGCCTGCAGTTCACCTCCCCGCTATCCGACCCGTTCTACACCGTCGACACGCTGCAACTGGAAGACGCCAAGTGAAGCCTGCCCTGTTCCTGCTGCTCGCCGCCGCCCCCGCTGCCCTCTGGGCGGCGCCGCGCGAGACGGTGACGCTCGACAAAGGGTGGCAGGTGCGCCTCGCGCCGGGCGATGCCGCGGGGAAGGACCATCCCAAGGCCGCGCGCTGGTTGCCTGCAAAAGTACCGGGCTATGTCCAGACCGATCTGATCGCAGCGAAGATCACGCCCGATCCGTTCATCGGCCTGAACGAGGCGACGATCCAGTGGGTCGGGCGCAGCGACTGGGAATATAAGGGCACGCTGAACGCCTCGCCGCTGCTGCTGGCGCGTGGGCATGTCGATCTGGTGTTCGACGGCCTCGACACCTTTGCCGAGGTGTTCGTCAACGGCACCAGGCTGCTCGCCGCCGACAACGCCCATCGCCGCTGGCGGGCGGATGCCAAGCCGCTGCTGAAAGCTGGCGCGAACGAAATCCGCATCGCCTTCAAATCGCCGCTGGGCGTTCTGAAGCCGATGGTCGCGAAAATCGAGAACCCGCTGCCCGGCGAATATGATTCGACGGCGGGTGACGAGCCGGAAGGGCGGCAGACCTCACCCTATATCCGCAAGCCCAAATATCATTATGGCTGGGACTGGGGTCCCCGCATCCTCAATGTCGGCCCCAACGGCCCGGTAAAGGTCGATGCGTGGGACGATGTCCGCATCGATACGCTGCGGGTCCAGCAGGAGGCGGTGACCGGGGCGGAGGCGCGCCTGTCCGCCGACGTCACGCTGATCGCCGATCGCGACGCCACGGTGCAGGTCGACGCGATCGTCACCGCGCCGGATGGCTCCAAGGTCCGCGCGACCCGCACCGTGGCAGTGACGGCGGGCGAGAACCGGGTGAGCGTGCCGGTCGCCATCGCCAATCCGAAACTCTGGTATCCCGCCGGCTATGGCGCGCAGCCGCTCTACACCGTCGCCACCGAAACCCGGCTCGACGGGGAACTGGTCGATACGCAGCAGCGCTCGACCGGCATCCGCACCGTCGAACTGGTCCGGGAGAAGGACGCGATCGGCCGCGGCTTCCTCTTTAAGATCAACGGCATCCCCGTCTTCGCCAAGGGCGCGAACCTGATCCCGTTCGACAGCTTCGGCCCGCGCGTCACCGACGCGTACATGGCGAAGATCATGGGCGACGCTCAGCGCGCGAACATGAACATGCTGCGCATCTGGGGCGGCGGCATGTATCTGCCCGACAGCTTCTTCGACACCGCCGACCGGCTGGGGCTGATGATCTGGTCCGACTTCATGTTCGGCGGCGCGGTCACGCCGTACGACCCCGACTATCGCGAGACGGTGCGGATCGAGGCCGAGGAACAGGTCGACCGGGTGCAGGCGCATCCCTCGATCGTGCTGTGGTCGGGCAATAACGAAGTGCTGTCGGGCTGGGAAACGTGGAGCGACCGCACCGCGTTCAAGAAGCGCGTCGGCGCCGATGAACAGGAACGCGTCGGCGTCGGCATGGCGATCCTGTTCGATCGCGTACTGCGCGATGCCGCCGAACGACGCGATGCCGACGTGCCCTATTGGCCGGGCAGCCCCAGCGCCAATTACGAGGGCAAGCCCGATCAGGACGGCAATGGCGACCGCCATTACTGGGACGTGTGGGGCGGCAAGAAGCCCGCCACCGCCTATCTCGACAGCTGCCCGCGCTTCATGTCCGAATATGGGCTGCAGGCGATGCCCGACATGGCGACCATCGCGAAGTTCGCGAAGCCAGCCGACCATGCGGTCGACTCGCCCGTCATGACCGCGCACCAGAAATTCCTGAAAGGTGCCGGGCAACAGCGGCTGCTCGACTATATCCGCATGCGCTACCGCGAGCCGCGCGACTTCGCCGATTTCGTGTACCTGTCGCAGGTGATGCAGGCCGACGGCATCCAGCTCGGCGCGCTCCACCACCGCGCCTGCCGCCCGGTGACCAACGGCACGCTATACTGGCAGCTGAACGATGTGTGGCCCGGCGCGTCATGGTCGAGCATCGACTATTATGGCCGGTGGAAGGCGCTGCACTTCGCCGCGCGTCGCTTCTTCGCGCCGCTGGCGGTGTCGGCAGCACGCAAGCCGAACGGGATGACCGACATTTCGCTGATCTCCGATCGGACGGTGCCGGTGACGGCGCGCTGGCGGGTGCGGACGATGGATGTCGACGGCAAGGTGACGATGGCGCATGAAGCCGCCGTCCAGCTGCCCGCGCTGTCGGCGACCAGGGTCGTGACGATGGCCGATGCCGACCTGTTCAAGGGTGCCGATCCGAAGCGCAGCGTGGCGGTGGTCGAGCTGTTGGCCGATGGCGCGGTCGTGTCGCGCGCGCTGGTCACCGCACTGCCCGAAAAGGACATGAACCTCCCCGATCCGGGCCTCGTCACGCGCTGGTCGACGGTCGATGGCAAGCCGGCGCTGACCGTCACCGCCACCCGCCTCGCCCGCGCATTGTGGATCGGCTTCGGCACGCTCGACGTGCAGGCGTCGGACAATTTCCTCGACCTGTTGCCCGGCGAAAGCGCGACGGTGACGATCGAGGGCAAGGCGTCGTCGGCCGCGCTGAAAAAGGCGCTGCGCCTGCAAACGCTGGGAGCGGCCAAGTGAGCATCCTTTTCGCGCTGCTGGCGGGTGCGTCGAAACCCGATCCGCAGATCGCCGCGACCATCGCGGCGATGACCCCGGCGGAAAAGGCGGCGCAGCTGCAAAGCACCGCCCCGGCGCAGGGCGATGTCCTGCCGGCGTACGACTATTGGAACGAGGCGCTGCACGGCCTCGCGCGCAACGGGGTCGCCACCGTCTTCCCGCAGGCGATCGGCCTCGCCGCGACCTGGGACGCGCCGCTGATGGAGCGGATCGGCACCGTCGTGTCGACCGAGGCCCGCGCCAAATACAACGCGCTGCCGGACAAGAACCGGCGGCGCTACGAGGGGCTGACCATCTGGTCGCCCAACATCAACATTTTCCGCGATCCGCGCTGGGGCCGCGGCATGGAAACCTATGGCGAGGACCCGGTGCTGACCGGCGCGCTCGCCGTCGGCTATGTGCGTGGCCTGCAAGGGCCGGACCCGCTGCAACCCCGCGTCATCGCCACGCCCAAGCACCTCGTCGCGCATAGCGGGCCGGAGGCGGGCCGCGACGCGTTCAGCGTGCAGACCGCGCCCTATGACATGGAGGCGACCTACCTCCCCGCCTTTCGCCGCGCGCTGACCGAGGGGAAGGCGCAGTCGGTGATGTGCGCCTATAACGGCATCCACGGCGTCCCCGTCTGCGCCGCCGACTGGCTGTTCAATCAGCGGCTGCGGCGCGACTGGGGCTGGAACGGGCTGGTGGTGTCGGACTGCGATGCGATCGGCAATATCGCCCATTATCAGCGCTATGCGCTCGACAACGCCGCCGGCTCCGCCGCCGCGCTCAATGCCGGCATGGATCTGAACTGCGGCTCTGCCTATGCGGCGCTCCCCAAGGCGCTGGAACGCGGCCTGACGACGCAAGGTACGATCGACCGCGCGCTCACCCGCACCTTCGAAGCGCGCAAGCGGCTGGGCGACGCGTTCGGCGCCAAAAGCCGCTGGGACTCGATCCCGGCCGGCGCACTCCACACCCCCGCCAACCGCGCGTTGGCGCTGGAGGCGGCGCGCAAGTCGCTGGTGCTGCTTCAGAACAATGGCGTCCTGCCGCTCAAGCGCGGCGCCAGAATCGCGGTCGTCGGACCCAATGCCGACAGTCTCGACGTGCTGGAGGCCAATTACAACGGCACCTCGGCCGATCCGGTCACGCCGCTGAGCGGCCTGACCGATCGTTTCGCCGTGACCTATGCACAGGGATCGACGCTCGCGGAGGGCGTGCCCCTGCCCGTGCCGCAGACCGCCTTCGGATCGGGGCTGAAGGCCGAATTCTTCGCCGACCCGGCGATGACCGGCACGCCGGTGCGGACCCGCACCGACCGCACGATCGATTTCAACTGGGCACGCACCAGCCCCGCCGCCGGCCTGCCGGTGAACCGCTATGGCGTGCGCTGGACCGGCATGCTGACCCCGCCGGGGCCGGGCCGCTATACGCTGCGCATCGACATCAACCGCTGCTGGGACAAATGCTCGGGCCGCGACGCGGTGAAATTGTGGGTCGATGGGAAGGACGTGCTGAGCGCCACCGGCACCGCCGCCGCCGCGACCGAAGGCGCGGCCAACGACAGCAAGTCCGAACGCATGGAGGCGGTGCTTAACTTTACTGACACGTCGCCCAAACCCTTCCGCCTCGATTTGGCCCATGCCAGCACCGACGACAGCATCCGCCTGACCTGGATCGCCCCTGCCGATCCGCAGCGCGCACAGGCCGTCGCTGCCGCCCGGAACGCCGATGCCGTGGTCGCCTTCGTCGGCCTGTCGCCTGCGGTCGAGGGCGAGGCGCTTCGCCTCGAAGTCGCCGGCTTTTCGGGCGGCGACCGCACCGACATCGCGCTTCCGCAGGCGCAGCAGCAACTGCTTGAGGCGGTCAAGGCATCGGGCAAGCCGCTGGTCGTCGTCCTGCTCTCCGGCAGCGCCGTCGCGATGGAATGGGCGAAGCAACATGCCGACGCGATCGTCGCCGGCTGGTATCCCGGCGAGGTCGGCGGCACCGCCATCGCCGACGTCCTCGACGGCACGACCAACCCCTCGGGCCGGTTGCCGGTCACCTTCTATGCGAAGACGAGCGATCTGCCCGCCTTCGTCGATTACAATATGAAGGGCCGGACCTACCGCTATTTCGACGGCACCCCGCTCTGGGGCTTCGGCCATGGCCTGAGCTACACCAGTTACGCCTATAGCGACACCAAGGCACCCGCGACGCTCGCCGCCGGACAGCCGCTCACCGTCACCGCCCGCGTCACCAACACCGGCAAGCGTACCGGTGAAGAGGTCGCGCAAGCCTATCTGATCGCACCCGCCAGCCTCAACAAGGTCGGCGCGTGGAACGATCCCGTCCTGCGCCACAGCCTCGTCGGCTTCCAGCGCGTCGCCCTGAAACCCGGTCAGGCCCGGACGGTGACCTTCACCCTCGACCCGCGGATGCTCAGCACCGTGTCGCTCGACGGCACGCGCGCGGTACGGCCGGGCGCCTATCGCCTGTTCGTCGGCGGCGGCCAGCCGGGCACCGTGCCCGGACAGGAGATCGCCTTTACCATCACCGGCACACAGGAGTTGCCGAAATGATCAGCCTTTCGCGCCGCGGGCTGCTCGGCGGCACCGCCGCGCTGGCATTGGTCGATGCGCTGCCGGTCGGCGCGGCTGCCACTGCGCCCGCCCGCCCGAACCTGTTCATCGGCACCGGCGGCGATGGCCATACCTTCCCCGGCGCGACCATGCCGTTCGGGATGGTGCAGCTGTCGCCCGATACGGACACCGCGCGCTGGGCGACCTGTTCGGGCTATCACAAGGATGACGGCTCGATCCTCGGGTTCAGCCACACCCATCTGTCGGGCACCGGCATCGGCGACATGCTCGATGTGCTGGTCGTGCCGACGCGTGGGGCCGTGCTGCTCGACGGTGGTCCGCTGGAGGACCCCGACAAGGGCTATCGCCAGCGCTTTTCACAGGAAGTCGCCGAACCCGGCTATTATGCCGTCACCCTCGAAAGCGGGGTGCGGGCCGAACTGACCGTCACCGACCGCACCGGCATCCAGCGCCACCGCTTCCCGGCGGGTCCCGGCCATATCCTGATCGACCTGTCGCACCTCGTCATGGAGGGGCCGAACCAGTCGCCCTATATCGATGAAGCCGCGCTGACCCTCGAAGCCGATGGCAGCATCACCGGCACCCGCCGCGTGTTCCGCTGGGCCAAGGGCCGCCGCATCTTCTTCGCGATGCAGCTGTCGCGCCGGCCCGACCGCGTCGAATTCTTTGGCGACGGTGACGCACCCGCCGGCAACAAGGGCGTCACGGGCAAGCGGCTGAAGGCGGTGCTGCATTATGACGACGCCGGCGCCGCGCCGATCGTGATCCGCACCGGCATCTCCGCCGTTGACCTGACGGGCGCGAAGGCGAACCTGACCGCCGAGGCGAAGCATTGGGACTTCGACCGCTATGCCCGCACCGCCCGCGCTGCATGGGCGCGCGAGATGGACCTGATCCGCTTCGAAGGGGGCAGCGAACAGCAGCGCGTGGTGGCGGCGTCGGCGCTCTATCACGCCTCGATCGGTCCGACGCTCTTCTCCGACGTCGATGGCCGCTATGTCGGCCTCGACCGCCGGACGCATCAAGCCCCGCGCGGCGAGACCGCCTACAGCGCCTATTCGCTGTGGGACACCTATCGCGCCTTCCATCCCTTGCAGACGCTGATCCGGCCGAAGCTCGCCCAAGCCTTCACCCGCGACCTGATCCGCCAGACGCAGCAAAGCCCGTTCGGGCCGCCGGTCTGGCCGTTGCAGGGGGTGGAGACCGGCACGATGATCGGCTGGCACGCCGTCCCCGTCCTCGCCGAAGCGCGCGCCAAGGGCATCGCCGCCGACTATGGCGCCGCATGGGCCGGGGTGAAGAAGCGCTCGTTCGACTGGTCGACGCCCAATCTCGACAACAGCATCGGCGTGCAGGCGTATGACGAACTCGGCTATGCGCCGGCCGACCGCATCTTCGAAAGCGTGTCGAAGACGCTGGAATTTTCGTACGACGACTATGCCGGCGCGTTCATCGCCGATGCGGCGGGCGATGCCGCGGGCGCGGCGCGCCTTCGCAAGCGGTCGGGCAACTGGCGCAACGTGTTCGACGCCAAGATCGGCTTCGCTCGCGGACGGATGGCGGACGGCAGCTGGGCCGAACCCTACGCCCCCAACGCGCTCGGCCATTCGAAAAAATGGCGTGACTTTACCGAGAGCAATGGCTGGCAGGCGACGTTCCTGAACCAGCACGACATCCCCGGCCTGATCGCGGCGATGGGCGGCGATGCCGCGTTCGAGGCGAAGCTCGACGGCCTGTTCACCGCCTCGTCCGAACTCCCCGCCGACGCGCCGCCCGACATTTCGGGACTGGTCGGGCAATATGCCCATGGCAACGAACCGAGCCACCATGTCGCGTACATGTACGCGTGGTGCGGGAGCCCATGGAAAACGCAGGCGATGGTCCGCCGCCTGCTGACCGAAATGTATCACGACCGCCCTGACGGCATCATCGGCAATGATGACTGCGGGCAGATGAGCGCGTGGTATCTGCTGTCCGCGCTCGGCTTCTATCCGGTCGATCCGGTCAGCGCGACCTATGTGCTGGGCAGCCCGTTGTTCGACCGTGCGACGGTGCAGGTCGGGGGTGGCAAGCGGCTGACCGTCGAGGCGCGCGGCAATGCGCCCGACCGGCCCTATGTCCGCGCCGTTACGTGGAACGGGCGGCCATGGACCAAGAGCTGGATCGCGCACGCCGATCTGGTGAAGGGCGGACGGCTGGTGTTCGACATGGCCGCCGAACCGAACAAGGCGTTCGGACGTGACCGCAACGACCGTCCCGGCCACGCATGATCGTCGCCGCGCTCCTCGCCACCGCCGCGCCGCTGACGGTCCCGCTCGACGCGGCGTGCGTCGTCGGCACCGATCCGGCGGCGCAAGTGCTGCGCGAGCGGTTGGCGGAGCGGGGTGCGGTCTGTCCCCCGTCATCCCGGCGAAAGCCGGGGTCCATGGACGCGGAGACGGCAGCGAAAGAGCCGAGGACTCTCGACACCATGGATTCCGGCCTTCGCCGGAATGACGAAGTGGCGGGGCGGACGACAACCCAACCCAGAGCAAACCTCCGCCCCAAACCGTCGCCCCAGCGCAGGCTGGGGCCTCCCGCGGCGCTTGTCCCGCCCGACAACCCAGCCTTCGCTGGGATGACGCATGTGTCGATCCGCTTCCTGCCGGCGAGGCTCGCCCCCGAAGCCTTCGCCATCACCACCACGCCGCGTACGATCACCATCCGCGCCGCCACCACCCGCGCGCGCCTCTACGCCGCCGGCTACCTCCTGCGCCACCTCGACAATCTCACCCTCACCGCGCCGACCCATGTCACCGAAGCCCCGGCCATGGCGATCCGCGGCACCCAGATCGGCTATCGGCCTAAGAACAACAGCTATGATGCATGGACGGTGCCCATGCTCACGCGGCGGATCGAGGATTTCGCGCTGCTCGGCGCCAACCGCATCCAGTTCGTCGCGCCGGTCTCGGACGACGCCGCCACCTCGCCGCTCTACCCGCTGCCCGCCACCGAAACGCTGGTCGCGGTCGCCGCCGCCACCCATCGACTCGGCCTCGACGTCGCGCTCTTCTACCCGCTGCTACGCGATTATGAAAAACCCGACAGCGCCGATGCCGAAGTCGCCGACTTCACCACCCTCGCCGCCAAACTCCCGGCGCTCGACGCGCTCTACTTCCCCGGCGGCGATCCCGGCCATACCGCGCCCGACCGGCTGTTCCCGCTCGCCGGACGCATCGCCGCTGCGCTGCGCCAGCGTTTCGCCAAGGCCGAAGTCCTGCTGTCGACGCAAGGCTTCGACGCCACCGGCTTGAACGCCTTCCACGCGCAGCTCGCCAAAAACCCGCGTTGGCTCACCGCCATCTTCGTCGGCCCACAGACCCGCGACGGGATCGAGGCGCACCGCGCGCGCATCGCCGGCCGCTACCCGATCGAAACCTATCCCGACACCGCGCATACCATGCACGCGCAATTCCCGATTCCCGACTGGCACCCGGCCTTCGCGCTGACGCAGGGCCGCGAGCCGGTGAACCCCCGCCCCGCCGCAACCCAGCGCATCTTCACCTGGCTCGCCCCGCAAACCCGCGGCTTCGTGACCTATAGCGAAGGGGTCAACGACGACTGGAACGTGACCCAATGGTTCCGGCTCGGCTGGAACCCGGCCACACCCGCCGGCGAGGTCGCCGCCGAATACGCCCGGATGTTCGTCGGCGACATGGCCTTCGCCGCCGTGCCGCAGGCGCTGGAAGGAAACTGGCGCGGCGACCCGTCGACCAATGCCGGGATCGATGCCACCGCCCGGCTGGTCGCCGATCTGCGCCCCGCGCCATGGGCCGACTGGCGCATCGATCTCTACCGCTACCGTACGACCTATGACGCGCTGGTCCGCCACCGCCTGATCGCTGCCAAGGCCGCGCAGGCCGAGGCGTTGTGGACGCTGCGACAGGCACCCGCCACCGGCGCCGAACCTGCCGTCGTCGCCGCGCGCTTCGCCTATGCCCGGCCCGAACCGGCGGTCGTCGCGCCGCTGCGTGCCGACCTCACCGCCATCGCCGACCGGCTCTGGACCCGCGCCCGGCTGCAACTGTCGGTCCCGCGCCACGGCGCCTCCCACTGGGAACGCGGTGCCAATCTCGACCGTGCCGACATCCAGCTGAACGACCGCATTGTGGTGGAGGCGGAGATGGCCGAGGCGCTGACCCATGCCGACGCCACCGCCCGCCTCTACGCGATCGGCGACCCCTGGCGCACGCGCGACATGGCGCTGTACGACGATCTCGGCGACCCGACCGCCGAACCGCATCTGGTGCGTGGGAGCGGCTTCGACGCCGATCCGCAATCGAGGACAAGCGCCATCGACGGCGTCGCCGACCATATCCCCGATCAGGGCTGGCGCATGGCCGACCTGAGCTATGCCGAGGGGCTGTACGAAACCCCCGTGCGGCTGCGCTATACCGGGCTGGAGCGGAACCGCCGCTACCGCCTGATCGCGCGCTGGGCGGGCGAGGCGTATGCGCTGCCGATGCGCCTGACCGGCGACGGCACCGAACTCCACGGCTTCCGCCCGCGCAGCGGCGACCGCGAAACCGTCGAAACCGCCATCCCGCAACACCTCACCGCCGACGGCGCGCTGACCCTCGAATGGCACCGCCCGCCGGGCATCGGCGGCGGCGGGCGCGGTCATCAGATCGCGCAGACCTGGCTGATACCCGAACCTTTCGCACCCACCGATCCCGGAGCAGAGCAATGAAGTTTTCCCGCCGCACCCTGATGGGCAGCAGCCTGATCGCCGGGGCGACCGCCTGCACCCGTTACAACCGCATCGTCCCGGCACCGCCTGCGACGCCCGCGCCCTGGGGCGCCACGCCCTCGCCCCGCCAGCTGAAATGGCACGACCATCGCCAGTATGGCTTCATCCATTTCTCGATCAACACCTTCACCGACAAGGAATGGGGCTATGGCGACGAGGACCCCAAGCTGTTCGACCCGAGTGATTTCGATCCCGACCAGATCGTCGCGGCGGCCAAGGCCGGCGGCCTTACCGGCCTGATCCTGACCGCCAAGCATCATGACGGCTTCTGCCTGTGGCCGACGATGCTGACCGAACATTGCATCCGCAATTCCCCGTACAAGGGTGGCAAGGGCGACATCGTCGGCGAGCTGGAACAGGCATGCCGGCGCGGCGGGATCAACTTCGGCGTGTATCTGTCCCCATGGGACCGCAACCGGGCCGATTACGGCACGCCCAGCTACATCACCTATTACCGCGCCCAGCTGACCGAACTGTGCACCCGCTATGGCAAGCTGTTCGAAGTGTGGTTCGACGGCGCGAACGGTGGCGACGGCTATTATGGCGGCGCGCGCGAAACGCGGAAGATCGACGCCCCGGCCTATTATAACTGGCCGTCGATCGTCGCGCTGGTCCACGAACTGCAACCCGATGCCTGCACCTTCGATCCGCTCGGGTCCGACATCCGCTGGGTCGGGAACGAGGACGGTCATGCCGCCGACCCCTGCTGGGCGACCATGCCGAACGAACCCTATGATCAGGCGAAGGGCAATACCGGCGTGCGCGGTGCGGAACTCTGGTGGCCGGCGGAGACCAACGTGTCGATCCGGCCGGGCTGGTTCTATCATGCCGATGAGGATGCGCAGGTCAAATCGCCGGCCAGGATCATGGAGATGTACGACCAGTCGGTCGGCCATGGCACGACCTTCCACCTCAACCTGCCGCCCGACCGGCGCGGCCGCATCCACGACCGCGACGTCGCCAGCCTGACCGCGTTCGGCAACGCACTGCGCGCGACTTTCGCCACCGATCTTGCGGCGGGTGCCGTGGTGACGGCCAGCGCCGATACCGGCGCCACCGCGCGCAACGTCAATGACGGCCGCCTCGACACCTTCTGGCTCGCTCCGCCGGAAGCGAAGGATGCGACCATCATCCTCGACCTGCCGCCCGGCCGCAGCTTCGACACGGTGCGGTTGCAGGAATGGCTGCCGCTCGGCCTGCGCGTCACCCGTTTCGCGATCGACGTGTCCGACGGCGGCGACCAATGGACCACGGTGGCGGAGAAGGACATGGTCGGCCCGCAGCGCCTCGTCCGCCTCCCCGCCCCGATCAGCCCCCGCCGCGTCCGCTTCCGCACGATCGCTGCCGAAGCCGGCCCCGCGCTCCGCGAATTCGCACTGTTCCGTTCGGTCGCACCGGTCGACCTGCCGCCGCTCAAGGTTACCGACGCCAGCATCGTCGACCGCACCGGCTGGAAGATCGCCGCCGCCAGCGCGCCCGGTGGTGAAGCGATCCTCGACGCATCCCCCCGCACCGCATGGGTCAGCCCGGCGCCTGCCTCGCTGACCATCGACATGGGCCGCCAGGAAACGCTGGCCGGCTTCACCCTGACGCCGACGCGCCATGTCGACCCGCAGGCCGCGCCGCCGATGAAGTACCGCGTCGAAACCAGCGTCGATGGCAAGACGTGGACGCCGGGCGGCGAAGGCGAGTTCCAGAACATCAACTATGCCCGCGCAACGCAGCGCCTGCCCTTCCCCAGGGCGCGGCCGGCACGTTACCTGCGCTTCGCCTTCCCGCAGCCGGCGGTGCCCGCGCCTGCGATCGCCGTCGCAGAGATCGGGGCGTTTCGATAACAGGCTCCCCTACCTGTTTTCCGTTCGGTTCGAGCAGCTTCGAGCCTGTCGAGAAGCGTCAGTCGAGAACGCCCCGCTTGGGGCGCCCCCTTCTCGACTGTGGTTCTCGACAAGCTCGAACCTGCGCTCGAAGCAAACGGGGGGAGGGCATTGATGGAGTGGGTCTTCGCCGGACCCATCCTTTTCCGTGCCGGGGGGATCGCGCCCGGAGCCTGCCCCATCCCCGGTCGAACCCAACGTCATCCCAGCGAAGGCTGGGATCTCCCGCTGATAGCAGGGCCGGAACCGCAAGAGGCTCCAGCCTTCGCTGGAGCGACGCTTGCGGCCGAAGGGGTAGGCCGTCCGCGGCTCACCCCTTCGGCGCCAGCCGCACCGCCCCGGTAATCCCCGACCGCGCCCCCGGCGCCGCCTCGACCAGCACCGCCACGCCCTTCGCCGCGGCGGGCACCGGCACCACCAGCGCGCCGGCAGTGGGGTCGGTCTTCGCTCCCACCTGCCGCCCGTCGATATAGACGCTCGCTCGCCCCTCGACCTGCGCGAAGCGCAGCGTCCCGCCCTCGGCCACCACCCGCCGCCGTTCGGGCAGCAGCGCCCGGTACAGGCGGAACGACGGCCCGGCCTCGGGCGCGGCCGGCGTGCCGCTGCGGGTGAAGTCCCAGCTGTTATTGTCGTTGACCGGCGGGGTCAGCCCCGGATCGGGCGCGGTTGCGAACGACTTCGACCGCCGCCAGCCGAGGATGAACGCGCCCGGCGGCGTCACTTCCACCTGCGCACGCGCGGTTGCCGCCACCCGGTCGATCACCAGCCGCGCCGGCCGCAGTCCGTCGGCCGTCGCGACGATCGTCACCTTGCCGCGCCCCTCGCCCGCCTGCACCAGCATCTGCGCGAGGCCGTTGAACAGCGAACGCTGCGGCGCCTTCTCGCTCTCATGGCTGTTGGGATCGCCATTGCCGACGCCGATCAGCGTCGCGCCGTCGACCGTAAAGCGCGTCAGCCGGTTCTCGGTCGGGACATGCCGCCCCTTGGCATCGACCGCATCGATGGTGACCGGCACGACGTCTTCGCCATCGCCCGGCATCTGCCGCCGCGCCGGGGTCAGCCGCAGCGCGACCGCCGGTCCGGCGGTCTCGTGGACCGCCCGCGCGACCTCACGCCCGCCGCGCAGTGCGACCGCCTCCAGCCGGCCCGGAGCATAGGGGACGGTGAAGCTGTTGCCCATGATCCGGTCGACCGCCGCCTCGCCGATCATCCGCCCGTTCAGCACCACCCGCACCCGTTCGGCGTTGCTGGTGATGAGCAGCTCGATCGGCTGCCCTTCCTTCCCCGGCCAAGTCCAGTGCGGTGCGACACCGACCACCGCCTGATCATCGATCCAGTGCGCGCGGTGGATGTCATAGGCGGTCTTGGGGAAGCCGCACAGGTCGAGGATGCCGAAGAAGCTGGCGATGGTCGGCCAGGTGAAGGGCGTCGGCTCGCCATGATAATCGAACCCGGTCCATACGAACCCGCCGGCGATGAAGCGGCGTTTGGCGATCTCCGCCCAGGCATTGCGATGCGTCGCGCCCCACGGCGCCGCCTCGGTATCCATCGACGACATCACGTGCGCCGCCTTGTCGGTGGCATAGGCACCACGCGTCATGAACGCGCTGGTATCCTCCGACGACGTGCTGGGCTTGGCCGGGTTCAGCGCGTGGAACTTGTCGTAATCGCCCTGATAGTAATTGAACCCCATCACATCGACGACGCTCGACACGTTCTGCGGGTCGTAGAAGCTGCCGTTCATCGCCGCCGTCACCGGGCGGCTGTCGTCCAGCGCATGGACATGGGCCGCCATCCGCCGCACCATCTCGACGCCCGCTTCGGTGCCCTGCATCGGTTCCTCGTTGAAAACCGACCACAGGATGATGCTGGGATGGTTGCGATGCGCACGGACAAGCCATTCAAGCTGCGCCATATTCTCCGGCGCCGGGTTGAATATCCGGTTCTCGTCCATGACGACGAACCCCATCCGGTCGCATAGCTGGTAAAATTCGGGCGCCTGCGCATTGTGCGAACAGCGGATGGCGTTGACGCCGGTATCCTTCATCCGCTGCAATCGCCATTCGAGCAGCGCGTCGGGCACCGCTACCCCGACCCCGGCATGGTCCTGATGCAGGCACACGCCCTTCAGCTTCACCGGCCGGTCGTTCAGAAAGAAGCCGGCCTGCGCATCGAAGCGAATCGTGCGGAAACCGATCGGAATGCGGCGTTCGTCGCTACCGCCCGGCGCGTCGGTCATCACGCGGATGGTGTAGAGCGTTGGGGGTTCGATCGACCAGCGTTGCGGGTTTTCGACCGGCAGCGACAAGCCGACCTCCGCCCCGCCCAGCGGTTGCAACTGCCCCTGTCCCCGCGCACTGGCGACTACCCTGCCGGTAGGATCGAGCAGGTCGACCGTCACCGTCGCGGTTGCCGGGGTGCGCGCGATGCTTTCCAGCGTGACCGATACCGGCACCTGCCAGCGCCCGTCGCCGCCTAGGCGCGGGTCGCAATGCACGCCATCGGTCGCGATCGACACCGGCGAGCGCTTCGCCAGCCAGACATGGCGGTACAGGCCCGCGCCCTCGTACCACCATCCCTCCATCGCCGTGGCATCGACCCGGATCGCAATGACGTTCAGTTCGTCGCCGAACCGCGCGAACGGCGTCAGGTCGACCGTGATCGCATTGTAGCCCGAGAAGTTGCGCGCGACGACGCTGCCGTTGATCCAGATCGTCGCGGCGGTCGCGATCGCGCCGAAATGAAGTTCGAGTTTCTTTCCCCGATCCACCGGGTCCAGCCGCAGCGTCCGGCGATACCAGCCGATCCCGCGCGGACGATAGCCCTGCGCGACATTCGCCGTCTCGACAAAGCCCTGCGCCGATGCCCAGTCGTGCGGCACCGTGACCTGCGCCCAGTCGCTGTCGTCATGATCCGTCGCCGCCGCGCCGCGCGCATTGCCCGCCTTCGCATTGGTATAGGTCTCGTCATGCGTCTGCGGTGCAGGGGGCACGATGTCGCCTTCGTGGAACAACCAGCCGCGCGACAACAGGATGCGCGACGGGTCCTCGACCGGAAGCCGTTCGGGCAGGCCGGAACGCGGCGACAGGCCGTGCAGCAACCCGCTCGGTGCCGGCGCCGCAGCCTGTGCCGGCAAGGGCAGCGCTCCGGCCGCCAGCGTTCCCGCGGTGCCGGCCAGCAGCGTCCGGCGATCGATCGGCATGAAGTTCATAATTCCCCCTGTCAGGCGTCGATCGCGGCGCGCAACGCACGCACGACCGCTTCGTCGGTTCGGGCCAGTCCCGGGCCGGCAAAGCCCAGCGCGAGTACGCGCGGATCGTCCTGCACCAGCGGCGCGCTGGCAGACGCGTGAATCTCTGTGGCCCCGGTCTGCGCAAGCAACGCGGCGGCATTGTCCGGCCGCACGCCCGATCCGGGCATGACGACGATCCGCCCCGCCGCCCGCGCCTGCATCGCCTGGATCACCTGCGCGCCCTCGACCGCCCGCGTCGCGCCGCCGGAGGTCAGGATGCGGTGGAAGCCCAGCGCGACCGCCGGCTCGACCGCAGCGACCGGATCGAGCAGCAGGTCGACCGCACGGTGCAGGGTAAGGTCGATAGAGGCGCGCATCGACCGCACCGCGTCCAGCCACCGCCTCGTCGCATCCATGTCGATCGTGCCATCGCGTGCCGCACCGAAGACGAGGCCATCGACCCCGGCCGCGATCAGCGTCCCGGCATCGGCGATAGCGGTATCCAGTTCCCGCGCGTCATAGGCGAAGTCGCCGGCCCGCGGTCGCACCATCGCATGCACCCGCACGCCCGCCGCCTGCGCCCGTTCGACCACCCGTTCGACCAATCCTCCGGGCGGCGTCAGTCCACCGACCGACAGCGCGCCGCACAGCTCGATCCGGTCCGCCCCGCCGGCGATCGCCGCATCGCAGCCGGCGATGCTGTCGATACAGATTTCCAGGGTCGTACGCGGCATGATGGCTCCCAACTTTTATATGACTAATGAAGCGTGACGCGCCCGGGTCAAGCCGGTTCGCGCGCTTGACTAAAGGCACATGCAAGCGTAAGCGCCCGCCCAGCCGTCGCGTGCAGGATTCGTCCCGCGTGCGACGTCCGTCCGAGACAGCAGGTGCGGGTTCCCCGCTTAATGTCCTGCCGAGACGGGGAATGTGTATTCCGCCCGACCGTGCCGAGGCACGACGGGCCGGCCATGAAGGTTCCCCTCGCCCCTGCGAGGCTCCGCATGGCGACCATGCCCCTCACGGACTTTCGCCCCGGTCGTCGCACTTACGCGGCGGGCGGATTGTTCGCGGGCGTTTCCGGTTCTGCCGGGACACGCCCCAGTAAAGGAGAACGGCATGGATCGCACTCAGAAGAGTGAAGCCGTCGCCGAGCTGAACCGCACCTTCAACGAGGTCGGCGTGGTGGTCGTCACCCGCAACCTCGGCATGACCGTCGCCCAGTCGACGGCCCTGCGCAACAAGATGCGTGACGCCGGCGCGAGCTACAAGGTCTCGAAGAACCGTCTTGCCCGGATCGCAGCCGAAGGCACGCCGTACGCGGTGTTGTCGGACCTGCTGACCGGCCCGACGGCGCTGGCGACGTCGACCGATCCCGTCGCTGCGGCGCGGGTCATCAACGACTTCGCCAAGACGAACGACAAGCTCGAGATCGTCGGCGGCGCCATGGGCGGCCAGATCCTCGACGCGAACGGCGTGAAGGCCCTGGCCTCGCTGCCCTCGCTCGACGAACTGCGCGCCAAGCTGGTCGGCCTCATCGTTGCCCCGGCAACGAAGATCGCCACCATCACGCAGGCACCCGCGGCCCAGGTCGCGCGCGTGCTGTCGGCATATGCGGAGAAGGAAGCAGCCTGAACGGGCGCTTCCCACTGACACAACCCTATCTGATTTACGGAGAATATCATGGCTGACCTGAACGCGATCGTCGAACAGCTGAGCGCGCTGACCGTCCTCGAAGCGGCTGAACTGTCGAAGCTGCTCGAAGAAAAGTGGGGCGTTTCGGCCGCTGCTGCCGTTGCTGCCGCTCCGGCCGCTGGCGGTGGCGCCGCTGCCCCGGCTGCTGAAGAGCAGACCGAGTTCGACGTGATCCTCACCGGCGACGGTGGCAAGAAGATCAACGTCATCAAGGAAGTCCGCGCCATCACCGGCCTGGGCCTGACCGAAGCCAAGGCGCTCGTCGAAGGCGCGCCGAAGGCCGTCAAGGAAGGCGTCAACAAGGACGAAGCCGCCAAGATCAAGGCGCAGCTCGAAGGCGCCGGCGCGACCGTCGAAGTCAAGTAAGCCGCAGATGGGACAGCGGACCCCACGGGTCCGCTATCTCCATCAAGGCCGGCCGGCGGGCCAACGGCCCGACCGACGGGATGGACTTCACGTCCATCCCGGCTCGACCAAGGAAAAAGGGGGCAGTCCACACCGGACCGCCCCCTTTTTCTGTTCCGACAGGCTCGCCCCCACCGCCCCGGCCGCACCCGTCAGGGAACGGTCACCGTCTCGACCGGCACGCCCTTCAGTTCGGGCAGCGCGTCGAGTTGCGGCTTCACCTTGGCAAGGTCCCCGACCACGACCAGCGTGAACCGGTCGAGCGGGAGCGTATCCTTGATCGTGCTGCTGAACTGCGCATCGGTCACCGCCATGGTCGCGGGCACATAGCGGTCGAGCCAGTCGGCCGGCAGCCCCAGCGCATCGCGCGTGGCGAGCTGGTCGATCAGCGAGGCGCTGTCCGAATTGCGCAGCACGAACAACCCGGCATTGTAGCTGCGCATCCCCGCCGCTTCGGCAGGGCTGGGCGGCGTCGCCTGCAACGTCCGGATCTCGTGGAACACTTCCTTGAGCGACGGCCCGGTCACGGCGGTCGTCACATCGGCGTTGAAGCTCCAGGCGGACGTGCCCGGTCGCTGCGTGATGTTCGAGTAGGGCGAATAGGTATAGCCCTTGTCCTCGCGGATGTTCCGCGTGATCCGCGACGAGAAGCTGCCGCCGAGCAGGGCGTTGGCCGTCCTGAACGGGATGTCGCCGGTACTGCCGGCCAGCGGCGCCGGCCACGCGACGCGGATCGTCGATTGCGGCGCGTCGGGCCGATCGACCAAGAGCACGCGCGGCCCCGTCGCGGATGTCGGGACCAGCGACAGCCGCTCGGGTCCCGGCTGCCAGTCGGCGAACGCCTTGCCGACCGCAGCCTTCACCGCCGCGGCATCGAACTGTCCGGCGATGTAGAGATGCGCGCGCTTCGCCCCGAAATTCGCGGCATGGAAGCGCTTCACCTGATCGAGCGTATAGCCGTTCAACTGTGCCGGCGTCGGCAGGATGCGCCCATAGGGATGGTCGCCATAGGTCGCACGGTTCAGCGCATAATCGGCGAGCATACCCGGCTGGGCCAGCGCCTGCGTCAGGGTCCGCGCGCTGTTCGCCTTCACCCGGGCAAAGGCATCGGCGGGAAAGGTCGGGCGGCGCCCGACATCGCCGACCAGCGCCACCGCCTGCGGCGCGAACTCGCTCAGCGCGCTCATGCTGATCGCGGTGCCGGTATAGGACACCCCGACACCCAGATTGCCGCCGATGCCCGCGGCGGCGGTCGCCAGCGCGGCACCGTCGCGATTGCCGGCACCTTCCTTCATCATGTCACCGGTCAGGTCGGCCAGCCAAGGATCGCGTCCTTCTTCCAGATTGCCAGCGAAGACCTTCAGCATGACCATGACCTTGGGCGCATTGCCATAGGGGATCAGCGTGAAGCCCATGCCGTTGGGCAGCTGGTAGCTTTCCGACGCCGGCACCGCATAGGGCTTGGGCGCGCCGATCGGCGGCGCGGGCAGCGCCGGCGGCTGGGTCTGGGCGGCGAGCGGCGCGGCGATCAGCGCGAGCGTGGCGAGCAGGATCGAACGGCGCATCTTACTGGCCTCCCTTGGCTGCGGCATTGCCTGGTATGATGGTGTAGATCGAGCGGTTGGTGGGACGCAGATATTCAACCGCCGTCTTCTGGATCAGTGCCGGCGTGACCTTGGCAAACCCCGCCTCGATGCGGTTCACCGCCTGCGGATCGTTGTCGAACAGGGCATAGACGGCCAGCAGGTCGATCAGCCCGACGCGCGTGCCGCCGTCGACCGACGAATAGAGATCGGAGCGCAATTTGGTGCGCGCCCGGTCCAGTTCGGCCTGGGTGACCGGCGTGGTGCGCAGCTGTTCGATCACGCGGTCGACCGCCTGCCGGATCTGCGCATCGCCGAACTGCGGATCGTGGGTGAAGTTGAACGCCCACAGCATCGGGCCGTTATAATTGTACATGTTGCCGAGATAGGCGTTGATCCCGCCCGACAGGTCGCCGGTAATCCCGGTTTCCGACTTCAGCTTACGCGACAGGCGGCTGTCGTCGCCCTGCACCAGCATCTGGTCGATCAGCCCCATCGCATACCATTCGGGTGTGCCCCGCGCCGGCATGTGATAGCCCGCCGCCCAGCCGGGCTTGGGTGCCAGCGCGTCGACGCGGCTGCGGGTCTTTTCCGCCGTCTGGCGCGGTTCGGTCAGGTCGGGCAGCACGACGGCCGCCCCCTTTTGCAGCGGGCCGAAATATCTGCGGACCATCGCTTCCGCCTGCGCATAGTCGATGTCGCCCGCGACCACGAGCACCGCGTTGTTCGGACGGTAGAAGGCGGAATGGAACTGCCTGGCATCGGCGACGGTCGCCGCCTCGATCTCCTTCAGGTCGCCGTAGAAATTGTGGCTGTTATACCAGTTGGTATTGGCCAGCATCGGCAGGTCGATCCACGGCCAGGTGCCATAGGGCTGGTTGAGGACGTTGACCTTCACCTCGTTGCCGACGACGCCCTGCTGGTTCTTGAGCACCGTATCGTCGATGACCGGGCGGGCCATGCGATCGGCCTCCAGCCACAGGATGCGTTCCAGCGCGTTCGACGGCGCGATCTCGAAATAATTGGTGAAGTCGAACCGGGTCGATCCGTTCAGCACGCCGCCGGCATTGCTGATCGTGGAGATGAAGACGCCCTTGGGCGCGTTCTGCGACCCCTGGAACATCAGATGTTCGAACAGATGGGCGAAGCCGGTGCGGTCGCGCGGTTCGACGCGGAAGCCGATGCCGTAATAGACGCCGACGGTGACGGTCGGGGCCAGCGTGTCGCGCGACAGCACGACCTTCAACCCGTTGGGCAGCGTCAGGTACCGCATGTCGATCGCGAGCTTCGCCGGCGCGGCTGCGGCTGCACGCTGTTGCGCGACCGCGGTGGTCGCCATCGCCGGCAGTGCGGCCAGCGCCGCCCCCAGCAACAGCCGCTTCATGATACGCGTCATCGGTCCCCCCTCTGTTCAGTCGTCGGTATCGCTTTCCTCGCCCGTATCGGCATGGACCAGTATGTCGCCCGGCTGGCATTCCAGCACGCGGCAGATCGCATCCAGCGTCGTGAAGCGGATCGCGCGCGCCTTGCCGGTCTTCAGGATCGACAGGTTGGCGAGCGTGATGTCGACCGCCTGCGCCAGTTCGGTCAGCGTCATGCGCCGGGCCTGCAACACTTCGTCGAGGCGGACGAGCACCGCCATCAGACCGTTCCCTCCAGGTCTTCGCGCAGCGCCGCCCCTTCGGCGAACACGCGGGCAAGGATGAACGCGACCAGCACCGACAGCCATCCGCCGATCGACACCGACGACCCGTCGATCCGGACGCCCATCCCGTCGAAATGCGGCACGATCAGCCATAGCGGCACGTCGAGCAGCTGGATGGCGAGCAGCGCCCAGCCGATCGCCCGCACCCGCCGCGCATTGGGCGACGCGAACGTCTCTCCCGCCAGCACGGTGCGGATGATGGCGATCAGGCGCGAGAAGATGATGTGCGCCGGCACCGCCGCGGCGACGCCCAGTAGCAGCAAAGCCCGGATACCACGCACGACGCGATCGACATCGACCGCCGGATATTTCACCGCGATCCGCCCGGCGAGCGCGTCGTGGAACGGGAAGCTGGCCAGCGTTCCGAGCAGGAAGACGATGGCGAAGGCGATATTCAGGACCAGCAGGATGCGCAGCACCACGACGGTGAATCGCAATATCCGGTCACGCCGCACCATGCCGCCCCCTTTTCCGTTGAATCGAACGCTAGGCCGTATATCGATAATCGGCAATAGCGGATCGGGCCGGCTTACGTCCGGCGGACCTGACCGTGCAATCGTACTTCCAGCCGATCGACCATGCGGTCGCCGCGATCGGCGAAGATCGGCGCCAGCTTGCCCTGCGGCGCGGCCGGACCGACCATGAAGGCGGCGGTGGTGCGCGATTCGCGGCCATCCTCCCAGCGATAGCGCGCATCGATCGCGATCATCGGCACGAAGAAGGCGCGGTCATTGGCCTGCACGATGTTCACCGCCACGCGCGGCAGCGTCATCGTCGCCTCAAGGTGACGCCGCTCGCCCGCGCCCAGCGGGAACGGGTCGAGGCCGCGCTTCTCCGCGTCGGCGAAGAAGGCTGCGATCTGTTCGTCCTGCCGGGCGTTGGCGGTGATGAGCAGCGTCGCGATGCGGACCTCCGCGACCGGCATCGGTGCCGGGTTGCCGACGGTCAGGTCGAAATCGAGCAGCGCACGGTCGCCCTCCAGCCCGACTTTCAGCGGGGCCAGCTGAAATTCGAGGAACGGTCCCGGCGTTGGCGCGACGGGGGCCGGTGCAACAGGTGCGACCGGGGCAACCGGAGCGACAGGCGGACGAACGGGCGCCGGCGGAACCGGATCGACCGGTACAACCGGCGGGACCGGCGGCGCAGGTTCGAGCGGCGCAGGTTCGTACACCGGCTCGGCCGTCTTGCGGCGGCGGCCGAGCAGGAAGGCGATGCCGCTCGCCACGGCAATGCCGCCCAGGAACCACACCCACCACGGCATCGCGTCCGCCGTCGACGCGGGTACGTTCGACACAGCATCCGGCGAAGGCGCCGGCGCGGGCTGCGGCGAAGGCTCCGGCGTCGGCACGGGCAGGACCGGCTGCCCGACATAGGTCGGCTCGGCCGCCGGGACCGGTTCCTCGCGCGGGGTCGGCGTCGCGGTCGGACTGGGCGTCGGGCGGGGCGCGGCCGGGGTCGCCGTTGCGCGCGGAGCCGGTGTCGCGGCGGGGCGCGGAGCAACGGCCGGCGCGCGCGGCGTCGGCGTGGGCGTCGCGGTCACGCGCGGGGTCGGCGTCGCGGTCACGCGCGGGGTCGGCGTCGCGGTCGGGGTGGGTGACGGAGTCGGCACCACCTGCGGCGTGATGTCGTAGATCGGGATCGACCCGCCGGGCGACGTCTGCGCGGCGGCGGGCGCGGTGAGGATCGCGACGAAGATCGCGGCGGGGGCCGCGAGCGGAAGCTGGAACTGCATGACAGCCCTCAACCGGGGTTTTTGCCTCCGCGTCAGCCTGTCCGGCGCCAGGATACGACGAAGCGAGCCGAATGCACGCCCAACCGATCAAATGGTTCCGCCACGTTGACAGCCCCTGCCCCGGCTTCTATATGGCTGGCTTGCTTCAGGACCGGGAAAGAATGCGTCGTCGCGCAACGCATTGCATGCATAGGCCTGTCGCCATTCCAGGACGCTCGATCAGCTGCGGCCCCCAGTGGGTGACGCGGCTTTCGTCGTCCTGTTCGCACGCCAGCCCGGTGGCAACCGGGCACGAGATTTGACTGCAAGCGAGGCCCACGACTCCATGGCGACCAAGGCAACCGCAACCGGCACGCACAAGCGCCGCATCCGCAAGGTGTTCGGCGACATCCACGAAGTGGTGCAGATGCCGAACCTGATCGAGGTTCAGCGCGAGAGCTACGAACAGTTCCTGCGCAGCGACCCGTCGATCGGCTATGTCTCCGGGCTTGAGAAGACGCTGCGGTCGGTGTTCCCGATCCGCGACTTCGCCGGCACCGCCGAACTGGACTTCGTCACCTACGAACTGGAAGACCCCAAGTTCGACGTGGAAGAATGCCGTCAGCGCGGC
Source organism: Sphingomonas paucimobilis (assembly GCA_036946325.1). Classification (GTDB taxonomy): domain Bacteria; phylum Pseudomonadota; class Alphaproteobacteria; order Sphingomonadales; family Sphingomonadaceae; genus Sphingomonas; species Sphingomonas paucimobilis_A. The sequence continues at coordinate 62,937 of JAQIJL010000002.1, forward strand.
ATCACCTATGCCGCGCCGATGCGCGTCACGCTGCGCCTGATCGTGTTCGAGGTCGATGCCGATACCGAGGCCCGCTCGGTCCTCGATATCAAGGAGCAGGATGTGTACATGGGCGACATGCCGCTCATGACCGAGAACGGCACCTTCTTCATCAACGGCACCGAGCGCGTGATCGTGTCGCAGATGCACCGCTCGCCGGGCGTGCTGTTCGATCACGATCGCGGCAAGACGCATGCGAGCGGCAAGTATCTCTTCGCCGCCCGCGTGATCCCCTATCGCGGGTCGTGGCTCGATTTCGAATTCGACGCCAAGGACATCGTCAACGTCCGCATCGACCGCAAGCGCAAGCTGCCGGTGACGTCGCTGCTCTATGCGCTGGGCATGACCGGCGAGGACATCCTCAACCACTTCTACAACCGCGTGACCTTCGTCCGTGGCGAAGGCGGCTGGCGCATTCCGTACGCGCCGGAAAACTGGCGCGGCCAGAAGCCGTCGTTCGACATCGTCGACGCCAACACCGGCGAAGTCGTGTTCCCGGCCGGCACCAAGATTTCGCCGCGCCTCGCCAACAAGGCGGGCAAGGACGGCCTGACCGACCTGCTGATCCCGACCGAAGAGATTTTCGGCCGCTACAGCGCCTATGACCTGATCAACGAACAGACCGGCCAGATCTATATCGAAGCCGGCGACGAGGTTTCGCCCGAAAATCTCGAACTGCTCGATCAGGCCGGCATCGAGCGGATCGAACTGCTCGACATCGACCATGTGTCGACCGGTCCGTGGATCCGCAACACGCTGAACGTCGACAAGGCCGAGGAGCGCGAACAGGCGCTCAGCGACATCTATCGCGTCATGCGCCCCGGCGAACCGCCGACGCTGGAAACCGCCGAAGCGCTGTTCGCCGGCCTGTTCTTCGATCCGGAGCGCTACGACCTGTCGGCCGTCGGCCGCGTCAAGCTCAACATGCGTCTCGACCTCGACACGCCGGACACGGTGACCACGCTGCGCAGCGAGGACATTCTGGCCGTCGTCAAGACGCTGGTCGACCTGAAGGACGGCAAGGGCGAAGTCGACGATATCGACAATCTCGGCAACCGTCGTGTCCGTTCGGTCGGCGAGCTGCTGGAGAACCAGTATCGCGTCGGGCTGCTGCGCATGGAGCGTGCGGTCAAGGAGCGCATGTCGTCGGTCGACGTATCGACCGTCATGCCGAACGACCTGATCAACGCGAAGCCGGCGGTCGCTGCCGTTCGCGAATTCTTCGGCTCGTCGCAGCTGTCGCAGTTCATGGACCAGACCAACCCGCTGTCCGAAGTGACGCACAAGCGTCGCGTCTCGGCGCTCGGGCCGGGCGGTCTGACCCGTGAGCGCGCCGGCTTCGAAGTCCGCGACGTTCACCCGACGCACTATGGCCGTATCTGTCCGATCGAAACGCCGGAAGGCCCGAACATCGGTCTGATCAACAGCCTCGCGACGTTCAGCCGCGTCAACAAGTATGGCTTCATCGAAACCCCCTATCGCCGCATCATCGACGGCAAGGTGTCGGACGAGGTCGTGTACCTGTCGGCGATGGAAGAGCAGAAGCACACCGTCGCGCAGGCCTCCGCAGCGCTGAACGACGACGGCAGCTTCGCCGAGGAACTGGTGTCGGCGCGTCAGGCTGGCGAATTCCTCATGGCGCTGCCCGAAAACGTCACGCTGATGGACGTGTCCCCGAAGCAGCTGGTGTCGGTCGCGGCCTCGCTCATTCCGTTCCTGGAGAACGACGACGCCAACCGCGCGCTGATGGGTTCGAACATGCAGCGCCAGGCGGTGCCGCTGGTGAAGGCGGAAGCGCCGTTCGTCGGCACCGGCATGGAAGAGACCGTGGCGCGCGATTCGGGCGCGGCGATCTCGGCCAAGCGGGCGGGCGTGGTCGATCAGGTCGATGCGGCGCGTATCGTGATCCGCGCGACCGGTGAGGTCGATGCGACCGAGAGCGGCGTCGACATCTACACACTGATGAAGTTCCAGCGTTCGAACCAGTCGACCTGCATCAACCAGCGTCCGCTGGTGAAGGTAGGCGATGTGGTGAAGGCCGGCGAAGTCATCGCCGACGGCCCGTCGACCGAGTTCGGCGAGCTGGCGCTCGGCCGCAACGCGCTCGTCGCGTTCATGCCGTGGAACGGCTACAACTATGAGGACTCGATCCTCATCAGCGAGCGGATCGTGAAGGACGACGTGTTCACGTCGATCCATATCGACGAGTTCGAAGTGATGGCCCGCGACACGAAGCTCGGGCCGGAAGACATCACCCGCGACATTCCGAACGTGGGTGAAGAGGCGCTGCGCAACCTCGACGAGGCGGGCATCGTCTATATCGGTGCCGAGGTCGAACCGGGCGACATCCTCGCCGGCAAGATCACGCCCAAGGGCGAATCGCCGATGACGCCGGAGGAAAAGCTCCTGCGCGCGATCTTCGGTGAAAAGGCCAGCGACGTGCGCGACACCTCGCTCCGCCTGCCGCCGGGCGTGTCGGGTACGGTCGTCGACGTCCGCGTCTTCAACCGTCACGGCATCGACAAGGACGAGCGCGCGATGGCGATCGAGCGCGAGGAGATCGAGCGCCTGAAGAAGGACTCGGACGACGAGCGCGGTATCCTCAACCGTGCGACCTGGTCGCGCCTGCGCGAAATGCTCGAAGGGCAGACCGCGACGGCCGCGCCCAAGGGCGTGAAGAAGGGCGTGGTCATCGACCGCGAGCTGCTCGACAGCGTGGAAAAGCATGAGTGGTGGCGCTTCGCCGTCGCCGACGATGCGGCGCAGGGCAATCTCGAAGCGATCAAGGCGCAGTATGACGAGGCGGTGAAGCGCATCACCGACAAGTTCCACGACCGCCGCGAGAAGCTGGAGCGCGGCGACGAGCTGCCGCCGGGCGTGCTCAAGATGGTCAAGGTCTTCGTCGCGGTGAAGCGCAAGCTGCAGCCGGGCGACAAGATGGCCGGCCGTCACGGCAACAAGGGCGTCATCTCGCGCATCCTGCCGCAGGAAGACATGCCGTTCCTCGAGGACGGTACGCCGGTCGACCTGGTGCTGAACCCGCTGGGCGTGCCGTCGCGCATGAACGTCGGGCAGATCTTCGAAACGCACCTTGGCTGGGCGGCGCGCAACCTCGGCATGCAGGTCGCACGCTCGCTGCGCGACTGGCGCGAGGCGAACCCGGATGCGGTCGGCGGCGACATGCCGGCGGCGGTCAAGGATCGGCTGAAGGAGATCTACGGCGATCACTATGCCGACGACCTCGACAGCCGTTCGAACGAACAACTGGCCGAACTGGTCCAGAACATCAGCACGGGCGTGCCGATGGGCACCCCGGTGTTCGACGGTGCGCGGGAAAGCGACGTGTCGGACATGCTGCAGCTGGCGGGCCTGCACAGCTCGGGTCAGTCGGTGCTGTTCGACGGGCGGACCGGCGACCAGTTCGACCGGATGGTCACCGTCGGCATCATCTACATGCTGAAGCTGCACCACCTGGTCGACGACAAGATCCACGCGCGTTCGATCGGGCCGTACAGCCTCGTCACCCAGCAGCCGCTGGGCGGCAAGGCGCAGTTCGGTGGCCAGCGCTTCGGGGAAATGGAAGTGTGGGCGCTCCAGGCGTATGGCGCCGCCTACACGCTCCAGGAAATGCTGACGGTGAAGTCCGACGACGTGGTCGGCCGCACCAAGGTTTATGAGGCGATCGTCAAGGGCGACGACACCTTCGAGGCCGGCATCCCCGAAAGCTTCAACGTGCTGGTCAAGGAAATGCGTTCGCTCGGCCTCAACATCGAGTTGAGCAGCATCGAAGAGAACGACGGCCTGGCCGAGGCGGCGGAGTAAGCCTTCCTACTCCCTCTCCCCTTCAGGGGAGAGGGCCGGGGAGAGGGGCAGAGTAACCGCCCTCTCCGCACTTCCCCTCTCCCAACCCTCTCCCCTGAAGGAGAGAGGGCTATGAGGTAAGATCATGAACGAACTGACCAATTTCGCGAACCCGGTGGCCAAGCCGGAGACTTTCGACCAGATCCAGATCGGCATCGCCTCGCCGGAGCGTATCCGCTCGTGGTCGTTCGGCGAGATCAAGAAGCCCGAGACGATCAACTATCGCACGTTCAAGCCCGAGCGTGACGGCCTGTTCTGCGCGCGCATCTTCGGTCCGATCAAGGATTACGAGTGCCTGTGCGGCAAGTACAAGCGCATGAAGTACAAGGGCATCGTCTGCGAAAAGTGCGGTGTCGAAGTCACCGTGTCGAAGGTCCGCCGTGAGCGGATGGGCCATATCGAACTGGCCGCCCCGGTCGCGCACATCTGGTTCCTGAAGTCGCTGCCGTCGCGCATCGGCCTGCTGCTCGACATGCAGCTCAAGCAGCTCGAGCGCGTGCTGTATTTCGAGAGCTACATCGTGATCGAGCCGGGCCTGACCGCGCTGGAGAAATATCAGCTCCTCACCGAGGACGAACTGCTCGACGCGCAGGACCAGTATGGCGAGGACGCGTTCTCGGCCGGGATCGGCGCCGAAGCGGTCAAGCAGATGCTGATCGACCTCGACCTCGAGGGCGAAAAGCGCGACCTGCTCGAAGAGCTGGCCGTCACCAAGTCGGAACTGAAGCCCAAGAAGATCATCAAGCGGCTGAAGGTCGTCGAGAGCTTCCTCGAATCGGGCAACCGTCCCGAGTGGATGATCCTCGACGTCGTCCCGGTCATCCCGCCCGAACTGCGTCCGCTCGTTCCCCTGGACGGCGGTCGCTTCGCGACGTCGGACCTGAACGACCTGTATCGCCGCGTCATCAACCGCAACAACCGCCTGAAGCGGCTGATGGAACTGCGCGCGCCGGACATCATCGTCCGCAACGAAAAGCGCATGTTGCAGGAAGCGGTCGACGCGCTGTTCGACAACGGCCGCCGCGGCCGCACGATCACCGGCGCCAACAAGCGTCCGCTGAAGTCGCTGTCCGACATGCTGAAGGGCAAGCAGGGCCGCTTCCGTCAGAACCTGCTCGGCAAGCGCGTCGACTATTCGGGCCGTTCGGTCATCGTGACCGGCCCGGAACTCAAGCTGCATCAGTGCGGCCTGCCGAAGAAGATGGCGCTCGAGCTGTTCAAGCCGTTCATCTACGCGCGTCTCGACGCCAAGGGTCTGTCGATGACCCTCAAGCAGGCGAAGAAGTGGGTCGAGAAGGAACGCAAGGAAGTCTGGGACATCCTCGACGAAGTCATTCGCGAGCACCCGGTCATGCTGAACCGCGCGCCGACGCTCCACCGTCTGGGCATCCAGGCGTTCGAGCCGGTGCTGATCGAGGGCAAGGCGATCCAGCTGCACCCGCTGGTCTGCTCGGCGTTCAACGCCGACTTCGACGGCGATCAGATGGCCGTGCACGTTCCGCTGTCGCTCGAAGCGCAGCTGGAAGCGCGCGTCCTGATGATGTCGACCAACAACATCCTGTCGCCCGCCAACGGCAAGCCGATCATCGTGCCGTCGCAGGACATGGTGCTGGGTCTCTATTATCTGTCGATGGAAAAGACGAACGAGCCGGGCGAAGGCATGCTGCTGGGCGACATGGCGGAGGTGCATCAGGCACTGCACGCGGGCGCCGTCACGCTGCACACCAAGATCGTCAGCCGCGTTCCGCAGACCGACGAGAACGGCAACCAGTATCTCAAGCGCTATGAGACCACCCCGGGTCGCATGCTGCTGGGCGAATGCCTGCCGAAGTCGCACAAGGTGCCGTTCGACACCGTCAACCGCCTGCTGACCAAGAAGGACGTCGGCGACGTCATCGACGAGGTGTATCGCCACACCGGTCAGAAGGAGACCGTGCTGTTCGCCGACGCGATCATGGCACTTGGCTTCCGTCACGCGTTCCGCGCCGGCATCTCGTTCGGCAAGGACGACATGCTGATCGCGCCGGACAAGGACAAGCTGGTCGACGAGACCCGCGATCAGGTGAAGGACTTCGAGCAGCAATATCAGGACGGCCTGATCACGCAGCAGGAGAAGTACAACAAGGTGATCGACGCCTGGAGCCGTTGCGGCGATCAGGTCGCGACCAGCATGATGGACGAAATCAAGGCGGTTCGCCGCTACGAGGAAGGTCCGATGCAGGGCCGCGAAAAGCCGATCAACTCGATCTACATGATGGCCCACTCGGGCGCCCGCGGTTCGCAGGCGCAGATCAAGCAGCTGGCCGGCATGCGCGGGCTGATGGCCAAGCCGTCGGGCGAGATCATCGAAACGCCGATCATCTCGAACTTCAAGGAAGGTCTGACCGTCCTTGAATATTTCAACTCGACCCACGGCGCCCGCAAGGGCCTCGCGGATACGGCGCTCAAGACGGCGAACTCGGGCTATCTGACCCGCCGTCTGGTCGACGTGTCGCAGGACTGCGTCGTCATCATGGACGATTGCGGTACCCAGCGCGCGCTGGAGATGCGGTCGATCATCGAAGGCGGTGCGACGATCGCGTCGCTCGGCGAACGCATCCTCGGCCGTACCACGGCAGAGGACGTGGTCGATCCGAAGTCCGGCGAAGTCGTGTTCCCGACCGGAACGCTGCTCGACGAAGCCATGGTCGCGAAGATCGAGGCACTGGGTCTCCAGGCGATGAAGATCCGCAGCCCGCTGGTCTGCGAAGCCAAGGTCGGCGTCTGCGGCACCTGCTACGGCCGTGACCTGGCGCGCGGTACGCCGGTGAACATCGGCGAAGCGGTCGGCGTCATCGCGGCGCAGTCGATCGGTGAGCCGGGCACGCAGCTGACGATGCGTACCTTCCACATCGGCGGTGCGGCGCAGCTGAACGAACAGTCGAACCTCGAAGCGCCGGTCGACGGCACGGTCGAGTTCCGCGACCTGCGCCTGATTGAGGATCAGCGCGGCCGTCGCGTGGTGCTCAGCCGTTCGGGTGAGATCGCGATCGTCGACATGGACGGCCGCGACCTGTCGGTGCACCGCATCCCCTATGGTGCGTATGTCCTGTTCGACGATGGCCACATCGTCTCGCAGGGCGACCGCATGGCGGAATGGGACCCGTTCACCGCACCGGTCATCACCGAAACCGCCGGTACCGTGAAGTTCATCGACCTGATCGAGAACAAGACCGTTACCGAGCGCGTCGACGAAGCGACCGGTATCGCCCAGCGCGAGATCATCGAATATCGCGCGACGTCGAAGTCGAAGGAGGATCTGCGTCCGCGCATGACCCTGCTCGACGCGAATTCGGGCGAGGCCGCGCGCTACATGCTGGCGCCGGGCGCGGTGCTGTCGGTCGAGGACGGTGCACAAGTGCAGGCGGGTGACGTTCTTGCACGTGTCGCCCGTGAATCGGCCAAGACCCGCGACATCACCGGCGGTCTGCCGCGCGTCGCCGAGCTGTTCGAGGCGCGCATCCCGAAGGAAGCGGCGATCATCGCCAAGGTTTCGGGCCGCGTCGTGTTCGGCAAGGATTACAAGGCGAAGCGCAAGATCGGCATCCAGCCCGAGGATGGCGGCGAGGTCGTCGAGTATCTGATCCCGAAGTCGAAGGTGATCGACGTTCAGGAAGGCGACTATGTCAAGCGCGGCGACAACCTGATCGGGGGTTCGCCGAACCCGCACGACATTCTGGAAACGCTCGGCATCGAGCCGCTGGCCGAATATCTGGTCAGCGAAATCCAGGGCGTCTATCGACTGCAGGGCGTGAAGATCAACGACAAGCACATCGAGACGATCGTTCGTCAGATGCTGCAGAAGGTCGAGATCACCGACGGTGGCGACACCACCCTGCTGGCCGGCGAACAGCTCGACCGTGACGAGATGGACGAAGCCAATGCGAAGCTCGCGCCGGGTCTGGCCCCGGCACAGGGCAAGCCGGTGCTGCTCGGCATCACCAAGGCGTCGCTCCAGACGCGGTCGTTCATCTCGGCCGCATCGTTCCAGGAAACGACCCGCGTCCTCACCGAAGCATCGGTGCAGGGCAAGATCGACAGCCTGAACGGTCTGAAGGAAAACGTCATCGTCGGTCGCCTGATCCCGGCGGGCACCGGTGCCGGCATGAACCGTCTGCGGGTCGCGGCATCGTCGCGCGATGCGGCGCTCCGTGCCCAGCAGCGCGCCCTGGCGGGCTTCATCGCGCCGAACTCGGCCGAGGAAGAACATGCCGCCGAACTGGCCCGCAGCCCCCGCGACGGCCAGGGCGTGGCCGATCCGCTGGCCGATGTCGTGCCCTCGGGCACCGGCACCGACGCCGATGCGGGCGAATATCTGAACGACTGATCGTTCGGGTCTTCGTGAAGCGAACGAACCGCCGTCCGGGCAACCGGGCGGCGGTTTCGTTTTGGGGGATGCCGATGCTGGCAAGGGAAGAGCAGGCACCTTCCCTCCCCCGCGCGTCCGCCCTACCCTCGCGGTCAAACCAAGGGGGACCCATGCACCGCATCCTGTTCGCGCTCCTGCTGCTCGCCGCGCCAGCGGCGGCCCAGACCTATCGCCCACCCTTCGATCCCTCGACGCTCAAGGGTCCGCGGACAGGCCCCGTCAACGAGGTCGCCGTGCTCGGCTCGCCCCATCTGTCGCAACTACCCGATCGCTTCCGCCCCGAAGCGCTCGGCCCCCTGCTCGACAAGCTTGCGGCATGGAAGCCGCAGTCGATCGCGATCGAGGATTTGTCCGGCGCACAGTGCGACGAACTGCGCCGCTATCCCGATCGCTATGCCGATACGGTGCCGTCCTATTGCCCCGACCCCGCAGCCGCGCGGGCGGCGACCGGGATGGACGTTCCGACCGCTACCGCGGCGTTCCGGAAGATGCTCGCGGACTGGCCTGCGACACCCTCCCCTGCTGAGCGCCGCCGGTTGTCGGCGACCTTCCTTGCCGCCGGCGAGCAGGCGTCCGCGCTGGTCCAGTGGCTGCGCCTGCCCCCCGCCGAACGCCGCGCGGACGACGGGCTGGACACCGCGCTGGTCGAACGCCTGACCAAGCTCGAAACCCGGCGCGACGAAAGCTACATGATCGCCGCACGCCTTGCCGCCCGGCTCGGGCTGGAGCGGGTCTATGCGATGGACGATCACACCGCCGACCGGATGATGGCGAAGGCCGACGAAGCGCCATATGGCGCTGCGATGCAGAAGGCGTGGGACAATCCTGCCAATGCGAAGCGCCGCGTGATGGACGAAGCGGCCGAGCGCGACCTGGCGACCGGCGCCGGCCTGCTGACGCTGTACCGCGCCTTCAACGCGCCGGGCATCGTCCGGATGATCTACGACAGCGACTTCGGCGCCGCGCTGGAGGAACCCTCGCCCCAGCGCTTCGGCCGGCAATATGTCGCCTATTGGGAGGTGCGCAACCTGCGCATGGCGGCGAATATCCGCGACATGCTCGGCGAACGGCCGGGCCAGCGCGCGCTGGTCGTGGTCGGCGCGTCGCACAAGCCGTATCTCGACGCCTATCTTCATCAGATGCACGATGTCCGCATGGTCGATGTGATGCCGCTGCTCCGCTGAACGGAGCCGGCGGGGCGGCCGGTCGTTGTCCTGTCGACAACAGGAGAGGACATGCCATGGCGCAGGACGACGCAACCGCCGACACGCTGGCCGACAGCGTCGACGACGCCATGCTGGCCAAGACGCGTCCGCCGGTCGGCGCGATGGTGCTGCTGGGCATCGCGGCGGGCGCGCAGATCGGCTTCGGCGCGATCGGCTATCTGGTGGCGCAGGCGGGGATGGCACCCGGCGGCGCGGCACAGTTGCTGTCGGGCGTCGCCTTTTCGGTCGGGCTGATGCTGGTGATGGTGACCGGTACGCAGCTGTTCACCGGCAACACCATGCTGGTCCTGCCCGCCGCGCAGGACCGGCTCGGCATCGGCGAGACGCTGCGCGACTGGAGCGTGGTATGGCTCGCGAACCTGATCGGCAGCCTTGCCATCGCCGCCCTGTTCGTCGCAGCGGGCGCTCCGCAAGCGATCGACGGCGCGGTGGGACAGGCGGCGCTGAAGACCGCCGATACCAAGCTGGCGAAGGACGGGGGCGAGCTGCTGGCGTCGGGCGTGCTCGCCAATATGCTGGTCTGTCTGGCGGTATGGATGGCGACCGGGGCGAAGACGGTCGCGGGCAAGATCGGCGCCGTGATCGGGCCGGTCACGCTGTTCGTCGCGGCGGGCTTCGAACATTCGGTCGCGAACATGTCGCTGCTGCCGATCGCATGGGGGCTGGACCCGGCGGCGGTGCCGGTCGGGCCGATGCTCGGCAATTTGCTGCTGGCGACGGCGGGGAACATCGTCGGCGGGTCGCTGGTGGCGATCACCCTGGCGGCAGGGCACCGGGTGCTGGCGAAGTAGGGGTTGCCAGCCCGCACCATCAAGGCGTCATCCCGGCGAAGGCCGGAATCTCCCGGTTATGAAAACGGGACAGGAGCCGCCCGAGGCCCCAGCCTGCGCTGGGGCGACGCTTGCGACGGCAGCAGTGACATATGCGACGGGAGGCGCGACGAGTGCTCTCCACATATGAAAGAGGCCGCCGGGGTCTCTCGACGCCCGGCGACCTCAAGCATGGTCAGCGGCCGGAAGCTCCAGCCCGGGAGACCATGCGAGCCGCTTGCATGGGGCCACGGCGTTGACTGGGGGAGGATACCCCCCGCACGCGGCCGACCCGCTTTAGCGGCGCGTCTCCCGAACGAACTGAACCGACCCCATTGCTGAACCATGAGACATCGGATCACCTCCTTTCGCTAGTTAAAGCCGTTACGCACCGACCGGTGCGCACCCGGAAAGTGGGGCATCTGCGAGCGACGTACAAGACTTGTATTGCACGATGTTTCCGCCATACTCGGCGGCCCGGGCCGCGTTCAGCGCCCCGCCGGGCGACAACCCCGGACCACCGCGCCGATCGCCTTGTCGCCGGGTATTTGCAGCACCGGACTCTTGCCCGACGCGATCCCGAACCTGTCGGCCCTGGCCAGCGCGTCGAGGAAGGTCTGGCCGGTGCTGACCGCCGTTTCCAGCGCGCCGTCGACCATCTGCGCCGGAAAGGTCGCCGCCGCGCTGTCGGTGAACAGGCGGATCGACTCCCCCTCGAAGGGGCCGCGCGACAACAGGATCTGCCGGGCGGGTCGGTCGCAGCGAATCGCGAACACGATGCCTTCCGCGTCGGAATAGGTCGCCGCGCCCGGCGTCGCCGACCAGCTTCCGGCCACCGGCACCGCCCCGTCCAGCTCGGGCGTCGGCAACTGACCCGGCCTGAGCGTACGCGGCGATGGCGTCGGCCGCGGCGGCGGGGTCGCGCGGGCGGTCGGCTGGGGCGCCGGCGGCGGCGGTTCGCTCGAACAGCCGGCCAGCGCCAGCACCGCGACCAGCGCCCGCCCGCGCATCAGCGGCGACAATCCTCGGTCACGCGCAGCACTTCGGCCCAAGCGGGCAGCACCAGCCGGCCGACCGGCGTCCCTTCGACCACGAACCGTCCGCGGCTGAACCCGATCGCGTCGAGCAACCGGTCGCTGGCGGGCAACGCCACCCCGACCCCGCCGGCCATCGGCTGGACGTTCAGCGTCCGCTGGGTGCTGGTGGTGCGGATCGTGACCGGGCCGGCCGCCGGCCGCGCGGTCGCGAACGACATCGTCACCCGCCCGGCCGCACGGTCGCACGTCAGCATCGCCAGCGGCGCGGCACCGCGCACGCCATAGGTCGCGGCCGATCCACCGCCCAGCCCGCGATATTGCCAGTCGCCCGGCGTGCGCGGCAGGTCGCGCCAGTCGGCGACCGGCGCCACCGGAGCCGGTCGCGCCGGCACGGGACGCTGCACGGGGGCGGGTACTTCTTCGGTCGCGGGCGGCGCACCGGGCGGCACACACCCGGCCAGCAGGACGATGGCGGCGAGGGGGAACAGGATACGCATGGCCCCCTTATGGGCGATGCGGCCGGCAGCCTCAACCGGGGATGGGCCGGCGCGCCCCGTCATTCGAACCGCCCCCCCCGTCATTCCGGCGAACGCCGGACTCCGTGGACAGGGAAACGCGCGATAGATCGAGACCACCCGACCCCATGAATCCCGGCCTGCGCCGGGATGGAGATTCAAACAGTCACCGGGCGCTGCGTCATCCGCACCGAACCGAACGTCATCCCAGCGAAGGCTGGGATCTCTCTGTGATAGAACGGGACAGGAGCCGATGGAGGCCCCAGCCTTCGCTCGGGCGAAGATCCAGGTCAAATAGCTAGATTATTACATCGCGGGTATTTCCCGCCTGCGCGGGAGCGACGGAGGGTTACCGCCGCCGCCCGCCCCCACCGGCCATCCGCATCGCCTTCTGCTTGCCGTACCGCGTCTTGCGCGTACCCGGCTTGCCTTCGTTCGACCGGCCCATGACCGGTGCCTTGTGCTCGCTCGCCGGCAGACCGAGTTCCTCATTCTCCAGCGACCGAATTTCGTCGCGCAGCCGCCCGGCGGTCTCGAACTCCAGATTCGCCGCAGCCTCGCGCATCTGCTTTTCGAGGCTTTCGATATACGAGCGCAGATTGTGGCCGACCATGTGCGGCCGGTCCTCGTCAATCTCCACCGTCACCTGATCGCGCGAGGCGACGTCGGCGATGATGTCGCCGATCTGGCGCTTGATCGTCGTCGGCGTGATGCCGTGCAGCGCGTTATATTCGCGCTGCTTCTCGCGACGGCGGTCGGTCTCGGCGATCGCGCGCTCCATGCTGCCGGTGATGCGGTCGGCATAGAGGATCACCCGCCCCTCGACGTTGCGCGCCGCGCGGCCGATGGTCTGGATCAGCGAGGTTTCGGAGCGGAGGAACCCTTCCTTGTCGGCGTCGAGGATCGCGACCAGCCCGCATTCGGGAATGTCGAGACCTTCGCGCAACAGGTTGATGCCGACCAGCACGTCGTACACCCCCATCCGCAAATCGCGGATCAGCTCGATACGCTCCAGCGTCTCGACGTCCGAGTGCATGTAGCGGACCTTCAGCCCCGCCTCGTGCATGAACTCGGTCAAATCCTCCGCCATCCGCTTGGTCAGCGTGGTGACGAGCGTGCGATAGCCGAGCTTCGCCGTCTCCTTCGCCTCGTGGATCAGGTCGTCGACCTGTTCCTCGACCGGGCGGATGGTGATCGGCGGATCGATGAGGCCCGTCGGCCGGATGACCTGTTCGCTGAACACGCCGCCGGTCTGCTCCATCTCCCAGCCGCCCGGCGTCGCCGAGACGCACACCGTCTGCGGTCGCATCGCGTCCCATTCGTTGAAGCGCAGCGGCCGGTTGTCGATCGCCGAGGGCAGGCGGAAACCATATTCGGCCAGCGTGATCTTGCGGCGGTGGTCGCCGCGCGACATGCCGTTGATCTGGCCGATCGTCTGGTGGCTTTCGTCGACGAACAGCAGCGCGTTTTCGGGCAGATATTCGAACAAGGTGGGCGGCGGTTCGCCGGGCAGGCGGCCGGTCAGGAAGCGGCTGTAATTCTCGATCCCCGCGCACGAACCGGTGGCGGCGATCATCTCTAGGTCGAAATTTGTGCGTTGTTCCAGCCGCTGCGCCTCCAGCAGCTTGCCCTCCATCACCAGTTCCTTCAACCGCTCGGCCAGCTCATGCTTGATCGCCTCGCCCGCCTGTTTCAGCGTGGGGCCGGGCGTCACATAGTGCGAATTGGCATAGACGCGGATCGAGTTGAGGCTGGCGATCTTCTTGCCGGTCAACGGGTCGAATTCGGTGATCTCCTCGATATCATCGCCGAAGAAGGTGATCCGCCACGCACTGTCCTCATAGTGCGACGGGAAGAGTTCGAGGCTGTCGCCGCGTACCCGGAAATTGCCGCGCTGGAACGCGGCATCGTTGCGCTTGTATTGCAGCGCGACCAGTTTCCGCACGATTTCGCGCTGGTCGACGACGTCGCCCTTCTTCAGATCGAAGATCATCGCCGAATAGGTTTCGACCGATCCGATACCGTACAGGCACGACACCGACGCGACGATGATCACGTCGTCACGTTCCAGCAGCGACCGGGTGGCGGAGTGCCGCATCCGGTCGATCGCCTCGTTGGTCGAGCTTTCCTTTTCGATGTACGTGTCGGAGCGCGGCACATAGGCTTCGGGCTGGTAATAATCGTAATAGCTGACGAAATATTCGACGGCATTGTCGGGGAAAAACGACTTCATTTCGCCGTATAGCTGCGCCGCAAGTATCTTGTTCGGCGCGAGAATCAGCGCTGGACGCTGCAATTCCTCGATGGTCTTCGCCATGGTAAAGGTTTTGCCCGACCCGGTCACGCCGAGCAGCACCTGATCCTTCTCCCCCGCCCGCGCTGCCGCGACCAGTTCAGCGATCGCGGTCGGCTGGTCGCCGGCGGGCTGGTAATCGGACTTGATGACGAAGCGCTTGCCCGCATCCACCTTCTCCGGGCGCGCCGGACGGTGGGGGATGAAGGTCTGCCCGGTTTCCGGCTCGGACAGGTCGGTGCGGATCATGATCGCCATGCGACGGAATATGGGTTGCGTGGAACGGGACGGCAACATTCGGAGCGGCAGGTTTCGAGATTCACGCGAAGGCGCGAAGGGCGCGAAGAAGAAGGGAGTGGTTCGCGCGGACGCGCGGAGACGCGGAGAAGGTACGTCCGGGGCAACGTAGCGCTTCCCCCGACCTGTGAGAATCCTTTAGCCGGATATCGTCATGCCAGCGAAGGCTGGCATCTCCCGCGGCGAGGCGCGCGTTTCACAACCGGGAGACCCCAGCCTCCGCTGGGGTGACGTTTGTGGCGAGGCGAGTGCTGTCCAAGCACGCAACCTCCTCCGCGTCTCCGCGCCTCCGCGCGAACCATTCCCTTCTTCTTGAGCTTCGCGCCTCCGCGCCTTCGCGTGAATCAAATCCCCCTCGACACGGGCACCGAACCCGATAGCCTGCACCCCAAAAGGGGAACCCGAATGCGCAAACTGATCGCCACCGCCGCCTGCCTGTTCGCCGCGACGCCGGCCATGGCCGAACCCGATTGGGCGCCCGCCGTCCGCGCCGACTACAAGGCGTCGCTGGGCCAAATGTGGGACTGGTTCCACCGCAACCCCGAATTGTCGTTCAAGGAGGTGAAGACCGCCGAACGCATGGCGACCGAGCTGCGCAAGGTGCCCGGCATGCAGGTCACGACCGGCGTCGGCGGCACCGGGGTCGTCGGCGTGCTGAAGAACGGCGCCGGCCCGACCGTGCTGGTCCGCGCCGATATGGACGGCCTGCCGGTCGAGGAAAAGTCCGGCCTGCCCAATGCCAGCAAGGCGCGGCAGGTCGGTGTCGACGGCGTCGAGGCGCCGGTCATGCACGCCTGCGGCCACGACACGCACATCACGTCGATGGTCGGCACCGCCCGCCGCCTCGCCGCGCTGAAGGACCGGTGGAAGGGCACGATCGTCTTCATCGTCCAGCCCGCCGAGGAACGCGTCGGCGGGGCGAAGGCGATGATGGCCGACGGTCTCTACAGCCGCTTTCCCAAGCCCGACTATGCCCTCGCCTTCCACGTCGCCGCCGGACTGCCGACCGGCATGGTGTCGGCATCGGAGGGCATCCAGTATTCGTCGTCGGACTCGGTCGATATCGACGTCCCCGGCATCGGCGCCCACGGGGCCAGCCCGCATGCCGGCAAGGACCCGGTCTATATGGCGTCGCAACTGGTGATCGCGCTCCAGGGCCTGATCAGCCGCGAACGCCAGCCGCTCGACCCCGGCGTCATCACCGTCGGCTCGTTCCATGCCGGGCTGAAACACAACATCATCAGCGACATGGCCAAGCTGCAGGTCACCGTCCGCGCCAATGACGAGGGCACGCGCAAGCAGCTGCTCGACGGCATCCAGCGCGTCACCACCGGCATCGGCACGCTGAACGGCATGCCGGCCGACAAGATGCCGACCGCGAAAGTGATCGAGGGCACGCCGACCACGATCAACGACGGCCCCCTCGCCCGCCGCCTGAACGCGGTGATGGCGACGACGCTGGGCGCGAAGAATGTCGTGCCGTTCGAACAGACCGGCATGGGCGCGGAGGACTTCGCCTATCTGGTCCAGCCCGATTCGAGGGTGAAGGGCTATTATTTCGCGGTCGGCGGCACGCCGATGGCGGACATCGTCGCGGCGAAGAATGGCGGCGCGCCGGTGCCGTCGCACCACTCGCCCCTGTTCAAGGTCGCGCCGGAGCCGTCGATCGTGACCGGCACGATCGCGATGACGGCGGCGGTGCTGGATTTGCTGGGGCCGGCGTCGGGGAACTGACCTGCCCGCCTCCACCCCCCGTTCGGTTCGAGCAGCTTCGAGCGAAGTCGAGAAGCGTCCGTCGAGAACGCCGTAGTTGAGGCACCCCCTTCTCGACTTCGGTTCTCGACAAGCTCGAACCTGCGCTCGAACCGAACGGGGGGGTAGCGCCGAGAAGGAAACCGTTCGTGCGGAGTAGGGGCTGAGCGACGTCGAAGACCCGTATCGACGCACCTGCCTCACACCTCATCCCAGCGCAGGCTGGGATCTCCCGGTAACGAAGCGCGCGCCTGGCCGCGCGAGACCCCAGCCTGCGCTGGGGTGACGGCATGGAAGGACCGCGTGCCTACCCGAACACCGACCAATCCGCCTTGTCCGCCAGCAACTCCAGCGCCCGGACCCCCAGGATCGAATTGCCCTGCCGGTCGAGATTGTTCGACCATACCGCGATCGACGCGACCTTGGGCACGATGGCGAGGATACCGCCCCCCACCCCGCTCTTCGCCGGCAGCCCGACGCGGTACGCAAAGTCGCCCGACCCGTCATATTGCCCGCTGGTCGTCATCAGCGACAGCAGCCGCCGCGTCCGCTTTGCCCGCTTGTCGGCCTCCGCCTCGCCGGTGCGCGCGGTGCGCGTCAGGAACAGCCCGGCCTTCGCCAGCGACTGCGCGCTCAGTTCAATCGCGCATTGATGGACATAGGCTTCCATCACCTCGTCGATGTCGCAGTGGAGATTGCCGTGATGCTTGGCAAAGCTCATCATCGCGCGGTTCAGGTCGCCGCCCTCGCGCCCGCTTTCCAGCACGTCGTCGTTGAGGATGACGTCGTCCAGCCCGGCCTGTTTGCGCACGAACTCGACCACCGCCCGCGCCGACGCATCGTCGCCCTTATGCTCGACCAGAATGTCGCACACCACCAGCGCGCCCGCGTTGATGAACGGATTGCGCGGCACGCCCTTGTTGCGTTCGAGGTCGACGATCGAGTTGAACGGATCGCCCGACGGCTCGCGCCCCACCCGCTTGAACACCGTGTCGCCACACGCCTCCAGCGCCAGTTCGAGTGCGAAGACCTTGGAAATGCTCTGGATCGGAAAGCGGATATGCGAATAGCCGCCATGGAACAGGCCACCGTCGGGCGTCGCCACCGCCATGCCGAACCAGTCGGGCGGATAGTCCAGTCCGGCATCGGCCGCCTTCTCGATCTCGGCGGCGTTGGCGGTGATCTCCTCCGTCACCTCGGCGACGATGCGGGCGAGGTCGGTCATGGCATTTCCTCGGAGTAGCTAATCAATGCCGGTGGTAGCTCAAACCGTTCGTCCTGAGTAGCCGCTGAGCCTGTCGAAGCGGCGTATCGAAGGACCGCCAAGCGTGCTTCGATACGGGCTTTCGACTTCGCTCAATCCCTACTCAGCACGAACGGGGGTGGCTAACCTTAAATCGACACCAGATTGTTGAGGTTGATGATCGGCAACAGGATCGCCAGCACCATCATCAGCACCAGCCCGCCCATCAGCAGCAGCACCATCGGCTCGACCAGCGCCACCAATGTCGCGACCAGCGCGTCGAGTTCGCGCTCCAGTTCCCCCGACGCGCGGTCGAGCGCCGGCGCCAGCCGCCCCGACGTCTCGCCCGAGGCGACGATCGCGACCAGCATCGACGGAAAGATTTCCGCCTCGGCCATCGCCGCGCGCAGCGACAGCCCTTCGCGCACCCGCGCCGCGACGGTCAGCGCCTTGTCGCGCACGAAGCGGTTGGGGGTGACGGCGGCGGCGGCGTGCAGCGCCTCGACCAGCGGCACCGCGCTGCCGACCAACGTCGCGAGGCTGCCGGCGAAGCGCGCGGCATTATGCTGGCGGCTGAACCGGCGGAACGGCCGCCGCGTGGCGAACCTTTTGTCCAGTGCCAACCGGTTGCCCGGCACCTTCAGCCAGCGCGCACCGACGAGGAACAGCACCAGCCCCGCGACCGCGACGTACAGCCCATAATTCTGGATGAACGCAGACAGCGCGATCAGCGCCCGCGTCAGGAACGGCAGTTCCGCCCCCCGCGACACGAACACGCGGACGATGTCGGGCACGACATAGACCATCAGCAGCACCATCATCCCGAAGCTGACCGTCGCCAGCAGCGCGGGATAGAGCAGCGCCAACTGCATCTTCTGCCCATTGGCCTGCCGCGTCTCGACGAAATTGGCGAGGTGGTTGAGCACGTCGGGCAACCGCCCCGACTGTTCTCCCGCCGCGACCGAGGCGCGGTAGAATTCGGGGAACGCCTTGGGATGCCGCCCCAGACCCTGCGCAAAGCTGCGCCCGTCGAGGATCGCGGCGCGCACGTCGAGCAGCAGCGCGTTGACCGCCGCATTGTCGGCCTGCCCCGCGACGATCCGCAGCGATTCCTCGATCGAGATGTCCGACCCGACCAATGTCGCGATCTGGCGGGTGAGCGTCGCCAAAGCCTTCGACGACACGCCGCGGCGGAACAGGCGCGGAAGCTGGATGCTGCCGAGCTTCGGGCCTTTTTCGGCGGCTTCCTCGACCGACAGCGGCAGTTCGCCGCGTTCGCGTAAGAGTGCGCGGGCGGCGGCGGGGCTGGATGCTTCGATCACGCCCTTGATGGTCGCGCCGGTGCGGGACGCGGCGCGGTAGGTGTAGGCGGTCACCTACCTACCCCCGCGAAATACCGTTTGGTTCGAGCAGCTTCGAGCGAAGTCGAGAAGCGTCTGTCGAGAACTCCCGCCCGGCGGAACCCCGTTCTCGATACGCGCTCTCGACAAGCTCGATCGCTACTCGAACCAAACGGATAATTGGAATTGAGGGATAAGACGGAGAAGAACCTCACCCCTCGTCCCGCACGACCCGCGCGACCTCCTCGACCGTGGTCACCCCGGCCTTCACCTTCGCGACCCCATCGTCCAGCAACGCCGGATTATCCACCCGCGCCGCCCGTTCCAGCTCGGCCTCGGCGACGCCGTTGTGGATCATCGCCTGCAACCGGTCATCGACCGCGACGACCTCGTACAGCCCGGCGCGCCCGCGATAGCCCTCGTTATGGCACGCATCGCACCCGCCCTTGCGCCACAATTTCTTGCCCGGCTTGATCGCGCCGCCCAGCAGCACGCTGTCCGCCTCGGTCGCGCGATCCTGCCAGCGGCACTGCACGCACAACCGCCGCACCAGCCGCTGCGCGACCAGCCCCACCAGCATCGGCGCCAGCAGATAGCGCTCGACCCCCATGTCGATCAGCCGCGTGACCGATCCGATCGCGGTGTTGGTGTGCAGCGTGGACAGCACGAAATGCCCGGTCATCGACGATCGCACCGCCGTCTGCGCCGTTTCCTGATCGCGGATTTCGCCGACCATGATGACGTCCGGGTCCTGCCGCAGGATCGCGCGCAGTCCCCGGGCGAAGGTCATGTCGGTGCGCGGATTGACCTGCGTCTGCGCGATCCCAGCCAGTTCATACTCGATCGGATCCTCGACCGTCATCACGTTGCGGCGGCGGTCGTTCAGCCGGGTCAGCGCGGTATAGAGCGTCGTCGTCTTGCCCGACCCCGTCGGCCCCGTCACCAGCAACAGCCCGTGCGGCCGCTCCAGCAACCGGCCGAACACCGCTTCGTCGCGCTCCGACATGCCCAGCCCGCCCAGATCGAGCATCATGCCGCCGCGTTCCAGCAGGCGCAGCACCACCCGCTCGCCATGCTGGGTCGGCATGGTCGACACGCGGGCATCGACGTCATGCCCGCCGATGCGCAACGTCACGCGCCCGTCCTGCGGCGTGCGGCGCTCGGCAATGTCGAGCTTCGCCATGACCTTGATCCGGCTGACCAGCAAAGGGGCGAGCGCGCGCGGCGGCTCGACGATGTCGCGCAACACGCCGTCGATGCGGAAACGGACGACGAGGCGCTTTTCCTGCGTCTCGACATGGACGTCGGACGCGCCTTCCTTGATCGCCTCCAGCAGCAGCGCGTTGATCAGGCGGATGACCGGCGAATCGTCGCGCGCGTCGAGCAGGTCGTCGACCGCCGCCGCGCTGTCGGCCAGCGCCGCCAGATCGGTTTCGGCCAGTTCGATGTCGGCGGCGGTGGTCGCGCTGCCGCCATAGCTCGCCTGCAACGCCGCATCGAACGCGGCATCGTCCAGCGCGGTGAAGGGAATGCCGGGCGCGACCCGCTGCACCTCCAGCATCGCGTCCAGCGTCGCGTCCGCCCGGTGGACGCATTCCATGCCCTGCGCACCCAGCCGGATCAGCACGCCACCCTTGCGCGCATAGCCATAGGGCAGGCGCACCGGTTCGGCGTGGAGCAGCGTGTCGGTCACGGCTGGAACTCCACCGTCGCATTGACCCGGCCCGACGTGGCGCCGCGCTGCATTGCCACGCGCCGCACGCCGATGGTGCTGGTCGACGCCACCGAACCCAGCCACGTCACCACCGCCGGATAGGGCGCGTCGGTCAGCGTCGCGGTGACCGCGCCGTTCGCCTCCGCCACGGTCGGCTGCAATCCGGCGGTCGCCGCGGTCGAGCTGATGACCGCCTGCGGAGGCCCCGCCGCAATGGTCTGCGGCGCGCTTTCCAGCCGCCCGGCGGCACGCACCCGCGCCATCAGCGTCTCGGCCTGACGGATGTCGGCCCGCGCCTGCGCCCGCGCCGCCTGTACCGGCTTCACGACGCCATAGACCAGCACGACCCCGGCCAGCAGGAGGCCAAGCGTCCCGACCAGCACCCGCTCGCGAGTCGACAGCCCCTGCCACCAGCTGTCGAAGCGTCCCAGCGCCGCCTCGATCCGCGCGTTGCGTTTCAGCAGCACGATCATGCGCCGCGCGCCACGATGCGCAGGGTCCCGCCGGGCGCCGCCACGACCTGCGCCGCGACGCCGGCCGCCGACAGGGCCGCACGGACCCGGTCGGCCATGCCGGTTTCGGGCGACTCACATTCGATGGTCAGCGCATTTCCTTCGAAATTCATGCTCCGCACGACCAGCACCGGGCCGATCGGACTGAGCGCCCCGCCGACCCGCGACAGCAGCGGTATGAAGCGGTTGCTGCCGGTCGGGCGCGGCAACAGGTCGGCGACCCGCACCATGAAATCATCGCCCCCGGTCGGCACCGACGGCGCGGTCGTCGCGACCAGTTGCTGCAGCGCGTCGTAGCGCCGCTCGGCGATCCGTTGCAGCATCAGCGTATCGGCCACCGCGATCACGCCATGCGCCAGCGCGGCCAGCCCCAGGATCATCGAGACCTTGCGCGTCGTGCTTGGCCAGGCCGTCCGTCGCCGGGCATAGGCACCCTGCCGCAAATCGATCGGTGCCGCCGCCACGCGATCGGCCAGCGGCGGCAGCGGAAACGCCGCGCCATCGCCCGCCATGGCCTCCGGCAACGGATCGCCCGACGCCGCGACCTTCGGCCGCCCCGCCGCCTCCCATGCCGCGACCAGCATCGCCAGCGGCAGCGCGAATCCGATGCCATCGGCGGCGCGGACCAGCGCACGGCCCTCGCTCAACGCGACGCTCCACCCCTCGACCGGCACCGGCAGCACCAGCGCATCGGGGACGAACGCCGCCCCGGCGATGCCAGCGGCCTCGGCGGCTGCGATCCACTCCGCCATCACCCCGTGCCGGACGACCGCCACCAGATAGCGTTTGTCGCCGACCGCATCGCCCAGCGCGAGGTGTACCGCGTCCAGCGGATCGGCGATCCGGTCCTCGATCGCAAAGGGCAAAGCCGCCAGTCGCTTGGCCCGGTTGGGCAGCGGCAGGTCGACGCTCAGCAAAAGGACCGATTCGGACGGCACGAGCAAGGTTGTTGCCGCGACCGCCCTATCGACTAATATGGCTTCGCCGCCCGCGACAGCCCACACGCCGGCGGCCGGACCGGCGGGGGCGGGTTCGATTGTCACAATGGCTTCATCGTGTGGACGCATTGGGGCGTGGATGCGCATCTTATTCCGAAAGTTTCGTGACACCTTGGCCGCGAACCCCGCCGCCCGCAAGGTTTCTGTACCCGACCGCGAGGCCGGCCTCACGCTGGTCGAAATGATCGTCGTGCTGGCGATCATCGCGCTGGTCGCCGCCTTGATCGTGCCCAACGTCATCAACCGCCCCGATCAGGCGCGGGTGACGACCGCCGGCACCGACATCAAATCGATCTCGGCCGCGCTGAAAATGTACCGGCTGGACAATGGCGATTACCCGACGACGACGCAGGGGCTGAAGGCACTGGTCGAAAAGCCGACCCAGCCGCCCGTTCCCGGCGCCTATCCGCCCGATGGTTACCTGTCGCAAATGCCGCAGGACCCGTGGGGCAATCCGTATGTCTACGAATCGACCGGCGGCCGCTTCACGATCAAGTCGCTCGGCAAGGACGGCAAGCCCGGCGGCGAAGAGCTGGACGCCGATATCGACGGGACGACCCGCTGATCCACGCAAATACCCGTCACCCCCGCGCGGGCGGGGGTCCCTGTACGCCAACGTCGCGACTCCATCGCGACCGTCGGCGGCAATGGATTCCCGCCTGTGCGGGAATGACGAAGGGACATGCCCAATCCGGCATGACCCTGATCGAGATGCTGATCGTCCTCGCCATCATCGGCGTGGCGGCGGGCGCGGTCAGCCTCGGCATCGGCGCCGCCACCCGCGCGCCCAATGTCGAGACCGAGGCCCGCCGCCTCGCCGTCCGGCTACAGGCGGCGGCGGACGATGCGATGCTCGGCGACCAGCTGATCGCGCTGACCACCGACACCCATGGCTATGGCTTCGCCCGGGTCGGCCCGCGCGGGCTGACGCCGATCACCGACGATGCGCTGGCGTTCCACACCCTGCCCGGCGGGATGGTGATGGCGCTCGACACCGCGCCGCCGGTGATTCTGGGCGTCGACGGCACCGGCCAGCCGCTGGGTGCGACGGTGACCGGCGGCGACCAGACGTGGCGGGTGCAATATGACGGCATCACCGCCCGCGCGACCAAGGTGACGCAATGATCCTCCCCGGCACGGGGAGGGGGACCGCCGCGAAGCGGTGGTGGAGGGGGGTGTCCGCAGACGCAACCGTTGCGTTGCGAGGCGATCCCCCTCCACCATCCGCTGCGCGGACGGTCCCCCTCCCCGCAAGCGGGGAGGATCTGCAACAAGCCGGCTTTTCTTTGATCGAGGCGATGGTGGCGCTGGCGGTATTGGCGATCGCCACGGTAGGGCTGATCGGCGCGGTCGAGCAGCACATCGATTCGACCCGTGGCGTCGAGCGGCGCGCGATCGCGATGTGGGTCGCCGAAAACCGGCTGGCCGATCTGGAAGTGGGGACGCCGGAGGCGAATGGGGAAACGGTGGACATGCTGGGGCGGAACTGGAGCGTGGCGGTGAACCGGACCGCGACGAGCGATCCCGCGCTCGACCGGGTGACCATCACCGTCATGCCCGCAGGGGAAAGCGCGCCGATGGCCCGGCTCGACGGCTTCCTGCGCAAGGACGCGGCATGATCGTCGTCGAACGCCTTCGTTTCCGCGAACGCTGGGTCGACTGGCTCGCCGCCGCCGCGATCGTGTCGGTCGCCTTCGCGCTCGCCGGCCTCGTCTGGCGGATCGCCGGGCACGCCGATACCGGCGCGATCACCGTGCCCGGCGACGCCCGCGCGCGCGCGGTCACGGTCGACAGCGGCCCTGCCGTCGCATGGTCCCCCTTCGGCAGCCCGACCGCCGCCGACGCCACCAGCCCGACCGGCATTCAGGCGATCCTGAAGGGCGTCGTCTTCGCCCGCCCCGCCGAACTGTCGATCTCGTTCGTGTCGCTCGGCAACGAACCGGCCAAGCCGTACAAGGTCGGCGACGCGCTGGCCGGGGCGCAGGTGACCGAGATCCGCCGCGACCGCATCATCCTGAACAACGGCGGGCGGCTGGAATATCTCGCCTTCCCCGATCCGTTCGGACAGGCGACGCCCGCCCCCGGCGCCCCTGCCCCCGCCCCGGCCGGACAGCCGCTCGCGCAGCCCGCGCCTGCCGCCGCCGCACCGCCGCCGCCATCGGCACAGGCGGTCCTTTCGCGCCTCAACGCCACACCGGTCGCGGGCGGCTATGCCATCGGTGCCAACGCCCCGCCGGGGATGCGGCAGGGCGATGTCGTCCAGTCGGTCAACGGCGCCGCCATGACCGACCAATCGGCGGTCAACGCCGCCATCGCCAGCGCCGCCGCATCGGGGCAGGCACAGGTCACCATCCTTCGCGACGGCAAGCCGATCACCGTCTCCATTCCCATCCGTTAGGGTCTTCCCCGTGCGCCACCGCTTCGCCTCCGCCTTCCTCTCCCTCGCGCTCGCCGCGACCAGCCTGTCGTCGGCCATGGCCCAGACGCAGGCCGCCGACATCGTCGTCAACATGCGCGGCGTGGAGATCGCCGACGTCGCCGATCAGATCAGCCGCATCACCGGCCGCACGCTGATCCTCGACCCGACGGTCAAGGGGCAGGTGACCGTCACCTCCGCCGAACCGCTGTCGCCGGCGGGCGTGTGGGAGCTGTTCCAGTCGGTGCTGCGCGCCAACGGCTTCGCCGCGGTCCGCTCCGGCTCGGCATGGCGCATCATTCCGCAGGCCAATGCGGTGCGCGACGGCGGCGTGCGCGGACGCGGCGTCGGCGGGCAGGAACTCACCACGCGGATGGTCCGCCTGTCGAACGTCCCCTCGGCCGATGCCGCGCGGATCGTCCGCCCGTTGGTCGCCAGCTTCGGCAGCGTCGAGCCGCTGACCCAGCCCAATGCGATCGTCGTCACCGACTATGCCGACAATGTCCGCCGGATCGAGGCACTGGCCCGTTCGCTCGACGGCGGCGGCGGATCGACCTTCGCCACCATCACCCTTTCCAACGGCAACGCCGCCGATATCGCCACCGCGATGCAGGCGGTGCTGGGCGAGGGCGGCGCGCGCGTCGCGGGCGATCCGCGCAGCAACACCATCCTCGTGCGCGGCACGCCCGCCGGCGTCGCGGAGGCGCGCCGCATCGCCCAGTCGCTCGACGCGCGCGGCGGCAGCGCGACGATGTCGACCCGCGTCTTCCGCCTGAACTTCGCCGATGCCGAAAGCGTGACCGAGGTGTTGCGCGGCATTCTCGGCCAGCAGCAGTCGGCGACCAACCCGGTCGCGCGGAGTCTCTCGACCGTCAGCCAGCGCAACAATGCCGGTCAGGCGCTGTCCGGCCTGATCGCCAGCGGCGGCGCCAATGCCGGCGCGCTGGCCGGTGCCGCAGGGGGCTTCGGCGGTGCCACGGGGGTCGGCGGCAGCATCAGCACCGTCGGCCAGAACCAGCCGGCGACCCCGGCGCAGGGCTTCACCACCCCCGACATCACCGTCCAGCCCGCCCCCGACATCAACGCCGTGGTCGTGCGCGGCACGCCGACCGCCATCGCCCAGATCGAACGACTGATCCCCGACCTCGACGTCCGCCGCCCGCAGGTGCTGATCGAAGCGGCGATTGCCGAGATCACCGGGAACGATGCGGAGCAGCTCGCTGTTCAGATCGGCACGGCCGGCGCGGCGCTGACGCAGGTCAGCGGTGCGGCGACCTCGTTCCAGACCGCCGGCGCCTCGCTCGGCGGCATCCTGCAACTTCTGGGCGTGCCCGCCGGGCAACTGCTCGGCAACGGCCTCACCGCCAATATCGGCATCGGCAACGACTTCTCGATCCTGTTGCAGGCACTCAGCACCTCGCAAAAGGCGAACCTCCTCTCGACGCCGCAGATCACCGTGCTCGACAACAAGCTGGGCGAGTTCGTGGTGGCGCAGGAAGTGCCGTTCGTCACCGGCTCGATCCTGACCGGCAACGGCACCGCCAACCCCTACACCACCATCGAACGCAAGGACGTCGGCATCACCCTGCGCGTACTGCCGCGGATCAACGCCGGCGACACGATCCGGCTGGAGGTCAGCCAGGAAGCCTCGTCGATCGCCCCGACCCAGGTCAGCGGCGCCGCCGACATCATCACCAACAAGCGTTCGGCCAACACCACCGTCCTCGCCGACAATGGCCAGACGATCGTGCTCGGCGGCCTGACCAGCGACGACTACCAGCGGCTGCGCAGCCAGGTGCCGATCCTTGGCAGCATTCCGATCGTCGGTGAATTGTTCAAGGGCCGGCAGGAAAGCCGCCAGAAGCGCACGCTGTTCGTCTTCCTCAAACCAACCATCCTGCGCGACGGCGCCGACGCCACCGCCGCCGCCCGCAACCGCTACGACCGGCTGCGGCAAGAGGAAGTGTTGCAGGGCGACAAGCGCAGCCTGCTGCTCAATCCCCCCGCCCCGCGCCTGACGATGGAAATCGACGGGATTTACTGAGCGGGACGACCGCCCCTTCCGTAACCCCGGGCTTGACCCGGGGTCCCGCTGCTTCCGGCGGACATGATCGTCATCCCGGCGAAGGCTGGGATCTCGCGGTGAAGGCACGGTACAGGAGCCGCTCGCTGCCCCAGCCTGCGCTGGGGCGACGGCTTCGGTCGGGTGGGTCAGCCCTTGCCCACCCCCAACCGCTTCGCCAGCCACCGCCCGATCAAATCAATCGTATCGGGATCGGAAATCGGCCAGCCGCGATATTCCTGCGCACCCGCCTCGGTCGTCACCAGCGGCTTGAACGCATGTTCCACCTTCGGCATCCGCGCGACCGTCGCATCCGCATTGCCCTCCAACGCTCCCAATGCGGACGGGATGGCCAACCTATTGCTCACCACCGTATCGCCCGCGGCATAGAGCGCCAGCACCGGCATCTTCAATTCCCGCAGCACCGCCCCCGGCCCGACCGTGTAGAGCGACGACGTCGCCGGATCGCCGAGCGTCTTCACCGCCCCTTCGGCCTGCGCAGGCGTCCAGCCCGCCGCGACGAACGCATCGACCACCCCCGCCCGGCCCGCCGCGACCAGCCCCGGTGCCGCCCCGCCGGTCAGATCGTCCAGATAGCGCCGCGTCGCGTCGATCACCCCCGACAATCCCTCGGGCTTCATGCCCGACGTCGCCAGTTGCTCGTGCATCGAATCGAGGAACAGCTTGCCCCGCTCGCCCGCCGGGGCCGACAGCATCACCACGGCGGCGACCGGCGGCGCGGCGACCGGCGGCGCGGCGACCGGCGGCGTGTCGACCGCCAGCGCCGGACCGATCACGCCGCCCTGACTGATCCCCAGCACCGCGATCCGCCCCGGATCGATCACGTCGCCCCGCGTGCGCAGCCATGCCAGCACCGCCGCCGCGTCGCGCTTCGCCACCTCCATCGCGTCGAAGAAGGTGCCGGTCGACTTGCCCACGCCGCGCTTGTCGAAGCTGAGCGTCGCGATCCCCCGCGCCAGCAATCGCTGTTCGAGCAGCGGATAGATGCCGTGCGGCGATTCGCCCGCCCCGCCGAGCAGCAGCACGACCGGCGGCCGCTTCACCCCCGGCGGCAGTTGCAATTCGCCCGCCAGCAGGACGTCCGGATCGGACGCGATCCGCACCGCCTCCTTGCCCGGCACGGTCTGGGCGAACAGCGGAGCGACCGGCGCTCCGATCAACAGGGCAAGCGGCAGCAGGCGTCGTGCGGCGATCGTCATCGGTCACTCCGTTGGACAGGTTGGGTCATGGGAAGGATCGGCCGCCAAGGGCCGGTCAGGTCAGGCGCTGGACCAGACGGGCAGGTCGTCGTGCCAGCGTACCGCGATCCCCACGAGCGCCAGTTCCGAGCAGACGATAGCCAACTGCGGCAAGGCGCATGGATCGTAGAGGAACAGGATCGCGGAAAAGGCGAAGGTCGTCGCCAGCATCGCCGCCCCGATCCGTGCGAACCGGCCAACCCGTTCCCAGTCGCGCTCCAGCAATGCCCAGGCGATGGCGACATGGCCGATCCCGGTCACCCCCGTCAGCAACGCCAGCAACGGCACGCCGCTGCGGTTGCCGACATGGACCGCCCCCTGCGGCCAGCCGCTGCCCAGCGCCTGCGCCCCGACCGTCTCGAACGCCAGATAGGGAAAGCCGAACGCTGCGCTGACGATCAACAGCCCGGCCATCGGCACCAGCACCCCGACCGCCAGCAGATGCGTCGCCAGCGCGAACCGTCCCTCGGGCTGCGCCACCATCGCCCGCGCCGCACTCGACAGGCAACCGGCGGCAAAGCCCAGTCCCTCGCCGGCATCGGCGGCTTCGGCAAACTCGCCCCGCATCGCCTGCGCCCAGTCACGCCGCGCCTCGCCCAGCCAGCAGGTCGCCAGCGCCATCAACAGCCGGGCGAGCGCATCGCTCACGCCGGAACCGCCCCCGCCGGATCGCTGTCGGGCGCATCGTCCGTAACCGACCGCGCCAGTTCCCGTCCCTTGGCCGTCAACCGATAGGCATGACGCG
Organism: Sphingomonas paucimobilis; assembly: GCA_036946325.1. Classification (GTDB taxonomy): domain Bacteria; phylum Pseudomonadota; class Alphaproteobacteria; order Sphingomonadales; family Sphingomonadaceae; genus Sphingomonas; species Sphingomonas paucimobilis_A. The sequence goes on from JAQIJL010000002.1 coordinate 91,463, forward strand.
GCGGGCGACCCGGCTGGGTCGGCGCCTGCCACTGTGCCTCCACCAGCCCCTGATCGCCCATCCGCATCAACAACGGATAGAGCGTGCCCGACAACAGCCCGGCCTGCTTCATCAGGTCATAGCCGTGCCGCCATTGCTGCGGCCGGTCCGACAGCAGCCGCAGCAGCGCGATCATCTGTTTCGATGGGCGTCGTTCACGAACCATGGGGCAAATCAAACATATGTAGATTTAAGAGTCAACGGGCTGCGAGGTCGCTTGCCGGCGGCGGCGAGGAACGCGGCCCTTCCCTCCGGACTCGCGGCCCAAATGACGCGGAGGCTGGCAACTTTCCTACATGCCGCCCCGCTGTCAGGATGCTTCCAATGGCCATTGCCTTGCCCCGAACCGGCCGATGACGACGTTACGCGCAAATCGCCACGAGTGTGAACTTAGTGAACTTTGGACCGCAAAACGGGCCGCGATCCGCCGACCTTCGCCGCGCACAGGACGACGGGAATCGGCGGAATCCATTGATTTCAGCACCGTAGAATCACGTCATTCATACGGAAATATCTTGACACAACGCCGCTATTGATACTGATTATCACCTGACGTAGCGGGTCGCCGAAAGGGGACTCGTTAATGCACATCATTCGCAAAATGCTGCTGGCCAGCACGATTGCCGCCGGCGTCCTGCCGGCCAGCGGCGCCATCGCACAGTCGGTGGCGACCCACGCTGACGACGATCTGCTCGACGCGATCATCGTCACCGGATCGCCCGACGACGCGCAGGACACCGGCGGTTCGGTCCAGCGGCTCGATGCCGAACAGCTGCGCACCTTCGCCTATTCGGATGTCAACCGCGTGCTGCGCGCCATTCCCGGCGTCGCCTTGCAGGAGGAGGACGGGTTCGGCCTGCGCCCCAATATCGGCATTCGCGGATCGGGCACCGACCGCAGCGCGCGGGTGGTGGTCATGGAGGACGGCATCCTCGCCGCCCCCGCACCCTATGCCGCGCCTGCCGCCTATTATTTCCCGCGCATGGCCCGCATGTCGGCGATCGAGGTCGCCAAGGGGCCGGCAGCGATCAAATATGGCCCGTCGACGATCGGCGGTGCGATCAACCTGTTCTCGACGCCGATCTCGACGAAGGACGTCGGCGAATTGTCCGCGCAGGGTACGCTGCTGGCCGGCAATCATGGCGGCCGCCGCGTCCATGGCGCCGTCGGCGGCTGGCAGTCGCTCGGTGGCGGCATCGAAGCCGGCGCGATGATCGAGGGGCTGTACGAGCAATCGGACGGGTTCAAGCGCATCGACAGCGGCGGGCCGACCGGCTTCCGGATCAACGACATGGTCGCAAAGCTCGGCCTGCGCAGCAGCGACGACCGCCACATCGTCGCGTTCAAATATCAAAGCTATGACGAACGCAGCGACGAAACCTATCTCGGCCTCAGCCTCGCCGACTTCGCCGCGACCCCGAACCGCCGCTACAATGCCAGCCAGCGCGACCGGATGACCGTCGGCCACAGCACCTATCAACTGACGTGGCGGTCGCGCATCGGCGACGCGGTCGACCTGACGACCACCGCCTATCGCACCGATACCGCGCGGGTCTGGTACAAGCTGCAGGACGTGCGCAACGCCGCCAATACCGGCTGGTCGTCGCTCGCCGACGTGCTGGCGGACCCGGCCAGCTATCCGTTGCAGTTCGCCGATCTGGTCGGCGCGTCGGGCTTCACCGGTCGCAACGGCGCGCTGCGGGTGCGGGCCAATGACCGCCGCTATCGCACCACCGGCATCCAGTCGGTGCTGGGCGCCGACTTCGCCACCGGCACCCTCGCCCATCGCCTCGAAGTGTCGGCGCGCTATCACGAGGATTATGAGGACCGGCTGCAACAGGAAGACCGCTATCGCATGGTCGACGGGCGGATGGTGGCGACCACCCTCGGCGTGCGCGGGACGCAGGACAATCGCCGCGGCGATGCGCGGGCATGGGCGTTCTTCGTGCAGGACCGGATCGAGGCGGGGCCGCTGACGCTGACCCCCGGCCTGCGCTATGAAACGATCGAGCTGCAACAGACCCGCTGGGCGCTGGGCGATGTCGCGCGGGGCACGCCGACCGCACAGGCGACGCGGCGGGTCGATGTGCTGATCCCCGGCGTCGGCGCGGTGCTGCGTGTCGCCGATCAGGTCCGGCTGGTCGGTGGCGCGCATCGCGGCTTCGCGGCCCCCGCGCCCGGATCGACGATCGATCCCGAAACCTCTTGGAATTACGAAGCCGGGGTGCGGCTGGGCGATGGTGACTGGCGGCTGGAGGCGATCGGCTTCCTCAACGACTATCGCAATCTGGTCGGCACCTGCACCGCATCGACCGGCGTGACCTGCGATCTGGGCGACCAGTTCGACGGCGGCAAGGCGCGGGCGCGGGGCGTCGAAGTCGCGGGCAGCTATGTCGTGCCGCTGGGTGCGACGTGGCGTGCGCCGCTGTCGCTCGCCTATACCTATACCGACGCGCAGTTCGGCACGTCGTTCGTCAGCGCCTTTTTCGGCGATGTGACGCGCGGCGACCGCCTGCCCTATCTGCCGCCGCACCAGCTGACGCTGACCGGCGGGATCGATGCCGGCCGCGCCCGGGTCAACGCCAGCGTGAACCACGTGACCGAGACGCGGGGTTTCGCCGGCTCCGGCACCATCCCCGCCGCCGAACGGATCGATGGGCGGACGCTGGTCGACCTGTCGGGCGAAGTCGACATCCTGCCGTCCCTCAGCGCCTATGCGACGGTGCAGAACCTGTTCGACACGACCTATAACGTCGCCTTCTCCCCCGCCGGCGCGCGACCGGGCGCACCGCGACTGGCGCTGGCGGGACTGCGGGCGCGCTTCTGAACGAAACGGGGGCGGGAACCCTGCGGTCCCCGCCCCCTTTTCAGGAACACTCTATGGTCCGGTTACAGTGCGACCACGCCGCCATCGGTCTTGGTGATGACGATCGTCGCCGACCGCGGACGGGTGCCGGCGGTGGTCGAGGGCCAGCTGCTGGTCGGCTTGTCGAAGCTGCCGCCCTCGCCCGGATGCTGGATGTTCACGAACAGCGACCGGCCGTCCGGCGTCGATTCGATGCCGGTGATCTCGCACTGGACCGGCCCGACCAGAAAGCGGCGCATGGTGGTGCCCGGTGCCTTGCCGATCCGGGTCGTCGCGGTGCTGGTCGCCGATACGCCGGTATTGGTGATCGTGCGCGTGCCGCCATCGCCGACGCTGCCCGGCATCGCCGCCAGCATCATGCAGTTGGTGACGTCGGTGTACGCGCCGTCATCGGTCTGGATCCACAGTACCGGCGTCACCTGACCCGATGCGTTCGACGGATTGCCGAACCACAGGCCGTCGGGGCTGGAAAAGTCGTTGGTCGCATCAAGACCCGACAGGTTGATGTTGGTCGGATCGAGGTCCGATCCCGCGCCGAACGCATAGACGTCCCATGCGAAGCGCGTGGCTTCGGTCGTGTCGCCGGCTTCGCGCAGGCGGATGATGTGACCATTGGCATTGCCGGTCGAGCGCGACGTGCTGTTGACCTTCGGGTCGATATACGAGCGCGGGTTGGCGGCATCGACCTGCCCCGGTGCACGCGACGAGTTGTTGGTCAGCGTGCAGTACATCTCGCCGGTCGCCGGGTTGACGGCGGTCCATTCGGGACGATCCATCCGCGTCGCGCCGACCGCGTCACCGGCCAGGCGGCAATGCGTCAGCACATCGGCCTGATCGGCGAAGGGATAGAGCGTATTGCTAGCGGTCAGGCCGTTCTGCCCGAACACCAGCGCGATCCATTCGCCCGACCCGTCGGCATTGAACTTGGCGACGTAGAGCGTACCCGAGTCGAGATATTTGTCGCCGATCGCCAGACGGTTGGTCGCCGTCGCATCGGCCGCCGCCCACGCGGTGTTCGACACGAACTTGTAGATATATTCGTTCTGTGCGTCATCGCCCATGTAGAAGGCGGGCTTCACGCCGGCGATGGCGCGGCCGGGGCAGCAGCCTTCGTGGTTCATGCGGCCGAGTGCGGTGCGCTTGCGCGGCGCCGAGGTCGGGTCATAGGGATCGATCTCGACGCACCAGCCATATTGGTTCGGTTCGTTGCGGAAATCGCCGGTGCCGCTCACCGGCTTGGTCGGATCGATCGTCGCGTTGAACTTGCCGATCAGCGTCGCGCCGGCCGTCGCTTCGGCGGCCGTCGTCCAGCCATAGTTGCCGCTGCGCTGCGACAGGCCATAACGGGTGAACGCCTGCGTCGACTTGGCACCGATCAGCGCGGTGCGCTGCGCATTGTCGCCGCTGTCGCGCCGGTAATAGCCCGCCCAGTTTTCCTCGCAGGTCATGTAGGTGCCCCACGGCATATGGCCGTTGGCGCAGTTGTTGATCGTGCCGCGCCCGGCGGTACCGTCCGGCGAGTATGCGGTGAACAGCAGCGGGCTGCCCTTCACCGGACCGCTGAAGACCATCGGGGTGTAGGGGGTGATGCGGCGGTTGAACGACGAACCCTGCACATAGCTCCAGCCGGACGAGGTCTGCGTCACCTCGATCACCGACACGCCATGGCATTCCATTTCCTTGACGACTTCGGACGTCGGCCGCGCGCCGTTCACCGTCGTCTGCCCGGCGACGTGGAGATATTGCTCCGAGATATTCTCGTGGTTCATCACCAGCAGCCCGCGCGTCGAATTGTTCGCGTCGCGCGTGTTGCCGCTGGCGGCGAGGCCGAAATAGCTCATGCCGTCATGATGATCGCCCGCGCGCGCCGAATAGCCGGTATCGGTGCCGTTATTGGCGAAGGCCGGGGTCGCGGCGTTGATCGGATCGCCGAGGCGATACAGCACGGTCGCCGTATATTTCTCCGGTACGACCACGGCATCGGCCAGGCTCTTGGCGACGGCGGTGAAGCCCAGCGTCGGCGGCGCCACGGCGACGGTGATGTCGCTGCTGCTGGCGGCGCCCTTCGCGTCGGTCGCGGTGTAGCGGAAGACGAGGTTGGTGTTGGCCGACACGGCCGGCGCGATGAAGGTCGCGGTGCCCGGCGTCGTGCTGCTGATCGCGACGGTCGGTCCCGACACCTGGGTGAAGGTCTGGCTGACGATCGCATTGTCGTCGGTGGCGGTGCCGGTCAGCGTGACGACGCGGCCTGCGCTGGTCGCACCGCTCGACGTGCCGCCGACCACCGGGGCGGTATTGTCGATGCCCTGCACCTTGTCGTCGCACGCCGCGAGCAATGCGCCGCCGAACACGGCGACCGCCGCGGTCGACGCACCGCCGCGCAGCGCCTGCCGCCGCGAATAACGCTGGTCGACCAGATCCTGCAGGCTCGGCCCGGTGCTGGGGTTGGTTTCGATATCGCCATCGTCATAGCCGATGGTCAGGTCGGTATTCGTCATTGATATTCCCCGCAATTCTGGACACCGATCCCGTCGGCACCCTCCCTGCGGCTTCCGTTGGCGCATCGCTGCGACACGGCGGTTGCGGATCGATGAAGTCTGCGTGGCGAAACGACGACAGTTCGATGACTGACTTGTGCCGCCGGTGATGGCGGGCGTAGGGAACGGGCATGGTCGCCGACCCCCGCCCCGCCAATGACAGCGCGCCGATCCGGCCCAGCCTGTTCGACCGGGCGGTCGATGCCGCGCGGCGGGAAAAGGCACCGACGCCGCCACCCGCCCCGCGCCCGCCGCGCCCGAAACTCGACCGCGCGTCGGCCCTGCTCGCCGCCGCGATCCTCGCCACGCCGCTGCTGACCTGGGCCGGAGCGGCGATATTGACGACGCGCGTGCAGGACGAAGGCCGTGTCATCGCCCGGCGCGCCGCACCGCTGGTCGCCGAACAGGTGGCGACGGAACGCGGCCGCGCCCTGCTGACACAGGCTTGGCGCGCGCCGACGCTCGGCACCACGCTCGAATCGCTCGCCCGCGCGCTGCCGCAGGATGCCGCGCTGCTGCGGGCCGAGCGGAATGCGGCAGGCATGGTTTCGATCGAGGTCGCCGCCCCCGATCCCGACCGGCTGCTCGCCGCCTTGCGCCGCGATCCGCTGCTGGCGGGACTGCGCGCGACGGCACAGGCGCGTGCCGATGGCGACGGACGGATGCGCGTGACGCTGGAGCAGCGCCCATGACGCCGCGCCTGCCGCTGATCGCGTGCGGGATCGCCGCGCTGCTGGCGATCCCTGCCCATGGCGCGCTCGGCGACCTCGCCGCCGCCCGCGCCGCGCGCGACGCCGCCCGGATCGATGCCGGCGCAATTATTCCGCCGCTCGCCACCGCCGACGCCGCCTTTCCCGCCGACGATGCCGCCGACGTCCGCACCCGGCTGATCGCCCGCGTCCGCGCCGATGCCGCGCGCGGCGGGGTGCTGATCGAAACGCTCGGCGCCGATCCCGCCGCCCCCGCACCGCTGGCGATGCTGACCCTGCGCGCGTCGGGCAGCGAAAAGGCGGTGGTCGCCTTCGCCGACACGCTGGAGCGCGCCCGCCCGTCGATCCGGATGCGGACATGGCGGCTGACCAGCGCCCCCGGTGGCGTACGGCTCGACGCGACCTTGGTAGCCCCATGGCGGGGCTGACCCTGCGCCACCATGCGTTGCTGGCCGGCGCGGTGCTGGTCGCGCTCGCGGTCCCGCCCTGGCTGTTGCGCGCGCCGGCGCAACGCAAAGTCGCACGTCAGGCAACTGCACCGCTCGCCGCACCGGGCACCCCGCCGCCGCTACGCGCCGCCTTCGCCCGCACGCTCTTCGCCCCGCCGGCCGCCGATGCGCTCCCCACCGATGCGCCGCAGCTATTGGGCGTCGTCGGCCGCCTCGGTCGCGACGCGGTCGCGCTCGTGCGTGGCGCAGAAGGCACCCGCACCCTGTCGCCGGGCGACAGCATCGATGGCTGGCAGCTGCGCAGCCTCGCCATCGACGCCGCCTATTTCACCCGCGGCGGGCAGAGCGCGCGCGTGCCGATGCCCGGCAACGACGATCAGCGATAGGCGATCTTCACCCGCACATCATTGCCCAGCGTCCGGTCGGACATGGGCGGCGCATAGGACGTACCGCTTTTGGACAGGAGCAGTTCCCGTTCGCCACCCGGTGCCATCGCCGTCGCGCGAGCGATCGGATGCTCGACCTGATGGAACATCTGGAAGCGCTTGCTTTCGCAGGCGCCGACCGCCTCGAACAGCCCGATCAGCGGCCATTCCAGCAGCGTGGCCTGCGCCTTCCCCATCGATATCGTCACATGGCATTGCGCCCGGATATCGCCCAGCCGCCGGTCCTCGGTGGTGGTGCCGCGCGACAGGACGATCGGCCGCAGATGCATCCCCTGCGACTGCGCCGGAGCGGTCAGGAACCAACGCCCCTCGGGCAGGGTCGCGAACACCATCCGCCCGTCGCCATCGATCGTCACCGGCAGCGTCTGGCCCTTGTCGTCGCTGAGTACGATGGGCAACGTTCCCGCCGGTATCCGCCGCCCGCCGCGCCACAATTCGAACCGCAGGCTCCCCTCGGGCGACAGCGCCGCGCGATCCTCGGCAAAGCGACGCTGCCCGGCGCGCAGCACCTTGGCATCCAGCTTCAACGGCTTGCCGGCGGTCACGACGATGTCGGGACCACCGGGTTCGACGTCCTGCGCCATCGCCGGAACCGCCGCCAGCATCGCCACGCCCGCCATCGCCAACCGCATCGTCACGCTCCCGATCGTTCCGGGACCGACATCACCCGCGGATTGCGGCGGCATGATGGTCACATCGCGACGATCCGCGTCGCCAGCCGCTCCGCCTCCGCCGCGTCGTGCGTGACGTACAGGATCGGCAGGCGCAGCGCGTCGCGCAGCCGCTCGATCGTCGCCATCACCTCCTCGCGCCGCGCCCGGTCGAGCGAGGCGAGCGGCTCGTCCATCAACAGGAACCGCGCGCCGGACAGCAGCGCCCGGCCGATCGCCACCCGCTTCGCCTCGCCCCCCGACAGGGTCGCCGGCCACCGGTCGAGCAGATCGCCCAAGCCGAGCAACGCGACCATGTCGTCATACCCGATCGGCGGCTCGCCGCGCCCCATGCCATAGCGCAGATTGGCCGCGACCCGGCGGTGCGGGAACAGGCGCGGCTCCTGAAACACATAGCCGCAGCGGCGCGCCGGCACCGGCGCATCGATCCCCGCCGTCGCGTCGAACAGCGTGACACCCCCGACCCGGACATGGCCGGCGGCCGGTCGCAACAGTCCGGCGACCATGTTCAGCACGCTCGACTTGCCGACGCCCGATGGCCCGAACAACACCGTCAGCCCGCTGTCCAGTCCGTCGTCGGGCACCACCGCGCCGACCACCGCCTCGCCCAGCCGGACGGTCACATCGATGTCAAAGGACATGGACCCTCCGCCCGCCGCGCCGCACCAGCCATTCGGACACCACCAGCGCCGCCAGCGACAGCGCGACCGACATCGCCGCCAACCGCACGACGCTCGCCTCGCCACCCGGCACCTGCAACGCGCTATAGATGGCGAGCGGCAGCGTCGCCGTCTCGCCCGGCACGTTCGACACGAAGGTGATCGTCGCGCCGAATTCGCCCAGCGCCCGCGCGAACCCCAGCACCATGCCCGCCAGCACGCCCGGCAGGCTGAGCGGCGCGGTCACGCTCCAGAACACGCGCGCCCGGCTCGCGCCCAGCGTCCGCGCGACGCTTTCCAGCCGCCGGTCGACGCTCTCGATCGACAGCCGGATCGCGCGCACCATCAGCGGCAGCGCCATCACCGCCGCCGCGATCGCCGCCCCGCTCCACCGGAACAGCACGCCGACCCCGAACCACGCCTCCAACCAGCGGCCGACCGGCCCGGCTGGCGCGAACGCCAGCAGCAACAGCCAGCCGGTAACGACCGGCGGCAGCACCAGCGGCAGATGGACGACCCCGTCCAGCAACACCCGTCCCGGAAAGCGTCCCCGCGCCAGCATCCATGCCAGCGCATAGGCGACCGGCAACGCGGCCAGCATCGCCACGCCCCCGATCTTCAACGACAGCAGGACGATCGCCCATTCGGCGCTGTCGGGCATCAGCGTGGGCTGAATCCGTATCGCACGAAGATCGCCTTACCCGCCGGGCTGACCAGAAAGCGGCGAAACCGCTCGCCCTCGACATTCTGCGACGCCTTCATCCGCGCGATCGGATAGGTGATCGGCGGATGGCTGGCGGCAGGAAATACCCCGACCACCCGCACCTTGGCCGACGCCTTGGCATCGGTCGCGTAGACGATGCCGAGCGGCGCGGCGCCGCGTTCGACCAGCGCCAGTGCCGCGCGGACATTCTCCGCCCGCACCACCGACGGCGCCACGCCGTCCCATGCGCGCAACCGGGTCAGCGCCGCCTTGCCGTAACGGCCGGCCGGCACCGCATCGGGATCGGCCATCGCCAGCCGCCCGCCGTTCAGCGCACTTCGCAGATCGATCCCGGGCCGCAACGCCACGCGCACCCCGCTATCGGCCGGCGCGATCAGCACCAGCCGGTTGCCGAGCAGATTGACCCGGCTACCCTTGGCCAGCAGTCCGCGCCGGTCGAGATCGTCCATCCATTCGACATCGGCCGATACGAACAGGTCGGCCGGCGCCCCCGCCGCCGCCTGCCGCGCGAGCGCCGAGCTGGCGGCGAAGGAAAGGGTCGGGCGGACATGGCCGCGCTTCGCCCACGCATCGGCCGCCGCGTTCATCGATTCCTGCAGGCTGGCGGCGGCAAGGACGATCGGCGGGCGCGACTGCGCAGTCGCGGGGGCGGCGAGCAACAGGCTCGCCAGCATGCATAACAGTCGCCGGATCATCGTCCCCCCACTTTACCAGCCAGCCGATCGGCCAGCGATCAACCGCGTCCGGTCATTTGCCCGATGGCGTTGCGACCGAAATTCGCAATCATCTCGCTCACTTCGCGCGCCTGCGACATCGATCGTGCGCCCTGATCGCGCAGATAGTCGGACTGGATGCGCATCACCTCGTTCAGGTCGTTGGCCTGTGCCGCCGCGCGCATCGCGCGAAACGCCTCCTGCGTGTTCGCTTCCGCCTGCGACAAGATGGTCAGGCCAAGCTGCGATCCATGCTCGGTCATCGCGCTGCCGGCGGCGCGCATCCGCTCGGTCGCGGCGGCTGCGGGATTCGAATCACTGTCGGCCATCGGCTGCTCCTGCTACAGGCAAATTTCCCCATATCGCTCGACGCTCGTGGCGACCGAAGGTTCCCGTTGTCGGCAGCGATTCGTACGATCCGGATCGAATACCGTAGCGTAAAACCGGTCGATGACGCCGATCCTGACAATTTGCTGACTGGCTCGAAAAAATATTTTCGGTTCGTCCCGGACAAAACTCGTCACATCGCAGCTGCGAAATGGCAAGCCCGCAAATGTATCATTTCGAAACAGCTTCCTCCGCGCCCCCGATTTTGCGGCGCAGCAAAGTCGCACAATAGCGCGCGAATTATCGCCTGATCGCAGTGCGTTTCGCCCGATTTGCGCATTTCATAAATTTGCAATCGTCGTTTTTTTAGGACAGTTTGTCGCAAGAGAAAAAACAGGAGGGTTGAGAGGATGCATAGCAAGTATTCGGGTCGTACGACGATCGCCACCCTCGCCGGCATGGCCGCGCTGGGCTGGGCGGGTGTCGCGCTGACCGTTCAGATGGTGATGCGCATTCTCGCCTGAACATACGTTCCCGAACAAAACCGAAAAGGGCCGGCGCCATCACAGCGCCGGCCCTTTTTGTTTGGGGTGAAGGGTCGGCGCGCGCGCCTTAGTTGTCGTCGCCCATGCGCAGCGCCGCGATGAACGCTTCCTGCGGGATGCTGACCGAGCCGTATTCGCGCATCTTCGCCTTGCCCTTCTTCTGCTTGTCCAGCAGCTTGCGCTTGCGGCTGGCATCGCCGCCATAGCATTTCGCGGTCACGTCCTTGCGCATCGCGCTGATCGTCTCGCGCGCGATCACCTTGCCGCCGATCGCCGCCTGGATCGGGATCTTGAACAGGTGACGCGGGATCAGTTCCTTCAACCGCTCGACCATGCCACGCCCGCGCGTCTCAGCGGTGCCGCGGTGGACGATCATCGACAGCGCATCGACCGGCTCCTCGTTGACGAGGATGCTCATCTTGACGAGGTCGCCCTCCCGATAGCCGATCTGTTCGTAGTCGAAGCTGGCATAGCCCTTCGACAGCGATTTCAACCGGTCGTAGAAGTCGAACACCACTTCGTTGAGCGGCAGTTCGTACACCGCCTGCGCGCGCCCGCCGACATAGGTCAGGTTCATCTGGATGCCGCGCCGGTCCTGGCACAGCTTCAAAATGCCGCCCAGATATTCGTCGGGGACATAGATCGTCGCCTGAATCCACGGCTCGCTGATCGTCTTGATCTTGTTGACGTCGGGCATGTCGGCCGGGTTGTGCAGGTCGATCTGCGTGATGCCGGCTGGATCGGGATGGGTCAGCTCGATCTGGTACACCACCGACGGCGCGGTGGTGATGAGGTCAAGGTCGTATTCGCGCGTCAGCCGCTCCTGGATGATCTCCAGATGCAGCAGCCCCAGGAACCCGCACCGGAAACCGAAGCCCAGCGCTGCCGAGCTTTCCATTTCGAAGGTGAAGCTCGCATCGTTCAGCCGCAGCTTGCTGATCGACTCGCGCAATTTGTCGAAATCGGCGGCATCGACGGGGAACAGGCCGCAAAACACCACCGACTGCACTTCCTTGAACCCGGGCAGCGGTTCGGCGGTCGGGCGCTTGGCGTCGGTGATCGTGTCGCCGACCATCGTCTGCGCCACTTCCTTGATCTGCGCGGTGATGAAGCCGATCTCGCCGGGGCCAAGGTCGGGCAGCTGCTCGATCTTCGGCCGGAACGCGCCGACCCGGTCGACCAGATGCGTCGTGTCGGCGTTCATGAACTTGATCTGCTGCCCCTTGCGGATCGACCCGTCGATCACGCGGATCAGGATGACCACGCCCAGATAGGGGTCGTACCAGCTGTCGACCAGCATCGCCTTCAGCGGCGCGTTCACATCCCCCTTGGGCGGCGGAATATGCGTGACGATCGCGTCGAGGATCTCGTCGATACCGATGCCCGACTTGGCCGATGCCAGCACGGCGTTCGACGTGTCGATGCCGATGATGTCCTCGATCTCGGTCTTCACCCGTTCCGGCTCGGCGGCGGGCAGGTCGATCTTGTTGATGACCGGAATGATCTCATGGTCATGCTCGATCGACTGATAGACGTTGGCCAGCGTCTGCGCCTCGACACCCTGCGCCGCATCGACCACCAGCAACGCGCCCTCGCACGCCGCAAGGCTCCGCGACACTTCATAGGCGAAGTCGACATGCCCCGGCGTGTCCATCAGGTTCAGGACATGGCCCTTCCATTCGAGGCGCACGGTCTGCGCCTTGATGGTGATGCCGCGTTCCTTCTCGATATCCATATTGTCGAGCACCTGCGCCGACATCTCGCGCTCGGCGAGGCCGCCGGTCCGCTGGATCAGCCGGTCGGCCAGCGTCGACTTGCCATGGTCGATATGGGCGATGATCGAGAAATTGCGTAGGTTTTCGAGCGGAGTGGCCACGGTCGCACAATCGATAGAGAGTAGGATGCAAGCGCCCCTAGCAGCTTCCCCGCCAAAGCCAAACAGCACGACATACGAATCCCGCTTGCGGACCCCGAATCCGCCCGCTATAGGCGCGCCTCCAAGCAACGGCAGGCGCCCGAAACGGCCCGGTCGATACTCCGTCGGGGAGTAGCTCAGCCTGGTAGAGCACTGCCTTCGGGAGGCAGGGGCCGGAGGTTCGAATCCTCTCTCCCCGACCATTGGATTTCCGCCGTTTCAGGCGGCTTGCGTAAGAGCTTATTTCGGCATTAGTCCGGTGCAGTCCATTCGCGCTTCCACCACATGCCCTTGCGCCTCGGAAACGCGCGAAGCTAGTGTCGCAATTTTGACGACGAACGTATCAGCGACCCGACACGGAAGCGCGCAGGCTGATAGCGTAGCCGAGCGGTGAAGGGTCGGACTGACCGCTTCACCGCCACACCTGCACGCAGGACCTCAAGCTCGATGAGGCGATCGGCGTGCACTTCAATGATTAGAAGCGGGGGTCCTTGCCTGACGGTTCGTTCGGGTACGGGATATCACTTTCGGGTCCCAGCACCTCGATGCATTCTTCGTAGCTGGAGAAGCCGACGATCTGCCAGTTCCCACCGGTGCAAGCGTTGCCACTGCCATCGTTGCCGAGCTGGATGGGGGCGGGTTCTTGCGCGATCGACGTACCGCCCGCAGTCAGCAATGCCGCAAATAGTGCCATACGAACCATCATTGACGTTCTCCTGCAAAAGACTTGGTCGGTCAGCGTAAATCCATCGATTTGCTTCCACCAAGCGGAAGGTTGCTCCGCAACGGTTTCTTACAGGAGAGATACACCCGTTCGACAGCGTCGCCTTTCCTCTGATCATGTAGTGCCGCACGATAGGTCTGGGTGTTCAGGATGGGGGAATACGGTACGCTGGCCGGCGTTATCCGCCTGTCGACCATCACCTCGGGCTATTTCGAAGGAAATCCGGCGTCCGGCCGCGTGCTGGCCAAGCTCGGCTTCGTCGAAACCGGGCGGCGGATGGGCGATTGTCTCGCCACCGGCGACGCGGTGCCGACCGTCCGCATGGCACTCGCCCCGACACAATTCCGTCCCATCCGCCCATTGTGCAATGCAGCATGAGGCCCCATCCTTAGCCCATGAAGCGGCCGTTCGGAGTCGCGGACAGCGAGGTTTTCGACATGCCGGCCCTTTCCGATACGATCCAGCAACTGCAACGAATGCGCACCGGCCATGCCCGGCCGAACGTTCCCGACCGGCTGCACGACCTGACCGGCTTCACGCCCGACCCCGGCAATCTGCGGGCGCGGGTTTACATCCCCGACGACCTGCCCCCCGGCGCCGCGCTGGTGGTGGCGCTGCACGGCTGTACGCAGGACGCGGCGGTGTACGACCATGGCACCGGCTGGTCGACGCTGGCCGACCGCGAAGGCTTTGCCGTACTGCTCCCCGAACAGCGCCGCGCCAACAACGCGAACATGTGCTTCAACTGGTTCGAGGCGGCCGACATCGCCCGCACCGGTGGCGAGGCGGAATCGATCGCCGCGATGATCGACCGCGTCGTCGCCAACCATCGCATCGATCCGGCGCGGGTGTTCATCACCGGCCTGTCGGCGGGCGGCGCGATGACTGCGGTGATGCTGGCGACCTACCCCGAGAAATTCGCCGCCGGCGCGATCATCGGCGGCCTGCCCTATGGCACCGCGATCGGCGTCCGCGCCGCGCTGGAGCGGATGCGGGGTGCCGCCGCCACCGCCGCCCTCCCCATCGCCCCCGCCCCCCGGATGCCGCGCGTCGCCATCTGGCACGGCAGCGCCGACCCGACCGTGGTGATCGGCAACAGCGACGCGCTGGTCGATCAATGGCGCGGCGTCCACGCCCTGCCCGCCGAACCGCAGGAGCAACATGGCGGCCGCAACTGGGAGCACCGCGCATGGTGCGATGCGCGGGGGCATGCGCTGGTCGAGGAATGGCGCATTGCCGGCATGGGCCATGGCGTCCCCGTCGATCCCGTGAGCGGGATCGGCGCGACCGGCCCGTTCATGCTCGATGTCGGCCTGTCGAGCACCCTCGAGATCGCGCGCGGCTGGGGCCTCGTCGCTGCCGAGGAACACTCCGCCAGCCCCGTACCTGCTGCCCAGCCGCGCGCTGAAAAGCCCGAACGCGTGGCAACCAAACCCCGGACTGCCCCCGGCACGACCGGCGGCGTACAGGCGACGATCGAAAAGGCCCTGCGCGCCGCCGGCCTGATGCGCTGACGCCTTGTCGGTGCTGCGGCGGCGCGGCAAGGTCGGCCGATGCTCCCCCGCCCGCCCCGCCCCCGTTCGCGCGCCTCCCGCATCGCCGCCGACGATACCGGTCGCCGCGGCGAACGCATCGCCGGCTGGTGGCTGCGCCTGAAAGGCTGGCGCATCCTCGCCCGCCGCGTCCGTACCAAGGCGGGCGAGGTCGACCTGATCGCACGGCGCGGCGACGTCGTCGCCTTCGTCGAGGTAAAGACCCGCACGACCGCTGGCGACCTCGACCACGCGATCGACGAACGCCGCCTCGCCCGCATCGCCGCGGCGGCGGAGCTATTGGCGCCGACCTATGCCAAGGGCTGCGACATGCGGATCGACGTCATCCTCCTCGCCCCACGGACGCCGCCGCGCCATATCGAGAATGCATGGATCGGATATTAGGCCGCGACTGACGGTCACGGACCAGTACCCCCGTCACCCCGGACTTGATCCGGGGTCCCGCTTCTTCTTCTATCCGCCGGATAATACCGCCCCGATAAGCGCCCCGATCAAACAGCCCACCCGCCCTGTAGCTGCGTAGTCGAGTCGGAACCACGTCGGTTACGCGGTGATCGCAACGCCACTCTTTCAGTTTCGCCGATACCTTGGGGATGATATTCCGTGAAGATGGACCAATGCTCCGGACGAGCATGGCCGCGCCCACATGAGAGAGGATCGAACCATGCTGTTGCTGATGCTCGCCGCCCTGTCCGACACGCCGGCTGCGACTAGGCTACCAGCGTCTCCGCCGCAGAAGTGCGAGGGCGCCACCAATCGCCAAGTGACGAATGCGGGTGTGGCACGCATCCGTCCGTTGACCGAGGAACCGCCGGCGCGGCAGGAATTTGCAGTGGCGTATAGTGAGGGCGGTTGCATGAAGCCGGTGACGCTGAAGGCCAAGCTCCAGAAGCTGCCGGAGCCGAAATAACCCAGCTCACCGGTCAAACCCACGGCTGCCAGCTTTCCTACAACCACCAAGCCTGCGATCATCCTCACGGGCCGTCCTTCAACCACGTTCTTTGACACCGTCACACCACCCCAAACGCAACGGACGCGCGAAAACGCGGCAAGTGTGAACTTAGTGAACTTTGGCCGATTCAGCCTGCGAAATCAGTCACTTCCGGCGGAATAGCCGCATTGCGCCACCGCTCGACCGGCACGGCCACCGGGACCGACTGCGCGCCCTCCTTGCGCGCGACCCGCTGGATCAGCGTCGCGCCCTGCTGCACCGTGCCGCCGATCGTCGCACGGGTGCGGACCCAGAAATGGTCCGACTTGAACCGCGTCCCGCCGGGCATCGTCGTGTCCTCGCGCGCCAGATCGTCCTTCGACAGATAGCCCTGCCGGTTGCGGATTGCGACCAGCCGCTGGGCCTTGTCCGGCTCGAACAGCACCGCCATCAATTCGGGTGTCGCCGCGTTCAGGTTGATCGCGGTATCGCCCGGCAGCGCGGTCACCATCCGCGCCAGCAGCTGCGCCTGTTCGGGCGGCAGGAACACCGCCAGCGGCCGCAGATCCTGCACCGGCCCGCGCTCGCGGATCAGCGCGATGGCGGCGACCGCCTTCTCCTCCTCGATCCCCGCCGCCTTGGCGATTCGCAGGAACAGCAGCTGCGGGATCGGGTCCAGCTCGCGCCGTACCGAATTGACGTTGAAGCGCCCCTCGGCATCCGCGATCGCCAGATCGAACCTGCCCCCTTCGATCGCGATGCCATTCTCGCTGATCGCACCCCATGGCTCGCCCGGATAGTCCGCCTCGGGCGCCACCTGCGCATCGCGTTGCAGCGCCGACAGCGCCGACAGCTCGCCCCCGCGCACGATCGCCAGCGCCCGTGCCGCCTCGCGCGATCGGATCGACCGGTCCAGCGCCACTTCCTCGCGATTGATCATCAGCAGGACGAGGCCGCTGGCGATCGCCACGAACATCAGCACATTGACCAGGATCATCCCCTGCTCGCGCTCGTCGACACGCCGGCTCATGTCGTCTTCGCCGCGATCGGCAGCGTCACGATCCGCCGCAAATTGCCGCCGCCCGGCCCGCCGACCTGCAACTCCACCACCACCGCGCGCGGCCAGTCGAGCGCGCGGTCGGGCGCGGGCGGCCAGCTGTCCAGCCACCCGCCGTCGAAATACCGCCAGCGCGCCGCACGCACCTGATCCAGCACCAGCTGCGCGCGGCCATCGACCACGCGCTGCAACTGCCCGTCGGCAACGCGATAGCCGACCCCGATCGGCGGCCCGCCCACGCCCGGCGCGCTCCGCCGGAACCGGAGGCCCGCCGCATCGCCGCCCATCGGCCCCGGTGCGATCTGGTCGAGGTCGCTGGAGATCACCACCATCGCGCGCTGCAGATCGGCGACCCGGTCGAGCCGCGCCTCGGTCCGCCCATCGACCCCGATCACGCTGTCGACCAGCGCCAGCCCCGCCACCGCAATCAGCGCGAACAGCCCCAGCGAGATCATCAGTTCGAGCAGGGTGAAGCCACCCTCCCCGGCGCGCGGGCGGCTCATGCCCCGCGGCTCTCCGCCACCTTCTCGTACACGCCGTTGGTGGGGACGAGGACCGCGAAGTCGCGCGCGCAGCTGCCGTCCGAGCGGAAGCGCACCGGCCCGGTCACGCCGTCGAACCCGGCCTCGCGCAGCACGCCCTCGCGCGTCATCCGGTCGCTGTCGCGCAGCGCCTTGGCGATCAGCGCCGCGTCGTTGCCCAGCGCCGCGATCGCCCCCGGCCGGCCGCCATTGCGCGCGGCATAGGCGGTGGCGAAGGCGGCGAACTTCGCCGGATCGGGGCTGGCGATCCACGCCCCCTCCAGCGCGATCAGCGCATCGGGGCGATAGTCGAGCGTCTGCATCGTCGCCAGCAGCTGCATCCCGCGGTTCTTGAGCAGCGGCGCGATCGCCACCGCCGATCCGGGCACGAACGCGGCATCACCTTCGACCCCCGGCGGGATCGTCGCTCCGGTCACCGGCACGATGGTCAGCCCCAGATCGGCCTCGCTCGCCCGCGCCGCGGCCACCGATGCCTGCGACCAGGGCGTCCCGTCATCGATCGCCACGATCCGCCGCACGCCGCGCGACCGGGCATAGCCGAGGATCGCCGCCGTCGCCTGTGCCGGGGTGATGCCGAACACGAACGCCGACCCGCCACGCGCCGCGGCATCGTTGGTCAGCGCGACGACCGGCACGCCGACCGCTGCCGCCACCGCGCGCGTCTCGGCGGCCGACAGCGGCCCCAGCAGCATCGCCGCGCCGCGCTTCACCGCCGAGCGCGCCGCATTGGCCGCGCCCGCCGCCGTGCCGCCGGTATCGAGCACGCTCAGCACCGCAGCGTCGCTTTCGGCAAGCATCGCCGCATTGCGTATGCTAAGGCCCAGCGCCGCGCGGTCTCCGGTCAGCGGAACCAGCAACGCGGCGGAGCGCTTGCTCCGTTTCGCAGCCATCAGGGGGGACGCGACCGATGCCAATGACGACAGCAGCACCGCATCGCGCATCCATCCAAGCGTCGAGCGCCGCGATCGCATTGTCGAGTCCTTCCCGGTTGCTGGCACGCCGGCGTAGTATCCGCTTCGCCGCTCTCGGCATAGCCTCGTTCGCAGTCGCGATGATCGTCACGCTGCCGGCCAGCCTGATCGCGGGCAATACCGACTGGCGCAGCGGCGTCGGCGGCACGGTGTGGAACGGCGAGGTCGGCATCGCGGGGGGCAGCCGCCTCGAATGGCACTTCGCCCCCTTACGCAGCCTGACCAGCCTCGGCTTCGCGGTCGACTGGACCGCGACCGGCGCCGACACCGATCTGGGGGGGCAGGCGCTGGTGCGTCCCGGCGGCATCCGGCTCGACCGGGTGAGCGGATCGGCCGACGCCTCGCTGCTGGCGGCGCTCCAGCCCAACCTGCCCTTCGCCTGCGATTCGACGTGGCAGGTCGACCTGCCCGTCCTGTCGACCATCGCCGGATCGGCCATGGCCGATGGCCGCATCGCGATCGATCCGGGCAGTTGCGTGACGAAACCGGGCAATGTCGCCACGCCGACCCCGGCGATGCTGCTGACCGCCGAGCATATCGGCACGCAGACCCGCGTGCGCCTCGTCCCCGCCAACCAGCGGCGCAAGACGCTGATGGACGCGACGATCAACGAGGATGGTACGCTGCGCTTTGCGCTGACGGGGGATGGGGCGGCGGTATTGCCCTTCGCGGGCATCCCGGCGGGGGCCAGCGTGCAGGGCAGTTTCTAAGCCTCCCCACTCCGTTTGGTTCGAGCAGCTTCGAGCGAAGTCGAGAAGCAACCGTCGAGAACGGGGTTCCGCCGGTAGAGCGTTCTCGACAGACGCTTCTCGACAGGCTCGAAGCTGCTCGAACCAAACGGACAGGTCAGTCGAAATCCTCCGGCCAAACCTCATCCGGCCAGAACTCCGGCTCCGCATCCACCCCCGCCGCCTGCTCCTTCGGCAACACCGGCACCGTCCCGTCGAACGCCACCCGCACCGCAGCGCCCATCGGCGTCGCCCGCTGGAACACCGCCGTCACCTTACGCCCCTGTCGCAGCATCGCACCTATCCACGCCGCCCGGTCGGCGGTCAGATAGCCGATCTGTACCCCGCGCGCGCTCAGCACCATCACCGCGTTGGGATCGACCGGGTTGCGCGGTTCGGGGACCAGCGCCACCGCCTCGCCCGGCGTACAGAGCAATATCTCGAACCGGCGATTGCCCCCGCCCCGATTGGGATGATCCGCCCCCACCACATGCAGGCTCAACTCACGCAAGGCCGATCTCCCGCCGGAACCGCTCGGTCAGGCTGCGAAAGGTGATCGACCAGCGCGTCGCGGCCATCGGCGCGATGCCATGCTCCCAGTCCCACCGCGCCTCACCAGTCAGGTGGTACGCATCGCCCGCCGTCAGTCCTTGCGCGAACCGGTCGAACCCGTCCGACCGCCGTCGCCGGAACCGCAACGTCGCCGGCGCGCCGATCGACAACCCGACGACATGCTCGAACACCGGCCGGTCGCGATGCCAGCCGATGCCGGCGCCCGGGTCGTAGCGGATCAGCAATGCCTGCACGAGCGCGTCTGCCGGCACACCGGCAAAGCCCGCCGCCACCGCGCGCGCCGCCAGCAGCCAGTCGGGCATCGGCTCGGCCTGCCCGACCCGGCCCGCCTCGAAATCATAATGCCAGCCATAGGATGCGGTCAGCCGAAGGCCGGTCCATTGCTGGAACCGGAACGGGGTGAGCGGCGCGGCATCGATCGCCCCGGCCAGCCCGGCCAGTTGCGCCTCCGGCAACACCCCCGGCGCATGGGTCAGCCCGGGCAGAGCCGGCGCGGCGGCGAACAGGTCGAACTGGCTCATCCGAAGCAAACCCGGATCGGAAAGGGTGCGAAACGGTCCGGTGAAATGCGCATGGAACGCAACATGGGTCGGCGGCGTCTGTCCATCAACAAGCGGCGACGACTCATGATCGCCGGCAGAAACGGGGACAGCTTCATGCCACAGCATAGCGCGGGCATCCTGCTATATCGCCGCACGCCCAGCCCGGCCGTGCTGCTCGTCCATCCCGGCGGCCCCTATTGGGCACGGCGGCAGGTCGGCGCGTGGCAAATTCCGAAAGGCCATGTCGAACCCGACGAAGCGGTCGAGGATGCCGCCCGCCGCGAGGTCGCGGAGGAACTCGCCGTCGCCGTCGTCGCGCCGCTGGCGCCGCTCGGCACGGTGCGACAGGCGGGCGGCAAATCGGTCTCGGCCTTCGCCGCCGAACAGGATGTCGACACCCACGCGATCACCAGCATGACCTTCGAACTCGAATGGCCGCCACGTAGTGGCAGGCGCAGGAGTTTCCCCGAAGTCGACGCGGCCCGGTGGATGCCGGTCGCCGAGGCGCGGATGATGATGCTCAAGAGCCAGTTGCCGCTGCTGGACCGGATCGAGCCGTTCCTAGGCCGGATCGACATTCAGGATTCCCAAACGGCGTGAAGGCTGATTCATAGGCATCCATGTCGGACGTGGAGCGGATAATGGGGATCAAGCGATACGAGTTGAGCGAGGCGCAATGGTTGCGAATTGCCTCGCTGGTTCCGGGCAAGACGGCTGATCCTGGCCGGACAGGCGCGGATAATCGCCTGTTCGTGAACGGATGTCTGTGGGTGCTGCGCTCTGGCGCCCATTGGTGCGACCTTCCGGAGCGCTATGGCAAGTGGAAAACGGTGCACCGGCGTTTCAGCCGCTGGTGTCACGCTGGGGTCTGGGAGCGGGTGTTCGAGGCGCTGACCGCCGACCGGGACAACCAGTATCTGATGATCGACAGTACGATCGTTCGCGCCCATCAGCAGGCGGCGACCGGAAAAGGGGGGCCAAGGATCAGGCGCTGGGGCGTTCCCGAGGTGGACTGACCACCAAGATCCACATGCTCGCCGACACGTTTGGCCGGCCCTTGCGGTTCCGCATCACGCCGGGACAAGCCAGTGACATCGCCTCGGCACCTGCCTTGCTCGAAGGTCAGCGCGGCAAAGCGGTACTCGCCGACAAGGCGTATGATGGCAACGACTTGCGTAGCCAGATCAAGGCGATGCACGCCGAGGCGGTGATCCCGTCCAGGCGCAACCGCAAGGTCGCCATCCCGCACGATGCAGGCATCTACAAGCATCGCAACCAGATCGAGAGATGCTTTGGTCACCTCAAGCATTTCCGCCGCTTCGCCACCCGATACGACCGTCGCACCATCCACTTCATCGGCTTCGTCCACCTCGCGGCTGCCATGATCTGGCTACGCTGAATGTCGATACGGCCTAGGGTAGGGTTGGCCCCAACCCACCCCAATCCCTTCCCACCCGTTTGGTTCGAGCAGCTTCGAGCCTGTCGAGAAGCGTCCGTCGAGAACGCCCCGTTTGGGGCACCCCCTTCTCGACTACGGTTCTCGACAAGCTCGAACCTGCGCTCGAAGCAAACGGAAAGGGTGTGGAGGGTGGAGGGTGGAGGCGGGGAGGGAAGGAAGAATGTAGAAAACCTGAGCCCGAAGCGCGCGGGTTAAGAAGGTCGCAGCCCCCCTCCACCGTCATTTCCGCGAAGGCGGGAATCCATACACGCCACCGCCCCGATAAAGCAGAAGCGCCAGCGCCAATGGAGTCCCGCCGCAACGGGGGTGACGAGCGTGACCCCCCACCCGTCATCCCGGTGAAAGCCGCGATTCACGGACACGCACCAGCCGCCCGTCGATCGAAACCACCCGACACGATCGACGCCGCCCCCCCGCCGGGATGACGACGGAACCTTAAAGCGCCTTCACCACCACCGTCTCCGCCCCCGCCCGCGTCAACCGGTTCCTCAGCGGCAGCGTAAACGGCGCCGCCTGTATCTCGAACACGTCCCCCTCTTCCGTCCGCACCCCGTCCGAAAACGACAGCGTCGCAGTCCCGAAGAAATGGACATGAATGTCCCCCGGGCGGCGGAACAGGGTGTATTTGAAATGATGATGTTCAAGGTTCGACAGGCTGTGCGACATGTTCGCCTCGCCCGACAGGAACGGCTTTTCCCAGATCGTCTCGCCGTTTCGCACGATACGGCTGGTCCCCTCGATATGGTCGGGCGGGGTGCCGACCAGCAGTTCCGGCCCGACCGACGCCTGCCGCAGCTTGCTGTGCGCCAGCCACAGATAATTGTGCCGCTCGGTCACATGGTCGGAAAATTCGTTGGCGAGCGCGAGGCCGATGCGATGCGGCGTGCCGTCGCTGCCGATCACATAGATGCCGGCCAGTTCCGGCTCCTCGCCGCCGTCCTGCGCGAAATGGGGCATGGCGAAGTCGCCGCCCGGCGCCACCATCTGTCCGCCATCGCCCTTGTAGAACCATTCGGGTTGCTGCCCGACCTGCCCCTCGGCCGGCTTGCCGCCCTCGACCCCTTCGAGGAACATCCGCATCGAATCGGTCTGGGTCGCGGCCTCGGCGGCGGCGCGGTGCATCTTGTCGCGGCCTTCCGCCGAACCGAGATGGGTGAGGCCGGTGCCGGTCATGACGACATGCGCCGGGTCCGCATGGTCGATCGGCGACCCGATCGCCCCCGCTTCCAGCAACGCGGCGATGTCGACCGCCTCGCCCTGCCCCAGCGCGGCGACTTCGTCGGCGATGCCGTGGCCGGCGTCGATCGCACGCAGCGCCAGCGCACGGACGCTCTCGACACCGGGGACGACATGCGCCCCCCTGTCGGTCGCGGCGATGACGGCGCGCGACGGAGCCACGCGCTGCAACAGGCGGAGAGTCATGGGAATTTCCTTAGTTGAAGACGTCGGTGTCGGCGGGGACGTCGGCGATCGGGTTGGTCACCTTCGATCCCCACACGGCGTAGAACAGGATGTAGAGTTCGCACGCGGCGGTCAGCAGGAACGACCATTGCAGGCCGTACCGGTCGGCCAGCCAGCCCTGCACCACCACCAGCGCGCCGCCGGCGATCGCCATGATCAGCAGCCCCGACCCTTCCTCGGTCAGCGGTCCCAGCCCTTTGATGCCGAGCGAGAAGATCGTCGGGAACATGATCGAATGGAACAGCCCGACGAGGATCAGCGACCACATCGCCGCCGGTCCCGACAGGAACGTCGCACCCAGCATCACGACGAAAGCGCCGATCGAAAAGAAGGCGAGCACGCGCTCGGCAGCGATCTTCTGCATGATCAGCGAGCCGGCGAAGCGGCCGACCATCATGCCGCCCCATAGCAGCGCGAGATAGCGCGACGCCTCCGCCTGGGTGATGTTGGCGATGTCGCGCTGCGAGACGAAGTTGATGAAGAGGTTGGCGACCCCGATCTCGGCGATCAGGTAGATGAAGATCGCCGGCACGCCGAACACCAGGTTGCGGTGGTTCCACAGCGAATGCTTCCGGCGTTCCTCCTTCGCGACGCGGCTGGTCGCCGATCCCATGGCGGGCAGCGGGAAGCGGGCGATGACGACCGCGAGCACGACCAGCACGACCGCGACGAGGACATAGGGCAGGATCACCGACTGCGCGTCCGCCAGCCGTTCCGCCTGCGTCAGGACGCGGTCCTGCGTCGTGCCGCCGACCGACCGCCCGAGGATCAGATAGCCCGCGAAGATCGGCGCGAGCGTCGTGCCGAGCGAATTGAACGCCTGGACGAGGTTCAGGCGCGACGATCCCGTTTCGGGCGGGCCGATGACGGTGACATAGGGATTGGCCGCGACCTGCAGCAGCGTGATGCCGCTGGCGATCACGAACAGCATGACCAGCGTCACGCCGTAGGAGGGCAGGCTGGCCGCCAGCACCATGCCGAGCGCGCCGGCCGCCATCACCAGCAACCCCAGCACCAGCGACTTCTGATAACCGATTCGCTCGATCAGCTTGGCCGACGGGATCGACGCCACGAAATAGGCGATGAACCATACGCTCTCGATCAGCGTGGTCTGGGTATAGTTCAGGTCGAACACGCTGCGCAGATGCGGCAGCAGCGTGTTGTTGATGACGGTGATGAACCCCCACATGAAGAACAGGCTGGCCAGCAGCGTCAGCGCGGGCGCGTAGCTGGCCCCGGCGGGCGCGGACGCGCCCTTCACGGAGCGCGCGGAAATCGGGGCCGGCATCGCAGGTCTTCTCCCTTACTGGCGGCATCGCGGGACGGTTTGTTCCGTCGCATCGCTTGCCCAAATTGATTTTGTCTGACTATATACGACGACGCACGGCGTCAACGGCGGTGGGGGAATGCGATGGCGGGGGTGGTCCGGGATACCGGATCATGGTCGCCGGACGCTTCCGCCCCGCAGTCGACGCTTTGTGCGAAGCCCCTTGGTGAACCGGAACTTCGATGACCGACATGCCCCCCCTGCGCAGCCGCGCGTGGTTCGACAATCCCGACAATATCGACATGACGGCATTGTATATCGAACGGTATCTGAACTTCGGTCTGAGCCAGGAGGAACTGCAATCGGGCAAGCCGATCATCGGCATCGCCCAGACCGGCAGCGACCTGTCGCCCTGCAACCGCCACCACCTCGTCCTCGCCGAACGGCTGCGCGACGGCATTCGCGAAGCGGGCGGCATCGTGCTGGAATTTCCGGTCCATCCGATTCAGGAAACCGGCAAGCGCCCGACCGCGGGCCTCGACCGCAACCTCGCCTATCTCGGCCTCGTCGAGGTGCTGTACGGCTATCCGCTCGACGGCGTGGTGCTGACGATCGGCTGCGACAAGACGACGCCAGCCTGCCTGATGGCCGCCGCGACCGTCAACATCCCCGCCATCGCGCTGTCGGTCGGCCCGATGCTGAACGGCTGGCACAAGGGTGAGCGCACCGGGTCGGGCACGATCGTGTGGAAGGCGCGGCAGATGCTGGCGGCCGGAGAGATCGACAACAAGGAATTCATCCGCCTCGTCTCGTCCTCGGCGCCGTCGACCGGCTATTGCAACACGATGGGCACGGCGACGACGATGAACAGCCTTGCCGAGGCGCTGGGCATGCAGTTGCCCGGATCGGCGGCGATTCCAGCCCCGTATCGCGACCGACAGGAAATCGCCTATCGCACGGGCCTTCGCATCGTCGACATGGTGCGGGAGGACCTCAAGCCCTCCGACATCCTGACCCGGGATGCGTTCCACAACGCGATCAAGGTGAATTCGGCGATCGGCGGGTCGACCAACGCGCCGATCCATCTCGCCGCGATCGCCCGCCATATCGGCGTCGACCTGCCGATCGAGGACTGGCAGGAACAGGGCCACAAGGTGCCGCTGCTGGTCAACCTGCAACCCGCCGGCGAATATCTGGGCGAGGATTATTACCGCGCGGGCGGCGTGCCTGCCGTCGTCAACGAACTGATGGGCGCCGGACTGATCGCGGAAGGTGCGCTGACCGTGAACGGCAAGTCGATCGGCGACAATTGCCGGGACGCCGTGATCGAGGACGAAAAGGTCATCCGCCCCTTCGCCCAGCCGCTGAAGGAAGAGGCCGGTTTCATCGTATTGAAGGGCAATCTGTTCGACGCGGCGGTAATGAAGACCAGCGTGATCGGCCCCGAATTCCGCGAACGCTATCTGTCCAACCCGAACGATCCGGAAGCGTTCGAAGGACCGGCGGTCGTGTTCGACGGGCCGGAGGATTACCACCACCGCATCGACGATCCCGCACTCGGCATCACGCCGGAAACGCTGATGTTCATGCGCGGCGCGGGGCCGATCGGCTATCCCGGTGCCGCCGAGGTCGTGAACATGCGCCCGCCGGCGTACCTGATCACCGAAGGCGTCCACGCGCTGCCGTGCATCGGCGACGGCCGCCAGTCGGGCACGTCGGGTTCGCCCTCGATCCTCAACGCCAGCCCGGAAGCGGCGGCGGGTGGCGGCCTCGCGCTGCTACGTACCGGCGACCGCGTGCGCATCGACCTCGGCAAGGGTCGCGCCGACGTGCTGCTGTCCGACGAGGAACTGGCCGGGCGTCGTCGTGAACTGGAAGCGGCGGGCGGCTACCAATATCCCGCATCGCAGACCCCGTGGCAGGCGATCCAGCGTTCGGTGGTCGGGCAGATGGCGACCGGCGCGATTCTGGAAGGCGCGGAGGCGTTCCAGCAGATCGCGCAGACGCAAGGACTGCCGCGCGACAATCATTGAGGGGTGATGGACCTCGAACTCCAACCGTTCATGCTGAGTAGAGACTGAGCGCAGTCGAAGGCTCGTATCGAAGCACCTGCTACGGTCCTTCGATACGCCGCCTCGACTTCGCTCAGCGGCTACTCAGGACGAACGGAGAAAGGCACCCCCATTTCCCTACCCCTACCCGTTTGCTTCGAGCGCAGGTTCGAGCCTGTCGAGAACCGAAGTCGAGAAGGGGTCGCCCCAAACAAAGCGTTCTCGACAGACGCTTCTCGACAAGCTCGAAGCTGCTCGAACCGAACGGGGTGGATGAAGGGTGAGGTGCGCCCCGTCTTGCCAATGTAACCTCTCCCCGCCACACTCCCCCAAACAACGGGGGACACAGATGAAACCGAACTGGCTGCTGCTGGCAAGCCTCCTCGCCCCCCCCCCCGCGCTCGCGCAGGATGCCAGCACCCCCGCCGCCGTCGCCCCCTCCGCGCAGGGCGACGTCTCCGTCACCATCTATAATGGCGACGTCGCGCTGGTGCAGGACGTCCGCCCGCTGTCGCTCGACACCGGCACGGTCCGACAGGACTTCCCCGACGTCAGCGCGCAGATCCGTCCCGAAACCGTCTCGCTGGCCATGCCCGACGCGCGGATCGTCGAGCAGAATTTCGACTTCGACCTGCTCAGCCCGTCCAGCCTGATGGAAAAGGCGGTCGGCGAAACCATCACCCTGCTGCGCACCAACCCGGCGACCGGCGCGGAGACCCGCGAACGGGCCAGGGTGCTCGCGGTCAATGGCGGCGTCGTGCTCCAGATCGGCGACCGGATCGAGGTGCTGCGCGACGACGGCCTGCCGGTTCGCGCGATCTTCGACAAGGTGCCGCCGTCGCTCCGCGCCCGCCCGACCCTGTCGGTGACGCTCGACAGCCAGCGTTCGGGCACCCGCCCGGCGACGCTGTCCTATCTCAGCCGCGGTCTCGGGTGGAAAGCCGATTATGTCGCGCTGCTCGACCGGAAGAGCGGCACGATCGACGTACAGGGCTGGGTGACGCTGACCAACACCACCGGCACGACCTTCACCAATGCGCGCACCCTGCTGGTCGCGGGTGAAGTGGGGTCGAGCAACGATGACGAGCCGATATATCGGCCCGGCCGCCCGCGCCGCCAGCCGACGATGCAACCCGGCACCGAAACCGCCAACCGCGAGCAATTGGGCGATTTCTACCTCTATCCGCTGCCCGAACGCACGACGATCGCCGACAAGCAGACCAAGCAGGTCAGCTTCCTCGACGTGAAGGGCGCGGCGGCGACCACCGGCTATCGCTTCGTCAACAACTGGCTCGGCACGTCGCAACAGCCGGCCAGCGCGCAGAGCATCGTGCGTTTCAGCAATGCGGCCAAGGGGGGCCTTGGCGACGCGCTCCCCGCCGGCACGATCCGCGTCTATATGCGCGACGCGCGCGGCCAGCCGCAATTCACCGGCGAAGCGGCGATCGACCACACGCCGCAAGGATCGAAGATCGCGCTCGCCACCGGCGATGCGTTCGACGTGAAGGTCCGCCCCGTCCTCGAAAGCCGCACCCGCCTCAACGCCGATCGCTGGCAGACGAAGATGCGCTACACCGTGACCAACGCGACGGCAGCCGCCGTGACGGTCGAACTGGTGCAGGGCGGGCTGGACTGGTGGCGCAACGACACCCGGATCGTGGAACAGAGCCGCCCGAGCGAGCGCGCCGACGCCGGACAGGCGATATGGCAGGTGCCGGTCCCGGCCAATGGATCGGCCACCGTCACTGCGACCTTCGACACGCGCTACTGATGCGCGGGGGACGCCTGGTATCGGGTGCGACGGGCGCCGGAGCGTACCCCCGCGCAGGCGGGGGGCCAGGGTTTTCGGGTAGGCCGCTCTATTGGCTAGGCCCTGCCGTGCTACTCGCAACCGCCACCGTCCCACTCGCGGCACGCGATGTCACGAACTCAACCCGTACCCCGGCGGAGGCCGGGGTCCAGTCGGGGGACGGTAGTGATCCTGCCGCGCCGCCTCGCAACTGGACCCCGGCCTTCCCTGGGGTACGCGACCATATCGGCGCAGGAACTACGTTCGGCGAAAACCGCCGCATCGCCATCGCCGACGACATCCCGCCGCCGACGATCACCTCCCCCGCCCCGGCCAGTATCGCCGTCACCCTCTATCGTGCGCCCTATCGCGGTCCGCGCGACGCGATGAACCTGTACAATCTACAGGGCTATGCGCTCGTCACCGAAACCCGCCGCATCACCGTGCCGCGCGGTCGTTCGGTGGTGCGGTTCGAAGGGGTCGCGGGCGGCATCGTGCCCGTCAGCGCGGTGATCGACGGCCTGCCCGGCGGCACGGTCGAAAAGAACCGCGACGCGCGCGTCCTGTCCCCCGCCGCGTTGGTCGACGGCACGCTCGGCAACCGCGTGACGCTGCGCCGTACCGACCGCGCGAGCGGCGTGGTGCGCGAAGAGGAAGCGACGATCCTGTCCGGCCCGGCCGGCGGCGTGGTCGTGCGCACCCCGAACGGCGTGGAGGCGCTGGGCTGCGCCGGCCTTGCCGACAGCCTGAAATATGCCCGCGTGCCCGCCGATCTCGCCGCGAAACCGGTGCTGAGCGTCACCACCGACAGCCCGTCGCGCCGCACCGTGACCGTCCGCCTGTCCTATCTCGCCACGGGCTTCGACTGGTCGGCCAGCTATGTCGGCACGCTGAACGGCGACCGGCTGGACCTGTTCGCCTGGACCACCCTCGCCAACGGCAATGCGGAGGGGTTCGCCGATGCCGAGGTGCAGGTCGTCGCCGGCCGGCTGAACCGGCAATGGATCGCACCGATCGAAGCGGCCGCGACCCGGCTTCAACTGCGCTGCTATCCGCTCGGCACGACCACCTCCGATTTGCGGATGCGGACGTTCGAAGCGGCGGAGGAGATCGTCGTCACCGGTGCGCGCATGAGCATCCCCCCACCCCCACCGCCGCCGATGATGGCGGTCTCGGCACCGGCACCGCCGGCCCCGCCCGCACCGGAAAATCTGGGCGACGTGAAGCTCTACCGCATCCCCGGCCGCACCACGGTCGCCGCGAAAGGGCAGAAGCAGGTCGCGCTGCTGCGGCAGGACGGCGTCGCCTATCGGCGCGTCTATCGCCGCCGGGTGCCGGTCGCCCAGCCGATCGAAGCCGGCGCGGTCGACATCGTGTTGCGGGTAAAGAACGAAAAGGCCGACGGCCTCGGCATCCCGCTGCCCGCCGGCACCACCGCGCTCTACGCTCCGCGTGGCGGAACCTCGCTGCTGGTCGGCACCGGCATGATGACCGACCGCGCGGAGGGGGAGACGCTGCTGATCGGCGCGGGCAGCAGCCGGCAGGTCCTCGTGACCCAGACCCCGCGCGAGGACCAGACCGCCCGGCTGACCGTCACCAACGCCCGCGCCGTGCCGGTCGATGTCGAACTGCCGATCGGCTATCCCGGCGCGAAGGTCGAGGCTGCGGGACTGGAGCGGATCGACGGCATCATGACCTGGCGGATAACGGTCGCGCCGGGCGATACCGCGACGCTCGACTATCGCTATCGATAGAAGGCGTAGAAGAAGAAGCGGGACCCCGGGTCTAGCCCGGGGTGACGAAGGAGGAAACGCCCCTCCAAAGACCGTTCGGTTCGAGCAGGTTCGAGCCTGTCGAGAAGCATCCGTCGAGAACCTCCGCCCCGCGCAACCCTACCCCGCCGCCATCGCCCCCATCGTCACGTAATCCAGCTTCCCGGTCCCCAGCACCGGCAGCGCGTCCACGACCCGCACGTCCCGCGGCAGCGCCAGTTCCGACACCCCGTTCGCCCGCCCCCAGGCCGACAGCGCCCCCGCCGCCGCCCCGGCCTGCGTGGTGAACAGCACCAGCTGCTCGCCCTTGCGCGCATCCGGCCGGGTGACGACCGCATGTTCCGCCCCCGGCCAAAGCGTCGCCGCATAGCCCTCGACCGCCGGCAGCGACACCATCTCGCCGCCGATCTTGGCGAACCGCTTGGCCCGCCCGCGGATCGTCACGAAGCCCGACTCATCGATCGTCACGATGTCGCCGGTATCGTGCCAGCCCTCCGCCGGCGGCTGAACCACGCCCGGCGCCTCGACCTTCAGATAGCCGGCCATCACGTTCGGCCCCCGGATCGCCAGCCTTGCGCCCTCGTCGATCCCCGGCACCGGTTCCAGCCGCGCCTCGATCCCCGGCAGCAGCCGCCCGACGCTGCCGGCCTTGAAATGCATCGGCGTATTGACCGCGATTACCGGCGCCGCCTCGGTCGCGCCATAGCCTTCCATGATGCGCAGGCCGAACTTCTCCGCATAGACGGCACGCGTTTCCGCCCGCACCCGCTCGGCGCCGGCAAAGATGTAGCGCAGCGCATAGAAGTCATAGCCATGCGCCATCCGCGCATAGCCCGACAGGAAGGTATCGGTCCCGAACAGGATCGTCGCATTGGCATCGTAGGCCAGCGCCGGCACGATCCGGTAATGCAGCGGGCTGGGGTAGAGCAATGTCTTCACCCCCGACAGGATCGGCAGCAACGTCCCCCCGGTCAGGCCGAAGCTGTGGAACACCGGCAGCGCGTTGAGCACCACATCGGCCCGGTTGAAATCGATCCGCGACGACAATTGCAGGCAGTTGCTGAGCAGATTGCGATGGGTCAGCACCACGCCCTTGGGCACGCCCTCCGACCCGCTGGTGAACAGGATCACGGCCGGCGCATCCACCGCCACCCGTTGCCGCCGGTGCAGCCGCCCCGCCATCCGCGATCGGACCAGCGCCATGACCTTGGCGCCCGCGCCGATCTTCTCGCGAATGTCTTCGAGATAGCGGATGGCGATCCCGTCTGCCGCCAGCCCGGCCACGACCTCGCCCAGCTTCGCCTGTTCGACGAACGCCCGCGCGGTCACCACCGTCCTGATCTGCGCCGCGGTGCACGCCGCCCGCAGATTGGCGAGACCCGCGGTATAGTTCAGCATCGCCGGCACCCGGCCGGTCGCCTGCAGCGCGAAGAACGTCACCACCACGCCATTGACGTTGGGCAGCAGCACCCCGACCGCCTCGCCTTTGGTTGTTCCGATCGCGAGCGGTCGCGCCAACGCCTGCGTGCCCGTTATCAGCCGGTCATAGGTCAGCGGCACGCGCTGCACATCCTCGACCACGCCCATTCCCGCCCCGTGCAGGTGTCGCGCGTCGATCAGCGCATCGTACAGCGTGCGGTCGGTGTCCGACGTGGCGAAGATCATGTCGCTCATCACGTCGTACAGCCGCCGCCCGGCAATCGCCCGCCGCTCGCGCGCGCTGATCCCTTCGGGCAATGCAAACCGGCGCGGCGGCAGCACGGTCAGCCCGATCTTCGGGAACCAGTGCAACCGCGCCTTGCCCTTCAGGCGCGAGAAGCGGCTATATTGCGCGCCATCGATCCGCACCGGCACGATCGGCGCGTCGGCGCGGTCGGCGACCATGCCGGGACCGTCGAAAATCTTCATCAGCGCGCCGGTGACGGTGATCCGTCCTTCGGGAAAGATCACCAGCGTCCGCCCTTCGCGCACCGCCTTCACCATCGCCTTGGCCGACATCGGGTTCGTCGGATCGACCGGGAACGCGTCGAACAGTTTCAGCAGCGGCTGCATCCACCACGCATGCGCGAACCGGCTGTGGATCGCGAAGGTCGGCTTGCCCGGCAGGAATGCGGCGAGCAGCAGTCCGTCGAGGAACGACACATGGTTGACGACCACCACCGCCCGCGCGCCCGGCGCCGGCATGTTCTCCGCGCCCGCCACCTCGACGCGATAGGCGATCCGCAACAGCGTCCGCACGACGCTCTTGAACACCGTCTCGGGCAGCAGCCAGCAGGAGATCAGCGCGATCGAGAACGTGGCGAAGCCGAGCGCACCGAAGATACCCGGCACGCTGGTCCCGCCTGCCAGCATCGCCGTCACCACCGCGACCATCAGCACGGTGACGATCGCGTTGATGACATTGTTCGCCGCGATGATCTGCGAGCGCTTTTCCGGCGCGCTCCATGTCTGCAGGATCGCGTAGAGCGGCACCACGAACACCCCGCCCGACAGCGCGATGCCCGCCAGATCGACCAGCATATGCCAGCTGCCCGGCGTCGCGAGGAACGCGGCGATGTCCGCCCCCGGCGTCTGCACCACGAACCGCCCGCTCGTCAGCCACAGGTCGATCAGGAACACCGACAGGCCGATCGCGGCGACCGGCACGTAGCGCGCCGATACCTCGCCCTTCAGCAACCGGTTGACCAGCAAGGACCCGGCCGCGACCGACAGGCTGAACACGGCGAGGAACAGCGTCACCACCTCCGGCGCGGCGTTCAGCGTACCCGCCACCAGCGGCGCAAACTCCGACAGCACCACCGCGCCGACCGAAAAGAACCAGCTGATGCCGAGGATCGCCAGCCACACGCCCCGCCCGCCATGCGCCGCGCGCAGGATCGCCCAGCTGCTGCGAAACGGGTTGAGGTCGATCCGCATGTCCGGTGCCGCCGACGGCGCGCTCGGCACCGCCAGCGCGGCGAGGAACCCCAGCACCGCCAGACCGAACGCGGCGATGCCCGCTTCCCATGGCGGAATGATCCCGCCGAGCAACTGCCCGGTCAGGATCGCGACGAAGGTCCCCGCCTCGACAAGGCCCGTGCCGCCCATCAGCTCATGGGCGCGCAGATGCTGCGGCAGGATCGAATATTTGACCGGGCCGAAGATGGTCGAATGCACGCCCATCAGGAACAGACAGGTCAGCAGTACCGGCACCGATTCGAACCAGAAGCCGGCGAGCGCCAGCGCCATGATGGCGATCTCCGCGCCCTTCACCGCGCGGATCAGCCACGCCTTGTTCCACGCATCGGCCATTTGCCCGGCGAGGCCGGAAAACAGGAAATAGGGCAGGATGAACAGTCCGGTCGACACCGTCGCCAGCGTGGCGGCGCGCGCCGGATCGGCGCGGTACAGCGTGAAATTGGCGAGGAACAGCAACGCGAACTTCAGCAGATTGTCGTTCATCGCCGTCAGGAACTGGACGGTGAACAACGGTGCGTAACGACGTCGGGTCAGCAGCGAGAAATCGGGCGCGGACATGCTTATCCCCCAAACGGGTTCAACTTCGGTCCGGACACGGACATGCACGCATAGCCGTCACTCGAACCGTCCGCGTCAAGCTAGCATAAAAATAACGGTGTTCAATAACTCAGTTGGACCGGGTCGGATCGGTCAGCGGATCGGCCATTTCACGCGGGGTCGGCAGGCGCATGACCGGCAGCGATCCGGTCTGGCGTTCGATCATCCGGTGGACACGCGGCGGCCCGTCACCCCGGTGCAGCGCCAGCAGCGCCTCGCTATTCGCGCGGTCCGCCTCGGTACGGCGCTGATTATGCCGGATATAGTTGAGCCAGGTGGAGACATGATAGCGCTCGATCCACAATTCGGGATCGTTCAGGTCGCGCAGCAACGCCCAGTGATGCGCCCCGTCGCGCCGCCGGATGCGCCGCCGTTCGTTCATCACGCCGAGGAACGTCATCACGTCGGCCTGCGCGATGCGATAGTCGATCGTTACCACCACCGGCCCCGACCGCGCCTCGACCGGCACCTCCGTATCCGGCGTCTCCCAGCCGCGCGGGGCGAGATTGGCGGTCTCGATATCGCGCAGCGGCAGCTTGAGTCCGGCGACGACGCTCAGCATCTGCACCGCCGCCGCCGCCAGCAACGCCTCCTGCACGCCCGACCGTTCGGCGATCGATCCGAACAGCCAGCTGCCGACGGTCATCCCGCCGAACGCCGACATCTGGTACAGCGCCAGCGCGCGCGCCACGACCCAGCGCGGCGCCGCCATCTGGACCGATACGTTGAAGGTGCTCAGCGCCGACACCCACCCCGCCCCGGCGAGCACCAGCGCGACGAGCGTCAGCGGCAACCACGGGCTGATCGCGACGATCGCCCCGCCGCTCGCCAGCACGGTGGCCGCCACCCGCACCAGCCGCTCCGGACTCCAGCGCCGCCGCAGGCGCACGCTGCCCAGCGCGCCGAGCACCGCGCCCGCACCGAACCCGCCGAGCAGCGCGCCATAGGTCAGCGGCCCGCCGGTCACCAGATCGCGCGCGACCAGCGGCATCATCGCCGGCACCGCGCTGGCGGCGATGCCGAACAATGCGGCACGCATCAGCACGGTGCGCAGCGACGGCGACATCCAGACGTAGCGGACGCCCGCCGCCATCGCGAGGCCCAGCGTCTCGCGTGGCAGCATCCGCTGCGGATAATCCGGCTTCCACCGCGCCAGCACCGCGATCAGCCCGATATAGCTGAGCGCATTGGTCAGGAACGCCGCCGCCGCGCCCGCCGCCGCGACGATCGCACCGCCGATCGCCGGCCCGACGCTGCGCGCGATGTTGAACCCCATCGAATTGAGCGCGACTGCGCTCGGCAAGACGCTGCGCGGCACCATGTCGCCGACCGATGCCTGCCATGCCGGGCCGTTGATCGCCGTCCCGCATCCGATCAGGAAGGTGAAGGACAGCAACAGCCACGGGCTGAGCCACCCCATCCAGGCGCACACCGCCAGCCCGACCGACACGGTCAGCATGAACCCCTGCGCCGCCAGCATCACCCGCCGCCGGTCGAGATTGTCGGCGACGGCGCCGGCCCAGAGCGACAGCAGCATGATCGGCAGCGTCGTCGATGCCTGTACCAGCGCGATCATCTGCGGCGACGCGGCCAGCGACGTCATCATCCACGACGCGCCGACCGACTGGATCAGCCCGCCGAAATTCGACGCCATCGACGCGATCCAGATGGCGCGAAAGATCGGGATCGACAGCGGGGAGCTATGCGTCGCCGTCGCGGTCGTTACGGGTGGGGATGCCATGACGGGTGAATGCGCCGCGCGCCGCTTTGTGCCAAGCGACTTGCATCGGTGACGATCGGAGCGGCAAGGGTTCGGCGATGCGCGATCCCTTCACCCTCGATGCCACCGGCGCCACACTGACCATCCGCGCCACGCCCAAGGCGTCGAAGACGACGATGACCGGCGTGATCGCACTCGAAGGCGACGCAACCGCGCTGGGATTGCGGGTGGCCGCCCCGCCGGTCGACGGCGCAGCGAATGAAGAAGTGGTGCGATTCGTGGCGAAGGCACTGCGCGTCGGACGGAGCGCGGTGACGCTGGTCGCGGGACAGACGAGCCGGATTAAACGGCTGCGGATCGAGGGGGATTCCGTAGCGGTTGAAAGGGCGTTGCGGGAGTGGATCGGCGTCGGCTAACCCCATCCGTCACCCCAGCGAAGGCTGGGGTCTTTCTCGGCCGGCAATGCGCGTCATCACCGAGAGATCCCAGCCTTCGCTGGGATGACGCCAAGTCCCGACCTTGGCTCAAAGGTTTCCGGCCTATGCCGGAGTGACGAATTGCCTAGACGATCGCATGCGGCACGAACCGCGCCAGATCGCGCGTGATCGGCCCGTCATCCTCGCGCACCGACAGCGCCACCGCCTCGTCGCCGACGATCCACGACCCGACCACCGCATGATTGCCGTCGAACACCGGCAGCCGCGCCAACGCCTGCACGACATGCCCCTCCTCGCCATAGCCGCCATCCGGGCCGCGCGCGGTCGTGCCGCCATCGACCAGCTCGATATCCCAGCCCTCGCGCGAAAAGATCGGCTTGCGGACATAGGCATCACCGATCTCCGCCAGCGCCGCCATGTCGTCGGCAAAGGCCGCCGGCAGCAGGTTGGGATGCCCGCGATGCCGCTGCCATAGCAGGGGCAGGATGCCCTTGTTCGACAGCAACGCCTTCCACGCAGGCTCCAGGAACAGCGTCTTCGTCGCTGCCAATTCCTTCGCGTACGGCTCGCGCAGCATATCCTCCCACGGATACAGCTTGAACAGCGCGCCGATCAGCACGTCGTCGCCATCGACGAACGCGCCGTCGCCGTCGACGCCGATCCGGTCGATCGCGACGAACGCCGGGTCCAGCCCCGCCTGCCGCGCGACATCCTCCAGATAGCGGACCGTCTGGCGATCCTCGACATGATCGTCGACCGATGCGAAATGCACCGTGCTGCCCGGCGTGAACAGCGCGCCGAACCGTTCGACCAGCGCATCGTGCAGCCGGTTATACTGGTCGGCCCCTGCCGGTAGCGTGCCGTCGGCGATGCGATCCTCCAGCCATTGCCACTGGAACAGCGCGGTCTCGAAGATGCTGGTCGGCGTATCGGCGTTATATTCGAGCAGCTTCGCGGGACCACTGCCGTCGAATGCGAAATCGAACCGCCCATATAGTGACGGCGCATGCGCGCGCCACGACGCCGCGACAACATCCCGCATATCGTCGGGAATGGCCAGACGGTGCATCAGCGCGTCGCTGCCGACCACCTCGTCCACCAGATCGCGGCACAGCGCATGGAGTTCGGCGCTGGGGCCTTCGATACCCTGCTCCACCTCGTCGAGCGAGAAGGTGTAATACGCCCCCTCCTCCCAATATTTCTGGCCGTCCTGATGGTGGAAGGTAAATCCCATCCGCTCGGCGGTCGCCCGCCAGTCGGGACGGGGGGCGACCGCGCGGCGTTCCATCAGTCGCGCCCGATCGTCCCGCCGTCGCGCGTGCCGTCCGACAGGCGCGGCGCGGCGTCCTTGGGCTGCGACAGCCGCGCCAGAATGTCGTCGGCGCTGCTATGCCCGGGCAACAGCCCCGCCGCCTGCAGCTTCGCGTCGAGGTCGGCGCCGGTGCGCATATCCTCCAGCTCGGCCTGCGCCTTGAACTTCTCCTCGCGCACCGCCTGGCGTTCCTTGAGCCGCGCAAGGCTGTCCGCCGCCGATCCCAGCGACGCCGTCGCGCCGCCATAGCTGCTGGCGACCGAGGCCTGCGCCTTCTGCACGCTCTCGTTCGCGCGGACGACATCGACCTCGCGGCGCAGCGCGTCGATCTTGCCGTCGCCGGTCTTGATGATGCCGCGAATCTTGTCCTCCGCGGCGCGCATATCGGCGATCTGCGGCGTCTTCAGCGACTGTTCCTGCTCGATCGTGGCGAGGCGCTGGGCCACTTCGCGCGCAAGGTCCATGTCGCCACGCGCCATCGCCGCGCGCGCCGAGGATTCATATTTCTCGCGCTGCGAGGTGAGACCCTCCAGCTCCTTCTCGATCATCCGCCGCTTGGCGGTCAGCGTCGCAAGGTCGTCGCGCGCCTTCGCCTGCAGCGTGCCCGCGTCGCGGATCTGCTGGTCGAGGATCGTCAGCGCCTTCGCATCGACGATCGACTGGCCGGTTTCATGCGCGGTGCCGCGAACCAGCGCGACCAGATTCTTCCACATCGACATCGACTAAACTCCGTTACGCGGCAAATTCGGTGCGCAGCTCGGACGCCGCCTCGATCGCGTTCTGCGCCAGCACGCGCAGTTCGATCAGCACGGTACGCAGCGACGATTCGACCGACAGCTCACCCACCAGCTCATAATATTCGCGTCCGCCGACTTCGGCGATGGCGAAATTCGACAGCGGCACCAGCTTCTGCGTTTTCAGCAGGAACCGGTTGAACGCATCCGGCTCGCTCTGTTCGTCGACCGGCCACAGCAGCGACGACACGATGATCTGCTCGCCAGCGACCGATGCGAAGATGGCGAGGTCGCCGAAATGATGCATCGTCAGCTTCAGCACCGGTTCGGCCTGCTCGATCCGCTCGACGCTAAGTTCGTCGGCATGATCGGCCCCGCGCAGGGCGTCGGCAAGGCCAGTGGTCGTCCAGCTACGGGGTGCGTCGTCCATTCATCCCTCCGAAACGCGGCCCGGTGTGTTGGCCGTGCTTGACACCCCAAGCATAAGGCGCGACCAAAAAGCAAGGTGCGGGGGCTTGGGCAGGGGATGAAGTCATTCAGTCTCGGCAATTATCTGCGGCGGCTCTATCTGGCGGCCAGCGAACTGCATCGCGGCGTGCTGTTCGCGCTGCTGGTGCTGCACATGACCCTGTCGTGGGAGCTGCTGTCGTTCGCGGGCGAAACCGACCTGCTGCGCCCCTCGGCCTATCTCTACTGGTATGCGACCACCGCCTCGACGGTCGGCTATGGCGACCTGTCGCCGAAGTCGGATGCGGGGCGGATCGTCACCGCGCTGTTCGTCATGCCCGGTGCGATCGCGCTGTTCACCGTGTCGATCGCGCGCGCCTTTGCCGGGGTGTCGGCGCGCTGGCGGCGGCGACGGCTGGGGTTGGGGGACTATAAAGCGATGCGCGGCCATATCGTCCTCGTCGGCTACGACCCCGACCGTACCCCCCGCATGATCGCGGAGATCGTCGCCGACGGGCAGGGTCACGAACTGGTGCTGGTCGCGACGCAGGAATTGTCGGGCGACGCCGCGACGCACCGCTTCGTCCGCGTCCCCTCGCTCACCGCCCCTGCCGACCTGAAGCGCGCGGGCGTCGCAACTGCCGAGCGGGTGATCGTCTATGGTCCGTCCGACCCGGATACGCTGGCGGCGACATTGGCGGTCACTGCGCTCAACGAAACCGGCCATGTCGTCTGCTTCCTGCGCGACGCCGATACCGCCGGGCTGCTCGCCGCGCATTGTCCGCAGGTGGAGGTCGTGCTGACCCCGACCGTCGAACTGGTGGTGAAGGCGCTGAGCGATCCCGGCTCCAGCCGGCTGATCGCACAGCTCGCCAGCCACACGGACGACGGCGGCACACTCTACGCCACCACCGCGCGCTCGACCGGCAGTTTCGACGAAGCGGCGCGCGATCTGCGGGCACGAGGCGGAATTTTGGTCGCCAGCTGTGGCGCCGGGCAGAATTCGCCGGTATTCGACCCCGACGGTCAGGTCGCGGCCGGCGACCGGCTGTTCTACATCGCGCGCACAAGGATCGCGGCATGATTTTCGGCAGCCTGTTCGGCGGCAACACGCGTGAAGAGACCCCCGCCGTGGCGGTCGTGCGCAACATCACCATCGGCCGGCAGGTGCGACTGGACGCGCTGGCATGGCGGCGGCTGACCGGCGCCGCCTTCACCCTCGACCGCGACACGCTGGAGATCACCGCGCAGGGGCTGATCCGGCTGGACGATGGCAGCCATGTCCACCGTTTCTACACCGACGACGAACTGATGCTGCAGGCCGTCAGCCAGCGCGCCGACGGGTCGGACGCCGACGACTTCACCCTGTTCCGCCCGTGGTCGTCGACCTATCCGACCGACTGGGCCGATACCGGCGCGTTCCGCCAGCGCCTGTCGAAGCCCGTCTGGGACGAACCCGGCCTCGCCCGCTTCGACCGCTTCTGGTATCCCGACGACGACCGCGTGCAACCGCCGGTCGAATTGTGGGAAGCGGTCTATGAGGAACGCACCGGCCGTCCGGTCCGCCATATCAAACAGGCCTGCATGCTCTATGCCCGCGAAGTCCCGCCCGAGGGGCAGGAACTGCTGCTGGCGCTGGCGATGCAGCCCGAGGGCGGCGACCTGACGCACGAAATCATGGTCGGGCTGCCGCTGCTGCCCGCCGAATTCAACGCCTGAAGGGGACCGGGATGTTCGATTTTGCCTATTTCATGGACGGGGCGGTGCATTTCATCGTCGCCTTCGGCCTTGCCTGCGTGTTCCTGACCGTCTTCAAATGGCTGTATCAGGTCTCGACCCCCTATGACGAACGCGCGCTGATCGCCGCCAACAACCCCGCCGCAGCCGTGGCGCTCGGCGGCGCGATCATCGGCTTCGCGCTGCCGCTCGCCTCGGCGCTCAGCGTGACCGCCAGCGTGGTGGAATTCACCGCCTGGGGCCTGCTGGCCGGCGTGATCCAGATCGTCGCCGCCTTCATCATCCGTCGCCTGATCGTCCGCGACATGGCTGCGCGGATCGAAGGCGGCAACATCGCCAGCGCGATCTACAGCGCGGCGACCTCGATCGGCGTCGGGCTGCTCAACGCCGCGTCGATGACCTATTGAAGGGCCTGTCCATGACCACCCTGCCCCCCCGCCGCAAACGCTCGGTCGCCGCCGGCCTGACCGCCGTCGGTGCGGTCGCGATGCTGTCGGGCTGCGACGACAATAACGAACAGGCGCGCTTCGGCCCGCCGACCGAGGTCGCCGCGTTCCAGACGGTGCAGCAATGCGTCGACAGCGGCCAGTTCGACCGCGCGACCTGCACCGCCGCCCAGCAAAAGGCGTTCAACGAGGACGCCAAGGCCGCGCCACGCTACAACAGCCAGGAATTGTGCGAGGAACAGTTCGGCGCCGCGCAATGCCAGCGCCGCAGCGAGGGCGGACAGAGCTTCTTCACGCCGCTGCTCACCGGCTTCCTGATCGGCCAGATCCTCAACAACAATTCGGCGCGCTACAATTATGGCGGGCTGTACCGCAACCAGCGCGACGGCGGCTGGTACACGCCGGGCGGCGCCTATCTCAGCCCGAACAGCGGCTATCGCTACAATGTCGGCAGCAAGGCGATCACGACCCCGGTCACCACCCAGCGCATCCAGACTCGCAGCTCGGTCGTCTCGCGCGGCGGCTTCGGCGGCCGGGTGAGCGCACGCTCCAGCGGCGGCTGGGGTGGTGGCGGACGGTCGTTCGGGGGGTAGGGTCCCAAACCCG
This sequence comes from Sphingomonas paucimobilis, assembly GCA_036946325.1. GTDB lineage: Bacteria > Pseudomonadota > Alphaproteobacteria > Sphingomonadales > Sphingomonadaceae > Sphingomonas > Sphingomonas paucimobilis_A. The sequence goes on from JAQIJL010000002.1 coordinate 132,478, forward strand.
CGCCCTCGCCACCTGCGTCACCCCAGCGAAGGCTGGGGTCTCCCGGTCGTCGCACGGGACAGGAGTCGCGAGAGACCCCAGCCTGCGCTGGGGTGACGTGCGTGGCGGAGGACGTGCGGGCTGTAGTTACGCGCATGGCTCGGGAATGACGTGCTCAGCTTGGCTCGCTTACCGCAACCCCGCCACGATCCCTTCCGCCGCCGCCGACACATCGGCCCACGTCACCGCGAACCCGGCCGCATCGCCATGATAGGGATCGGCCACCGCCTGCCCCCCGCGCCCCGGCACCGCGTCCATCAACAGCCCGATCCGCGCGGTCGCATCCTTCGGCGCGCGCCGCCGCAACTCGGCGAGATTGTCGCGATCCAGCGCCAGAATGTCGGTAAACCGCCGATAATCCGCCACCTCGACCTGCCGCGCGCGATAGGGCGAAATGTCGATGCCGTGCGCCAGCGCCACCGCCTGCGACCGCGGATCGGGCGGGTTGCCGACATGCCACGCCCCGGTTCCTGCGGAATCGACCTCGATCGCGACCCCGGCGCGCACCGCCGCATCGCGCAACGCCGCCTCCGCCAAGGGCGAGCGGCAGATATTGCCGAGGCATACGAGCAGGAACGAGCGGTCGGGCATCATCGCAATCTCCACTGAACACGCCCCCACACCCACCTGCATAACCCGTTCGGTTCGAGCAGCTTCGAGCTTGTCGAGAAGCGTCCGTCGAGAACCCTCCGCTTGGGGCACCCCCTTCTCGACTACGGTTCTCGACAAGCTCGAACCTGCGCTCGAAGCGAACGGGTGGGCCGGGTGTGACGAAACCCATGGCATCCCCCGCCTCCTTGCGCCAATAGTATTCCAAACAGGGGAGAGGCGCATGGCCACAGCAGCAACCACACCGATCGCACCGCAAGGCTTGCGCGAATGGATCGGCTGGGCCGCGGTGGCGATCGTCGGCGCGGTTGCGCTCGGCTGGATCGCGCTGATGCGCGGCGAGCCGGTCAATGCGCTGTGGATCGTGGTCGCTTCGCTATGCGTCTACGCCATCGCTTATCGCTTCTACGGCCTGTTCATCGCCAGCCGCGTCCTGCGCGTCGATCCTTCCCGCCCCACCCCGGCGGTGCGCCGCGACGACGGCCTCGATTATGTACCGACGCACAAGGGCGTGCTGTTCGGCCACCATTTCGCCGCTATCGCCGGGGCGGGACCGCTGGTCGGCCCCGTCCTTGCCGCGCAGATGGGCTATCTGCCCGGCACGCTGTGGCTGCTCGCCGGGGTCGTGTTCGCCGGCGCGGTGCAGGACTTCCTGATCCTCTATTTCTCCACCCGCCGCGACGCGCGGTCGCTCGGCGACATGATCCGCAGCGAAATGGGCTGATCCCCGGCACCATCGCGCTGATCGGCGTGCTGATGATCATGATCATCCTGCTCGCGGTGCTGGCGCTGGTGGTGGTCAAGGCGCTGACCGGCAGTCCGTGGGGCACCTTCACCGTGTTCGCGACCATCCCGATCGCGGTGCTGATGGGGCTGTATGGCCGCTTCCTGCGCCCGGGCAAGATCGCCGAAATGTCGGTGATCGGCTTCGTGCTGCTGATGGCGGCGATCGTCGGGGGCGAACCGGTCGCGCATTCGCCGGTCTTCGCCCCGATGTTCACCTATTCCGGTCCTGCGCTGGCGCTGATCCTGATGGCGTACGGCTTCGTCGCCTCGGTAGCACCCGTCTGGCTGCTGCTCGCGCCGCGCGACTATCTGTCGACCTTCCTCAAGATCGGCGTGATCGCCGGTCTGGCGCTGGGCATCCTGATCGTCCGCCCCGATCTGGAGATGCCGGCGGTCACCCGGTTCATCGACGGCACCGGCCCGGCCTTTTCCGGCAAGCTGTTCCCGTTCCTGTTCATCACCATCGCCTGTGGTGCCGTCTCCGGTTTCCACGCGCTGATCGCCAGCGGCACCACGCCGAAGATGGTCGCGAGCGAAGCGGACCTGCGCTTCATCGGCTATGGCGCGATGCTGACGGAGAGTTTCGTCGCGATCATGGCGCTGATCGCCGCCTGCGTCCTCGACCCCGCCGTCTATTTCGCGATGAACGCCCCGCCCGCGCTGATCGGCACGACGGCGCAATCGGCGGCCAGCGCGATCGCCAATTGGGGCTTCGTCGTCACCCCCGACATGCTGAACCAGCTGGCGCGTGACGTCGGCGAATCCTCGATCCTGTCGCGCGCGGGCGGCGCACCGACGCTGGCGGTCGGCATGGCGCATATCCTCAGCCAGGTGATCGGCGGACAGGCGATGATGGCCTTCTGGTATCACTTCGCCATCCTGTTCGAGGCGCTGTTCATCCTGACCACGGTCGATGCCGGCACCCGCGTCGCGCGCTTCATGATTCAGGACCTGCTCGGCAGCTTCATCCCCGCCATGAAGGAAACGCAGAAGCTCGGCCCCAATCTGATCGGCACCGCGCTCGCCGTCGCCGCGTGGGGATATTTCCTCTACAGCGGGGTCACCGATCCGCTGGGCGGCATCAACACGCTGTGGCCGCTGTTCGGCATCTCGAACCAGATGCTCGCCGCCATCGCGCTGATCCTGTCGACCGTGCTCCTCTTCAAGATGAAGCGCGACCGCTATGCGTGGGTGACGATGGTCCCGACCGCATGGCTGCTGATCTGCACGCTGACGGCCGGCTGGCAGAAGCTGTTCGACGCCAATCCGAAGATCGGCTTCCTCGCCCATGCGAACGTCTTTTCGGAAGCCCTCGCGCGCGGCGAAATCCTCGCCCCCGCCAAATCGGCGGCGGAGATGCAGCGGATCATCCTCAACGACCGCATCGACGCCGCGCTGTGCGTGCTGTTCATCGTCGTCGTGCTGTCGATCCTGACCTACGGCATCGGCGCGATCCGCAAGGCGAAGGCAATGCCCACCCCCACCACGCACGAGGTCGGCGATGCGCTTCCTGCATAAGCTGGCGGAGGGCGCCCGCCTCATGGTCGGCGTCCCCGATTACGACCGCTACGTCGCGCATCGAACGGCGCATCATCCGGGCGAACCGGTGATGACGCTCAAGGAATTCCACCGCGACCGCATCGCCCGCCGCTACGGCACCGGCCCCGGCGCCCCGCCGCGTTGTTGTTGAGAGCCAACCGCTTCCAACCGTCACCCCGGACTTGATCCGGGGTCCCGCTTCTTCTGCGACCGTGGTCAAGAAGCGGGACCCCGGGTCAGGCCCGGGGTGACGAAGATTGCGATAACACCGCCCGCATCGGCGGCATGGCCCGGCATCAATCCCGGATATTCCGCCGGAACGTCTCCGGGAGGAACAGCGCGCCCAGCACCAGCGTCACCACCGCCAGCACCACCGGATACCACAGCCCGTAATAGATATCCCCGGTCGCCGCGACCATCGCGAACGCCGTCGTCGGCAGGAACCCGCCGAACCAGCCATTGCCGATATGATAGGGCAGCGACATCGACGTATATCGGATGCGGCTGGGGAACAGTTCGACCAGCAGCGCCGCGATCGGGCCGTACACCATGGTCACCAGCAGCACCATGAACCACAGGATCAGCACCACCAGCGGCTTGTCGATCGCCGCCGGATCGGCCTTCGCCGGATAGCCGGCTTCCGCCAGCGCCGCCGCCATTTCGCCCTGATAGGCGGTGATCGCCGCCGCCCGCGCCGCCCCGGTCACGCGCGCCGGGTCGGGCGCGACCAGCGTCCGGTTCCCCACCGCAACGCTGGCGATCGCTCCCGCCGGTGCCTCGACATTGGTATAGCTGATGCCGTTCTTCGCCAGATACGACTTGGCGATGTCGCAGCTCTTCGCATCGAACTTGTTGCGCCCGATCGGATCGAACTGGACCGAGCAATCATCGTCATGCGCGCTCACCCGCACCGGCGACGCCGCCTGCGCTGCGGCAAGCGCCGGATTGGCGGCATCGGTCAGCGCCCCGAACAGCGGGAAATAGGTCAGTGCGGCAATCGCGCAGCCGGCCATGATGATCCATTTCCGCCCGATCCTGTCCGACAGCCAGCCGAAGAACACGAAGAACGGCGTCCCCAGCGCCAGCGCGATGGCCAGCAGCACGTTCACCGTCGCGCCGTCGACCTTCATCATTTTTTCGAGGAAGAACAGGACGTAGAATTGCCCGGTATACCATACCACCGCCTGCCCCATGGCGGCACCGAACAGCGCGATCAACAAGACCTTCAAATTCGGCCAGCGCAGGAACGCCTCGGTCAGCGGCGCCTTCGACGTCTTGCCCTCTTCCTTCATCTTCAGGAACACCGGGCTTTCCGACAATTGCAGCCGGATCCACATCGACACGCCCAGCAGCAGGATCGACACGAGGAACGGCAGCCGCCACCCGAACCCGCCGAACGTATCCTCGCCCAGCACGGTGCGGAACCCGATCACGACCAGCAGCGCCGCGAACAGCCCCATCGTCGCCGTCGTCTGGATGAAGCTGGTGTACAGCCCGCGCTTCCCGTCGGGCGCATGCTCCGCGACATAGGTCGCCGCTCCGCCATATTCACCGCCCAGCGCCAGCCCCTGCACGATGCGCAGCAGGACAAGAATGATCGGCGCGGCCACCCCGATGCTCGCATAGGACGGCAGCAGACCCACCGCGAAGGTCGACAGGCCCATCAGCCCCATCGTCACCAGAAACGTGTTCTTGCGCCCGACCAGATCGCCGATCCGCCCGAACACCAGCGCCCCGAACGGCCGCACCGCAAAGCCGGCGGCGAACGCGCCCAGCGCGAGGATGAACCCGGTCGTCTCGTTCACCCCCGAAAAGAACTGCTTCGAAATATAGCTCGCCAGCAACCCGTACAGGTAGAAATCATACCATTCGAACACGGTGCCCAGCGACGACGCCGCGATCACCAGCTTCTCGTTCTGGCCCTTGGGGGTCGCCCCGGCCGCAGCTTCCGCCATGACGGCATCCTCTCGTTTTCCGGTGCGGTCTGTCGCCACACCTCCTTGCCGCGCCAGTGTCATGTCCGCCCGCCATGGGAGCCAGTACGACCTTGGTCGTAGCCACCAGCGCCTTGACGCGCGCGCCCGCGACCGCACATCAAGCGTACAGGAGAGAGACATGACCCAGACGATCCACGCGGCCCCGCAGGACGCCGCCGCCCGAGTGGACCAGGCCGAGTATGACGCGCGCTACGCCGCATCGATCAGCGATCCGGAACGCTATTGGCGCGAAGGCGGCCAGTGCATCGACTGGTCGCGCCCCTATACGCAGGTCAAGGACACCTCGTTCGACGAAGCCGATTTCCGCATCCGCTGGTTCGCCGACGGGCAGACCAACGTGTCGGCCAACTGCCTCGACCGCCATCTCGAAACCCGTGGCGATCAGGTGGCGATCCTGTGGGAAGGCGACGAACCCGGCGAAACGCGCAAGGTCACCTACCGCGAACTTCACCAACAGGTGTGCTGCTTCGCCAACGTCCTGAAAGCGAAGGGCGTTAAGAAGGGCGACCGCGTCACCCTCTACCTCCCGATGATCCCCGAAGCCGCCGCCGCGATGCTCGCCTGCACCCGCATCGGCGCGATCCATTCGATCGTGTTCGGCGGGTTCAGCCCCGACAGCCTCGCCAACCGCCTCGTCGATTGCGACAGCCGCCTCGTCATCACCGCCGACGAAGGCTGTCGCGGCGGCAAGCGCATCCCGCTAAAGGCCAATGTCGACAAGGCGCTCGAACACGCGCCCGGCGTCGATACCGTCATCGTTATCCGCCGCAGCGGCGCCGACGTGCCGATGGTCGAGGGCCGCGATTTCTGGCTGCACGACCTGTTGGCCGACGCCTCGCCCGATTGCCCGGCCGAGCCGATGGATGCCGAAGACCCGCTGTTCATCCTCTATACGTCCGGCTCGACCGGCAAGCCCAAGGGCGTGCTGCATACGACCGGCGGCTATCTGGTCTGGGCGCACACCACCTTTCGCGACGTGTTCGATTATCGCGACGGCGAAATCTTCTGGTGCACCGCCGATATCGGCTGGGTCACCGGGCACAGCTATGTCGTCTATGGCCCGCTATCGAACGGCGCGACGACCGTCATGTTCGACGGCGTACCCAATTACCCGGACCATGGCCGCTTCTGGGAAACCATCGACCGGCTCGGCGTCAACATCTTCTACACCGCCCCGACCGCGATCCGCGCGCTGATGCGAGAGGGCGACAGCTGGGTCACGAAGTCGAGCCGCCAGTCGCTTCGTATCCTCGGGTCCGTCGGCGAACCGATCAATCCGGAGGCATGGGACTGGTATCACCGCGTCGTCGGCGACCGCCGCTGCCCGATCGTCGATACCTGGTGGCAGACCGAAACCGGCGGCATCCTCATCTCGCCGCTGCCCTATGCCACCGACCTGAAACCCGGCAGCGCGACCAAGCCGCTGCCCGGCGTGCAGCCGATGATCGTCGATGCCGAGGGCAAGGAACTGACCGGCGCGACCGAAGGCAATTTGTGCATCACCGACAGCTGGCCCGGACAGATGCGCACGGTATGGGGCGATCACGACCGCTTCTTCCAGACCTATTTCACCACCTATCCCGGCAAATATTTCACCGGCGACGGCGTACGGCGCGACGATGACGGCTATTACTGGATCACCGGCCGGGTCGACGACGTCATCAACGTCAGCGGCCACCGCATGGGCACCGCCGAGGTCGAAAGCGCGCTGGTGTCGCATCCCAAGGTCGCCGAAGCCGCCGTCGTCGGCATGCCGCACGACATCAAGGGGCAGGGCATCTACGCCTATGTGACGCTCAACGCCGGCGACGAACCGACCGAAGACCTCCGCACCGAACTGCGCCAATGGGTCCGCAAGGAAATCGGCCCCGTCGCCACCCCCGACGCACTGCAATTCGCCCCGGGCCTGCCGAAAACCCGCTCGGGTAAGATCATGCGCCGCATCCTGCGCAAGATTGCCGAGAACGACACCTCCAACCTCGGCGACACCTCGACGCTCGCCGATCCGTCGGTGGTCGACACGCTGGTCGCCGAACGCATCCGCCCGGCGTAAACGATTTGACCAAACCAAACCCCGTTCGTGCTGAGTAGGGGCTGAGCTTGTCGAAGACCCGTATCGAAGCACTGGTGGCGACGGTCCTTCGATACGCCGCTTCGACAAGCTCAGCGGCTACTCAGGACGAACGGAATGTAGGGAATGGCTGAACATCCAACCATCCTCGTCGCCGACGACCACCCCCTGTTCCGACAGGCGCTGACGCTGGCGGTAACCCAGGTCCGCCCCGACGCCCACATCGTCGAGGCCGGCTCGCTCGACCGCGTGGTACAGGCCGCCCGCGACGCCGACGGCCTCGCGCTGATCCTGCTCGACCTGAACATGCCCGGCGCGGTCGGCTATAGCGGGGTGGCGCTGCTCCATGCCGAAGTCCCTGACGTCCCGATCCTCGTCGTCTCCGGCGCCGACCGCGCCGCCGCCTTCGCACAGGTCGCCCGCTTCGGTGCGGTCGGCTTCGTCGGCAAGGACGCGGCGCTGGAATCGATCGAAGCCGCGATCGCCGCCGCGCTCGCCGGCGACCGCATGGCGCCCGACACCGGCCCACAGGACGACATGGCCGCCCGCGTCGCCGCCCTCACCCCGATGCAGTTGCGCGTCCTGCTCGGCGTCCTCGCCGGCCGGCTGAACAAACAGATCGCCCACGACCTCGGCATCGCCGAAGCGACGGTGAAGGTCCACATGACCGCCGTGCTGCGCAAACTCGACGTCGGCAACCGCACCCAGGCCGCCGTCGCCGCCCGCGCGCTGGGGCTTGAGGTAACGGGCTAGGACCGTCCCGTCACAACATCCCGAGATTCCGCAACCACTGCGCCACCTGCCCTGGCCATTCGCGTGTCACCGGATCCCCCGTCGCCCGCATTCCGAACGCATGGCCGCCCTTCGCATAGAAGCGCATATCGACCGGCACCCCCGCATCGCTCAGCGCCAGCGCATAGGCCAGCGGCTGCCGCACCGCGTCCATCGGATCGTTCATCGCGTGCAGCAGCAAGGTCGGCGGAGCCTTCGAATCGATCGTCACCCATGGCCGCAGCTCGAGGCTGTTGCGCCCCTTGCTATTGTCCAGCATCCGCGCGGTATAGGCGATCACCGCAAAGTCGGGCCGCGGCGACTGCCGGTCGGCGGCATCGCGTGACCGATAGGTCCGCGCCTCACTATTGCTCATATTCGCCGCCAGATAGGCGCCCGCCGAAAAGCCGATCACCCCCACCTTGTGCGGATCAATCCCCAACCGCTTCGCGTCGGCCCGCAACAGTCCCATCGCCCGCTGCGCATCCTCCAGCGCCAGCAGCACCTTCGGCCGCTGTTGCCGTCCGTTCACCTGCGGCCAGCTCTGCGGCACGCGATATTTCAGCATCGCGCAGGTCATCCCCTGTGCGACCACCCAGTCGCAGATTTCTGTCCCCTCCAGATCGGTGGCGACCACCTCGAACCCGCCGCCCGGCAGCACCAGCACCGCCGCGCCATTGTTGCGGCCCCGGGGCCGGAACAGCGTCATCGTCGGCCGCGTGACATAGCTCGCCCAATGCCACTTCCGCCCCGCGACCAGCCCGGTGCCGTTACCGGTCGCTTCCGGCCGATCGCCGGTATCGGGCTTGGCCAGCACGACATCCGCCGGCCACAACGGTATCTGAATACCGCCGGCCGGTGCCTGCCACGCTCCGACCCGCTCGTTCTTGGGCAGCGGCGCCTCGCTCCGGCAACTGGCCGCAAGACACAGGGCGACAGGCAGCAAGGCAAGGATGCGCGGCACGACAGACCTCCGTGGAAGCCGCGCCGGACCGGCGGGCCGGCCCTCACGCTATGCCGGGTTCCAAAGGCGGACAAAGGATGATTGATCAGGACGATCCCCAGCTTTCCTAGGGATCAAGGCCGCGTGATGGAACGCAACCCCAGCCTACCCGTCACCCCGGACTTGATCCGGGGTCCCGCTTCTTCTTCTGCACCCTGAAGAGAAGCCCTGTCCTACAAGCCCCCAACCTGCCAGTATCGAACCCGCTCTTTCCCAACGCCGGTTTCGCCATCCCACCGCGCCCCATCCGGTCCCGGGACGAACACGTCGCAAGTGTGAACTTAGTGACCTTTGGCAGTTTTCCGCGGGTTTTCGGACTAATGCCGGACAACGTCCTGCGCCTTTAGACAAGCGTCGCCCCAGCGAAGGCTGGAGTATCCATCGGCTCCTTCCCCGCGCGCGAAGTTGCGACGAGTGTGAACTTAGTGAACTTTGGCCGATGGGCACGGGGTAGCCGAAGGCCCCGACACGGGCAAAGCCGGCTTCGAGATCGATCGTGCCCCCGGCACGATCTGCGGACTGCGGGGCAGTCCGCATCTCGAAGCCCGTCGGACGGCGCTTCACGCGCCGCCGGTCGGCCGCGCCTTGGTTGGCTTGCAGTAGCTACACTACTGCTCGCCCGGCGCGGCTACCCACGCATCGAACGCCTCCCCCGATAGTGGCTTCAACAACACCGCCACCCCCGCCGCCTCAGCCGCCTCGGCCAGCGTCCGGCTGGCATCCGCCGTCACCAACGCCGCCCGCAGCTCTGGCCGGACCGCCCGCAACATCCCGATCAGCGCCAGTCCATCGACCGCCCCGCCCAGATCATGATCGACGAACGCCACCTCCTCGGCCACCCCGGCCAGCGCCTCCGCGACGCCGGCCGCCACCCGCACCCGATGCCCCCGGCTGACGGCCAGCGCCGCCGTCGCCTGCCTGACCCCGGCATCGTCATCGACGATCAGGCACGACAGCGGCCCGACGTCGCGCACCACCGCCCGCACCGGCGCCATCGGCGCCACGCCCTCGACCATCGGCAGCGTCACCGCAAAGCGGCTCCCGCGCCCGACCCGACTGTCGAGATCGACCTCCGCCCCCAGCAACGCCGCCGTCCGCGCGACGATGGCAAGGCCCAGCCCCAGCCCGGCATCCTCCGCCGTCGCCAGCCGCTCGAATTCGCGAAACACCCGCGCCCGGTCGGCATCGGCAATGCCCGGCCCGCTATCGACCACTTCGATCCGTACGACGCCACCCCGCCGCCGCACGCCGATCACAACCCCGCCCCGCGCAGTATAGCGCACGGCATTGCCCAGCAGATTCTGCACGATCGACCGCAGCAGCACCCGGTCGGTCGCGACCATCGCATCGCCCGGCGCCAGCCGCAGCGTCAGCCCCTTGGCCCGCGCCTGATCGGCGAAGCTGTCGACCAGTTCGGCCAGCAGGTCGCGCACCCCGAAGGTCGTCGGCACCGGCACGATCCCGCCTGCGTCCAGCTTCGATATGTCGAGCAGCGCGCGCAGCAGCTGGTCGGCCGCCGCGATCGACTGGTCGATCCGCTCGGCCAGCGGCCGCGCCCGATCGTCCGCCCCGCGCGCCAGCGCCGCGGTGAACAGCCGCGCGGCGTGCAGCGGCTGTAACAGGTCGTGGCTGGCGGCGGCGAGGAACCGGGTCTTGTCCGCCGTCGCCCGCGCCAGCGCGGCGTTCGCATCCGACAATGCGCGGGTCCGCTCCTCCACCCGTCGCTCCAGCTCGGCCCGCGCTGTCTCCACCGCGCGCAGCGCCTGCGCCTCGGCCGTAATGTCCGAAAAGCACATCACATAGCCGCCGCCCGGCATCGGCCCGCCGACGGTCTTGAGCACCCGCCCGTCGCTGCGCACCCGTTCGAAGCTGTGCCGCGTCCCCCGCCGCATATGCGCCAGCCGCCGGGCGACATGGTCGTCGACCTCGCCCGGCCCGCAATCGCCGCGCAGCGCATTGAACGCGATCGCATCGGCCACCGGCGCGCCGACCCGGATCATGCCCGGCGGAAAGCCGAACAGGTCGAGATAGCGCTGATTCCACGCGACGAGGTTCAGCTCGGCATCGACCACGCTGACGCCCGGATCGATATGCTCCAGCGTCGCCGCCAGCAGCCCCTTGGAAAATTGCAGGCTCTGCCCGCTCTCGTCCAGCATCCGCGCGACATCGTCCGCGCCCACCCCTCGCCCGACAGCGCGGAGGCCACCAGCCGCCGCGCGGACGACACCCCGACCACCTGCGCCACCAGCCGTTCGGCCCGCCGCGCGGCACGGGCGTCGACATGGGTGCCCTCGCCCAGCTCCGCCTCCGCCCGCTCCCCGCCGACGAAGCGCGCGACCAGCTGGGTCAGCTCGCCCAGATCGCGCACCGGCGGCACCCGGTCGTCGCGAACGAAGGGCAGGCGCGGCGCACGCGACAGGGCGACGGCGGCATGGACGATCAGGTTCGCCGCCAGCGTGACCACCGCCGCCGCGGCGACCGCGCCCATCCCCGCCATCGCCGGGATCGGCAGCGCCGCGCCGCGCAGCGTCGGCACGAACAGCAACAGCGTCCATCCTGCCAGCCCGGTCGCCAGCCCTGCCTTCGCCGCCAGCGGATCGCGCCCGCCCCCGGCGACCGCCAGCAGCAGCGCCGGCGCGAACTGCGCCATCGCGGCAAAGGCAACGAGGCCGATCGTCGCCAGCCCGCGCGTCATCGGGATCAGCAGCGCGCTGAACAGCGCCACGCCGATGATCCCGACGATCACCGCCCTTCGCACCCACAGCAATGTCCGCCCGACATGCGCGGCGGCGGCGACGCGCGGGTGGCGCAGCAGCAGCGGCGCGATCAGGTCGTTCGACACCATCGTCGCCAGCGCGACCGTCTCCATCACCACCATCGCGGTCGCCGCCGAAAAGCCGCCGACGAACCCCAGCAGCGCGATGGCCGGCGCCCCCGCCGCCAGCGGCATGGCGATGACCAGCAGATCGGGTCGCGTCGTCCCCCCCTGCACCAGCGCCGCCCAGGTGATCGGCACGACCAGCAACGCGGTCAGCACCAGATAGGCGACAAACGGCCACCGCGCCTGCGCCGGGTCTTGGCGGTCGTGCGCCGCGATCACGGTCACATGGAACTGGCGCGGCAGGCACAGCATCGCGGCGGTCGCCAGCAAGGTCGCGATCGTAAAGTCGCCGATCGCCGGCGGCCGGGCAAAGCCGCTGCCCAGCCGCGCGGCCCCGGCGGCGCGGTCCACCGGCGCCGCCTCCGCGACCAGCCACAGCGCGAACAGCGCGACCGCCGCAAAGGCCGCCAGCTTGATGAGCGACTCCACCGCGACCGCCGCCAGCAGCCCGCTATCGGCCCGCGCCTTGGCATCGCCGCGCGTGCCGAAGCCGATCGCGAAACCGGCCAAGACGATCGCGGTCGCGATCATCGGCCGTGTCGTGTCGCCCATGCCCGCCAGCGCGCCATAGCTGGTCGCGACCGAGCGCAGCTGCAACGCGACATAGGGCACGGTGCCGGTCAGCGCGATCAGCGTGACCAGCGCGGCGACGCCCCGGCTGCGCGAGAAGCGCCCGCCGATGAAGTCGGCGATCGACGTCGCTCCATCGGCCTGCACCGCGCCGACCAGCCGCACCAGCAGGCGCCGCCCGCCGACGAACAACAGGATCGGCCCCAGATAGATCGGCAGATAGGCCCAGCCTTCGGCGACCGCGCTGCCGACCGCGCCGTTGAACGTCCAGCTGCTGCAATAGACCGCGAGGCCCAGCGTATAGATCGCCCGGCGCCGGCCCGGCGCGATCCCCCGCCGCCGCACCACCCACGCCACCGCGAACAGCAGCGCGGCATAGCCGATCGCGACGACGAACAGCAGCAACCCGTTCATGGCGATCCTCCCCCGCCACCTGTCCTACGCCGGGCGGCCGGGCGATGTCAGTGGAAATCGCGCGACTTGGGCACCAGCCGCACGTCGCGCGGGTGACGCGACGCCACCGGGCGGACCGCCTCGTCGCCGCGCGACGACGGCACCGGCGGCGGTGCCTCGCCCAGCGTGTCGAGCAGGTCGCTGCGATCCCATACCCGCGCACCCATCAGGTGCACGATCCCTTCGCGGCTGCGCTGCACCTCGCCCTCGACCAGCATCAGCCGCGCGCCCATCACCTCGCGCCGATACGCCTCGAACAGCCGCGCCCATAGCACGATATTGGTGATGCCGCCCTCATCCTCCAGCGTGACGAAGATCGCATTGCCCTTGCCCGGCCGCTGCCGCACGAGGACGAGGCCGGCGGCGGTAACCTTCGCGCCCGCCTTCGCCGCCATGATCCCGGCACAGCTGGTCACCCCCATCCGGTCGAGCCGCCCGCGCAAAAACTGCATCGGATGGCCCTGCAACGACAGCCGCAGCGTCTGGTAATCGGTCACGACATGCTCGACCGCCGGCATGGCGGGCAGCGTCATGTCCGGCTCCGCGCCCAGTTCGGCGGCACGGGCATGGGCGAACAGCGGCAGTTCGGCGTCCGGGGTCCGCCGCACCTCCCACAACGCCTCGCGCCGGTCGAACCCGATCGAGCGGAACGCATCGGCATCGGCCAGCAGCCGCAGCGCCCGTTGCGGCAGTCGCGCGCGGCGCGCCAGTTCCTCGACGCTGGCAAAGGGCCGCGCGGCCATGATCGCCTCGGCCCAATGCTGGCGGAACCCGTCCATCTGCCGAAACCCCAGCCTGAGCGCGAGTTGCTCCCCCTCCAGCCCATTGTCCCAGCCGCTGACATTCACATCGATCCCGTGCACCGCGACCCCATGGTCGCGCGCATCGCGGACGATCTGGGCGGGCGCATAAAACCCCATGGGCTGCGAATTGAGCAGCGCGCAGGCGAACACCGCCGGGTGATGGCATTTGATCCATGACGATACATAGACCAGCCGCGCGAAGGACAGCGCATGGCTTTCGGGAAAGCCATAGCTGCCGAACCCCTCGATCTGCCGGAAACAGCGTTCGGCGAAATCGGGTTCGTAGCCGCGCCGCGTCATGCCATCGATCAGCTTTTCGCGCAGTTCGTTAATCGTACCCGGATTGCGAAACGTCGCCATCGCCTTTCGCAGCTTGTTTGCTTCGCTCGGCGTAAAATCGGCAGCGACGATCGCCAGCTTCATCACCTGTTCCTGGAACAACGGCACGCCGTACGTCCGGTCGAGCAGCGTCTTGAGTTCGTCAGGATCATGCGGCGGCTTGGGCGAGGGGTAGGTCACCACTTCCTTCTTCGCCCGCCGCCGCAGATAGGGATGCACCATGTCCCCCTCGATCGGCCCCGGCCGGACGATCGCCACCTGCACCGACAGGTCGTAGAGCGAGGTCGGCTTTAGGCGCGGCAGCATGTTCATCTGCGCCCGGCTCTCGACCTGGAACACGCCGATGCTGTCGCCCTTGTGCAGCATGTCGTAGACATCCTTGTCGTCCGCTTTCAGGTCGACGGTCAGGTCATGCTCGCCCAGCCCATGATGCCGGAGCAGATCGAACGCCTTGCGGATGCAGGTCAGCATGCCGAGCGCGAGCACATCGACCTTCATCAGCCCCAGCGCGTCGATATCGTCCTTGTCCCATTCGATGAAGGTTCGCCCCTCCATCGCCCCGTTATGGATCGGCACCAGCTCGTCCAGCCGCCCCTGCGTCAGCACGAACCCGCCGACATGCTGCGACAGATGGCGCGGGAATTCCATGATCTGGTCGACCAGCCAGCGCAGCTGCGCGATGTCGGGATTGTCGAGGTCGAACCCGGCACTGGTATAGCGCCGCGCCTCCATCTGCCCGGCAAAGCTGCCCCACACGGTACTGCCCAGCCGCTGCGTCACGTCGCGGGTCAGGCCCAGCACCTTGCCGACTTCCGCCACCGCGCTCCTCGGCCGGTAATGGATCACGGTCGCGGCAATGCCCGCCCGCTCGCGACCATAGCGACCGTAGATATACTGGATGACCTCCTCGCGCCGCTCATGTTCGAAATCGACGTCGATATCGGGCGGCTCGCCCCGCTGTTCGGACACAAAGCGCGAGAAGAGCAGGTCATGCTCGCTCGGATCGACCGAGGTGACGCCCAGCAGGAAACAGACGATCGAATTGGCCGCCGACCCGCGCCCCTGGCACAGGATCGGCGGCTCGCAGGTCCGCGCGAACCGGACGAGGTCGTGGACGGTCAGGAAATAGTGCGCGTATTTCTGGCTGCGGATAAGCGCGAACTCTTCGTCCAACCGCCGCTGGACCTCGGCAGGCAGGTCGGGACCATAGCGGTCATGCGCGGCGGTCATCGTCAGATGCTCCAGCCAGTCCTGCGCCTCCCAGCCGTCCGGCACCGGTTCATGCGGATATTCATATTTCAGGTCGGTCAGGCGAAAGGTGATGCGGTTCAGCAGCCGCACGCTTTCGTCCACGGCCTCCGGGCAATCGCGGAACAGCCGCGCCATTTCTTCGGGGGCCTTGAGGTGCCGCTCGGCATTGGCCGCCAGCTTGCGCCCAGCGGCAGCGATCGTCGTGCCCTCACGGATACAGGTCAGCACGTCGTGCAACGGACGCTGTTCGTGGGTCGCGTAGAGCGCGTCGTTGGTCGCGAGCAGCGGCACGCCGACGCTGCGCGCCAACGCGATCCGGCCGGCCAACCGCCGCCGGTCCCGCCCGCCACGCGGCATCGCCGCCGCCAGCCACACCCGACCCGGACAGGCATCGCTGAGACGCGTCAGCAGCGCCGCATCGGGCGCGGTGACGATCAGCAGCAACCCCTCCTGCCATGCCAGCAGGTCCGCCAGTTCGAGGTGGCAGTCGCCCTTCTTGGCCTTGAGGTTGCCGCCGCTCAGCAGCCGCGTCAGCCGCCCCCATGCCGCGCGGTCGACGGGATAGGCGACGATGTCCGGCGTGCCGTCCACAAATACCAGCCGCGCGCCGACGACGAGGTCGAAGGGATAGTCCGGCAGCCCGGCCTCATGCCGCTTTTCCTTCGCCTTCTTGAGCGACAGAAACGCCTGCACGACACCGGCCACCGTATTACGGTCTGCGATCCCGATCCCGGCCATCTTCAGCTCGTTCGCATGCCCCACCATGTCGGACGGCGGCGAGGCCCCGCGCAGGAACGAGAAATGCGTCGCGGCGATCAGTTCGGCAAAGGCCATCTCACGGACGCGCCTCGCCCACACCCCTCGCCATCCCGGCACAGGCCGGAATCCAAGGTTCCGCAAGCGCCGAAGCCATCGGATATGCGGCCCGGCGGATCGCGGCCTGCGCCGCGATGGCGAAGGGGAAGCAAGAACCGGTTCCTGCCCGGCCCGTCCCACACGTTATTCCAGCGCAGGCTGGAATCTCCCGCGGCAAGGACGCAGCGCCAGCCACGGGGAGACCCCAGCCTGCGCTGGGGTGACGATCGGGGCGGAGGCTGCCGGATACCGCGATCCTCACGCGAACACCCCATGCACATACCATAGCGGATCGGGCGTCTCGCGATCGTACAGCCCATGCCGGAAAATCCAGTAGCGCCGCCCGCGCACATCCTCGACCCGGTAATAGTCCCGCGTCCGCACCTTTGCTTGGCCCCTGCGCCACCACTGCGCCGCGATCCGTTCCGGCCCTTCGAAGCGGATCACGTCGTGCAGCACGCGCCGCCAGCGAAAGCGGTGCGGCGGGCCGTCGGGGACCTCGGCCATCACCTCGATCCGCTGCGGTGGGTCGAACAGGTGGATCGGGCGCAGCGGCGGCTCGCCCGTCTCCGGCGCATCCCAGGTCGTCGGCGCAGGCGTATCGATCGCGGGGATGGTCAGCACGCCCTGTTCGGGCATGTGACTGTCGCCCGGGGCCGCACGACAGATGCGCCCACGGCCAAGGCGGGTGCTGAGGCGATCGACCAGCGCCGCCATCACCTCTTCGCTCACCGCACCGCCCTCCAGCTGCAACTGCGTCGGCGCGAGCGGTTCGAGCGCGGGGACGCTCATGCGGATCATGTCGAAGCCGAACCCCGGATCGATCGGATCGGCCAGCGCATCGATCCGTTCGCGGAACAGCCGCAGGATCGACGGCGGATCGCGTAGGGGAAGGCCGCTCTCGACCGCCAGATCGCGCAGTGCGCCATCGGCCCGGTACAGCCGCACCGCGAACCGCCGGCCACCGCGGTCGCGCGCGGTCAACTCCGCCTCCGCTTCCGCCGCCAGCTCGCCGATCGTCGCCAGCACATCGGCATCGCGCGCGATCGGTTCGGCAAAGCGTCGTTCGAAGAACAGCGCCGGCAGCGCACGGCGCGGCCGCAGCCGCTGATCGGCATCGCCCAGCAGGCGCGCCAATGCCGCCACCGTCTCCTCGCCGAAGCGGGCGGCGATCGGTGCGGTCGGGCGGCTGGCAAGATCGCCGATAGTACGCAGTCCCGCCCGACGCAGTGCCACCGCAATCTCGTCATCGAGCCTGAGCGCCACCACCCCCAGCCGCCGGATCGCCGCCGCCTCGCTTGCCGCAGGGGCACTCTGGAACCGCGCCAGCGCCTGCGCCGCATCGGGCGTGTCGGCCAGCGCGTGGCGCAGCGCCCCGAACCGGGCGAGCCGCGCCTCGACCTCGGCGACCAGCGCGCCCTCCCCGCCGAACAGATGCGCGCAGCCGGTAATGTCCAGCGTCACCCCGTCGCCGCCGTCCAGCGCCACCAGCGGCGTGAACCGGTCGCAGGCATCGGCAATCCGCTCCAGCCAGCCATGATCGGCGAACGGATCGGCCTCGACCACCGTCAGTTCGGGCAACTGCGCCCGCGCATCGGCCAGCGCCATGCCGGGGGCCAGCCCCTTGTCCAGCGCCTGCGGGTCGACCGATGCGATGCGCAGGGCGCCGCGCACCGTTTCGACACAGACGAACGGCGCGTCATCCGGCACGACGCAGGGGGATATGCGCAGCAGCCGGTCGGTGGGCAGGAACGGCCACCACAGCGCCAGGTGGCGCCGACCGCTGGGTCGGGCTGGTGAAGACGGCTTGCTCACGATTCCACTCCACTTGCCAGCGGCCATCGGCACCCCGGCCGCGCTGACGCAATAATTCGAGGTCGAAGGTCGGATGGCCCGGCGCATTGGCGGGCAAGGGTTGCGACGCGCAGGATCGCACCGCCCAGCGGGTGTCGGCGGCACTCGCCTCCGGAGTCGCGGCGATGCGCAGCAGCAGCGCCGTCACCCCGCTTTCCTCCGCCGCAAGTGCCAGGCGGCGGCTGGCGGTCAGGTCGAGCACTTTCGGATCGCGGTGCAGTTCGATCACCGCCACCCCGACCCCGGCACAGCGCACGACATCGGCCGCCGCGCGCAGCACTGACAGCGCATCGGGCAGGAAGCCCAGCAACAGCCGCGCAGGATCTACGCCGATCTCGACCAGCCCCGGCGCGTGGAGATGCCCGCCGCCGCGCACCGCCGCCTCCTCGCGCAGCCACACGATGCCGCCGCCCAGTCGAATCGACAGCATGCTGGCAAAACCGGTCGCGCTACCGGCGTCGCCTTCCTCGCCTGCGAAAATCTCGTGCAGCCGCCCGCGCGCGATGCCGCCGTCCAGCGCCGCATCGATGTCGCCATGCCCGGTCGCCACCCGCACCGCCTTGCCAGTCGGCGCACGCCGCTCCATGGCGGCGACGCGACGCTTCAGCGCGACAAGGGTGGACGATTCTACGTTCATGATTTGTTCTTATCGCGCGTCCGTTGCGGATTCGTCAATCCGGTTGGATGGGGTTCGCCATGGGGACGAAGAAGTAAGATTGTTTTCACGCGAAGCCGCGGAGACGCGAAGGGGTTCCGCTTGGCGCAACGCCTCCCGCGCCAGCGGCCTATTCCATGGTATCCGCGCAAGGATCGTCTGCCGGACGCACCCGCTCGCCAAGCCGCGCAACTAACTCCGCGTCTTCGCGCCTTCGCGCGAAACCACCTTCTTCCTAGAGCGGGATGACATGGTGCTGAACCGTTGGGGATACACATCAAGCGTTTGATCTGATTCAAGGTGCTGGCTAGCGAAGGAGGCTGGCCTGCATGGCTAAACCATATTCGATGGACTTGCGCGACCGAGTGGTCCGGGCGGTGACGGCGGATGGCATGTCGTGTCACGCGGCAGTTGCACGCTTCGGGGTTGCGCCGAGTTCGGCGATCAAGTGGATGCAGCGCTACCGCGACACGGGCAGCGCGGCGCCCGGGCAGATGGGTGGCCGCCGGTCGAACATCCTCTCGGGCGCAACGCGGGATTGGCTGCTGGAGCGGATGACGAGCGACTTCACGCTGCGTGGTCTGGTGGCCGAGTTGGCCGAGCGCGGTGTGAAGGTCGACTATGTCCAAGTCTGGCGGTTTGCCCATGCCGAGGGACTGAGCTTCAAAAAAAAGCGTACTGCCCGCCGAACAGCTCCGTCCCGCGATCGCACGGCGTCGGGCACAGTGGAAGAAATACCAGGGCCGGCTTGATCCGGCACGCCTCGTCTTCATCGACGAAACGTGGGTGAAGACGAACATGGCCCCGCTCAGGGGCTGGGCACCGGTCGGCCGGCGGCTCCATGCCAAGGTGCCATACGGCCACTGGCGGACCATGACCTTCGGGGCGGCACTCCGCTGCGACCGGATCGATGCACCCTGCGTGCTCGACCAGCCGATCAACGCCCAGAGCTTCACCGACTATGTCGAACAATGCCTCGTGCCCACGCTGTCGCCCGGCGATGTCGTCATCATGGACAATCTGTCCAGCCACAAAAAGCCCGCCATCCGTCGCGCCATCAGAGCCGGCGGCGCCAAGCTCCTGTTCCTCCCGCCATACTCGCCAGACCTGAACCCGATCGAACAGGTCTTCGCGAAACTCAAGCACCTGATGCGAAAGGCCGCAGAACGATCCCACGAGGCAACATGGCGCCGCGTCGGATCGCTCCTCAATACCTTCTCACCCGACGAATGCCGAAACTATCTCCGCAATGCCGGATACGCGTCAGCTTGATGTCATCAGACTCTAGCGTGAACAGACTACCCGACCGGCAACGGCTCCACGTCGACCGACACCTGCATCGTCTGCGCGCCCGACCCCAGTACCACGCCGTCGATCGGGGCGATGTCGGCATAGTCGCGGCCGATCGCCATCACGACATGGTCCTCCGCCATCCAGATGCCGTTGGTCGGATCGACGCCGACCCATCCCAATTCGGGACCGGCCCACACCAAAACCCACGCATGAGTCGCGTCCGCCCCGACCAGCCGCTCCTGCCCCGGCGGCGGCAGGGTGCGCAGATAGCCCGAGCAATAGGCGGCGGGCAGCCCTGCCCCGCGCAGGCCCGACAGCATGATCTGCGCGAAATCCTGACACACCCCGCCACGCTTGGCGAAGGCTTCGGCCGGCGGGGTGTCGACCAGTGTCGCGGTCGGATCGAACGCGAAGTCGCGCTGGATGCGCCGGGCGAGTGATATCGCCGCGTCCAATATGCCGCGGTCGTCGGCCAGATCCTCGGCACACCATTCGGCGATCTCGGGCACGATCGGGACATGGGCCGACGGGAAGAGATAGCTGACCGGGCTGGCCGGGCCAGCATCGGCGACCTTCGCCACCATCGCCCGGATTTCCGCCAGCGTCGGGTCCGCCGGCGACGGCACCGGGATCGGTCGGTCGACGCACACCGTCGCGCGGCTCTCGATCGTCAGCGTGCGTTCGGGCCGTTCGACGACCAGCCGGGTGACGTTCGCCAGCCCCGCCTGCGCCCGCGCCGGATGGGTATGGCCGCCGGGTTCGACCAGCAGCGCATAATCCTCCAGCGTCTGGCCCGACCACAGGATCGGGCGGAGCCGCAGATTGCAGCGCGCGAACCCCGCCGCTTCCTCATAATCGAAGCGGGTGATGTGGCGGATGGCATAGCGCATCATGCGAGCGTCAGCCCGGCTTCGCGCAGCGCCTGCGCACCCTGCAGGAAATAGCGGGTGGCGATGGCGTTCGACAGCTTCTGCAACTGCTGGTTGATTTCCAGCAGCCACCCACGGTCGAGACGGTCGGCGGACGCCATGGCGATGCCCGCGGTCAGCCGCGCGGCGATACGTTGCTGCGGTTCGGCGATGCCTGCGTCGTTCAGCACCGGCAGTTTCGAGAGATGCCGGACGATCGTCTCCACCTGAAACGCGATGCCGCGCGGATTGCCGGGGTCGAGCGCGATCAGGTCGATCACCGGCGCCCGCGCGAACCCGATCAGATAGCGCTGGCGATAGCTGATCTGGCTGTTGGCGAGGTCGAGCAGCGTCGACAGATCCTCCGCATTGGCGCGGCGCAGGTCGACCGCCAGCAAGGTGCGCGTCGCCGCCATCGCCCGTTCGATCCGCCGCCCGAGGTCGTGGAACCGCCACGCATCGGTGCGCCCCATATGCTCGGCCGACAGTCCGGCCAATGCGGCATAGCGCCGCTGCAACGTGCCTGCGCGGTCGAGCAGCGTGCCGGTGGTCGGGTGCGGTGCGTCGAGCAGGCGCACCATGTCCGCCGACAACCGGTCGCGCGACACGCCGCCGATGCCGGTCGCCATGCGGTTGATCGCGCGCACGCTGCCCCAGCCCTCGACCGCCTCCATCGCCTCGCGCCCGAAATCGACCAGATCGCGGCGGCGGTGGCTGGGCGGGCGGACGGCGGCGCCGGTATCGGCAATGATCGTGACCAGCCGCTCGACCGTTTCGGGGGCCAGCGCCGCGCCGGTATCGGCCGAGATCGAATGCCCGAACAGCACGCGGATGACGCCCAGCAGCGCCTCGCCCCGCTCCAGATAGCGGCCCAGCCAGAACATGTTGTCGGCGACCCGGCTGGGCAGGGTGCCGGGATTGCGGCGCAGTTCCACGCTGTCGGTCGGTTGCAGCAGCGACACCGGCGCGACCGGATCGGGGCCATGGACGATGACGTCGGCCGACCACGACCCCTCACCCATCACCGCCGCCCGCGCATCGGGCTGGTCGCCGATCCGCACGAACCCGCCGGGCAGCACCACCCAGCGCCCGTCGCCGCCCCGCGCCGCGAAGACCCGGAGCGAGAAGGGGCGCGGCAACAGCCCCTCGCCGCACGCGGTCGGCATGGTCGACAGTTCGGCGACCTCCTGCCCGACATAATCCTGCGGCCGGAGCGCCATCGCCGCCGCCAGCCGTGCGCGCGCTTGCGGGTCGAGCGTCGCGCCCAGCACCGGCGCGGCCAGTTCGGGCGCGGCTCCGGCAAAGGCGGGACCGATCACCAGCTGATCGAGCGAGGACAGGACATGCGCCCGGGCCGCCGGATCGCCGCACCACCATGTGCCGATCGACGACAGCGACGGCGCCCGCCCCAGCAATCGTTCGCCCAGCGCCGGCAGGAACGCGGCAAAGGCCGGCGATTCGAGCACGCCGACGCCCGGCGCATTGGCGATCACGACATTGCCCGCCGCCATCGCATCGACGAGGCCGGGCACGCCGATCGTCGAATTGGCATCGAACGCCAGCGGGTCGATCAGTCGCGGGTCGATCCGCCGCCACAGCGCGTCGATCCGCTTGAGGCCCGCAATGGTGCGGACGTACAACTGGTCGCCGCGCACCGCCAGATCGGCGCCCTCGACCAGCAGGAACCCCAGATAGCGCGCCAGATGCGCCTGTTCGGGATAGCTGGGATTGAGCTTACCCGACGTCAGCAGCCCGATGCGCGGTTCGGCGCGGCGGCATGCGGCGGCGATCCCGGCACGCATCGCGGCAAAGAACGGCGCATGCCGCTCCACATTCATCCGCGACGGCAACCCGCCCAGCGTCCGCCCCATCGCCAGCCGGTTTTCCAGCGCATAGCCCGCCCCCACCGGCACGCGCAGATGATCGGCCAGCACCCGCCAGCGCCCGTCCGGCCCCCGGCACAGATCGGCGGCGACGAAGTGCAGCTGATGCCCGCCCGGCGGCATCAACCCGACCATCGGGCGCAGGAACAGCGGCGATCCCGTCACCAGCATCGCCGGCAGCACGCCCTCGGCCACCAGCCGCTGTTCGCCGTGAATGTCGGCGATGATCCCTTCGAACAGGTCGGCGCGCTCGGCCATCCCCTCGGCGATGCCGCGCCATTCCTCCGCACCGATCAGCAGCGGGACAGGGGACAGCGGCCAGCGGCGCTCCTCATTCTCGCCCGCCGCGCGATAGGCGGTGCCGATATCGTCGGCATGGCGCTGCGCCCGTTCGCGCGCACCGGCCAGGCCGTTGCCGGGCAGCGCGGCCAGTTCCTCGAACGCCGCATCCCATGCGGCACGGTCCAGCCCGTCGGCCGCCGCGAGCATGTCGCCGCGCGGCGCCAGCGCGCGATAGTCGTCCAGCCAGCGCGCACCCGTCGCACCCGCCTCGACCCGTCCGTTGATTGCGCGGCTGGCCATATCGCTTCCCAAATCCCGTCCGCTCCCAAGCACGCGCATCGCGGCCGTGCAACCGGTTTGGCGGGGTGGGTACGGTTACGCAGCATCCTCTTCCCCGCACGTCATCCCGGCGCATGCCGGGATCTCACCGTTGTCAGAAGGCGCGCCTCGCCGCAGGATGCCCCGGCCTGCGCCGGGGCGACGCAACGAGGCCGACCGCTCAGGCCGCCGCAATCCGCTGCTGCATCCGGTGCACTTCGTTGACCGGTCCGGTCCCCGCATCAAGGCGGAAGCGCGCGACTTCGGCGGCCAGCACCTCCGCCTCCTGCGCCAGCACGCGGGCGGCGGCGGTCGCTTCCTCGACCATCGCCGCGTTGCGCTGGGTCACATTGTCCATTTCCGACACGGCGGTATTGACTTGTTGCAACCCGACCGACTGCTGGGCGGCGGAGGTCGCGATGCCCGACACCAGTTCGCTGATCTCGCCGATCCGGCCGATGATCCGTTGCAGCGCCTGTCCGGTCGCATTGACCAGCTCGACCCCGGCCTCGACCTGATCCGACGATGCGGTGATCTTGGCCTTCACGTCCTTCGCCGCATCGGCCGAGCGCTGCGCCAGCGCGCGCACCTCGGACGCGACGACCGCGAAGCCCTTTCCGGCGTCGCCCGCGCGCGCCGCCTCGACCCCGGCGTTCAATGCCAGCAGGTTCGTCTGGAACGCGATGCCGTCGATGACGCTGATGATCTCGCTGATTTCCGCCGACGACCGCTGGATGCCGCCCATCGCATCGACTGCCTCGCGCACGATCCGGCCCGATTCCTCGGCCTCGCTGCGCGCCTCGCCGACGATGCGGTCGGCACGCGACGCGCCGTCGGCGGTCTGGCGCACCGTGCTGGTGATCTGGTCCATCGCCGCGGCGGTTTCCTCGAGGCTCGCCGCCTGCTGCTCGGTGCGCTGCGACAAATCGTCGGAGGCGTGGCGGATATTGCCCGATCCGATGCGGATCTGCTCGCCCGAGCGCGTCACCATGCCCAGCGTCTCGCACATCTGCAGCCGCATCGCTTCGAAACTGTCGGCCAGCGCCTGATATTCGGCGGGGAGACCATCGAGCGAAACGGTCAGGTCGCCCCGTGCCATGCGTTCGAACGCGGCGCCGCACCGCTCGATCACCGCGCGGCGCCCGGCCTGTTCGGCGGTGAAATAGGCGGCGAGCGCGATATCCATGTCGATCAGCGACGCCTTGACCAGCGCGGTCGCCGCCCGCGCCCGTGCGCGTGCCCCCAGCGGCAATCCCAGCCGCCCCAGCACCAGCCGCGGCAGGACATGTTCCAGCATCCGGGCATAGCCGCTGATATACCAGGTCGGGGCCAGCCCGATCCGGGCATGGACCTGCCCGATATTGGTCGCGGCGGCGGCATAGTCGCGGTCGATCGGGCCGGAGAACAGCTTGCGCCAATGCTCCATCTGCTTGTCGCGGGCATGGTCCATCCGCGCCTGCGACGCGAACATCCCCCGGATCGACGCGGTGTTGGCGATATGGCGATACAACGCGGTCAGCGCCGCGGGCGCATGGCGTTCGATCGCCCGTTTCACCATCGGAAACGCCCCATAGCTGCGTTCGTCATAATCGAACGCCGCCAGCCGCTGCTCGAAATCGATACCGTCCTGTCCGCTCACAAACTTGGTCCCCCTCGTACCAAGAATGGTTACGGGACAAAGCGTTAATGTTGCGTAGCTTGGGGCGGGTCGATGCGAGCCATGCTCCATCCCGTCACCCCGGACTTGATCCGGAGTGACGAAGAAGGGGGTGCAAATGGCGGAATGCCGATACCGCCCCGCTCATCGATCCGCTTTGGCGAACCCTATCCCGCCGGCACCGCCGCGCGGCGCAGCCGGTCGTTGATCGCCGCACCCAGCCCCGCTTCGGGCACCGGCGCCACCGCGATTCGCCGGCAGTCGGCGCTGTCGGCGATATGCAGCGCGTCGAACAGCCGCGCCGCCGCCTCCACCGGATCGCCCTTCGCCGACAGCGTATCGTCGCCCGCGACCGTGCCGAACCCGATCAGCCATTCGCCGTCCTGACCGGAGGTCGCGTTCAGCCGGACCGGCTTGGACGGGGCATAATGGCTCGCGAGCTGTCCGGGCGCCTCGATCCCTTCCCCCGCGCCGCCGACGTCGACGCCCAGCAGATCGGCGACCGCTTCGCGCGGGATCGGCCCCGGACGCAGTTGCCGCACCTGTCGGTCGACACAGGCGATGATCGTGGATTCGATGCCCTGCGCGGTCGGTCCGGCATCGATCACCAGCGGGATGCGTCCGTTCAGGCTGCGCAGCACATGCTCGGCGCGCGTGGGACTGATCGATCCGCTGGCATTGGCCGATGGTGCCGCCAGCGGCCGACCGGTCGCGCGCAGCAGCGCCTGCATCGCGTCATGCGCCGGCACGCGGATCGCGATCGTGGGCAGGCCCGCCGTCACCAGCGACGCGATCCCGCTTCCCTCGCGGATCGGCAGCACCAGGGTCAGCGGCCCCGGCCAATAGGCGTCGGCGAGGCGAGCGGCCGCGGCGTCGAACACCGCCAGCGCCTCGGCCGCCGCACGGTCGGGTACATGGACGATCAGCGGATTGAATCCCGGCCGCCCCTTCGCCGCATAGATGCCCGCGACCGCATGCGAATCACGGGCGTCGGCAGCGAGGCCATAGACCGTCTCGGTCGGCACCGCGACGCAGCCGCCGCCCGCGATCACCGCCGCCGCCGCTGCGATCCCCGCCGTGCCGTAGGGTAAGGAAACGGTCGTGATCGAAGCGTTTGAAGCGGTCATGGTTCGGTGCCTATACCGCCAAAAACCAATGATCGAGAGAGGGCAAATGGACCTGACCCCCGCCACCGCCGAACAGCGTTTCGTGCTGACCCATGCCGCCGGGATCGAAACCCTGGCCGAGGCAGAGCGCTTCGCCGATGCGACCCCCGACCTTCTCGACGCGATCCTGACCGGGATCGGCGATTTCGCCGGCGGCGAATGGCGGCCGCTGGCGCGCAAGGGCGACACGGTCGGCGCACGCTGGACGCCCGACGGCGTGGTGATGCCTGATGGCTATCGCGCCGCCTATCAGGCCTATGTCGAGGGCGGCTGGGGCACGATCGGCTCGCCCGCCGATTTCGGCGGACAGGCCCTGCCCTTCGCCGTGGCGACCGCGGTGCTGGAGACGCTGGGCACCGCCGATATGGGCTTTGCCCTCGCCCCCACGCTGACCGTCGGCGCGATCGAGGCGCTGACCCATCATGGCAGCGCCGAACAACAGGCACGCTATCTGCCGAAGCTCGCGACCGGCGAATGGACCGGTACGATGAACCTGACCGAGCCGCAGGCCGGATCGGACGTCGGCGCGCTGACCACCCGCGCCGAACCGGTCGGCGACGGCAACTGGCGGATCACGGGCACCAAAATCTATATCTCGTTCGGCGATCACGACATGGCCGACAATATCGTCCACCTCGTCCTCGCCCGTACGCCCGGCGCACCGGCGGGGACCAAGGGCATCTCGCTGTTCCTCGTCCCCAAATTCCGGCTCGATGCCGACGGCAATCCGGGCGCGCCGAACGACATCCGCGTGGTGTCGATCGAACACAAGATGGGGCTGCACGCCTCCCCCACCTGCGTGCTGTCGTTCGGCGACAATGGCGACTGTATCGGCGAGCTGATCGGGGCGGAGGGCGCCGGCATGCGCGCGATGTTCACGATGATGAACAACGCCCGCCTGAACGTCGGGCTGCAGGGGGTACAGGTCGCGGAGGCCGCTACCCAGCGCGCCGTCGCCTATGCCCGCGAACGGGTCCAGTCGGCCCGTGCGTCGACCGGCGGCGCGCCGGTGGCGATCATCGAACATCCCGACGTCCGCCGGATGCTGCTGCGCATGACCGCACAGACCATGGCGGCGCGCGCGCTGGTCTATTACGCCGCCGGGCAGGTCGACCGCGCGACGCTGGGCATCGCGGGGGCCAAGGCCCGGCTCGACCTCGTCACCCCGCTCGCCAAGGCGCACGGCACCGACATCGGCTGCGAGGTCGCCAGCATCGGCGTGCAGGTCCATGGCGGCATGGGCTATGTCGAGGAAACCGGTGCCGCCCAGCATTATCGCGATGCGCGGATCACCCCGATCTACGAAGGCACCAACGGCATCCAGGCCGCCGATCTGGTCGGACGCAAGCTGGTCGGCGATGGCGGCGCGGGCGTCGAGGCATTGTTCGCGGACATGGAGGCGGAGGTCGGCCATGCCGCGCTGCGCGACCTGCTGAACGACACCCGCGCCGTCGCCCGCTGGATGCTGGAGGCCGATGTCGACGACCGTCTGGCCGGCAGCTATCCGTTCCTGACGATGCTGGCGACCTGCACCTGCGGCTGGCTGCTCGAACGGCAGGCGCGCGCGCTGGACAGCGTGGAAGATCCCGACTTCGCGGCGCGCAAGCGGGCGGCGGTCGCCTTCTACCTCGACCGGATCGTGCCGGAAGCGCGCGGGCTGGGCATGGCGGCGATGGCCGGCGCCGCCGGGCTGTATGCGCTGACCCCCGACCAGTTCGCGGCGGGGTAAAGAGGGGACAACACTTTGACGTTCCGACGCCATTCGGAACCCAATGCACCACCCTCCCCGTCACCCCGGGCTTGACCCGGGGTCCCGCTTCTTACCGACGCCAGATGAAGGAGCGGGACCCCGGATCAAGTCCGGGGTGACGAAGTGGTTCATCGATGGCGCAGGCTCCGACACCACCTCCAAACGAACAGGGCCGGCATCGCGCGAAGCGATACCGGCCCCTTTGATCCGACGTTCGTCGCCCGATCAGGCGGCGGGCGGTACGGCCTCTTCGTCGTCGGCACGAACGCGGCGGCGACGGCGCGGACGTTCGGCCGCATCGTCGTTCGCCGACAGTGCCGGCGGCAGGCGATCCGCCTCGATCGACGGTGCGGCTTCGGCGGCCGGTTCGGCAGCAGCGACATCGACGCGGGTGCGGGCCGTGCGGCGGCGGACCGGCTTGGCCTCGGCCACCACTTCCGGCGCGGCTTCGGCCGCGTCGTTCTGCTGCGTGCCGACTTCGCCCTCTACGCCGCGCAGTTCGGCGGCATCGTTGGCAGGTGCGGTGGTCCGGCCGCCATCGCGACGCAAGCGCTCGCGCTGCGGGCGGTCTTCCCGCTGCGGGCGATCGTCGCGCTGGCCGCGATCCTCGCGCGACTGGCGTTCCTCGCGCGGCTGGCGCTCTTCGCGCGGGCCACGGTCGTCGCGATATTCGCGCTGGGCGCGGGGCTGGCGGTCGTCGCGATTGCCGCGATCCTCCCGCTGGCCGCGATCGTCGCGATTCCCGCGGTCGTCGCGCTGGCTGCGATCCTGGCCACCGGTCTCGGCGCCATTGTCGCCGTCGCCGTCGAAATCATCCTCGTCGCTGCCGTCGAACTCGTCGCGGGCGCGGCGCTGTTCCTCGACCCGCGAACGGCCGGCTTCGAGCACACGGAAATAGTGATCGGCGAACTGGAGGTAATATTCGGTGTTCACCCGGTCGCCGGCGCGTTGCGCGTCGGCGGCAAGGTTCTTGTACTTTTCCAGCAATTGCGCGGCGTTACCACGCGCGCGGTTGTCTATGCGGTTGCCGTTATCACGCGGACCACCGCCGCCGCTTCCCGGCTGACGCTGGCCACCGCGACCGCGACGGCGGCCGGCCTGACGATTGTTCATCAAGGGTTGGTTGTCCTGTCCTTACCTGTCCGTCGATCTCGCGATCCCGGGTGCGAGCCACTTCGCGAAACGATGCACGGGCACCGTCCGCCTGCCATGACCACCGGACGACAGTGGTTGATGACGATGGAAGGAGCCACGCCCCGCGATCGACGCCTTGGTCGATGGTGCCTGCCCCGCTGCCGGTCTTAGCGGCTGCTGCGGGGTTCTCCAAGCGGAAAGATGGGGTTCGTGTCCGACGGGATCAACCCGCAATCACGCCGCGCGGTCGATCGCCCAGATCGCGCACCAGTCGCGCGGAAAGCCCGGCGTCGCGCACCAGCGCCATCACCGCGTCACCCTGTTCGTGGCCGATCTCGATCGACGCGATCCCGTCCGGTGCCAGCAGCCGGGGCAGTTCGGGGACGATGCGGCGATAATCGTCGAGACCGTCGCGACCGGCGAACAACGCTCCGGCCGGTTCATGGCCGGCGACTTCGCGCGGCAAGGCTTCCTCGGTGCCGATATAGGGCGGGTTGGCGAGGATCAGGTCGAAACGGCCATCGATGCCAGCGGTCCAGTCGCCCTGTCGCCACGCCACCCGCGCGTCCATCCCCAATGCCGCGCCATTGCGCCGCGCATAATCGAGTGCGACGTCCGACGCGTCGACGCCCAGCCCGGTCGCCTGACCCCATTCGTCGAGCGCCGCCAGCAGCAAGGTGCCCGGCCCGGTGCCGAGATCGAGGATACGCTGTGGCGCGCGGTCGGCGAAATGCTCGACCGCCGCCTCGATCAGCGTCTCGCTATCGGCGCGGGGGACCAGCACGCCGGGACCGACCAACAGGTCGATCGTCCAGAAGGCGCGGCTGCCGGTGATATAGGCGACCGGTTCGTGGGTCAGGCGGCGTTCGACCAGCGCGTCGAAGGTTGCGGGGACCGGATCGTCGAGCCGGGCGAGCAGCATCGCTTCGCGGGTGCAGCCGAGTGCGTGGGCGGCGAGCAGTTCGGCGTCGAGGCGGGGGGAGTCGGAGACCGAGGCGATGCGGGCAGTCGCTGCGGTCAGTGCGTGGCGGAGCGTGATCATGCGCGGATGCGGAAGAGAAGGTCGTTTTCACGCGAAGGCGCGAAGACGCGGAGGATCAGCGTTCGGCGATACCGATCGCGCAGCGATCCCGCGCTTCGCATGCTGCCAGCGCGGGATAAGGTGCCTGACGGCACAGGACCTGGCCGGCGATGCAACCTCTTCGCGTCTCCGCGCCTTCGCGTGAAAACGACCTTCCTTTCTTCCTGGCTCCCGCTCGTGCGCGCCTCACCCATCCAGCGTCGCCAGCCGCTCCGCTTCGTCCTGCGCGATCAGTGCGCCGATCAGTTCTTCCATCTCGCCCTCCAGAATCTCGGGCAGGCGGTGGAGCGTCAGGTTGATGCGGTGGTCGGTCACCCGTCCCTGCGGGAAGTTATAGGTGCGGATGCGTTCCGACCGGTCGCCCGAACCGACCATCGAGCGGCGGGTGCCGGCGCGTTCGTCGGCCAGCCGCTGGCGCTCCGCCTCGTACAGGCGGGTGCGCAGGACCTTGAGCGCCTTTGCCTTGTTCTTGTGCTGCGACTTTTCGTCCTGCTGGATCACCACCAGCCCGGTCGGCAAATGGGTGATGCGCACCGCCGAGTCGGTCGTGTTGACCGACTGGCCGCCCGGCCCAGACGAGCGATAGACGTCGATCCGCAGGTCCTTGTCGTCGATCTGGACGTCGACATCCTCGGCTTCGGGCAGGACGGCGACGGTCGCGGCGCTGGTATGGATGCGCCCGCCGCTCTCGGTCGCTGGCACGCGCTGCACGCGGTGGACGCCGGATTCGAACTTCATCCGCGCGAACACGCCCGCCCCGGTGACGCTGGCGACGACTTCCTTATAGCCGCCCGCGTCCGACACCGATGCCGAGATCAGCTCGACCCGCCAGCCGCGATTGTCGGCATAGCGTTGATACATGCGGAACAGGTCGCCCGCGAACAGCGCCGCTTCGTCGCCGCCGGTGCCGGCGCGGATTTCAAGCATCGCCGCGCGTTCGTCGGCCGCATCGCGCGGCAGCAGCGCCAGCGCCAGCGCGCGTTCGGCCGCATCGAGCTGGGCGCGGTTGGCGTGGAGTTCCTCGACCGCCATCGCGCGCAGATCGTCATCGGCGTCCTGCGTCATGAAGGTCAGGCTCTCGCTCTCGGCGCGCAGCCGCCGGACCTCGCCCGCCGCCGCCGCGACCGGCTCCAGCTCGGCATATTCCTTCGACACCGCGACGAAGCGATCACCGGGCAGGTCGCCCGTCGCCATCTGCGCCGCCAGTTCGTCGCGCCGCGCCTCGATCTGGGCGATGCGTTCGGGAGCGATGGTCATTCGCTATCCGATGCCTGCCAGAGACCCTGGCGCCATTCGCCGATCATCTCCTCCAGCACCGAATCGCCCTCGACTTCGCCATCGGTGATTCCGCCCGAATACAGCGTCGCGGCGTGGAGAAAGGCGTCGCGATCCTCGGCGGCGAGGTCGACCTGCTTGCCGCTGGCAAGCAGCTTCGCCGTCACCGCGCCGTCCGCGCCGACCAGCGCGACCATCGCCGCACCCTGTGCATCGGCCTTGGCCATGCGGCGTTTCAGGTTGCCGCGATACGCCATGTCGGCAACGGCACCGGCGGCGCGCAGATCCTGCAGCAGCGACATCGCGGCGGCATCCGCCCCGCCCTCACGCGGGATCACACAGACCGCAGCGCGCGGCGCTTCGGGTTCCTCCAGCAGCATCGCCAGCCGCTCGATCCCCGCCGCCCAGCCGACACCCGGCGTCGCCGGACCGCCGAGGCTCTCGATCAACCCGTCATAGCGCCCGCCGGCCAGCACCGTCCCTTGCGCACCCAGCCGGTCGGTGACGAATTCGAATGCGGTGTGGCGGTAATAGTCGAGGCCGCGCACGAGGCGGTCATTGCGGGTCCACTGCACCCCGGCCGCATCCAGCCCGGACGTCACCGCCGCGAAGAAGTCCGCCGCTTCCGTCGTCAGGAACGAATCGATCCCCGGCGCCGAATCGGCGATCGGGCGGTCGCGCGGGTCCTTCGAATCGAGGATGCGCATCGGGTTCTTGTCGAGCCGCTTGAGGCTGTCTTCCGACAGTTCACCGCGATGCGCTTCGAAATGCTCGACCAAAGCGGTGCGCCATGCGTCGCGCGTCTCGGCATCGCCCAGCGTGTTGAGTTGCAGCGTCACGCCATCGGCGATGCCCAGTTCCTTGAGCAGCTGGTCGGCCATGGCCAGCAATTCGACATCGGCCATCGGCTCGGCCGCGCCGATCACTTCGGCGTCGATCTGGTGGAACTGGCGGTAGCGGCCCTTTTGCGGGCGTTCGTAGCGGAACACGGCGCCGTGCGTCGCGAGCTTGAGCGGCGCATATTGCTGCCAGCCCTCGGTCAGGTACGCACGGGCGATGCCGGCGGTGAATTCGGGGCGCAGCGTCAGCGAATCGCCGCCGCGATCCTCGAACGAATACATTTCCTTCGACACGACATCGGTCGTCTCGCCCAGCGACCGGGCGAAGACGGCGGTCGATTCGAACACCGGCACTTCGACGCGGTTGAAGCAATAGAGCCGGCGCACGCGTTCGAACGTCTCGGCGACATGGGTGAAGCGCCGTTCGAAGTCGCCGAAAATATCCTGGGTGCCGCGAACCGGGCGCGGGGTCGTGATCTTTGCCATTATGCGCGCGATTTATGGCGTCCGGGGGACTAACGCCAGTGGAGAACGCACGGCCGCACCAAAGTGTAGTCGAAGCTCAGGCCGGAACGCCGCCCAGTTCGCCGCTGGCGCGGGCCTTCCTGCCATAGACCACCTCGAACAACGGGGTCGCCATGACGGTGGTGACGATCGCCATCAGCACCAGCATCGCGAACAGGGTCGGGCCGATGATGCCCTTTTGCAGACCGATGTTGATGATGATCAGCTCCATCAGCCCGCGCGAGTTCATCAGCGCGCCGATGCCGAGCGCGGTGCGGTTGTCCTCGCCCGCGATTCGTGCCGCCGCCCAGCAGGCGCCGAACTTGGCGAGGATCGACACCGCCAGCACGCCGAGCGCGATCAGCAGCAGCGGCAGCGAGCTGACCGTGTCCATCCGCGTGTTCAGCCCCGAATAGGTGAAAAACATCGGCAGCAGCAGGACGACCGCCAGC
Source organism: Sphingomonas paucimobilis (assembly GCA_036946325.1). GTDB lineage: Bacteria > Pseudomonadota > Alphaproteobacteria > Sphingomonadales > Sphingomonadaceae > Sphingomonas > Sphingomonas paucimobilis_A. The sequence goes on from JAQIJL010000002.1 coordinate 165,496, forward strand.
GGCTCGACCTTGCGCTTCAATTCCTCGACGAACAGCCCGCGGGGCATGAACACGCCGAGGATGAAGCCGCCGAAGATCGCGTGAATGCCGATCGCGTCCATGAAGAAGGCGGACAGGCAGAACAGCATCAGCGTGATCGACAGCACGGTCATGCTCATTTCGCCCTTCGCCTCGACCGCGCGACCGAGGGGGGCGAGGAGCCGCTTGCCGAACAGGACGAGGAACGCGGCGTAGAGGACCGCGCCGCCGATCGCGACGATGGCGACACCCGCGCCCGCCCCGAAGGTCGCCAGCACGACCGCCAGCACGCACCACGACACCGCATCGTCGAACGCACCGGCGGTCAGCGACAGCGTGCCGAGCGCGGTGTCGGCAAGGCCGCGTTCGTGGATGATGCGCGCCAGCATCGGAAAGGCGGTGAGCGCGATGCAGGCGCCCATGAACAGGGTCGCGCTGCCGGTCGAAATCCCTTCGGCGAACAGCCCCGGCACGGTCAGCAGCATCGGCGTCACCAGCACCGCCAGCACGAACGGCATCGCGATGCCCGCCGCCGACACCATCGCCGCGCTCTTCGCCTTGGTCTGGAAATGGTCGAGCCGGAGCGTCAGGCCGACGAGGAACATGTAGAGGCCGACGCCCAATTGCGCCCCGGCATAGAGGACGCCGCGCGTTTCCTTGGGGAAAATCGCCGCCTGCAGATCGGGGAAGAACAGGCCGAGCAGCGAGGGGCCGAGGACGACGCCCGCAATCATTTCGCCTACCACCTGCGGCTGGTTGAGGAAGCGCTTGCCCGCCCAGCCGACGACGCGGCAGGCGAACAGGATCACGGCCAGCTGCAGGAAGAAATGGATCGAATAGTCGGACGGCGCGAAGCTCTTCGCCGCCTGTACCGCAGGCCCGTGCGGGTTCAGCACATCGCCGATCGCCGCCACCATCTCGTTCACCATCGCGCCCTCCCCCGGCACCTCATGGTCGGAGCAATAGGAGTATCGCCCGCGAAAGCAAGGCGTTGCACAGGGCGGTTGACCTGTCCCATCCGGCTGTGGCAGGTGCATCGCCCTGACACGCAAGCGCGTGGGCGGGTATAGCACAATGGTAGTGCAGCAGCCTTCCAAGCTGAATACACGGGTTCGATTCCCGTTACCCGCTCCAACCCCTTCATCGCGGTCCGAACAGGATGACGGCGCAGCCGGCGATGCACAGGGCGGCGCCGGTCAGGTCGAACCGGTCGGGCACCATCCCCTCGACCGTCCAGCCCCACAGCACCGCGCCCAGCACATAGACGCCGCCATAGGCCGCATAGGCGCGCCCTGCCCCGCCGGTGTCGCTCTGTGCGAGCAGCCATGCGAAGACGACCAGTGCAGCGATGCCGGGGATCATCCACAAGGGCGACCGGTCAAGCCGCCACCAGGCCCAGAAGGCGAAGCAGCCTGCGATCTCGCAGAGCGCGGCGAGGACGAAGATCATGGGGGTCGGGATGGTCACCTCCCGCTGGGGCACCGCCGGCGCTTTACCGCGCGGGCGGTGGTGGACAGGGCTGGATTCGAACCAGCGTACGGGAAACCCGGGCAGATTTACAGTCTGCTGCCTTTAACCACTCGGCCACCTGTCCAGCCGCCGCTCAGGCGGGCAAGCCGCTGAGCGAGGGCGCCCATTGCCGTCCCGGCGCGGCGCTGTCAACGCCTGCCTGCAACTTTGTTGCCGATTTGCGCCCGCCCGCCCGACGCGGCTATGACGCGCGCAGCATCCGCGCCGATCCCGGCCGCCCCCCTTAAAGACACGAAAGACCGTCATGGCCCGCAAAGGACACCGCCCCAGCAAGGCATCGCCGCAACGCCCCCGTTTCTGGGGCCGGCACGCCGCCTTCGCCGCGCTCGACAATCCGGAGCGGGTGATCCGCAAGATCTGGTGCACGCGCGAAATGGGGTCGCAGCTGGTCTTGCCCGAGGGCGTGCCGGTGGTCTTCGCCGAGGCGGCCGACCTCGCCCGCCTCGTCCCCGCCGACGCGCCGCATCAGGGGATCGTGGTCGAGGCCGAGCCGCTGGAGGATATCTGGCTGGCCGACCTGATCGAACAGGGGCGCGACGACGACCGGCCGATCCTGCTGCTCGACCAGGTGACCGACCCGCATAATGTCGGCGCGATCCTGCGGTCGGCCGCCGCCTTCGACTGCCTGGGCGTGGTGACGCAGGACCGGCACGCGCCGCCCGAATCGGGCACGGTCGCGCGGTCGGCGTCGGGCGCGTTGGAGAGCGTGCCGTGGGTCCGGGTGGTGAACCTGTCGCGGGCGTTGGTCGAACTGGGCGATGCCGGCTATTGGCGGGTCGGGCTGACCGGGCATACCGAGACGACGCTGGCACAGGCGCTGGGGCCGAAGCGGGTGGCCTTGGTCGTGGGTGCCGAGGGAGAGGGCATGCGGCAGAATACCGCGGCGCATTGCGACATCCTCGCCAAGTTGCCGATTTCGGACCGGATCGAGAGCTTGAATGTTTCGAATGCGGCGGCGATCGCCTTGTATGCGGTGGCTGTGCACGAGGGATGAAGACGAAGCAGCGCGAGCTGGTTCGCATCATCCCCGTGCCGGCCGGCGGGCTTTAGCCCGACCGACGACATGGGCTTTGCCCATGGCGGGTTTGGGGGGGTTCTCGATTCTCCGTTCTCGGTTCTCGACGAGTGTCGGGTCGGATTGTCCCCCGGACAATCCTGAACCATACGGGGCATGGTTCACCCGACACGCTTCTCGACAGGCTCGAAGCTGCTCGAACTGAACGGGGTGTTTGGGAGTAGGCTTCCCAGCCCAACCATTCCCCCCCGTTCGGTTCGAGTAGGGATCGAGCTTGTCGAGAGCCCGTATCGAGAACGCCTCTCCGCCTACGGAGCCCGTCATGGGCAAAGCCCATGCCGTCGGTCGGGGCTTTGCCCCGCCGGCCGGGCCGGCATTGATGCGAACCAGCTATCGCTGCTTCGTCTTCAATCCTCGGCCCCAATAGTAACCTTCATCCCCTCCAGCCCGGCCGTCACCGGCAACTGGCATGACAGCCGCGAGGTCGCATCCCGATCCTCGACCGCGTCGAGCAGGTCGTCCTCATCCTCGCTGACCGGCGGCAGGCGGTCGAGATAGGCGGCGTCGACATGGACGTGGCAGGTCGCGCAGGAACAGCAGCCGCCGCACAAAGCGAGGATGTCGTCGAAGCCGTTGATCTTGAGCACTTCCATGACGGACAGCCCGACCTCCGCGTCCACGGTTCGTTCTTCCCCGGCACGGTCGACGACGGTAAGCATTGGCATCGAATCTTCTCCTGTCCGCCGCCCCATGCCGGGGCGACCGGCGCATTTCAAGGACCGGCCATGGGACTTTCCGCCGAACAGCTGCGCACGTCGCTGGATGCGCTGGCGACACGAGAGCCGGCATTCGCGGTGGCGCTGGCCTATGCCGGCTATCCCGAACCGCGCATCCGCGAGCGGGGCTATGTGACGCTGCTCAGGACGATCGTCGGGCAGCAGGTCAGCTACAAGGCGGCGGACGCGGTGTGGAAGAAGCTGGAGGCGTTGCTGGGCGATGCCGCCGACCCGGCCCGGATTGCGACCAAGACCGACGAGGAACTGCGCGCCGCCGGCCTGTCGCGGCAGAAGAGCGGCTATGCCCGCAGTCTGGCCGACGAGGTGCTGAGCGGGCGGCTCGACCTCGCCGACCTGCCGGAGGATGACGAGGAGGCCATCGCGCAGCTGGTGCGGGTGAAGGGGATCGGGCGGTGGTCGGCCGAAATCTACCTGCTGTTCGCCGAGGGGCGGCTGGACATATGGCCGGCGGGCGACCTGGCGGTACAGGTCGAGATCGGCAAGATACTGGGCCTGCCCGAGCGGCCGAGCGAGAAGCAGATCCGCGCGCTGGCCGAGCTATGGCGTCCGCATCGCAGCGCGGCGACGGTGTTCGCGTGGCACCATTATATGTTCGATCCGGAGACGAAGGCGGCGAAGAATAGTGCGATCTGACGCGCCGGGCGAGGAGCAGCAAAGCTGCGCCAAGCATTTAGGCGCGTCCGGCCGGCGGCGCGAAAGGCGCCGTCCGACGGCACGGGCTTTGCCCGTGACCGCCCACTGAAAAATAAGCCTTTTCCGAAATAAGTTCACAAAGTTCACACTCGCCACGGTTTCGCGCGACAGTTGCGATTGCTGCGCAATAGCGAATTTCGGCTCAAAGAGCGGAGCGAGACTGACAGCACGATCCCGTGTAGGAAAGCGGTTCGTGCGGTGGCTTCGGCCGTCCGTTGCGGCAGGACTGGCGCTGCGTCCCGCTTCCGCCACGATCGACGAAGAAGCGGGACCCCGGGTCAAGCACGGGGTGACGACGAGAAGGGAAACGGTGCCGGTATTACCGACCGTCGATCAGCCGACCGGCGTCACCATCAGCGTCACCGCCGCCGCTTCGCTGCCGGCGATCTGCACGAGATGGCGACCGGGCGTCAGGTCGAAATCGACCATCTTGCGGATCGTCGAGCAGGCCGGACCATGGCCGTGCGTTACCGAGGCGACCGGTGTCGTGCCGCGCAGCACGTCGATCCATGCCGCCGATCCGAGCGCGACGCGGTAGCGCCCTGCGCGGCCGACATCGAACGCGAAGATGCCGCCATGGCTGGTCGCCGCGCCGGGCTTTTCGGGGCGGACGGCATAGGTGACGCCCGAGGCCGGCAACAGCGTCGCACGGACCGCCAAACCCGGTGCCAGCAGCGTCGCTTTGGCGGGGTTCGCGCCCGCTGCGGCCGGGGCGGGACGGGTCCAGCCCGCCATGCCCCGCGGCAGATCGACCGGGGTCGCCGGACAGGACCGGGGCGCAGCGGCCTGTGGCAGGGACAGGGCGATAAGGGTCGCGAGCAGCATGGGGTTTTCCCGTCAGTTCGGAGGTCGGTTGCCCGACGATAGCGGCGGGTCGGCCGGCACGCCATCGCCATCGCCATCGCCATCGACCCTGTTCTACCGCCCCGCCCACCAAGCGGCATAGGGCGTGTTCTCCACCTTGTGCCGGTTATAATCGGGCGCGCCGTCGTCCCACCAGACGGGGCCGCGTTCGCCCAGGGCCATTTTGGCGGCATCGACCGCCTTGCGCGCCCTCGCCACCGCAGCGTCGTCGCCGGCCCGCTTGCCTGCACCCACCGCGCGGCGGGCGTCCATCAGGGCGTGGACGAGGCGTTCGCGTGTCTGCTCGGGCAGGTCGGGCCGTGTCGCGCGCCACAGCACGCCGTCGACCACGATATAGCGGCCGTCGGGCGTGGCGGGCGGCTGCGTCATGCCGGCTCGATCAGCCGCCGCGCCTGCGCCCGCGCTTCGTCGGTGATTTCGGCGCCCGAGAGCATGCGGGCGATTTCCTCGCGGCGTTCGTCGCTCGACAGCGGGCGGACGCCGGTGCGGGTGACGATGCCGTCATGCGCCTTGGCGATCAGCAGGTGGCGGTCGCCGCGTGCCGCGACCTGCGGGCTGTGGGTGACGACCAGCAATTGCGTGGCGCGCGACAGCCGGTGGAGCCGGTCGCCGATCGCCGAGGCGACCGCGCCGCCGACGCCGCGATCGATTTCGTCGAAGATCATCGTTGCCGCCCCGCCCTCTTCAGCGAGCGCGACCTTCAGTGCGAGGATGAAGCGCGAAAGTTCGCCGCCGGACGCGATCTTGGCGAGCGGGGCGAAGGGTGCGCCGGGGTTGGTCGAAATCTCGAATTCCACCCGGTCGCGACCGGCCGACGACCATTGGCCGTCGTCCAGTTCCGCGACGACGGTGCGGAAGCGCGCCGCGTCGAGCTTCAGGGGCGCGAGTTCGCCGGCGACCGCCGCGTCGAGTCGCGCCGCCGCGTCGGTGCGGGCGGCGTGGATGCGGTCCGCCTCCTTCGCATAGGCGGTGCGCGCGCGGGTGACGGCGGCTTCCAGCTTGCCCAGACCGGCCTCGCCCGATTCGAGCAGGGCGAGGCGGCCGGTCAGTTCCTCGGCCAGGGTGGCGAGGTCATCGGGCTGGACGCGGTGCTTGCGGGCCATGGCGCGCAGCGCGAACAGCCGCGATTCATCGTCCTCCAACGCGCCGGCGTCGAAGGCGAGCGCGTCGCTCGCCTCGCGCAGCGCGACCTCGGCCGCTTCCGCCTCGACCAGCGCGCGGTCGACGGCGGCGAGCGATTCGGTGAGCGCGGGATGTGCCTCGGATATGCGTTCGAGCGCGCGGGCGGCCTGTCGCAGCACGGAAAGCGCGCCATTGGGGCCGTCGAGCCGTTCCTCGACCATGGTCAGGTCGTCGGCGACCTTTTCGGCGCGCTGCATCGAGCGGCGCCGTTCGGCGAGCGTCTCTTCCTCGCCCGGTTCGGGGCGGAGCGCGGTCAGTTCGGCGACGGCATGTTCGAGCCATTCGCGGTCGCGTTGCGCCACCTCGATCTCGGAGAGTGCCGCGCCGAGGGCCGCCTCGGCATCGCGCCAGTCGCGATAGGCGCGCGACAGGGCCGCGGTGTCGATCCGGCCGAAGCCGTCGAGCAGGCTGCGATGGCCGCGCGGGTTGAGCAGGCCGCGATCGTCATGCTGGCCGTGGATTTCGACCAGATGCGGCGCGAGGTCGCGCAGCAGTCCCGCCGATGCCGGCTGGTCGTTGACGAAGCCGCGGCTGCCGCCATCGGCCTTGACGATGCGGCGGATGATGAGCGGTTCGCCGGGTTCGAGGTCGAGGCCGTTATCGTCGAACAGCCGCGCGACCGGACCATCGGGCACCGGCGCGGCGAAGATCGCGGTGACCGCGGCCTGTTTCGCACCATGGCGGACGAGCGCGGTGTCGCCGCGGGCGCCGAGCGCGAGGCCGAGCGCGTCGAGCAGGATCGATTTTCCCGCGCCGGTCTCCCCGGTCAACACGCCCAGGCCAGCGGCGAAATCGAGGTCGAGCGCCTCGATCAACACCACGTCACGGATGGAAAGCGCCGTCAGCATCGCGCCCTCCATAGCCATGGAACAGCGCAAGAACAAATGGCTTCGTGCGGCATGGGGTGCGAACGGATGGGGTTGGGGTTCGATCCGTGAGCGTTACGCGTCACCCCGGACCTGATCCGGGGTTCCGCTTTCTTGCGGCCGGCGAAGAAGAAGAAGAAGAAGAAGAAGAAGAAGCGGGACCCCGGGTCAAGCCCGGGGTGACGCTTGTGGTGGATGTTCGTCCTTCCCGGGGAGGCGGGAATCCATTGCCGCTGACGTTTCGGCTTGAACCGCGATCGTCGCGTTTATGGACTCCCGCCTGCGCGGGAGGGACGGAAGGTCAGATCCCCGACGGACTGCCGGCGCCGGTGTTGGTGCCGCCGGTCGTCGGTCCGGTCGGCGACGGGGTCACGGCCGGCGGCGTCTGCGGCGCGGGCGTGGGGTCGTCGCCCGGTTCGACCGTCACCGTGCCGGTGGGCGGCGGGGCGGGCGGCGCGTATTTGACCGGGATCGGCTTGGGCGGCGGGGGCGTCTTGTCGTTGATGAGGTCGTAGGCGCGCTTGTACCAGTCGGTGCCCGGATAGTTGGCGCCGAGCACGGCGGCCGACTTCTTCGCCTCGACCGGCACGCCCAGCGCCAGATAGGTTTCGGTCAGGCGCATCAGCGCCTCGGGCGCATGGGTCGTCGTCTGATATTGATCGACGACCGAGCGGAAGCGCATCGACGCCGCCAGCCATTGCCCGCGCTGCTGATAGAAACGGCCGATCTCCATTTCCTTGCCCGCGAGGTGATCGCGCACCAGGTCGAGCTTCAGCCGGGCATCGGCGGCATAGGGCGTGTTGGGATAGCGGCGCGACAATTCGCCGAGCGCATCCATCGCCTGCATCGTGATCTTCTGGTCGCGGGTCACGTCGCTGATCTGCTCGTAATAGCTGAGCGCGATCAGATAATAGGCATAGGGCGCATCGCGGTTGCCGGGATGGACCGACAGGAAACGCTGCGCGCCGGCGATCGCCTTGGTATAGTCCGCGTCGAGATAATAGCTGAACGCACCCATCAGCTGCGCGCGGCGCGCCCAGACCGAATAGGGGTGCTGGCGCTCAACCTCGTCGAACAATGCCGCCGCGACCTTGTACTGGTGGCGGTCGAGCCGGTCCTTGGCGGCGGTGTAGAGCGTGCCCACGTCGCGCGCGACATAGGGCAGGTCGCGGCCCGCACCGCCGCCGCCACGGGCGCAGGCGGACAGGCCGAGACCGGCGATGGCGACGAGGATGAGCGCAGACGCGCGGGTCGATACGGTACGCATATGGGCGACGCTTCTACTGCTACAGGGGTATCGCGAACAGTCCCTTTCGCGTGCCCTTTCGGATGGTCGTGAGGGGTAGCGCGAACGGTCCCGTTCGCGCATGGGTGCAGCAACCCGTTCAACACCGATCCGGAGCGACCCCATGCCTGTCACCAAGCTCGAAATGCACCGTGTCGAAAAGCCGTGGGGCCGTCATGCCCTGGGCTTCGGTTTCGCCGACCAGCCCGCCGATCAGGATCCGGTCGGCGAAATCTGGTACAAGACGCCGGGCGACGACACGCCCGACCTGCTGGTCAAATATCTGTTCACGTCGGAAAAATTGTCGGTGCAGGTCCATCCCGACGACCGTCAGGCGCAGGCGCGCGGCCTGCCGCGCGGCAAGGACGAATGCTGGACGCTGCTGGCCGCCGAACCCGATTCGACGATCGCGCTGGGCACGCTGGAGCCGATGACCGCCGAACAGCTGCGCGATGCGGCGCTCGACGGGTCGATCGAACAGAAGCTGGACTGGAAGCCGGTGAAGCACGGCGACTTCTTCTACGCGAAGTCGGGGACGGTGCATGCGATCGGTGCGGGGATCACGCTGATCGAGATCCAGCAGAATTCGGAAACGACCTACCGCCTCTACGATTATGGCCGCCCGCGCGAGCTGCATCTGGAGGATGGTGTCGCGGTGTCGGACGCGCGGCCGTTCGTGGCGCCCGAGGCACCGGGCCGGATCGCCGAGGATCGCGCGATCCTGGTCGACGGGCCGAAGTTCGTGCTGGAACGCTGGACCGGCGGTGCGCGCAGCGTGAAAGTTCCGGCGGGGGTCAAGGGCTGGTTCGTGCCGGTCACGGGCAATGGAACGGCCGACGGTACGCAATGGACCGCGGGCGATTGCCTGACCTTCGAAGGCGAAGTGCAGTTGCAGGCGAGCGACGATGCGGACCTGTTGTTCGCCTATCCGGGCGAACAATACGCCTGACGTGAAAATGAACGCGAAGTAGTTTTCCGTTCACGCAACCGGGGCAGGTACGCGTCGTTCTAACCCCCATCCTCTGGACAGGAGTGTAAGACGATGCGTACCCCGATCCTTGCCGCGATGGTCGCGGCCGTGGCCCTGCCGACGATCGCCGCCGCCCCCGCGATGGCGCAGACCCCGCGCCAGGAATATCGCGACGAAGTGCGCGACGCGCGCCGCGACTATCGCCGCGACCTGCGCAATGCCGACAGCCGCCGCGACGTGCGCCGCGCCCAGCGCGAATATGCGCGCGACGTGAACGATGCGCGCCGCGACCTGCGCCGCGATCAACGCGACTGGCGCGGCTATCGCAACTATAACTACAACCGGTTCGAACCGGGTCAGAACCGCTACTTCGCCGACCGCTATTATCGCGACGGCCGCTATTATCAGCCGCGGGCGCTGGGCCGGAACGACCGCATCTATCGCGGACAGGACAACCGCTATTATTGCCGCCGGAGCGACGGCACCACCGGCCTGATCATCGGCGGTATCGGCGGCGGCGTGCTGGGCAACGTGATTTCGGGCGGCCAGTCGGGCCTGCTGGGCACGCTGATCGGCGGCGGTGCGGGTGCGCTGCTCGGCCGCTCGGTCGATCGCGGGCAGGTGGTCTGCCGTTAAACCCGGGTTGGGGCGGCCACGCGCCGCCCCGGCTTGCGCCCGCCGATGACATAGACGGCGAGGCCCGCCCAGATCAGCGCGAAACACGCTATGCGCACCGGCGTCAGCGTTTCGCCGAATACGAAGATCGCGATCAGGAACTGGAGCGACGGCGCGAGGAATTGCAGCATCCCCATCGTCGCCAGCCGCAACCGGCGCGCGGCGGCGGAGAAGAGCAGCAGCGGCGCGGTGGTGACCGCCCCGGCGACGACCAGCAGCCCGGCCATGCCCGCCCCCTGATCGAACGCCAGCGGCTGCGTGGTGCTCAGGAACAGCAGATAGCCGAGTGCGACCGGGGCCAGCAGCGTGGTCTCCACCATCAACCCTTCGAGCGCACCGACCGACACCGTCTTGCGGATCAGGCCGTAGAGCGCGAAGCTGATCGCGAGGCTGAGGCTGATGCCGAGCGCGATCCACGACGATCCGAAGGCGAACAGCGCCACCCCTGCCCCGGCCAGCGCCACCGCCGCACCTTGCGTCCGGTTCATCCGTTCGCCGAGCAGCACGACGCCGAGCAGGACGTTGAGCAACGGGTTGAGGAAATAGGCGAGGCTGGCGGCGAGCACTTCGCCGTGCAGCACCGCCCAGACATAGACCAGCCAGTTGATCGCGATGCACACCGCGCTGGCGACGAGGTTGGCGAGCGCGCGCCGGTCGGCAAAGGCCGCGCGCAGATGGGCGCCGCGCCCGACCGCGACGACGATGGCCGCGACCAGCAGCGCCGACCACAGCACGCGCTGCGCGACGATCTCGCCCGCGTCGATGGGTCCCAGCAGCCGGAAATAGAGCGGCAACAGCCCCCACAGCGCATAGGCGCCGACGCCGAATGCCAGCCCCTGCCGATCCGCCCCCTCGCCCATCCTGCTTAGATCAGGCCGCCGGTCAGGAACAGGCGGAGACCGGCGACGATGAGGATCACGAGGTTCAGGTTGCGGCCGGTATTCTTCGACGACAACAGCCCGACCACGAACCCGACCAGCGCGATCGGGAAGGCGATCCAGTTCATCAGCGAGACGACGGGAATGAGCGCGGGGATGGCGATCACCAGCGCGACGAGACCGATCAGGATCGAGACGATGTTCAACATGGGACAGCACATGGCCCCGCAGCCCCTTCGGAGCAATGGCGGCGGCGCATTTTTCCGATACGGTGAAATCTTAACCGCGCGGGCGTAGCGTCGCGCGGCCCTGACCTTCGCGGAGTGCGTCGCCGATGATTCGTCCTGTTTCCATCCTGTTGCCGCTGGCGCTGCTGAGCGCGTGCAACCGGGGCAGCGATGCGCCCGCGAACAATGTCGACACGCTCGACGCCGAACTGCTGCGCGGCAATGCCGGCGACCCGGCGGTGACCGCGGCGTTGCAGGACCAGATCATGGTCGACCCCAGCCTGACCGGGCAGTCGGGCAATGGCGCGGTCCGCCCCGCCGACAAGCCGTACAGCGCCGCCGCCCCCGCCGCGAACGTCGCATCGGGCAGCAGTGCCAGGTCCGAATCGCTCGAATCGGCGCCGAAGCCCGGTGCCTGCCCGTCGTGCAAGGGCGGACGCGAAGCGCTGACCCTGGGCGAACTGGCGGCGGTGCAGAAGGCCGGCAACCGGCAATGCGCGGCGAAGGTCGGCTATAGCGCGGCATGGGCCAACCGCCTGCCCGCCGCATTCGCGCTCCACCCCGATGCGCGGCTGTCCGAAGCGGCCGGCACCGATGCCGATGGCTGCCGGATGCGGGTGGTCAGCTTCACCATCGCCCAGCCGGTCGATCGCATGGTCGACTGGTATTACACGCGGGCGAGGAAGGGCGGCTATTCGGCGGAGCATCAGGCCGATGGCGGCCAGCATGTGCTGGGCGGCACGCGCGGCAATGCCGCCTATGCCGTGTTCCTGTCGCCCGAGGGGCGCGGTACGTCGGTCGACCTGATCGTCGACGGCGGCTGATCTTTACGCGGCGCAGCCGGCTCCCCATGTCGTTGCGAGGGGGAAACATATGCCGATCGTTGCCGCTGTCTTCGTCGCCTGTATCGTCGTGCTGCGGCTGTGGCCGGACCTGCCGGTGGCGCGGGTGCTGGCCGGGTTGCTGGTCGTGCCGGTCGCGCGCCGGCTCGCCGCGCTGACGCCGGGGCATTGGCTGTTGTTCCTGATCCTGTCGGTCGCGGCGGGGACCGTGGTCTGGATGGGCGGCGACATGATCGTCGTATCGGCGATGGGGTCGCCCGAGCTGGCCGGGGTGCTGATGGCGGTCGATGTCGCCGCCTATCTCGACGCGATGCTGGCCGCGCTGGCGGTGGCGGGCGCGGTGCGACGTGCGTCGGTGAAGTTGTGGGTGGCGCGGGTGCTGCCCCGGTCGCGGGGGCGGCGGACGCGGCGGGTGCGGACGGTGCGGAAGGCGGCGAATGACGATGGGCCGGCGGGGGTTTGGCTGGCGGCGGCGTAAAGGCTTCTTCGTCACCCTGGGCTTGACCCGGGGTGACGGTCAGGTTTGGGCGGATGTGGCGTGCTGTTACCGGGAGATCCCAGCCTTCGCTGGGATGACGTGTCTTCAGCGGGTCGGTAGTGCTGCCACCACCGGCGTCACCGGCACCGGGCCGTTCGGTCCGGTCTCGAGAAGCGAATCGCCGCCGAGCGACCGGTACAGCGTCACACGGTTGGTTGCCGCCACCAGCTGCGTCGCGACCAGCCGGCGTTGCGCGCTGTAATAGCTGCGCTGCGCGTCGAGGCTGGTGAGGAAGGTGTCGATGCCTCCACGGTATCGCGCTTCGGTCAGGCGGAACGTATCCTGTGCGGCGACCAGATTGGCGCGTTCGGCGCGGGTCTGTTCGGCGATGGTGCCCTGACGGGCGAGCGCGTCGGATACGTCGCGGAACGCCGACTGGATGGTGCGTTCATAGGTGGCGAGCAGCGCGTCGCGCTGGGCGCGGCTGAACTCGACGCCTGCCCGGCCGGCGCCGGCGCGGAAGATCGGATAGCTGAGCGAGGGCGCGACCGAATAGTTGAACGCCCCGCCGGTGAAGAGCGTGCGCAGCGCGTCGCTGGCAAAGCCGACCAGCCCGGTCAGCGACAGGCGCGGGAACAGCGCCGCGCGCGCCGCGCCGATATCGGCATTGGCCGCCAGCAGCTCATATTCGGCCTGCACCACGTCCGGTCGGCGCAGCAGGATCGACGAATCGATGCCCGCCGGCAGATTGGCAATGGTCGGCAGCGCGACATCGATCGAGGCGGGCAGCAGCGCCGGATCGATCGGCGCCCCGACCAGCAGTTGCAGCGCGTTGATGTCCTGCGCCAGCTGCGTGCGCTGTTCGGCGAGGTCGCTTTCCGCAGTGGCGAGAATCTGTTCGGCCTGACGCAGGTCGGTGCGCGGGGCGATGCCGCCTTGCAAGCGAGCGCGGGTGAGCGTGACGCTGCGCCGCGCGCTGGCGGCGGTCGCTTCGGCCACCACCATCAGGCTGCGATCGGCGCCATAGGTCGCCCAAGCCTCGGCAATGTCGCCGACCAGCGTCAGGCGGGTGGCGCGCGCGCCGGCTTCGGTCGCGAAATAGCGGTTCTGCTCGGCCTCGGTCAGCGAGCGGATGCGGCCGAACAGGTCGAGTTCGAACGCGGTGGCACCGAGGTCGAGCGAGAAGCTGCTGGGCGAACGGCCGCTGGTGACGATCGTGCCGCCGGTGCCGCCGGTCCCGCCCGTGCCGGTGCCCGGCTGCCCGGTCCCGGTGCCCGTACCGCCGCCGGTTCCGGTGCCCGGAACGGCGATGGTCGACGCGCCATCCCCGGTGCCGCGATAGCTGTAGCGGGCGGACCCATCGACCTGCGGCAACAGGTCGGCGCGCTGGATGCGATATTGCGCGCGGGCCGCGCGGATGTTGGCGGCGGCGATGCGCAGATCGCGATTGTTGACCAGCGCCTGCCCGACCAGGGTGCGCAGCCCCGGCGCGGTGAACACCTGTTCGAAGGTCAGCGCGGGCAGGCTCGCCTCGCTCTGCCGCAGATAGGCATCGCCGACCGGCCATGACGGCGGCACGACGGCGGTCGGCCGTTCATAGGCCGGGGTCATCGAACAGCCCGCCAACAACGCGGCCGCCAGCGGGATCGTCAGCCGCTTCATGCTTCGGCCTCCTTCTCGGGCTTGTGGCGCAGCTTGGCGAGGCCATCACGCACCCCGCGCCGGACCAGCACGAAGAAGAGCGGGATGTAGAAGATCGCCAGCACCGTCGCGGTGAACATGCCGCCGATCACCGCCGTACCGATCGCGATGCGGCTGTTGGCGCCCGCCCCGGTCGAGATGGCGAGCGGCAACACGCCGAAGATGAAGGCGAGCGACGTCATCAGGATCGGGCGCAGACGGATGCGCGCCGCCTCCAGCGCGGCGTCGATGACGCGCGCGCCCTTCCGCTCGGCCTGTTCGGCGAATTCGATCATCAGGATCGCGTTCTTGGCGGCCAGCCCCATCGTCGTCAGCAGACCGATCTGGAGATAGACGTCGTTTTCGAGACCGCGCAGCGTCACGAAGGCGATCGCCCCGATCAGCCCGAGCGGGATGACCAGCAGCACCGCGATCGGGATCGACCAGCTTTCGTAGAGCGCGGCGAGGCACAGGAACACGACGAGGATCGACAGGCCGTAGAGGATCGGCGCCTGCCCCGAGGACAGCCGTTCCTGGAACGACAGCCCCGCCCATGCGACGCTGGTGCCCGGAATCTGGCCGGCGAGTTCGGCGATGCGCTCCATCGCCTCACCCGAGCTGACGCCCGGTGCCGCCTGCCCCTGAAATTCGAACGAGGGCAGGCCCTGAAAGCGCGACAGGGTGGTCGGCGCGACGGTCCAGCCGGTGCGCGAGAAGGAGGAAAAGGGCACCATCTGCCCGTTGCTGCCCCGCACGAACCATTGCGCCAGATCGGTCGGTTCGCTGCGATAGGGGGCGTCGCCCTGTACGAACACGCGCTTCACCCGGCCGCGATCGATGAAGTCGTTGACGTAGCGGCCGCCCCACGCGGTCGAGATCGTGTTGTTCACATCGCCCTGGGTCAGGCCGAGCGTCGACAGGCGCTGCTGGTCGATATCGACGTTCAGCGTCGCGATGTCGGGCAGTTCGGACAGGCGCACGCCGGTCAGCATCGGATCGGCATTGGCGGCGGCGAGCAGCTTGTCGCGCGCCTCGGCGAATTCGGCGGTGGTCATGCCGCTGGCGTTCTGCAGCTCCATGGTGAAGCCGTTCGCCTGCCCCAGGCCGCGCACGGCCGGGGGCAGCAGCGCGAAGACCTGCGCATCGCGCAAGCCGCCGAACGCCGCGGAGGCGCGGGCGACGATGGCGTCGGCGCTGTTTTCCCTGCCCTTGCGTTCCGCCCAGTCGGTGAAGTTGATGAAGCCCTGCCCGGTATTCTGCCCCGAACTGCCGCCGCCGCCGCCCGCAACGGTCAGGATCGTGCGGATATTGTTCTTCTCATGGGTCAGCAGATATTTTTCGACCGCGCGCTGCACTTCCTCGGTACGGCCGCGCGTCGAGCCGGCGGGCAGCTGGAAGCGAACGGTCGCCGCGCCCTGATCCTCGGTCGGCAGGAAGCTGGTCGGCAGGCGGAAGAACAGCAGCGCGAGGATGGCGAGCACCGCGGCATAGAGCAGCAGGTAGAGCCATTTGCGGTCGATGACATGGACGACGCCGCGTTCGTATTTCGCGACACCCCGGTCGAACCGGGTGTTGAAGCCGCCCCGCAACCGCTCGCCGAAATGCGCGACGCGGGGCAGCTTGCGTTCCAGCCAGCCGCCTTCGAGGCTGCCGTCCTCCCCGCGCTTCTTCTGCTTGAGCAGGGTCGCGGTCAGCGCGGGCGACAGGATCAGCGCGACCAGCACCGACAACACCATCGCCGCGACGATCGTCACCGAGAACTGGCGATAGATCACGCCGGTCGACCCGCCGAAGAACGCCATCGGCAGGAACACCGCCGACAGCACGATGCCGATCGCGACCAGCGCGACCTGGATTTCCTCCATCGACTGGATCGTCGCCTCGCGCGGCGACATGTCGGGATTTTCTTCGAGCAGGCGCTCGACATTCTCCACCACGACGATCGCGTCGTCGACCAGCAGGCCGATGGCGAGCACCAGCCCGAACAGCGTCAGCGTGTTGATCGAGAAGCCGAAGAGATAGAAGATGCCGAAGGTGCCGAGCAGCACGACCGGCACCGCGATCGTCGGGATCAGCGTCGCGCGCCAGCTTTGCAGGAACACGAACATGACGATGACGACGAGGATGACCGCCTCGACCAGCGTCTTGACGACTTCCTCGATCGACAGCTTGATGAAGGCGGTGGTGTCGTTGGCATAGGCGAAGGTCAGGCCGGACGGGAATTTGGCCGATTGGCGTTCGACCTCCGCCTTCACCAGTTCGGCGGTTTCCAGCGCGTCGGCGCCGGGAGCGAGGCTGATGGCGAGGCCGGCGCCGGGATGCGCGTTGACCCGGCTCAAGGCCGCGTAGTTTTCCTGCCCCAGTTCGACGCGCGCCACATCCGACAGCCGGACGGTCGATCCGTCGGGCAGCGTCTTGAGGATGATCGCGTTGAACTGCGCCGGGGTCTGGAGGCGCGACTGGGCGGTGACGGTCGCGTTCAGTTGCTGTTCGGGGCCGGAAGGCTGGCCGCCCAGTTCGCCCGCGGCGACTTCGGTATTCTGGTTCTGGATCGCGGTGATGACGTCGCCGGGCATCAGCGAGAAGGACGCGAGCCGCGCCGGGTCGAGCCAGATGCGCATCGCATATTGCGACCCGAACACGTTGGTTTCGCCGACGCCGTTGATCCGCGCCAGCGGCTCGACGAGGTTGGCCTCCATGAAGTCCGACACGTCGCCATTGGTGCGCTGGTCGGTTTCGTCGAAGATGCCGACGATCATCAGGAAGTCGGGGTTCGACTTCGTGACGCGAATGCCTTGTTGCTGCACCTGTTGCGGCAGGCGCGACAGGGCCTGCTGCACCTGGTTCTGGACCTGCACCTGCGCGATGTCGGGGTCGACGCCCTTGTCGAAGGTCGCGCTGATCGTCACCTGCCCGCGCGACGAGCTTTGCGAGCTGAAATAGAGCAGGCCGTCGATGCCGGTCAGCTGCTGTTCGATGATCTGCGTGACCGAGTTCTGGATCGTCTCGGCATTCGCACCCGGATAGGTCGCGCGGATATTGACCTGTGGCGGCGCCACGTCCGGATATTGCGCGATCGGCAGCGATAGGATCGCCCCCAGCCCGCCCAGCATCACAATGATCGCGATCACCCATGCGAAAATGGGGCGATCGATAAAGATGCGCGACATGGCTTATCCCGCCTTCTGCGGCGTGGCAGCCTTGTCGCCCTGCGGCCGGGGTTGGATCCGTTGCGGCGTGTTGGCCGGCACCGGCCTGATCTTCGCATTGGGGCGCAGGTTCGCGGTTCCCTGCGTTATCACCTTGTCGCCGGGGTTGAGGCCGCCGGTCACGACCCAGAATTCGCCCTGGGTGCGATCGGCCTGCACGACCTTTTGCACGGCGGTATCGTTCGGGCCGACGACGAACACGGTCGCCTGCCCCTTGGGATCGCGCTTCACCGCCTGTTGCGGGACGAGGATCGCGCGCTGGTCGATCGCCTGTGCGAATTGCGCGCGGACGAACATGCCGGGCAGCAGGACCCCCTGTGCATTGGGGAAGCGGGCGCGCAGCGTCACCGTGCCGGTCTGGGCATTGACCATCACCTCGGCGAACTGGACGGTGCCGGTCTGGCCATAGTCGCTGCCATCCTCCAGCCGCAGCCGGACGGCGGCCGAGGCCGGGACCACCCCGCCGCTCGCCAGTTCGCGGCGCAGCGCCAGCAGGTCGGCGGCCGATTGCTGGATGTCGACGAAGATCGGGTCGAGCCGCTGGATCACCGCCAGCGGATCGGCCTGGTTGGTGGTGACCAGCGCGCCTTCGGTGAAATAGCTGCGCCCGATTCGCCCGGTGATCGGCGCGGGGACGTTGGTGAAGGACAGGTTGACGCGCGCCGTTTCCAGCTGGGCGCGGCTCTGTTCGACGGCGGCGGCGGCCTGGCGCGCCTGTGCGGCGGCGTCGGTATAGTCCTGGCGGCTGACCGCCTCGATCTCGGCCAGCGGACGGAAGCGGTCGGCGCGGACGCGGGTCGCCTCCGCATTGGCCTGCGCGCTGTTGAGGTTGGCGACCGCTTCGTTGGCCTGCGCGCGATAGAGGCGCGGATCGATCTGGTAGAGCGTCTGTCCGGCACGGACCAGGGCGCCTTCGGTGAAATAGCGCTTGCGGATCAGCCCCGCGACCTGCGGGCGGACCTCCGACTGCTGGAACGCTACGACGCGCGCGGCAAGGTCGGCGGTCTGTGCGACGCTGGTCGGTTGCACCACGACGAAGCCGACCTGCGCCGGCCCCTGATTGCCGCGACCGTTCTTGGTCGCCTTTTCCTCGCTGCCGCCGCCACAGGCAGACAGCGCGATCAGGACGGGCAGCAACAGCAACGGGCGGACGCGCGGCGACGCGGATCGGATCAAGGCGACAACCTTTGCGACAGGAAAGCGGCGCGGATGCGCCGACGCACAACCGTCGCCACATCCGAAAGTTTCAGATGTGATTTCATACGCCTCGCGTCGAATGGCGCAATGCGAAGGTTGTCGCAATTTGTCGCGAGAGTGCATCAAGCACCGCACCGCCTGCCGTATTGTCGCCCGGCCATCCGCCTCAAACGTCGCCTCAGCGAAGGCTGGGGCCTCAAGCGGCTTCTGCTACCGTGCTGCCACGTGGAGATCCCAGCCTGCGCTGGGATGACGTAGGAGGCAGGCTAGCGACGCTTCCGGCGTTCAGACCGGTGCGCCGCCCGTCCAGCGATGCGCGTCCATCGATTCCGGCTTCATCTCGATCGAATAGCCCGGGCGCGAGGGCGCGCGATAGGCGCCGTTTTCGACCACGCACGGGTCGAGGAAATGTTCGTGCAGGTGATCGACGAACTCGGCGGCGCGGTCGTGCTTCACGCCCGAAAAACACAGATAGTCGATCATCGAGAGATGCTGGACATATTCGCACAGCCCGACGCCGCCGGCATGCGGCCAGACGGCGAGGTTGAACCGCGCGGCCATCAGCAGCACCGCCAGCACTTCGTTCACGCCGCCGAGGCGACAGGCGTCTATCTGCACGACGTCGAGTGCGTGGCGCATGATGAACTGTTTGAAGACGATGCGGTTCTGGCACATCTCGCCGGTGGCGACCTGTACCGGCCTGACCCCTTCGCGGATCGCGCGATGCCCCTCGACATCGTCGGGCGAGGTCGGCTCCTCGATGAAGCGGGGTTTGGCGAAGGCGAGGTCGTTGACCCGCGCGATGGCGTCCGACACTTCCCAGACCTGATTGGCGTCGATCATCAGGTCGATGTCCGGCCCCACCGTCTCGCGGGCCAGCGCGACGCGGCGGCGGTCGTTTTCGGGATCGCCGCCGACCTTCAGCTTGATATGGGTGAAGCCGTCGGCCACCGCTTCCTTGCACAGGCGGACGAGCTTTTCGTCCGAATAGCCGAGCCAGCCGGGCGAGGTGGTATAGGCCGGATAGCCCTCCGCCAGCAGCGTCTGCCGCCGCTCCGCCTTGCCGATCGCGCGTTCCTCCAGCAGCGCCAGCGCCTCTTCGGGGGTGATGCAGTCGGTCATGTAGCGGAAGTCGATCAGCCCGACGATCTCGGCCGGGGTCATCGACCCGATATAGTCCCACAGCGGCAGTCCCGCCGCCTTGGCCAGCAGATCCCACACCGCATTGACGACCGCACCGGTTGCGAGGTGGATGATCCCCTTTTCCGGGCCGACCCAGCGCAGCTGGCTGTCGCCGGTGATCCGCCGCCAGAAGCCGGCGCCGTCGGCGCGGATGCCGTCGAGCGACAGCCCCTCGACCAGCGGCGCCAGCGTCGCGATCGCCGCGCAGCACAGGTCGTTGCCGCGCCCGATGGTGAAGGTCAGGCCATGCCCCTCCAGCCCGGGCGTATCGGTTTCGAGGATGCAATAGGCCGCCGAATAATCCGGTTCCGGATTCATCGCGTCCGAACCGTCGAGAAAGGCAGAGGTCGGAAACCGGATGTCGTGCACCGATAGCCGGGTGATGATCGTCATGCGCAGCCCCCATGGGGGCGCCGCCCGTGAATGTTCGATCCGCCCCGTTCCGGTCGTCATCCCCGACGCCGTTCGGTTTTCATATGTGAACGGATTTTTTCATGCAACCGGAAAGCGCGAGGCTTCGCTCCACCGTTTTCATTACCGTCGCTCCGGGCTTGACCGGGGTGACGCCTCCTTCGCGGCTGGGTACGCCGCAACCCTCAAGGATGATGGTCGTCGTCGACCAGTTGCTCGGAGATGCGTTGCGCCGCCGCCTGCACCGCCGCCGCCGCCGCGTCGATCGTGTCGGCTTCGATCAGCTTCGCCAGATAGGGCATGGTCAGCGCCGCCGCCGCGACGCCGCCGCGCATGATCGGCGCCGACAGGTCGGTGACCCCGCCGACGAAGCGGCTGGGCGTGCGCTCGATCCCGGCCACGCGCACTTCCCCGGCATGGGCGCGGAACGCCGCCAGTGCCTCTGCGGTCGGCGCGGGGTCGAGCATCGCTTCCCAGCGGGCGCGAACGTCCTCGGGCTGGAACGCGTAGAGGACGACGCCCGACGCCGCCTGCAACAGCGGCCGGCGATAGCCGACCCGGACCGAGAAGCCGAGCTGATCGGCCGATTCCATCCGCGCGATCACCGCCATGTCGCCCATGGTATGCACCGCGACATGGCACGACTGCCCGGTTTCCTGCGCCAGCTTGCGCATTTCGGGCAGCGCGACCTCGATCAGATAGCGGGTGCGCGGCTGGTTCATGCCGAGCGAGAACAGCCGGTCGCTGAGCGTATAGCCGTCGCCGCCGGCCTCGGTCGTCAGATAGCCGCGATATTCGAGCACCTGCACCATGCGGAACAGCTCGCCATGCGACCGGCCCAGCCGCTGGACGATCTGCGTCAGCGTCAACGGCGTGGTCACCCCGGCCAGCAGTTCGAGGATGTCCAGCCCCTTTTCCAACGCGGGTGCGCGGTAGCGACGATCGTCGGCAGCTTCGGCATCGGCGGTGTCGGCGGGCGGCGCGGGGGTCTGGCTCGTCATGCCGCGGACCTTTGCCGGAAAAACAGGGGCGTGCAACCCGGCGCCCCGCGACGCGCCGCCATGGCGCCGCTGCAACGCACAAAGGCAGTGGTATGTTGTATCATATTACGCTACCGGATCGAGTCGTCGTAAACTGGAGTGCTTCGCAATGTTCCGTCCCGCCCTGTGGCTGTCGACCACCGCCCTGGCCCTGCCCGCCGCCGCCTTTGCCCAGAGCACGACCGTGCAGGACACGGCGACGACGACGACCGACGGCTATCATAGCGAAGCCCCGCCCGAGATCATCATCACCGCCCCCTATCAGCGCAACCAAACCGACGTGCTGTCGGGCACCAGCGTGCTGAGCGGCGAGAAGCTGACCCGCGAACTGCGCCCGACGATCGGCGAGACGCTGGCGCGCCAGCCCGGCGTGTCGGCGACCAGCTTCGGCCCCAACGCCTCGCGCCCCGTGCTGCGCGGGCTTCAGGGCGAGCGCGTCCGCGTGCTGACCGACGGGATCGGCAGCTTCGACGTGTCGAACACCTCGGTCGACCATGCGGTCGCGATCAACCCGCTGACCGCCGACCGGATCGAAGTGTTGCGCGGTCCCTCCGCGCTGCTGTTCGGGTCGTCGGCGATCGGCGGCGTGGTCAACGTCATCGACAGCCGCATCCCGCGCCGCGTGCCGGACGAACCGATCCATGTCGACGCCATCGCGACCTATGGCTCGGCCGCGAACGAACGTACCGGATCGGCGGCGGTCGACGTGCCGGTGACCGACAGGATCGTGTTCCACCTCGACGGGACGTACGGCAAGACCGACGACCTCGACACCGGCGGCTATATCCTGTCGCGCCCGTTGCGCGCACAGGCGGCGGCGAGCGCCGATCCCGAAATCCGCGACCTCGCCGACCTGCGCGGCAAGCTGCCCAATTCGCAGTCGGAAATGTGGGAAGTGGCCGGCGGCGCGGCGGTCGTGACCGATACCGGCAATCTCGGCTTCTCGGTCAGCCATCTCGACAATCGCTACGGGGTGCCGGTGCGCTATGCGCTCGACGGAGGCGAGGCGGAGGAGGTGACGCTGCACGTCCAGCAGACGCGCGCCGACATGCGCGGCGAGGTGGAGACGGGTGGCAACGTCCTCGAAAAGATCCGCCTGCGCGCCGGCTTCGCCGATTACCGCCATGACGAGATCGAGGATACCGGCGAGATCGGCACCAGCTTCTTCAACCAGAGCGTCGAGGCGCGGCTCGAACTGGTGCAGGCGGCGCGGGGCGGCTGGCGCGGCGCGGTCGGCGGACAGATGTTCATCCGCGACTTCGACGTGCAGGGTGAGGAAAAGTTCGTGCCGCGCAACGAGACGCAGCAGTTCGGCCTGTTCACGCTCCAGTCGTTCGACATGGGCGCGTTCCGCGCGGAAGCCGGGGGCCGGTACGAATTCACCGTCGCCCGTGCGGCGGCCGACGAGCTGCTCGGCAACGACGATATCCGCCGCAGCTTCGACAGCTTCTCCGGCTCGATCGGTGGTAGCGTCGGGCTGGCCGCCAATGTCCGTTTCGGCGTCAACGCCAGCCATACCGAACGCGCGCCGTCGGCCGAGGAACTGTTCGCCAACGGCCCGCATGCCGGCACGCAGGCGTTCGAGGTCGGCAACCCCGCCTTCGCCAAGGAAATCAGCGATGGGATCGAAGCGACGCTGAAGGGGTCGGGCGACGGCTACAGCTTCGGCCTGTCGGCCTATCACAACTGGTTCCGCAACTTCATCTACGAAAACCCCACCGGTGACGTCGAGGACGACCTGCCGGTGTTCCAGTACAGCCAGGCCGATGCCCGGCTGTGGGGCTTCGAGGCGGAGGCGTCGGCGCGCGTCGCGACGTTCGGTGCGACGGCGATCAACATCGACGGGCTGGCCGATTATACCCGCGCGACGATCGTCGATCGCGGCCCCGCCCCGCGCATCCCGCCGCTGCGCGTGCTGGGCGGCGTCGAGGCGCAGGGCCGGCTGGTGCAGGTGCGTGGCGAGGTCGAGCATGTGACCGCCCAGGACCGCGTCGCCGAGCTGGAAACGACGACCCCGGACTATACCATGGTCAACGCCTCGGTATCGCTGCGGCCGTTCGGGCGCGACAGCAAGACGACGCTGATGGTGTCGGCGAACAATATCTTCGACGTGGAGGCACGCCGCCATGCCAGCTTCCTGAAGGATTATGCACCGCTGGCCGGGCGCGACATCCGCGTGACGGCGCGACTGGCGCTGTAATTCTGACCGTCGTCGTCCCCGCGCAGGCGGGGATGGCGAAGGGGCGGTGAATTCCATTCCGTCCCAACCCTCCCTATCTACGCCCCATGTCCCGCGCCCGCGTCCTTTTGCTCAATGCCGCGCTCGGGCCGCTCGACTACCGCGTGCCGCATGGCATGACGGTGGAACCCGGCTCGATCGTCACCGCCCCGCTCGGCCCCCGGCAGTTGCTGGGCGTCGTATGGGACGCCGAGCGGCTGGCGGCGGAGGAGGTCGGCGACAATCGCCTGCGCCCGCTGCTGGCGGTCGCCGAAGTGCCGCCGATCGCCGCGCCGTTGCGCCGGTTGGTCGAATGGACCGCAGGCTATTATCTCGCCGCGCCGGCATCGGTGCTGCGCATGTGCCTTGCCTCCACCTCGGCGCTGGAGGGGGCCAAGCTCGCCATCGAATATCGCGCGACCGGCGTGGTGCCCGACCGGATGACCGCGCAGCGCGAACAGGCATTGGAGCGGATCGGCGAACGGCGCGGGCTGGTGCGCGAGTTGGCGGCGATCGCCGACGTGTCGGACGCGGTGATCCGGGGGCTGGTAAAATTGGGCGCGATCGAGGCGGTGTCGGTCGATATCGACCAGCCCTACCCCAGCCCCGATCCCGGCCACCACCAGCCCGCGCTGTCCAACGATCAGCAGACGGCGGCCGACCGGCTGACGCACGCGGTCGACGCCCATGCGTTCCACCCCTTCCTGCTCGACGGCGTCACCGGATCGGGCAAGACCGAGGTGTATTTCGAAGCGGTGGCGGCGGCGATCCGGCAGGACCGGCAGGTGCTGGTGCTGCTGCCCGAAATCGCGCTGACCGAACCGTTCCTCAAGCGCTTCACCGCGCGCTTCGGCTGCGAGCCGGTGCCGTGGCACAGCGACCTGCGCTCGACCCAGCGCCGCCGCGCGTGGCGGGCGATCGCCAGCGGCCAGGCGAAGGTCGTGGTGGGGGCGCGTTCGGCGCTGTTCCTGCCCTATGCCGATCTCGGCCTGATCGTCGTCGACGAGGCGCACGAGACCAGCTTCAAGCAGGAAGAGGGGGTGCATTACCACGCCCGCGACGTGGCGGTGATGCGCGGGCTGTTCGAGAAATGCCCGGTGATCCTCGCCAGCGCGACCCCGGCGATCGAAACGCGGCAACAGGTGGTGCAGGGCCGCTATACCGAGGTGAAGCTGCCCGGCCGCTACGGCAAGGCGCAGTTGCCGACGATCGAGGCGATCGACCTGATCGAACAGCCCCCCGAACGCGGCCGCTGGATCGCGGCGCCGCTGGTCAAGGCGATCGACGAGACGCTGGCGCGAGGGGAACAGGCGCTGCTGTTCCTCAACCGGCGCGGCTATGCACCGCTGACTTTGTGCCGGTCGTGCGGGCATCGCTTTCAATGTCCCAATTGCACGGCGTGGATGGTCGAGCACCGGCTGATCCACCGGCTGTCGTGCCATCATTGCGGCCATGTCATCCCGACGCCGCGCGCCTGCCCCGAATGTCAGGCGGAGGACGCGCTGGTCGCCTGCGGCCCCGGTGTCGAACGCATCGCCGACGAGGCGGCGGCCCTGTGGCCGACCGCGAAGATCGCCATCGTCACCTCCGACACCATCTGGTCCCCGGCCAAGGCGGCGGAGTTCGTCGGGCGGATGGAGGCGGGCGACATCGACATCGTGGTCGGCACGCAGCTGGTGACCAAGGGCTATCACTTTCCCGACCTGACCTGTGTCGGGGTGATCGACGCCGATCTGGGGCTGCAGGGCGGCGACCTGCGCGCGTCCGAGCGCACCTTTCAGCAGATCGCGCAGGTGGCGGGGCGCGCGGGGCGCGGGACCAAGCCCGGCCATGTCTATATCCAGACGACCCAGCCCAATGCGCCGGTCATGCAGGCGCTGATCTCGGGCGATGCCGACAGCTTCTATGCGGCGGAGACCGAGGCGCGGGCGGATGCCGGGGTGCCCCCCTTCGGCCGCTATGCCGCGATCATCGTGTCGTCGGAGGACAAAAGCGCGGCGGAGGCGACCGCCCGCGCGATCGGCCGCGCCGCGCCGCAGGTCGATGGCTGCCACGTCTATGGCCCCGCCCCCGCGCCGCTGGCGATGCTGCGCGGACGCCACCGCTTCCGCCTGCTGGTCCATGCGACCCGCAGCCTCGACGTGCAGGACGTCATCCGCGACTGGCTGGACGGGGTCGAATGGGGGACCAAGGTCCGGGTGGCGGTGGACGTCGACCCGTATAGTTTCGTTTAAGGCAGCCTCTCCTCAACCACCATCGTCACCCCGGACTTGATCCGGGGTCCCGCTTCTTCTTCGGCCGCGGAAAGTAAGCGGGACCCCGGGTCAAGCCCGGGGTGACGCAAGGGGAGTAGGTGCGCGCTGCCCATACCCCCCTTGCCCCGCGCGCCGCTTTGCCCGAAACGGCGGCGGTCATGGGGAAAGACGGAATGCCGATCATGCGATTGCTGACCTGCTGGCTGGCCACGCTCGCCGCGCTGCTGGTGCTGTCCGCGCCGGCGCGGGCCGACGATGTGTCGGCGGCGGCGCGCGGGGTGGTGCGGGTCGTCGTGATCGCGACGGTCGATGGCGAGATGGTCGATGTCGAACACGGCACCGGCTTCGCCATCGCGCCCGGCCGGATCGTCACCAACGCGCATGTCGTCGAACTCATGGAACGCTATCCCGGCGAAGCGGTCGTCGGCGTGGTCCCGTCGGAGGGCGACAAGTCGTTCGAAGGGCGCGTGCTGCGGATCGACAAGTCGCGCGACCTCGCGCTGATCGAGGTCGGCGGCGTGCGCCTGCCCCCGCTCACCCTCTATACCGGCCCGCTGGGGGAGAGCGATCCGCTGATCGCGCTCGGCTATCCGGGCAATGTCGACCTCGCCACCGCGCGATCGGCCGACGACTTCGTGACGCCGACCGCGCCGGTGCGGTCGCAGGGCGTGATGTCGGGCAACCGCACGCTGGAGGGGACCGCCGTACTGGTCCACACCGCCAGCATCGCGCGCGGCAATTCGGGCGGGCCGCTGCTCGACCGGTGCGGCCGGGTGCTGGGCGTCAATTCGGCGCTGACCCGTGGCGAGGAGGGCGATGCGAGCTTCGCCTTCGCCATATCCGATGCCGAACTGATCGCGTTCCTGCGCGAGGCGAGCCAGCCCGTGTCGACCATCACCACCCCCCTGCCTGACGCTGGCCGATGCCGATGCGCGCGACCGGGCCGATGCCGAACGGCAGAGCGTCGAGGATCGCGAGCGCGCCCGTGCCGCCGCCGAACGCGCCCGCGACGACCGCGAGACGGCGCTGGAAAAGGCACGTGCCGACAATGCAGAGACGCGCGAGAACATGATCGCCATCGCGGCGGTGCTGCTCGCGCTGTCGGTGCTGGCGGTCGGCTATGCCGGGCTGCTGACGACGCGGCGGTTGAAGAAGCAGAAGCGGCAGGCGCGGCTGGCGGCGATCGCGGGCGGCGTGTTCTTCGTCGCGGCGGTCGCGACCTTCGTGCTGCGGCCCGATTTCGATCCCGAATCGGTCGCCGCCGCCGACGAATCGGGCAGCACCGCCGCGACCCGCGCGACGCCGCTATCGGGTGCGCTGCAATGCACGCTGGTGCCCGAACGCAGCCGGATCATCATGTCGCCGGTCGAAACCGTCCGCTTCGACTGGCGCGCGGACGGCTGCATGAACGGCCGCACCCAATATGCCGAGGCGCCGGGGGGCGGATGGGAACGCATCCTCGTGCCGAACGAGGATGCGACGGTGTCGGTGCTGCGTTTCGATCCGGTGAGCGGCAGCTATACCAACAGCCGCTACCTGCTGTCGGCCGATGCGATGGAGCGCGCGCGGTCGCTGCGCGGGCAGGTCCAGCAAAAGGCATGCGCCGCCGACACCGGCGGGCGCGCGGCGCTGGCGACGCAGCAATCGGCGATTCGCACCGCGCTGCCTTCGCAGGTCAACGAGCGGCTGGTCTATCGCTGTACGGCGGCGAAGTAGAAGCAGCGGTTTTCACGCGAAGGGGTTGCGTTCCGGGCCGAAGGTCCGTCTCCAAACGTCACCCCAGCGAAGGCTGGGGTCTCTCGCGGCTCCTGCAGCGTACTGCAACTGGAAGATTCCGGCCTCCGCCGGAATGACGATTGTTGTTAGGTTGGATCAAACCCTGCCGCTGCAACCGAACGACAGGTCTCCCGATCGCAAGGGCCGTGGCCCGGAACGCAACCCCTTCGCGTCTCCGCGCCTTCGCGTGAACCAGACTTTCTTCTCCGGACCGGCCCGATAATCCCCGGTTCAGCTTGCCCGCGAATCAGATCGCACGACTTCGCGTCCCACAAAGCTTGCGAAATCGTGACACCGATGCTAGCGGCCCCACGACCCATCGGGGGCGCATGGGCCGGTCAGCGGCGCGACTTGGTTCGCGACGGCGGTTGGAATGGCGGCCCCCTTATCTGCATGGGATTTTGAAGTTGACCCCTGACAAGGACGCGCGCGTGGAGACATCCGGCGGAACTACTGGTGGCGGCGGTACGATCCAGGCGAGCCTGGGCGGCCGCTATGCGACCGCGCTGTTTGACCTCGCCCGGCAGCAGGGCCAGCTGACGGCCGTCGAATCGAGCCTGAAGACGGTGTCGGCCGCGATGACCGAATCGGCCGATCTTTCGGCACTGGTCAAAAGCCCGCTGGTCGGCCGCGACGACGCCGCCCGCGCCATCGCCGCTTTGGTACCGGTGCTGGGCCTCGACCCGCTCACCGCCAATTTCCTCGGCGTGCTGGCGCAGAATCGTCGTCTCGGCGACCTGCCCGCGATCATCCGCGCCTTTCGCGACCTCGCCGCCCGTTCGCGGGGCGAGACCAATGCGGAAGTCGTCTCGGCCCACCCGCTGGACGATGCCCAGGTCGACGCGCTCAAGCAGCAGCTGCGTCACCGCGTCGGCCGCGAGGTCGCGATCGACCTGAAGGTCGACCCCTCTCTCCTTGGCGGACTGGTCGTGAAGATCGGCAGCCAGATGATCGATAGCTCGATCAAGACCCGACTGAACACGCTCGCGCACGCGATGAAAGGCTGAACATGGATATCCGCGCCGCAGAAATCTCGAAGGTCATCCGCGACCAGATCGCCAATTTCGGCACCGAAGCGCAGGTTTCGGAAGTCGGCCAGGTGCTGTCGGTCGGTGACGGCATCGCCCGCATCCACGGGCTCGACAACGTCCAGGCGGGCGAAATGGTCGAGTTCGGCGGCGGCATCCAGGGCATGGCGCTGAACCTCGAAGCCGACAATGTCGGCGTCGTGATCTTCGGGTCGGACTCGTCGATCAAGGAAGGCGACACCGTCAAGCGCACCGGCACCATCGTCGACGTTCCCGTCGGCAAGGGCCTGCTGGGTCGCGTGGTCGATGGTCTGGGCAACCCGATCGACGGCAAGGGTCCGATCGTGTCGGAACAGCGCGCGCGCGTCGACGTGAAGGCACCGGGCATCATCCCGCGCCAGTCGGTCAGCGAGCCGATGCAGTCGGGCCTGAAGGCGATCGACGCCCTCGTCCCCGTCGGCCGTGGCCAGCGCGAACTGATCATCGGCGATCGCCAGACCGGCAAGTCGGCAGTCGCGATCGACACCTTCATCAACCAGAAGACCGCGAATGCGGGCGATGACGAGAGCAAGAAGCTCTACTGCGTCTATGTCGCCGTCGGCCAGAAGCGCTCGACCGTCGCCCAGCTGGTGCGCACGCTCGAGGAAAACGGCGCGATGGAATATTCGATCGTGGTCGCCGCGACCGCGTCGGACCCCGCCCCGCTCCAGTATCTCGCGCCGTACACCGGCACCGCGATGGGCGAATATTTCCGCGACAACGGCATGCACGGCCTGATCGTGTTCGACGATCTGTCGAAGCAGGCGGTCGCCTATCGCCAGATGTCGCTGCTGCTGCGCCGTCCGCCGGGCCGCGAAGCCTATCCGGGCGACGTGTTCTATCTGCACAGCCGCCTGCTGGAGCGCGCCGCCAAGATGTCGGACGCCAATGGCGGCGGATCGCTGACCGCGCTGCCGATCATCGAAACCCAGGCGGGCGACGTGTCGGCCTACATCCCGACCAACGTGATCTCGATCACCGACGGTCAGATCTTCCTCGAAACCGACCTGTTCTTCGCGGGCATCCGCCCCGCGATCAACGTCGGCCTGTCGGTCAGCCGCGTCGGTTCGGCTGCGCAGACCAAGGCGATGAAGAAGGTCGCCGGCTCGATCAAGCTGGAGCTGGCCCAGTATCGCGAAATGGCCGCCTTCGCGCAGTTCGGGTCGGACCTCGACGCGTCGACGCAGAAGCTGCTGAACCGCGGTGCGCGTCTGACCGAGCTGCTCAAGCAGGCCCAGTTCTCGCCGATGCCGTTCGAGGAGCAGGTCGCGTCGATCTTCGCCGGCACGCAGGGCTATCTCGACACCGTGCCGGTGAACGACGTCGTCCGCTACGAACAGGCGATGCTGTCGGACCTCAAGGCGAACCACCCGCAGGTGCTGGCCAAGATCCGCGACACCAAGGATCTGGGCGACGAGGCGAAGTCGGGGCTGAAGGCCGCGCTCGACCAGTTCGCGAAGACCTTCGCGTAAAGTCACTAACCCTATCCCCTTCAGGGGAGAGGGTTGGGAGAGGGGAAAGCGCGGGCCGTTCGGTAACGAAGCCCCCTCTCCCCGACCCTCTCCCCGCAAGCGGAGAGAGGGAGCAGGAAGAAGAAGATGGCGTCACTCAAGGCCCTGAAACTGCGCATCGGCTCGGTGAAGTCGACGCAGAAGATCACCAAGGCGATGAAGATGGTCGCCGCCGCCAAGCTGCGCCGTGCGCAGGAGGCGGCCGAGGCCGGTCGCCCCTATGCCCAGCGGGTCGAGCAGGTCGTCGCCAGCCTGGCGAGCACCGCGCAGATCACCGAGGGCAGCTCGCCGCTTCTCGCCGGCACCGGCCGCGATCAGGTCCACCTGTTCGTCGTCGCGACGTCGGACAAGGGGCTGGCCGGCGCGTTCAATTCGAACATCGCGCGTCTGGCCCGCCGCCGCGCCCTCGAGCTGCAGGCCCAGGGCAAGACCGTCAGGTTCCTGACCATCGGCCGCAAGGGTCGCGCGGTGTTGGCGCGCCAGTTCCGTGACGGGTTCGTCCATGCGGTCGAGCCGGGCGATCTGGGCAAGCTGACCTTCGCCGATGCCAAGGGCTATGCCGACGACCTGATCCGCCGCTACGAAGCGGGCGAGTTCGACGTCGCGCACCTGTTCTACGCCACGTTCAAGACCGTGCTGACGCAGGAACCGACCGAGCAGCAGCTGATCCCGGTCAAGATTCCCGATGCGACCAAGGCCCCCGCGGCCGACGCCGTGGTGGAATATGAGCCGAGCGAGGAAGCGATCCTCGACAGCCTGCTGCCGACCAACATCGCGGTGCAGATCTACCGTGCGATCCGCGAGAATGCGGCGTCGGAGCAGGGGTCGAAGATGACGGCGATGGACAATGCCACGCGCAATGCCGGCGACCTCATCAACCGCCTGACCATCGAGTACAACCGCACGCGTCAGGCCGCGATCACGACCGAGCTGGTCGAGATCATCTCGGGCGCCGAAGCGCTGTGATCCGCGCCGCCGTCCTGCTGGCGCTCGTCGCCACGCTGGCCGGCTGCGGTCAGCCTGCTGCCGACAAGGCGGCGGACAAGCCACGCGCGACGCCGACGCCGTTCGTCACCGGCGGCTGGGCGACCGTGCTGGGCGATGCGCCGCGCACGATCGAGCTGCTGAACGGCATGGGCTTCCGCCTGTCGGCCTATGCGCCGGAGGGCGGCGCCTTCGTCGCGAAGGCGATGCCGACGCCGATGGCCGATCCGTCGATCAAGCCGGTGAACACCGCCAACCTGACGGCGACCGGCGATGCGCAGCGGATCGGCGAGTTGCGGTTCGCGCTCGACATCGTGAACCTCGATTCCAGCCCGTTCGCCAAGGACCAGTTCATCCGCTGGGTGAACCGGCCGCTGGCATCGATGGCGCTGCCGGGGCAGGATGTCGTCGAACAGGCGATCCGCACCGAAAGTCCCGCATCGGGCCCCCTGCCCGGCGCGGAGTACAAGATTACCCGTGAACCGATCGACGGCGGCCGCCGTCTGGTCGTGACCTTTACCCGTCCCGGCCGCCAAGCCGGGGACAGCCACCCGAGGAACCCGTAATGGCAACCGCCGCAGACACCTACGCCCCGCAGGGCAGCACCAACAATACCGGCCGCATCAGCCAGGTGATCGGCGCGGTCGTCGACGTGACGTTCGACGGCGAACTGCCCGCCATCCTGTCGGCGCTCGAAACCGACAATAACGGCAACCGGCTGGTCCTCGAAGTCGCGCAGCATCTGGGCGAGAACACCGTCCGCACGATCGCGATGGACGCGACCGAAGGCCTGACCCGTGGTCAGTCGGTCAAGGACACCGGATCGCAGATTCGCGTTCCGGTCGGCCCGAAGACGCTCGGTCGCATTCTGAACGTCGTCGGCGAGCCGATCGACGAGCGCGGTCCGGTCGGCGCGGAAACCACCGCCCCGATCCATGCCAAGGCACCCGAATTCGTCGACCAGTCGACCGAGAGCGCGATCCTCGTCACCGGCATCAAGGTCATCGACCTGCTCGCCCCCTATGCGAAGGGCGGCAAGATCGGCCTGTTCGGCGGCGCGGGCGTCGGCAAGACCGTGCTGATCCAGGAACTGATCAACAACATCGCGAAGGGCCATGGCGGCACGTCGGTGTTCGCGGGCGTCGGTGAACGTACCCGCGAGGGCAACGACCTGTACCACGAATTCCTCGACGCGGGCGTCATCGCCAAGGATGCCGAGGGCAATCCGACCAGCGAGGGGTCGAAGGTCGCGCTGGTGTACGGCCAGATGAACGAGCCGCCGGGCGCCCGTGCCCGCGTCGCGCTGTCGGGCCTGACGATCGCCGAATATTTCCGCGACGTCGAAGGGCAGGACGTGCTGTTCTTCGTCGACAACATCTTCCGCTTCACCCAGGCGGGTTCGGAAGTGTCGGCGCTGCTGGGCCGCATCCCGTCGGCGGTGGGCTATCAGCCGACGCTGTCGACCGACATGGGCGCGCTGCAGGAGCGCATCACCTCGACCAACAAGGGGTCGATCACCTCGGTGCAGGCGATCTACGTCCCCGCCGACGATTTGACCGATCCGGCGCCGGCGACCTCGTTCGCCCACTTGGACGCGACGACCGTGCTCAACCGCGCGATCTCGGAACTCGGCATCTATCCGGCGGTGGATCCGCTCGATTCGACCAGCCGCGTTCTGGAGCCGCGCACGGTCGGCCAGGAGCATTACGACACGGCGCGCGCGGTGCAGTCGCTGCTCCAGCGCTACAAGTCGCTGCAGGACATCATCGCCATCCTCGGCATGGACGAGCTGAGCGAAGAGGATAAGGTGACGGTCGCCCGCGCCCGCAAGATCCAGAAGTTCCTGAGCCAGCCGTTCCACGTCGCGGAGGTCTTCACCGGCATCAGCGGCAAGTTCGTCGCGCTGGAAGACACGGTGAAGTCGTTCAAGGCGGTCGTCGAGGGCGAGTATGACCATCTGCCGGAATCGGCCTTCTACATGGTCGGCGGCATCGACGAAGTCGTCGCCAAGGCGCAGAAGATGGCGCAGGACGCGTAAAGCGCTGTTCCCTCTCCCCTTCAGGGGAGAGGGTTAGGGAGAGGGGCAGCGAGACGCCTCTCCCGACAGCCCCTCTCCCCGGCCCTCTCCCCTGAAGGGGAGAGGGAGTAAGGTAACGATATGCTACACTTCGAACTCGTGACCCCCGAAAAGCTGGTGCGGTCGGAATCGGTCTATATGGTCACCGTGCCGGGCACCGAAGGCGACTTCGGCGTGCTGGAGGGCCATGCCCCGTTCATGTCGACGATCCGCGACGGCGACGTCCTGATCCAGCGCACCGAAAAGGGCGAGGCGGAGCGCATCGCGATCCGCGGCGGCTTTGCCGAGGTGACCGCCAAGGGGCTGACGATCCTCGCCGAACAGGCCGGGTAACGGCCTTTCGGGTCCCTGCTACAGGCGAACGCCGCGTCGGACTGAGGTTCGGCGCGGCGTTCGTGTTTTGGGGCTACGGTCGAAGGACACACACCACTCTCCCCCTTCGTCACCCCGGGCTTGACCCGGGGTCCCGCTTTCTTACCGCGATCGAAGAAGAAGCGGGACCCCGGATCAAGTCCGGGGTGACGGTGGTAATGGGTGCAGACGTCAGGTCGCCCGCATTGCCCTACCCCCGTGGATGCGCGTTGCGATACACATCCAGCAAATGCGCCGCATCGACCGCGGTATAGATCTGCGTCGACGACAGGCTGGCATGGCCCAGCAACGCTTGCAGCGAACGCAAATCCGCCCCCCGCCCCAGCAGGTGCGTCGCAAAGCTGTGGCGCAGCGCATGCGGGCTGGTGCGATCCCCCAGCCCCAGCGCGACCCGCGCCGTCCGCACCGCCTTGCGCACTACGCCTGCGTCGAGCGGCCCGCCCTTCGCCCCCCGGAACAACGGTGCGTCGCGCGCGCTGCCCCACGGGTTCTGCGCGACATAGGCTTCCACCGCCGCGCGGACCGGCGGCAGCAGCGGAACCATCCGCGTCTTGTCGCGCTTGCCGGTCACGACCAGCGTCTCGCCCAGCGGCAGCACGCGACCGGTCAGCGACAGCGCCTCGCCGATGCGCAGGCCCGCGCCATAGAGCAGCAGCAGGATCGCCCAGTCGCGCGCGCCGATCCACGGTTCGGCGGCGGCATCGGCCACCTCCTCGGCCAGCGCGACGGCATCGTCGGGGGAGATCGGCCGGGGGACGTTCTTCGCGACACGCGGCCCGCGCAACGGCGGTGCCTCCCCCCCGGCAAAGGTGATGAACGCCCGCACCGCCGACAATTCGCGTGCAGCCGCGGCGTTACCGAGTCCCTGTTCGCGACGATGGGCCAGAAAGGCGCGCAGGTCGGCGGCGGCGATGCGACGCAGCGCGGCGGCATCGACCGCCCCGCCCCAATGGCCCTGCAGAAACGCCGTCAGCCGCTCGGCCGTCGCAGCATAGGCCCGGACGGTGTGCGCCGAGCGGCGACGGTCGCGGGAAAGATGGGTGGCGAAAGCCAGAACCGGATTCATTCAGCCGAACCAGACGTCATCCCAGCAAAGGCTGGGATATCCCCGTAGCAGCGTGCAGCCAGAGCCGCGCATCGAACCAGCGTGCGCCGCGACGACGTTTGCAACAAGGGCTGCGTCGCTTCCGACACAGCCCCTTGCGCGATCAACCGATCTTCTGACCCGACTTGGCCCAATCGTCCATGAAGCCTTCGATGCCCTTGTCGGTCAGCGGATGCTTGACCAGCGCGCGGATGACCGACGGCGGCGCGGTCATCACGTCGGCACCCAGCTTGGCCGATTCGAGCACATGGATCGGGTGGCGGACGCTGGCGACGAGGATTTCGGTGCCGAAATCGTAATTGTCGTAGATCAGGCGGATGTCGCTGATCAGCCCCATGCCGTCGAAGCCGATATCGTCGTGCCGGCCGACGAACGGCGAGACGAAGGTCGCGCCGGCCTTGGCCGCCAGCAGCGCCTGATTGGCGGAAAAGCACAGGGTGACGTTGACCATCGTGCCATCGTCGGTCAGCGCCTTGCAGGTCTTGAGGCCGTCGATGGTCAGCGGCACCTTCACCGCGACATTGTCGGCGATCTTGCGCAGGATTTCGGCCTCACGCATCATCCCGTCATGGTCGAGCGCGACCACTTCGGCCGACACCGGCCCCGGCGTGATCGAGCAGATTTCGGCGACCACTTCGAGGAAGTCGCGCCCCGACTTGTGGATCAGCGACGGGTTGGTGGTGACGCCATCGAGCAGGCCGGTATCGGCCAGTTCGCGGATGTCGTTGGTATCGGCGGTGTCGACGAAGAATTTCATGGGACTCGGGTTCCTGGCGGATGGAGGCTCTCGCCGCCCCATCGCGCATCGCCGCCGCCGGGGCAAGGTTTGCGGGGGCGATGAGAACGACTGGTGTCCTACCAGCACGATCCCGCCCCTTTTCCTCCGGCCCGCGATCCAGTATTTGCGCGCGCATGACCGCGCCGAAACCCGAATGGGCCACCCACGCCGCCGTATGGATCGGCTATCCCAGCCATGCCGAACTGTGGCAGGAGGACCTCGATCCCGCCCGTGACGAAGTCGTCGCCTTCGCCCGCGCCGTCCATGCCGATGGCCGGGGCGAACAGGTGCTGCTGGTCGCCGCCGATCTCGAAGCCGCCGACGATGCTCGGCAGCGCGCACCGTTCGCCGAGGTGGTGGTCGAGCCGTTCGGCGACATCTGGCTGCGCGATACCGGCCCGATCGTCGGTGGCGACGGCACCGCGCACCGGTTCCGCTTCAATGGCTGGGGCGGCAAGTACGACCTGCCCGGCGACGACGATATCGGGCTGCGGCTGGCGCGCGAACGGGGACTGCCGGCCGCCGATCACGACTGGGTGGTCGAGGGCGGCGCGCTGGACGGCGACGGCACCGGGCTGGTCGTCACCACCGAACAATGCCTGCTGAACCCCAACCGCAACGATCATTTCGACCGGGAAGCCGCCGAGACGCGGCTGCGCGAGGACCTCGGCTATGACCGGGTGCTGTGGCTGGGCGACGGGCTGCTCAACGACCATACCGACGGCCATGTCGACAATCTCGCCCGCTTCGTCGGACCCAACCGGCTGGCGATCCCGGAAGCGGCGGAGAACGACCCCAACTGGCGCATCTATCAGGACGCCGCCGCCCGGGCGAAGGCGTTCGGCGTGGAGGTCGTGCTGGTCCCCTCGCCCGGCCGCGTGCTGTCGCCGGACGAAGAGATCATTCCGGGCAGCCACATGAACTTCTATATCGGCAATGCCGCGGTGGTCGTGCCGCTCTATGGCACCGGGACCGACGAGGCGGCGGTCGCGGCCTTTGCCGAAATCTTTCCGGACCATCAGGTCGTGGGGCTGCGCGCCGATCATATCCTGACCGGCGGCGGCAGCTTCCACTGCATCAGCCAGCAGATTCCGGCGGCCTGATCGGGCGGCGTTGCCGGCGCGCGTCTGGCATCTGCCGCCCCCGCATCCCATGTTCCTGACCGGGCACGGGATCGGCGCCCGCTTCGGTGTCACGATCCTGCTGTATCCGGCCACTATCCCCGTCGCCGCCCGTTTCGGCGTCACGCTATAGGACCGTCCATGACCGACATCACCGTTGCCGCGCTCCAGCTCGGCTTCACCGCCGATATCGACCGCAACATCGCCAATGTCTCGGCGCTCGTCCGCGAAGCCGCGGCGAAGGGCGCACAGGTCGTGCTGCCGCCCGAACTGTTCGAGGGCGAATATTTCTGCCGGATCGAGGACGAAGGGCTGTTCGCCAACGCCAAGCCGGTGGCTGAGCACAAGGCGGTGCGCGCGATGCAGGAACTGGCGCGCGAGTTGAACATCGCCATCCCGACCAGCTTCTTCGAACTCGACGGCCAGCATCATTACAACAGCCTGGCGATGATCGACCCCGATGGCCGCATCCAGGGCGTGTACCGCAAGAGCCATATCCCCGATGGCCCCGGCTATGAGGAAAAATTCTATTTCCGCCCCGGCAATACCGGGTTCAAGGTGTGGGACGGTCCGGCGAAGCTGGGCGTCGGCATCTGCTGGGACCAATGGTATCCCGAAACCGCGCGCGCGCTGATGCTGATGGGCGCGCAGGTCCTTTTTTTCCCGACCGCGATCGGCAGCGAACCGCACGACACCAGCCTCGACACCGCGCGGCTGTGGCGCCGCGCGATGGTCGGCCATGCCGTGTCGAACGTCGTACCGGTCGTCGCCGCCAACCGCGTCGGCGTGGAACATGGCCAGACCTTCTACGGCACGTCGTTCATCACCGACGAGCGCGGCGACATCGTTGCCGAACTCGACCGTGAGGAGGAAGGCGTCATCACCGCGACCTTCGACCTTACCCAAGTGAAGCGCCACCGTGCGGCGTTCGGCTTCTTCCGCGACCGTCGGCCGGAACTGTACGGGCGGCTGGTGCAGGATATCTGAGCCGCCCGGTCGGACTGGACGTCATCCCGGCAAAGGCCGGGATCTTCGGTTGCATGGGCGGGACAAGAGCCGCGCGAAGCCCCAGCCTTCGCTGGGGCGACGCATTGGATCGGATCAGTCCCTGAACTCCGGCGCGCGCCGCTCCATGCCGGCGCGTACCGCCTCCATCTGATTGCGCGTGCCGAGCAACGCCTGTTGCTCGGCACTCTCCGCGGCAAGGATCGTGGCGGCGTCGGCCTCGTCGGCGAGGTTCGCCATCCGCTTGGCCGCGCGGACCGCATCCGGGCTGCGCGCAGCGATCGCGCGGGCGAGGACCATCGCCGCACCATGCGGGTCATCGGCCAATCGCGTGACGAACCCCGCGCGCATCGCCTCTTCCGCGGTGAACTCGCGTGCGGAAAAGGCCAGTTCGCGTAAGCAGTCGCCCCGCACCTCGCGCCACAGGGCGAAACCGGCCATGTCTGCGACCAGCCCCCATTTCGCCTCGAGGATGGAGAAGCGGGTGTCGGGCGCAGCGATCCGCACATCGGCACCGGCCATGATCTGCATGCCGCCTCCGAACGCGAGGCCCTGCACCGCCGCGATCACCGGCATGGGCAGCGTCCGCCAGCCCCACGCCACCTGCTGCACGCGATTGGCGCTGCCGTTGGTGCGCGTTGCGAGATCGATCCCCGCCGCGCCCGCCGCCATGCTGGCCATGTCCAGCCCGGCGCAAAAGGCCCGCCCCTCGCCCGACAGCACCACGCAGCGCGCCGGTGACCTGCGTAGCGTGTCGATCGCGTCGATCAGCGCGTCGAACATTGCCGGGTCGATCGCATTCATCTTGTCGCCGCGTGCCAGCCGCACCTCGGCGACGCCGTCGACCGTCGAAATCGTCACCCGCGTCATCGCGCACCCCCATCCCGTTTCTTTTCGGGACCTATGCTATCGATCGTCGGCGGCCGGCGATAGCTGCCATGGCCCATCGCCCAGCCGGTAGCCGCGTCCGCGATCGGTGTGGAGCATCGGCGGACCGGCCGCGTCCAGCTTGGCGCGCAGCCGCGACATCTGGACCTGCACGACATTGGTGCCGGGATCGAAATCCCGCTCCCATAGCGCCCGCAACAGCGCCTCGCGCGCCACCGTGCTGCCGGCATGGTCGGCCAGATGCAGCAGCACCGCATATTCGCGCGGCAACAGGTGCAGCGGCACCCCGCCCCGCCATACCCGGCGGGCGGCGCGGTCGATGGTCAGGTCGCCGATCGTCAGCAGGCCGTCGCGGCGGCTATCCCGCAACAGCGCCAGCATCCGCGCGACGATCTCGACCGGGTGCGCGCGTTCCAGCACCGCATCGTCGGCGCCCGCGTCCAGCCCGGCGGCCAGCGCGTCGGCATCCTCGACCAGCAGCATCGCCCGCACCGACCGCTCGCCTGCGCGCACCATGCGCAGGCGCCCGGGCGCACAACCCTCCCCCCGGTGCCAGCGGGCGAGGCGGACCGGGGCGTGCGGCGCATCGGCCAGCGAGCGCAGCAAGATACCACGCCGCCGCGCCGGGACGACGAGCGCCGGAACCGGATCGAGAGCGACGACGACCTGCATCGCCGCCACCTTAGCCGCCCGGTGCCATGCGATTACGGCAACCGGGTCCGAACCGGATCGATCTGCGCCAGCAGCTGCCGGGCATGGGTGGCGATCCGGCGAGACGGGTCGTCCGCCGCACGCTCCAGCATCGCTAGCGGATCGGGTCCGGACCGGACCAGCGCGTCGAGAGCGGTGATCCGCATCCGCTCGCACGGATGGCACACGGCGAAACTTTCGGCGAGGTCGAGCGCGTCGGGCAGGTCCGCGCCGACCGCCAGCGTCACCAGCGCTTCGGCCGGGGTCGAGGTCAGCACCTGTGCGATGCTATTGCCGCGAATGTCGAAGCGATACTGGTCGAGCCAGGGTTGCGCGGCATCATAGCCGAGGATGTTCAACGAAACCGAGAACGCATCGGGCGGCAGCTGGACATGCACGTCGTCGCGCATCCGGTAGAGCAGCACCTTGCCCGGATCGAGCCGCGAGCGCCCGATATGGCGCAGTCGCGCCGCTTCGCCGACGCTGCCGTCGATCGCGGCGACGTCGTAGCGATAATCGTCGCTCCAATAGCCCGGCCCGTGATAGCCGACCGTCAGGAACGGGAAATTATGGTCGTGCGGCAGGTCGTAGAAATAGGCTCCCCGCCCGCCGGCCCTGAGCGCGCGGTCCTGTTCCGCCGGCCAGAAATTGGCGCGCAGCACGAACCGGCCATCGGGCGGACGCAGCAACAGCACCTGCGCGCCATAGGCATTGCCGTCGACCTGCCCCCGGCACCGTTGCTTGAGTTCGGCCAGCGCCAGTTCGCCGAGGAACGTCCGGTTGCGCCCCAGCCGGGCGAGCACCGGGCCGAGCGAGGCGAACGCCTCCTCATCGCGCACGTCCACCGGTTCGGCGGCGAGCAGATCGACCAGATCGTCCAGGGCGATCGCATCGCCGCTGCCCGGGTCGATCACCCGTGCCATGCCGGCCCCGTCCGCGCTTCCACCACCGGCTGCATCGCCCGTGCCGCCGCGCGGACGTCCGGGTGCGGATCGTCGGTCATCGCGCGCAGCCGGGGCAACGCCGCCCGCGCATCGCTGGCCAGCCATTCGCGCATCGCGTCCCAGCGGACGAAGAAAGCCGGATCGCGCGACAGGGCGTCGAACACCTCCGCGTCGGCCTGCCCCAGTTCGCGCAGCAGCGTCAGCAGCATCGTGCTGCGCGCCGCACCATCGTCCAGCGTCGCCACCCGAACCAGGCCACCGCCCGCCCGGTCATATTCGCGCATGAACGGCGCGGCCCCGTGGCGCAGGGTGATCGTCACCGACACGATCGGTGCGGCCGGGCCGAGCAGCAGCATCGCATCGCTCCGCCCGTCCAGCCGCGCGACCGTCCCGTCGACCAGCGGCTGCACCGCCAGCGGACGTGCCGGCGCGGCGATCCCGCCATGCCAGCCATCGTCGATCCGGTCGGCCCGCCACCGCCACAGCCGGGCATCGCCGCCACGCAGATAGCGCGTCCACGACACCCGCCCGCCGACGACGATGGTATCGGGCAGGGTTCGCGCCGCCGGGGAAAGGTGGTCGATCGCCGCCATCGTCACGCTAGCCGCCGGCGCCTCCGCCAGCACCATGCCGGTACGCAACGCATCGCGCTGGCTCTTGAAGGGCGGTTCGAACAGCGGATCGTCGCTGAGCCGCGCGATCCAGGGGGCGAGCAGCGCCTCGACCCAGCCGGTATCCGCCATCAGTGCGCGCGCAACGGCCTCTCCCTCGGCCAGCGTCGTCACATCGGCGAAGCGCGCGGTTACCGCCCGGACCGCCGCATCGTCGTTCCAGTCGCGTCCCGCCGCGAGCGAACGCACCCGCGCCGCCGCGATCGCGTCGCGCAACCGGCCATCGATCGGCGCCGGCATCTCAGTTCGGATACATCTCGTACACCAGCATCGCGACGGCGATGATGTACTCGAAGACCTGATCGCCCGATGCCTCCGCCGCGCGGATCGCGCCGGTCGTCGCGACCTGCGTTCCCAGTTCGACGATATCGGCAATCGGGATGGTGACGATCGGCATGGTGCGTTTCCCCCGTGACGCGACGGTCGAGCGCCGCGCCCGCGACCCTATGGCGGAGGGGGCCGGGGCCATAGTTACAAGGCTGTTATGATCGGCCGCTTCCCTTCCCGCGGCGTTCCGCCCTATGGAACGGGCAATGACCGCCCCCGTCCTTCCGTCCGGTTTCGATCCGGCCCGTTTCTTCGCCGCGCGCATCGGCGGCCATGGCACGCGCCTCGGCATCGAATATCAGGCGCATGGGCCGGACTGGTGCGAATTGCTGCTGCCGTTCCGCCACGACCTGATCGGCGATCCGGCGCGCGGCGTGCTGGCATCGGGACCGATCCTGACGCTGATGGACATGGCGACCAGCGTCGGGGTGTGGCTGAAGCGCGGGGCGTTCCTGCCCCATGCCACGCTCGACCTGCGGATCGATTATCTGCGACCGGCCGTGCCGGAGCGGACGGTGGTGGGCCGCGGCGAATGCTACCGCGTCGCGCGGCAGGTCGCGTTCGTGCGCGGCATCGCCCATGACGGCGATCCCGACGATCCGGTGGCGCATGTCGCGGGCACCTTCATGCTGCTGGATTCGTTCGCATGACCGTCTCGCCCTATGCCGAGCTGCTCGGCCTGACCTTCGGCACCGATGGCGACGGGCGCCCGCTGGTGACGATGGACTTCGCGCAGGACCTGCTCGGCCGGCCGGGTTTCCTGCATGGCGGCGCGATCGGCGGCATGCTGGAAATGGCGGCTTGGGCCGCGCTGCGTGCCGCGCTGGGTGAGGAGGAAACGGTCATCAAGCCGATCAACGTCACCATCGACTATATGCGCGGCGGGCGCGAGCGGACGACCTTCGCCGCCGGAGAGGTGACGCGGCTGGGCGGGCGGATCGCCAACGTCACCGCCATCGCATGGCAGGACGACCGCGACCGCCCGATCGCCGGTGCCCGGCTGAACTATCTGCTCAAGCGCTGATCCGCCCGGATATTTTCATCCGCCGCGATAGTTGTGCGACATTTGGACCGTAGTGGCCCTGTTACCGCAAACGGCGGGCAGGGTGTGGAAGGAATGCGCATGGCGCGGTGGACGTTACTGATTCTGGCGTTGGGAACCGCCCCGGGTGCACTGGCGGCACAGAATGCGCCGACTACCCCCACCACTGCCCAGACCCAGGCGCCCGAACCGATCGAACCGGGATCGGGTGGTGCCGGCGGCACCGATGCCGATAGCGAGGCGGAAGAGATCGTCGTCACCGGCCGCGCGCCCCCCGGATCGGTCCCCGGCGACATCAAGCCCGAATTGCAGCTCTCCCCCGCCGACATCCGCTCCTATGGCGTCAGCTCGGTCGCGGAACTCGTCACCGAACTCGCCCCGCAATTGCAGTCGGTCCGCGGCGGGCAGCCAATCTTCCTCGTCAACGGTCGCCGATCGGCCGGTTTCCAAGAAATCCGCGACCTGCCGACCGAAGCGATCCTGCGCGTCGACATCCTGCCCGAGGAAGTCGCGCTCAAATATGGCTATCGCTCGGATCAGAAGGTCATCAATTTCGTCCTGCGCCCGCGTTTTCGCAGCTATACCGGCGAGTTGCAGGGCGGCGCGCCGACCGATGGCGGATCGAGCAATTTCGAGGTCGAGGGCGGTCTGGTCCGCATCGATCAGGACAAGCGCTTCAACCTGAACCTGCAAGCGGAGACCACGTCGAACCTGCTGGAAAGCGAACGCGGGATCATCCCGAACACCAGCGGCATTCCGTTCGACCGGACCGGCAACGTGACCTCGACGGTCAGCGGTGCGCCGATCGATCCGGCGCTCAGCGCGCTGGCCGGTACGCCGGTCATCGTCGCGGCGGTGCCGACCGGCACGCCGACGCTGGCCGGGTTCGCGGCCGGCGCGAACAATCCGAACGTTACCGACACGACGCCGTTCCGTACCCTGTCGGGCGCGGTCGA
The DNA here is from genome assembly GCA_036946325.1 of Sphingomonas paucimobilis. Taxonomy (GTDB): domain Bacteria; phylum Pseudomonadota; class Alphaproteobacteria; order Sphingomonadales; family Sphingomonadaceae; genus Sphingomonas; species Sphingomonas paucimobilis_A. The sequence goes on from JAQIJL010000002.1 coordinate 208,322, forward strand.
CCGGTTTTCCGCGAACGGCGTCTATGCGCGCAGCATCTTCGGCAATGTCGCCGCGACCGTTACCACGCGGATCGAACATACCCGGACGGAATCGCTGCTCGGCCTGCCCGGCGTCTCGCTGACGCTGCCGGGCAACACGGCTTTTCCCCCCTTTGCCAGCGACGTCATCGTCCGGCGCTATGCCGATACCGATCCGCTGATGCGTAATGCCGAGACGACGACCGCCAATGCCGCACTGGCGCTGAATGGCGATATCGGCCGGTGGCGCTGGACGGTGAACGGCAATTACGACCGGACCGAAAGCAACACCCGCACCGAACGCGGCGTCGACGTGTCCGACATTCAGACGGCGGTGACGGCCGGCGCGTTCAGTCCGTTCGGCGATCTGGGCAATCTGATCCGCACCGCCGACCGCGCGACATCGGTGTCGAGCGCGGCGGGGCTGAACGCGCTGATCGCCGGATCGCCCTTTTCGCTGCCCGCGGGCGACGCCAATACCAGCATCCGCGTGGCGGCGACGACGACCGATTTCACCAGCGATTCGCTGCGTGCCGGTGTCGCCAATTCGACCAGTCTCGGCCGCGATACCGGGTCGATCCGCGCCAATATCGACCTGCCGATCGCCAATGCGTCGCGCGAGGTGCTCTCGGCGCTCGGCCGGCTATCGCTCAACGCCAATGCGGAGGTCGAGCAGCTGTCAGACTTCGGCACGCTCACCACGCTCGGCTATGGCATCAACTGGCAACCGATCACGGCGATCCGCCTGCTCGCCTCGGTCAGCCATGAAGAAAATGCGCCGACGCAGCAGCAGCTGGGCAACCCGCTGATCACCACGCCGTTCGTGCGGACCTTCGACTATGTGCGCGGCACGACCGTCGACGTCACCACCATCGGCGGCGGCAATCCCGATCTGGTGTCGAGCGACAGCCGGGTCATCAAGCTGGGCCTGAACCTGAAGCCGTGGAGCGAGCGCGATGTGTCGCTCCAGTTCGACTATACCGACAGCCGGATCGACAATCCGATCCAGAGTTTCCCCGCGATCACCGCCGATATTCAGGCCGCGTTCCCCGACCGGTTCGTGCGCGACGCCGACGGCGTGCTGTTGCGCGTCGACAATCGCCCGATCAACTTCGCGCGCGCCGACAGCAGCCAGCTGCGCTGGGGCATCAATTTTTCGAAGCGGGTAACGACCGCCCGCTCGCGCCAGTTCGAGGCGATGCGCCAGGCGCGGATGGAACAGCGACGCGCGGCGCGCGAAGCGGCGGAGGCCAATGGCGCACCGCGCGGCGAGGGTCCGCCGCCGGGCGATGCGCCCCCGCCACCCCCGTCCGGCGAGGGACGCGGCGCGCGCGGTGAAGGGCGCGGTCCGGGTGGCGAGGGTCGCGGTCCGGGCGGCGGACGCGGCTTCGGCGGTCCCGGCGGCGGTGGCTTCGGTGGACGCGGCGGCGGCGGTGGCGGCGGCGGTCGGATCTGGGCCAGCGTCTATCACACGGTCGCGCTGACCAACACGATCCTGATCCGGCCCGGCCTGCCCGAACTCGACCTGCTGAACGGTTCGGCGATCAGCGACACCGGCGGCCAGCCGCGCCACGAACTCCAGTTCAACGGCGGATATACCCGCGACGGCATCGGATCGCGGCTGGTCGTCAACTGGCAGTCGGGGACCGAGGTCGATGGCGGCGCAGCGGGCGCGACGCAGCGGCTGAACTTCGGCAGCCTCGCCACGGTCGGCCTGCGCCTGTTCGCAGATCTGGGGCAGCAGCCGGGGCTGGTGCGGGGCAATCGCTGGCTGCGCGGGTCGCGCATCAGCCTGGGCATCGACAATCTGTTCAATGCGCGCCAGCGGGTGACCGACGCCGATGGCGTGGTGCCGATCAACTATCAGCCGGGCTATCTCGACCCCAATGGCCGGGTCGTGCGGCTGACCTTCCGAAAGCTGTTCTTCTGACGGTGTGATCCGGCGTAGCTGAGCCAGGCGTCATTCCGGCGAAGGCTGGAATCGCCCGGCGATGGCGCGCCGCAGAAGCCGCGAGAGGCCCCAGCCTTCGCTGGGGCGACGATTGGTCAGCCCCTGCGCAGCACGAACGGGAGCGCCACCGTCGACCCGCTCAATGCGCCGGATTTTCCCGGCCCGGGCGCGGCACGTCGGCGCGTTCGGCGGGGCTACTGTCGATGCTCGCCATGCGCGCGCCGCCAAAGCCCTCGTTCGCCTGATAGAGCAGCGTGATCGCAACGCGGCGGTTGCGCGGGTCGTACGGGTCCTTGACGATCATCGGTTCGCGATCGGCCACGCCCTCGATCCGTTCGAAGCGGCGTTCGCCCACCCCGCCCATCGCAAGACGGCGGCGCGTCGCCTCCGCCCGGCCCGACGACAGCATCCAGTTGTTCATGTCCTGCGGCCGGCCATAGGCGACGGCGTCGGTATGGCCGCGGATCATGATCGTATTGGGCAGGTCGCGGACCGTCTGCGCGATCAGCGTCATCAGCTTGGACGCTTCGGGCGCCATCGCGGTCGTGCCCAGCGCGAACATCGAATAATCGGCATTGTCGACCAGATCGATGCGCACCCCGTCGCGGGTCGGCACGAAGCGGACGTTGCGCGACAGCTTGCGCAGTTCGCCGTTGGTCGCCAGCTTCCTCGCCAGTTCGCGCTTGACCCGTTCGAACGCCTTCTTGTCGGAAGCGGTCAGTTCGGACTTGTTCTTCAACCGGCCCTTGTCGCCCGCCCCTTCCTTCGCGCCGCCATTGGCGTCGACGGGAATGGTGAGCGAGCGGGTGCCGGTCTGCGCCGCGCGGTGGGGATAGCTGTCCTGATCGACGATCGATTCGCCGCCGAACAGCCCGTTCGACCCGGCCGAACCGGCCTTTACCGTGACCAAGGTCGGTGCGAAGAAATCGGCCAGCCCCTTGCGCTGCTTCTCGGTCGTGGCGCCCAGCAGCCACATCAGCAGGAAGAACGCCATCATCGCCGTCACGAAATCGGCATAGGCGACCTTCCACGCACCGCCATGATGGCCGCCATGGCCCTCGGCGATGATCTTCTTGACGATGATGACGGGGGGCGGCTGGTTGTTGCCGTGCGGTGCGCGCGCCATGGATCAGCGTCCGCGCAGGCCGTCGAAGACTTCGGCGAACCCCGGCTGGTTGTGATGGGCGATGCCCGAGCGTGCCGCTTCGATCACCAGCGGCTGCGGATGGCCGTGGAGCGAGGCGATGATGATCTGCTTGACCACATGATAGATGGCGGCATCGGCGTCGATCACCTGCTGCAACCGGCCCGCCAGTGGTCCGACCAGACCGTACGCCAGCAGAATGCCGAGGAAGGTGCCGACCAGCGCCGACCCGATCATGCCGCCCAGGATCGACGGCGGCTTGTCGATCGATCCCATCGTCTTCACCACGCCCAGCACGGCGGCGACGATGCCGAGCGCGGGCAGCGCGTCGGCCAGCCCCTGCAGCGTCGCCTGCGGACCCTGTTCCTCGTGGTGGTGGGTCTTGATGGCGTTGTCCATGACCTCCTCGACCGCGTGGACGTCGAGCGTGCCCGACGACACGACGATCAGGCGCAGCGTATCGGCGATCAGGTTGACGAGCGTATGGTCCTTCATCAGCCGCGGATATTCGCTGAACACCGACGACGATTTCGGATCCTCGACATGCGGCTCCAGCGCGATCGGCCCTTCGGCGCGCAGCATCTTCATCAGCTTCGACACCAGGAAGATCGCGTCGAGATAATCCTGCTTCTTGTACTTCGGGCCTTTCAGCACCTTCATGAAGCCGCTGCCCATGCCCTTCAGCTCGCGGCCCGAATTGCCGATGATCAGCGCCCCGACCGCCGCCCCGCCGATGATAAGCATTTCGTGCGGCAAGGCGTGCAGCACGGGACCGAGCGAACCGCCGGTGAAGGCGAACCCGCCGAACACCATGGCGATAAGGACGACGAAGCCGATGGCCGGAAACATATGGCGCTTGCCCCTGGGTTACTAAATGGCGCCCCGCCGGTCGCGGTGCGTCATACGATCCCCCTTTTGCGCGACAGACGTCGAGAAATCGTTACCGCGCGCCGATTTCCATGCCGGGCGGGTCGAAACGGTCACTTGAGGTAGTTGAACAGCGACAGGTTCGCGAGCTTCGAGATGGTCGCCTGCGTCGCGTTCAGGATGGTCAGCGTCTTCTGAAACTGCACCGTCATCGTCGCGATATCGACATCCTCCAGCGAACTGCGCGCTTCCTCGCGGTCGATGCCGACGGTTTCCAGCTGGGTCGATTCGATCTCCAGCCGCGCCGCGCGCGCACCGTTCGCGGCGCGCGCCGCCGTGACCTGCGCCTCGGCCGAATCGAGCTTGCCGAGCGCGGCGCTGATCGCCAGCGTATATTTGCTGCGTGCGGCGTCCGGATCGAACGGGACGGCTGTCGCCGGGTCGGTCGTGGCGGGATCGGCCGTGCCGGTGCCCCCTGTGCCGCCTGTACCTCCGGTGCCACCCGTGCCCCCCGTACCTCCGGTGCCCCCCGTGCCGCCCGTACCCCCTGCCCCGGTGGAGCCGGCAGCCGCGGCGGCGGCGTCGGTCAGCGGCATCTCCATCGCCGCCTTCAAATCGTCGATCAGCTTGAAGATGTCGGTCGCGCCGGTCGCGCCGCCAAAGACGCGGCTGCCGTCGATCCCGACCTGGATTTCGCTGGCGTCGCCGATGCGGATACGGGCGGTCGCGTCGATATCGACCACCGTCGCGCCGGTCGCGTCGATCCCGGTATATTTGATCGCGCCGTCGGCATCCTTGGCGAAGGCCACGTCGCCGACGCCGCCGAAAATGGCATGACCGCGCACGTCGCGGGTATTGGCCAGCGCCATCAACCCTTCGCGCAACTGCCCCAGTTCGGTCGCGATCGACGTGCGATCGGCGTCGTTGAGCGTTTCGGTGCCGGCGCGGGTCGCCAGTTCGCGGACGCGCACCAGCCGGTCGTCGACATTACCGAGCGCCGTATCGGCCTGTGCCAGCAACCCGCGCGACAGGGTGATGTTGGCGCGGAACGCGGTCGCGTCCGCCGCGTCCTTCTTGATGCCGCCCAGCATCATCCAGGCGGTCGAATCCTGCGATGCGACGTTCAGCTTCTTCGACGCCATCTCGCTGGTATAGCGGTTCAGGTCGGCGCTCAGCCGCGACATCTGTGCAGCGGAGCGGTTGTAGAAGCTGGCGGTGGATATCTGCATGGCTCGTCCTATCGGATCGCGAGAATCGCATCGAGCGTTTCGCGCGCGACCTGAATCACGCGGCTCGACGCCTGGTACGCCTGCTGGAACTTCATCAGGTTGACCGCTTCCTGATCCAGATTGACGCCGGCCGACATTTCGCGCGCATCGACCGCGGAGTCGCGGATCGATCCTTGCGCCTCGGCCACGGTCTTGCGTGCGGCCAGTGCCGATCCGTTGCTGGATTGCAGCGCGACCAGCTTCGTTTCCCATGCGCCGGTGCGACGCGCCTCGGCCAGCACGGCCAGGTTGCCACTGTCGCGCGGCCCCTTGCCGACCGTCGCCGCCGCGATCTTGCGCGGGTCGGTAAATGCGCGGGTGACGCGGTCGTTGGCGTCGATCAGGAACAGGTTGTTGTCGGACCCGGTATTGCCATCGGCGTCCTCACCGGCGGCCAGCGCGCCGTTCACGCCATCGACGAACTCGCGCGCCAGATCATTGACGTTCCGGCGCATCTCCATGATGCGCGCCGCCCCGTCGGTCATGCCGGCGGTCGTTCCGCCGCGCGGGACGAGCTGGACTTCCTTGCCGTCGCGCATCGCCGCAAAGACCGGAAGATAGCTGTTTTCGTCCCGTCCAAAGCGGATGGTCGATGCCTGGATGCCATGGACCAGCGGCGGGGTATCGCCGCCGCCCGCGCGCACGGTGACGCGGCCGACCGGGTCGAACTGGACGTCGATGTCGATCAGCTCGCTCATTTCGTCGAGCATCCGGTCGCGCTGGTCGAGCAGTTGCGCCTCGCCCACCGATCCGCGGGCGACCCGTGCCAGTCCGTCGTTGATCCGGGCGAGTGCGGCGGCATTGTTGGTCAGCTTCGACGCGACATTGCCGGCCATCGCGTCAAGATTGGTCGACGCGTCGTCCAGCGCCTTGATCGTGCCCGAAAAGGACTGGGCGACGCTTTCGGCCTCCTCCATCATCGCCTGCCGGGGGGCATCGGCCGACGGATCGGCCGACAGCGTGGTCGCGGCGTTGAAGAACGACGTCATGCGCGTGGTCAGCGCCCGGCTGCCCAGCGCATCCTCGATCCGCTCCATCCACACGATGCCGCCATCGCTGCGCGACACGTCGGAGGTCGTCTGCCGGACATCGGCCGATCGGAACGCATCGGCGGAACGCGCGATGCCGGCAACGGTCACGCCGCTGCCGGTCAGCTGCACCGACGATCCGACGCCGATCTCGGACAGGCTGGTCGTGCGGCGCACATAGCCGGGGGTGCCGGCATTCGCGATGTTATCCGACGTGGTGGTCAGCGCCGACTGATAGGCCCTGACGCCGCTCGCCCCGATCGACAGCAGGTCGCTCATCCGCTCTTCCCTTCAGAGGGGTTAACGGCAGCTTGCGGCGGGCCTTGCGTCGAATTGACGGTATCCGCCTCGGTAACCTTGTTTGCCTTCGCCAGAAACTCGGTCATCGCCTTGCCAATCCCCATCGGCGTCGTCACGGCCATGTTCTCGGCGAGCTTCTGGTCCCACATGTCGCGGAACTGGGTGCCGGCCTTGTTCTCGAACAGGCCGTCCGCCAGCTTTGCCTGCCGCATGGATTTCAGCATCATGCCGGTGAAGACCGCTTCGAACCGCTCGCCTGCTGCCTTCAGATTCTTGTCGTTGCCGATGCGGCTGGTGTCGACCCCGATGCCGGTCGTCGCGCCGATCACGCTCACAGGACCACCAGCTCGGCCTTGAGGGCGCCCGATTCCTTCAGCGCCTCGAGGATCGCGACCAGATCGGCGGGCGACGCGCCGATGGCGTTGATCGCCTTCACGACGTCGGCAAGCTTCGGGCCGGGTGCCAGCAGGAACATCGGCTTGACCTCCTGCTCGACCGTCACGCCGCTCTTCTGTTCGACAGCGGTCTGCCCCTGGCTCAGTGGTGCCGGCTGACTGATGCGCTGGTTCTCGTCGATCTTCACGGTCAGCTTGCCATGCGTCACCGCCGAGGGCGACACGCGCACCGCCGAGTTGATGACCACGGTGCCGGTCCGGGCGTTGACGATGACGCGCGCCGCCGTCTCGGCCGGTTCGACCGCGAGATTCTCGACCTCGCTCATCAGCATCGACCGGGTGTCGGCGCCCGGCGCGGCGCGCATCGCCACCGACACCGCGTCGATCGCGGTCGCGGTGCCGGCGCCGAAGCGGCGGTTGATCGCACCCGCGACATTCTGCGCGGTGGTGAAATCGGCCTGCGCGAGGTTGAAGGTCAGCGTCGGCGCGGTGGCGAAGCCGGTGTCGACGGTGCGTTCGACCGTCGCCCCGTCCGGAATGCGGCCGGCCGAGGGAATGTTGACGACGATCTTCGACCCGTCGGCACCCTCGGCACCCAGACCGCCGACCGCAAGATTGCCCTGCGCCATCGCATAGATCTGCCCATCTGCACCCAGCAGCGGGGTCATGACCAGCGCGCCGCCGCGCAGCGACTTGGCCTTGCCCATCGAGGCGACGGTGACGTCGATCCGCTGACCGGGCTTGGCGAAGGCGGGCAGTTCGGCGGTGATCATCACCACGGCGGCGTTCTTGAGGCCGGGATTGATCCCCTGCGGCAGTTGCAGCCCCATGCGCGACGTGATCGCCTTCACCGACTGCACGGTATATTCGAGATTGTCGTCCCCGGTGCCGGGCAGGCCGACGACGATGCCATAGCCGGTCAGCTGGTTGGACCGGATGCCCTGGAAGCGGCCGAGGTCCTTGACCCGTTCGGCAGCGGCGGGCTGGACCATCAGGAAGACGGCGGCGAGGATGGCGAGCAGGATGCGCATGGGCTGTCCTAGAACGGGCTGACGACCTGGAAGAAGCGGCTGAGCCACCCCTGCCGGCTGGCACGGGCGACATCGCCCTTGCCGGTGTAGGAAATGCGGGCATCGGCGACGCGGGTCGACGGCACGCGGTTGTTGGCATCGACATCGGCCATGCGGACGATGCCCTTGATCGCGACGAATTCGTCGCCGCGATTGAGCGTCACCTGCTTGCGGCCCTGCACCAGCATCGTGCCGTTGGGATAGACTTCCGCGATGGTCACCGACAATTCGCCCGACAGCGCGTTGGTCTGGTCCGCCGAACCGCCGCCGTTGAAGTTGCGGCCGCCCGACGCCTTGGCGATGTTCGGGTCGAACGACAGCGGCCCGACCGAGGGCGGCGTGATCGAGAAGCCGCCGGTGCTGTCGAGCTTCGAGCCGGCCGACTTCGAGGCGCTGGTGCGTTCGACCAGCACGATGGTCAGCGGGTCGCCGACCTTCTTGGCGCGCCAGCCTTCGTACAGCGCGGCATAGCCCTGATCCGCCTGAAAGATCGCGCCGGTCGCGACGACCGGAGTCATCGGCGGCGCGGGGCGCGATGCGGTATAGTCCTCGGGCGGCAATTTCCTGCCGAACAGCGGGCGGGCATTTGCCGGCATTGCCGCCAGCACGACCGCGGCGAGCGCGACAGCGCGCACGGCGTCAGATGTTCTGGTTGACATATTTCAGCATTTCGTCGGTGGCCGAGATCATCTTCGAATTGACCTCATAGGCGCGTTGCGTCTCGATCATGTCGACGAGTTCCTCGACGACGTTGACGTTCGATCCTTCCAGCATCCCCTGACGGATGCGGGCGCGGCCATCGAGGCCGGCGACCCCGGTCTGCACCGCACCCGATGCCGCGGTCTCGATCAGGAAATTGTCGCCGATCGGCTGCAACCCGGCCGAATTGGCGAAGGTCGACACCTGGATCTGACCGATCTGGGTCGCTTCGGTCTGGTTCGGGATGGTCGCGCTGACCGTGCCGTCGCCGCCGATGGTGATCGAGGTCGCGCCTTCGGGCAGGGTGATGCCGGGCATCACCTGATAGCCTTCGGTCGTGACCAGCATGCCTTCGGGCGAGCGGCTGAAATTACCGGCGCGGGTATAGCCGAGCTGGCCGCCGGGCAGCTGCACCTGGAAAAAGCCGTCGCCTTCCAGCGCCACGTCCAGCGTGTTGCCGGTCGAGGTCAGCGACCCCTGCGTCTGGATGCTGGCGGTGCCCTGCACCTTTACACCGGTGCCGAGGTTCAGGCCCGTGGCATAGCGCGATTCCTGCGTGGAGGCGGCGCCCTGCGCGGTGACGATCTGGTAGCTCAGCGCCTCGAACGAGGCGCGGTCGCGCTTGAACCCGGTCGTGTTGACGTTCGCCAGGTTGTTCGAGATGACACGCATCCGCGTGTCCTGCGCGTCCAGCCCGGTGCGGGCGATATGGAGTGCGGCATTGGCCATCGTGTCTTCCCCTTAACTCTGGACGCGCATCAGGTTGGCGGAGGATTCATCCATCTCCTTCGCCTGCTTGAGCATGCCCGCCTGCACTTCGTAGGACCGCTGGTTCTCGATCATGTCGACCAGCGCCTGCGTCATGTTGACGTTCGATTGTTCGAGCGCGCCCGAGCGCACCTTGGCGGTCATGTCGCCGGGCAGGACGCCGCCGCCGCGGACATGCAGCAGATTGTCGATGCCCTTGACCGTCTGGCTGCCGGCGGTGCTCGCCAGCTTGATCTGGCCGATTTCCTGGTCCGGGCTGCCGGCGGGCGCGCCCTGCGGCACGATCATCACGCGGCCATCGGCGGTGACGGAGATCGACTGATAGGGCGGCACGGTGATCGGTCCCGCGGCGCCCATGACCGGCAAGCGATCGCCGGTCTCCAGCGTGCCGGCGGCAGAAACCTGCAGGTCGCCGCGGCGGGTATAGGCTTCGGTGCCGTCCAGCCCCTGCACCGCCATCCAGCTGTCGCCCTCCATCGCGATGTCGAGCGGCCGGCCGGTGGCGAGGATCGCGCCCGCCCGGCGGTCCATGTCGCGCACTTCCTCCGAAGAGGGCGAGCGGGATTCGAGTTCGCCGTTCTTTCCCTTTAGCAACAACTGTTCGAAATCGACCTTGTCCGCGCGATACCCGATGGTCGAGGCGTTCGCGATGTTGTTCGCGATCGTCGCCTGCGACGCCATATGGCCGCGCAACCCCGACATTGCGGTATAGACCAGCCGGTCCATCGAAACCTCCCAAGAATGACCCTCGCTGCATAGCAAGGGTCATGCCAGTTTCATGCGTTAGTCCTGTTGCAAAATGCGTTGAGACGCATTTTGCGGCACCAGCCCGCTCCCCCACCCGGCCACCCATCAGGATACCGTGTGGGTGGCCGGGTGGGGGAGCGGGCTGGTGCCGCCTCAAAACGCGCCTTTCAGCGCGTTTTCGAACAGCTTTATTACGCCCGCAGATCGAGGATCGACCGCGTGATCTGGTTCGAGGTGTCGAGCGCCTTCGAGTTCGCCTGGAAGTTGCGCTGAGCGGCGATCAGGCTGACCAGTTCCTCGGTGATGTCAACGTTCGATCCTTCGATCATGCCCGACATCAGCGAGCCGGCGCCGTTTTCGCCCGAGCTGGCGAAGCTGGGATCGCCCGACAGGCCGGTCGCCTGCCAGTTGCTGTTGCCCATCTGGCGGAGACCGGCCGAGTTCGAGAAGTTGACGATCGCGACCTGACCCAGCGCCTTGGTATCGCCGTTCGAATAGCTGGCGGTGACGATACCCTTTTCGTTGATCGTCACGCCCTGCAACCGGCCGACGGCGACGCCGTCCTGCTGCTGCGTTTCCAGCTTGAACGGCTTGGTCGTCGCGACGGTGGTCGTCGGGAAGGTCAGCTTGATCTGCTGCTGCGCCACGCCGCTGGCCGGCATGAACGAGTCGAACGTCGTTGCGACCGGCGTGGTGAACTTGCCGGTGGCGTCGAAGGTGATCGTCACCGCCTGCGTCCCCGGTACCGCCGGCGTCGTGCCGGTCGCGGGCGTGCCGCCCACTTCCATAGCCTTGTCGCCGACGAAGCTATAGGCTTCCCAGGTGCTCGACAGGTCGGTCGGGTCCGCCTGCGGCGCGGTGGTGCGGACCATATAGGTGGTCATGGTCATCGGGTTGCCGGCGCCGTCATAGACGGTCGTCGTCACCGCTTCGTTATAGCTGGTCGAATCGAAGCGGTTGAACGGGGTGGTCGTCGGCTTGACCGAGCGGGCGTTCATGTTGAGGCCGAGCTTCACATCCTCGGTGCCGGTCGGCTTGCCCGAGGTTTCGAACAGCACGAGATCGGCCAGCGAATCGCGGGTGGTCGAAACGACGTTGCCCGATCCGTCGACCGGATAGACCTGCAGCCGCGCGCCCTGCGCATCGGTGACGAACTGGTTCGAATCGACGCGCAGCGACCCGTTGCGGGTGAAAGTCAGGCCGTCCTTCGTGGGATCTGGCTTCAGCGCGAAGAAGCCGTCGCCAGCGATCGCGATGTCGAGCGACGAGGACGACTGGACGAGATTGCCTTCGCCGAACTGCTGGCGGTTGCCCTTCACCACGGTACCCGACCCGACCATCTGCGTCGGTGCGACCGACAGGTTGGACGCGATCACGTCGGCGAATTCGGCGCGGCTCTTCTTGAAACCGGTGGTGCCGACGTTGGCGAGGTTGTGCGAGATCGACGCCATATCGACCTGCGAAGCCTTCAGACCGGAGAGCGAAGTGTAGAAGGACATGGAAGTTGCTCCTGCGAAAATTCAGATGAAAGGGTTGGAATTTCAGGCGATCTTGCGAACGGTATCGGCCAGCACCTGCTGACCGTCGGACAGCGTCAGCATCGGTTTCCCGCCATTGGGCATGACGGAGGAGACCCCGGCCCAGGCGAGGTTGCGGGCCTTCACCACCTGTCCGCTGGCATCGGTGGCGGCGACGCTGATCGTATAGGGGCCGGCGCCGGCGGCGGTGCCCGCCTCGGTCTTTCCGTCCCACTGGTAATCGACCATGCCGGCGGGCTGGCTGCCCAGCGACACGGCACGGGCGAGGTTGCCTTCGGCGTCGCGGATTTCGACCTTCACCTGGGCGGCGTCCTTGTCGAGTTCGACGGCGCCGGTGACATTGCCCTTGGTATCGGCGGTGGCGGTCGCGCTGTCGGTCAGCACGGCCTTGCCGATCCACGACACCGCGTCGCTGGTGCCGCTGCCCGCCAGGCGGGCGGACAGCGTCTTCAGGGTCGAGCTCATTTCGGTAATGCCCGACAATGACGACATCTGCGCCATCTGCGCGACCATCTGGCCATTGTCGGTCGGGTTGAACGGGTCCTGATATTGGAGCTGCGCGGTCATCAGGCGCAGGAAATCGTCCTGCCCCAGCGAACGCTGGCCGAGCTTCGCCTTGGCAGCGGCGTCCTTCGCCGCCTGTACCGTGGGAATGTTCTGGATCGAGGTGGTGGTCATGATCAGCGTCCCAGGCGGAGCGTTTCGGTGATGAGCGACTTGGCGGTCGACATCACCTCGACATTGTTCTGATAGGTGCGGGCGGCATCGAGCATGTCGACCAGCTCGCGCGGTTCATCGACGGCGGCTTCCCACACATTGCCCTCGGCATCGGCCAGGGGATTACCGGGATCGTGGCGCTTGGCCGGGGCCTCGCCCGCCGTCACGACCTGCGCCGCGTCGACGGTGGCGAGGCCGCTGGCCGCATCGAAGCTGGTGCGGAACACCGGCTTCATCGTGCGATAGGCGCCCGCCTCGGTCGTCGAGACCGCGCCGGCATTGGCGAGGTTCGAGGCGGTGGTGTTCATCCGCACCAGCTGCGCCGACATGGCGCGGCCCGATACTTCGAAGATGCTCATGGGTGCGGGCATGGGCTTATTCCCCCTTCAGCGCGCGGGTGATGGTGGAAATGCGACCGTTCAGGAACGCCAGCGTCGTCTGATACGCGACCGCGTTTTCGGCGAAGGCGGTCTGTTCAGTGACCAGTTCGACGGTATTGCCGTCGAGCGAGGGCTGTAGCGGCCGGCGATAGAGCGTGTTGCCGTCGATCGAGCGATCGACATTGCCGCCCTGCTCCGCCCCGGCCAGCGCCGCGCGGAAATCGACGTCCTTCGCCTTGAAGCCGGGCGTCGAGGCATTGGCGATGTTCGATGCGAGCATACCCATGCGCTGCGCCCGCACCTGCAGCGCGGCGCCGTGTATCCCGAACAGAGCATTGTCGGCCATCGGACGGTTCCCAAATCGGCGCGCCGGATGCGCGTCACACGGAAACACAGCAAAGGGCGTGCCAATTTCGGCGAAACCCGCCACCAAAGGCCGAATTGCCGCTTTCGCGTTGCCGGGCCGGCAAGCGGCAACCGCACCCGGCAAAGCCTTGCCGCCGCAAAACTGGCACCGTGTTTGCAAGGAAGCGGGCATGGACGCATCCATGCTCGCCCCCTATGCCGATCCGGTCGCCGCCGCCTTCGTGGTCGGTGGCACCATGCTCGCGCTGTTGATCCGCACCCCGCCCGCCGATCTCGGCCGGGCGCTGCGTGCGCTCGGCACGATCGGTCGCCGCCCCTTTTCCGCCGAGGAAGGGCTGGGCCAGATCGCCGCGCTCGGCCGTATCGCCAAACGTCACGGCGTGATGACGCTCGACCGGTCGCGGATCACCGATCCCGACATTGCCGACGCGATCGCCGCGATCGTCGACGGCATCGGGCCGGACGGCGTGGCGGCGACCCTGCGCCATCGCAACGACGCGCGTGCCGAACGCCATCTGGCGGCGGCCGATATGTGGACCGCGGTCGCCGAACTGGCGCCGGCGCTGGGCATGATCGGCACGCTGGTCGGGCTGGTGCGGATGTTCATGGCGATGACCGATCCGGCGGCGATCGGTCAGGCGATGGCCGTCGCGTTGCTGTCCACCCTCTACGGCGCGGTGCTGGCCGCGCTGGTCGGCATGCCGATCGCCGGGCGGCTGCGCCGTCTGGCGCGTGCCGAAGCATTCGAACGTGCCCGTTTCGAGGCGCCTCTGGTCGCGCTCGCAAAGCGCGAGCGTCCGCAATTCCGGGAGGCCGCAGAATGAGAACCCGACGTTTCGACCCCGCCCCCGGTCGTCCTTTATGGCTGACCACCCTTGCCGACCTGTCGCTGCTGCTGGTCGGGTTCTTCGTGTTCCTGCAGGCGGCGCAGGCCGTCGACAAACGCGCGCTGACCGCCGGCATCCGCGCCGGCTTCGATGCCGAACCGATCCCGATGACGGTCGACCGTGCGGTGATCGACGGCTTTGCGCCGGGATCGGCCGCCCTGCCCGCGACCAGCGCCAGCAGCGTCGAGTTCGTACGCGGTGCGGCGGCCGACCGGCGCATCGCCGTCACGCTGACCGGCGGGACCGATGGCCCGAAGACCGCGGGGGACGTCGACCCAACGACCGGCAGCGCCGCGATCCTCGCCACCGACCGCGCCCGTGCCGTCGCCGCGCTGCTGGTGCGCGAAGGCGCCGCGACGCCGGCACAGATCGCCTTTGCCCCGCCCGGAACCGGCGGACGCGGCGTATTCATCGATCTTGGTTTTGCCGGTGAGCGGCAAGCCGTTGCCGACCGGCAAGCGCCGCTTGCCGCCCCTGCCGATGGAGCAGAGACGAAATGATCCGCTATAGCTTGCTCGCCACGATGCTGGTCGCGGCACCCGCCGCCGCCCAGAGCTTTCAATCGACCGCCCAGCTCGACGAGGCGGTGGTGCAGTTCACCGGGGCCAGCATCGGCATGGACGGCGGCGCGCAGATGCCGGTCGATCCACGCCTCAAGCTGGCGCGCTGCCCGATGCCGCAATTCGGATGGCTGTCCGACCGGCAGGATGCGGTGGTCATCAGCTGCATGGCGCCGGCGTGGAAAGTCTATGTCCCTGTCCGCCGGATGACCCGCGTCGCCCCCGAACGCCCGGCGCCCGCGCCGGTCGCGGTCGTGGCGGCCAAACCCGAACCCGTCATCCGCCGCGGCGACCCGATCATGGTGGAAGCCGGCGCGCCCGGCTTCTCGATCACCCGCGACGGCGTGGCGATGGGCGACGCGCCGGTGGGCGGGCGATTGATGGTGAAGGTCGATCCAGCCAAGCCGCCGATCCAGGCGATCGCGCTGGAATCGGGGCAAGCGGCGCTGCCGGGCTTTACGGGTTAAGCGTGCGCGCGGCGTTTGATCCATCTGCCCGGAACCGTCGCCCGAGCGAAGGCTGGGGCCTCTGGCGGCTCCTGTCCCGCGCTATCACCGGGAGATCCCAGCCTTCGCCGGGATGACGTGACGGATCAGAGGCCGGGCCGGCTCTGCACCGTGCCCACAAAAAAATAACCCCTCAGTAATTTTTGCTAAAGAAGTCGCCGGTGCCGCCGTTTCTCCTCATGTCAGCAGTTCGTGAAGGACGGGGACATGGTGGAATCTGTCGGATCAAGGCTGGTTACGTCGATCGGTGGGCGCGGTGTCGCGCGGACCGAGGGGCAGGCACGCACGGAAACGGCACAGGCCCCGCAGGATGCGGGCGCGGCCAAGAGCGGCGTCGCCCTGCTGTCCGGCGGGACCACCGCACAGGCGATGGCGTCGTCGCCGCCGGTCGATACCGACCGGGTCGCGACGATCCGCAAGGCGATTTCCGAAGGACGCTTCCCCCTGTCCCCCGCCACCATCGCCGACCGGCTCATCGCCCTGAAACTCGATTGGAACAGCAATGAACCGGCGTGATGCGCTGATCCAGATCATCGACAGCCTGCATGCCGAGATCGCGGCGTTGCAGACCAACGACGTCACCGCGCTGGAAACCGCCACCGCGATGAAGCTGCAGGGTATCGAGGCGGTCGCCGCCAATGACGACCTGCCGCTCGACGCCGAGCTGGAGACGCTGGCCCGCGAGGCGCAGCGGCTGAACGAAACCGCGCGTATCTACGTCAACCTGATGGCGGCGAATGTCCGCCGGCGGATCGACCAGCTGGCCGGCGGCGGATTGCCGGCCTACCGGCCGGGAATTGCCGGCACCCCCGCAGCGCATGGCTGCGGCGGCGTATCGGTAGGTACTGCGCCCTCCGCCTCGATCGTCACCCCAGCGCAGGCTGGGGTCTCGGGCGGCTCCGTCCCGTGCTATCGCCGGGAGACCCCAGCCTTCGCTGGGGTGACGTTTGTGGTGGCCTGACCGCGCACCCGATCCCAAACTGGCACGCCGCTTGCTGTGCTCCCTTCTGAACAGGGGAAGCAAAGTACAGCCCGATGAGCGTCGTTCCGGTAGAAGCCCGATCCTATGTCCATAGCGCGATCGCGAAGGCGAGCGCGCGGACCGGTGTCGATTTCAATTACCTGCTGGGGCAGGCGCAGGTCGAAAGCGGCCTGCAGACCAACGCCCGCGCGGGCACGTCCTCCGCGACCGGCCTGTACCAGTTCGTCGAACAGAGCTGGCTGGGCGTGGTGAAGGCGCACGGCGCCGAACACGGCATGGCATGGGCCGCCGACAGCATCCGCCAGGGCAGCAACGGCCGTTACTATGTCGCCGATCCGGGCACGCGCCGCGCGATCCTGCAGCTGCGCAACGACCCGCAGGCTTCGTCGCTGATGGCCGCCGAACATGCCGCCGACAACAAGGCCGCGCTGGAGAATGCGCTGGGCCGTTCCGCCACCGGCACCGACCTGTATATGGCGCATTTCCTCGGACTGGGCGGTGCGCGCCAGTTCCTGACCACGATGCAGAGCAATCCCGATCGTTCGGCCGCCGGCATGTTCCCCGCCGCCGCCCGTGCGAACCGGTCGATCTTCTACGGCGCCGGCGGCCAGCCGCGCTCGCTCGCGGAAATCTATGACAAGATGGCCACCAAGCTGGACCGCGGCGCGAAGGCCGGCGGCGGCGATGGCGTCGACATGGGCGATGCGTTCGGCGGCTTTCCGGTCAACCGGATGCAGCCGGCGGTGCTGATGAACGGCTTCGACGGCGACGTCATCATGGGCAACGAGGCGCAGGGTAATGACGAGGCATGGCTGGCGACCACGCTGGCCAATCTGAACGTCGTGCGCAGCCGCGGCGGCGACGCGACGACGCCGCAGATGCAGATGGCCTCGCTTTACCGCCCGACCCCGGAATCGGCGCGTCTCGCCTATTCGATCCTCGCCAATCTGGGTAACGCGTGATGCAGGCGATCCTGAGCAATCCCAAGAGCCTGTTGCCCGCGATGCGCGGGTCGGCGCTGCCCGCCGCGATCCTGCTGCTCGTCCTGCTGATGGTCGTGCCGATCCCGGCGTTCATGCTCGACATCTTCTTCGTCATGAACATCATGATCTCGATCGCGGTGCTCATGGTGGCGCTGAACGCGCAGAAGCCGCTCGACTTCTCCGCCTTTCCGACCGTGCTGCTGTTCGCGACGCTGTTCCGCCTCGGCCTCAACGTCGCATCGACCCGCGTCGTGCTGGTGCACGGCCATGAAGGCGAAGCGGCGGCGGGCCATGTCATCGAGGCGTTCGGCACCTTCCTGATCGGCGGCGACTATGTCGTCGGTCTCTTCGTCTTCTCGATCCTGATCATCATCAACATGATCGTGGTGACCAAGGGTGCTGGCCGCGTGTCCGAAGTGTCGGCGCGCTTCACCCTCGACGCACTACCCGGCAAGCAGATGGCGATCGACGCCGATCTGAACGCCGGCCTGATCACCCCCGACGAAGCCCGCAACAAGCGTATCGAGACCGGCGCCGAGGCCGATTTCTACGGCGCGATGGACGGTTCGTCGAAGTTCGTGAAGGGCGACGCGGTCGCCGGCCTGCTGATCCTCGCGATCAACATCGTCGGCGGCCTGATCCTCGGCGTCGTCAGCCATCAGATGGCGGTCGGCGAAGCGGCGCAGACCTATGTGCTGCTGGCGATCGGCGACGCGCTGGTCGCGCAGGTGCCCTCGCTGCTGCTGTCGATCGCCGCCGCCGCCATCGTGACCCGCGTCACCTCCACCTCGTCGCAGGACCTGGCCGGGCAGATCGGGACGCAGTTCGCGTCGCACCGCACCTGGGCGCCGGTCGCCGGTATCCTCGGGCTGCTGGCGATGCTGCCGGGCATGCCGTTCCTTGTGCTAGCGCCCGCCGCCGGCATTGCCGGCTTCGCATCGTGGAAACTCGCCAAGCAGAAGAGCGCCCCCCCGCCCCCGCCGCCGGTCGAGGCGCTACCCGAAGCCGCCGACCTGTCGAAGATCGGCTGGGAGGAAGTCAGCGACACCTGCCACATCATGCTCGACATCGGCTATGGCCTCGTGCCGCTGGTCGACGAGCGCAAGGGTGCGCCGCTGATGAGCCGGATCACCGGGGTCCGCCGCCAGCTGTCCAAGGAACTGGGCTTCGTCGTGCCGCAGGTGAAGGTGCGCGACGACATCAACCTCGCGCCCTATACCTATCGCATCTCGATCGGCGGCGTGGTCGTCGGCGAGGACATGGCCTCGGCGACCGAAATGCTGGCGCTCGACACCGGCCAGGCGGTCGGAATGCTGGATGGCAAGACCGCCAAGGACCCGACCTTCGGCCTCGATGCCGTATGGATCCAGCCGGGCGATGCCGATGCGGCGACGGGTGCCGGCTATCTGGTGGTCGATGCCGGGACGGTGATCGCGACCCATCTGAACCATGTGCTGACGGTCAACGCGACCGAGCTGCTGGGTCCGGACGAGGTGCAGGCGCTGCTCGATGGCCTCAAGGACCGTGCCGCCAATCTGGTGGCGGCGCTCTGCCCCAACCCGCTGACGCTCACCACGCTGACGCAGGTGCTGCGTGCGCTGCTGGCCGAGAATATCACGCTGAAGGAGTTCCGCCGCATCGCCGCCGCGATCGTCGTCGTCGCCCAGCGGACGCAGGATGCCGACGAGATCGTCGAGCTGATCCGGCCGGAGCTGGGGGCACTGATCATCCAGAAGCTGTGCGGGGTGCGCGAGCCGCTGCGCGTCATGACGCTCGAAGGGCAGCTGGAGGCGCTGCTGGGTCAGGCGATGCGCAACGATCCCAGCCGCCGCCACGCGATCGAACCCGATCTGGGCCGCCGCATCGTCGATGCGCTGACCCATGCCGCGCAGCCGCTGATGGCCGAGGCCAAGCCGTTCGCGCTGGTCGTGCAGCCGTCGATCCGCGTCGCGGTCCGCAAGCTCGTCAAAACCTGCCTGCCCGATACCCCGGTGATGAGCTTCTTCGAAGTTCCCGAGGACAAGGCAGTCGAAGTCGTCGCCGTCATCGGTGCCCCGGAGGCCCTCGCAGCATGAACGCGCCCTTCTTTCCCCAACCCGAACTGAGCACGCCGGTCTATACGAGGCATGCGAAGCCGAGCGACGGCGACGCGATCGTCCGCCGCCACCTGCCGCTGGTCCGCCGGATCGCGTGGCACATCCATGGCCATATGAGCACGATGGTCGATGTCGAGGATCTGGTGCAGGTCGGCCTGGTCGCGCTGGTCGAGGCGGTGCCGATGTTCGAGGATCGCGGCACGGTGACGTTCGAGCAGTATCTGGCCACGCGGCTGCGCGGGGCGATGATCGACGAGCTGCGGCGACAGGCGACGATCAGCCGCGGGGCGATGAAGCGGCGGCGCGACTATGCGAAGGCCGTGTCGGGCCTGACGGTGGAGCTGGGCCGCGCGCCGGTGCCGGCCGAGATCGCCGACCGGCTGGGCGTGCCGCTGGGTCGGCTCAGGGTCGACTATGCCGATGTCCAGTCGGTGCAGTTCGATTCGATCGACGACGTCTATACCGACGAGGCGCCGTGGTTCATGGACGACGGCCCCGACGCGTTCGAGGCGCTGGCCGAAGGACAGCTGCGCGACACCCTGATCGCCGCGATCGCCGCGCTGCCCGAGCGGGAGGCGCAGGTGATCCAGCTTTATTATGTCGAGGAACTGAACCTCGAGGAGATCGGGCAGGTGCTGGGCGTCGGCGCGGCGCGCATCTGCCAGATCAAGAAGGCGGCGCATGAGAAGCTGAAGCGGGCGTTGCAGCGGGCTACGGGATAGTTTTCTTTTATATTCAGATTCTTAGGCGGGGTCGGACCGAGAGGTTCGGCCCCGTTTTCGCGTCCAAAGTTCACTAAGTTCACACTCGTGCGCTTTTGCGCAGGGGGTTGGGTGGTCTATGAACCGGGCTGGAGAAGAAGAAGCGGGACCCCGGGTCAAGCCCGGGGTGACGTGGGGGATTGGCGATGGGAAGGATCGGGAGGGAGAGGTTAGCGTAGCGGGTGGGTTGTAGGAAAGCGGGGGGTCGCCGCCTGCCCGGCGTACCCCGGCGGAGGCCGGGGTCCAGTTGGGGGACGGCTGCGAACCCGTTCGACTGCTCCGTAACTGGACCCCGGCCTTCGCCGGGGTACGGGCTTGGAGTGAAGTCGCGCGCGCTCCCCGCCCCCGCCGTAAACGCCCGCGCAGGCGTCAAGGTTGTCGGGCGCTGCCGTTGCGACCGGGACTCTGATCCCCCCGCCTGCGCGGGGATACGGTTCGCCGGTTCAAACCGTGATGGTTCGCTTGTGGATACCCCCCTCCACCATGCTGCGCATGGTCCCCCTCCCCGTGCCGGGGAGGATGCGCGTGGCGTCCCTATATATAGAGTCTGTCTGCCGTGGATCGGAACGCCGAAACCCCCGGTGACCCTGAGGGTCGCCGGGGGCTGGTCCCGTTGCCGGGAGGTTCCGCCGCCACCGCCTTCATCAAGGGGGAACGGCGGCGGCGGAGGCGGATTAGCCGAGGAGCTTCAGCACGCCCTGCTGCGACTGGTTGGCCTGGGCCAGCATCGCGGTCGAGGCCTGGCCGAGGATCTGCGCCTTGGCGAGCGCCGTCGATTCCGCCGAGAAGTCGGTGTCTTCGATGCGGCTGCGCGCTTCCTGCAGGTTCGACGAGGTGGTCGTCAGGTTGTTGACGGTGACCTGCAGACGGTTCTGCACCGCACCGAGGTCGCCGCGGATCGACGAGATCTTGTCGAGCGCCTTGTCGATGGCGGTCATCGCGACCGAGGCATTCGCCTGGGTCGTGACGTTCAGTGCGCCGCCGACCATGCTTTCCGCGCCGCCCTGTGCGGCGAGGCCGACCTTGGCGAGCGAGGCGGTCGAACCTTCGACGCGGATTTCGGCACCCGAGTCCGACTTCAGTTCGACCCGGCCGCGCAGCGTCAGGCCGGTGGCGATCGCGCCGGTCGAGGCACCGCCGTCATCGCCCTTCATGTCGAGCACGAGGCCCGCCGAGGTGCCGGCCGCGCCGTCCTTCAGCGTGATGTCGTTGCCGGTCGACGAGGTCAGGATCAGGTTGCCCTTTTCATCGCTCGACGCGACCAGGCCGCTGATCCCGGCATCGTTGATGTTCTTGACCACGTCCGACATCGACATGCCGGCGATGCCGTCCGAGTTGCTGAGCGTCACGGTCGCGCCGTTGATCGTCAGTTCGTTCGCGGCGACGATCTTCGCCGAGTCGAGGGCGACGGTCGCCGTGGTCGTGGCGGTCGCGGTCACGCCGCTGTCCTTCGACGTGGCGTTGATCGCGGCGGCCTTCGACGCGGCCGAGGCATCGTTCGACGCGCCGATCGAGACGCCGTTGATCTTGACGTCGTCGGTGACGGCGAGTGCGGTCCCGCCGACTGCCGAACCCTTGACCGAGTCGAGCGACGAGGTTTCGTTCAGGCCGAGCGCGGTCAGGTCGGTCGCGTCGCCGGTGGTGCCGCGCTTGATGTCGATCGGCTGGCCGTTCGAGCTGTTCAGCGCCACGAAGCCGCCATAGGTGCCGGCGGTGAAGCCCGCCTTGCCCGCATCGGCGCCGGCGATGACGATGGTCTTGCCGGTGTCGTTCGACAGGACGATCTTGCCTTCGCTGTCGAGCTGCGCGCTGATGCCGCCCACGTCACGGTTGATCTTGTCGACCAGTTCCTGGCCGTTGGCGCCGGTCACGTTGACGGCGGTGCCGCCACCGACCGCGATCGAGAAGCCGGTCGAGCTGGTCACGCCGCCCGAAGCGATCGGGCCGCCCGACAGGGTGTTGTACGCGGTCGCCGACACGCCGGTCTGGCCGGTGTTGGTGTTGATCGCGGCTGCGGTGGTTTCGGCGGTGCCGGCGGTCAGGTTGGCGCTGAACGCGTTCTTGCCGTTGATCTGGATGTCGCCGGCAGCGACGGTCGCGGCGCTGATGCGACCGGTGGTCGCCTGACCTTCGACGCGGTAGCCGTTCAGGCCGAGCGCGGTGGCCGAGGTGTTGGCGAGGCTGACCGAGGTGGTCTGGCCGGCCTGTGCGCCAGTCTGGAGCGAAACGCTCTTCACCGAACCGTCGAGCAGGTTGATGCCGTTGAAGTTGGTCTTGTTCGAGATGTCGTTGATCTGCGCGGTCAGCTGCGAGACTTCCGACTGGAGCGACTTGCGTTCCGACGCGCCCAGCGTGCCGTTCGACGCCTGACCGGCCAGTTCCTTCATGCGCTGCAGCATGTTGGTGACTTCGCCCAGCGCGCCTTCGGCGGTCTGCGCCATCGAGATGCCGTCGTTCGCGTTGCGCGCGGCGACTGCCATCGTCTTGATCTGGCTGGTCATGCGGCTGGCAATGGCGAGGCCGGCGGCGTCGTCCTTGGCCGAGTTGATACGCTTGCCGGTCGACAGGCGCTCCATCGAAGCCTTCAGGGCGTCGTTGGCAGCGGACGAGGCGTTGGCGGCGCGGAGCGATCCGATGTTGGATCCGATAACGGTCATTGGGTGTGTCCTCCAGTCTGACTTCCAGCGCCCCGCGTCCCCCCTTGAAGCGATCGGGATCGAAGCTGCTGCCCGGAGAAACGGCACGCATCGGACCGGGTTAAGGAAAAAAGTTCCGGATTTCCGCGGCCCTCGCGCGCGTACGAGGGCGTACGCGGAGTACAGAGCCGAATCGGGGGTCATTTTACCGGCCGTTAACCATTTGCCGGCAAAAGGGTGCCGTTCAGGGGGAATGTCCGAAACGATGCGCTCGATCTATCCATCCGCTGCCGTGCTTGGCGCCAAGTTCACGCTGGTCTCGTCGCTGCGGGCGCAGGGCTTCGCCCTTGCCAATGCCGGACAGAAGCCGGGGCCGAACGACGTGTTCCTGGTCATGGAAGGCGAAGTGCCGCCGATCGCGGCGCGCACGCTGGTGCTGGCCGACGGTCCCGCCGCGGCGACGCCGTTCGCGGACGGCCGCCCGGCGCGCCTGTCCTACTCCCATGCCGATACCGAACTGGCCCATGCCTTTGCCGCCGCGCTGCTGTGCGGCCGGCACGAGGCGGTCGCCGCCGATCCGGAGAGCCTCGCGCTTCAGGCCCTCGCCCGCCGCGTCGCCGGCGCCGACATCACCGTGCTGGTGAACGGCCCGACCGGCACCGGCAAGGAAGTGCTGGCCCGCACCATCCACGCCGAGAGCAACCGCGCCGACGGCCCGTTCGTCGCGATCAACTGCGCCGCGCTGCCCGAAACCATGCTGGAAGCGATGCTGTTCGGCCATGTGAAGGGTGCGTTCACCGGCGCCGGTGCGGCGGGCGAAGGCTTTTTCCGCGCGGCGCATGGCGGCACGCTGCTGCTCGACGAGATCGCGGAAATGCCGCTGCCGCTCCAGGCCAAGCTGCTGCGCGTGTTGCAGGAACGCGAAGTCGTGCCGATCGGCGCGACCCAGGCCGAGGCGGTCGATGTCCGCGTCGTCGCCTGCGCCAATCGCGATTTGCAGGACGAAGTCGCCGCCGGCCGCTTCCGCGCCGATCTCTATTACCGCCTCAGCGTATTCCCGCTGACCACCCGCGCGCTGGCCGACCGGCCGGGCGATGTCGCAGCCCTCGCCGCCGCGATGGTGGTGCGCCATGCCGGGATGCGTGGGGTCCTGCCATGGATTTCGGACGAAGCGCTGGCGATGCTGGTGCGCCACGACTGGCCGGGCAATGCCCGCGAGCTGGAAAATGTGATCCAGCGCGCGCTGCTGCTGGGCATGGGCGACCGGATCGAGGCGCACGACATCGTGTTCGACCGCGCGAGCATTCCCGCCGTCACCGCGACCAGCGCCCCGCGCGCGGTCGAGCCGGTGGCCGCCACGCTGACCAACATCGTCCAGATCCACGAGTTCGCGGCGATCCGCCGCACGCTGGAGGAATGCGGCGGCAACCGGATCGAAACCGCCAAGCGGCTGGGCATTTCGGAGCGCACGCTGCGCTACCGCCTCGCCAAGGCGCGTGAGGCCGGCGAGCTGCTCGCTGCTCCCGCGACCCAGTCGATGGCGGCGTCGGCATGAGCGGCGTCGGTGGTGTCGGCGGCGCGATGGGCGTCGACCGGGTGATGGCGCTGCGCGCGCAGATCCTCGAACGCAATCAGGCGCTGTCGAAGGCGAATGCGCAGGTCGCGACCGCCCCGGTGCAGGCCGAGCCGGCGAAGCCGACCAGCTTCGTCGAGGCGATGGGCGACGCGCTGAAGGGCGTGAACGCGCAGCAGAACAAGGCAAGCGAATTGTCGGCGATGTACGAACGCGGCGAGACCGTGGACATCGCCAAGGTGATGATGGCGCGCCAGCAGGCATCGGTCGGCTTCGAAGCCACGATGCAGGTCAGGAACAAACTCTTGTCCGCCTACAAGGACATCATGAGCATGCCGGTCTGATATGGAAAACGCACTCGCCACCACCGGTGCAGGCGGCGTTCCCGCCCCCGCAGCCGCGCGCTTCGCCAATCCGCTGACGCAGATCGGCGGGATCATGAAGAACCCCGCCGTCAAGCGCAGCCTGCCGATGATCTTCATCGTCGGGCTGGTGCTGTCGGCGGCGCTGGCATGGATGGCGCTGGCCACTCCGCCGCAGCGCACGCTGTTCCCGCAGCTGCCCGACAGCGACAAGCAGGCGGTCGTCGACGCGCTTTCCGCCGCGAAGATCAGCAGCAGCGTGGACGATTCGGGCGGCATCACCGTCGCCGAGGACGATTATCACCGGGCGCGCATCCTGCTGGCCGGACAGGGCCTGCCCAAGGCGGCGCCGGGCGGTTATGCGATCCTCGACCAGCTGCCGATGGGCGTCAGCCGCGCCGTCGAGGGCGAACGGCTGCGCCAGGCGCGCGAGACCGAACTGGCCAAGTCGATCGGCGAGATCGAATCGGTCGCCGACGCGCGCGTCCACCTCGCCATGCCCGAAAGCTCGGTGTTCGTGCGCGACAATGCGCAGCCCTCGGCTTCGGTCATCGTCCGCCTCGAACCCGGCCGCAGCCTTACGCAGGCGCAGGTCCGCTCGATCGTCAACCTCGTCGCCTCCTCGGTGCCGGGGATGAAGGCCGATCAGGTGACGATCATCGACCAGATGGGCGCGCTGCTGAGCAAGCCGACCGACGGGTCGGAAGGATCGACCCTGACCGACGAGCGGATCGATTATCAGCGCCGCATCGAGGACAAGTATCGCGCGCAGCTCAACACGCTGCTGACCCCGCTCCTGGGCGCCGGCAACTTCTCGGCCGAGATCCAGGCCGATGTCGATCTGGACCAGAGCCAGGCGACGCGCGAAAGCTATGACAAGCAGGGGGTCGTCCGGGCCGAACAGGGCAACTGGGCCGGCAACACGCCCGGCGAAACCGCCCCCGGCGGCGTGCCCGGTGCGCTGGCCAACACCCCGCCCGCGGCATCGACGCTGGCGACCGCGACCCCGGGTCCGGCGGGTGCGACGGTGCAGCCCGGTGGCGCCCCCGGTGCCACCCCGCCGGTCAAGACCACCGAGAATTTCAGCCGCGCCTATGATCTGGGCAAGGAAGTGTCGGTGACCCGCGCCGCGCCGGGATCGATCCGTCGCCTGTCGGTGGCCGTGCTGCTGCGCGAACCCGAAGGGGCCAAGCCGCGCACCCCGGCCGAAATCCAGCAGATCAACGATCTGGTGAAGGCGGCGGTCGGCTATAACCAGCAGCGCCAGGACACGGTGACGGTCATCAGCCGCAAATTCTCGCCCGATGCGGTCGCGACCGACGTCGCCCGCCCGTGGTACGATGCCGACTGGGTACCGCTGGCCGCCCGCAACGGCACCGCGCTGATCATCGCGCTGCTGGTGCTGTTCATGGGGGTCCGCCCGATGGTCAAGGCGATCAACGAGAAGCGCAAGGCCGATGCCGCCGCCGAAACCGCCCGCGTCGCCGCCGCCGAAGCCGCCGCGCAGGCCGCGCTGACCGCCCCCGCCGGGCCGGCGCCGGTCAGCATGGAAATGCTGGAAACCGCGCAGGGCTATGACGACCGGGTCGGGCTGGTCCGCGGCTTCACCCGCGACAATCCGACGCGCGCCGCGCTCGCCATTCGCGACATGATCCAGTCGGACAACAAGCAGTGAACGCCCCCGTCCGTATCCAGAGCGGCGTCGAGCGCGCCGCCGTCCTGATGATGCTGGTCGGCGAGGAAGAGGCCGCCGCCATCCTGCAGAAGCTGGAACCCGAAGAGGTGCAGCAGCTGGGCAAGGCGATGTTCAGCGTCGCCGATGTCAGCGAGGACGAGGTGGCCGTGGTCCTCGACGATTTCGTCGAAAAGGCGCGTGAGCGCACCACGGTCGGCTTCGACCCGCGCCCGCATATCGAAACGGTGATGACCCGCGCGCTGGGTTCCGACAAGGCCGAGAGCGTGCTGGCCAAGATTACCCCGGTCGAGACCGCGTGCCAGATCGAACTGCTCGACTGGATGGACGCGGCCGAGATCGTCAGCCTGATCAAGGACGAGCATCCGCAGATCGCCGCCGTGATGCTCGCGAACCTCGACCCCGGTGTCGCCGCGCAGGTGCTGGAGGGACTGCCCGAGGCGTCGCAGCCGCAGATCCTGCACCGCATCGCGAAGCTGGGGCCGATCACGCCCGAGGCGATCGACACGCTGAAGTCGATGCTGTCGCGCCGGTCGACCGGCCGCACCAGCGGCGCCGGCGTGCAGCTGGGCGGGGCGAAGGACGCCGCCAAGATCCTGTCGTCGGGCCGCAAGGCGACCGAGACGCGGGTCATGCCCAAGCTAGCCAAGATCGACCGCGACATCGCCCGCCAGATCGAGGACCAGCTGTTCGTCTTCGACAATCTGCTGGAGATGGACGACAAGAATCTGGGCGTGCTGATCCGCAACGTCGACAGCGACCTGCTGGTCCGTGCGCTGAAGGGCGTCGACGAGAATGCGCGCGGCCGGTTCCTCGGCTGCATGTCGGCGCGCGCCGCCGACGGCATTCGCGACGAGATGGAAGCCCGCGGGCCGATGAAGCTGGCCGAAGTGCTCGACGCGCAGAAGGGCGTCATCACCGTCGCGCGCCAGCTGGCCAAGGACGGGACGATCATGATGGGCGGCGGCGACGACGATTATGTTTGAGAGCGCCGCCGCCCCCGCCCCCGCGACCGGTTTCGTCGCGGGTTTCGCCAGCCGTCATGTCGCCGCCGCCGACATCCTCGCCCGTGCGTTCGGCGCGCCCGATCCGTTCGCGGCGACCGGCGTGGTGCCGGTGCGCCCGGCCGATTTCGGCATGGCCGCCGAAGCCGTGCCGCCATCGGGTCCGAAGCATTTCCGTCCGGCCGATCCCGACGCGAACCCGACCGAAGGCTGGGACCCGTTTTCGACCGTGGTGGACGATGCGGTCCACACGCTCGACCCGGTCGCCGAGGCGCATGCGGCGGGCTATGCCGAGGGGCTGGCCGCTGCCGCCGCCGCCAGCCAGTCCGACACGGCGCGCGACCATGCGCTGCTGGCGAAGCTGGGCGAAGCGCTGGGCACCGCGACCCATATGGACCGCGAGGCGATGGCCGAGCGGCTGCGCCAGACCGTACTGACATTGGTGCGGCAGATCGTCGGCGAGGTGGGGGTATCGGCCAACCACCTGATCGAACGCATCGACGCCGCGGCAGACCTGCTGGCCGATGGTGCCGAATCCGCGATCCTGCGGATGCACGAATCCGACCTGCCGCTGGTCGAGGGCAAGCTGCCCAAGGCGGTGTTCCCGGTCGCCGATGCTCAGGTCGAGCGCGGCGGCTTCATCCTCGAATCCGCCTCGACCGTGGTCGAGGACGGGCCGTCGCTGTGGCTGGAACAGCTGGGCGCGGCGATCGAAACCGTACCGGTGCCCCGCTGATGCTGAACCGTTTCGCCGACGATTATCTGGGCGCGCTGGCCCCGACCGATTTCCGCCCGCGCGCGCGGGTCGCGGGCAAGCTGGCCAGCTATGACGGGTTGCTGATGGAAGCGGTCGGGCTGTCGCTGCCGGTCGGCACGGTGTGTCAGGTCGGCACCGGCGATGGCGGTATGGTCGAGGCGGAAGCGATCGGTTTCCGCAACGGCCGGACGCTGATGATGAATCTGGGCGGCCCCGCCCCGCTGCTGCCCGGCGCGCTGGTGCGGCCGGGCGACAAGCCGGGCGAGGCCGAGGTCGGCGACGCGATGCTCGGCCGGGTGGTCGATGGTGCGGGCAAGCCGATCGACGGCAAGGGGCCGATCCGCGGCGCGGGCCGCTGGCCGCTGGCCGGGCGTATCCAGTCGCCGCTGGATCGTGGCCGTGTGCTGGAGCCGATGGACGTCGGCGTCCGTGCGATCAACGGGCTGCTGACGATCGGTCAGGGCCAGCGCGTCGGCATCATGGCGGGATCGGGCGTCGGCAAGTCGGTGCTGCTGGGCATGATGGTCCGCGCCGCGAAGGCCGATGTGATCGTCGTCGGGCTGATCGGCGAGCGCAGCCGTGAGGTGTCCGACTTCCTCGAAACCAAGCTGAAGGGCGATGCGCGGGCGCGGTCGGTCGTGGTCGCGGTGCCGGCCAACCATTCGCCGGTGCTGCGCATTCGCGGCGCGCTGCGGGCGACCGCGATTGCCGAGGCGTTTCGCGAACAGGGCAAGAAGGTCCTGCTCATCATCGATTCGCTGACCCGCGTGGCGCATGCCGGGCGCGAGATCGGGCTGGCATTGGGCGAACCGGCATCGGCGCGTGGTTATCCGCCCTCCGCCATCGCGATGCTGCCGGGGCTGATCGAGCGGGCGGGGACCTGTGTCCGCACCGGCGGGTCGATCACCGCCATCTATACCGTGCTGGCCGATGGCGACGATAACAGCGACCCGGTGGTGGATTCGGCGCGATCGATCCTCGACGGGCATATCGTGCTGAGCCGGCAACTGGCCGAGCGCGGCGTCTATCCCGCCATCGACCTGGGGCCGTCGGTCAGCCGCGTGATGACCGACATCGCCGACCGGCCGCATCTGGCCGCCGCGCGCGTGTTGCGCCGGCATCTGGCGACATACGAGGAAAATCGCGATCTCGTGCTGATGGGCGCCTATCGTCCCGGCACCGACGCGGCGATCGACGGCGCGCTGGCCGCGCATCCCGCCGTCATGGAATATGTGAAGCAGGATTCGGACGAAGTCGTGTCGCTGGACGATGCCGTCGCCGAGCTGGTGGGCGTGTTCGGTGGCTGATAAGGCCAAGCGCCTCGCCCGCGTGCTGCGCGTGCGCACCATGCAGCTGAACCTGACGCAGGCCGAGGAGGTTCGCGCCGCCGCCCGCGTGGCCGAAGAGATCGCGCTGCGCGAGCGTATCCTCAACCTGGCGCAGGCGGTGTCGCCGGTGCCGACACCGAGCGCCAGCGCGCAGACGCTGGGCGCCGCCGCCCATTATCGCGAGAAGCTGCACGCGACCGCCCGCGTCGTCGAACACCGCGTGGCGCAGGCCGATGCCGGGCTGAACCGCGCCAAGTCGGCGACGATGGCGGCCAGGCGCGACCAGAGCGCGGTCGAAAAGCTGCTGGAGCGCGCCCATGCCGCCCGCGCGTTGCGCGAATTGCGTGCGCTGGAAAACGCGCCGCCGGTCCGCCGTCCCAATCGGCACGATCCTTGCTGATCGACCGGTCGAACGCTTCGACGGATCGACCCATGCACCTGCTCTCGGCCCTTTCCAGCACCACCTCCCCGCTTGCGATGCAGGCGATGCCGCTCGTCGCACCCGCGGCGGGCGACTTCGCCGCGTTGATCGCGGATATGGTGCCGGCGGGGGATGCGGCGGTAATGGCCGCGCCGGTCGAGCGGCAGGCGGCTGCCCCGGCCGGCAACGGATTGCCGGTGGCGATTGCCGCCCCGGTTGCGCTGGTGGAGATGCCGGTCGTCGCGGCGCCGCCGATCACGCCGCCTTTGCCGGTTTCGGCGACCGAGGCGGTACTGATGCTGCCGGTCGAGGCCGAGGCGCCGACTGCCGCGCCGGTGGTTGCGCCCGTCGCGGCTGTAGCGGTGGCGATCGGCGTGCTGGCGAACCTATTGCCCGACGAGGAAAAGGTCGAAACGCCGCCGCGTGCCGAGGATGTCGCGGTGCGCGCCCTGCCGATGCCGGTCCCGACCCGCTTCGCCGCGCCGCTGCCGCGCGTGAAGCGGGCCGAGCCGTCGCCGCGCGAAGACGCGCCGGTAGCGCGCGAGGACAAGGGCGACGAACCGGACCAGCTGGTGCAGGATAGCGCGACGTTGCCGGTGCCGCAGGTGATACCGCAGCCGGTTGAGGCTGTCGTGCTGCCGCCCACGCCGGTTGTTGCCGATCCGGCCGCTGCGGCGGATCCGGACTCAAAGCCTGCGGTGTCGTTGGTGATCGAACAGGGCGAGGTCGTCGCGGCCGAACCGGTCGCCTCCACCGCACCGCCGATGCGGATGGCGAAGCGCCGTGCCGACGCCATGCCCGCTCCCCTGTCGGCGCAAGCGCCTGCGGCAGCAGCCCGCACCGCCGCCCCGGTCCGCCCGGCCGAGCCGGCGGTCGGGGTCGTCACCCCGCTGAACACCGATGGCGTCGTGCCGGTGCATGTCGTCGTGCCGCCGGTGGTGGACGATGTGGCAGCGGTTCCCGATCGGCCCGCCGAACCGCGCATCGGAACGGTCGCTTCGCCGGCTGTGGACGAAGCGCCGGTTCCCGCACAGCCGATCGCGCCGCATGTCGCCCTCAACGCCGGATCGATCGCTCCGCCAACGGCGGGTGACGCGCCGCTTCCCACGCAGCCGATCGCATCGCGGGTCGCCTTCAACGCCGGATCGGTCGCTTCGCCGGCTGCCCTTGACGCGTCTCGTCCCGTGCAGCCGACCGCATCGCGGGTCTCCGTCGAAGCGGGATCGGTCACGCCGGTTATCCAAGGAGCGCCGATGGTCGCAGCGGACGTGGCCGCGCTTGCGGTCGATCCCGCCGCATCGCGCCAGCGCCCGGTCGACATGACCGAACCGGTCGCGCGCACAGCAGTAGGGATCGATAGCCAGCCTGACTCCGTGCCGTCGGCTCCTCGCGCTGCGCCGGCGTCCACCGTCTCTCCGAGCGACACCGTCGTCGCTCCGCAAGCCATCGTCGACGGCGTGGTTCGAAGCCGTCCGATTCCGACCGGCGAAACCATGCCGGACGCGACCGCGACGCTTACCGTCTCGCAGCCGGTGGAGGACCGGGTCGCGGTGTTGGCGCCCGCCCCCGCTGTCCCGACCGCCCGTTCATCGGGGGCCGAAGCTATCGTCGCCGACATGGTGCCGGTCGCCCGTCAGGCCGAAGCTCCGATCGTTCGCCCGCTCGCCGGCGACACGACCCTTGCCGCCCGCGCGCCGATCTCCCGCGACACCATTGCGCCGGTGCCGCCGGCATCGCAGCCGGCTCCTGCCCCGACGTCCGTTCCGCTTCCGGACGTCGCACCGGCTATCGTGGCCCGCGATAGCGTCGCGCCCGTCGCACGGCGTGAGGCGGTCCTTGCCGATCGCGCGCCGATGACGGGCGAGGCCGCCGCGCCGGTCGTGCCGGTCGCCGCCCTTGCCGCGCAGTCCGCCATCGCCGCCGCACCGGTCACGCGCATCGCACCGGTTCCGCTGCCCAATACCGCGCCGGTCGTCGAGGCGAGCGTGGAGGGCGTGACCGTCCGCCATACCGTAGACGCGCCGGCCACCACACCCGCGACGCCGCCCGTCACGCGAGTCTCCGCCGCGCCGGTACCGGACGTCGTGCCGATGGTCGATGTCGCACGCGCCGACACCGACACGCTCTCGCCACGCCCGCGGCGCGACGAGGATCTGTCGGCCCCGGCGACCGGCGGCTTGCAGGCTGCCGACGCCGCCGTCCTGCGCCCGGTCGCGCCGACCGCGCAGGCCGCTCAGCCCGCGCTCGACACCCGCCAGCCGCAATGGGTCGAGGGGATGATCGACCGCATCGCGACGCTGCGCGAATCGAGCGGCGCGAACACCGGCGAGACCCGCATCCGCCTGTCGCCCGACGCGCTGGGTGACGTCGAAGTCGCGATCCGCACCGGCGACGATGGCAAGCTGCATGTCCATATCGCCAGCGAGAATGCCGATGCCGGACGCCTGCTGGCCGAGGCGCAACCGCGACTGGTCCAGATGGCCGAGGCACGCGGGCTGAAGCTGGGGGGCATGCAGGTCGATGTCGGATCGCAGCAGTCGCAGCAATCGCAGCGCCAGGCGCAGGATCAGGGCAATGCCGCCCCCCGCGCGCCGCGCTCCGCCGCATCGCAAGCAAAGACGCAAACCACCCGATCCACTGATCGTATCGCCTGAGGAACCACGACATGAGCGACAAGGATACGCCGGAGGAAAAACCGGCTAAGAAGAAGGGCAAGCTGGGCAAGATCATCGTCATGGCGGTCGGCGTCGTCGTCCTGCTGGGCGGTGGCGTCGGCGCCGGCCTCTATGCCAGCTCGTCGGGCCTGATCGGCGGCGGGCATGGCAAGGAAGACGAGCATGCGGCCGAGAAGAAGGACCTGCCCAAGCTGGTCCCCAAGTCCGAGGAAGTGAAGGCCAGCGCGGCCGGCGGTGAGGGCGGCGGCGAAGGCGGCGGTCACGGCGGCGGCGGCGAAGGCGAGGGCGCTGCCGCCAATAACGGCGAAGGCGGCCGGCCGACGCCCGAGATGGAAGGCGGCGACCGCTATGCGTCGAGCTATTATGCGATGGAGAAGGAGTTCACCTCCAACCTCGCCGACAGCACGCATTTCATCCAGGTCGGCATCGCCATCTCGACATCGTACGACCACAAGGTGCTCGACAATCTGAAGACCCACGAGATCGCGATTCGCTCGGCGATCCTGCTGGCACTCGGCGAGACGACCGAGGATCAGGTGTTCACGGCGGACGGCAAGAAACAGCTGTCGCTGCGCATCAAAAAGGCCATCAACGACACACTCGAGCAGAAAGAGGGCTTTGGCGGCATCGGTAACGTTTATTTTACCCAATTTGTCGTTCAGTAAACGTGCATGGTTAACGCGCCATCCACCTCTGCGCCCGAGCGCCGCGAACGGAGCCGCCGGAGTCCGCCGGCGTCGCACGTCCCGACGCTGGGCGCGGCGAACCTGAATCCGTTCGGCGACCTCCACGCGCTGGAGCATCTGTCGGCGCGGATGGCGCGATCGATGCGGCAGGTGTTCGAGCCGCTGCTGCGCCGGGGCGTGCGCAGCTGGGCCGAACCGGTCGAGGTGGACCGATTCGCGGGCTATATCGCCGCGCGGCGTGCGGACCGGCTGACCGGATGGGTGCCGATGACGCTGTCGACCGGGGGAAGCCCGGCGATCATCGTGTTCGACGGCGCGTTCCTGCTGGAAGTGCTCGACATCTTCTTCGGCGGGTTCGGCGAGGCCCCCGCCCCGCTACCGATCGAATTCTCGCCGGCGGCCGAGGCGATGCTGCGCCGGCTGGCGGGTGCGATCGCCCAGCCGCTGAGCGAGGCATGGGGGCCGCTGGCCGGCATCGGATTCGAACCCGGCAATCCCGAATCGAACCCGGCGATGATGGGCGCGATCGATGGCGAGGACGCGGTGATCGCGACCCGCTTCGGCATCGCGGCGGGCGATGCGGAGCCGACCTATATCGACATCCTCTATCCCGTAGCCGCGCTGAAACCGCACGCGCCGCAGCTGTCGACCAAGGTGCATGGCAAGAGCGCGCCCGATCCCAAATGGCTGTCGGGCCTGACCCGCGCGGTGATGAGCGTGAAGCTGCCGGTGCGTTCCGTGCTGGCCGAACCGGTCGTGTCGCTCGCCATGCTGCTGGAACTGAAGGAAGGCGACATCATCCCGATCAGCTTCGGTCCGCAGGTGCCGGTGTGGGTATCCAACCGGCGGCTGGGCACCGGCACGGTCGGCACCGCCAACGGACAGGCCGCGATCAAGCTCAACTCCATCGACCCCGGTTTCGAAGAGGAATTCCAATGAACGAGATGACCGGCGGCTTCCCCGCCGAAGCGTCGCTCGCCGCCAATTTCAAGCTGTTGCAGGATGTCGACGTCCGCCTGACCGTCGAGATCGGGTCGACGCAGCTGACGCTGCGCGAATTGCTGGCGCTGAGCGAATCGAGCGTGATCGAGCTGGACCGCGCCGCCAACGAACTGCTCGACGTATTCGTCAACGGCACGCTGATCGGCCGGGGCGAGGTCGTCACCGTCGGCGACCGCTTCGGCGTGCGCATGACCGAGCTGGTCAGCCCGGACAAGCGGGTCAGCCGCTGATGATGTGGTCGTACATCCTGAAACTGGTCATCCTGCTGCCTTTGGTGTGCGGGCTGATGATCGGCTGCCTGTATCTGTGGCGTCGCCTCGAAGCGCGGATGCCGGGCAATCAGGGCGAACGGCTGGTCAAGGTGCGCGAGACGATGATGGTGTCGACCGGCACCAAGCTGGCCGTGCTGGAATTCGACGACCGGCTGCTGCTGGTATCGGTCAGCCGTAACGGGGTCACATTGCTGGACCGGGGCGACAAGTGAGCGTTCTGGGGGGGAAGTTGGCGCCGGTGCTGTCGCGGATGCGCTATCGGCCGTCGCCGATCGCCGCCGCGCGCCGGCGGACGATGGCGACCGTGCCGACGCAGACGGTGAAGGTCCGGCGCCCGGCGCGCACGCTGCCGCATTGGCGGTTCGAGATCGTGCTGGCGGCGATCGGCATCGCGCTGATGCTGTTCCTCGCCATGCCGGCGATGGCGCAGGGCGTGCCCGCCGCCCCTGCCCCGACGCCGGGCGCCGCCGATGCACTCGACCGGGCATTGGGGCAACTGGGCGGAGCGAACGACGCGCCGATGGCGCTGTCGCTGCAAATCCTCATCATCATGGGGCTGCTGTCGGTCCTGCCCGGCATCCTGTTGATGATGACCAGCTTCACGCGGATCATCATCGTGCTGGCGGTGCTGCGCCAGGCGCTGGGCCTGCAACAGACGCCGCCCAACCAGGTGCTGATCGGTCTGTCGCTGTTCCTGTCGCTGTTCGTGATGTCGCCGGTGATCGGGCGGATCAATGAGACGGCGATCAAACCCTATGCCGCCGGGCAGATCAATTCGACGCAGATGATCGAGGCGGCCAGCCTGCCGCTCCATTCGTTCATGCTGAAGCAGACCCGGACCAAGGACGTGACGATGTTCGCGCAGATGGCGAAGGTCGGGCCGATCGCGACGCCCGCCGACACGCCGTTCACGATCCTGCTGCCGGCCTTCGTCACCAGTGAGTTGAAGACCGCGTTCCAGATCGCGTTCCTGATCTTCCTGCCGTTCATCGTCATCGATCTGGTGGTGGCGACGGTGCTCATGTCGCTGGGCATGATGATGCTGTCGCCGACGATCATCTCGCTGCCGTTCAAATTGCTGCTGTTCGTGCTGGTCGATGGCTGGGCGCTGACCATGGGCAGCCTTGCCGCCTCTTTCGTGAGTTAGCGACATGGACGCAGGCTATTTCATGACCGTCGCGCGCGAAGCGATGTGGGTGCTGGCGCTGGTCGCGGCACCCATTCTCATTCCGGCGTTGTTATCGGGCCTCATCCTCGGCATGATCCAGGCGGCGACGTCGATCAACGAACAGACGCTGTCGTTCGTGCCGAAGCTGGCGGTGGTCGGCATCAGCCTCGCGGTGTTCGGAGGAATGATCCTCGGGCTGCTGAGCGATTTCACGACGAGTATCTTCGAGCGGATTCCGGATCTGGTGCGGTGATTGTTGCGGCGCATCGTTCCTCCGACCTTCCGGCGGAGGCCGGAATCCGTGGATGGGGGGACGGCTGCGCGCTCTCGATAACGCTCGACACGATGTATTGCGGCTTTCGCGGGAAAGTCGGGGGTCCGGCGAGTAAAGCCCCGCCCCACACGTCACCCCAGCGCAGGCTGGGGTCTCGCGCATGGGCACCGCGTCGCATGATCGCCAGAGACCCCAGCCTGCGCTGGGGTGACGGTTTGGGCCAAGCGACAGCCCTCCCCTCCCGCCGTACCCCGGCGGAGGCCGGGGTCCAGTTGCGGGACGGGTCGATGGGGTCGCTGGCGTTTCCCGACTGGACCCCGGCCTTCGCCGGGGTACGGACGCGTGCGGTGAGGGTACGGCAAGAGGCCCCCCTCCCATGCTAGGCTTCGGCCTTGCGGTCGAGCCGCAGCTGTGGGCGCTGCTCTTCACCATGGTCCGCATCGGGGCGGCGTTCATCGTCGCGCCGGTGTTCGGGGCGGTGGCGATGCCGGTGCAGGTGCGGGTGCTGCTGTCGGGCGCGATCGCGGTGCTGGTGCTGAAAGCGCAGCCCTTCGCCATTCCGACCGAGGTGTTTTCCCTGACCACCTTCC
Organism: Sphingomonas paucimobilis; assembly: GCA_036946325.1. Lineage (GTDB taxonomy): Bacteria > Pseudomonadota > Alphaproteobacteria > Sphingomonadales > Sphingomonadaceae > Sphingomonas > Sphingomonas paucimobilis_A. The sequence goes on from JAQIJL010000002.1 coordinate 244,794, forward strand.
TCAGCATCGCGGCGGAGGGGCTGGTCGGCCTCGCTATCGGCCTCGTCCTGCAGATCGCGTTCGCCGCACCGGTCATCGCCGCCGAAATCATCGGGATTTCGATGGGCATCGGCTTTGCGGCGATGGTCGATCCGCAGAACGGCGCACAGAGTCCGGCGCTCGGCACCTTCCTGTCGGTGCTGCTCACCTTGCTGTTCCTCTCGCTCGACGGGCATCTGCTGCTGATCGACCTGATCGTGCGATCCTATGAACTGTTGCCGCCGGGCGCGGCGTGGCTGAGCGCCGCCAAGCTGGAGAATATCGCGATCTTCGGGGGTTACGCCTTCCTGTCGGGATTGCTGCTCGCCCTGCCGGTCGGGTTTCTGCTGCTATGCCTCAACCTCGTCATGGGGATGTTGTCGCGATCGGCGCCCGCGCTCAACCTGTTCGCGGTCGGCCTTCCGGCCAGCCTGTTCGTCGGGGTCGTCGCGTTGTTCGTCGCCTTGCCCGCGATGACCGATTATATGCTGGTCATCGTGCAGGAGGCGCTGGACGCCGCCAATACGCTGGTGCTGGGAGGCGTACGGTGAGCGAGGATAAAACCGAAAGCCCAACCCAGAAGCGCCTCGACAAGGCGCGCGAAGACGGGGACATTCTCAAGTCCAAGGAACTGGGCGCGGCGCTGGTGATCCTCGCCGGGTGCGCATGGCTGGCGCTGCTCGGCCCCTCGCTGGTCGGCGCTTGCAAGGCGATCATGACCGCCAGCTTCAGTTTCGGCCGGGCGGATGTCGAGGATTTCCAGCCATGGCGCCCGCTGGTCGAGGCGGGATGGAAATTGCTACCGTCGCTGGGCGGTATCCTTGCGCTCGCCGTCTCGGCGAGCATCCTTGCGCAGGCGGGGCTGACCGGCATCCGCTTCAACGGCGGCGCGCTGGCGCCCAAGGGGTCGCGGATCAACCCGGCATCTGGGATGAAGCGCATCTTCGGCAAGCAGGGCTGGATCGAACTGGGCAAGTCGCTGCTGAAGGTCATCCTGCTCGGCGCCATCGGCTATATCATGCTGAAAAAGGCGGCGGTCAGCTCGGTCGGCCTCGTGTCGTCGAACGTCGATCAGGCGGTCGGCGATCTCGGCGGCACGTTCCTGACGCTGTTGTTCGTGATGGCGGGCGGACTGGTGCTGATCGCGGGTCTCGACGTGCCGCTGGCGATCTTCCAGCGTATGCAGCGGCTGCAGATGACGAAGCAGGAAGTGCGCGACGAGCATAAGGAAAGCGACGGCGATCCGCATGTGAAGGCGCAGATCCGCCAGCGCCGCCACGAAATCCTGAAGGGCGGTTTCCGGCAGGCGGTGGGCGAGGCGCAGGTCGTGCTGACCAACCCGACCCATTTCGCCGTCGCGCTGCGCTACGACCATGGTCGCGATCAGGTGCCGGTGGTGGTGGCCAAGGGTCGCGGCGCGACCGCGCTCGCCATCCGCGAACTGGCAGCGGAGGCCAAGGTGCCGATGCTTGAATATCCGCAGCTCGCCCGCGCCGTCTACTACACCAGCCGCCAGGGACAGGAGATACGCGACGACCTGTACCTCGCCATCGCCACGGTCCTCGCCTTCGTCATGGGGGTCAACCGGCAGGCGGGCGGCATCCAGCCGCCGGTCACCGTCCCGCCCGAGGCGCGCTATGACGAGAACGGCAATCTCGCGGTAAAAAACCCCTAAAGATTCGGCCCCGCCTGCCGTTCGATGGGGGAGACGGACCGGGGACCTACGATGGCGATCACGACCACCAGTGCGACGGCGACCGCCACCACAGCCAAGACGACGACGACCACGACCAAGGCGACCACCCCGAACCTCGCCAATGCGCTGGGCGCGGGATCGGGCGTCGATACCGCCGCGCTGGTCAAGAGCCTGGTCGAGGCGCAGTTCGCGAACAAGAATGCCCGGCTGACCCGGCAGGCCGAAACGCTGACCGCGCAGGTATCGGCGGTATCCGAGCTGAAATCGGGTATCACCGGCTTCGCCACCGCGCTGACGACGCTGGCCGAGACCGGCGGGCTGACCACCCAGCTGACCAGCAGCAGTGCGGCGGTGAAGGTGTCGGTAGCCAAGGGCGCAACGGTGTCGAGCCTGAACGCCAACGTCACCGTCGCAAGGCTGGCCACGCCGCAGGTCGCGGTGACCAAGGAATCGTTCAGCACGACCGGATCGGTCGGCACCGGCACGCTTCAGTTGCAGATGGGCAGCGTGAAGTCCGACGGGACCTTCGCGTCCAACGGCACGACCATCCCGCCGATCACGATCGATTCCAGCGATGCGGCTTCGTTGCAGAAGGTCGCCGACAAGATCACAGCGGCCAAGGCTGGCGTCACCGCCAGCGTGGTGACCGACGCCAATGGCCAGCGCCTCGTGCTGCGCAGCACCGATGGCGCGAACCAGGCGTTCACGTTGAAGGCGACACCCGATTCGGGAAGCACCGGGCTGGAGCGGCTCAACGTCGATTTCGACGACAGCACGACCGACGGGGCCGAGGTGGTGACCCGCGCGGGGAACGCGGTGTTCAGCATCGACGGCGTACCGATGGTCAGCGCGTCCAATAGCGTGACCGGGGCGCAGGGCGTCAATCTGGAGCTGAAAGCGGTGACGACCGACGGCCCGGTGACGCTCAGTTCGTCCAAGCCGACCGAAGCGCTGACCGAAGCCGTCAACAACGTGGTGGCGGCGTATAACGAGATGCTGGCGTCGGTGAACAAGGCGACCGACGCGATCACCGGCGAGCTGCGGGCCGATCCGGCCGCGCAGGCGATGAAGCGGTCGTTGCAGAAGCTGACCAGTGTCGACCTGACCGGCAAGTCCGATGGCAGCCCGACCACGCTGGCGTCGATCGGCGTCGCGACCAACACCGACGGCACGCTGCGCGTCGACAAGACGTTGCTGGCCTCCGCCATCGCCAACAATCCCGACGCGGTCGAGGCGATGTTCGCCGCCGCCAGCGGCAGCGACGGCACCACCGGCAAGAGCCTGCCCGCCGCGCTCAACCGGATCGCCGCCACCGCCAAGAGCACGACGCTGGGCCTCGGCGCCAGCGACAAGCGCTATGCCGAGGCGCAGGGTGCGCTGGCCAAGGAACAGGCCAAGGTCGCCGAGCAGACCGAAGTGACCTCCACCCGCATGACGCAGCAATTCGCGGCGTCCGAAGCGCGGGTCGCCGCGTACAAGGCGCAACAGACCTTCATGGAAAACCAGATCAAGATGTGGACGCGGAGCGAATAATGACCCGCTATGCCACCGCTCTGGCGGGCGATCCCGCCCAGACCTATCGCTCGGTCGATCTCGCCGCCCGCACCGGCGGCGCCGACCCGCATGCGCTGGTGTCGCTGCTGTACGAGGAAGCGATCCGCGCGCTGCGCTCCGCCGCCTGGGCGACGAACAACCGCCAATATGCGATGAAGGGCGAGCGCGTCACCCGTGCGACCGCGATCCTGTTCGCGCTGGAAGCGGGGCTGGATTACGAGAAGGGCGGCGACCTGTCGCAGACGCTGTCGCGGCTCTATACGGGTCTGCGCGAACAGATCGTCAATGCCAGCATCGGGCAGGATGCGCAGCCGTTCCTGAACGCCGCCGCGTCGCTGACCGATATTGCCGAGGCGTGGGAAGCGGTCCGGCCGCGATAGCGGCGCGGCTTGCTGGCCGAAGCCACACACCGTCATCCCAGCGCAGGCTGGGGTCTCCCGCGGCAGAAAGGCCGCGTTTTCCACGGGGAGACCCCAGCCTGCGCTGGGGTGACGCTTGTCGATAGGCTTGAGGCGTCGCCCCCTCTCAACGGGTGGCATCGCGGTTCGCGATCCGCTAGCGGTGCGCGCATGAAGCAACCGCATATCGTCGCGCTGGGGGGCACGCTGCGCCCGACTTCGGGAACCGCCGCCGCGCTGGAACGGGCGCTGACCCATGCCAAGGCGCTGGGCGCGCGCACGACGCTGCTGACCGGGCCGGCGATCGACTTTCCGAACTACGAACCCGAAGCGGCGGGCGGCAATCCCCGCATCCAGTCGTTCCTGCGCGCGCTGCGCGATGCCGACGGGATCATCATCGGGTCGCCGGGCTATCACGGCACGCTGTCGGGGCTGGTCAAGAATGCGCTCGACCATGTCGAGATGCTGCGCAGCGACGACCGCGTCTATTTCGACGGTATGCCGGTCGGCATCGTCGCGACGGCGGCCGGGTGGCAGGCGGCGGTGGCGACGATGACGACGCTGCGTACCGTGGCGCACGCGCTGCGCGGCTGGCCGACGCCGGTCGGGGTGGCGATCAACACGGTTGAGGACGGCGCGATCGACAAGGCCGATGGCCAGCTGCGGCTGATGGCCGAGCAGATGATCGGCTTCGTGGCGCGCTAGGCACGCTTCCGTACATAGTATCTTAAACTGATCCGCCTAGCCGTGGTCTTCCAAGGGAAGGAACGGGTGATGACGGGCATTCATAGCGGCTTTCGGTCGATCGGTACGCGGATCCTGGCGATCCAGATCGCGGCCGGGATCGCGATCGCCGCGACGGTCGGCGGCGCGGGCTATTACGGCATGTCGGCGCTGACCCGTTCGATGACGTCGATCTATGACGACCGGATCGTGCCGCTGCGCCAGTTGAAGAAGGTGTCGGACGCTTATGGGCTGAACGTCGTCGACACCACGCATCAACTGCGCGCGCGCAAGCTGAACTGGCAACAGGCCAGCAGCCGGATCGACACCGCCGACCAGATCGTGCGCGAACAATGGTCCGCCTATATGCGCACCAGCCAGACGCCGGAGGAAGCCGCCATCGCCGATGCGGTGAAGGCGAACATGGTGCGCTCCGACGAGGCGATCCGGACGCTGCGTTCCATTCTGGCGCGCCGGGACGAAGCGGCGCTGGCGACCTTCGCCGACGATGCGCTCTATCCCGCGATCGACCCGACCACCGCGGAAATCGTGAAGCTGTCCGATTACCAGCTGGAGGCGGCGCGGACCGCCCGCGAAGCGGGCATGGCGCTGTCGTCGACGCTGACGACCTACATGATCGCGGTCGCGCTGCTGGCGATGGCGGCGGCAGGGGCGGCGGCGTGGTTCGTCGCCCGCGCGATCCGTCGCAACCTCAACCGTGCCACCGGCCTTGCCGCTGCGGTCGCCGAGGGCGACGTGTCGGCGACGGTCGATGCGACCAGCCGGGATGAGGTCGGCACGCTGATCGAGGCGCTGAACGCGATGGTCGTGCGGCTGCGCGGCGTGATCGGCGAGACGAACGAGGCCGCCGAAACCGTCGCCGCCGGCAGCCAGCAGCTCTCCGCATCGTCGGAACAGGTGTCGCAGGGTGCGACCGAACAGGCCGCCGCTGCCGAGGAAGCATCGGCCTCGATGGAAGAGATGGCGGCCAACATCAAACAGAATGCCGACAATGCCGCCCAGACCGAGAAGATCGCGCGCCAGTCGTCGAAGGATGCCGAGGCGAGCGGCGTTGCGGTCGACCGTGCGGTCGGTGCAATGCGGGTGATCGCCGAGAAGATCGGCATCGTGCAGGAAATCGCGCGGCAGACCGACCTGTTGGCGCTGAACGCGGCGGTCGAGGCGGCGCGTGCCGGCGAGCATGGCCGCGGCTTCGCCGTGGTCGCGTCGGAAGTCCGCAAGCTGGCCGAGCGCAGTCAGACGGCCGCCGCCGAGATCGGTGCCGTATCGAGCGACACGGTCCAGGCGGCGGTGCAAGCCGGTGAGATGCTGACCAAATTGGTGCCCGACATCCGCCGGACTGCCGAACTGGTCGCCGAGATCAGTGCAGCGTGCCGCGAGCAGGACATTGGTGCCAGCCAGATCAATCAGGCGCTGCAACAGCTCGACGGCGTGACGCAGCAGAATGCCGCAGCATCGGAGCAGATCACCGCGACGTCCGAGGAACTGACGAATCAGGCCGATGCGCTGAAGGCCAATATCGCCTTTTTCCAGATCGATACCGCGCCGCGCAAGGCGACCCGCCCGACGGCGCGCAAGCCCGCACCCAAGCGGGCGGCGCGATCAAAGCCCGGATCGATCGGCGATCAGCAGGCCCGCGCGCGCGGCTTCGCGCTCGACCTGACGCAGGGCGGCGCGGATGACGAGGATGCCGGGTTCGGGCAGGCCGCCTGATCCCGCACCCGGTGGGGGTTACCGCCCGATCCAGTGTTTGCGCACGAACCATGCGACGATCGCGGCGCTCATCGCCACGCACAGCCCGACGACCCCGGCAAAGGCCCAGGGTTGGTCGGCGAACGGAATGCCCTTCACATTCATGCCGAGCAGGCCGGTGAGAAAGGTCAGCGGCAGGAACACCATCGCCACGATCGCGATCTGGAGCGAGCGCTGGTCGAGCTGTTCGGCGCGCAGGTCGGTCAGCGTTTCGTGGACCAAAGCGGCGCGTTCGCGGATCGAATCGACTTCCTCCGCCATGCGCGCGGCGCGGTCGGCGGCGGCAGCGAGGTGGAGGCGATCGTCCTGTTGCAGCCAGTCGCCCGGCAACTGCCCCAGCTTTTCGAGCGCCGAGCGCTGCGGCACGAGGAAGCGGCGATAGCCGATCGCGCGGACGCGGGTATGGGTCACGGCGCGGCGCTGTTCGAAGATGCGGGTCGGGTCGAGCGCTTCCTCGCATTCGTCGAGCGTGTCGCCCAGATCGGCGATCAGCGGGTCGAGTTCTTCCGTGATCGCGCTGGCAAAGGCGACGATCAGGTCGCCGGGATCGGCGACCTCGCCACCTTCGACCCGCTCGACGACGGTATGGAAGGCGGTGAGCTTGCGCCGGGTCACCGAATGGACCCGCCCGGCGCTGGCATAGAGTCGGACCGAGGCGAGCGGATCGGCGCTGCTGAGCACGTCCTCCGACAGGCCGCGCAGGTTGACGAACGCACCCTTGCCGATCGCATCGCAGCGCGGGCGCGTTTCGACCGCCGTCAGCGGGTCGATGACGTAATCGGGCAGATGCGCATGGTCGCGCAGCCATTCCGCCACCACCTCGCCCTCGCCATGCAGGTGGATCCAGGTGAAGCCGCCGGTCGTGTCGACCGCCGCCAGCGGATCGACCGGCGTCGCCCTGCCCCCTTCGATATGCCACGCGCGGCAGGTCATGCGAGGTCGATCGTCAGGCCGGGGAGCGGATCGGCGGGCACCGGTCCGGCGATCCGCACCGCATCGGCACGGGCGCGGTCGAGGATCGCGGGCGGCACCTGCGGGGTGTGATGGATGCGGTCGGCCTGCCCCAGCCAGCGGGCCTCGCGCAGGGTCAGGTCGTCGGGATCGGTGGAGCGCAGGCGGATGACTTCGACCCGGCTCGCGACCGGGGCGGCGCCGTCGAGCCACCGTCCGACCGCATCATCGGCATGCGGAACCATCGGGTCGAGCGGACCGCCAGCCGCGATCGCCGCGCCGAGCGCGCGGCGGCGGGCGCCGCTGTTCGGGAAGCGGATACGCAACTTTGCGCGGGCGGCGCCCAGTCCTTCGGCCAGCCGCCCGACGCCGGCGGGGAGGATCGCCTCCAGCCGCTGGCGGATCGCCGCCGCCAACCCCGCCGACACGCCGCCGGTCGAGATCGCGATCAGGATCGGGGCGCGGTCGACGATCGCCGGCAGGGTGAAGTCGCAATCGGCCGGGCGGTCGACCGCGTTGACGAGGATGCCGCGGGCTTTCAGCGCGCGGATCGCCTCGCGCGCCGCCCCGTCATCTTCGACCGCGACCACCGCGATCCTGGCGTCGGCAGCATCGGTAACGACGGTCAGGCCGCTGCGTTCGAGCAGGCGGCGCTTGGCATCGGCGGCCTCGCCCTCCCCGACCAGGATCACGTTGCGCCCGGCGGTGCGCAGCAGGATCGGCAGCCCGTTCACAGCCAGGGCGGCAGGCGGTCTGCCTGTGCCAGTGCCTCGATCGGCGGGCGTTCGCGCACCACCGCGAACCGGTCGCCCGACACCAGCACCTCGGGCACCAGCGCCCGCGAATTATAGGTCGAAGCCATGGTCGCGCCATAGGCACCGGCGGTCATGAACGCGACCAGATCGTCGGCGGCGACGACGTCCATCTCGCGGCCCAGCGCGAAGGTATCGCCGGTCTCGCACACCGGGCCGACGATGTTGGTCACGGCGCGCTCTCCGGTGGGCGCGACGGCGCGGATGTCGTGATAGGCATCGTACAGGCTGGGGCGGAGCAGATCGTTCATCGCCGCGTCGACGACGACGAACGGCGCGGTCGCGCCCTGCTTCACGCGGATCACGCGCGAAACCAGCAGCCCGGCATTGGCGACGATCAGCCGCCCGGGTTCGAACATCAGCCGCGCGTCCCAGCCGGCAGTCGCACGGGCCACCATCGCGCCATATTCCGCAGGCGACGGCGGGAGCGGCCTCGCGGGGTCGTAGGGGACGCCGAGGCCACCGCCGAGATCGGCATGGGTGATGTCGTGCCCGGCAGCCCGCAGGTCGCGGATCAGGGCGCCGACGCGGCCGAAGGCGGCTTCGAGCGGCAACAGGTCGGTCAACTGGCTGCCGATATGCACCGCGACGCCGCGTACCCTGATCCCCGGCAACGCGGCGGCATGGGCATAGGCAGCGGGGGCGGCATGGTAGTCGATGCCGAACTTGTTCTCCTTGCCCCCGGTCGAAATCTTCGCATGGGTGCCGGCGATCACGTCCGGGTTCACCCGGATCGCGATCTGCGCGACCTTCCCGAGCGAGCAAGCGACCGCCGAGAGCATGTCGAGTTCGGGTTCGGATTCGATGTTAAACTGGCCGATGCCGGCGGTGAGCGCCTGCGCCATTTCGTCCGCCGTCTTGCCGACGCCCGAGAACACGATCTTGTCCGGGTCCATGCCGGCGTCGAGCGCGCGGTACAGCTCGCCGCCGGACACGACATCGGCACCCATGCCGGCGCGGGCGAGGGTCGCCAGCACCGCCTTGTTCGGATTGGCCTTTACGGCGAAGGCGACCAGCGGCTCACCCTTGCCGAGGCCCGCGACCGCATCGCGGAACACATGGACGTGGCGTTCGAGCGTCGCGGTCGAATAGACATAGACCGGCGTGCCGACGGCCGCTGCAATCGCGGGCAGGCTGACGTCTTCGGCATGGAGCGTGCCGTCGCGGAGGGTGAAGCAATCCATGCCTGGGCCTTTAGACCGGCGCGGCGGGGTTGAGAATGGCGGAACTGGCGCGCCATTGCCCCAATCTATACGTCACCCCGGACTTGATCCGGGGTGACGATGGGGTTGTCGGCCGGTCCGGCGGTCAGCGTGGCGGCAGCGCGAAGGGGTCGTCGCCGCGCGCCTTCGATTCGGTCAGCAGTTCGTCGCTGCGCGAAGGGCGTTGCTGCGTCGTCGGATCGAGCAGGTCGGCCGAGGTCGGCTGCGTGGTCGCGCCATAGGGAGCGGGCGGCAGCGCGGCGTTTTCGCGCGGGCGCAGGTCGCGGCGCTGGCCGCAGCCGGCGAGCGCCACGGCGATGGCGAGCAAGGCGACGCCGCGCATCACTGGCCCCGCGCCGTGGCGATGGCTTCGCGGACCCGTTCGGGCGCGGTGCCGCCGAAGCTCTTGCGGCTGGCGACCGAGGCATCGACGCTCAGCACGTCGAAGATGCCGGCATGGATGCGGTCGTCGATGCCGGTCAGGTCGTCGATGGTCAGACCGTCCAGCCGACAGCCCTTCTCCTCGGCCAGCTTCACCGCGCGGCCGGTGATGTGATGCGCCTCCCGGAACGGCACGCCCGCTTCGCGCACCAGCCAGTCGGCAAGGTCGGTCGCGGTCGAAAAGCCGGTTTCGGCGGCGGCGCGCATCCGGTCGGGGCGGAAGGTCGCACTTTCGACCATGCCGGTCATCGCCGCGATCGACAGCGCGAGCAGGTCGGTTGCCTCGAACACCGGCGGCTTGTCGTCCTGCATATCCTTCGAATAGGCGAGCGGCAGGCCCTTCATCGTCACCATCAGCGACGTCATGCAGCCCATGATCCGCCCGCTATGCCCGCGCACCAGTTCGGCGGCGTCGGGATTGCGCTTTTGCGGCATGATCGAGCTGCCGGTCGACCATTGGTCGGACAGCGAGACGAACCCGAACATCTGCGACGCCCAGATCACGAACTCTTCGGCGAGGCGCGACAGGTGGAGCGAGCATTGCACCGCGGCGGTCAGATATTCGATCGCGAAGTCGCGGTCGCTGACCGAATCGAGCGAGTTGACCGTCGGCCCGGCAAAGCCCAGCGCCTGCGCCGTCGCATGGCGATCGAGCGGAAAGCCGGTCCCGGCCAGCGCCGCCGATCCCAGCGGATTATAGTTCAGCCGCGCGCGGCAATCGGCAAAACGCCCGCGATCACGCGCGATCATGCTGTGATAGGCCATCAGGTGATGGCCGAGCGTCACCGGCTGCGCGACCTGCAAATGGGTGAAGCCGGGCATCACCGTCGCGGCATGTTCCTCGGCGCGGTTCAGGAGCGCCGCCTGCAACTGGCCGAGCGCCGCATCGACCGCGTCGATCGCGTCGCGGGTCCACAGGCGGAAATCGGTAGCGACCTGATCGTTGCGCGAGCGGGCGGTGTGGAGGCGACCGGCGACGGGACCGATCTTTTCGGCCAGCCGCGCCTCGGTCAGCATATGGATGTCTTCGAGCGTCAGGTCGTCGGGCACGCCATGTTCGGCATAATCGGCGGCGACCGCGTCCAGCCCGTCGAGGATCTTCGCGACATCGGCCGCATCGACGATGCCCTGCGCGCCCAGCATCGTTGCGTGCGCACGGGACCCGGCGATATCCTGTCGCCACATCCGCTTGTCGAAGGGGATCGAGGCGTTTATCTCACGCATCACCGCCGACGGGCCTTCGGCGAAGCGCCCGCCCCACATGCTGTTGGAGCCTTCCATGCGCCCGGTAATCGCGCTTCTCCTTGGACTGAGCCTGTTCGTCGGCGCTTGCGATAAGCGAGCCGCCGCGCCGGAGCAAGCGGCTGTGGCGGAGGACGGCACCGTGCCGGACGTCGACGCCCCCGCCAATGATGCCGCGCCGGAAGCGGCGGGCAAGATCGACCGCAGCCACAAGGGCGAGGCGATGCCGGCGTTCAAGTTTCAGGACGGCGCTGGCAAGCCCGTGACGCTGGCCGATTTCCGCGGCAAGCCGGTGCTGGTGAACCTGTGGGCGACATGGTGCGCGCCGTGCGTGCGCGAGATGCCGACGCTGGATGCGCTGGCTCTGCGCGAGAAGGCGTCGCTGCACGTGCTGACCGTGTCGCAGGACATGGAGCCGGGCAAGGTCCAGCCGTTCCTGACCGAGCGGAAGCTGACCAACCTCGCCGCCTATCGCGATCCGGAACTGCAATTCTCTACGGCCATGGGGGTCAGCCTGCCGACGACGATCCTGTATGATCCGTCGGGCAAGGAAGTGTGGCGGGTGACAGGGGGAATGGACTGGGCCGGGGCGGAGGCGGCGAAGCTGATCGGTGAGGCTCGGGGGTAAGCTGCCGTCCGATCTCGTCACCCCGGGCTTGACCCGGGGTCCCGCTTTCTACCAGCCGCCGTATCAGAAGAAGAAGCGGGACCCCGGATCAAGTCCGGGGTGACGGCAAGAGGTTGGCTCCCTCTCACCGATCCGGTGCGCGTTCCGTTGGCGGCACCCCTGCCCCCTCGCCCGGGGCGTCGTCGTCGAAATTCTCGCCCTGCGCGCCGCCGCCGGCATTGGCGCCGCTGCCATGGACTTCGCCATTGGGACCGATCGAGGCGCGGTGGCCGGCTTCGGGCGGGATTTCGCGGCCGTCTTCGGACGGAGCGACACCGGGGGCGCCCGCTTCGGTGGCGGCCTGTCGTGCCTGTCGCTCGCGATCGAATTCCTGACCCGAATAGCCGGTCGGATTGTCGAAGGCGTTGAGCGGTGCGGTACGCTTGGGATCGACCTTGGGATGCTCGGGGGTGTCGGCCATGGTGGTTCTCCTTGGCCGCATCAACCGATCGGGATCAGGGCCTGTTCCCGTCCGCCGCCGGTCTGGCGCGCGGTTCGAACCGGTCGCGCAGGCGCAGGCCGATGAACAGCATCGTCGGCCAGAACATCGTGTTGACGATGTCGAGCAGCGTATCGTCCCAGCGCCACGACCCGTAATGCATCCGGTCGAGCACTTCGTTGGCCAGTTCGGCCAGCGCCACCACCGCCAGCGGCACCGGCGTCGACAGGCGATAGCCGGTCAGCACGCGCGTCGTCAGCAGCACCGCCATGCCGGCATGGACGTGCAACAGGCTGTCCGCCATGCCGGTGCCATCGCCGATTTCCTGAATCAGCTGGGCGTATAATGCGGGAATATCCATGGTATACGCGATGGACCAGCGCCGCGCGGACCTCAAGCCCGATCAATCGCGGTTGAGCCACACGGTGATTTCGGGATCGAGCACCGCCATCACGAAATAGGCCCCGGCCTGCTTCATCCGCGTCAACCAGCCCGACCGCGCCCGGTTGACCTCGCGCGTCACCCGCTGCGACTCGGCGACCTCCCGGTCCATGTATGCGCGAAGATGGGCAGCGAAGGCGGCGTCCTCCACCCGCAGCATCAACTCCATGTTGAGGAACATCGATCGCACATCGAAATTGGCCGACCCGATATGCACCGCATCGTCGGCGACGAACAATTTGGTGTGCAGCTTGGTCGGGCGATATTCGTACAGTTCCGCCCCGTGACGCAGCAGGTTGCGATAGGTGAAGCGCGCCGCCAGCAGTGCGATGGCGTGATCGGTCTTGGCCGGCACCACGATGCGCAGTCGGGTCCGCCGCGCGGCATGGTCCAGCCGCCGGGTCATCAGCGGGCCGGGCGCGAAATAGGCGGCGATCATGTCGATCCGCTCGCTATGGCGAATCTCGTGCTTCACCATCCGCGCCCAGGGCGACAGCCGCCGCGACGGCCCGCCGAGCAGCCAGCGGATCGGCCCGCTATCCTCGCTCCAGTCGCGCAGCAGCCGCGACAATTTGCGCACCGGCGCGCCCGGCAGCGCGGTCCATGCCTTCAGCGCGTCGAAATAGCCGGCCAGCCGACCCGCGGCGGGACCTTCGACGATCAGCCCGAGGTCGCGCCACGCCTGCTCCTCGACGGTGCCGAAATAGGCATCCTCGATATTGAAGCCGCCGACGATCACCCGCGCATCGTCGGCCAGTGCCAGCTTCTGGTGATTGCGCAGCAAATAGCGCCGGCCGATGCGCGGGACGAACACGCAGACATCGCCACCCGCCGCGCGCAGCGGTTCGAAGAATCGCCGGCTCGCCGCCGCTTCCGCGCCCAGCCCGTCGACGATCAGCGATACCCGCACCCCGCGCCGGGCGGCGTCGACCAGCGCGTCGCGCACCCGCGTGCCGGCGGCGTCCTCTTCCCAGATATAGAACAGGAAGCGCAGCGAATGGCGCGCGCCGTCGATCAGCGCCAGCAGCGCCGACAGCCGCTCCGGTCCCTCCGTCAACAGCGTCAGCCGGTTGCCGGCGACGGTGAAGGTCGGCTCGTCGCCGTCGTACATGCATGCTCCCATCCGTTCCCATGGCGTAACGGCCGGGCCGGACCCGAGTTTCATTGACTTTCCGCCCGCGCCGACGTAGGCAGCCTGCTTTCCGATACCCTCCGTTTTTACAAGGAAGGCGTTTCATGGCGCGCGTCACCGTCGAGGATTGCGTCGACAAGATCCCCAACCGTTTCGACCTGGTGTTGATGGCCGCCCAGCGCGCCCGCCAGATTTCGGGCGGTGCCGAACTCACCCTCGATCGCGACCGCGACAAGAACCCGGTCGTGGCGCTGCGCGAGATCGCCGAGGAGAATATCACTCCCGACCATCTGCGCGAGGCGGTGATCACGTCGATGCAGAAGGTGCAGATCGACGACGAGGAAGCGCCGGACGAACTGGGTTCGCTGGCCGCATCGGCAGAGGCGCTGCGCCTGACCGCCGCTGCCCCGCCGCGCAACCAGAATGTCGGCGGGGATTACGACGGCTGAGGCTGGTCGGGTTTCCGTGATGCGAAGGGGCGGTCCTGCGGGGCCGCCCTTTTCGTTTTGGGGGGAAGTGACCCAGCAAACCTAACCGTTCGTGCTGAGTAGGGGCTGAACCTGTCGAAGACCCGTATCGAAGCGCCTGTCACGGTCCTTCGATACGCCATTTCGACAAGCTCAATGGCTACTCAGGACGAACGGATCATACGGGGGTATCACCCTCTCACACCCGCCGCGCGCCCGGGCGGCTGCCCAGCGCATCCAGCGCATCGGCGTTCTCCCGGCCCCAGTCATACAGCATCGTCACCGGCTCGACGAACCGGCACCCCAGCGGCGTCAGGCGATATTCGACCGCCGGCGGCATCACCGCCAGCACCTCGCGCGCGATCAGGCCGATTTCCTCCATCTCGCGCAGCGTCTGGGTCAGCATCTTCTTCGAAATACCCGGCAGGCTGCGCAGCAGCACGCCGGTGCGCGCGGTGCCGCCATGGCGGGCGTGGAGCGTGTGCAGCACCATGCTGGTCCATTTGGTCGCGAAGAGCGACAGCACGCGGCGCGGCGCGCAATCCTCCCGCCATTCCGCCTCGTCCGATCCGGGTCGCATGGATACCTTCTGGTGCCTGGGGGTGGATATGGTGCCGTCTTTCGGCACCCTGCCCCGGTTCCTAACTGGCTGGTCGGACAAAGAAAAGGAACGGGCGCGATGGCGAAGACGGCGATAGTGGCAGGGGCGAGCGGCATCATCGGCAGCGCGACGGCGGAGTTGCTGGTGCGGCAGGGCTGGACCGTCCACGGCCTTGCCCGCCGCCCGGTGGCGCAGGACGGGGTCCAGCCGCTCGCCGCCGATCTGCTCGACCCGGAGGCGACCAGGGCGGCGTTGGCCGGGGTGCAGGCGGATGCGGTGTTCATCACCACCTGGCTGCGGCAGGACAGCGAGGCGGAGAATATCCGGGTCAACGCCGCGATGGTCCGCAACCTGCTAGCCGCGCTGCCCGCCCCCGACCGGGCACGCCATGTCGCGCTGGTAACCGGCCTCAAACATTATCTCGGGCCGTTCGAGGCATACGGCAAAGGCACGCTGCCGCAGACGCCGTTCCGTGAGGAACAGGGGCGGTTGGCTGTGGATAACTTCTATTATGCGCAGGAGGACGAACTGTTCGCCGCCGCCCGGCGCGACGGTTCGACCTGGAGCGTCCATCGCCCGCATACCGTGATCGGCAAGGCGGTCGGCAATGCAATGAACATGGGGACGACGCTGGCGGTCTATGCGACCTTGTGCCGCGAAACCGGCCGGCCCTTCGCCTTTCCGGGATCGGCGGCGCAGTGGCACGGGCTGACCGACATGACCGATGCCGGGCTGCTGGCCGAACAGCTGCTATGGGCGACCGAGACCCCGGCGGCGCATGACGAGGCGTTCAACGTCGTCAATGGCGACGTCTTTCGCTGGAAATGGATGTGGGAGCGGATCGCGCAGTGGTTCGGGGTCGAACCGGCCCCGTTCGACGGCACGCCCCGCCCGCTGGAGCAGCAGATGGCCGACGACGCCCCGCGCTGGGCGGAGATCGCGGCGGCGCACGGACTGGTCGAAAGCGACCTGATCCGGCTGGCATCGCCATGGCATACCGATGCCGATCTCGGCCGCCCGATCGAGGTCGTGACCGACATGTCGAAAAGCCGGCGGCTTGGGTTTACCGGCTATCGCGCGACCGATGATGCGTTCTTCGCGTTGTTCGAACGGCTGCGCGCCGACCGCATCATTCCGTGAACGGCTCCGGGGACGGTTCGTCCGTCCCCGCCCCCGCCGGGGCGTCCCGCCGCCCCTTGAAGTTGGTGGCGATGACATACCATTCCGACGAATCCTTGCGGCTCGCCGGCGGCTTGGCGTGCTTCACCGTCTGAAAATTGCGCTTCAGTTCGGCGACGAGGTCGTTGTCGGCACCGCCCGCCAGCACCTTCGCGACGAAATCGCCGCCGGGGCGCAGCACTTCGCAGGCGAACAGCACCGCCGCCTCGACCAGCGCCATGGTGCGCAGGTGATCGGTCTGCGGATGGCCGACGGTGTTGGCCGCCATGTCGGACAGGACGAGGTCCGCCTCCCCGCCCAGTTCCTCGCGCAGCCGGTCGGGGGCGTGGTCGGCAAGGAAGTCCATCTGCAGGATCGTCACGCCGTCGATCGGATCGACCGGCAACAGGTCGATGCCGACCACGGTGCATTCGGGCCGCATCTTGCGCACGACCTGCGTCCAGCCGCCGGGCGCGATGCCGAGGTCGACGACGCGCTTCACGCCGCGCAGCAGCTTGAAGCGTTCGTCCAGCTCGATCAGCTTGTACGCGGCGCGGCTGCGATAGCCTTCCGCGCGCGCCTTCTTGACATAGGGGTCGTTCAGCTGACGCTCCAGCCAGCGCGTCGACTGGGCCGAGCGCGCGCGGGCGGTGCGTACACGTTGGCGTCCGGGGGGGCTTCCGCGGGTCATCGGGTTCCTGCCATCAATCGGCGCAGGATTCCTTCGCGAATCCCACGGTCGGCGACCCCTAGCCGCTCGGCGGGCCAGAGCGCCAGAATCGTTTCGAGGATCGCGCAGCCCGCAACCACCAGATCGGCGCGTTCGCTGCCGATGCACGGCACGGTGCCGCGTTCGGCCAGACTCATGCCGGCCAGCCGCTGGCTGACCGCCAGCATCGATTCGGCAGGCACGATCAACCCGTCGATCTGCGACCGGTCATAGGAGGCGAGGCCGAGATGCACGCTGGCAAGCGTCGTCACCGTGCCGCTGGTGCCGAGCAGCCGGCGCGGTTCGGTGGTGATCGGCAGGCGCCGGGCAAAGGGGGCGAAGCTTTCGGTCACGCAGGCGCGCATCCGGGCATAGGCGCCCGAGGTCGTCGGTGCCTCCTTGCCCGCGCCGAGACTTTCGGTCAGCGACACCACGCCCCACGGCGCCGAATGCCAGTCGAGCACGCGCGGCACCGGCCCCGATGCGTCGAGCAGCACCAGTTCGGTCGACCCGCCGCCGATGTCGAACACCAACGCCGGTCCGTCGCCCGGTTCGAGCAATGCGTGGCAGCCAAGCACGGCGAGGCGCGCCTCTTCCTCGGCAGTGATGATGTCCAGATGGATGCCGGTTTCCTCCAGCACCCGTTCGACGAAGGCCGGGCCGTTGGTGGCGCGGCGGCACGCCTCGGTCGCGACCGATCGGGCGAGCGTCACGTCGCGGCGCTTGAGCTTTTCGGCGCAGATCTTCAGCGCGGCGACGGTACGGTCCATCGCCGCGTCGGACAGGCGACCGGTCGCGGCCAGCCCCTCGCCCAGTCGGACGATGCGCGAAAAGGCGTCGACCACGGCAAAGCCGTCGCCCTGCGGCCGGGCGATCAGCAGCCGGCAATTATTGGTGCCGAGGTCGAGCGCGGCGTAATGACGCGCGCCCGGCCAGCGCGGCCGCGCCGGCGAAGAGGCTGCCTTGCGAGGAGCGCCGCGCGCCCCCCGGTGCGGCAACCGGGCGGAGAGATCCCCCATGCCGTCACTCACTTATGTTCTATCCGTCACGGCCGAACGCCGCTCGGTGCTTGGGCAACAACCTAGCGAAGGCCACCGTATCCGACAAGGCATTGCGACGAATCGAGCGATTCGGCGTTGACATGGCAAAACAGCCGGCCTATCGGACCGCCCTCGCTGCGACGCTGCCCTGTCGTCTAAAGGTAAGACCACGGACTCTGACTCCGTTAATTGAGGTTCGAATCCTCACGGGGCATCCAGCGAACTGCCAAAATCGACGGTATTCCGGGGCCTTAACCTCTGGGCTTGGCTAACCTCTCGATTTGGTTAGCCATTACCTTCGACATTGCCGCATCCGCACGGTCCGCGCGATCGGCATCGCCAGCGTAGCGCAGATACTCTTTCACGCTCTTGTGGCCTGTGATCGCCATCCCCTCTTCGCTGGTACAGCCAGCTTCGCGGCAGCGCCGGGCTGCTGATTTTCGTAGGCCGTGCGGCGAGCAGTGCGGCAGGCCAGCAGCGATGCAGGCCTTCTTGATCATCCCGTAAAAGCCTTTGGGAGTGAAAGGCTCTCCGTCGCGGGTTTCGATCAGCGTCTTCCGCCCCAAAGGACCGGCGCTCAGTGCTTGCGCCAGTGGCTCCACCACGGGCACGTCGACTGCGTTGGTCGTCTTGCTCTGGTTCAGTTGGATACGACCGGAGCGGATGGTCTCATGCGTCATGTAGCGAACATCCCCGCTTCGCTGGCCGCCGTAGAGGAGCATCGCGAACGCGAGGCGGGGTTTGGTGCCCAAGGGGTGCTTCGCTTCAAATTGGGCTAGCTCGTCCTCGGTCCAACGGTGATAGCCGATGGTTTCTGCTTTCGGCGGCTTGGTATCTCGCACCGGATCGAAGCCGTGAGGGACGAGCTTCCCCCGGCGCGCGATCACGAATAATTGAGCAAGCAACTTTCGCAGCCGCGCAGCAGCATGCGGCTTATGCCGCATAGCGTTCATCAGGCGGGCAATACGTTCGGCATCGAACGCCCGCATCGGCGTGTCGCCAAACGCGTCGCGAAACCGTTCAAGGACACCGCGATACACTGTTTGAGTCGCCGGCCTGAGATCCTGAAACGCGTTGTCTGAATAGTAGCGAGCGATGACGTCTGAGACGCTGCCAGGGATTAGGCGATTGCCGCCGACCGGCGCCGGTTCGGCATCAAGACAGGTCGCATACTCCCGCTCGAACGCTTTCGTCCCGACCGGTTCGCGAAAATAGTAGGTAGCATATCCTTTCCGCCGAAAGCGGTAGCGGCGCTTACCGTGGCGGTCGAGAAAGCTTGAAACATACGCGAGCTTCTTTGGCATCATAGGGATCCAAAAGCGTCCAAGCGCGCGTCGAGGTCGCTTGGATCGGTGGGGAGCGTTAGTTCGACAGCGGTCATTTGAATCGTCACGCCGCCCTGGCCGTCGATGCGGCCGTGGATCGTTACTTTTTCTTCGCGCGCGATCCGTGCCCAGCGTCGCAAGTCCGCTTCCCGAATAAGTGCTCGAACAGCCATTATTGAACCTCGCGGCAGGCTGAAGAATGTGACTGGTTCACTTCGCGGCTCCCGCCTGTTCGAAGCACCAGCAGTGCAGGATGCGATCGGCGCGCGAGTTGACGGTCTTGGCGCCGACGAACTTACGGATGCGCGACGTCTTGAGGTGGCGCTTGAGCTCAAGCATTGGCGGCAGTGGTAGCCGCCGCTCACCGCAGATCTGCTCGAACTGGGTAAGGTTGACCGCGATGACGTCCGGGTTGCGACTGTGATCGATCGGGCTGCTGAAGCCGGGCGGCTCGCAGCCCTGGATGTAGTCGAACCGTTCCCAGAACAGCTCGACCATCGGATGATCGCCTGCGATCGCCCGCTGCCGCTCGAGCAGCATCCGCTCGATGAGCTGGCGCGCGGCCTGGTGGTCGCGCGACGGGATCGGCACGACCGTCGCCAGGGCGTCGAGCATACCGACGAGCTGGGCATGGTTCTTGGCCAAGCGACCGTTGCGCACATCAGGCTGCGCCAGCATTGCCTTCTCGGCTGCCTGAAAGCTCTGCCGGTAGACCTTCAGCAGTTCCGCCTCGCGCCGGGCGACGTGGACGATGAACCCGGACACGTCCTCGATGGGCATCCGGGCGAGCGTCTCCGCCGCCGCCTTGGTGTTCGGCCCCCAACCGGTCTTGTCGAACTCCATGTGCATGATCCGCTCGAGAATGGCGGGTGACGCGTTCACCGGGTCGTTCTGCTCGATGACGATCGCCCCGCGGAACGGCGGTTCGAAGGTTTCCATGCCGCCATTGGCAACGCCCCGGGCGCGGACCGAGCGGCCGTTGTAGGCGGTCTTCAGCTCGTCCCACTCGAAGCGCTTGGCGTGCGGCGTGGTGGCATCGCGGTCGCCTTCCATCAGCACCACCGGCATGTTGGAGACCTTGCCAAGGATCCGCGCCATGGCGGCGGTGGTGGTCTTGGCAGGGTCGTTGCCTTCGAAGCCGGCGCGGCCGTACAGCTTCCACAGGAACTCAATCAGCGTCGACTTGCCCGACCCCGGAATGCCGGTGATCTCGAGGAAGGCGAGGCTCTGCTGCTCGGCGCGGATCTGCTCGGCGAACAACGCCCCGAACCAGAAGGCGAGCGTGACGAGGCCCTTAGGGCCGTAAGCGGTGATGAGCGGCTCGACCCATTGAGTGTTGAGCAGGTCCGGGTCGTAGCGGATGTGGCGCAACAACTGCTCGTTCGATCGCAACTTCACCGCGTGCCGGCCGAACTCGAAATAGTCGTCCTCGTTGCGAGTGACGACCCGGCCGCCGGCAACACCGATATCGCCGAACACATAAGCACCATGCTCGGCCGAGTAGCCGGTGAAGTGGATCGCCTCGACGGTCTGGATGCCCGCCAGCTGGCGCTGCATGATCCGGTCGAGCTGCTGGGTCGTGCCGGTCCAGATGCCGCCCGGGGCAAGGCTGATGAGCCGCTTCTTGAACTCGGCGCCCGCGGCGAGCGCCGCGCCGGAGAAGGTGCCCTTGATACGGTTCTGCCGGACGGGGAAGTCGACGCGCAGATAGTAGCAGCTGTCGTCAGTGGCTTCGTCGCGCTGATAGTACAGCGCCCGGAAGGTGCAGTTGGCGATCTCGCGCACCAGGCCGGCTTCACGTGCCGCCAGCTCGCGCTTGGCTTCGGGGTCGAGGTCGCGGACCTGTGGGTTGTCGGCATAGGAGGCGATGGTCTCGGCAATGCGCGCCGCATCGAAGCTCGCCCAGAACTGCCGGGTCTCGAAGGTGAACGGAAAGCTGGCCCAGCCCTCCCGGCACCAGATCAGGTGCGCCTTTTCGATGGCGGTACCGGCGATGAGAATGTCACCGTTCCAGCGGTAGGTGTCGAGCTTGTCGGCGCCGAGACGATCGCGCAGCGCCAGGTCGTTCCAGTCGAGCTTGCCGCCCTCGCCTTCCGCCACCGGCTGCGCCGCGCCGCACTCCCAACCCTCGAGCCGTGCTTGCGCGACAAAGCGGCGGGTGTACTCGGCACCGGCCTTGCCGACGTCGAACGCCCAGATGAGCTTTGGGCGCAGGTTCGGGGTCGGTCCGTTGGCGATGGCCTTGCGTAGCTCGGCCAGCGCCAGCGCCGGATAGTTGTAGCAGCTCATCGCCGAGACGGCGGTGACGCCAGTGTTGTTGAGCGCGATCGCGTCGAAGATACCCTCGCAGATCCATATCTCCAGCGCGCCAGCGAGCTTCGGCATCGTTTGCCACGGCGGGGCCCACCAGTGGCCTGCATAGCTCTTGCCGGGCGCGAAGCGGGCCTTGCGGTCGAAGCGCGAGGGCTGGTCGATCAGCCGCTCCCACCACCCGCCGCCCGGCAGCGCAAAGCGCACCGTGGCCGAGCCGATGTCGCCCTGGCGGAAATACTCCTGCGTGTACGCGTCGCGGATGCCGAGCAGCGACAGGCCACGGCCATGCTGTAGGTAGGCGTCAGCCGCCGCTGTCGGGTTGGCGTCGTTCGCTTGGTAGCGGTTCGACCAATGGTCAAAGAGCTCGGGGTAATGGTCCTTTACATGGACCTCCCACCCGCAGCGCTCGAGGCGCCCGCACTTCAGCAACCATGGCTTCTCCGCTTTCGCGTAGACCTCGCGCTTCGAGCATTCCGGGCAGCGGCCCTTCTGCAGCCACGCACCATTGGTGACGAAGCCGAACTCGGCCATCAGCCTGGTGGTGACATCGGACAGCAGATCGGGGCGCATGGGATCCTGACAAGGCGATGCCGGTCCCGGAAAGCACGTGCGCTACCGGGTGGCGGAGAATGGGAAAGGTCGGACGAGCGGAAGGCGGTAGGGCAGCAGTGCGACCGGCACCGCCGGTCGTCAAAGGATCAGCGGATCAGTCCCGCCGGTGGCAGGGACAGCAGCAGTTATCGTTGGCGGTATTCGGGCGATAGAAAACAGGACCCGGATTACATGCGACGGCGCCCGGCACAGCGGCTACCACCGCCCCTGCCGCACCATCGCGGGGATAGATGTCGGGACGCAGCAGATGACGCGACACACCGGTACGCGCCTCGATCGCCAGCACCCGGGCGGCGGGCGCCTGCTTGTGCTTGTGGATCCAGCGGAACACCGAAGGCTGGCTGACGTCGCATACGGCGGCGATCTTGTTCTGGCCGCCGGCGATGCGAACCGCCTCCAGCAGCGCTTCGTGCGGGGTGAGGTGACCGGAGTCGGGAGGTAGCGTCTGCATAGGCGTACTATTAGCCACAGGAATACATTGGTCAATAGCCGCTATGCAGTAGCGCGCCATAACTGGAGTGATAGATGGACGGGATGACGCTCGCAACTCGCCTGAAGGCCCGCATGGACGAAGTCGGCATGTCGCAGGCCGAACTGGCGCGGCGGCTTGGTCTTGCCCAGCCTACCATTGCCAAGCTCGTGTCCGGCGCTTCGCAGCGTACGTCGCATCTGCACCGCATCGCTCGCGAACTGAGCACCACGCCGGCCTATCTGATCGGTGAGACCGAGGATCCGTCCGAGGGGGCGGTCCCGCTGCCGACGCTCGAAACCGTGCTTGAGCAGTTCGGGCAGGTGTTCGTGCCGCTGCTCGACCTCAGCGAGCTCGTCGGCGGCCCCAGCGCCACCCCTACCCCACGGTTCGAGCCGTTCCGTCGCGAGCGGATCGAGCCGATAATTCGCGGCCGCTTCGACCAGGTCTTTGCGTTTGAGATGCAGGGCGACGTTATGGAGCCGACGCTGCGCCACGGCACGCTGTGTCTCGTCGACCGGGCGCAGGACCGGATCGCGATGCAGGACGAAATCTATGTCGTCGCCGTCCAAGGCATGATCGCGGTCAAGCGCGTCCGTGCCAAACCCGATGGCAGCTTCGTGCTGATGGCGGACAACCGCGCCGTGCCCGATGACCATGCTGGCAAGGACGAACTGCACGTTGTCGGGCGGGTCGTGTGGAGGGCTGATCGCCTATAATTTCCTCGGCTTTAGCTCGGTCGCCTGTTCGGGTATCGGGCTGCCACTGGAAACCTGCCGGTCATAGACCGTGAGCTGGTTGCACCCTTCGAAAAAATCGGCCCCAACTGCTTCAGCAGCCCGCCATGGGAATAAGCGAGCCCCGCCCACCTTGCTGTCTGCGGGCGGGGCTCGGCGCCCCTGGGAGAAGCGTGCCGCCGCCCTGTCGTGCCGTAGGACAACAGACAACTGCAGAGCGGTAACTCGAACGGGATACAAGCTAAGCGTATGCAAAGCGTTACCAGGTTGTCCGCGCGCATGTGCGATGTTTACGCTACCGTAGCTTCAGATGGGCCGACGGACTGCAAGGGAGTGCAAACTGGTCCGCCGGCCACGGTAGGACAACCGCGTTGTGCAGCTTCGCACGCTACGAGCTATTTGCAATCCGCCTATACCGAGAGTTCTCGAAAGGGGACATATGCTGTTCGGGCGTTCCGAAAAGCCAAGGCAGTCTCAACGACGGGAGGTTTCGGTAGCGTAAGTCCATGGCATAAGGCGTCGGTCTTGCCGCCGGCATTTTCCTGAACGCTGAGGGTTCCAATAATCGCCCGTACGACGCAACGGTCGCGCCAAAGATTAAATGTACGATATCGTACCGGTCGTCCAGTAAGCTAGCCGCAGCGTGCGGCGCTTCCCCTTCTTAACAAGTTGTAAGCGCGTATATTATAACCAGTTATGCCATGAGTAAGCTGGCATGATCGAAGATCTCGATAGCTATTACAGTGAAACGAGAGCCAAGCTGAAGGCTATGCGCGAGGTTTGCCGTGCCGAGGCTCCCGACATAGCTGCTATTGCGCATGCGCGTCATGAACTGATGTCCGCTAGTATGCGCCGCTCCCGATTTCTAAAAGATGAGATATTTCCAGCGCTTGTTACGATAACACCCAGCACCGCAAGCGCCGTGGACGAATTGAACCGTGATTTGGCGGTGAAGCGAGTTGCCGTTAGTCGGCACATATCTACGTGGCCCTTAGAAAGGATCGAGTGAACCGCACCGGGTTTGCCGGAGGCTCCAACTCCTGAGAAGGTGGAGCCAGGATGAGCAAGACGACGAACAAGTTTGCACCGGAAGTCCGCGGTCGTGCGGTGCGGATGGTGACCGATCACGAGCCCGATTATCCTTCCCGCTGGGCGGCGGTGGTGTCGATCGCGGAGAAGATTGGCTGCGCACCGCAGACGCTGCATGAGTGGGTAAAGAAGACTGAGGTCGACAGCGGCAAGCGTGCTGGTGTCCCGACCGAGGTAGCAGACAAGATGAAGGCATTGGAGCGCGAGGTCCGCGAGCTGCGCCAGGCCAATGAGATTCTGCGCAAGGCGTCGGCGTATTTTGCCCAGGCGGAGCTCGACCGCCCGTTCAAGCGATGATCGCGTTCATCGATGATCACCGCGATGCCTATGGGGTCGAGCCGATCTGCCGTGTTCTGCCGATCGCCCCATCCACCTATCACGAGCGGGTCGCGCAGCGACAGGATCCGACGCGCCTGTCGGCGCGGGCACGTCAGGATGCAGTCCTCAAGCCCGAGGTCGCGCGCGTGTTCGCCGAGAACTTCTCGGTCTACGGCGTCCGCAAGGTCTGGCGGCAGATGATGCGAGAAGGCTTTCCGATCGCGCGCTGCACGGTCGCGCGGCTGATGCGCGAGATGGGCTTGGCAGGGGTGATCCGGGGCAAGCCGGTGCGCACGACGATCAGCGACAAGGCCGCACCGTGCCCGCTCGATCACGTCAATCGCAGGTTCTACGCACCAGCACCGAACATGCTGTGGGTGTCAGACTTCACCTATGTCGCGACCTGGGCGGGGTTCGTCTACGTCGCCTTCGTCATCGACACTTACGCCAGGCGGATCGTTGGCTGGCGGGCCAGCAGGACGGCGCATGCCAGCTTCGTCCTCGATGCCCTGGAACAGGCGCTTCACGATCGCCGGCCGACCCATCGGGGCGGCCTCATCCATCATAGCGACCGCGGATCGCAATATGTGTCCATCAAGTACACCGAGCGCCTCGCCGAAGCCGGGATCGAGCCGTCGGTCGGCAGCGTCGGCGACAGCTACGACAACGCTTTAGCTGAGACGATCAACGGCCTCTACAAGGCAGAGGTGATCCACCGGCGAGGACCGTGGCGCAGCTTCGAAGCGGTAGAGTACGCGACCCTCGAATGGGTCGACTGGTTCAACCATCGTCGGCTGCTGGAGCCCATCGGCAACATCCCGCCTGCCGAAGCCGAAGCGCAATATTATGCTGCCGCACGCAATCTCGATATGGCGGCATAACTCACAACCCAACGCCTCCGGCAGACCCGGTGCGGTTCAGAGCGAGATTGGCCGGACTATAGAATTGCTTCAGCCCGCGTAGCACGCGGAGTGGAGGACCGTATTCGTCTAGAGCGCGCGGTAATTTTACCTCTGCTAACGCGTCTTCTTGTTCACTCTGGAAACGCAAAATGACGATCCATGCACCCGCCGGGGGAAATTATTCGATCAAACACGATGCAGCTGAGCGGACCCTGCGTATCACCTCAGTCGGGTTCTGGAATGCGGCACTAACTGCCCGGTTCACGGCAGAGCTGCTCGCGAAAGGAATGGCTTTAAGGTTGCGGCACGGTCCGTTTTACACGCTGGTCGACATGCGGAACGCAGCTATCCAACCGGCGCCAGTTATCGAAGCGCTGTCATCCATGATGCCCAAAGCACTTCAGCTGACGAAATCACCAATTGCAGGAGTCGTAGCATCCAGCTTGGCCAAGCTGCAGACCGAACGTTATCTGGTCGGCCCAAACTGCCGGACGTTTTTGGATTATCAGGAAGCCGTCGATTGGATGCGATCAACGGATCTGTCTTCATAGCCAAAAGTCGAGGGGCCTACGGCCGGAGCTTTGCAACTCCAGCACGCGGCTTACCTCGCCCGTTCAATCTGATCTAGAATTCTGACCAGTCATCCTGCGCAAGCGCAACAGCTGCGTTTCCTCGCTGGCTGCCGCCCCGCGGTTTGGGCAGATCGGCCGCTCGCGCAACACGTGACAGCAGCTGATGGACCGGCGAACCTGACAGCGGCACAGTATCACGGTCGGTCAGCTTGAAACGGTTGACCTGCTTGGACATGCGCTCGGTCTCTTCCGCCAAGCTACGCGCGGCAGCGGTAGCCTCTTCGACCATCGCCGCGTTCTGCTGCGTAACGCCATCCATTTCGCCTACGGCGACATTCACCTGTTGCAGGCCTATAGCCTGCTGCTCAGCCGCCGATGTGATCTCAGATACCAACGTGCTTATGTCACCGACGCGGCCCGTAATACGGGTAAGTGCATTACCTGCCTCCGCTACCAGGGTAACTCCGGCTGAAACCTGTTCAGTCGATGCAGTGATCTTGCTCTTCACATCCTTCGCTGCATCAGCCGACCGCTGGGCCAGTGCCCGAACCTCGGATGCAACCACTGCGAAGCCTTTGCCCGCGTCCCCAGCCCGCGCCGCCTCGACGCCGGCGTTCAGCGCCAGAAGGTTTGTCTGGAACGCGATGCCATCGATGACCGTGATGATTTCGCTGATCTCATTCGACGTCCGCTCGATGCCGTTCATTGCGGCTACGGCACGACGGACGACCTCACCCGACTGCTCCGCGTCGGTACGTGCATCACTGACGACACGGTTCGCCTTGAGCGCGTTAGCTGCGGTCTCCTGAACAGTTGTCGTGATCTGATGCATAGCCGCCGCCGTCTCTTCCAGACTAGCGGCCTGCTGCTCGGTTCGGCGCGACAGATCGTCAGACGCCTGCCGAATATCACTGGCGCCGTTGGTAATGCCCTCTGCGCTTTCGCCTACTGCGGTGAGCGTTTGTGCCACGGAAACCATAGCATTGTTGAAGTCGTCCTTCAGCTTGGCGAACGGACCGCTCAGATCGACATTGATCCGCGCGGTCAGGTCTCCCCGCGCCAACGCGTCCAGCCCATTGCCGACGCTGCCGACTATCAACTCAGTCTGCTGCTGCTTGGCAGCTTCAGCGGAAGCAAGTTGGTCACGGAATGACGTCATCGCCGTGGCAAGACCGCCAACTTCATCCCTGCGGTCTGCTACCGGAACAGCCGCAGCCAGGTCGCCGTCAGCCAATTTGCCCATCGCCTGGGTCATCTCCTGAAGTGGATACGCAATCCCGCGGATCAGCGAAACCAGTAGCGCGACGGCGAGTGCGCCTACGGCAAGAGCGAGCCCGATCGCAGTGTTTCGTGCGAACGCATAGGTCGCGTTCGCCGACGCCATGTCACCGTCCATCAGGCCAAGCTGGATCGACTTGAGATCCGCAGCAGCCTTGTTGACCTGATCGAACTGGGCCCGGCTCGTTCGAAAGCTCTTCAGAGCGGCATCGTTATCATTCGCTCGGGCCAGCTGCCTGGTGATGGTCGAACGCGACATGTACGCCGTCCAATCGCGCTTAAATTCAGCGAACGTCGCTCGCGCATTGGGGTTTTTAAGAGCGGCATCCAAAAAGTCAGCGTTGGTTTGCAACGTGGTGACGTACGACCCCGCCTCCGCTTCCGCGTTCGCAATATCCGCCGGCGCGATTGACAGAATGCTGTTTGCTTCAGCGTTTCGGTAGTCCGATGCTGCTCTACCGAGGCCGTCGACGGCTACCAACTTATCCCGACGGTCCTTCCCGAGAAGCTCGGCAACGCCGTTCAAACTATGCTGGCTGACGACCGCGGTAGCAGCCATCACGAACAAGGCGCCGAGTAGAATGCCGAAAACTACATACAGCTTCGAGCTAATTTTTAGGTTCTTCACGCGTGGCGCCTTCCGTTACCAGCAGCAACTGCCAGCAACATAAAGTTACATACGTTAACACGCGGTAGAGCTGCCCTCCCGCCACGCTGACGGTACGTTTTGTGCCGTAGCGTTGGAGGAGCCCTGAACGGCCTGTCGTTCGAACCCTGTTGACCGGTAATTTGCTCCTGCCGCGGCAAGTAGACTGCAGTTCGTCAACCGGCGGGTGATGGAACGAGCTGATCCAACTCCCGACGCCGTTTTTAGCATGAAAGTAAGGAGTTACAGCTACCTACGGCCTTCATGGGTCGTTTAGCGAGACGAATTGTGGACAGCGCGGCGCTTTGGGCGAAGGTTGTGCGGAACAGGCTCAAGCTGCTGGACGGCTCGGCCGTTCTTTTGGTGACGTGTCTCATTGCGTTCTATTGCTTCGAGATAGACATCTTCCGATCTGATGGAGAGAATGCCGCGACGAAGACCCTGACTCTCGAAGAGGTCATGGTTGTCGCCGCCGTCTTCTGCGCAGGTGTCACGATATTCGCGTTGAGGCGCCTGAGCGAAGCGAAGAACGAAGCTCGGGCCCGGATCGCAGCTGAGCGTGAAGCTCGCAATCTCGCAATGCACGACGCCCTGACCGGCTTACCGAATCGTCGCAGTTTCGATGCAGCGGTCGCGGTTGCTATCCAGTCGCCGCCGCGCGCAGGCAGCAGCCATGTACTGTGCCTGATGGACCTGAACGGGTTCAAGAGAGTGAACGACTTGTACGGGCATCAAGCCGGGGACGAAGCGCTAATTCAAATCTCGGGTAGGTTGGCGAAGGCTGTTCGAGACGGCGATGTGGTAGCCCGCCTCGGTGGCGACGAGTTTGCAGTGCTCGCCATGCATACCTTGGGGGTGGAGGCCGCAACTGGCTTGGCGTCTCGCGTTATGGAGGCGCTGAACGCTCCCGTCCACGCGTTGGGAAGCGAACACCAGCTCGGCATTGCGATCGGAATTACGCTTGTTCCGGACGATGGGACGTCCGCGGACGAACTGCTGCGAAAGGCCGACGTTGCCTTGTACCGCGCCAAAGAGGAAAAGCAGCACGCTCGTTCCTCGGCTCGGTTCTTCGAAACTGCCATGGATGCTCAGTCCCGCGAGCGCGATCAGCTTGAGAGGGAGCTTCGCGTTGCTATCGCGTCCCAGGCGATCAAACCATTCTATCAGCCCTTGATCGCTTTGGACGGCAACACCGTGACTGGGTTTGAGGCACTCGCACGTTGGACGTCACCCGCCTTAGGGATGGTTTCCCCCGAACGATTTATTGCCGTTGCCGAGGATGCAGGTCTCATCCGTGAACTGACGATGCAACTGCTACAGGAAGCCTGCTCAGACGCGGCGTCATGGCCACCTGAGGTAACGCTGGCATTCAACGTGTCCGGCATTGTGCTGCAAGACACCACCTTCGGCCTCGCCGTTTTGCAGATATTGGCGAGAACCGGGCTGCCGCCACAGCGGTTGGAGCTGGAGCTGACAGAAAGCGCTTTGGTTCGGGATCTCGAGGCGGCACGTCAGGCGCTCGATACGTTGCGGGAGATCGGGGTTCGCATTGCGCTGGATGATTTTGGCACCGGTTATTCCAGCCTCTATCATTTGCGAGCGTTCAAACCCGACAAGATAAAGATCGACCGTAGCTTCATCGACGGCATGGAGCACGATCCTGACAACGCAGCGATAGTGAAGGCTCTGATCGGTTTGGGTTCAGGCCTCGGCGCCACGATAACCGCTGAGGGAGTTGAAACCGTCGAACAGCGGGCTTTGCTCCGGTCGCAGGGGTGCGACCAGGGACAGGGCTACCTTTTCAGCCAAGCTGTTGCAGCCGCCGATGCTTCCGCCATGGTCAACGTAGCCGGCGATCGGCCCCAACGCACCGCAGGAGAACGCAACTCATGACCCGCAAGACTATGGTTTTGCTCGCATCTTGCGCCCTACTGATCTTCGCTGGCGCTGCTGGCGCAGGTGTGTGGATGCAGGAAGACGGCGTGGTCGCAAATATCGATCGCGATGCAAGAAGCATGGAACTGGACGCTGATCATCTCGCCGTGAATGCGGATGCGGCAAAGGCTGACCTCAGTCGTGAGACCACACCAACCTATTACTCATTCGATCCGCCGTTGACGCTTAATGTCAAAAACAGCGAGGCGGTTTTCCAAGTAGGCATATCGCTATCCACACATTCTCCCGAAACGAACGACGCGCTCAAAAACGATGACCCTGCACTGCGCTCCGCAATCATCATGGCTTTGGCTGACGTCACCGGAGAAATAGCGGAGGATGATGCAGGAAAGCGACAAATGCTTTCAAAAATCCAGGCTGCGGTGAACCAACAGCTTCGGAAAGATGGGTACAATGGCGCTGTCGACGGAGCCTACTTCACCAGCTTTATCGTCCAGGGCGGCGACGACGATTGAACAGGTGACCATTAGCGGCTCGAAACTGCCCCTCGGATTAGAGGCATCTATTTAACGATTGATCCTCACAGTCTTAAGTAAACATTGCTTCGAACGTAGCTTCATCAACAACGTCACCATCAGCATCGTGCATATATAGCCACATCGGCCGCCACATGTCGGCATTGCGGGAAATTGGGGCAAGAAACTTCGGGAGCGACGCGGTGACGATCGCGTACGCCTCTTCGGACACATCCTCGTCGCTCGCCGCGTACCACAGCCGTTGAGCGGCCGCCTCATCGGCCTGTAGCGACGGCGTCGCCGCGTTAAGGGCATCGACCAGCTTCGCGATCGCGTTGCGGACCTCGTCAGACGCGTCGGCCGCGCCGATCAGTTCCAGCGCCGAGAAGTTCGGGATGCCGGCCTCGGCCGTCGTCACCATCTGCGTGTTCAGGCCGCGCACTCGCGCCGACACGCCCTCTACGTTCGCGAAGGCGAGCCATGCCCCGTCGTAGCCGGCCGTCAGGTTGTCGACGTGACTAAAGCCCGCCTCCTCGATGACGACCTGGTCCGGCTTCAGCTCCGAGCCCCGTCCCTTCACCCACCCGCTAAGGATGTCGCGGCACAGCTGGTCGGTCGTTGGGTTCGATACCGGCGACGCGATGCGGACGGGTTCACCGGCGGCTAGGCGTTCGAGCGACGCGACGTGCATGAGCACCCCGCCCTCGGTCGCGAAGAAGCAGCCATGGGACGTCAGGCGTAGATCACGCTGCTCGACCAAGTGCAGCGGTTCGTTGACGACCAGGTCGACTTCGCCGCGGCCGAGCGCTTCGAACCCGTCATAGTGATCGTCCGGCACGACCAGCTCGACCTCAAGCCCCTCGTCACGCAGCCGCTCGCGGGCTGCGATCAGGGGCAGGTGGTCGGGGTTCAGGAACCATTCGAGCGCGATACGGAGCTTTTGCATGGCGCGGGTGTCGCAACCCGGTCGGCCCCCGTCAACGCGCGATCGCAGGCGTCGGGGTGGGCGGAGCCGTCTCCGCGTTGCGACCCCGAATTACACGCTTTTCCCCCCGCCTCGCCCGCGCGCTTTTCGTGGCGCTTTCGACGCATGGAGCGTCCCCAGCGAAACCGGCGGAAAAGCTGGGCGGAATGCCGCCATTCTTGGTCGCAGCCGCGACGCAGATCGACGCACCCGGCGGGGGTGCCGGCGGCGATCCATGTGAACGCGTCCGGTAGCGCCAAACCCGGCGCGCGATCGCCGGCGAAAATCGATCAGCGAGCGCCCGAAAACGTCCATATCGTGCGCGTTTTCGAAGGTGGTTTAGTAGGCAGGGGGGAGGCGGGAAACTTCTTATCTCTCGAACAGTCGTGCAATTTCAATTGCTTGGGACGTTACAAAGACGCTTATCCCATCGTTACTGATAATAGACTTAGTTTCGAATATTTTCGTTTAAGAATATCGTTTCTTTACAATGGGATAAGTGTTTTCGCCGGGGGCATGTAGGAAACGATAACGCCGAGCGTGTTACATCGGAAATGGCGGGTTTCCGCCGTTTTCTGGGGAGCAAAACCGGGGGATAAAGGAGATGAGACTTTTCCCGACCCCCCTCCCAAACCGTGTTTCCGGCGGGGAGGCTCGTCCTTGGCCGGCGGTGGTAGCGCACAGCAGAAGGGCCGGAGCGCGCATTCGCGTCCCGGCCCTTGCCTGTACTCCGTTCGGCCGTCGGGGCAAAGCTCAGTCGGTGTCGGTGAACACCCAACAGTGGATGCCGCCGCCGGTCAGACGACTGTTGACCGTCTTCGCCGCGATGTAGCGCGGGTCGCTGGCGCGCAGCGCGCGGCCGAGCTGTGAGTCGATCTTCAGGTTGATGCCCGCTCGCTTAAAATCCTCGGCCAGCGCGGTGCGGTTGATGGCCAGCAGGCCGCCGGTCCGACTGTGATTGAAGACGACACCGCGCCGCTTCAGTTCGGCAATGCCCGCCCAGAAAGATGCAACCGCATCAGAGGGATGCGGGGCGTCGAAGCCCAGATCGTTCATTGCCGGCGGTGCCATGCCGATGTCGCGGCAGAGATCGCTGATCATCGCGTGGATGACGCGACGTTCGGTACGGTTACGAGTGTGCTGCAGCTTTGCGGTCAGCCGCAGGACCTGGTTCTGGATCGCGATGCGCGACTGGATCGGCATTGCGGACGGTAGCTGGCCCGCGCCGTGGAAGTGATCGAACAACACTCGAAATGCGCGCTCTTGATAGCGGACGACAAGTTCGCGTGTTACCGCATTCTGTGTCCGGTCGGGGTGTAGCGTTACCAACCACCCATGGAAGCTTTCCAATGAAAGCGTGATAGTCTCCTGCTCGCCCCCTAGAGAGGGTATCGTCGTTACGACAATACCTTTCGCTAGAACAGGATGGTTGCGAATCCGCTTGTGCTGCGATCCCCAGTTCAGACCTAACGCCTCGGCGATCGGCTTCATGACGACGTAAACGCCGTCATCCCTTCTAATGGTCGCGATCTGGTGCTGATCGAATGGGACAAGCTCGACGCTGGTTGCCATGGCCCTCCTCCTGTTGCTCTAGCTTCAGCCGCGACGGCCGTGGGAGAAGGTCATGTTGTCGAGCATGGTGCCCAACCGATCGCTCAGGACCAGCATCAAAGCCGACAGGTTGTGACAGGTAATTTCTGGCGTCTCGGTCGCGCGTTCAAGCCGGCCGTCGAAGGCAAGCTCTGCAACTCCGGCGAGCGCATCGCGCACTAGCGTCAGGTTCATGAACTCGTTCTCGCTGATGGCGTAATGGCCTTCCTCGTTCGTGGAACGGCGGGTAGTATTTGCGGTAGCTTGAGCCATGGGTCTGTTCCTTGGTTCGGGTCAGGCTCAGCGCAAGGTTGCCGCCTTGCGTTGGGCCGTCTTTTTCTCGTATCAATTAATTCCAATGTCAATAACTGGTACGAGAAAATCCCGAGGTCGCCCCAGGGTCGATGCGATACAGGTGTCTGTACGTATTCCGCCGGATGAACTGGCTCGCCTAGACCAGTGGATCGAGGAACAGCCCGACCGGCCGTCTCGACCGGAAGCATTGCGCCGTCTTGCGAAGTTGGCGATCGCGTCTGGTCAATGAGCAGCAGCCGGCCGCAATTCCGGACGGCAGTCCGGGCGGTTGCCCGTTGAAAGCCCCGGCCATCTTCTGAACAATCGACAAGCAACCGAACGCCCTGCCACGACGATTGTAGGGGGTCAGGAAGCACACATCACGCTGTGTTCAGCAGTGATAAGTGACTGTTTTTGCACCGTTACGATCGGTTGCTAACGCGGCAGGCAGCTGCGTACGTTCGCCAACAACGGATTGTTGGATACTTTTCGGCGCCGTCGATCCACTTGCGTATCGCTCATTTCTGTCGATCCTGACCGTCGTGACCCCCGGCGGACGGGCGGCAGCAATCACAGGACGAACCAGTGCGAACGACCCTTTGCGCCCCCGAGGCAGCCACGGACGCGGCTTGCCCCTGCCCCAACGAAGCGGTCGTGCGGGACATCGATCGCGTCATCGCGGACCACCTGGGCGTACTGGATGCCTGGATGGGCGCGCTGTGGCGCGTTCGCGATCGGGCCGAGTATGAGGGTGCCCTGCCCCCGCCGCGTCGTCCGACGACCGGATCCTCGGCGGCGGCGCACAGGGGGGACACATGAGTTTCGGACGCAAGGCGCTCAGCAAATCGATCTCGTTCGCGCCGGATCGCTACGCGATGCTGAAGGACGAGGCGGACCGGGAGGGCATATCGTTCAGCGCGCTGATCGAGCGGTATCTGGCGACGGCCATGGAGCAGCGTCCCGAAGCCGACGACGCCTTGCCTTCTTTGCCTGCCCCGTCGGTGGCGACGGTGCCGGCGGTTCGCATCGAGCCAGCCCCGCCGGCACCGATCGAACTGGCGCCCCGCCCCGCCCGCGTACTGGAGGCAGAGCCGACCGTAGATGGAGGACCGCCACCGCGCCGTCGGCAGCGCTACGCGTTCGAAGGCTCAACGGGTCTCGGTGTGCTGATCGGCTTCAGTGCGGCGATCGCCGTGCTGTTGCTTGTCCCCGGTAACGGCGTGGTCGCGGAGAAGATCGCACTGGCTGCGCTCGGGATGCGCGGCGACGGGTATGGCGCGGGCGTGATGTTACTGAACCGGCACGCGGGCGAGGACGACATTACCCGCTACCTGTTCGCTGCCGCCAACATTCCG
Source organism: Sphingomonas paucimobilis (assembly GCA_036946325.1). Taxonomy (GTDB): domain Bacteria; phylum Pseudomonadota; class Alphaproteobacteria; order Sphingomonadales; family Sphingomonadaceae; genus Sphingomonas; species Sphingomonas paucimobilis_A. Next base: position 279,133 of record JAQIJL010000002.1, read on the forward strand.
GACAACCGCAAGCGGTTGTTCGCCTGTGCCAAGCGCGCCGGCAAGGGCAGCGATTATCGCGAGCTCGAGCCATGCCGGATCTACGTTCCCGGGCAACGCCGTGAGCGCGAGTTGTTGCAGGGCATCGTTCGGTGACGTCCGGACGACCGCCATGCTGACGCCGGCGGTCGTCCGATCCGCTTCCGGGGCGGCGAGCTACTATGCCGCCGATAATTACTACACCGATGGGCAGGCGACCGAGGCGAGCCTGTGGGTAGGCGAAGGGGCTGCGCAGCTGGGTCTGACCGGCGAGGTTGGCCGTGAACCGTTCGAAGCGGTGTTGCGTGGGGAGCTTCCGAACGGGGCGACGATCCCGCCCGGGGCGAATGGAAAGCATCGGGCCGGCATGGACTTCACTTTCTCCGCCCCGAAATCGCTGTCGTTGCTGGCCTATGTTGGCGGTGACGCACGGTTGCTGGCGGCGCACATAGCATCGGTCCGCTCGACGGTCGGATGGATCGAGCGCAACCTTGCCGAGACTCGGGTGGCGAAGGATGGCGCGCAGGAGACGGTGCGGTCGGGCAACCTGGTCGTCGCACTGTTCCAGCACGATACGAGCCGGGCGCTGGATCCGCAGGCGCATATCCATGCGATCATCGCGAACGCGACGCGGGGGCCGGACGGCAAGTGGCGGGCGGTTCACAACGATGCGCTGTGGGAAGGCTATTCAACTGCCGCCTCAGTCTACAACGCGGACCTGCGACAGCGGGTTGAGGCGCTTGGCTATGCGACCGAGCGCGTTGCCAAGCATGGTCAGTTCGAGATCTCGGGCATACCCCGCGAGGTGATCGAGCAGTTCTCCATCCGGTCGGCCGAGATCGACGCGGCCATGAAGAACATGAAGCACCAAACGCCTGAGGCTCGGTCGGCGGTGACGCTCGGCACCCGGGCCGCCAAACCGGCTGAGATCGATCGGGCGGAGTTGCGCGCAGCGTGGGTAGCGCGGGCGGAAAAGACCGGTATCGATCTGCCAGCGATGGTGGCGGAAGCGAGCCGGATTGCGGCTCGCAGTCCGACAGCATGGCGACGGTTGGTTGATGGTGCGCGCGGTATCGGCGCGCAGGGTCTCGCGCTGGCCGAACGGCTTGGCATTCGGGTGAAGACACCGGACCCGCTGGTGCCGGAGCGCACCGGGCGGTTGGACCCAAAGGCTTTCGCAGCGGCCCATGCGGTGGCGTCGGCCGTTCGGCATCTGGCTGAGCGCGAGGCTGCTTTTCCGGCGCGGGAGCTGCTGAAGACTGCGCTCGATATGGGCGCGCCAATGGGTGCGGCTGCGGTCGAGCGGCGGATGGCGACGTTGGTTGGTCGCGGATTGCTTATCACGGGTGCTGACGGGCGGATGATGACGACCGCTGCTGCACTGGCGACCGAGCAGGCGATTGTCGACGGCGTAGTCGTTGGTAAAGGTGCTGTGGCCCCTGTCTTAGAACAGACCCAAGCGAAGGAGCGTGTTGTCAAGGCGGCGCGGGCGGACGGGCGCCGTTTGAACGCTGGGCAGATGAGTGCCGCCACCCGCATCCTATCGAGCGCGGATCGGGTCGTCGCGGTTCAGGGCGTGGCTGGCGCTGGCAAATCGTCGATGCTGAAGCCCGCGCTGGCGATCGCCGCCGAGGAAGGGCGCACTGTGCTCGGGCTGGCGGTGCAGAACACGGTTGCGCGGCGGCTCGGGCAGGCTACCGGCGTCGAAGCGCGGACCGTCGCCTCGTTCCTGCACGAGCATGATGGGCGCGATCGGACGGACCAGCACGAGCTGCGATCGTCCATAGCGCTTCGGGACGCGGTCGTGGTCGTTGATGAAGCGTCGATGCTCGGCAACGACGCAATGCGGCGGCTTGTCGACGTCGCCAATCGCTATGAGCTCGGCCGGCTCGTACTGGTGGGGGATAGTCGTCAACTTGGAGCGGTTGAAGCCGGGCGGCCGTTCAACATCGTTCAGCGTGCCGGCGACACGGCGTTCATGCCGACGAACCTGCGTGCCGCGAATGACGAGATGCGCGCGATCCATGCCGCCGCGCAGGCCGGACGCGTCGGCGAGCTGATGGCGCTATTGAAGGCGGACACCGTCGAGGCACCAGGCAAAGGTGCTGAGACCGTTGCGCGGATGTGGATGGCACTGCCACCCGACGAGCGAGGCCGCACCGGAATCTACACGTCTGGTCGCCAGCTGCGCGCAGACGTGAACAGCGAGGTGCAACGGTTGAGGATCGCGAACGGAGAGCTGGGCGAAACGCCGGCGCGCTTGTCAGTCTACGATCCCGTTCACCTCAGCCGCGAGGAAGAGCGGATGGCGCACCACTACACCTCCGGTCGCATTGTGGAGTTTGCGAAGGATTTGCCGACGCAGGGTATCGAGCGTGGGCTCACGCTTGTCGTTCGATCGGAACGCGGGGTCGTCACGTTGCAAAGGCGCAGCGGCGTCGAGCAGCGCTACCGGCCGGGCAAGCTGCCGCCCAATCGCGTCGAGGATGGTGTGCGAGTGTATGAGTTGCGCAAGTTGACGCTGTTCGCTGGCGATCGATTACGCTGGACCAGCACCGAGCATTCTCGCGGGCTGGTCAACGCTGATACCGCCACGCTGCACGAGGTTCGGCCGGACGCGCTGCTGATTGAAACCAGCGAAGGCGACCGGATCGAGCTGGCGCCGAAGGATCCGATGCTGCGGCGGATCGATCTTGCCTATGCCACCAGTGCTCACGCTGCGCAGGGTGCGACGAGTGATCGAGGTATCATCGCTGCCGACAGCCGCGAGGGACGCTTAATTTCCACCAGCTTGATGAGGGTGCTGGCCACGCGCGTGCGGGAAAGTGTGACGCTGGTCGTGGACGATGCCGTGCGGTTAGAGCGGGTTACCGGGCGTCGAGATGGTGCGAAGACAGAAGCATCGATCGTAGAAAAAGCCGGTACGAAGAGCGGTCGCGTACAAGAGAAGCAGATTGCGCTTGAAATGACCGGAAGGGAGCGGGAGCGCTCGATCGAACTCGAAATGTAGCGGATGGTGGATAGCGGTAGGGCGGCTTACGGACGCTCGTTCTCGTAGATGCCCGTTCATTCATATGACGGTGGGTATGACACGGTTAGGTTCCTGCCGGCGCGATCACGCATTTCGTTCGCAAGTAGCAGAACGGCAGCCGCAGCGAGGTTTGCCACGCGCCGTTTGGCTTTTTGACCATCGAATTTCGCCTACGAGACTGCTATTGATAATCTATCGCAATAATGTAGGAGCTACCTGTTCGGGTTGAATGCCAGAGGGGGCACACAGAATGGTAAAGTTGTTAGCAGCGGCGGGGATCGCGAGCGTGTTGTTTGCTCAAACGGCATCCGCACAGACGGATCCGTCCATTACGGGCGAGGAAACCGCGGAAATCGTCGTGACGGGCACCAATGCCGGCACGAAGACAGAAACCCCGCTGATCGAATTGCCGCAGCCGCTGACGCTCATTTCCTCCGAGCAGTACCTGTCACAGGGTGCGATCAGCATCAGCGACACGGTGAAATACGCGGCCGGCGTCCTCGCCAATCCCTATGGCCGCGACACGCGCGTCGACAGCTTCAACGTCCGCGGTATCCAGGCGCTGCAGTTCCGCGACGGTATGCGGGACATCTTTTCCTATTATGCAAGCATTACCTCCGACCCCTATAACTTCTCGCGGGTTGAGATCGTTCGCGGACCGGCATCGGTGCTGTTCGGACAGGGTTCGATCGGCGGCCTCGTCAACCTCGTATCGAAAGTGCCAGAGTTTAGGACGAGCGGCGAGGTCAACCTGGTCTATGGCAGTTTCGATCGCAAGGAAGCGTTAGGTGACGTCAACCTCGCGCTGAGCGATCAGGTTGCCATCCGCGCGGTCGGGCGCGTCCGCGATGCCGACACCTATGTCGATCATGTGCCCGACGACCGCGTGATGCTCGCGCCGTCGATCCGATGGCAGCCGACGTCGAGCACCGACATCGTGCTGACCGGCCTCTACCAGAGGGACGACACCGGTTCGACATCGCAGTTTCTGCCGATCGTCGGCACCTTCCGCCCGAACCCCGGCAATCCCGGTGCACGGCTCGATCCCTATACCTTTGTCGGCAAGGCGGGGTGGGACCGTTATGCCGGCCGGTCGCTACAGGGCGGTGGGTCGCTGATCCACCGCTTCTCCGACAATATCCGCGTCAGCTTGAAGGCGCGCTACATCGACAGCGACCTCGAATATTTCACGCACTATGCGGACAGCTACTCCAATCCGACCAACCCGTTCGCGGTATATGGCACTGATGGTCGCACGATCGGGCTGTATGCCGATGCCAGCGATGCGCGGATGAACGTCTTTTCGACCGACAACAATGTGCAGTTCAAGTTCGATACCGGCGCGAATATCGAACACACCTTGCTTGCCGGGATCGATTATAGCTGGAACAAGGTCGGCAAACGCTATGCGACGACCACGTTGGAGGTCGTCGATCTCTACGACATCGATTACGATGCATTGCGCACCTACGATCCGAGCGGCCCGTTCGCCAATGATTCCCAGAAGCAGCTCGGCGTCTACGTGCAGGATCAGGTCCGCTTCTTTGACCGAGTATCCGTAATCGTCGGCGCACGGCGCGACCATGTGACCAACTCGGCGGGGCAGGAGGACAATGCCACAACCTTCCGTGCGGGCATCATCGGCGAGGTCGGCGCGGGCTTCTCGCCCTTCTTCAGCTATACCGAAAGCTTCCTGCCGATCGCGGGGCGGACGACCGGACCCGGTGGCGTACCCGCCAATCCGTTTATTCCGCAGACCGGCACGCAATATGAGGCCGGCGTCAAATGGCAACCGCTCCCGTCGACGCTGGTGACCGTCACCGGTTTCCACATCAAGGAGCGCAACCGCGTCCTGTATCTCGCCAATAACGTCACGACCCAATCGGGCGAGCTGACGACCAAGGGGGTCGAGGTCGAGGCAAGCCACACGCTGCCCGGTAACTTCGAGCTGCTGCTGAACTATGGGTATAACGAGCTAAAGTCGGAAACGAACACCAGCCTGGACTATATGCCGCGGCACACCGCGTCGGCATGGTCGACCAAGACCTTCGACATGCCGGGCGAGGCTCGGCTCCGGCTCGGTGCTGGTGTCGTGTACAATGGCAACAGCCGCTCGACCGGGGCGCTCGATCCCTATGGTCTGAACAGCACGATCCCGGCAGGGGCGTTATACACCATAGTTACTCCGTCGCGGACGACGGTCGATGCGCTGGCCGAAATTACGTGGGATCAGTGGCGCCTTGCCGTTAATGCAACCAACCTGCTGGACGAAAAGGCGTTTGCCTCCTGTCTGGCCCGAGGCGACTGCTTCGTGGCGGCACCTCGCAACGTTATGGCAACGCTCGGCGTACGCTTCTGACAGCAAGACCGTTCGATACTGCTACCGGCGGTGCTTTGCTCTGTCGGTAGCGCTGGACTCTCTCGTGCCATTCAGCCTGAACCAAATGCCCATATGAGTGGCACAGTCGCTCGGTTCTGACATCAGCAGGCCATAGTTTCTGGTGGCTAGCGGCCAATCAAATGAATGAAAGTCCGCAACCAGGAAGCGCGGGAGCCGCTCCGAACGTCCGCATCTGGGTCTCGACCGCCGCTGCAGGCCCGATCAACGCACGAACAGATTGACCAAGGAACGTGTTCGTGTGTCTCGAAACTCGTCGCATTGGTCGAACGCGGCTTTCCCATTTGCCCGTCTTGATCTGCCAGCTTTGGGAAAAGACAATCGGGAACAGATTTCGGAAAAGCAGTTCCCGTGGATAGCCGCCAGCAGCAGCGGCGAACCGTCGTTCCCGCCATAGGTTCGCTCTAGGGAACGCCGGTCACAATGCTCTTGTTTCCTTGACGCCTAACAACCCGTCATGCTGTGCCGGTGAGGTGTTGAAACAGAATTGATCCGCCGATTGCCATCAGGACGAAACCACCGACGATGCCCGCGTAGCGGCCCATATAGGGGCCGACGTGTCGACCGAGGATAATACCACCGGTCGCGACAATAGTCGTGATCCCGCCAATCACCGCGCAGGCGATCCAGAGGTTTACGTCCATCAGCGCCAGCGAGACCCCGACCGCTGCGGCATCGATGCTCGTGGCGATCGCTGTGGCGGCCAGTCGCCAGAAACTTGGGCTTGCCTGCTCCTCAGCGCCGGTGTCGTAGCCCGACTTCTGCATCGTCTCCCGAATCATGTAGAGGCCCACCGCCAGCAATAGACCAAACGCAACCCAATGGTCGTAGCTGGCGATCCAGTCGTTCAGCATATAACCGAGCAGATATCCGATCGCCGGGGTAAGTGCCTCGAAAAACCCGAACACGACGCCGACACGCATGGCATCCGTCCAGCGGTTGTGCCGCTCAGTAGCGCCCTTGCCGAGCGAGGCGGCAAAGGCATCGACCGACAGGCTGGCGCCAAGAGCGCCAAGCGTAAGAATTCCAGTCATGACAACACATACCTTGGGCCATCAACCAAACGACGCGACCCATCTCTGGCCTTAAAGAGATGGCGCACCGTTGGTCTCGCTTGGCGGACTTCCTGCCCGCTGCCACCGCCACGGTCCGATCAGCGCGAACGATCCGAGGATGTTGACGATGGCCCCGCAAATCAGCGGGTAGCTACTCCCCAAGAGTGAGGCCACTATATGTAGTGACCTGGCGTAACGCAACCCGATATGATGGTTTGTCGCGAATGCGCTGACTGTTCGATTGCGGTTGCCAATCGGAAACGGAGCGCAGACCGGATAGCCGGTAGCCGCCGATCAGGATAAGAACCGCCATTAGTCCAGCCGAAGGATCATCATGAAAATCAGCGCGCGCAATCAGATTTCCGGCACCATCGTCTCGATCACGCCGGGGGCCGTCAACGGCTCAATCAAGGTCGATATTGGAGACGGCAACATCGTCACCGCCAACATCACCGAGGAAGCGATCGCCGAACTTGGCCTGACGACCGGCGAGACGGTCACCGTCATCATCAAGGCCAGCGATGTGATGATCGGCAAATAAGATGAAACTCGGCCCCTTCTGGCTCAAGATCCAGATCGCCTGCGGCGATGCTCTGGCCATGGGCCCGGGCAAGGCCGACCTGCTGGAGGCGATCATCGCCGAAGGTTCGATCAGCGGCGCAGGTCGTGCCCTAGGCATGAGTTATCGCCGCGCCTGGCTGCTGGTCGACGAAATGAACCGGTGCTTCGATCCGGTACTGGTCGAGACGTTGAAGGGCGGCGGCCGGGAGCGAGGGGCCAAGGTCAGCGCGACCGGCCTCGCGGTTCTCGACGCCTATCGAGAGATGGAGCGCGAAGCCGCAGCGATCGTCGAGCGCTCGGCCTATGCCCGTCTACGCGAGCATCTACGTACCGAGCCAGCGGCTTAGCGATTGTCTCTATATACGGCGAAATACATACTCGATATACGCCCGAACATAGTGCGGCCAAGGGGACCGCGCACGGGGGTGTCCATCGATGTCGAAGCGGCTTGCATTGTTTCTCTGCGCCACAACCATGCCTGCGTTCAGCCCTCCGGTAATCGCGCAGACAGCTTCGACCGAGGTGCCGCAATCGGCCTCTGACGATGCGGCCGACGAAGGGCTTCCCGAAGTGATCGTCACCGCACGACGCCGCGCTGAAAGTGCGCAGCGTGTTCCTGCCGCGCTGTCGGTGGTGGGTGGCGACCTTATCGATCAAAGCTACACGGTGAACACGCAGGGTCTGACGACGCTGATCCCGACGCTGAATTACAGCTCGGCCAACCCGCGTAACACCGCCTTCACCATCCGCGGGCTGGGCTCCAGCGTCGTCGCGGTCAGCCAGGCCAATGACGGTCTGGAGCCGGGCGTCGGCTTCTATGTCGATCAGGTTTACCACGCGCGCCCTGCGACCGCCGCATTCGACTTCGCCGATATCGAGCAGGTCGAGGAGTTGCGCGGGCCACAGGGCACGCTGTTCGGCAAGAACACGACGGCAGGCGCGCTCAACATCACCACCCGCGCGCCGACCTTCAACCGCGAGGGCTTCGCCGAACTATCCTATGGCGACTATAACTTCGTCCAGGCCAAGGGGTGGGCGTCGGGACCGATCACCGACACCATCGCCTATCGAATCTCGGGCGTGTCGACTCGACGCGATGGCGTGCTCGACAATGTTCGCACGGGTCGTGACGCCAACACGATCGGCACGCAGGCGGTGCGCGGGCAACTGTTGTTCAAGCCCGACGACACGATCCAGATGCGGGTCATCGCCGACTTCACCAATTTTCAGGCCTATTGCTGCACGCAGGCGTATCTGCGCACCGGCACGAGCTTGCGTGCCGCCAATCGCCAGTTCGCCGGGCCGAACGGTCTGGCCGCGCAGTTCGGCTATGCGCCGCCCAGCACCAACATTTACGATCGCAAGACCGACATCGACGGCCCGCTCGGCGTCGACACCAACGAAGGCGGGGTCAGCGCGATCACCGACTGGAACCTGGGGCCGGTCACGCTGACCTCGGTCAGCGCGTGGCGCTTTTGGAACTGGGATGCGGAGAACGACCGCGACTATACCGGCATTCCCGTCCAGCTCTCGCAGCACATTCCGTCGCGGCAGGACCAGTATAGCCAGGAACTGCGCCTCGCCTCGAACGGCGCCGGGACGCTGTCCTATGTCGTCGGCCTCTACGGCTTCCGCCAGCGGCTGACCGGGCGGCCGATCAGCATCTATGGCCCGGCCGCCGCTCGCTACCTGATCGGCACCAGCGTCGTCACCGGTACCGCGCCGAACCAGGTGACGACGGCGGTGCTGTCCAACCTGCTCGACGGCTATGGACAGGATGGCCGCACCGACTTCCGCAGCCTCAGCTATGCCGCGTTCGGCGAGGTCAATTACCGCTTCCTCGACCGGCTGACCGCGACAGTCGGTTTGCGCTACACGCAGGAAGACAAGGATGGCTATTACACCACGACCGTGTCGGGCGGATCGGCAACGACCAACAGTGCGCTCATCAATGCAAGGCTCGGCGTGCTGCGACCGCAAAGCTACGAAGCGCATGACAGCGACGGCAGCCTGTCGGGCCGCGGCAACCTGGCTTGGCAGGTAACCGACACGACGATGGTCTATGCGAGCTATGCGCGCGGGTTCAAATCGGGGGGGATCAACATGTCTGGCCTGCCGCTCGACAGCAACAACCGCCCGGTGCTGGCGACAGCCGTCGTCCGTCCCGAGCGCAATGAAACCTATGAGATCGGCCTGAAGAACACCCTCTTCGATAACCGACTGACCTTCAACATCGACGGCTTCTACACCAATGTCCGCGACTTCCAGGCGACTGTCGTCGAGAACTCGCTGACGCAGACGGTGCAGCTACGCGGCTACCTGTCCAACATCCCGCAGGTGACGGTGAAGGGGATCGAGGCGGATGTGACCGCCCTCATTCTGCCGGGCTTAAGCGCACGTACCAGCTTCGCCTATTCGGACGGCGAATACACCAACTATCCCGCCGGCCCGTGCCCGCTGGAGGTGCAGACTGCCGCCACCACCCGGTGCAGTCTGACCGGCCGTCGCCTCGCTTCGCTGCCGCGCTTCGCGATGACCGCCGGGCTGGATTATCAGCGTCCGCTGGGCGACGGGCAGGTCTTCGTCCATGTCGACACCGCCTCGCGCAGCGGCTTCAACGGCGACCCCAGCCTGTCACGCTTCACCTATATCCGCGGCTACAACCTGACCAATGCCAATATCGGCTATCGCTTCGCCGATGGGCTGGAGCTGATCGTCTGGGCACGCAACCTGCTCGATGCCGACTACATCCAGAACCTGACGATCCAGGCGGGCAATTCCGGCCTGATCGTCGGCACGCCGAGTGACCCGCGTACCATCGGGGGCACGCTCCGCTTCCGCATGTGACCTGCATCGGCGGACGACTTGGAACGGTCGTCCGCCGCCATTCCAAAAACACCATCCTTATCGGGAACGCCCACCATCGTATCTGCCGTGGTTGCACGTCACCAATGCAAGTGCGATCCGTGCTCACACGCATCTTCCGCACCTTCTGTCTGCACCGTGCAGTGCTCGATATCGAACCGGACGACAAGCAAGCCGCTGACGGAGCGGCGAACCGCGTCCGAATCGGCTCCTTCGGCGAGGGTCACATGAAGGGTGGCGCTCACATCGTCGTTGCTCATCGACCAGACGTGGAGGTCATGCACGCCGGCGACGCCCGGCACGTCTGCGACTGCGGCGCGGACCTCGGCCAGCTCCAGTCCGGACGGGACGCCTTCGAGCAGGACATTGACCGTGTCGCGCAGCAAAATCCAGGTGCGCGGCAGCACCCACAGCCCGATCGCGACGGCCACGATCGGATCGATCCACGTGAAGCCGGTAAACTTGATCGCCAGCGCGCCAAGGACGACGCCGACCGAGCCGATCATGTCGGCCCAGACCTCCAGATAGGCGCCCTTGACGTTGAAGCTGGCATCCTTGCCGGCCGTCAGCAGCCGCATGGAGACGAGGTTCACGACGAGGCCGATGGCGGCGACCGTCATCATGCCCCAGGACTGAACCTCCTGCGGAGCATTGAACCGCCCGATCGCCTCGACAAGCACGTAGATCGCGATGCCGAACAACAGCACTGCATTAAATGCCGCCGCCAGTATCTCGAAGCGCCGATAGCCGAAGGTCCGCTTGTCGTCCGCCGGCTTCGCACCGAGCCGGATCGCGAGCAGCGCGATCACCAGCGCCGTCACGTCGGTCATCATGTGCGCGGCGTCGGACAGCAGCGCCAGGCTGTTAAAGACGAACCCGCCGATCACCTCCGCGACGAGATAGGTGGCGGTCAGCGCCAGTGCCAAACCAAGCATTTTGGCATTGGCGCCAGCGATATGATCGTGGCCGGCGGCACCGTGGTCATCGGCCATCATGCGGCTCCTTCCTGTGTGTGGTGGTGCGACGTTTCACCCGCGTCCTCGCCCGCCCGCTGCCCGAACCGGGCATAGAGCGTCGGCAGGACGAACAGCGTCAGCAGCGTCGCCGAGATCAGCCCGCCGATGACAACGGTCGCGAGCGGCTTCTGCACCTCCGCGCCGGCCCCGCTCGCGAACGCCATGGGTACGAAGCCGAGGCTGGCGACGAGCGCGGTCATGACGACCGGGCGCAGCCGCTGGATCGCCCCCGTCCGCGCCGCCTCGGCCCGGTCCATACCCGACCGGATCAGGTCCTGGACCGAACTCACCATGACGAGGCCGTTGAGGACCGCAATGCCCGACAGCGCGATAAACCCCACCGCGGCCGAGATCGAGAAGTCCATGCCGCGCACGAACAGCAGCAGCACGCCGCCCACCAGTGCGAACGGCACTCCGGTGAACACGATCGCCGCGTCGCGCACCGACCCCAATGCCCCGTAGAGCAGCAGCAGGATCAGTACGAAACAGGCCGGCACCACGAGCTTGAGGCGCTGGCTGGCGGATTCCAGGTTCTCGAACTGCCCGCCCCATTCGAGATAGGTGCCGGCGGGCAGGCGCACCCCGTTTGCCACCGAGGCTTGCGCATCCGCCACGACGCTGCCGACGTCGCGCCCGCGCACATTGGCCTGGACGACGACGCGGCGCTTGCCGTTCTCGCGGCTGATCTGGTTCGGCCCGTCGACGACGCCGATATCCGCGACGCTGGACAGCGGCACATAGCCACCGCCGGCGACCGGCACCTGGACCTGTTCGAGCCGCCCCAGATCGGCGCGTTCGGCGTCCGACAGGCGGATGACCACCGGAAAACGCCGGTCGCCCTCGAAGATCATGCCGGACGTCCGCCCGCCGAGGGTGGCGGTGATGGTGTCCTGCACGTCCTGCGCGGTGACGCCGACCCGCGCCATCGCATCGCGGTTCACCCGGATGTCGAGCATCGGCAGCCCCGTCGTCTGTTCCACCTTCACGTCCGCTGCCCCGTCCGTCCGGCGCAGGACACCGGCGACTTGTTCGGTGGTGCGGTTCATGGCAACGAAGTCGTCGCCGAAGACCTTTACCGCGATGTCGCCGCGCACGCCGGCGATCAGCTCGTTGAACCGCATCTGGATCGGCTGCGTGATTTCATAGGCGTTGCCGGGGAACTGCCCCAGCTTGGTTTCCAACCGCTCGATCAATGCAGCCTTTTCCAGCCCGGGATCGGGCCATTCGGCACGTGGTTTCAGGATGACGAACATGTCCGTCGCGTTGGGCGGCATCGGGTCGGAGGCCAGCTCGGCGGTGCCTGTCTTCGAGAAGACGAACCGCACCTCGGGCTGCTTCGAGACCATCCGCTCGATCGGTACCTGCATCGCCTGGCTCTGCTGGACCGACGTCGCCGGGATGCGCAGCGCCTGGATCAGCAGGTCGCCCTCGTCGAGCTGGGGCAGGAACACCTGGCCCAGCGTCGTAAAGGCCAGCGCTGCGACCACGAGGCTGGTGAGCCCTGCGCCGATGGTGATCGACGGTCGCTTCATCGCCTTTTCGAGACCCGGCTCGTAGCGCCGTTTCAGCCATGCGATGATCCGCCCGTCCTCCTCATGCACCTTGCGCGACAGCCAAATGGCGATCGCCGCCGGTACGAAGGTCAGCGACAGGACGAACGCGAACAGCAGCGCGATGATGACGGTCAGCGCCATCGGCACGAACGTCTTACCTTCCACGCCGGTCAGCGTGAGCAGCGGCACATAGACGAGGATGATGATCGCCTGCCCATATACCGAGGGTCGGATCATCTCGCGAGCCGCGGTCGCGACCGTCTCCAGTCGCTCCTCGACGCTCAGCAGGCGACCTTCGTGATGCTGTTTCTCCGCAAGGCGTCGCAGCGCATTCTCGACGATGATGACCGCGCCATCGACGATCAGCCCGAAATCGAGCGCGCCGAGCGACATGAGGTTCGCCGACACGCCGAGCCTGAGCATTCCGAACCCGGTCAGCATCATCGTGATCGGGATGACTGCAGCGGCGATCAGCGCGGCGCGGAAGTTGCCGAGCAGCAGGAACAGCACGACGATGACGAGCAGCGCGCCTTCCGACAGGTTCTTCGCCACCGTCTTGATGGTCGAATTGACCAGCGCGGTGCGATCGAGAACCGGCTGCACCACAACGTCGGGCGGGAGCGAGGCGTTGATTTCCTTCAACCGGTCGGCGACCGCGGTCGCGACGTTGCGGCTGTTCTCGCCGATCCGCATGATTGCGGTGCCGACGACGACTTCGGTGCCGTTCTCCGACGCCGACCCCATCCGGATCGCCTGTCCGGTACGGACGCTGGCGACCTGATCGAGCGTGATCGGCACGCCTTCGCGGGTAGCGACAACAGTGCGCGCCAGTTCGGTCGCATTGCGTACCAGCGCGTCCGAACGGACCGCCAGCCCCTCGCCGTTGCGGTTGACGAAGCCGCCGCCGACGCTGGTGTTGTTGCGTTCGATCGCGATGCCGAGGTCGGTCAGCGTGATCTTGAGCGACGCCAGCTTCTGGACGTCGGGGACGACCAGATACTGCTTGGCGTAGCCGCCGATCGAGTCGATGCCGGCGACGCCGGAGACATTCTTCAGCAGCGGCGTGACGATCCAGTCCTGTGCCGTGCGCAGATAGGTCGCCTTGTCCTCCTCGCTCGTCAGGCGCTCGCCTTCCGGCGTTATGTAGCTGCCATCGGGCTGCTGCCCAGGCTCGCCGGGGCGATGAGCGTCGTCCTTTCGGTGTTCGAGGCGGACGGTCCACATATAGACCTCGCCGAGACCCGTCGCGATCGGCCCCATCTCGGGGTTCACCCCGTCGGGCAGGCTTTCGGCGACGCCCTGCAACCGCTCGCCGACCTGCTGGCGGGCGAAGTAGATGTCGGTGGAATCGTCGAAGACCGCGGTGATCTGCGCAAAGCCGTTGCGGCTGAGCGATCGGGTGTTCTGGAGGCCGGGAATGCCGGCGAGCGCGGTCTCGATCGGGAACGATACCTGTTTCTCAACCAGCTCGGGCGAGAGGGCAGGCGCACGGATGTTGATCTGTACCTGGTTGTTGGTGATGTCCGGCACCGCGTCGATCGGTAGCCGGTAGAGCGAATAGCCGCCGATGACGGCGACGATGGCAGTGAGGAGCAGGACGAGCCAGCGCTTCTCAACCGCCCAAGTGACGATGCGTGCGATCATGGCATCAATCCTCGTGCGCCGCTTCGCCCTTGCCGAGTTCGGCCTTAAGCGTGAAGCTGCCGGTAGTGGCGATCTGTTCTTGGCCGGTCAGGCCGGAGCGGATGATGACGGTATCGCCGGCCGCATCGCCGAGGGCGACCGGGGTCGCCTCGAACCCCTTGGGCGTGCGGACGAACACGACCGGTTTGCCCCCGACCGTCTGGACCGCCGTCGTCGGCACGCGCACCGCGCTGCCGCCGCTGCCGCGCAACTGGACCGCGGCGGTGACGGGTTCGCCGACGCGCCACTGGCCTGCGCGATTGTCGAGCGTCGCGATCACCGGCACCTGTCGCGTCTGCGGATCGAGCGCCGGCGATACGAAGCTGATCCGTGCGCCAGCCTGTCGTCCCGGCGCCGTCACCGTCACGATATTGCCCGGCTTCACCCGGCCGGCGTCTTCGGGCTTGAGATTGAATGCCAGTGACACGCGACCGAGATTGGCGATACGATAGAGTTCGCTGTCCGCCGCCACAGTCTGTCCCAGTACGACCGGCCGGGCGATGATCTGGCCGGCGATCGGCGCGACGATGCCGATCCGGTTGAGCCCGCCCCCGCCGCCGCCGGCTGCCGACACCTGGCTCTGCGCCTGTCGGTAGGCGATCCGCGCCTCGGTCGCCGCGGTGCGCGCAGCGATCAGGTCCTGCTCGGGCGACACACGTTGCGCGAACAGGCGTTGTTCGCGCGCGAGGTTGGAGTTGGCGAGGGCGAGCCGGGCACGCGACGCTTCGACCTCACCCTTGAGTTGCGCCGCTTCACGGCTTTCGATGACGGCGATCGTCTGTCCGCGCCCGACCGACTGGCCGAGGTTGCGCGTCAGCGCGACGACCCGGCCGCCGATCGCGGCCGACACTATCTGCGTACCTTGCGGATCGCCTTCGATCGTCGCGGGCAGTTCGATCGTACCCGCACCGCCGGTCAGCGGGCGACCGATCTCGACCCCGGCCGCAGCAATCTGGTCCGCCGAAAGCGTCACCATACCCTCATCGGCATGGGCGGTGCCACCGCCATCGGCTTCGGCACCGGTTGCGGTTTCGTTGCCGCCCTCGGGGCTGCTGCCACATGCCACGAGCAGCAGGGCGAGGCCGAGCGGCAGGACGCCGCCCGTCAGGATGTTCTTCATCGGTCGGTTCCCCCGATAGTGGTGGTCGGCGCGGGCGCGGTCAGCCGCTCCAGTCGCGCACGTGCATTCTGGTAATTGGCGAGTGCATCGATCGCGGCGACCCGTGTGTCGGCGAGCGTGCGTTCGGCATCGAGGAGATCCAGTTGCCCGAACTTGCCTTCGCGATAGCCGATCCGTGCGATCCGGGCGGCCTCCATTGCCGCCGCCAACGCCGGCCCCGCTGCGGCTCGCGCGCTAGTCGCTGCGTTCGCCGCCTCTGCCTGAGCGTCGGTGATCGCCTGCTCGACATCGAGCGCCGTCACGCGGCGCACCGCTTCCGCCCGCGTCCGTTCCGCGGTCGCCTGCGCGATAGCGGAACGGCCGTTGTTGAAGAGAGGGATCGGGATCGAGATCGCGAACACCGCGGCGGTGTCATTGGTCGCCTCCAGTCGCCGGAGCGCCGGTCCGACGTTGATGTCGGGTACGCGGTTGGCGCGCGCGAGCCGGATGCCGGCATCGGCGACGGCAAGGTCAGCACCCGCCGCCGCCAGCGCCAGCGTGCCAGCCGTCTGCGGCAGTGCCGCCGGGCCCAGGGTCGCCGGCGGCAACCGGTCGAGTAATCCAGCATCGAGCGAACCGTCGATCGGACGGCCGAGACGCCGCGCAAGGTTCGTCCGCGCGGCTGCGGCGAGCCGAGTCAGCCGCTCGACATTGACGTCGGCGTTGATGCGGGCGACGTCCGCGCGTTGCTGTTCCAGCGGAGACGCTTGCCCCGCCTGAACACGGACGCCAGCCCCGTGCAGCACTTCGCCCGCGATCCGCGCCTGATCGCGCGCCGTCACCAGCCGGCGTTCGGCCGCGATGACATCGATATAGAGCTGCGTGACCTGCACGCGGATATCGGCCGCGACGATCGCGCTCTGGAGCAGAGCGCGCGTTATCTGCGCATCGGCAACGCCGATCCGTGCACCACGCTTCCCGCCAAGCTCGATCGGGATCGCGACCCCGATCGTCGTCTCGGTGCTCCGCACTCCCCGGTAGGGACCGGAGCCGATGACGTTCTCGACCTGCCCCTGAAAGACGGGGTTGGGCCGGAGCCCGGCCACCGCGCGCGCAGCCTGCGCGGCTTCGATCGACGCGGTGGCAGCAGCGCCCGAGGGTGCGGACCCACCCGCAGCCGCCACGGCCTCATCAAGCGAGAGGTCGGGCAGTGGCTGCACCGCGGTCGCGGTTTCAGTCGGGGTGGTCGCCCGCGGCACCGCCCCTCGTTGCGCCTGCGCCATCGATGCGCAGGACGCCGCGGCCAGCATGGCCGCGAGCATTGTTTTCATGGGATATTGATCCTGACAGAGCACGTCGAGCTGGCAGATGCCGGCCGGCGGGTATCGTCAGGCGGCCGGTGGCCTCAGCGCGGGGTCGATCAGCCGTGATGTAAAGGAACTTGCGGGCGCGGGAACTGGACGCAGGCCGTCCGCACCTGTCATCGACATCAGCGTGCCGCCAGCCGGCACGTCCAGTGACGACCCGTGGCAGGTGCCATGATGATGTGGGATCGCCTTGTCCGCATCGCCCTGCGACTGGTCCGCATCGCCCTCGCTATGCACCGCACCGCTGCACTCGAGGGTAACCGGTCCTGGAATCTCGCGCGCATGGATCGTCGCCGTCATCACGAGCGATGATGCGATCAATACGAGGAACAGGCGCAAGATACGGCTCACGGTCTCCATCTAGCGGATGGCCGCCGCCTTGTCATCGTGCCGGTTCATAGATGCCGACGCTTTCTCATCTTCCTCCAGAACCGTTTCGAGAAGCCAATGGCGTTCCAAATATTCGATCCTTTTCGGGACGGATTTTGCGCGGTCCGGCAGCGAGCGGTTTCTACGGCATCGGCGGCTGCCTCGGACCTGAACGGATGTCGGAAGTTGGCAGCCGCGTAGAACGCTCCGAATGTCTGGATGTGGGTCACCAGCCCCAACTATGTATGGATATCAACTATTCCCAGCAATACTCGCACGGTCGAGCTACGTCGATGGGTTGCAGACCGCTGTCCCTATCGCACGAGGCGTAAAAGGTTAGCCAGAACCATTCTGGCGTGGAGGGCGTTTTCCGCAAAGAGCAGGTAGGGTAGCCAATGTAACCCTCTACGATTACGGGTAATTCTCAGTCCTCACGGGGCATCCAGCGACATCTCCTCCGTCCGGTCTGCCGAGTGGCGTTGCGTCGCGATGGACGCGCCCTTCGCCCCGGCCATGGTGGAAATTTCATGAGCACCAAAGTCTATCTGTCGGCCGATCGCCTGCTGGAGGATTCGTTCCGCCTCGCCAATCGGGTCTTCGATGCCGGATTCCATCCGACCCATATCGTTGGCATCTGGCGCGGCGGCGCGCCGGTCGGGATCGCGGTGCAGGAACTGCTGGAATATCGCGGCGTCCACACCGACCATATCGCGATCCGCACCGCATCCTATACCGGCATCGACCGGCAGGACCCGCAGGTCCGTGTCTATGGCCTCGGCTATCTGGTGGACATGCTCACGCCCGACGATCGCCTGCTGCTGATCGACGATGTGTTCGATTCAGGCCGGTCGATCCGCGCGGTGCTGGCCGAGCTGGCCGAACGGTGCGGCGACAAGCTGCCCGGCGAGGTGAAGGTCGCGACGGTCTATTACAAACCGTCGCGCAACGTCACCGACCTGACGCCCGACTACTTCGTCCATCAGACGAACGACTGGCTGATCTTTCCGCACGAGATCAACGGCCTGAGCGAGGACGACATTCGCGCCCACAAACATGGTGCGGACCTCATCCTGCGCTGACGGCGCTGACGGCGCTGTCAGGCGCTGGCGCCGTGCCACTCGATCCAGTGGCCATAGGCGTGACAGGTTGCCAGATGGCGCGCGCGGCCGTCGGGATAGGTGGTGAGCGTCAGGTGCACCGCGTCGCGCGCCTCGGTCCATTCGAAGCCGATGCGGGCGATGGGAATGTCGGCATCGGCTAGCGCAGCGTCGACCTTCGCACGGGTGGCCGCGCCGCAATATTGCAGCGACATGGCGTGGACGACGACGCGGCACAGGCCGGGCTGCGCGGGGCGGGCCAGTTCGCGGGGCAGCCAGTCGGCAATGTCCGCCCGCGACAGCTTGGGCGGATGGGCATGGGCGATGGCGAGCGCATGGTGCAGCCGCTCGGCGCGGTCGGGCTGGTCGGCCCAGACATAGGCCATCAGGCGTTCCTGCGCCGATGGATCGATGACCGACAACGGCCGCAGGTCGACGCCGCGTGCGCCGGCGATCTCGACCGGACGGGCGACCGGCGGGGGGCCGCGCCATTCGGGCGCGATCCGTACCGGTGAATCGGACCGGCCGACCCGCACCCCGCCGAGGTCGAAGGCATAATGACCCAGATTGAGGTTGAGACCGGCACTGGCCCCCAGTTCGAGCAGTTCGACCGGCAGGTCGATTTCGGCGCGCAGCGTCATCAGCGCGGCCATGATCGCGGCGCTGCGGGCAACCTCGTTGGTCTGGGGCGGCTCGCGCATCCAGTCGGCGATGAAGTCGTCCGCCGATGCGAGCACGTCGCCGATCACCGCGGCGAAGTCCCCTGCCCGCGTCGCATAGAGCGCCGACAGCGCCGGACGGTCGCACCGCCGCGCAAGCGCATGGAGCGCGCCGTTGAAGCGCATCGCCAGCGCGTCCGCCGCCGGATCGCCCGGCCAGTCGTCGATCAGCCGCGCGGTCCGCGGCGCGCGGTGCAACTGCCGCTCGCCCGCCTCAAGGATCGCGGCGACGAAATCGGAGCCAAGGCCGCGTACGACCTGTGCCTGCTGGACCAGCGGACCTGTCATGACGATCAGAACGCATCCCAGTCGTCATTGGCGACCTTCAGCGGCGCCGGTTCGGGCGGCGTGACCCAGCGGCGCGGCGAGCGCTTGGGCTGGAGCGGCATCACGTTCGTCGGCGCATGCCCTGCGGCTGCGTCCGGCGCGTCGATGGCGAAGGTTGCGACCGAGGCCGCCAGTGCCTCGGCTTCGGCAACAAGTTGCCGCGACGCGGCCGAGGTCTGTTCGACCATCGCCGCATTCTGCTGCGTCATCGCGTCCATTTCGGCGATGGCGACGTTGATCTGGCCGAGGCTGGTCGCCTGATGATCCGACTGGCGTGCGATCGAATCGATCGAGCCGCCGACGCCGGCCACCCGTTCGATGATCCGTGCCAGCGCCTCGCCGGTCTGTTCGACCAGTTCGACGCCCGCGCCGACATGGGTCGATGCGGCCTTCACCTTGTCCTTCACCTCGGTCGCGGCATCGGCCGAGCGCTGCGCCAGCGCGCGGACTTCGGATGCGACGACGGCAAAGCCCTTGCCCGCCTCGCCCGCGCGGGCCGCCTCGATCCCGGCGTTGAGCGCCAGCAAATTGGTCTGGAAGGCGATGCCGTCGATCAGCGTGATGATCTGCGCGATTTCGTCGCTGGCGGTTTCGATGCCGTGCATCGCGGCGATCGCCTGTCGCACGATCGCATCGCCACGTTCGGCCTCGCCGCGCGTGTCGGCCATGGCGGTGCTGGCATCGGTCGCCGCGACCGCGCCTTCGCGGATCGAGCGGGTAACCTCGTCCAGTGCCGAGGACGATTCCTGCAACGCCGCCGCCTCGCGCTCGGTGCGTTCGGCAAGGTCGGTGGCGGCCTGCGCGATCTCGCCCGAGTTGAGCTTGATCGAATCGACGCTGCCGCGCACGTCGCCCAGCACCTGGTTGAGGCTGGACGTCGCCAAGTTGAAATCGTCCGACAGCGCGCGGAACGCCGCCGGCACGTCGGCGAGGCGAGCTGTCAGGTCGGCCTGCGACAGGCTGCGCAAGCCGCCGCCGATCGCGGTCATCGCCGCCTCCCGGTCGCGGTCGTCGGCGATCTTCGCGACCGCCGCGTCGCGGAACACCAGCACCGCGCGCGCCATGTCGCCCAGTTCGTCGGTGCGCCCGGCCGCGCCGACATCGATATCGTGCCGTCCGGCGGCAAGGTCGCCCATCGCCTGCGTCAGCGTCGTGATCGGCCGCGCGATCTGCCGGCTGAGCAGCATCGCCAGTGCGACTGCGATCGCGATCAGCGCGATACCGCCGATGACGAGCGCGACCAGCGCGATGCGGATCGCCGCCGCCTGATCGTCGGCATGGGCGGCCATCGCCTCGGTCTCGGTCGCGCGCAGCGCGCGCAGCGGCAGCGCGATCTTGCTGACCAGCACCTTCGCCCCCGCATCGCGCACTTCCTGCTGCGCGCCGTCGCGGTCGCCGGCCTTGACCTGCGCGATCAGCCGGTCGCCCCAGTCGCGCCGCCACGCCAGCGTCTCGCGTCGCGCCTCGGCCAGTTGCGCCTGCTCCGACGCGACCGTCAGCATCGCCGCCAGTTCGACCGCCGTCGCGTCGAACTCGACGCGCGCTTCCTCATAGGATTTGAGGTAGCTGGTATCGCCGGTGACCAGGAAGCCGCGAAACTGGCTGTTCTGGCGCAGGATCGCGGTTTCCAGCGTCAATGCCTTCGCATAGACGTCCTGGCTGTGGTTGTTCCGTTCCGTCGTCCGCGCGATCATCAGGATGCTGGCGAGAAACACCAGCATCACGACCGCGGCGGACGCGTTGATCGCAAGGAATGACAGGCCCAGCTTGCGGGGTATCTTCATCGGAACCGATCCGTTGGGAGCAGGAAAATCATGTCAGAACCGCGAGCGCAGCGTGATGCCGTAGGTACGCGGTTCGGCGAGGTAGGATGAGGTGATCGCATTGCCGACGCCGAAGGCCGGCGCGCCGAAGCGCGTCACCTGCGACACGCTGCCCGAACCCTGGAAGGGCGCGGAGAAGGCGACCTGCTGATAATCGGTGTCGAGGATGTTCTGACCCCAGAACTCGATCGCCCAGCGCTGTTCGGGACCGCGCAGGCCGATACGGGCGTTCATCAGGAAGAAGCCGTCCTGGTCCTTTTCGACGAACAGGTCGGAGCCGGTGTTATAGTCGCTCGACAGCCGGCTATCGACATAGAACAGCGCGGTCAGGTTGCGGCCCACCGCCGGGGTCCACACCGCCGAATTGGTGATGGTGTGGCGCGGCGCGTTCGACATCTGGTTGCCCGGCAGCAAGAACAGCGCGGCGTTGAGCGGTTCGCCCGATTCGCTGCCGACGAGGTTCCGGCGATACTGGGTATGGGCATAGGTATAGCCCATGTTGAAGGCGAGGTTGGGCGCGGGATAGGCGCCGGCCTCCAGTTCGAAGCCCTGCGTCACGACGCCCGCGCCGACCTTTCCGGTGCAGCGGCCGGTCGCCGAATCATTGTCGCGGTCCGCACCGCCCAGCGAGTCCGCGCACGAACTGATGTTCTGCACGATGAAGTTCGTGCCGTTGAACGTGTTCAGCTGGAAATTGCGGAACGCCGAATGGAAGGCGGCAAGGTTCGCGGTGAACTTCGCCGAGCTGTACTTCACGCCGACTTCGAACGCCTGCACCGTTTCCGGATCGAAGCGCAGATTGGGCGCGCTGGCGGCGGTCGGGGTCGCGAACACCGTCGCCGACAGGTCCGACCGGTCGAGATTATAGCCGCCCGCCTTGTAGCCGCGCGCATAGGACGCATAGAGCAGGGTGCTGGGCGCCGGTTTCCACGACAGCACGGTCGTGCCGGTCACCTGCCCCTCGGTCAGCGAATCGCGGATCGGGACGCCGGTCAGCGCCGACGTCGAATTGCCGGTGCAGGTGAGCGTCAGGATGCCCCCCGCCAGCGTCCGCAGCGTCGCGTTGCTGCTGCCGAGCAGCGGGCCGAGCGCGGCCTGCTGCGCCGGGCAGACGGTGTTGTTGTTGAGGAAGCTGGCGTTCAACCGCTTGCTTTCATGCGTATAGCGCAGACCGCCGGTCAGGCTGAGCGTATCGGTCACCTTGAAGATATTATGGGTGAAGAACGCATAGTTGCTGCTGGTCTGGTCATACAGGTCGCGCACGCTGCCCAGATCGTTCAGCGTCGACAGCCGGTCGATGCCAGCGATGACCGTCGGGCCGACCGCCGGGGTCAGCGCGGCACGTCCGGCGGCGCTGAGGCAGCCCGGGGCACGGGGGCTGCGCAACGCGGCGAGCGGGTTGATCGTCGCCACCACCCGGCACGCGGCGAAGGCGCCGAAATCGGTGCCGAAGCGCAGATTGTCGGCGACCTCCAGCTTTTCATGGGCGTAATAGCCGCCGACCATCCAGTCGAGCCGGTTGCCGAACAGGCCGCCGCTCAGCCGCGTTTCCTGGGTAAAGGTGCGGAACTGGCGATAGGCGTTGCCGTCGTCGGGGCGATAGGCGATGTCGAGGCTGCCATAATCGACATCGGCCGCGCCGCCGGCCTTGTATTCGCGATACGCGGTGATCGAGATCAGCTGCAGGTTGGAGAAGGTCCAGCCGATCCGGGCCGAGCCGCCATAATCCTTGGTCACGTTCGAATAGGCGCGACCGCGGGTGTTGGCGATCTGGCGATTATAGGGATCGCCCTCGCTCGGCAGCACGGCGCCGAGGCTGCGCATGACGGCGACGATGCGGTTCTGCGCGGCGGGGATGTAATCGCCCTCCACGCCCGGCGTCGGATCGAGCTTTTCCTGCGTGTTCAGATAGACCGCGCCGCAGCATTTTTCGTCGCGATAGGTATAGTCGCCGATCAGCCGGACCGAGAAATTGTCGACCGGTTTGAAGAACAGCTGCCCGCGCACGAAATAGCGGTTGCGGTCGTTATAGTCGGTATCGTTGACGACATCGTGGTAGAAGCCGTCGCGCTTGCCGAACACGCCGTCGACACGGAATGCCAGCTTGTCCTTCACGATCGGTCCGGTCAGCGCCCCCGCGAGGCGGACGGCATTGAAATTGCCATAGGTCGCCTCGCCATAGCCGCCGAAATCGAACGAGGGATATTTGGTGTAGATGCTGATCGCGCCCGCCGACGAATTGCGGCCCGACAGCGTGCCCTGCGGCCCGCGCAGCACCTCGATCCGCTCGACTTCGCCGAGGTCGTTCAGGCCCGACCCGGTGCGGCTGCGATAGACGCCGTCGATGAACACCGCGACCGAGCTTTCGAGGCCGGGATTGTCGCCGACCGTGCCGATGCCGCGCAGGCGGGCGGTCGCGTTCGCTTCCGATCCGGTCGACGACACGATCAGCGACGGCGACAGCTGCGCCATCTGGCGGATGTCGGTCGCGCCCGAATTCTGGAGCGCGGCGGTGCTATAGGCGCTGACCGCGATGGGCACGTTGGACAGGCGCTGCGACCGGCGAGTCGCGGTCACCACGATATCGGCGGTGTTGGCCGACTGTTCCTCGGCCGGCTTCGCGTCGGTCTTGTCCCCCGCCGACGGCACGACCCCGCGCAACCCCTGCGCCGATACCGGCATCGCCACCGTCACACAGGCAGTCGCCGCCAGCAATATCCCGCTTTTACGCATTATACGTTCCCCCCACGGACCGGACATCCTCTAACGGGAAGGCTTAAAGTACAGGTGGATACCAGTTGGTTAACGCGCCGGTTCCGATCCGGCGTTGCCAGCGGCCCGCCACACGCTACATCGATGCCGAAACGACAAGAGGCGGGACATGATCGTCGGCATCGACCTGGGCACCACCAACAGCGCCTGCGCCGTGTGGCAGGGGGACCGGCCCGTCATGGTCCCCAATGCGCTGGGCGAGGTTCTGACGCCATCGGCGGTCAGCATCGGCGACGACGATGCGGTGCTGGTCGGGCGTGCCGCGCGCGACCGGATGGCGACCCATCCCGACCGGACCGTGACCAGTTTCAAGCGCCGCATCGGCACGCGCGAAACCGTGCGGCTGGCCAGCCACGATTTCGATTCGGAGGCGTTGTCGGCGCTGGTCCTCGCCAGCCTGAAACGCGATGCCGAGGCCTTTACCGGCGGAACCGTGACCGGCGCGGTCGTGACCGTCCCCGCCTATTTCAACGATCGCCAGCGCAAGGCGACCAGGCGTGCGGGCGATCTGGCCGGACTGCCGATCCGGCGCCTCATCAACGAACCGACCGCCGCCGCGCTGGCCTATGGCATCGCCGACCGGGGCGACCGCGAACCGTTCCTCGTCTTCGATCTGGGCGGGGGCACGTTCGACGTGTCGATCGTCGAGATGTTCGACGGCGTGATCGAGGTGCGGGCATCGGCCGGCGACAACCGGCTGGGCGGCGACGATTTCAACGACTGCCTGATCGACCTCGCCCGCCCGGTGCTCGACCCCGACGGCGTGCTGGCCAAGCTGCCGCCCGATCGCGCGGCCGCCTTGCTGGCGCAGGCCGCCGAGCGGTGCCGCCGCGCGCTGAGCGAGGCGGAGGCGGCCGAACTGGCGGTGACGGTGGACGACAGCGCGCTGACCGCGCCGGTCACCGCCGCCGCATTCGAGGAGCACGCCGCCGGCCTGATCGCCCGGATACGCGAACCGGTCCTGCGCTCGCTGCGCGACAGCGGCATCGTCGCGGCCACTTTGTCGGAGGTCGTGCTGGTCGGTGGCGCCACGCGGATGCCGATCGTGCGCCGCGCGGTCACCCGCATGTTCGGCCGCTTTCCCGTGACCACGGTGCATCCCGACCATGCGGTCGCGATGGGCGCGGCGGTGCAGGCCGGGCTGCTGGCGCGCGACGCGGGGCTGGACGAGATCCGGCTGACCGATGTCTGCCCCTTCACGCTGGGCGTCGACACCAGCGAGCCGGACGGGCGCGGCGGCTTTCGCACCGGGCTGTTCTCGCCGATCATCGAACGCAATTCGGCGGTCCCGATCAGCCGGGTGTCGAGCTTTTCGACCGTCGTCGACCAGCAGCGCAGGGTGCAGTTCGGCATCTATCAGGGCGAGGCACGCGAGGTGTCGGGCAACGTCAAGCTGGGCGAGGTCACGATCGCCGTGCCGCCGCGCGCCGCCGGGCAGGTATCGGTCGAATGCCGCTTCAGCTTCGACAGTTCGGGGTTGCTGGAGGTCGATGTCAGCGTGCCGGAAACGGGGATGACCCGCAATCTGGTGATCGTCGACGACGAGGATGCGCCCGATCCCGCCGAGCTGGAACGGCGCCGGGCGGCGCTGGCCGCGCTGAAGGTCCATCCCCGCGACGACGCGGTCAATGCCGCGTTGCTGGCGCGGGCACGGCGGGCCTATGAGGCGTTTCTCGGCGATACCCGCGCGGCGATCGGCCATATGCTCGGCCAGTTCGAAAGCGCGCTGACGACGCAGGACGAACGGATGATCGCCGAGGCACGGACCGCGTTCGGCGCGGCGCTGGACCAGATCGAAGGCGAGCGGTTCCTGTGAGGCGCGGCATCTGGGCGACGCTCGACTGCGATCCGACCAGCGATCGCGGCGCGATCCGCCGCGCCTATGCCGTGCGGCTGAAGGCGATGGACGTCGATGCCGATCCGGACGCCTTCGAAGCGTTGCGCGACGCCCGCGATGCCGCACTGGCCGGGGCGGCCGACCCGGTGGCGGCGGTCGAATGGGCCGAGGCGGCGGACGATCCGCACGTCGCGCCGGAACCGGAGCCGGAGCCGCAGGTCGACCCGCTGGCCGAGGCGATGAACGCGCATTTCCACGCGCTCGAAGCCCTGCTGTTCCCCGGCCAAGACCGACCGCCGACGGCGGAAGAACTGGCGGACATCGACCATCATGGCCGCGCGTTGCTGGCCGATCCGCGGTTGGAACAGCTCGATTTCGCGGCAGGTGCCGAACGCTGGTTCGCGGAAACGCTGGCGGCGACGATCCCGCGCTCCGACCCGCTGCTCGAACCGGCGGCGGCGGCGTTCGGGTGGATCGACCGGCGTGACGATTATACGCTGTCGGCGGAGGCGCATGCCATTGTCGGGCGAATCGGGGCGACGCGCTATGTCGCGCTGCTGTCCGATCCGAAGCACCGGCTGCACAAGGCATGGGTCGAACTGACCCGCGACGGGGACCGCCGCCGCAACTGGATGACCTCCCCGACCGACATTCGCGATCTGCTGACGACGGTCCGGCAGCGCTATCCCGATGTCGAGAGCTGGATGAATCCCGAGCGGATCGCCTATTGGGACAAATGGTCCGGCAAGAGTCCCCGCATCCGGATGCGGGTGTGGCTCGCGTTGATCTTGATCGTCGTCGTGGCGCGGATCGGCATGAGCTGGTGGCCGGATACCCCCCAGAAGCCGGACGCGAACCATATCGCGCAGACGCTGACCGGAAAGACGCTTGCGGAGGTGCAGAAGGTCAATCCCGGTCTGGCGACCGACATCGTCTTCGAAGTCGCCAATGCAACGCCCAAAGGACGCAGCGGCGAGGCTGCGACCAACGATGCGATCGTCGGCAAGCTGACCGTCAAGCGGTTGCAGGCTGGCATGGCCACGCCGCCCGACGACCTGCTGGTGCGCCTCACCCGGTTCGACCTGGATGCGATGCGCGCCGTGCAGCGGCGTGCGCCCGCCAGCTGCCTTACCGCAACCGTCGCGATCGACCCCGAATTGCTGCCCGAACCGATGCGGGAGCAGCAGCGCGCGCTGCTGCACGAGGTGATGCTCAACACCAACAGCTATGCGCCGATAAACGCGCGCGACCGGTTCACGATACCCGGCGCCATGCTCGACGCGGTCGCGACGCGGACCGGATGGCCGATGGCGAAAGTCCGGCAGGTGCTGCGCGACGACAAGGATCCGGCGGCGCGCTGTACGCTGGAGATCGCGCTGCGCGAAGCGGGCCTTGCGGCGCAGAACGGCATGGGCATGAAATTGCTGCGCGACCTGCAGCCGCTGGTGGCGGTCCCGGACGAACCACGAACATTATCCGACGCTGTTTCGGGATAACCCCGTTCCGATCACGGAACGGGAAATGGTGCGGTCGAGAAGACTCGAACTTCCACGGCCTTTCGGCCACAACGACCTCAACGTTGCGCGTCTACCAGTTCCGCCACGACCGCACGTGAACACCTTGGGGTCGCCCCCTTGGCTGGCAGGAGCGTGCCCCTAGCAGCGCGTTTGCGGTCGTGCAAATGCTTTTATGCATTATCGCCCACGCGCCGCCGCACGGGCGATGGCGATCGCTTCGGCGGCGGTCATCACGTCGCCCAACCCGCTGCCCGACAGTGCGGCGCGCTCCGCATCGCGCACCCGCTCCAGCGCGCGGGCAAGACGCGGCGCGTCCCAGCGACGCAGCGCCTGCGCGGTGGCGGCCTGTTCCTTGAAGAACACGCGGTGGCGTTCCATCACCCGGTCGACGCTCTCCCCCTCATCGATGTCGGCGCGCATTTCGGCCAGCGACAGCAGCCGCCGCGCGACGCCGCGCAACAGCGGGATCGGCCCGCCGGGGATTTCGGGCAGCGCGGCGGCCGCCGCATCGCCCGCGATCATCGCGCCGACGATGCCGTTCATTTCCGCATCGGCGATCGATGCACCGATCGCGTCGAACGCCTCGCCATCGGCATCGCGCGGGCGGTCGGACGACGCGTCGAGATAGAGCGCCAGCTTCTCGATCTCGCTGGCCAGCACCGCGCGGTCGCCTGCCGTCACCGCCGCCAGCCGGTCGGGCACGTCGCCCAGCAGCCGCAGGCCATGGTCGCGCGCCATCGCCACCGCCAGCTTCGCCGCCTGCGCCGCATCGGGGACGTAACAGGCGACGGCGACGGCGTTGAGCGAGGCGGTGACCAGCTTCACCAGCTTCGACGTGCCCTTGACGGTCGGCGCGATTGCCGCGACCGGATTGCCCGCACGCTCGGCGGCGAGCAGCAGCGTCACCGCCTCGACCGACTCCTCACCCATCGCCGTCACGCGGATGAAGCGGGCGTCGCCGAACAGCGACATCGACGCGGCTTCGTCGGCGAGCAGGCCGGGACGCCCTTTCAGCATCGCGCCGTCCATGTCGACGCGCTCGGCCCCCTCGCCCACGCCCTTGGCCAGTCGCGCGGCCAGCGCCAGCGCGCCCGCCGTGTCGGGGCCGTGGAACAGATAGAGCCGGATATCGGGGCCGGGCCGGTCGAGCTTGGCCGCGACCTGCTCGGGCCTCAGTTTCACGACCCCAACTTCTGGCCGTTCTGGGGCAGGGTCAGCGCGATCCGGGTCACGATCTGGTCGGCGACGATCAGCGACAGGCGTTCGAGCGCGGTGCGTTCCGCCGCGATGGTCGCATATTCCGACCGGACCACGTCGATGCCGGCATCCGACCCTGCGGTCGCGTCGAGCGTCACCGCGCCGTTCGACAGGTCGATCAACTGATAGCGCGCGCGCAGCGTCCGCCGTTCGCGCGTGATCGAATCGTCGCGCCGCACGCCCAGACCGGTGATGTCGTCGTCCAGCTTGATTTCGAGCCTGTAGCGCGCCGGCCCTTCGGCCCGCAGCCGGTCGCGCAACGCATTGGCAACCAGCCAGCCATTCTGTCCCGCGATCGGCGCGACCTCGACGCCCGACAAGGTCTGGCGCACCACCCCGCCCTCGCCCCCGGCATAGAGCGGGCGGAGGCCGCAGCCGCCGAGCAGCAGCGCGCCAGCGAACAGGGGGGCAAGGACGGCAGCGCGGATCATGCGACGATGTTCACGAGACGGTCGGGCACGACGATGACCTTGCGCGGGGCCTTGCCCTCCAGCGCGCGGACAATCTTCTCGCTCGCAAGGGCAGCGGCCTCGGCGTCTTCCTTGGGCGCCCCCTTGGCCAGCACGATCGTGTCGCGCAGCTTGCCGTTGACCTGCACCGCGATGGTCGATTCCGCATCGACCAGCATCGCCGCGTCGACCAGCGGCCATGCGGCGTCGGCGATCAGGCCGGGACGCCCCAATTGCGACCACGCCTCTTCCGCCAGATGCGGGATCATCGGGCTGACCAGCAGCAGCAGCGCGTCCATGTCGGCGTCGGACATGCCCTTCGCCTTCTCCGCATCGCCCAGCAGCGTGTAGAGTTTCGCCACCGCCTTGTTGAACTGCAACGCGGTGATGTCGTCGGCGACACCGGCGATGGTGCGGTGGACGGCGCGGGTCAGCGCCTCCGGGCTGGTGCCGCCGGCTTCATGTGCCGCGACCAGCTTCCACACGCGCTTGACGAAGCGTTCGGCGCCCTCGATGCCCGCTTCGCTCCATGGCAGGTCGCGTTCGGGCGGGCTGTCGGACAGCATGAACCAGCGTGCGGCATCGGCGCCGTAGCGGTCGAGAATCGGTTCGGGATCGACCGTATTCTTCTTCGACTTCGACATTTTTTCGACGCGGCCGACCTCGATCGGGACGTTCGATCCCTTGAGGAATACGCCATCGGGCCGACGTTCGATTTCGGCAGGCGAAGCGTATTGCTTGTTCACCGGCGCCTGATCGCCCTGCGCCACCGGCACTTTGACCTCGTACGTCTCGTGCGTGACCATCCCCTGCGTGAACAGGCCGGCGAACGGCTCTTTCAGGTCGATCAGCCCGACATGATTGAGCGCGCGCGTCCAGAAGCGGGCATAGAGCAAATGCAGGATCGCATGCTCGACGCCACCGATATACTGCCCGACCGGCAGCCAGCTTTCCGCCACGGCCCGGTCGAAGGGCTTGTCATCGGGCTGGCTGGCGAAGCGGATGAAATACCATGACGAATCGACGAAGGTATCGAGCGTGTCGGTCTCGCGCCGCGCCGGTGCGCCGCAGGCCGGGCAATCGACATGCTTCCACGTCGGATGGCGGTCGAGCGGGTTGCCGGGAATGTCGAACGACACGTCGTCGGGCAGCTTG
This sequence comes from Sphingomonas paucimobilis, assembly GCA_036946325.1. Lineage (GTDB taxonomy): Bacteria > Pseudomonadota > Alphaproteobacteria > Sphingomonadales > Sphingomonadaceae > Sphingomonas > Sphingomonas paucimobilis_A. The sequence continues at coordinate 309,101 of JAQIJL010000002.1, forward strand.
ACCGGCAGCTGCCCGGTCGGGACCGGCACCACGCCGCACGCGTCACAATGCACGATCGGAATCGGCGTGCCCCAGTAACGCTGGCGGCTCACCCCCCAGTCGCGCAGGCGCCACACCGTCGTACCCTTGCCCCAGCCACCGGCTTCGGCGCGGTCGATCACCGCGCGCTTGGCGGCGGCGACGTCCATGTCGTCGAGGAAGTCGGAGTTCACCAGCTTGCCCGGCCCGGTATAGGCTTCGGTCCCTTCGAATACCGGATCGGTCAGGTCGCCATCGGCGACGACGCGGCGGACGTCGAGATCGTATTTCCGCGCGAAATCGAGGTCGCGCTGGTCATGCGCCGGCACGCCCATCACCGCGCCGGTGCCGTAGTCCATCAGCACGAAGTTCGCGATATAGACCGGCAGTTCGACCGCCGCATCGAACGGATGCTGCATCCGGTAGCCGGTGTCGAAGCCCAGCTTTTCCGCCGTTTCCAGTTCGGCAGCGGTGGTGCCGCCCTGCTTGCACAGATCGATGAACGCCGCCGCGTCGGGGTTGGCATCGGCCAGCGCGCGCGCGATCGGGTGATCGGCGGCGATCGCGACGAAGCTGGCGCCAAAGATCGTGTCGGGGCGCGTCGAATAGACTTCGATCCGCTGATCGAACGGTGCGACGGGGGCAAAGGAGAATTGCAGCCCTTCCGACTTGCCGATCCAGTTTTCCTGCATCAGCCGGACCTTGTCGGGCCACTGGTCGAGCGTACCCAAACCGGCGAGCAGGTCGTCGGCGAAGTCGGTGATCTTGAGGAACCATTGCGACAGCTTGCGCTTCTCGACCAGCGCACCCGAGCGCCAGCCGCGGCCGTCGATCACCTGTTCATTGGCGAGCACGGTCATATCGACCGGGTCCCAGTTGACCGCCGATTCCTTGCGATAGACCAGCCCGCCCTTGAGCAGTTCGAGGAACAGCGCCTGTTCGTGGCCGTAATATTCGTGATCGCAGGTGGCGAACTCACGCGACCAGTCGAAGGCGAGGCCGAGCCGCTTCAACTGCGCCTTCATCGCCGCGATATTGGCGTAGGTCCATGTTCCCGGATGGACCTTCTTCTCCATCGCCGCATTTTCGGCCGGCATGCCGAACGCGTCCCACCCCATCGGGTGCAGCACTTCATGGCCGGTCATCCGCAGGAAGCGCGCCAGCACGTCGCCCATCGTATAGTTGCGAACGTGCCCCATATGGATGCGCCCGGAAGGGTACGGAAACATCTCGAGCACATAGCGCTTGGGCTTGGACGAATGGTCGTCGGCGACGAAAGTCTGCGCCGAATCCCATGCGGCCTGCCAGCGGGCATCGGCCTCGGCCGGCGAAAAACGCGGAGTCATGGTCGTCGGATCAGCCCGTGATGGCACCGCGGCGCAGGTCGCGCGCACGGGTCAGGATGATGTCTTCCAGCTTCTGCACGGTGGCGGCGGCGACCGGCGCCTCGATCCACTGGCCGCCCTGGTTCACCTGGCGGATCTGCGCCACGCGCAGCGCATCGGCGCGCAGGTCCTGGTCGAGGATCGTGACCGTCACCTTGGTCCGCTCGGTCGGCGTGGCCGGATTGACGTACCAGTCGGTGACGATGACGCCCCCGTTCGAATCGGTCTGCGCCATCGGCATGAACGACAGCGTGTCGAGGCTGGCGCGCCACAGATAGCTGTTCACGCCGATCGTCGTGACCTTCGACGCGGCAAGGTCGCCCGCGACGCGGCCCTTGCCGCCACTGCACGCGGCCATCGGCAGGGCAAGCGTTGCCAGCAACGCGATCAGCAGCGGGCGGTTCATCGGCGGTTCCTTGACTACGGGCCAATATGGCAGTTCGGCCCGCTTCTATAGGAGGTGGCGCGGACGCGGCAAGCGGGTTGGTGCGGGACAGCGCCAAGCGTGCGGAATCGGCAAGCCGCCGCCGCGCCGGCGCTATCGGTCGCGCTGGTCGGACAAATATGTGTGTTCGATGCAACACTGACGGGGAAAGCGACCGTGGGCGGTGGATACAGGCAACCGAATCGTGATAGCGCCATTAGCGGGGAGTGAGGTTTGAAATGACGGGTGGCAGGATCTTGGCTGGCATTGGACTGGGGGCGATGATCGCCGCCGGACTTGGTGCGTCGCCTGCCCTGTTCGCGCAGGAACAGCGCGCCCCGCGCGTCCTCAAGAAGCTCGACATGGACCGCATGCCGCTGGCTGGCTTCGGTTCCTTCACCCCGGCATCGGCCGATCCGCGACTCGCCGCCGCGCTGTCGCGCACCGCGCTGAACCCGACCGGGTTCCAGTTCACGCCGTCCGAAGGCGCCGTCATCGGCAGCCGGGCGATCAAGGCCGCGGTCCGCAGCGCGACGATGCAGGCGGAGCGTCCGACCGACCGCGTCGCCGCCGTCACGCCGACGATGACGCTGAACCCGCTGGCCTATAATCTGGGCGGATCGGTCGGCGGCAAGCGGCTGGCCGCGATCGGCGACCTGACGCGCCTCGATCTCGGCACGCAGCCGGGCAGCCGCGATGCGGTCGGCATGGGCTATTCGGCGCGCAAGTTCGGCACACGCGGCACGCTCACCGCCGACCATGCGCTGACCGACCAGCCCAAGATGATCACCGATACCTCGGGCTATTCGCTCGATGGCGGCGGGTCGTTGAAGCTCACCCGCAACCTCGACGTGACCGCCGGCATGCGCAGCCGCACCGATCGCGAACGCATGCTGCGCGTGACGCCGGATCGCCGCGAGGGGCAGGCGATCTATGTGGGGACCGCGTTCCGGTTCTGAGGCGGGGTGGCGTTTCGGGCGGTTCCGGAGCGGGTTCCCAGTACGTTGCGATGGAAGCGATCCATTTTGGTGGATCGGCTATCCGTATATGCTTATGACGTCCGATTGGGGCGTTACGAGCATCACAAGGTGCCAGCGCCCGGGACGCGCGATACGGTCGGCGATTGGCTTGGACCGCTTGGACTTCGGTCGACCGGCAGTTCTTCCACGAGATTTCGAGGTGGCTGATCGTGTGACACACGCCGCCCCTACCATCACCCCGGACTTGATCCGGGGTCCCGCTTTCTATCAACCGTAGCACAAGAAGCGGGACCCCGGATCAAGTCCGGGGTGACGATGGGGTGAAGGTTGCAGGTCACCCGAGACGCTCGTCGCGCGCTACTGGCGTCCGCATCATGTCCAAACCTATTTGCGAGTTCGCAGGACGTAGATGCGAGAGCGCAGTCCACCGATATCGAAACGGAAGTCATTCCCGCGATGGCTGTGACGGCGGTCGGACGGATCGGACACCTTCCCCCTCAATCATCCTCGTCCTCGAACCCGACCAGATCGAGCGCGCGGGCCTTGATCTGGCGGGTCATGCACCAATGGACCAGCGCGTCTTCGCGGCCGTGGGTCACCCAGACTTCCCTGGGCGCGATTTCAGTCAGAGTCCGGGTCAGTTCGTCCCAGTCGGCATGGTCGGACAGGATCAGCGGCAGTTCGACCCCACGCTGCCGGGCGCGGGCACGGACCGTCATCCAGCCGCTCGCCATCGCGGTGATCGGGTCGGGCAGCCGCCGCGACCAGCGGTCGCCTAGCGCCGAGGGCGGCGCGACGATGATCCGGCCCTGCAACTCCGCCTTCGCCGCGCCTGCCACCGGGCGCAGTTCGCCAAGGTCGACGCCCAGTTCGACATAGAGGTCGCACAGCCGCTGCATCGCGCCGTGCAGATAGATCGGATCGTCGAACCCCATCGCCCGCGCCTCGGCGATCACCCGCTGCGCCTTGCCCAGCGCATAAGCGCCCACCAGCACGCAGCGCTCCGGCTCCATCCGGAGCGCGGCGAGCAGCTTGTCGATCTCGTCGCGCGTCTCGGGGTGGCGGAAGACCGGCAGGCCGAAGGTCGCCTCGGTCACGAAGACGTCGCACGGTACCGGCTGGAACGGGGCACAGGTCGGATCGGGCCGGCGCTTGTAGTCGCCCGACACGACGACGCGCTCGCCAGCATGGTCGAGCACGATCTGCGCCGACCCCAGCACATGACCGGCGGGCACGAACGCTATGTCATAGTCGCCCATGCGGATGCTTTCGCCATAGGCGACCGGCACCCCGTTTTGCGGACCATAGCGCGTCGCCATGATCGCCAGCGTCTCCGGCGTCGCCCACACCTGCCCATGTCCGCCCCGGGCATGATCGGCATGGCCGTGCGTGACCAGCGCGCGCGCGACCGGTTCCGACGGGTCGATCCAGACGTCGATCGCGGGCAGGTGAATGCCGGTCGGGTGCGGCGTGATCCAGCGGGCAAGGGCCATACGGGTCGACATGGGGCGCGCGGGCGCCGGTGCCAAGGTCATCGAACCGACATATCCCCGCGATACGGCACATGCTGTTTCGTAGCGATTGCCGGACCTTGTCGACGCCACTCCCTTCCCGTGTGCCCCTGTTCGCGGCGGGGATGGCCGCGTTCTGCGTGTATTTCGCGATGTACGCCTTTCGCAAACCGATCATGGCGGTCGGCTTCGCGGACCAGGCGGGGCTGGTCGCGGGGCTGGATTACAAGGCGACGCTGATCGTCGCACAGGCGATCGGCTATGCCCTGTCGAAGATGGTCGGCGTGAAGGTCGTCGCCGAACATGCGACCGGCGCACGGGCGCGGTTGATCCTCGCGCTGGTCGGCGCGTCGTGGGTGGCGCTGCTGGGCTTTGCGATCCTGCCGCCGCGCTTCGGGCCGATCTGCCTGTTTTTCAGCGGCCTGCCGCTCGGCATGATCTGGGGGCTGGTGTTCAGCTATCTCGAGGGGCGGCGCGTGTCGGAAATGCTGGCGACGATGCTGACCGCCAGCTTCATCCTGTCGTCGGGCGCGACCAAGACGGCGGGCGCGCTGCTCGTCCGGCACGGCCTGTCGCCCTTCTGGATGCCGGCCACGACGGGCCTGCTGTTCGCGCCGGTCCTCGTAGCGGCACTGGTCGTGCTGGCACGCACCCCGCCACCCGATGCCGCCGACCGCGCGGCGCGCGGAACACGGGTGGCGATGGATGGTCCTGCCCGGCGGGCCTATGTCCGGGCGCATGCGCTGCCGCTCGCGCTGCTGATCCTCGGCTATACGCTGCTGACCGGCTTGCGCGACTTTCGCGACAATTTCGCCGCCGAAATCTGGAGCGATCTCGGCAATGGTGCGCCGGCGGCGATATTCTCGATCACCGAAGTGCCGGTGACCGTCGTCGTGCTGATCGGCATGGCGCTGCTGGCGACGATCCGCAGCAATTTGCGCGCGTTGCTGGCGATCCATGGCGCGATCCTGTTCGGTGCGCTGGCGCTGGGGGGCGCGACCTTGCTGTTCCGGCTCGGCTGGATCGGGCCGGTCGCGTGGACGGTATGGATCGGGATCGGCATCTACAGCGCCTATGCCCCGTTCAGCGCGGTGCTGTTCGACCGGATGATGGCGTTGGGCAAGTCGCCGGGCAATGCCGGCTTCCTGATCTATCTGGCCGATTCGTTCGGCTATGCCGGCAGCGTCGCGCTGCTGCTGTTGCGCGAACTCGCCGACAACCGCGCGCCGTGGTTCGGCTTCTTCACCAGCGCGACCCTGACGACCGCCATGGTGCTCGGTGGTGGCGCGGCGGTGTCGGGTTTGTGGTTCTGGCGACGTTTTCCACGGGATATTTGATGATGTGACGTTGATATTACGGCGAACCTTATCGCCCCCCGCCAAAATACGCGAATATCATCACTTGTCACACACGCGTCATCAATCCCCGCCAAAGGCACGTCCGGGGCCGGAGAACCGGCCGGGACAATGCGGCGCGCCCGCAGGGGAGACATCATGAAGTTCATCACGGGTGCGGCGATCCTGGCGATCGCGGCGGGGACGACGCACGCCCATGCGCAGACGGCGACGGCCGATGCGGCCGCGACCGAAGTGTCGGGGGGCACACAGGACGAGGCACGCAGCGGCGGTGAGATCGTCGTGACCGGCCGCGCCACGACCTTCGCCAACACGCAGGTGACCGAGCCGATGCTCGACCGCCAGTCGGCGCTGACCAGCGTCAACGACGTCATCAAGGAACTGCCCGGCGTGTTCGTCGCGGAGGGCGATGCGTTCGGTTCGTCCGACTGGGCGACCTCGATCAGCATCCGCGGCTTCAGCTCGGGCGGCGGTGGCGGCCAGCAGATCGGATCGACCATCGACGGCCTGCCCAATGGCGGTTCGGGCTATGGCGGCGGATCGCGCGCCAACCGCTATCTCGACGTGCTGAACCTGAAGACCGTGATCGTGTCGCAGGGGACCGCCGACATCTCGTCGCGTTCGCACGAGGCGCTGGGCGCCACGCTCGATTACGTTACCACCGACCCGACGCGCGACACCCGCTATCGCTTCACGCTGGCCGGCGGCGATTTCGGCGCGCGCAAGCTCTATGGCCGCGTCGATACCGGCCAGTTCGCTGGCGACACCCGCGCCTTTGTCAGCGCCTCGACCAGCCGCGTGAAGGACTGGATCGGTGGATCGGGCGAAACCCGCCGCGACCATATCGATGCGAAGATCGTCAGCAATATCGACCGGGTGAAGCTGACCGGCTGGGTCAGCTATGACGATGCCGACGAAGCCGAATTCGGATCGGTCAGCCCCGAAATGTTCGCCAACGATCCGAACCACGATGCCTATACCGACAACTGGACCGGCATTCCCTATATCGATCAGGGCTATCGCTCGACCTCGCGCGCGCTGCGCCGCAATTTCTTCACCTATCTGCGCGGCGAGACCGATCTCGGCGAAGTGAAGCTGTCGGGTGCCGGCTATTATCACCGCATGCGCGGGCGCGGCGACTTCGCACCACCCTATCTGGTCGATGTCCGCAATGACGGCACGGGCAATCCCGAGAGCGAATTTACCGGCAGTCAGCTGACGCAGATCGGCGGCGGCAATCTCGGCCGCTATTATTTCGTGACGCCGACCGGTGCGAAGGCCACGTTCATCACCGGCTGCACCGGCACCGCGCTGGTCCCGGCGGAATATGCGGCAAGCTGCTATGCGGCGGAATCCACCCCGGTCATGTCCTATCGCCACACCCATTATGAAAACGACCGCGGCGGGCTGACCGCCGATGCGGCATGGACGCATGATTTCGGCGGCGTGCAGAACACGCTGCGCGGCGGGCTGTGGTGGGAACGCGGCCGCGCCAACCAGCTGCGCGACTGGCACAAGGTCACCAATGCGCTGGTCGGCCCCGCCTTCGACGGCACGCCCTATTACCAGCAGTTCAGCACCGATTACGACCTCGACGAGATCATGTATTATGTCGAGGACGCGGTGACCGTCGGGCCGCTGACCGCCCGCTTCGGCGTGAAGCAGTTCTTCCTCGACCAGCGTCGCGCCGAATTGCTGAACGACCGCGCCGTGACCGAACTGAACTCGAACAGCCGCCCGCTGATCTCGACCGGTATCGTCTATCACGCGCCGATCGACGGGCTGGAGGCATTTGCCGGCTATTCGCAGAATTTCGCCGCGATCGGCAACGGACCCTTGGGCGAACCGCGCGAGGTGGTCGACCGGATCAAGCCGGAAACCGCCAACAACATCGAAATCGGGGCGCGCTATTCGACGCCGCGGGTCAAGGCGTCGCTGACGGCATACGACATCAAGTTCAACAACCGCATCCAGTCAATCTCGGCCAACCTCGTCACCGGCATCGATTATCTGGAGGAACAGGACAGCGTCTATCTGAACGTCGGCGGCATCAAGAGCCGGGGGATCGAAGCCGCGCTCGCATACCGGGTGACGCAGGGGCTGACCCTGTCGGGCAACTATACTTACAATCATGCGACCTATATCGGCACCGGCAATGCCGCGCAGGACGCCGATATCGGCGTTACGCCGGGGCGGCAGGTCATCAATAGCCCACGCAACATGTGGGTCGCGGCGGCTGACTATGTGCACGGCGTGTTCAAGATCGGCGGCGCCGCCAAGTTCGTCGGCGATCGCTTCATCGGCAGCGACGGCGATGCGACCGCGCCCAGCTTCACCACGGTCGACGCCTATGCCGGCGTCGATCTGGGCGAGGTGAATGCGGTGATGAAGGGCATGGCGCTGACGGTCCAGGCGACCAACCTTGCCGACCGGCGCTACCTGGCCGGGGCGGACGGCGGGTCGGCGTTCCTCGGCACGCCGCGCACGGTCACGGCGGCGCTGACGTTCGATTTTTAGAACGAACGCAACCGCCGTCGCCAAACGAAACCGTTCGTACTGAGTAGGGGCTGAGCTTGTCGAAGACCCATATCGAAGTACTGCTACAAGTGGTCCTTCGATACGCCATTTCGACAAGCTCAATGGCTACTCAGGACGAACGGAATTTCTCAGTTACCTAAACCCTTGCGGACATTCCCATGGTCGACCTGTCGCGCCGCACGCTCCTGTCCACCGGTGCCGCCCTTGCCGGGGCGGCGGCGCTGCCGGCATCGATCGCACGCGCCGCGGCGATCCCGCCCGACCGGCGCACCGGCACCATCGCCGACGTCCAGCATGTCGTGATCCTGTGCCAGGAAAATCGCGGTTTCGATCATTATTTCGGTACGTTGAGAGGGGTACGCGGGTTCGGCGACCGGTTCCCGATTCCGACGCCTACCGGCAATGTCTGGCAACAGCGCGACCGCACCGGCGCGGGCGGACCGCGGATCGTCTCACCCTTCCATCTCGACACCCGCCGCCAGTTCGAACTGATGCGGATGGAGGGCACGCCGCACGCCTGGCCCGATGCGCAACGCGCATGGGACGAAGGCCGCATGGCGCATTGGCCCGAGGCCAAGCACCCGCGCGCGATGGGCCATTACCGCCGCGCCGACATTCCTTTCCAGTTCGCGCTGGCCGAGGCGTTCACGATCTGCGACGCCTATCACTGCGCGACGCAGACCGGGACCAACACCAACCGGCTGGTGCTGTGGACCGGCACCAACGACCCCGCGGGCACCCGTGGCGGCCCGGCCATCGGCAATTCGCACGACAATTTCGTCGAACAGGGCGGCGCCCCCGATCCCTATCGCTGGACCACCACGGTCGAGCGGATGCAGGCGGCGGGGATCGACTGGCGCATCTATCAGGACATGGCGGATAACTTCACCGACAATCCGCTGGCCGGCTTCGCGGCGTTTCGCGAGGCGCATGCCGGGCGCGGCGATGCCGCGCTGAAGGACCGGGCGCTCACCACGCGCGGGCCGGAGATGCTGAAGGCCGACGTGCTGGCCGGCCGCCTGCCGCAGGTGTCTTATGTCATCGCCACCGCCGCCGGGTCCGAACATCCCGGCCCCTCCAGCCCGGCACAGGGCGCGGACTATGTCGCGCAGGTGCTCGACGCGCTGACCGCCGATCCCAAGGTCTGGGCGCGGACCGTGTTGCTGGTGATGTTCGACGAGAATGACGGATTTTTCGACCATGTGCCACCGCCCGCCCCGCCGTCGCGTGCGGCAAACGGCGCGCTGCTCGGCGGATCGACCGTCGATCTGTCCGGGGCCTATCACGACGTGCCGAGCGTGGGCGACAAGGACATCGACCTGCCACCCTATCGCGGTCGCCCCTATGGCCTTGGCCCGCGCGTGCCGCTCTATGTCGTATCGCCGTGGAGCAGGGGCGGCTGGGTCAATTCGCAGACCTTCGACCACACCTCCGTCATCCGCTTCCTCGAAACCCGCTTCGGGTTCCACGAACCCAATATTGCGCCGTGGCGGCGGGCGGTGTGCGGCGACCTGACCAGCGCATTCGACTTTTCGGCAAGCGACGCCGCCACCCCTCGCCTGCCCGATCCGGGCGCCGACGCCCGCCGCGCCGCCGCGCTGAATGGGCAGGTCGATCCCCCCGCCCCGCCCGCCGCCGCGCCATGGCAGGAAAAGGGCGTGCGCCGTTCGCGCGCCCTGCCCTATCGGCTGGACGTGACCGGGCATGTCGCGCCCGATGGACCGACGCTACGCTTCGCCGCCGATGGCGCGGGCGCGGTGTTCCATGTCTATCAGGCCCATGCGCTCGACCAGCCGCCACGCCGCTACCTCGTCGGGGCGGGCGACCGGATCGGGGGGCAATGGTCCTTCGATTCCGACGGCCGCTATGATCTGTGGGTGCTGGGGCCGAACGGCTTCCACCGCCACTTCGCCGGCACCCGTGGCGATGCCGTGCCGCCGGTGACGTGGACGGTCGGCGATACCGGCCTCGCGCTCGGCATAGCGGGCAGCGGTTTCCGCCTGCGTCGCCTGACACCCGGCGGCGGCGCTGCCGAGGAGGCGCTGTCCCCCGGCCGCCATCGCTGGTCGCTCGAACAGGCGCTCGGCTGGTACGACCTCACCCTGACCCATGCGGACCACCCCGCATGGCGCCGCCGCATCGCCGGACGGCACGACCGCGCAGGGCGCCCGAGCGTCAGCGATCCCTTTGTCGAAAGCCTGTCGTAATGCCCCTGTTCGCGCTGATGCTCGCCGCCGCCACCCCATGGCCTGCCCCGGTACAGGCCGAACTCCACCGCGCCGTCGCGGCGGCCGGTCCGGGCGATTATGCCGTGTTCGATGCCGACGGCACGCTGTGGAGCAGTGACATCGAGGAAGCCGGTATCGCCTTCTTCGAACAGCAGGGCTGGCTGACGGTCGCCGGCCTGCGCCCCGAACTCCGCCCGATCCCGCTCATGCCGGGTGAGAGCCTGTACGGCTATTACCGGCGGCTATGCGATTTCGATGCGAAGCTGTGCCTGCCATGGAGCGCGCAGGTCTTTGCCGGGCAACCGCTGGGGGTCCTGAAGCAGCGGTTCGACGCGCTCCTCGCCCATCGCGGCGGCATCCCGGTCCGCTATGTCCGTGACGGCAAGCCGGTCGCGAAGACGATCGAAGCCCCCCGAATCTATGCCGCGCAACGCGCACTGATCGCGGCGCTGAAGGCGCGCGGTGTCGCGGTCTATATCGTCAGCGCTTCGCAGGAAGAGGTCGTGCGCATGGTCGCCTCCGACCCGCGCTACGGCCTGTCGATCCCGCCCGAACGGGTGATCGGCACGTCCATGCTGCTGCGCGATGTCGCCGGCACGATTTCGACCGCGCGGCGCGACATTGTGCAGGGGGCGGCGGCGGCACCCGGCTATTGGTCCGCCCGCGCGGCCCTCACGCCGACGACGACGCTCTGGACCCCGCTGCCGTGGCAGGAGGGCAAGGTCGCCGCGATCATGGCCTGCATCGACCCGGTCCGCCGCCCGATGCTGGTCGCGGGCGACAGCGGCAGCGACTGGGCAATGCTGTTCCATTCGCGCGGGGTACGGCTGTGGATGGACCATGACGCGCCGACCACGCAGCGGCTGCGCGCGATGCGCGATGCACGCGGCGACGACGGCAAGGACCGCTGGATCGACGTCGACCGGCGCGCGCTGACGCCGGTCGACTGACCTTCAGGCGACGGCGGGACGGCGCAGTGCCGCCACGATCCGGTCGACCGCCGCCAGCACCAGCAGCGACGCACCAAACAGCGGCAGGATCACCCCCGCCACCACCAGCAAGGTGATCGCCCCACGCAACCGCGCGCCGCTCACCAGCGGCGGCGCGGCCAGCCGCCCCTTTGGCCGTCTTCGCCACCACATCGTCACGCCGCTGACCACCAGCAGGACGGTCGCGATGCACGGCAGCAGCATCAGCAACTGGTTGGGCAGCCCGAAATAGCGGCCCATATGGATCTGCACGCCCAGCTCGACCGCCTTGGCGCCGACGCCGTAGCGGCTCCAGCCATTCTCCCACAACAACCGTCCCGACCAGCGGTCGAACTGCAAGGTCCGCTGTCCCTCCGGATGGCGGGGCGACACCAGCACGGTGTAGATGCCGGTCGGGCCGGACGGCAGGTACAGGCGATAGCCGCCCACGATCCCCGCCGCCTGCGCTTTCGCCGCGATCGCATCGGTGCCGGCTACCGCGGCGCGGTCCGTCCGGCGCTGGTGCCCGCCGCCACCATGGTCGGCATGCGCCGGATCGGATGCCGCCATCGGCGCCGTCTCCTGACTCCACGGCACGCCGCCCAGCGTCCCCATCGGCGCGCTTTGCGGTGCTTCGTGGCCGAAGCGTGCGGCTTCGTTGCCGATGCCCAGCGTCGTGAAGGCGCCACGTACCAGCGGTCCCTGCACCACCGCCCAGGGCAGGCCGGTCAGCAGCAGGAACGCGATCAGTGCCACGCTCCACACCCCGGTCACCGCGTGCAGGTCACGCCAGAACACCCGCCCCCGCGCGCGCAGCCGCGGCCACAGCACCCCCGCCATCGACCGCCGCCCGCGCGGCCACCACAGGAACAGGCCCGACGCGATCAGCATCAGCGCCCAGCACGCCGCCAGCTCGACCACCGCATCGCCCCATGGACCGAAGGTCAGCGACCCGTGCATCACGTCGGCGAACCCGACCAGCGTACGGGTATAGACATAGCTGCCCAGCACCCGGCCCGATCCCGGATCGACCATCACCTGTCGCGGTTCTCCGCTGGCGGCGTCGATCCACACCTTCGCCGGACGGTCGGGCGCGTCGGGCAGGTCGATCCGCGTCGGCACGCCCGGCACCGACGCCACCGCCGCGGCGATCATCCGCGACGGGGGCAGCGGGCTTGCGACCGGCGCCACGATCTGCAGGTCGGGCATCAGCGCATCGTTCAGCTCGTCCTTGAACAGATAGATCGCGCCGGTGACGCTCAGGATCAGCAGGAACGGTGCCACGATCAGCCCGGCATAGAAATGCCAGCGCCAGATCGTGCGATAGAGGCGCGGATCGCTCATCGCCGCCCCCCGAATCGATAGCCGATGCGGACCGACAGGGTGCGCGGATCGCCCGGATAGACGAAATTCGCGCCGCCATTGGCGGTGTAATAGGTCGCATCGCCGACATTGGTCAGCACCGCGTCGACCCGCATCGGCCCGACCTCCGTCCCCAGTCCCAGATCGAACAGCGTGTACCCGTCCAGCGCGATCACGCCGCCGTTCACCAGCCGCCGCGACCCGACATGATAGGCACCGCCGCGCAGCTCGACCGGTCCCAGCGTCACCCGGGTCGACGCGGTCGCGCTTTGTTCGGGCGTGTCGCCCAGCCGGGCATCCTGCAACGCCGCGGTCGTCGTGCGGCTTACCCGCCCGTCGAGCCAGGCATAGCCCCCCTGCAGCCACCAGCCGTCGGTCGGCGTCCATTCGCCCTCCAGCTCGATGCCGCGCACCTGCAACTGCCCCTCCTGTATCTGGAAGTTCACATCGACCGGGTCGGTCACCGCTACGTCGTTGCGGCGGATGCGAAAGGCCGACAGGCTGGCGCGCAGCCGGTCGCGGGTCAGGCGGATGCCCGCCTCTACCTGATCCGACGTTTCCGGCCGGAACGGCGACCCGTCGCGGCTGCGCGACCCGACCACGGGGTCGATGTCGAACCCCTTGTTATAGCCGCCGAACAGCGACCAGCCGCCGCCCAGCCGCCACGTCGTTCCCAGCTGCCATGTGGTGTTCGCGATCGTATCGGCATCGCGGGTCGTGCCGGTCGGGGTGGTGCGCAGATTTTCGTAATCGAACGACGAATGGCGCACGCCGGCGACCACGTTCCATGCATCGCTCAGCGCGATCTGGTCCTGCGCATAGGCGGCGAACCCGTCGACCTTGCCCTGCGTGAAGAAACTGAACCCCAGCCGCGGCTGCCGCATCGCATAGCTATAGACGGGCGTGCGCACGTCGATCGGCGCGATGTCGCCGGCCACGATGTCGGACTGGCGAAAGGTCGGCCGCTCGGCGCTGTGCTCGACGCCGAACAACAGGCTGTGTTCGATGCCGAGCGTCGTCGCCCGGCCGGTCAGGTCGAGCTGCGCGATATAGTAGCGATCGGCCTCGCGCCCGCGCCGACCGTTGCGCTGGATGCGGGTCGGCTGGCCGGTGACCGGGGCCAGCAGCCGCACCTGGTCGAGCGAGGTGTTGAACTCCGAATATTGGAGGCGCGGGGTCAGTGCCCAGCCGCTTCCCATGTCGAACGCCACCCATGCCTGCAGCAGCGGTGCGTCGGCGACCAGATCGGTGAAGTTCGGCTCGCCGAGGAACGTCCGCCGCGCCACGGTGGCGACGCCGTTGTCGCGGATCGTCCCCACCACCGGCAGGCCGGGATTGTTCGCCGTGGTCCGGCGGACATATTCGGCGACCAAATGTGCCGACACCGACGCGCTCGGCCGCCATGCCAGCGTCAGCGCGACATTCTCGCGGTCCATCTTCTGGAAATCGACGAAGGTGCCGGACCGCTCGACCTCGCCGGTCAGGCGGATGGCCAGCGTGTCGGTGACCGGCGTCGATGCATCGATCGTCGCCATCTTCTGCCCATACATCCCCCCGGTCAGCGCGACTGCCGCCTGCGGCGTATCGGTCGGCTGCTTGGTGATGATCGACAGGATGCCGCCCACCCCCGACTGGCCATACAGCACCGCCGATGGCCCTTTGAGCACCTCGATCCGCGCGATGTTCGACAGGGCGGAGGCGTCGACATCCTCATAATAACGCTGGCGGATGCCGTTGCGCATCTGGTCCGCCACGAAGCCGCGGATCTTGAGGCCGGAACTCTGGTAGCGCGACACCCGGCTGCCGCCGACATTGGCCGACGGCACCGCGCGCAGCACGTCGCCAACGCTGCGCACCCCGCGTTCGACCAGTTCCTCCTCGTCCACAACCTGTATCGCCTGCGGCACGCGGTCCAGCGGGATGCCGGATTTGGCGCCGAAGTCGCCTGCCTTGGTGCCGGTGACGACGATGGTATCGTCGCGGTCCGCCTCGCGTGGCTCCGCGCGCTCCTGCGCCTGCGCGACCGGCGCAAGGCACAGCATGGCCGCCGACGCGGCCCATGATGATGACATGATAACGTAACCCCTGATCGGGCGGCGGGGCACCCCCGCCGCCGCACGATGCGCACGGCCAGCGGCAGCGTGCGCGATCGCGTGCAGAAAACCGGTACGACCGGCCCCTCACCGCAAGCCGCGGCGGGACCGGACGCACCGGACGGGATCAGGCGATGGCCGGCGGTCCGCGCAACGGTGGCCGCAGCCGGACCGGCCGGGTCGCCGGCAGCGCGGCGACGACGCGCAGGCCCAGCGCGAGGACGAAGGCGATCGCGATGGCCAGCACCACCGGATCGGCCCCCGCCAGCGACGGCGCGGTCAGTCCGGCAAAGGCGCATGGCTGCGGCTTGTTGTCGTGCTGCGGCGCATCCGGCTTGCCATGCCCGCCATGATGCGCGGCCATGGTGGCGTGATGCCCCATATCCGCTACCGTGGTCACCGGGCCGCTACCGGAACACAGCGCGATCACGACGCGCCCCTCGACCAGCATCGGCATGAACCCCGCCGGCACGATCGCCTTCGTCGCCAACGCCACGACAATGACCAGCATCGCCAGTGCGTTATGGGTCAGGAGGAGGTGGCGGAGGATGGGCACGCCGTAGTCCTAGCGGAGTAGGCGCGGATTGTCATTGACAAGCACTCGCCCGCACAAAAATAATTACTCGACGATCAGCCAATCATTTTTGAATAATAGGCAAAATCCGGAATAGATCCCGCTCCAAATTATTTGCAGGCGACAGACAGCCAGTCCTACAACTATAATATAATCAATGAACTATAGTTATTATATAATAGCAATTGACGCGACCCTCCTAGAATGAAACTATTTATACGGTATCAAAAATGGTCTTTAGCCGGTCAATAGGTAAATGATATTTTTCCCCAACGTGGATTAGAACTGCGAGCGCTGCCCTTCTATAAACCTTTTCCATATCGCTTTCTGACACATTCAACAATCTATTCGTATCTATTTCTATCGAAAGAGGTAGGTCACCATTTTGATGATTAATTTTATTGTATTGAGGCTCGGACTCATCCCTTAAACCATAGCGAATAATGAGTCCTATCCATTTGAAAGGAGCGTGCTCCAGAAAACGGGATTCCACGATCTCTTGTTCCAGTTGATCGCGAACACGATTCGCTGCAGCAGCATTTTGCCGCGCCGGGATTCTCGCTTTCGTCAGCGCGACCCCGGAGAGAACCAGCTTTCTATTGTGACCCATGACCATCCTACCTGTTCAAAGGATTACCCGGCGGACGCTTGCCATATAGTCGCGCGTAGGTCTGTATGAACCGCGTTTCGTAGCTGCGCGCGCTAGACTTTCCGCCGAAAGTCTGACGTATTTCAGTAGTGTAGAATTCGCCAGTTTCCCGTTGGAGCGCTCGAGCCTGCTGCTCAGCACGGATTGAGGCGCCATCCCCCACTCGGACACCTTGGGCACTCTCGCCTACCTTGTATAATGATCCATCCGGCCCCCTTATCACGTAGACATGGGTATCGCCGACATAGCTCAACGAATTTTTATGAACTGGCTTGAACGCGCCAATAGTTCCGGGGGTGTCGGCAAAGCCCGACAAAACCGGTGACTTCAAACTGTACCGCGGCCCACTGACGCCAAGGTCGAGCGCTCCGCCTGCCGACTTCCATCGCGCAGCCGTAAGGGAAGCAGCACCACCGCCAACCGCCGCCACAACAGGCGTGCTAACCTGTGTTCCAGTGATGATCTCGGTAGTTAGATTCCCAGCGGTGCTGATATTAAGTGCATTGGCATAAACGAAACCCTCCACGACCGGCGCAGCCAACGCCGCGCCAGTCAGCAGGCCACCCGCCAGAGGACCAGCGACAAGAATGCCGCCAATTTCCCGATCGATTTGCGCATCGATCGTCAATTCCATCTGAGAGATACGACCGTACCAATAGTCGTAGGACGCCATCGCCGTGTCATAGGCCTGCTGGTTGTAATATCCCGGCTTATGATTGAAATCGTCCTGATATCGCATCTTGTTGAACTGAACGGAAGCTGATGATGCAAATAGACCTTCCATCGTTCGTACGATCGGACGTGTATCTTGCCCGACTTCGTTATAATTGCCTTTGTTGGCGTTAGGCGGATACAATGATCCTGCCGGCCCCAGCTCCGCGGCTAGAACTTCGGCAACCCGGGCTTCCCTGTATCTTTGACGATTGATGATCTGCTGCAACTGCGCTGCGGCACCGTCCGCGAGATCGACGCCCGGTGCTTCATAGTCGGTCATATCATTGGCCGAAGCCAAGGCATCTCGCAGTCCGGTCGCCGTCGATGAGGTTTCCACCGTGCCTGGACCTCGCAGAGCGCCTGCGATCCCACCCGCAACAATCCCGCCCACCGTCTGCCCCAACACGTCCGGCAGCACTGCCAGCACATTGTCGCCGAAGCTCGTACCGGTCGCGATCGCGCGGGTTGCCGCGTTGGCGATGCCGCCTGCCGTGTTGGCCAGCGCCGTGCGCGCGATGTTGCCCGGGGACATGCTCTGCGTCAGCTGCCTGAGGCCCAGAACACCGCCCAGCCCACCGGCCACGCCAGCGCCCACACCGGCGGTCGCGACGCCGAGCCAGCTGAAATCCTTCTGCAGCCGGGTCGCGACGCCGACGCCCTGCGTGATGAAACTGCCCAGCGCACCGCGCACCGCGCCATTGGCGAAGCCGGTCAGGAAGTCCGTGCCCGATCCGAAGGGGTTGACATTCCCCAGCGCGCCGCCGACCGCCGCGCTCAGCGCGGCCATCGCCACGCCCTTCCAATCGAACCGGTCCTGGATGCCGGTCGCGACGCCGACCGCCTGGCTCACCACGCTGCCCGCCGTTGCCGACAGGGCGCCGGTCAGCACGGGGCTAACCGCCGCCGGCAGCGCCACCGCGGTCAATGCCGTCACTGCCACCGCGATCACCGTGAGCAGGATCGCGCCGAACGCGCCGCACTTGTTCTTCTTCGCCTTGGGCTGGACGCTGGGCGCGGTGTCGCCCATCGCTTCGGCAGGGTCGTAGGGGGTGAAGGTCGCCGCGCTGTGCGTCGCCTTCTGCACGCCGGTCGGGATCGTCAGCGACTGGCCCGCGGTCAGCGCGGACGCACCGCCCAGCCCGTTCGCCTCGGCCAGTTTGTACCACAGGCCGGCATCGCCCCATAGCTGCGCGGCGATGCCGCCCAGCGTGTCGCCCGCCCGCACCGTATAGCTGCCGCCGCCCGACCCTTGGGCGAAACTGGTGACCGGCGCTATCGACTGGTCGAAATCGGCATAGGCCACGCCGTAGGCCGAGCCGCCGTCGAACGCTCCGGTGCCTTGCGTACGCGTCCGCTTGTCGATCGATGTCTGGTAGCTGGTGTCCTGCGTGCCGTTATTGCCGACATAGCCCAGCGTTCGCCCGTTGAAGCGGTACCAGATTTCGCTGGGGTCGCCCTTGTTGTAATCCCGGTCATATTCGTTGCGCCGGCTGACCTGTCCGGTCATGTCACTGATGTAGTAGACGTAACGTGGCCGCCCGTCGGCGATGTTTACCGAACTGAGTTGCCCATATAAGTCGTAATAATAGCTGCTGGTTCGCGCCGACTGATCCGACTGCTTGTAGGTCGTCGACGACAGCACCGCCCCCGAGCGCCATGCATAGGCGTTGGTCGTGTCCGAACCATATTGCGACTTGTTGTTCTTGTACGTGTCGCTGTGACTGCTGGTAATCGATCCCAGCGCGTAATTGGTACCATATCCGTAATTGTTGCTGGTCGTCGTGCGGATCGTGTCGTTGCCCTGCCGCTGCCACGTCGTCTCGTTCGTCACCTGCCCGCGGGCATTGAACCCGGTCGCACGCTGCCATGCCGCGGTGCCGTTGGTGTCGCCGTCATAGAGATAGTCGACCTGGCTGGCCTGCCGGCCCGCGCCGTCATAGCCGAACACCGCCTTCAGTTCGGCAGCGCCCATCCCCGACGCCGTGACGGTGCCGTCGCCATTGTCATCATAGCCCTGCGTCGCGATACGAACCGATGTCAGCCGGCCGTCATGGTCGTAGCCATAGGTTTCGCGTTGGTCGGCGTCGTAATAGACGGTGGTCGTCGTGCCATAATCATAGTCGTACGGATTCTGGACCCATGCCGTGGCGCTGACGGTCCGCGACGCTGCGACGCGCTGGCCCGCACGATCATATTGATAGCCGACGCCGGTATAGCCAAGCACGATCCGGTCGCCCGACAACTGCCCCTTGGCGGTCGTCACCCGGTTCAGCGCGTCATAGCGATACCAATAATCCTGCCCTGTCCGTTCCGTCCCGTTGCCATTCTGATCGAGGCTGTAGAAATCCGCACGCGATCGCCGGATATTGCCGTTTTCGTCGTAGCTGTAATCGAGCGACGCGCTCGAAACGATGCTGCCGCCGGACTCCTGCCAACGGGTCAGGCGCCCCAGTGCATCATATTGCGCCGTGGCATTCTGATACGTCCGCTCTTCCTCGACATAGACCCAGTCGTCCTGATTTTCATACTCGTAGCCGTTATAGTAGCCGCCGCCGTTATTCTGCCACGACCCCTGCCTCAGCACATGTTGTTCGACCGTGCGGTTGCCGGCAACGTCATAGCCATAGCTCGTCCGTTCGAAGCCCCAAGAGGAGCCGGGACTGTACGGCGCGGTCTGCGACTGGTCTTCGCCTCGGCTGATCCCCGCAATCAGGCCGGTGTTGAAATACTGGTAATCGGTCAACGCCTCGTTGGCCGCATCACCATCCCGACGCGACGTCATCCGCCCCGCCAAGTCGAAGGTGAAGCTGGCGTTGTTCCCGCCCAGATCGATCGACCTGACCGTCCGCCCGAACAGATCGCTATGGGCGACACTGGTCCGGCCATTGGCATAGGTCGTGGTGGCGACCCATCCGCCGAACGTTCCCATGCCCTCGGTCGCCAGCGTCGACGACCAGCTATAGGTCGTGGTGGTAACGTCGGCGATGCCTTCGCTGGCACCGGCCGATAGCTGGCTGACGACCCGGCCCTGCATGTCGTAATCGGTCCGCTCGGCATTGGCCTCGCCATAATGGCTGTCCCAGCGCCGGATCCGCTGGCCGAGTACGTCATAGGCATAATAGTCGGACTGGCCGCTCGGCCGCGTCACCTGCACCAGCCGCCCGACCGCGTCATAAGCCATACGGGTCGAGCGCCCGAGGCCGTCGACCGACACGGTCTGCTCGAGGAACTGGTTGTACAGGCGGGTCGTGGACGCGCCGTCGGCGGTCGTCTCGCGCACCACCAGCGCTTCGGTCCCGTCAAACCCGGTTCCCGCCAGCAAGGTCCGGGTGGTCAGCGCGCCGCGTGCATCGCGCGAGGCGACCGCGCGACCGGCGATGTCGTAGGAGAAATACTCGGTCGGATTGACCCTTCGCGTGACGCCGTTCTCGGCCGTAACGTCGACTTCGGGACGCTGGCGCCACAGCATGCGGCCCATCGTGTTGTACGACATATGAGTGTAGTAGCCGCGCGCATCGCGCTCCCACGTCACTTCGCCAAACGCGTTATAGCCGCGTGCCGTCTCGATCGTGGTCTGGTTGCCCGACGGATCGGACAGGTATCGGGCGTCGTACAATTCCCGATTGGTCTGTATGACACCCGTCGCCTGCCCACGCCGGTCATAGGCGGTCAGCGTGGTGTTGATGCCGTCGATGTACAGCTCGCCCAGCGCATAGGCGAAGCCCTGCGTCGCGTAGGACAGCATGTTCTCCAGCGTGTCGCCGTGGATCGCGGTGCCTTCGCTCTCGATCGCGGCGGTCTGGTTGCCCAGCCGGTCGTACACGAAATAGCGCCACACACCGTCGCCCGCATTGCTGCGGAAAAGGCGGCCTGCCCGGTCATAGGCGAACTGTTCCTGCCAGCCGCCATTGGTCCCGCGCTGGCTGATCTCGCCATAGGCGTTGTACGCCGTCTGCTGAACGTCGCCGCGGTCCCAGCCGCTGCCGTTCCAGCGCGCCATGCCCCGCGACACGACCCGCCCCGCGAGATCGTGGACGGTCAGCATCGCCTCCGTTACCGACGTGCCGTCGCTGGTCAGCCGGACGCGGCTTTCCTGCACGACATTACCGGCCGCGTCATGGTCGTAATTGACCTGCCCGCCCGTCGCGTCGACCATGGCATGCAGCCGCCCGGTCAGCCCGTAATAATATTTGGTGGTGCGAAAACCGCCCGCATATTCGCGATCGCCCAGCACGGTGCGGGTGAGGTTACCGACGCCGTCATAGGCATAGGTCCGCCGCAGCCGGACTTCGTTGGTGGTCTGGTCGAGAAACGACGGGTCGCTTTCCTCGATCAGCCGCCCCATCGTGTCGAAGCTATAGGTCTTGCTATCGCCGGTCGCCTGGGACTTGCGCGTGACCTTGCCCAGCCCGTTATAGTCGTAGCGGATGATCGACTGGCCGGTGACCGTCTCGATGTCTCCGTCGCTGACGCTGACCGAAATGACGTTCTCGCGGATTTCCGCCGTGCGGTTCCCGTTGCGGTCATAGGCGAAATGGGTGATGCGGTCGTTACCGCTGTCGACGGTCGTCGGCAGGATACCCGCCACCGTGCCGCTGGTCTGGATGGCGTAACGGCGTTCGCCGACGACGTTACCCTCGCCATTATACCACCAGCGGGTGACATAGCCTTCCTTGTCGACCTGCGCGATCCGTTGGCGATTGCGGTCGTAATAGGAAAAGACCGTCGCCCCTTCGGCATCGGTCTCGGCGATCAGGTTGCCGACCGGGTCATATTGATAGCTGGTCGTGATCGGTGCCATCGTCAGCTCGAACGCGCTGCCGTTCCACCGGCCCGAACGGATGTCGGTGATGGTCGTGCTGCGCAACCGGCCCAGATTGTCATAGCTGTAGCTGGTTTCGCGATATTCCCCGCCGGGTGCTGTCGGCGGGGTGCCGCCCGGTTCGGTCGGCAGCGCGACGACGGTGCCGTGGATACGTGACGCCAGCAGATCGCCGGTCTTGTCGTAGCGATAGGTCGTCAGCGTGCCGGTCGGGTTGATCTCCGCGACCTTGCGGTCGTTATCGTCATAATAGGACAGGGTCCGCGCGCCATTGGCGTCGCGGCGCTCGATCACATTCCCCCGCGTGTCGTAGCGGTAGCTGGCGATCAGGTCGGTATAGCCCGTCTGGAACGCCGCATCGACATAGGGGACCGACGGTCCGCGCACCTCGATCAGCCGGTCCGCCAGGTCATAGACATAGCGGGTCGCGCGTTCCTCGGTCAGACCCACGGCCTCGATCGTGCGGATGCGGTTGCCGCGGGAGTCATATTCGAAACGGTTGACGACGCTGGTCGCCTGTACCTGCCCGTCCTGCGTCACCGAGGTGATCGGCAGCGTCTGCGACGTCTGCAGCCCCCGCCGGTCATAGCCATGGACCGTGACGCCACCCAGCTTGTTGGTGACCTTCACCCGGTCGCCGAACGCGTTCAGCGTATAGCGTTCGGCATAGCCTTCCGCATCGATCGTCGCGGTGACCCGGCCCAGCCGGTCATATTCGAAGCGGGTCGTCGCATCGAGCGCGTGGGCGGCATATCCCGCGGGCAGGATTGCGACGTCCGGCGTGTTGGTCGCGCGACCGAATGCGCGCTTGACCGAGGCGACCTCTCCAAAGGTCGTATAGGTGGTTTCCGTGACGAAATTCTCGGCATCGCGGACCACCGCCGTCCGGTTCAGCTTGTCGAAATAGCGATAGGTCGCGTGACCCCGCGCATTGGTCGTCCGGACGCGATTGCCATAGGCGTCATATTGGTGCCGCGTGACCCCGTTCTGGGCATTGGTCTCGCTCAGCATCTGGCCGGCGCGGTCATAGGTCCGGCTGGTCGCCGCACCATCGCCGTCGACGCTGCGGATCAGGTTGCCCAGCCCGTCATAGGCATAGGCGGTGGTGCTGGCATCCGCCGTCCCATGGGCGGTCGTG
This sequence comes from Sphingomonas paucimobilis, assembly GCA_036946325.1. Lineage (GTDB taxonomy): Bacteria > Pseudomonadota > Alphaproteobacteria > Sphingomonadales > Sphingomonadaceae > Sphingomonas > Sphingomonas paucimobilis_A. Next base: position 331,860 of record JAQIJL010000002.1, read on the forward strand.
ACGGACGACCGGCGTCCCGCCAGATCGTAGCCATAGAGGACCGCCGCCTCGTCCGCCTTGCCCTGGCTGCGGATCTCCGAGTTCAACTGGCCGTTGGCGCGATAGGTGTAGCGGGTGGACTGGCCGACATTGTTCCAGATCGACGTCAGCCGCCCGCGCGCATCGTACAGGCGCGACGTGACGGCGACGTCGCCGCCCATCGCCGCATGCGCGGTCGCGATCGTCCAGCTGTCGGTCGCCTCGACGCGATTGGCCCAGCGGCCGGTGAAGAATATCCGCCCCTCGGCGTCATAGTCGTTGTGGGTAAGATACCCCTCGGCATCGATCGTGAACCGCAATTCGCCGCGCGCATTGTAATAGAAGCGGCTGATCCGGTCGGCATCCGTACGGTTGTTGTTCACCCAACCGGCCATCGCGTCGAAGGACGGCAGGCTGGTCGTCGGGCGCAGCGTCGCATAGTCGACCTTGGCGATCACCCGGCCGCGATTGTCGTAACGATATGCGGTGACCGCGCCCGACGCATCGATCGCATGGCTCAGCCGCCCGGCGCCGTCATACACCGCCCAGTCGGTCCGGTTGGCGGGGTCGTTCGCGATATTGGCCAGCGCGGCGCGGACGGTATCGAACGTGACATTGGCCGGCATCGCGATCGGCTGGGCATAGCGGATCGTCTGGCGGACCGGCCCGAACGCGCTCCATTTCCAGCTGTCATAGTGATAGCCGAATTCGGTGACCCGCTTCAGCGCGTCGATCGTGAAGCGCAGATTGCCCTGTTGGTCGTACACGTAGCGGGTCGACCGATCGCCGGCCGTCCCGCCTGCGACCGCACTGTCGACCAGCGACTGGAAACTGCCGCCCGCGCGCAGGTTCGCGGCGACCGCGCTGCCATAGCCGATCTCCTCGACCTTGCGCCCGCCACCGTCATGGACGACTTGCGAGAAATAGCCTTCGCCGTCCAGCCGCCCGATGACGTTGCCGTCCCGGTCGTAGAAGACGCGCGACACGCTGTCATTGGCGTGGGTCGTCGGCAGGGTGACCGCATCGGGCGGGGTGTTGCGGAAAGCGGCGACCTGGCCAGCGGTCAATTTGGTGACATAGGCGGTCGTGGCGATCAGCCGGCCGGAATCGTCATAGGTATTGACGCTCGTCGACCCGTCACCGTCGATGAGCTGCAGCACCCGGCCTTCGCGGTCGTAGACCGTCCAGTCCCACAGGTCGCTGCTGGCCTTCGCCGCCGGCCGCAATGCGGCGACCGACACCGATCCGTTCGGGTCGTTCAGCGCGGCGGGAATCGTGATATTCGTGTCGTAGCGGACCGTGCCGACGATGCGGTCGTTCGCATCGTAGCGATATTCGGTCATCTCGCCATTGCCGACGACATCGGCCACGCGACGGTTCGCACCGTCATAGATGGTGTAGCTCTTGCGTCCGGTCGCATCAGCGACGATCCGCAGCCGTCCGGCGGCGTCATATTGGTAGCGCGCGGTCCCCTCGGTCACATAGGAGCCGGATTCGGTCTGGCTCAGCAACTCGCCCGACTTGCTGTAGGTCGACGTCCGCACGAAGCCGTCGGCCATGGTGACGGTCGTCTGCGTCGCGGCGTCGTTGAAGGTGATGCGCGTCGTACCGCCATGGGCGTCGGTCGACTGGATGACCCGCCCCAGCCCGTCATAGCTGTAGCTTTCCTTGGTGCGGCCCGCCGGACCGCGATTCAGCAGCTGGCCGGCGGCGTCGTAGGTGAAATATTCATGGGTATAGCCATTGGCCTGGCTGGTGCTGCCATCGGCGTTGGTCGCGCCATAGGTGATCTTCTGCGTCAGATTGCCGCGCGCGTCATACCCGAACTGGGTCACCGACGACTGGGTACGATCGATATTGCCACGCCAGCCGTTCAACTGCGCTTCGGTCAGCGCGGTGGACGCCGCCAACCCGGCCACGTCATAGACATTGGCGGTATAGTCGACGACGAAACCGATCAGCCCGTTGGAGTCATAGCGCGTCTCGCGCACCCGCCCCTCGGCGCTGACCGTGTAGCGCAGCCGATTGAGCGAGTCATAGGCATAGCGCGTGGTCTGGGTCGATGCCGCCGACGCGCGATCCGATCCGGTGCGCGTCTCGGTCAGCAGCTGGTTGGCGGCGTTGTAGGTGCGGGTGATCTCGTCACCCATCCGGTCGGTCTGGCGCAGCAGATTGCCGTTGCCGTCATGGCCATAGGTGGCGGCGACCCCGGCGGCATCGGTCACGCTGGTCAGGTCGCCATTGCCGTTATAGCCGAACCGTACGACCTGCGCCGCACCGCCCGCCACCACCGGCGGCGCGGTGATCGCGGTCAGCCGCCCGGCGCCGTCATGCGACAGCGTCGTCGCCTGTCCCAGCGGATCGGTGATGACGGTATTGCCGGCATTATAGGTCAGGGTCGTGGTACGGGTGACGCCGCTCGCCACCGCCTGTTCAAGCCGGGTGACCCGGTTCGACCCGTCATAGGCGATCTGCAGCGACGACCCGTCGGTCTCGGTGATCGATGCGATCAGCCGCGAAGTGCCGTGATAGCCATAGGTCGTCGTGTAGGCGTCGCCATCGGCGATGCTGTTGTCGTACGCCGTTCGATCGACGCTGACGCTGGAGAGGCGGCCATTGCCGTCATAGCCATAGCGGGTGCGAATCGTCGTCGCGCCCTGGCTGACGCTGGTGATCCCGGTGATCAGATTGTCCGACCATGCATATTCCAGATAGCCGCCGTCATGGCCGGTGATCCGCGACAGCTTGCCGTTGCTATAGGCGAACTGGGTATTGTGGCCCGACCGGTCGGTCGATCGTGCCAGACGCAGGTCCGATCCATAGGTCTCGACCGTGCCGCTGTCGCCGTCCTGCCAGCGCCAGCTGGTCCCGTCCCACGTGATCCGGTCATAGGCGCCGGCCCCATCCGTGGTGATATAGGCCGACCCGTTCCAGCGATAGGTGACGACCGATCCGTCCGCCCCGACCCGGTCGATACTGCTGCCCGACGCGTTCGCCGAACCGACCAGCCCGCGCAGCAGGCGGTTCTCGCCCATGCGCCAGTTGTCGCCATTGGTATCCGACAGGTCGCCCTGGCTGTTATAGACCCGCAGCAGCGCGACATCGTCGCCCATCGCGCTCAGGAATTCGTCCTGCCGCGCGATGACGAGGTTGCCGTTCGCGGCATTGACCTGCACCTGACTGCCGCCGCGCCCGAACGCCGACGCACCGACCGTGCCCGCCGCGCCGACGATGTTCCCCGAACCGCGCTCCAGCCCCGTGCCGGCGCCTGCGAAGATCGCAACCATGCCCCAAATCCCCCTGTCGACCACCTGTCGCGGTCGGGGGATTGATCCGCGGGATCGCCGGAATGTTTAGGGCGCGGACTGCGATTTCTTCGGCGCACCGCCAAAACGGATACAGCACCGCCCGACCGCACCCGAAACGGAGCGAGTTGCACCGCCCCCGCCCCGCACCACCCCCTAGAAGCGGGCGGGGGAATGCGGGGGCAGGGCGTGGATTCGGATCGCGCGATCGGGTTGATGAACGACATGCTGTGGACCTGCGTCGTCGTCGCAGGCCCCTTGCTGGCGGCGATGCTGGTCGTCGGCCTGATCGTCAGCGTGGTGCAGGTCGCGACCCAGCTGCAGGAAGCGACCTTGTCCTATATCCCGAAGCTGCTGGCGGCGACCGCGCTGCTGCTGTTGACCGGATCGTGGATGATCGCGCGGATCACCGATTTCGCGCGGTCGCTGCTGGTCGCCCTTCCCGCACTGGTGCAGTGAGATGGCCGATCCGGTCGACATGGCCATCGCCTGTTTGCTGCTCAGCCTACGGATCGTGCCGGTCTTCGCCTTCGCTCAGCCCTTCACGCTGTTTCGCGTGCCCGCCATCGTGCGCGTCATCCTCGCGATCGCGCTGGCGGCGTGGCTGGTCGCCGGCAATCCGGCCGCGACCACCGATGCGCCCTTCTGGAGCGCGGGACTGCCGGTGGTCGCCGCGACCGAATTGTTCCTCGGCCTGACCCTCGCGCTCGCGCCGCAACTGGCGTTCGCGATGCTGCTATGGGCCGGACGTGCGATCGACGTGCAGGCAGGGTTCGGCATCGCGACGCTGGTCGATCCGTCGACCCGCAGCCAGATGCCGCTGGTCGGCACGCTGTTCGTCTATCTGGCGGGCGCGATCTTCTTCGCGACCGACGGCCCGCGCGATTTCCTCGGCCTCTGGGCCGCGTCGCTCGAACGGGTGCCGCTGGGCGCGGTGTCGGGCGGATCGCCGCAGCCGCTGCTCGACTATTTCGCCGGCGTCGCGCTGCTGGCGGTCGGGCTGGCCGGGCTGGTGCTGCTGGTGCTGTTCCTGCTCGACCTCGCAGTCGCGTTGCTGTCGCGCACCCTGCCGCAGATGAACGTGCTGGTGCTGGGCTTTCAGGTCAAGGCGATCGCGACGCTCGCCACCCTGCCGCTGGCGCTTGGCCTGTCGGGCGCCTTGCTGCTGCGCATCCTCGCCCGCGCGACCGACATGATGCGGGACGTCGGCTGATGGCCGAACAACAGGACCAGAATCGCAGCGAGGACGCGACCCCGTTCAAGCTGCGCCGCGCCCGCGAACGGGGGCAGGTCGCGCGCAGCACCGAACCGGCGTTCGTGGCGGCGATGGTCGCGCTGGCGGCGTTCGCGCTCGCATCGGCCGACCGGATCGCCGCGGGGCTTGCCGCGCTGGCCCGCACGATCATCGTCACCGGCATCGCCGCCGCCGCCTCCGGCCCGATCAGCGTACCCGGCGACGGCTGGCCGCTGTTCTGGCCGCTCGCGCTGTTCGGCGGGACGATCGTCGCACTGGTCGTGCTGCTGGAACTGGTCCAGTTGCGCGGGCTGGTGTTTTCGACCCATCCGCTCAAACCAGACTTCTCCCGGCTGAACCCGGCCAAGGGCCTGAAGCGCCTCTTCTCGCTCCGCCTGCTCAAGGAAACGCTCAAAAGCGTCCTGAAGCTCGCGGTCTACGGCACCGCGACCGTGCTGACCGTGACCCATGGCATCGACCGCTTCGCCGAGGCCGCGGGCGACACCACGCGGCTGCCGTCGCTGCTGCTGTCGACCGGGCTACGCCTGCTATTGACCTATATCGCCATCGCGGTCGGCTTCGCCGCGCTCGACCAGCTGCTCGTGCGCCGCGATTTCGCCAAACAGATGCGGATGAGCCGCCGCGAAGTCACCCGCGAAGCACGCGACCGCGAAGGCGATCCGCGCATCAAGCAGAAGCGCAAGAAGCTGCACACCGATTTCGTCCGCCAGTCGGAGGGACTGGAAAAGCTGCCCGGGTCCGACATGGTCATCGTCAATCCCGAACATTTCGCGGTCGCGCTGCGCTATGACGCGGCGGGCATGGACGCGCCGCTTGTGTCGGCCAGGGGCCGCAACCGCTTCGCGCTGGCCCTGCGCGAACGGGCGGTGTCGCTCGGCATCCCGGTCATCCGCAATCCGCCGCTCGCGCGCGCGCTGTTCCACGCCGCCACCGCCGGCCATCCTATTCCCAGCGATCATTATGGCGCGGTCGCCCAGCTCTATATCGACCTCGCGCGCGCCGCCCCAAGGACCTGAACCATGACCACCGCCGCCTGGCGCAACACCTTGGCCGACAACAAGGATCTGGCGCTGGTCGGCGCGACCATCGCGATCCTGACGATCCTGTTCGCGCCGATACCGACCGCGCTGCTCGACCTCGCCATCATCCTGAATTTCGGCTTCGCGCTGTCGATCATGCTGCTGACCTTCTACGTCGGCAAACCCGTCGACTTCTCGACCTTCCCCTCGCTGCTGCTGGTCGCGACCCTGTACCGCCTGTCGCTCAACGTCGCCGCCACGCGGCTGATCCTGACCGGCGGCGATGCGGGGGAGGTGATCGGGTCGATCGGCGCCTTCGCCGTCCAGGGTAATTTCGTCGTCGGGCTGGTCGTCTTCGCGATCCTCGTCGTGGTGCAATATGTCGTGGTGACGGCAGGGGCGCAGCGCGTGTCGGAGGTCGCCGCCCGCTTCACGCTGGATTCGATGCCCGGCCAGCAGATGAGCATCGACGCCGATCTCAACATGGGCCTGATCGACCAGAAGGAAGCGATCCGCCGCCGCGCCGCGCTGGAAAAGGAAGCCAGCTTCTATGGCGCGATGGATGGCGCGTCGAAATTCGTGAAGGGCGATGCGATCGCCGGCATCATCATCCTGCTCATCAACATCGTCGCGGGGTGGATCGTCGGCGTGACGCAGATGGGGCTGGGATGGAGCGAGGCGCTGCACCATTTCACCCTGCTGACCATCGGCGACGGCATCGCCACCCAGCTGCCCGCGCTCGTCATCTCGATCGCGACCGGGATCATCGTCACCCGTTCGGCCGCCGACCGGCAATTGTCGCTGGAGATTTTTCGCCAGCTGACCTCCGAACCGCGCATCCCGCTGATCGTCGCCGCCGTGCTGCTGGCGTTGCTGTTGATGCCGGGTATGCCCAAATGGCCGATCCTGCTGATCGCATTGATCGCCGCCGGTGCATGGTGGCGCGTGCGCAAGCTCGCCCCGGCCGACGATGCCGAAACGGCCGCGCAGGAAGAGGCCGATGACGGCGCCCGTGCGACCGGTGCGATGATCGACATCGCGATGGGCGCGACGCTCGCCGACCGCTGGCGCGCGGAGGAAGCGGTCATCCTCGACCGGATCGCCGGTCTGCGGCAGGTGCATGAGAGCGAGTTCGGTGTGGCGCTGCCCGCCGTCAAACTATTGCCCGACCGGACGCTCGGCACCGACGACTATGCCATCCGCCTGTTCGGCGCACGTTATGGCAGCGCGACGATCCTGCCCGACCATCTGCTGGCCATAGCGGCGCAGGGGGCGTCGCCGGTGGTCGACGGCATCGCCACGACCGATCCCGCCTTCGGCCTGCCGGCATGGTGGATCGCGCCCGACCGGGCCGAAGCGGTGCGTGCCGCCGGCTGTTCGGTGATCGACCCGGTCACCACGCTCGTCACCCATCTGGGTGAGATCGTGCGTGGAGAGATCGGCACGCTGATGACCCGCGCCGCGACGATCGAGCTGCTCGACCGCGTCCGCGCGCGCCAGCCCGGACTGGTCGAGGAACTGGTCCCCAACATCCTCGCCGTGCCCGACGTGCAGCGCGTGCTGCAGAACCTGTTGTCCGAAGGCGTATCGGTCGCGCAGATCGACGCCATCGTCGAACATCTGACCGACCTCGGCCGCACGCAGAAGGACCCGGCCGAACTGACCGAACTGATCCGGCAGCGCATGGCGCACGGCATCTGCAACCAGTTGCGCGGCCGCCACCCCGACCTGGCGGTGCTGAGCCTCGATCCCCGGATCGAAAACCAGATCACCACCGCGCTGTCGGCGTCCGGCGGCGCATCGGCGATGCCGATCGACCCGCGCCTTGCCGAACAGATCATCCGCAAGCTCGCGCCGCTCGCCGACCGCATGTTCCAGCAGGGGCGCAGCCCGGTGCTGCTCTGCGCCGCCGAGACCCGCCGCGCGTTCCGCACATTGACGCGGCGGGCGGTTCCCCGACTGGCGATCTTGTCGGTACAGGAGATCCCGATGCGCATTACGCTCAAATCCTTCGATGTCGTTCGCCTGGAGGGCTGATCCGATGCACCAAGTTTCGCCCGGCGGCCGCTTCGCCCGCCTGACCGACCTGCTGGCGCACGACCCCGTCAATCCGCATCTGCTCGGCGATGCGGCGGAGGCGGCACAGGCCGAACGACGCTGGGACGACGTGGCCGCGCTGCTCGACCGGCTGGCGGCGGTCCAGCCGCTGTCACCTGCGCAACTGCACATCGCCGGGCTGGCCGCGCTGCAACGACGCGACTGGACCGCTGCGGAGGGCTGGTTCGCACGATTGATCGACGATGGCGTCGCCCCGCCGCCGGTGCGCTTTAACCGCGCCTGGGCGCTCGCCATGGCCGGGCGCGGCGGCGAGGGCCTCGACCTGCTCGACCCCGCCACCGTCGCCGAACTTCCCCAAGCCGCGCAACTGCGTGTGCAATTACTGCACGACGCGGGCGACATGGACGCGGCGATGGCACAGGCGCGGGAGTCGCTCGAACGGCACGCCGATCATCGCGGCCTGAACGCGGCAGTGGCGACGCTGGCGACCGACATGGACGATCTGGAACTGGCGCGGCGTTGCGCTCAGGCGGCGGGCGATCATCCCGACGCACTCGTGACGCTGGGGACGATCGCGCTCGACGAAGGCGACCCCGCGCTTGCTGCCACGCAATTCGCCGATGCCCTCACCCGCAACCCGGACGCCCCGCGTGCCCTCGTCGGCAGCGGCCTTGCCCGCATCGCATCGGGCGGCGACACCGGCATGGCCGCGGCGGAGATCGACCGCGGCGCAACCCTGTTCGCAATCCATCTCGGCTCGTGGATCGCGGCGGGCTGGACCCATTTCCTGCGCGGCGACCACGCCACCGCACGCGACCGGTTCGATCATGCGCTGACGCTGGACGACAATTTCGCCGAGGCGCATGGCGCGCTCGGCGTCCTCGACCTGCTCGCGGGCGATACCACATCGGCGCGGCGGCGGATCGCGGTGGCGACCCGCCTCGACCGCGATTGCTTCGCGGCGGCGCTGGGGCAGGTGCTGATCGCGCAGGGTGAAGGGAATGCGGACCGGGTGCAGGCGATCCTCGCGACCGCGCTGCACGCCCCGATCGACGATAGCGGCCGGACGCTGGCACAGGCGATGGTGCTGGCGGGGCGTCAGCGGGATTGAGCGCTATCCGCTCGGGACAATAACAAAACCTTCGTCGTCACCCCGGGCTTGATCCGGTGACGGATCGGGAGACCGATCCTCCTCTACGATCCGGCCATTTCCGCCATCGCCGCCTCGACCAGCGCACGCCCCTCCGGCGTTTCGTCCAGTTCCGCCAGCACCCGGTCGCCCAGCGTCTGAAACGCCGCGTCGTTGGCGACCGCCTCACCCAGCCGCTCGGCGAGCACCGCCCGCACCACCAGCCGGCGACGTCCTTCCTCGTCCAGCACCGCCAATGCCGCTACCGCCCGCGTCCGTTCGATCGGTGACAGCATCGGCGCGGCCGCCCGCGCCGACGACCGGACCGCCGCGCCACTCCGCCCCTGCAACCGTTCGCGCAGCAGCAACAGGACCGGATCGGCACGCCCGATTTCCGCCATCAGTGCAGGACGCGTCCACCGCCCAGCGGGTCGAGCAGGAACGACGTCGCCGACGCCTCGGCCGGTGATGCGCCACCCATCTGCGCCTCACACTCCGCGATCAACAACTGCATGTCGCCGTTCAACGGCGGTGTTTCCCCGTTTAGAGCGATCCCCTCGCGCAATGCCGCCACTGCTTCGGCAAAGCGGTCATGGACCAGATGGGTCAGCCCGATCGCGAAGCGGCGCAGATAATGATCCTCGGACAACTCCAGCAGAGGCACCCAGGTCGCGATCGCCCGCGCGCCCTCGCCCGACGTCAGTTCGAAAAAGCCCAGCTGGAACCGTGCCAGCGCGAAATCGGGGGCGAGCGTCACCGCCCGCTGAAATGCCGCATGCGCCTCGATCGGGCGCGTGCCGACCAGCAGCGACGCGCGCAGGAAATGCAGCCGCGCGTCCTCCGGATGGTCGGCCAATAAGGCGTCGACCTGCGCAATCCCCGCCAGCGCATCCTCGCCTGCAACCCGCAACAGCGCCTGCATCGTCTGTTCGTCCGCCAACGCCATACCGTCTCGTTCCCTCATCGCCCGGACCCGATCGCCCCGCGCAGCCGCGCGATCGCCGCCGCGTGCAGCTGCGACACCCGCCCCCGGCTGATGCCCAGAACCTGCGCGATCTGGGCGAAGCGGACGCCGTGTTCGTAATGTTCGCGGATCACCCAGCGTTCGCGTTCGGGCAGGCCGTCGATCGCCGCGCCCAGCAACGCATGGAGTTCGCGCCACGCGAGACTTTCATAGGCGTCCGGCCGATGATCGCCGCGATCCGCGTCCTCGACCAGCCCGGTATCCGCCAGCATCACCCCGATGGCAAGGCCGGCGGCGACGTCCCCCAGACGCTCGATCGCGCCGCCCGGTTCGGCGGGTGCCAGCGACCGCACCCGTTCCTGCGCGGTCCGTCGCCGGGCGTGATGCTGCGCGTCGAGTTCGCCCAGCCGCGCCGCGCCGTTCGAAATGCTGCCGACGATCCGCCGCCGGGCGAACGCCGAAAAGGGAATGCCGCGCAGCGGATCGAACCGTTCCATCGCCACCAGCAATCCTTCATAGGCGAATTGCTGCATGTCGCCCAGTTCCGCGCCACGCGCCGGACGCCGCGACAATTGCCGCGCGGCGATCGCCTTGGCCAGCGATCGGTAGCGGACGAATATCTGTTCGCGACAACCGCTCTCCGCCTCATATCGCCAGCGCCGCCACAGCGACGCCTCGACCCGCGGCGGGATCGCCACCAGCGCCATGCCCCGCCCGCGCGCCGTCCCCTGCCGCCGGATCATCGGAAACTGCCCAGCACGCCCTGCAGGATCAGGCTCCATCCGTCGATCAGCACGAACATCAATATCTTGATCGGCAGCGATATGGTCGCAGGCGGCACCATCATCATGCCCAGTGCCAGCAGGATGCTCGCGACGATCAGGTCGATGAGTAGAAAGGGTAGCATGACGACGAAGCCGATGGTGAAGGCGACGCGGAGTTCGTTGAGCATGAACGCCGGTGCCAGCTTCAGTAGTTGCACCTCCTCCGCCCGCGCCGGCAGCGGGGTTTTCGCAATGGCGTAGATCGCCTCGATGTCGGAATCGCGGGTCTGCGCCAGCATGAAGTCCTTGAGCGGCGCCTGCCCCCGCTCCATCGCACGTTCGACGGAGATTCGCCCGTTCAGCAGCGGCGTCATCGCCTGCGTGTTCAACCGGTCGAGGGTCGGGGTCATGGTGAAGCCGGTGAGGAACAGCGCGAGGCTGACCAGCACGATATTGGGCGGCGTCTCCGGCATGCCGAAGGCGTGGCGGACCATCGACAGAACCACGACGATGCGGATGAAACTGGTCATGCTGACCAATACCGCCGGCACCACCGCCAGCATGGTCAGGACCAGCATGGTGCGAATCGCATCGGTGCCCATGCCCGCGCCGATCGCTTGCGACAGCGGCGTCATGGTGCGTCGTCCTGCACGGCAAGGCTCGACAGCACGCGCTGCTGCTGCGCGCTGCTCAGGATCGCATATTCGCGTCCCTGCACGCGGACCAGCGAAACCTCGGCAAATTGGTTCAGCCGGCGGCTCTCGACGACCGCGATCCCTGCCGCCGGACGGCGTGCACCTGCCCAGCGGCCACCACGCCGGAGCCACAGCACCGCCGCCCAGGCAACCGCGCTGCACAGCAACAGCGCACCGACGATCCGCAGCCACGGTATCTCGATCGCCGCACCACCGCCCCCCAGCCGGGGCGCGTGTGCGGTCGCCGCGGCGGCGATCACGAAGTCCATGGCGCAATCTCGGTCAGCCGCACCCCGAACCGGCCATCGACCGCGACCAGTTCGCCGCGCGCGATCTCCTGCCCCTCCAGCCGCAGCGATACCGGCCGGTTGAGCGCGGCATCGAGTGCCAGGGTCGTTCCGGCCGTCAGCCCGGTCAGTTCGCCCACCGTCATCCGCGCATCGCCGACGACCGCCTCGACCTCGACCGACACCGTGTCGATCAGCCGCGGGTCGACACCGTCCTGCACCACGCTCATGCCGCCTTCCCCATGCGGCTGGTGTCGACCTTCAAGGTCCAGTGCGCCGCTTCCCGCACCACCCGCGCCGTGGCGATCCCCGCCGCCGCATCGTCGATCACCACCGGCAACGCATCGTCGACCTGCGCGTCGAACAGCAACGTATCGCCCACCACCATGTCCCGCATCTCCGCCACCCGCAGCGTGCAGCGCCCCAGCCGCGCCGACAGCCGCACCGCCCGTCCGGCAACTGCTCGCGACAGCGGCGTCAGCGGCCGCGCGGACGACGAAACCGCCGGCAACCGTGCGAGCGTCGCGGCGGCGAGGCACGCCTCGCCCAGATGCAGCGTCAGCCGCAGCCGCCCCGCCGGGTCGGCGAACCGCATCGACCGCGCCGGCGTCCATGCCAGTCGTTCGACCGGCCCGTTCCAGTCGTTCCCGCTCAACCCGAGCGCCGCGCCTACCCGCCGGTACAGATCGTCGCGTGCGGCATCGCCTACCCGGTCGAGCAGCGCCCGGTCCGCCGCGCTACGCGTGCCTGCAAACCGCGACCCCAGCGCCAACGCGCCAAGCGAGTCGCCCGTCAGCGTGACCGCGACCGCATCCCCCAGCGCGGTCATAGCGCCGTCGCCGGACGCCGCATCCCGTACCGCCAACGGGCGTCCGAACCATGCCTCGCCCCAGTCCCCGGCCATCGCCGCCAGATCGGCGTCCAGCGCGGACGACTGCGCGCCCGGCGGCACCCATGCGCAACCCGTCATCCCTGCCCCCGCATCCCGAACAGCTGCTGGATCATGTCGTTCGACACGCTGACGATCTGCGACGACGCCTGGAACCCGCGCTGGATCAGGATCAGGTCGCCGAACTCGCGCGACAGATCGACGTTCGACGCCTCCAGCCGGCGCGACAGCACCTTGCCGACGCGCGGGTCGCTGCTGTCGGCATAGGCGACGCCCTGCCCGGCCGCGTGGTCGAACAGCCCGCCGCTACGCTGCACCAGCGATCCCGGATCACGAAAATCGGCCAAAGCCACCGCGCCCAACACCGCCTTCTGGTCGTTGGAATAGGCCAGTTCGAGCTTGCCGTCGCTATTGACGGCAACCTGGGTCAGCGTCCCCGCGCCCTGCCCGTCGACCGACGACGTCCGCAGCGTCGATACGTCGCCCGAGGAAAAGGCGGTCACCCCCTTCGCAAAGTCGAAGGTCACCTTCGCCCCGCTCGCCTTGTCCTCGAACGCCAGTGTCGTGGTGGTCGGATCGACCGTGCCGGCGGTGGTGAATTTCAGTGCTTCGGTCCCGATCGTCGCGCCCTTGTCGTCCCTGACGCTCACCTTCCACGCGTTCGTGCCGTCCTTCTCGAAGGTGGCGGTCCACAAATGGCGCACGCCGCTGATGTCATAGACGCCGATGTCCGCCACGCTGACCGGCTTGGTCGCGGTGGTCGACAGATTGTCTGCGAAGGTCACCGTCGTGGTCGGCTTGGGCGCGCTGGTCCGCGCGGCATCGACCGACAGCGCGACCGGTCGTCCGGCGGCGTCGAGCGTGGCGAGCCGCAGCGTCGTGCCGGCCATCACGATATGGCCGTCCTCCGCGACCTGAAAACTGCCGGTCCGCGCGAACACCTGCCTGTCGCCGTCGAGCAGCACGAGGAATCCGGTGCCGTCGACCGCAAGATCGAGCGTGCGGTCGCTCTGACGCAACTCGCCCTGTTTCAGGTCGAGCGTCCCGTCGCCCATGGCGACGCCATGCCCCGACGGATGCCCGTTCCCCGTCAGCGACAGGCCGCCCCTGTCCGCCGACCCGAAATAGTCGCGGAACGATACCGTCGTGCCCTTGAACCCCGCCGTGTTCAGATTGGTGACGTTGTTGCTGACCTGTTTCAGTCCCGCGGCATGGGCGTTCAGCCCGCTCAGCCCGATATAGATGGCACCGAACATCGCCTATTTCTCCCTGATCTGTGTGATGGAGCCGATCGCCACGCTGCTGATCGTCTGCCCCTTGTTGGTTTCGATGGTCGCGGTCGGCGTGCCGTTGGCGAAGGCGATGCCGACGACCGTGCCGGTCAGCGTCGCCGCCCCTGCGGGCACATCGACCCGCTTGCCGAGCAGCCCGGTCGCCTGCACCGAGAGGGTGGAGGCGAAGATCTGGTTCAGCCGGTCGCTCATCGCCTGCCCCTGCTGGACCTGCGAAAACTGCGCGAGCTGTGAGACGAACTGGAAATTATCCATCGGCTTCAGCGGGTCCTGATAGGTCAGCTGGGTCAGGATGATCTTCAGCAGCGCATCGAACCCCAGCCCGAACGCGCTGGTCGCGGCACTGGCCTGGGCCGGGGCGGCATCGGCGGAGGTCGCGATGCCGACGGGTTGGGTCTGGAACATGGTTCAGCGCTCCATGCGCATGGTGGGTGCCGGCATTGCCAGCAGGGTGACGGCGTGCGGGCGAAGACCGTGGCGCGATAGCGTGGCGGCGATCGCGTCGCGCATCCGGTGGCGCTCGCCCTCCGACAGCGCTCCCACCGCCGCCGACACCGCCAGCCCGTCCGCCAATGCGACGACGGCGACCTTCGGCGCGCCCTGCGCCATCGCGGCGAAGCGGGTGCGGGACCGAGCGGCAGGCGCGGTGGCGATCTCCGGTTCGTCGGCTAGCGTCCGGGTCGGAGCGGGTTCACCAAGCGCAGTCGGCGTTGCCGCCACCGGCAATGGGTGAGGCTTCGCCACCGAAGCCCGGTCGGCCGGCGTGGCAGTTGCCGATACGGGCGGGGAGTGCACGGTCCCGGTAACCGGCTGCGCAGCCATATCAGGCGCGATAGCCGGTTGAGGGGCCGTAACCCGCGTCCCGGCCGATACCGGCGGCGTGATGTCCGGGACGTCCGACAGCACCGATTCCCCTCCCGCCGCCATCGCGATCATCCCGCGCGCATCGAACCGGATCGCGTGATCGACGACCGCGCGCCGGATCGGCGCATCGTCCTGTTCGGCGACCGCCATCGGCTCGGGACCATCCACCGCTGCCGTTTCCGGAACCGGCGTCGGCAGCGGCGCTTCCACCGGGGTTATCGCGGCCTGCGCCAACAGGATCGCGAAGACAGGGCCTCCCTCGTCCCGCCGCTCGGCTGGAACGGGGGGCGACAACGCCGCCGTCGGGCCGGTTCCCGGCAGGTCGATCATCGACGCCCCCAACGCTGCGTCACGCGGTCGGCATGGTCGGCGAGTTGCCGTTCCTCGCGCTGCATCCGTTCGCGACGCGCCAGGCGGCGAACGATCATCCCGCTGCGTTCCAGCGCGGCATCGGCACAATGCAGCGCCTGTCTCGCAGCCGTCAGCGTCTCGCCGGCCCGGTCGCAATCGGCGCGCGCGGCATCCGCTTCACCGGTCCGGGCGATCAGTTGTGCGGCGTGATAGCGTTGAATTTCGGGCTGGAAGCAGACCGCATCGACCAGCGCCCGCCATGTTGCAAAGGCCAAGTCGACCTGCTCCCCGGCCCGTGCGAGCGCGTCCCGACTTTCCACGACCGCGCCCGTCGCCACCCCAAGCGCGCGCTCGGCCACCGCCCGTTGCGCCGTGCGAACCGCCGCTACCCGGCGCATGGCCACCAGTTTCCGTTCAGCCATGCGCCGTCGCCCGGACCAGTTGCGCCACGGCATCCCGAAACGCCACCCGGACGTCCTGCCCCTGTTGCAGGAAATCGAGCAGGCCGGGACGCATCGCGATCGCGGCATCGATCTCGGCGCTGGCGCCGGGCTGGACCATGCCGCTTTCGATCAGGACGCGCGCTTCGTCATACGCGCCCAACATCGCCCCCGCCCGCCGCGCGGCGGCGGCATGGGCCGGCTCCATCAATCGCCCCGCCTGCCGGCTGATGCTGCGCGACAGGTCGATGGCGGGAAACTGGCCGCGTTCGGCCAGCGTGCGCGACAACAGAATATGCCCGTCGAGCAGCGACTTCATGACTTCGGCGACCGGGTCGTCGATCTCGTCGCTTTCGGCCAGCACGGTCATGACGGCGGTAATCGCCCCGCCCGAGGCGGCCGCCCCGCACCGTTCGACCAGCCGGGGAAGCGCTGCAAAGACATTGGGGGTATAGGCGCGCACCGTCGGCGGTTCGCCCGCCGCCAGCCCGATCTCGCGCAGCGCCATCGCCAGCCGGGTGACCGAATCGACCGTCAGCAGCACATGCTCGCCCTGCGAGCGCCAATGTTCCGCGATGGCCAGCGCGACGCCGCTGGCCCGGGCGCGCAACGACGCGCTTTGGTCGGATGTAGCCGCTACCAGCGTGAACCGCGCCGCATCGCGCCGGGCGGACAGCATCCGCCAGATCGCCTCGACCTCCTTGCCGCGCTCGCCCACTAGGCACAGCACGCAGCGGTCGCTGTCGGTCTGGGTGACGATCTGCTCCATCAGGCTGGTCTTCCCGACGCCGCTCGCCGCGAAGATGCCGGTCCGCTGTCCCATGCCCAGCGTCAGCAGGCCGTCGATCGCGCGGATGCCGGTCTCGACCACCCGACGCGGCATCGCCCGCGCCATCGGCGGCAGGATGTCCCCCTCGATGTCCCGCTGCGCATCGCCTGCGATCGGTGGCCCGCCATCGATCGGACGCCCCAGCGCATCGATCGCCCGCCCGGCAAAGCCCTCGCCGACCGGCGTCGTGCCGCCCCATGCCGACCGCCACAGCCGTGCGCCGGGCCGTAGTCCGCGCTCGCGCTCCAGCGGCACCAGCACCAGTTCGCCGCCATCCACGCCCACGACTTGCGCCAGCGCATGACTGCCATCGTCGCGTTCGATCGCGCACAGGTCGCCCAGCGTCGCATCGGGTCCGGTCGACACGCACTGCCCCTGCCCGACCTTGCGCAGCCGGCCTTCCGCTTGCGCCAGCGGGACCGCCGCCAGCCGGTTCAGGAACGGGTGGTTCATGCCCGCCCCTCCGTCATCGCGTCGAGCGCGGCGGCGAGCGTCGCCCATTCGGTGTCGAGGTCGAGCGGCAGGGCCTCGCTGCGCGCCTCGATCCGGCATCGGCCGCCCGCCAGCGTCGGATCAGGCCGCACGGTGACCCCGTTCAGCCGATCGGACAGGTCGGCCAGCGCCACTGCGTCCACATCCGCCGCGCTCACGACGACCGCCACCACCGCCTCGCGCCTGAACGCCGCCAGTCGCCGGGCGATCATCGCCTCGACCAGCGCTGTCCGGTCGTCCGATGCAGCGAACAACCGGTCCAGCGCCATCCGCGCGAGCGCAGGTGCCAGCCGGTCGAGCAGCGCCAGCCGTTCGTCCAGCGCAGCCCGGGCGGCGACCAGCGCCTGTTCCAGCAGCGCCGTCCGCGCCGCATCGTCGCGTTGCACCGCGTCGCGTGCCTCGCGCTCGGCTTGCGCGGCGGCATCGGCCACGCGCGCGTCCTGTGCTGCCGCCGTCCGCACGGCAGCGGCCTGCAACTGGGCGACCTCCTGCCGGAGCGCGGCGATCGTTTCTTCGCGCGGATCGGTGACCGGCTCGGATACGACGTCTTGGGCCAGCGGCAGCGTGGCGACGCCGCGCGCGGATTTCAGCAATGCGCTCATCGCCGCCACAGCCGATCGATCAGGGTCGGTCGAACGGGCGCGGGTGCGGGCCGTTCGCCCAACGCCGCCGACAGTGCCGCACGGGCGGCTTCGGTCAGCCCGTCGCCTTGCGCCAGCGCGGCGAGTTCGGGGGAGATGCCGTCCATTGCGGCGCGAGGACGGAGTGCGGCTTCGAACCGCATCCGTTCGTCGAACCTCAGTCGCGCCACGATCGCGCGACGGTCGGCCTCGCCCAGCGCACGAAACTCGGCAACGATGTCGCGCAGCGTGTCGTCAGCCGCGTGCATCGGCGGCCTCCAGCGTCTGGCGCAGGCGCAGCGCGAACGCTTCCTGCCCTGCCGCGTCCAGCACCGGCCGCGCCCGCCGCCGCCGCAGGGCGACGATGCCCAACGCGCCCAGTGCAACGGCTGCGGCGATCCACCATCCCCAGCCCCGCTGCACCGGGACGGCGGCCATCTCCTCACCCAACGCGACCGGCGTAGAGGCAACCCGCGGCACCGGAATCGCCACCGGTTCGATCGGGCCGGTCACGAACGCCACCTCGTCGCCGCGTGCGGAATCGATCGCGAGGGCATCGTTCAGCGCGGCGGCGATGCGGCTGCGCTCCTCCGTGCCGGGGGTCACAGGCGTCTGCACCTGCACCGCCAGCGGGAACGATCGTTCGCCGCCATCCCACGCAACCGGCCCGTCCTGCGCGATCCGCACCGTCACCCGCTGCGCCGGACCGGGCAACACCGCCGCCACCGCAGCGGCAGCGCGGGCGGTGAACAACTGGCGCAGCGCCTGTCGCTCGTCGGGCGCAGCGCCTTGGCCGTCCGCCACCACACCGCCACCGATCTGCCGCCCGGCCCCGTCGAGGATGACGACGCGGGCCTCGGGCAGATCGATCGCCGCGGCAGCGACCAGCCGCTGGATGCCGGCGACCCGCGACGGATCGAGCACCGCGCCCGGCTTCATCTCGATCGCGACCGCCGCGCTCGCCTCCGCCCGGTCACCGCGGAACAGCGCCTTTTCGGGCAATGCCAGGTGAACCCGGGCGTTGGCGATACCGTCCATCATCAGGATGGTCCGCGTCAGCTCGCCCTGCAATGCGCGCTGGTAATTGATTTTCTGGGCGAAATTGGTCAGCCCCATGTCGGATTCGTTGAACATCTCGAACCCAACCAACCCCCGCACCCCCACATCGCTCCCGGCCAGTGCCACGCGGGTTTCGTCGGCGCGGTCGGCGGGCACCAGGATCGTCGCCCCGCCGCCGTCGAGCCGGTAGGGCGTGCCGCGCTTGTCGAGTTCGGCGACGACCGCCGCCGCATCGGCGGGACGCAGCCCCTGTGCGAACACGACATAATCGGGCCGCGACAGCCACCAGTAACCGGCGACCGCCAGCAGCAGCACCGGCAACAGGACCAGGATCACCCGCCGCAGCGGGACGGTCGACGCCTCGCCCATGTCAGAGCTGCATCGCCATCAGTTCGCGATAGCCGTCGAGCAGGCGCGTGCGCACCTGCATCGCCAGCTCTACCGCCAGCCGTGCTTCCTCCAGCGCCATCGTCACCTGATGCACCGGGATGCTATCATCGACCGCGAATTGCCGGGCTAGCGCGTCCGCGTTCGCCAGCTTGGCGTCGACCTGTTGCAGCCCCTGCGTCAGCAGCGCGCCGAAGCCGCCGCCGGCGGGCTGAACCGGCAACGTCTGCGCCGGCACCGCCGCCGCGCCGATGGCAGCGATCGCCTCGATCCCGCTCATGCCGATTTGCCCAATTCGAGTGCGCGGGCGTACATTTGCTGCGCGGTCGCCAGTGCGGTCAGATTGGCCTCATAGGCGCGCGCCGTGCGGATCATCAGCGTCATCTCGCCGGCATGATCGACCTCCGGATAGGTTACGAACCCATCCGCATCGGCATGGGGATGGCCGGGTTCGTGCACCCGCCGCGTGCCGCCCGACGCCACCATGGCCTGCACCCCGACACCCGTTGGCCGGTCGAGCATAGCGGCGAAGGAGCGCATCGGCCCCGACACCATGTGCATCGCGCGATAGCCGGTCGTGCCCGGTGCCTGGCTGCTGTTCATATTCGCGAGGTTGAGCGCGATCACCTGCAACCGCTGCCATTCGACGTCGAGGCCGGTCCGGCTGATCCGTGCGGCGTCCATCTCAGCGCGCCCCGCCCACGACCGCGCGGTCGATCGCCATGCGGCGCCCGGCAATCTCGACCAGCGCCGAATAGCGCAGCGCGGTTTCGCTGGCGGTGGCGACCTCCAGATCGAGCCGCTCGCTGCTGCGCGCCGGCCCCTGCACCGTCTCCGCCGTGACGCGCGCCAGCGCCGCCGGGCCGCCCTGTGCCGCCGCGCGCAGCCGTTCCTCGAACCGCACGGCCAGCGGACGGAAGGACGACGTGCCGGCATTGGCGATGTTATAGGCGGTGGCGATCTGTCGTTGGTGCAATCCGTCCAGCGCACGCGCCAGCGTCAGCGAGGTGATGGCGTCCATTCGAGGCCCCTATTGAACGAGGATGTCGGCGTGCAGCGCGCCCGCCGCGCGGATCGCCTGCAGGATGCTGATGATGCGGCGGGTATCGACGCGCGCCTTGTGCAGCGCCTGCACGAGGTCGGCGACCGAGCTGTTGGGCAGTCGCAGCGCCGCGTCGCCCACCCCCTCGCGCACGTCGAGCGCGGTGTTGGTGACGATCAGGCTGCGCGCGTCGCCCGCGAACCCGCCGATGAAGCCCGGCTGCGACGCCATGTTTTCCGCGACGACCGACACCTTGATGTCGCCCTGCGCGATGGCGACGCTGGAAATCATCACCTCCGCCCCCGCGACGACGGTGCCGGTGCGTTCGTTGATGACGATGCGCGCAACGCCGTCCGGTTCGACGGGCAGATTCTCGATAGCGGCGATGAACCCCGCCACCCCGCCCGGCGCGCCGCCATAGCGGATGCGGACCTCATCGGCGTTGACCGCCCGTGCGGTGCCACTGCCCAGCCGCGCCGAAATCTGCGCAGCGATCCGCTCGGCGGTCGAGAAGCTGGGACTGGCGAGCAGGAACGACACTTCGCCATCCGCGCCCGCGACGCTCGACTGCACCGCCGTCTCGATCGTCGCGCCGCCGGGCAGGACCGCGCTGGTCGGATAGTTGCGCTGTTCGCGGTTCAGGTCGCTGTCGAACCGGTGCCCCCCGGCCAGCAATGCGCCTTGCGCCAGCGCATAGGGTCGCTGGTCCGGCCCCAGCAGCGGCGTCATGATGAGCGTGCCGCCGGCAAGGCTGCGCGCGTCGCCGATCGACGACACCGCCACGTCGATATGGTCACCGACATTGGCAGAGGGCGGCAGCACCGCCGTCACCATTACCACGGCTACGTTGCGGCTGCTGATCTGGTCGTCGGTGACATTGGTGCCCAGCCGCGTCAGGATGTTGCGCAGCGCCTGCCGCGTGACGCCGCTGCGCCGGGTGTCGCCCGATCCCGAAAGGCCGGTGACGAGGCCGTATCCGACCAGCGCATTGTCGCGCCAACCGGCAAAGCGGCCCAGCCCCTTGATCGGCACCTGCTGCGCATCGGCGGCGACCGGCCATGCGCAGGCCAGCGCCGCACCGAGAAGAATCCACCGCATCAGCCCAGCCCCAACAGGCCGAACAGCCGGTCGACCAGACCGGGGCCGCTGCCGCGCGTGACGAAGCCCTTGCCGGCATAGTCGATCTCGGCACCGGCGATCCGGCTGGACAGGACGCTGTTGTCGCTGGCGATATCGGCCGGACGCACCCGTCCGCGCACCGCGATGTCGGTGCGTTCGCCATTCACCCGCACCTGTTGCCGCCCCAGCACCAGCAGGTCGCCATTGGGCAATATGTCTTCGATCGTGACGGTCAGGCTGGTCAGCAGCCGCTCCGACCGGCGCACCTCGCCGCGCCCGGAAAAGCCGCCGCCGAAGCGGATGCCGGCATCCTCGTCCACGCCGCCGATACGGAGGCTACCTCCGGTATCGCTCGCGCGACGCCGGGCGCGCTGGGTGACGTTCGAGGATTCGGCGACCTGATGCACGACGATGGTCAGCACGTCGCCGCGCGCACTGGCGCGGCGGTCGGTCGCCAGCGCCGGCCAATTGCCGTCGCGGAACAGGTCCTGCGGCATCACCAGCGCGGCGGCGAACACCTGTCCGTCCGCATCGCGCACGAACAGCCGCTCGCCCGAACGGCCGCCCTGCACGACCTCCACGCGGCGTTCGACGGTTGCGGGGCCAATGGACGAGCGCAGGAACAGCGACTGTCCGCGCGCCACCGCTGTACGCGGATCGACCCGCAACCGGCCCAGCGAAACGCCGGCCGCGATTGGCTCGGCGGCCAGCACCAGCCCCGAGCGCCGGTCGAACCACAGCGCCGGGGGCCGCACCGGAGTGCAATCGACCACCCGCAACGCCCGCGCCTCCACCGGCGCGCCGATGGTCAGATCGACCCGCGACGCCACGCAGGGTGGCCCCTGCGTCACCGCCGCGATTGCAAGAAGAGCTATGGCGCTCATCGCCGCAACCCGTTGGCGATACCCATCAACTGGTCCGCCGCCTGCACGATCTGGGCATTGGCGGCATAGGCGCGCTGCACCAGCATCAGCTGCACCATCTCGTCGGTCAGTTGCACGTTCGACCGTTCGACCGCGCCCTGCACCAGCCACCCTGCGCCGTCCTCACCGGGATCGGCCGCGGTGCTGCGCGCGTCGTCGGCCATCCGGTACACCCCGCCGTCCAGCCGGACCAGGGTCGCGGGATCGTCGCAGCGGACCAGTTCGATCCGCCCAAGCTCGACCGGCTCGGCACCATCGGGCAAGGTCGCGCGGACCGTGCCGTCGCGGGCGATCTCGATCGCACTCGCATCGGCCGGAATCGTCACCGCCGCGCGCAACGGCAAGCCGCCATCGCTCGCGAGCAACCCATCGGCGTCGACCTTCATCGTGCCGCCGCGCCACAGCAGGGTTTGCCCGCCCGGCCCCATCAGTTCGATAAAGCCGGCCCCTTCGATCGCGAGGTCGAGCGGGCGGCCGGTCCGCTGTACCTCGCCCTGCTGGTCGATGGTCAGCTGCGTGTCGAACCGCACCCCGGCATCGGCCATCGCGGTCGCCGGGCCGGTCGCGGTCGGCACATTGCCCGACAGGTCGGCAAAGCGCACCCGTGCGCGCTTGAACCCCGCCGTGTTCACATTGGCGATATTGTTGGCCAGCGCCTCCAGCGCCTGTTGCTGGGTGCGCATCGCCAGCGCACCGATGCTGAACGCGTCGCTCATCGCCCGCCGCCCAGCGTGGTCAGCGCGCGGCCCATCAGCTCGTCATAGACCTGCACCAGCCGCGCGCCGCCCTCCGCCTCGCGCATTGCGGTCATCATGCTCAGCATCTCATCGCCCAGCGCCACGTTCGACGCCTCGACCATGCCCTGCCGCAGCATCGCACCCTCGGCCTCGCCGCCATTCTCCGACCGCAGCGCGATCCGGGCGACGGGACGTTGTCCGTCCAAAACGGTGCCATCGGGCAGGATCGTCACATCGTCGCGGGGTAGCACGACGTCGCCGCCGGCCAGATCCTGCACGATCCGTCCGCGCGCATCGGCCAGCCGGCCGTCGTCCATCCGGCGGAACTGCCCGCTCCGCGCCGCGACCATGCGGTCACCGTCGCGCAGTTCGAACGCACCCTCGCCTTCGATCGCGAGGTCGAGCGGGGCGCCGGTCGCCTGCAGCTTGCCCTGCGTCCGGTCGTGCTAGGTCGACGCGACGCCATCGGTAGCCAGCGCGGCCTGCATCGCGCGAAAGGCGACGCCCCGCTTGTAGCCCGGCGTCGACACGTTGCCGACATTCTCCGACACCTGCGCAAGTCGCGACGACGACAGGCGCAGGATCGCCATGGCACTTTCCATCAAATCGGTCACACCAGCCCCCGCTCGGTCCCTCTCGCCGGTTAGAGCGGGGCGGCCGGTCCGCTTCAACGACGGTCCGGTTGGGTTTGGTTTTGGTTCCCGTAGATCGTATCCGTTTTGGAGAGGTGTCCGCTTGCGTCCCTCAGGCGGGCGGCTTTGCCCCAACGGGTCGCACCACCCCCTTGCCCTTGCTTCGGCCAATCCCCAAAGCAGGCGCCATGGCACAGGAATCCCCACTCGACCGGTTTCGCGACGTCCTGCGCGGCACTTCGCGCGCGCTTGCCGAGGAGCCGGAGGTGGAACTGGGCTTCACCGCCGACGCCCCGGTGGCGTCGGGCAAGCATATCAAGGTGCCGATGCCCGCCCGCGCGCTTCCCGCCGATCAGGTCGCGGAGGCACGCGGCCTCGCCGACGGGTTCGCGCTGAAGATGCGCTATCACGACACCGCGCTGCATGCCCGCGCCGCGCCGGGCGATGCGGTGGCGCGCGCGGTGTTCGATGCTGTCGAACAGGCGCGGGTCGATGCGATCGGATCGGCCGGATATGACGGGATCGCCGACAATCTGGATCAGGCGCTGGCGATGCGGATGCGGTCGGACCCGATCACCCGCGCGCGGACCCGGGCCGAAGTGCCGCTGTCGACCGCGGTGCAGCTGGTGGTGCGTGAACGGCTGACCGGGCGGATGCCGCCGGCCGCCGCGATCCCCGCCATGGCGCTCATCACCGACTGGATCGAGGAACGCGCCGGCACGCAGCTCGACGCGCTTGCGACGCTGGCCGACGATCAGGCGGCGTTCGGGCGCGGCATCACCCGGATCCTCCAGGACCTCGAACTGGTCGAGGGCGAGGTCGAGCCGGAACAGGCCGATGACGGCGGCGACGATTCGGAAGGCGAGGACGAGGAAACCCCGCAGGACGACGGCGAGGACGAGGGCGAGCAGCAAGGCGGCGAAGGCCAGGTCGAGGCGCGTGGGCAGGACCGCAGCGACGACGAGCAGTCCGACGGCCAGTCGGACGACATGTCCGAGGATGTCGATGCCGAGGGCGACGACATGGCCGATGGCGAGGATGAGGGCGGCATGATGCCGGTCCGCCCCAACCGCCCCTTTGCCGACCTGAACACCCAGTTCGACTATCGCGCCTTCACCACCAAGTTCGACGAGGTGATCGCCGCGACCGAATTGTGCGACGCCGACGAACTCGAACGGCTGCGCGCCTATCTCGACCAGCAGCTGGTGCAGTTGCAGGGGGTGGTGACGAAGCTCGCCAACCGGTTGCAGCGCCGGTTGATGGCGCAACAGTCGCGATCGTGGGATTTCGATCAGGAGGAAGGGCTGCTCGACGCCGCGCGGCTGGCGCGTGTGGTCATCAACCCGGCGCAGTCGCTCAGCTACAAGATCGAGCGCGATACCGAGTTTCGCGACACCGTCGTCACGCTGCTGATCGACAATTCGGGGTCGATGCGCGGCCGTCCGATCGGCATCGCCGCGATCAGCGCCGACATCCTCGCCCGCACTTTGGAACGCGTCGGGGTGAAGGTCGAGATCCTCGGCTTCACCACCCGCGCGTGGAAGGGCGGACAGAGCCGCGAGGCGTGGCTCGCCGCCGGTCGCCCGCCCCAGCCCGGCCGGCTTAACGACATCCGCCACATCGTCTATAAACAGGCTGACGAGCCGTGGCGCCGTGCGAAGAAGTCGCTCGGGCTGATGATGCGCGAAGGGCTGCTGAAAGAGAATATCGATGGCGAGGCGCTGCTATGGGCGCATGGCCGGCTGATCGCACGGCCGGAAGATCGCAAGGTGCTGATGGTCATCTCGGACGGTGCGCCGGTCGATGACTCCACCCTGTCGGTCAATTCGGGCAGCTATCTGGAGCGCCATCTGCGGCAGGTGATCGCCTATATCGAGGGCAAGTCGCCGGTCGAGCTGGTCGCGATCGGCATCGGCCATGACGTGACCCGCTGGTATAATCGCGCGGTGACGATCATGGATGCCGAACAGCTGGCGGGCACGATGATCGAACAGCTGGCGTCGCTGTTCGACAGCGAATGAAGCCGGTCGCGCCGCCCGGCGGGTTTCGCGGGCCGGTGAAGCGGTCGATCACCATCGCCGGCCATGCGACGTCGATCAGCCTCGAACCCGGTTTCTGGACGGCGCTGGAGGACGCGGCGACGCGGCGGTCGCTGCCGCTGTCGGCATTGGTGGCGGCGATCGATGCGGTGCGGATCGAGGGGGACGATCCGCCCAATCTTGCCAGTGCGATCCGGTCGTGGTTGCTGGGTGAAGTTGGCGCGCGATAAGTCGTTTTCACGCGAAGGCGCGGAGACGCGAAGAAGAAAAAGAAGGAATGGGTTCGCGCAGAGACGCGGAGGCGCAGAGAGGGTTCGCGCGACGCGAGCGCGCGCGATCGGGAGACGGCATCCTTCGCTGCAACGACGAGTGAGGCCGCTATCGCGGAAAACCTGTCCGCGCCCGCAACCTCTCTGCGCCTCTGCGTCTCTGCGCGAAATCTACCTTCTTCGCGTCTCCGCGCCTTCGCGTGAACCCGGCTCTACTGCTGCTCCGGCAGCACCGGCGACACCGTAACCTCGCCCCGGTCCCCCGCACGGTACCCCAAACTGGCCCGCCCCTTCACCGGCCCGGCGACATCCGCGACGAGGTACAGCGGTCGCCGCTTGGACTCCACGTACAACCGCCCGAGATATTCGCCGATCATGCCCAGTACGAACATCTGCACCGCGCCCAGGAACACGACGACCAGCATCGTCGACGTCCAGCCCTGCACCGCGCTGCCAGACAGCCAGCCGATCGCGATATAGGCGAACAGCAGCAGCGACAGCCCGGTCAGCACCAGCCCCATATGGCTGGCAAGGCGCAGCGGTGCGGTGGAAAAGCCCGTCACCGCGTCCAGCGCGAAGCGGATCATCTTGCCCAGCGGATATTTGCTCTCGCCCGCCAGCCGCTCGTCGCGGTCATAGGGGAACGGCACCTGCCGGAACCCGACCCACGCCACCATGCCGCGAATGAAGCGCGCTTGTTCGGGCAGGCTCAGCAACGCGTCGAGCGCCCGCCTGCTCATCAGCCGAAAATCGCCGGTGTCGAGCGGAATCGGCGTGTCGGTCACCCGGTCGAGCACGCGGTAGAAGCCGGCGGCGGTCAGCTTCTTGAAGAAGGTCTCGCCCTCGCGCTTGCGCCTGACCGCATAGACGACATCGGCCCCTTCGGCCTCCATCGCGGCGATCATGTCGCCCAGCAATTCGGGCGGGTCCTGCAGATCGGCGTCGATGATCAGGATGCGCTCGCCCGCGCACAGGTCGAGGCCCGCGGTCAGCGCCAGTTGATGTCCGTGGTTGCGCGACAGGTTGATCGCCACCAGCCGGGGATCGGACGCCGCCAGCCGCTCCATCACCGCCCAGCTCTGGTCGCGCGACCCGTCGTTCACCAGCACGATTTCATGATCGTCGCCGACCACCGCGCGCGCCGCCGCCGAAATGCGGGTGTGCAGCACGTCGAGGCACGCGGCCTCGTTGTAACAGGGGACGACGATGGACAGGGCAGGACGGATCATGGGCGCTGGCGTTACCCCAAGCCGCGCGACAGGAAAAGCCGGATGGCGCGGATGGTGCCGCAACGATAGGATGCGCGCGCACATGAAGGAGAATGCCGATGCGTGTGATCCTGCCGATCCTCCTGCTCGCGATCGCCGCACCCGCCGGTGCGCAAATCTGGGACGGTGGCCACTCCGCCGTGCGCGAAATGCCCACGCGGCCCAGCAACTCGTTCGACCGGGACCTGAACGACGCGAACCGATCGATCCGCGACGGGCGGCGGCGTGGCGACCTCAGCCGGGCGGAAGCCCGCACGTTGCGCGCCGAAAGCGCGATGATCGAACGCCTCGCGCAACAGGCCAGAGCCGGAGGCCCGGCCTGGGCGAACAGCGCCGCACTAAACGAACGGGCGCGCGCATTCGGCGCACAGGTCGCGGCGGCGCGCGCGCGGCCGCGCTGAACCGCGCTTGAAATGTAGGATTTCGCCCGCCAGCGTCCCTGCCCGGTGAACAGGACAAGGGGCGGGGCGATGATCGAGGCTGCTGTCGGAGAAGGCGGCGCGAACCGCGCGGGCGATGTGCGCACGGTGCAGTGGCTGCTGCTCAGGATCGGGATCGATCCGGGCGGCATCGACGGCATCGCCGGCCCGCGCCTGATCGCCGCGATCCGCGCGGCGCAGGAGCGGTTCGGGATCAACGCCGATGGCCGGATCGATCCCGGCGGCGCCACCCTCACCCGGCTGCGCGCGGCCCCGGCGCGCTGGGACGGCGACAGCAGCAACTGGCCGCAGGAGCGCAAGCTCGCCAGCCTCCATCCCCGCTTCCGCCCGCGCGTCGTGGCGGTCATCGCCCGGCTGCGTGCCGAGCGGTTCCGCCCGGTCATCGTCTATGGCTGGCGATCGGTCGAGGTGCAGCAACGCCTGTTCCGCGCGGGCACCAGCAAGGTACGTTTCAGCTTCCACAATGCGCAGACGCCGGGCGGCCTGCCCGCCGCATGGGCGGTCGATCTGGTCGACGAGCGCTGGTACTGGCGCGAACCCGACGCCCATGTCTTCTTCCGCGCGCTGGGCAAGGCGGCGAAGGCCGAGGGACTGGTCTGGGGCGGCGACTGGAAATTCCGCGACTGGGCGCATGTGCAGGGACGGCCCAATGGCGATCTGGCCGCGGTTCGTCGCGAAAGCGGTGTGTGACGCCCAACCCTTACCGCTTGTTTACCGGCACGCCATAGAGTCGCGCGCGATGCCGACCACCGTCCCATCCGGCGTGCCGACCGCGCCCCCATGGACTGCGCCCGCGCTTGCCCGGGGCGCGGGGACGCTCGGCATGGTGCGCGCATTCCTGCTCGTCTGCGCCATGGTCGGGGGCGCGGCGGCGATCGGGCTGATCACCCGCCATGCCTTTTCGGTCGCCTTCTGGCCGGCCAATGCGATCCTCGTCGGCGCCATGCTGCGCGCGCCCCAGCTCTACCGCCCGGCAGGATGGGGCGGTGCGGCAGCCGGCTTCGTCCTTGCCGACCTGATCTTCGGCCAGAGTCCGGAACTCGGCGGCTGGTTCGCCGTCGCCAATGTGTCCGGCACCTTCGTCGCGGTGCTGGTGCTGCGCCGACTCGCTCCGCGCGACCTCCGGTTGCGGCGGGTCCATTCGGTGATGCGGATTTCGGTCGGTCTGCTGCCGGGCAGCTTCGTCGCCGCCATGGTCGGCGCGGTGATGGTCGTCGTGCAGTTCCACGGATCGGCGACGCAGACGGTGATGACGTGGACCGCCAGCGAGATCGCCAATTACCTGATCTTCCTGCCCGCGATGCTGACCGTCCGGCCGCCCTGGCAACGCGAACGGCGCGCGATGCCCGCGCCCGCCGCCAAGCCGCTCTGGCCGCTGCTCCTGCTCGCCGTCTCCTGCACGCTTGCGGTGACGTTCGACGGGCCGGGCAGCATCATGTTCCCGATGCCGGCGCTGCTGCTGTGCGCGATGACCTATTCGGTGTCGACCGCCGCGCTCGTCACCATGGCGCTCGGCAGCGGCTGCATGATCACCATCGGTCTGGGCATGGTCGATATCGGGCAGGACCTGTCGATCCCGCGCATGGTCGTGTCGATCCGGATCGCGGTCGCGTTCCTCGCGCTCGTGCCGCTGACGATCAGCAGCGCGATGGCGGTGCGCGACGACCTGATGGCGCAATTGCAGCAGGCCGCCGATCAGGACGGGCTGACCGGCCTGCTCAACCGCCGGGCGTTCGAACACCGGTTGCACCAGCGGCTCGCCGAACCGCCGCATCCCGCCGAGGGCGGGCTGGCGCTGCTCTGGCTCGACCTCGACCATTTCAAGGCGATCAACGACCGCCATGGCCATCCGGCGGGCGACGCCGTGCTGCACGCGGTCGCCGAAACGCTCGCCGGATGCTGCCGCGCCGACGACCTGTCGGCACGGCTGGGCGGAGAGGAATTCGCCCTCGCCATCGCCAGCCCCGACGCCGCCGTCACCACGGCGCTCGCCGAACGGCTGCGCACCGCCATCGCCGCGCTGTCGGTCGAGTGGCACGGCAGCGCGATCCGCGCGACCGCCAGCATCGGCGCCTATCATCTCGACCGCTGGCCGGTCGATGGGCCGGCACTGCTGCACGGGCTGGACGAGGCGATGTACCGCGCCAAACATGCCGGGCGGAACCGGATCGAATGGGTCGATCCCGCCAGCCTCCATCGCTGGGCAGCCTAGCCTCCCAGCCTCGCCAGCGCCCACGCTGCCGCCTCGGCCACCACCGGATCGGGATCGCCGCACGCCGCGCGGACCGGCGCCAACAGCGCAACGTCCCCGCTATTCCCCGCCGCGATCAGCGCGTTGCGCACCATCCGGTTGCGCCCGATCCGCTTGATCGGCGATCCCCGGAACACCTCCCGAAAGCCCGCATCGTCCAGCGCGATCAGGTCGGCCAGACGCGGTGCCGCCAGTTCGGCGCGCGCCGCGAACGCCCGGTTCGCCGCCGCTGCCGCCGCGAACTTGTTCCACGGACACACCGCAAGGCAGTCGTCACAGCCATAGATGCGGTTGCCGATCCCCTCACGCAGCTCGTGCGGGATCGGTCCGGCATGTTCGATCGTGAGGTAAGAGATGCAGCGCCGCGCATCGAGCCGGTAGGGCGCGGGAAACGCATCGGTCGGGCACGCCCGCTGGCACGCATCGCACGACCCGCACGTATCGCGCCCCGCCCGGTCGGGGGTCAGGTCCAGCGTGGTGTAGATCGCCCCCAGGAACAGCCAGCTGCCATGGTCGCGGCTGACCAGATTGGTATGCTTGCCCTGCCATCCCAGCCCCGCCGCCTCGGCAAGGGGCTTTTCCATCACCGGTGCGGTATCGACGAACACCTTCAGGTCGCAGCCCGATTCCTGCGCCAGCCAGCGGCCGAGGCTTTTAAGCGCCTTCTTGACCACGTCATGATAATCGCCGCCCTGCGCATAGACCGAGATGCGCCCCCGGTCGCCCACGCCCGCCAGCGCCAGCGGATCGGCAGCGGGGGCATAGCTCATGCCGAGCGCGATGACCGACCGCACCTCGCTCCACAGGCCGGCGGGCGATCCGCGCTGATGCGCGCGCTCCTCCATCCAGATCATCGACCCGTGGCGTCCCTCGTCCAGCCATTGCCGCAGCCGCTCGGCGGTGCGCGGGGCGGCGTCGGCGCGGGCGATGCCGCACGCGACGAACCCGCATTCGGCCGCCTTGGCCCGGATACGGTCAACAATATCGGTCGGGATGGCCTTGTCTTGGATCACTTCCCCCCGCTACGCTTTTCATTGCGCACGCTAAAGAGCGTCGTTTGAGGGGATAGCGGTTGCGCGACGATCATCTTGCCCGGAATGACTTGGCCCTCCACGCGACCGGGCTGGTCAAGCGGTTCGGCAACCGGCGGGTGGTCGACGGCATCGATCTGTCGGTGCCGACCGGCGCGGTGTACGGCGTGCTCGGCCCCAATGGCGCGGGCAAGACGACGACGCTGCGCATGTTGCTGGGCATCATCGAACCCGATGAGGGATCGCGCATGCTACTGGGGCACCGCTCCCCACGCGACGCATCCGACCGGGTCGGCTATCTGCCCGAGGAACGCGGCCTCTATCCCGGCATGAAAGCGCGCGAGGCGATCGCCTTCATGGGCGCGCTGCGCGGGCTGGACTGGTCGACCGGACGCAAGCGGGCGGCGGCGATGCTCGAACAGGCCGGTCTCGGCCACGCGATCGATTCGAAGATTCGCAAGCTGTCCAAGGGCATGGCGCAGTTCGTCCAGCTGCTCGGGAGCGTCGTCCATCAGCCCGACTTCCTCGTCCTCGACGAACCCTTTTCCGGCCTCGACCCGGTCAATCAGGAACGGCTGGAGGCGCTGATCCGCGCCGAGCGCGACCGGGGGGCGACCATCCTGTTCTCGACGCACGTCATGGCCCATGCCGAACGGCTGTGCGACCGGCTGTGCGTCATCGCCGGCGGCCGGCGCCGGTTCGAAGGGACGGTGGACGACGCCCGCGCGCTGTTGCCGCTCAAGGCCCATTATGTGCCGCACCACCCCGCACCCGGCATTGCGGCATTGCTGCCCGCCGATGCGGAGCAGGATCGCGGCGGCTGGCGCTTCACCCTGCCGGCGGATGGGATAGAGGGGATGTTGGTGCGGTTGATCGACGCGGGCTACGGCATTTCGGGGCTGTCGATCGAACGGCCGGGACTGCACGACGCCTTCGTCCGCATCGTCGGCGACGCGGCGCGGGGGGAAGCGGCATGAGCAGCACGCCCAAGCTGATCCGCCAGACCATGACCATCGCGCGCCGCGATTTCGTCGCGACGGTGATGACGCCGATGTTCCTCCTGTTCCTGCTCGCGCCTTTGCTGTTCGCCGGGTTCGGCGCGATGGGCAGCCTCGGCGCGATGACCGTGGGTCAGGGTGCCGAGGGCAAGGAAAAGCTCTATGCCATCGCCACGCCGGACGATGCCGCGCGGCTGCGCGCCGCCGATGCGCTGATCCGCCCGGCGATCTCGCGCGAACGCGGCCTGCCGCCGCTGGCGACCATCGCTCCCGCCGCCGATCCCGCCGCACAGGCCCGCGCGCTGCTGTCCGATCCGGAGATCGACGTGCCTTCGGTCCTCTACGGCCCGCTCGAGGCACCGCAGCTGATCCACGCCAACCTCACCTCGACCACCGCCAGCTATCTGGCGGCGATCGCCGAACAGGCGGTGCGCGACCGGCGGGCGGGCTTGGGCGGCGCCCCCTTGTCGCGCCCGACCTTCACCCATGTCGAACGCGACAGCACGTCGCTGGGCGGCAAGAGCGCGGCGGGCACCTTCGCCGTCGTCACCCTGTTCGTCGTCACGCTCATGCTGGCGGGCCAAGCGGTCGGCACCATGGCGGAGGAACGCTCGAACAAGGTGATCGAGGTGCTGGCCGCCGCCGTGCCGCTGGAGTCGGTGTTCCTCGGCAAGCTGATCGGCATGTTCGGGGTGGCGTTGCTGTTCCTCGCCTTCTGGGCGGCGGTCGGCGCCAATATCGGCGCGCTGCTGCCGCCCGACTTCGCCGCCGGCCTGTCGGGCATCGCACCGGCGATCGGTTTTCCGGGGTTCGTGCTGCTCTACATCCTCTATTTCACGCTCGCCTATATGCTGCTGGGATCGGTGTTCCTGACGGTCGGTGCGCAGGCATCGACCCCGCGCGAGATCCAGATGCTGTCGCTGCCGATCACCATCTTCCAGACGGCGATGTTCGCCTTCGCGCTGACCGCGATCGGCCGTCCGGGCAGCTGGATCGCGACGGCGGCCGAG
Source organism: Sphingomonas paucimobilis (assembly GCA_036946325.1). Lineage (GTDB taxonomy): Bacteria > Pseudomonadota > Alphaproteobacteria > Sphingomonadales > Sphingomonadaceae > Sphingomonas > Sphingomonas paucimobilis_A. The sequence continues at coordinate 364,336 of JAQIJL010000002.1, forward strand.
CTGTTCCCGTTCAGCTCCCCCTTCGCCATGGCCGGCCGCGCCGCGACCAGCGCGGACATCTGGCCGCATGTCGCCGCGCTCGCGTGGCAATTACTATGGGTCGCGATCACGATCAGTTTGGGCGCGCGCCTGTTCCGGCGCGGCGTGCTGCAATCGGCGGGGCCGAAGTGGAAGTGGTTCCGGCGCGGATGAACGGCGTGCCGCCGGATACCGACAGTCGCCTGTACGATATCCGGTTCGATCCGGACCGTCGCATCCTTCACCTGAAGCTCAGCGGCTTCTGGACCATGGCAACGGTCATCCGCTTCGCCGCCGAACTGCTCGTCCGCACCACGGCGGCGCGCGCGCGACATGGCCGGTTCGCGACGTTCAGCGATTCGAGCGGATTTCCGGTGCAGTCGACCCAGGTCGCCCAGTATTTCGAACGGATCATGGCGCGCGGCATCGCGATGGACATCGGCCCCACCGCGATCGTCGTGGCTTCGCACCTGAACAAGCTGCAGGCCGAACGCGTCTTCCATACGGATCGCGTCCGGGTCTTCACCGACCGCGCGCAGGCCGAAGCATGGCTCGACGCCAACTGGCGCTAGGCCGCGTCCCTATTTCGTCACCAGCGTCACGATCGACAGCCCCGGCGGCATCGGCACCCGGCCGATCAGGAACCGCTCCAGCCGGAAAATCGCCTCGAACGCCTTGTTCAGCGGCTTGGGCGGCGGCGAATCGTCGCTGTCGTCCTTGCCGGTCAGCTTGCCCGCAACCCGCGCGGCGACCGCCGCCGGGAACAGCAGCGAGTTGAAATAGCGCAGGCCTTCATGCTTCAGACCGGCGTCGGCGATCGCCTTGGCCAACGTCGCCTTCGAATAGCGGCGATGGTGGTGGTTCACCACGTCATGCGCGCTCCACATCCATTGATGCGCGGGGACGGTGACCAAAATCTTGCCACCCGGCGCCAGCCGCTCGGCCATGCCGCGAAACGTCGCGACATCGTCCTCGATATGCTCGACCACGTCGAGTACCGCGATCATGTCGTACTTGCCCGTAACGCCCGCCAGCGTCGGCAGCGGCGCGGCGCCGACCGGCTTGCCCAGCCGCTCGCTGGCGATCTCGCGCGCCGCCGGATCGATCTCGATCGCATCGACTTCGCCGAACGCGCCCAGCATCGGCAGGTTATGCCCGGTGCCGCAGCCGATTTCGAGAATGCGCGCGCCCGGCTTCAACCCGGCATAGCGCTCAACATAATCCGCCAGAATCTCTCGCCGCGCGCGATACCACCAATGCGTCGAGTCGTGTGCCGCCATGCGGTCGTAAACGATGCGGTCCATCTTATCCGAATACCCATGAACGGTTGAGCGCGAAGGTGGCAAAGGGCGTGACCAGCACGGCGGGGACCAGCGGACTCCAGTCCGGCAGCCCCCCCAGATCGACCATGCCGAAGGTGAAAAGGCCGTTCAGCACCATGCCGAACCCCTGCACCAACAGGAACTTGATCGGCTGTTCGGCACCCCCGGTCCGCGTGCCGTGGCCCTGAAAGCTCCAGCGGCCATGGGCGAACCAGCCAAAGGTCGCCGCGACCACGAATGCCGGGATCACGGCGACGAACGCATAGCCGGTCGGCAGCACATGATAGACCAGCGGCAGATAGACCGCCGAATAGACCGCCGTCGCCAACAGGCCGACGATGCCGAAGCGGATCAACTGCCCCAGCACCCCATCCGCCATCAATCGTTCGATCCGCGCGATCACCCGCGTGCCACCCTTGTCCTTTGCGCGCCATCCGATACAGCGCGCCTTTGCCACCATGGCAGGACAGCCGCCGTAGATCGCGCGCGGCCCCGGGGAAAGCGATTTTGACCGACATGCCCGCGCGCCGCACCGAACTCGACCGTCACTGGCGCCGCTGGCTGCTGCTCGCCTGGGTGGTGATCGCGGCGTGGTTCCTGTGGAATCGCTGGAACGCGGTCCATTGGCTCGCCTTGTCCGACACCGACGACAATATGCGGTTGATGCAGGTGCGCGCGTGGCTGGGCGGTCAGGGCTGGTACGACCTGCGCCAATACCGGCTGAACCCTCCGGGCGGCCTCGACATCCACTGGTCGCGGCTGGTCGATCTGCCGATCGCCGCCCTGATCCTGTTGTTCAAGCCCTTTGCCGGGCCGGTCTGGGCAGAGAAGCTAGCGGTCGGCATCGCACCGCTGCTGCCGATGGGCGTGGCGATGGCAGCGCTGGCGGTGACGGTGCGGCGGCTGGTGTCGCCGGTGGCGTGGCCCTTCGCGATCCTGTTCCTGCTCGGCTGTTCGTCGACCTTGCTGATGTTCATGCCCGAACGCATCGACCATCACGGGTGGCAGCTCGCCTGCCTCGCATGGACCGTCGCCGGTTTGGCCGATCCGAAACAGGCGCGCGGCGGGATGGTCGTCGGCCTGTCCTCGGCCTGCTCGCTGACCATCGGCCTCGAGCTCCTGCCCTATTGCGCGATGGCCGGGGCGATCGTCGCCTTGCGCTGGGTATGGGACCGCGCGGAGGCGCGCCGCCTGACCGTCTATGGCGCGACGCTGGCGGGGGCGAGCGCGATCGGCTTCGTGGCCTTCGCCTCCAACGCCAATTACGCGATGCGCTGCGACGCGCTGACCCCGGTCTGGCTGTCGGCGGTGGTCGCGGGTGGCGCGTTGCTGGTGCTGCTGGCGTGGATCGCGCCCGAAAACCGCCTCGTCCGCCTCGTGCTGGCGCTCATCGCCGGCGGCGCGCTGGCCGGCGCGTTCGCCGCGTTGTTCCCGCAATGCCTCCAGCGTCCCGAAGGCGTGTCGGAGGAACTGGCCCGCACGTGGCTGAACAATGTGCGCGAAGCCAAGCCGCTCTATGCGATGCCCGGCCGCACCATCCTGCCGATCGTGACCGGTCCGATCATCGGCCTGCTCGGCACGATCTTCGCCACGTGGCGCGCGCGGCGGTCGCCGACCCTGGTGCCATGGGCGGCGATCACGCTGTTCACCGCTTTCGCCGTCGCCATGCTGTTCTGGCAGATCCGCTCCGGCCCGGCGGCACAGCTGCTGGCGGTGCCCGGCGCGGTCGCGCTTGCCTGGGTGCTGCTGCCCTGGCTGTTGTCGCGGGGCAGCCCGGTCGTGCGCGTGTTCGGCACGGTCGCAGCGGTCCTGATCCTCGGCAGCTTCGCGGTCGATCCGGTCGTGCGCGCGCTGTCCAGCCTGCCCGCCGCTGGCGTCACCAAAAGCCTGCGCATCAAGCCGCAGGACGCCCGCACCAAACAGGTGCTGCGCGCCGGATCGCGCTGCGCCAGCCTGCCCGCGCTACAGGCGCTGAACCGGATTCCGGCGGCGGTGATGTTCACCCATGTCGATCTCGGCCCCCGCCTGATCGTCGCGACGCATCATGACGGCATCACCGGCCCGTACCACCGCAATGGCGACGCGATCCTCGACGTGCACCACGCGTTTCAGGGCGATCCGGACAATTTCCGCACCATCGCCCGTCGGCACGGCGCGACCTATCTGCTGACCTGCCCCAATATGGCGGAAACGACTGTCTACCGTGCCCGCTCGCCCGGCGGCTTCTACGACCTGCTGGCGCATGGCAAGGTGCCCGGATGGCTGGCCCCGGTGCCGCTGCCCAAGGAGTCGCCGCTCAAGCTGTGGCGGATCGACTATCGATGATCCCGCCGGCCGTCCTCGATTACTGGCAGCAGGCGTTCGGCAGCGGCCGACGCGTATTCGATGACGGCCGGGTCTCGCTGCGCACCGACGAGTCGCTGGGCGAAACCTATGTCATGATCCTGTCGCGACGCGACGGGACGGCCGCGGTCGCCGTCGCCCCGGCGCTTGCCCGGCGCACCGGCCTGTCCGACACGACGCCGATGCCGCTAACCGCGATCCGGGCGCGACTGTCGGCACACGGCATCCGCCTGCACGATCCCGACCACCTCTTCTATCGCGTGTCGTCACCGGCAGGTTCGCCGGGCCAGCACACCGTCCGCCGGCTCGGACCCGGCGACCGCGACGCCTTCAAGCAATTTCGCGGCGCAGCCTCGGCGCAGGACATGGACGACGCTTGGGTCGAATTCGATCATCCGGTCGTGTTCGGCGGCTTCGACGGCGACCGGATCGTCTGCGCTGCCAGCATGTTGCGCTGGCGCGAAAGTCCGCTCGGCGATCTCGGCGTGCTGACCCTGCCCGAGGCACGCGGTCGCGGTCTGGGCCGCGCCGTCGTCGGCGCGATCGCCGACCATGCCGCCGCGTCGGGGCTGGAACCGCAATATCGCTGTCAGACCGACAATCTCGCATCGGTCGCCCTCGCCCGGTCGGCCGGGTTCGAATCGCTCGGCGAATGGGAAGTCATCCGCACCCCGGACGACTGAACGCAAAACGCCCGCCCCCTTGTCCGGGGACGGGCGTCGCAACCGGGAAGGTTGGCGGCTCAGTCGGCCGCAGCGACCGTTGCGCTCGGCAGCGGCTTGGCGATGCGGAAGCGGACCGCGCGGCCGCCGACGTCGCCGGTCACGGTGCGGTCGCGCACCACCAGGCGGAACGGCTCGCCGGTCGACTTCACGGTGCCGGCCAGCACGGTATCGCCCTGCTCGGTGACCGAACGCTGATATTCGAACTTGTACCCGTCACGCTCGATCTCGTTGGCCGAGGCGAGGGTCGGGATCAACATGCCCGCAGCGACGAGGGCAACGCGAAAGGCGGCGGCGGCGGCAAGGCTGCGCATGGGTCTGTCTCCGGGTCTGAAAGGGTTCGACGCTCGGGCGTCGTTCGTTGACCGGAGATATGATTGGGGCAGCGCAGCATCGCAACTGCACAGGTTCTCACCGCAATTGCAGAAAACGAAATCGTTATTCGGGAAGGAAGCGATGCACCACGTCGCGGGCCAGCCGCGCCGGGCGCTTGGTGATCGCATCCAGCGAACACCAGGTGCTCTGTACCTCGGCCAGCACCTCCTCACCGCGCTTGATCAGCGTGGAGAAATAGGCGCGCACGCCCTCCACCCGCTCCGCGACGACCGTCGCGACGATCGGATCGTCGAGGAAGGCGGGCCGGCGATAGGTGATCTCGTGCTTCAGCGCGACCCACAGATGCTTGGCGACCGCATCCGCCGGCGCCACCCGCTCCCAATAGGCGACGACCGCATCCTGTACCCAGGACAGGTACACGGCGTTGTTGACGTGACCCATATGGTCGATGTCGCCCGGCGCGACGGCGAGCGGATGCTGATGTGCCATAGGAAGAGCGTGGGGGTTGCTGACACGGGAGTCAATGAGACTGCTCCTGATTCCCAAACCGTTCGTCCTGAGTAGCCATTGAGCCTGTCGAAATGGCGTATCGAAGGACCGCCAACGGTGCTTCGATACGAGTCTTCGACAAGCTCAGCCTCTACTCGGCACGAACGGAGGCACCGATCAGAGCGGCCTTACGCCTTGCCCACCACGCTCTCGGGCAGATCCTTGCCGAACACCCGCTGATAATATTCCGCGACCAGCGCGCGCTCCGCCTCGTCGCACTTGTTCAGGAACGACAGCCGGAACGCGAAGCCGACATCGCCGAAGATCAGCGCGTTCTGCGCCCAGGTGATCACGGTACGCGGCGACATGACCGTCGAGATATCGCCGTTGACGAAGCCGCGCCGGGTCATGTCGGCGACGCGCACCATCTTCTCGACCGTTTCCTTGCCGCCGACCTTGTCATATTCGCCCGACTTGGCGAGGACGATCCGCGCCTCGGTCGCGGCGGGCAGATAGTTCAGCGTGACGACGATGTTCCACCGGTCCATCTGCCCCTGATTGATCTGCTGCGTGCCGTGATACAGGCCCGACGTATCGCCCAGCCCCACCGTGTTGGCGGTCGCGAACAGCCGGAAATACGGATTCGGGCGGATCACGCGATTCTGGTCGAGCAGGGTCAGCTTGCCCTCGGTCTCCAGCACGCGCTGGATCACGAACATCACGTCGGGGCGGCCGGCGTCATATTCGTCGAACACCAAAGCGGTCGGCGTCTGCAACGCCCAGGGCAACAGCCCCTCGCGGAATTCGGTGACCTGCTGCCCGTCCTTCAGCACGATCGCGTCGCGCCCGATCAGGTCGATGCGGCTGATATGCGCGTCGAGGTTGATGCGGATGCACGGCCAGTTGAGGCGCGCCGCGACCTGTTCGATATGGGTCGACTTGCCGGTGCCGTGATAGCCCTGCACCATCACCCGCCGGTTGTGCGCAAAGCCCGCGAGGATCGCCAGCGTCGTGTCGGGATCGAACACATAGGCCGGGTCGGCATCGGGCACGCGTTCGTCGGCGACCGAAAAGGCGGGGACTTCGAGGTCGCTGTCGATGCCGAACATCTCGCGCACCTTCACCATCCGGTCGGGCGCGCTCAGGATCGTGGTTTCGGACGGCTGGGGCAGGGTATCGGTGGTCATGCGGGCCTTTCGCGTGGGCGCAAAGCGATGCGCCGCGGCGGTCTTTAGGACGAAGCGGGCCGCCTACTCAACCTTCGGCGGCAATCGGAACAGCGTCGTGAACCGTTCGGCGATGGCACGGTTCCCCTCCAGCGCGATTGCCCCTTCGTCCACCGCGACCGACAGCGGCTTCGCCCCGAACACCACCGGCAGGAACGCGGAGGGTCGCGCGGACAGCGTCGCCGCCGCATCCACCGCCACCCCGCGCGCCAGCGACAGCGCCCCCGCCGCGAGTGTCGCGGTATAGGGATCGTCGCCCAGCCGGAACCCGACGATCGCCCGCCAATCCCCCGCCCGCTCCGGCAGCAGCAGCATCTTGAGCGACAGCATCAGCGACACCGCCGAAAAGGGTAGCGTCGGATCATGCGTCGGCGACCGCAGCGCCCATTTCGCCAGCGCCAGCACCACCGGCTCCGCCTCATAGCCCCAGCGGGTCAGCGCATAGACCTGCGCATTGGCGGGCGGCGGCAGCCGAAGCCGCTCGACGATCCCCGCCGCCTCCAGCCCTGCCAGCCGCTGCGTCAGGACATTGGCGCTGATCCCCGGCAGCCCGGCGCGCAGCTCGCCGAACCGGCGCGGCCCCAGCAACAGCTCGCGGATCAGCAGCAGCGCCCAGCGTTCGCCGACATATTCCATGCCCAGCGCCGCGCCACAGGCATCGTCGTAGCGCCGCTTCGCGTCTTTAGTTACTTTTTCTAACTCCATCGTTGCTTTTTCTAACCCCGAAGCGCATCCAACACAAACAGCGATTCGGTTGAGCCAGGGGAGAGGGTGCCGTGCCGAAGATGATTTTCGTGAACCTCGCGGTCGCCGACGTGCCTGCGGCGACGCGCTTCTACGAAGCGATCGGCTTCGTGAAGGACGATCGCTTTTCGAACGAGCGCGGGTCGGGCATGACCTGGTCGGAGAGCATTCACGTCATGCTGCTCGACCGCGACTTCTACGCGACCTTCACGCCCAAGCGGATCATCGATGCGAAGACCGAAAGCGGCGTGCTGCTCGCCCTCTCCTTCGACGACCGCGCCGGTGTCGATGCGATCACGCAAGCCGCATTGGCGGCGGGCGGGCGCGAACTCCACGATCCCGAGGACGAAGGCTATATGTACAGCCGCGCGTTCGAGGATCCCGACGGCCATGGCTGGGGCCCCTTCGCCATGGACATGGCCGCGGCGCAGGCCGTCCATGCCGGGGGTGCGGCGTGACCCTGCCGGTCATCACCGCCTTCGACTGGGTGCCCGATTTCGCGCAGGGGCAGGTCCGCGATTTGCGCGTCCGCTGGGTGCTGGAGGAAGCGGGCCAGCCCTATGACGTCCACTATCTGTCACAGGGTGCGCAGAAGCGTTCCGACCACCGCGCCCGCCAACCCTTTGGACAGGTGCCGACCTATTGCGACGGCGACCTGACGCTGTTCGAATCGGGCGCGATCGTGCTGCATCTTGCCGAACGGCACGGCGTGCTCCTGCCGACCGACCCGGCGGGCAAGGCGCGCGCGACCGAATGGCTGTTCGCCGCGCTCAACACCGTCGAACCGCCGATCATGGACCATGCCGTCGCCACCCTGTTCGAACGCGACGAACCCTGGTCGAAACCGCGCCTGCCGGCGATCGACGCGCGCATCGCCGAACGCTTCGGCGAGGTCGCGGCACGGCTGGGCGACCGGGATTGGTATGACGGCGATTTCAGCATCGGCGACCTGATGATGGTCGCGGTGCTGCGGATCATGGAAGGCAGCGCGCTGCTCGCCGCGCATCCGAGCCTCGTTGCCTATGTCGAACGCGGCACCGCCCGCCCCGCCTTTCACCGCGCGCTCGCCGCGCAACTGGCCGGGTTCACCGGCGAACCGCCCGCCGGCTATGCCGAATGGGCGGCCAAGGGAGACTGTGCATGACCTATATCGACGGGTTCGTGACCCCGGTGCCGCGCGCCAACCGCGCCGCCTATGAAGCCCATGTCGCACAGGCGGCGGCGATCTTCGCCGATCTCGGCGCGACGCGGCTGGTCGAATGTCGGGGCGACGATGTGCCGGCGGGCACCCACACCGATTTCCCGCGATCGGTCGCGCTGGCGGAGGGTGAGGATGTGCTGTTCAGCTGGATCGAATATCCCGACCGTGCGACCCGCGATGCCGCCGGCGCGGCGATGATGGCCGATCCGCGCATGGCGGCGCTCGACATGCCGTTCGATGGCAAGCGCATGATCTATGGCGGGTTCGATGGCGTCATGGTCAGCGGCGACGATGCCGCGCCCGGCTATGTCGATGGCTGCCTGACCCCGGTGCCGAACGACCAACGCGACGCCTATCTCGCCTTCGCCAAGGAATCGGCACAGGTCTTCCGCGACCATGGCGCGCTGCGCGTCGTGGAGGGCTGGGGCGACGACGTGCCACCGGGCAAGCACACCGACTATGCCCGCGCCGTCGCCCTCAGGGACGGCGAGGTCGCCTGCTATTCGTGGATCGAATGGCCGTCGAAGGACGCGCGCGACAGCGGTTGGCAGGCGGTGATGGCCGACCCGCGCATGGCCGATCGCGCGATGCCGTTCGACGGGAAGCGCATGGTCTATGGCGGTTTCACGCCGATCTTCGACCAGCGGATGGGAGCAGGCGCATGAACCGGCAGGGCGATTTCATCTGGTACGAACTGCTGACCCGCGATGTCGACGCGGCGGCCGCCTTCTACGCCGATGTCGTCGGCTGGCAGGTGCAGGATTCGGGCATGCCCGGCATGGACTATCGCCTGTTCGTCGCCCCCGATGGCGCGATGATCGGCGGGCTGACGGCGATGCAGCCGGGCATGCCGGCATCGACTTGGCTCGGCTATGTCGCGGTCGACGATGTCGATGCGGCGACCGCCCGCTATGTCGCCGCCGGTGGCACGCAGCACATGCCGCCGACCAGCATCCCCGGCGTCGGCCGCTTGGCGATGCTGACCGATCCGCACTGCGCCGCGCTCTACCTGATGCGCAGCGAGAGCGACGAGGCCAGCACCGCCTTCCAGCCCGCCGATCGCGCCGCCCCCGGCCATTTCGTGTGGAACCAGTTGATGGCCCCCGATCAGGACCGCGCCATCGCCTTTTACATCGACCAGTTCGGCTGGCGACAGGAAGGGTCGATGCCGATGGGGGCGTTCGGCGATTACAAGTTCCTGCTGAGCGGCGATGTCGCGATCGGCGCGGCGATGGGCATGGTGCCGGGCGGTCAGGCCGGCTGGCAATATTCGACGATGGTCGCCGACATCGATACCGCCGCAACGCGCATCGTCGCGGGCGGCGGACAGGTGTTGCAGGGGCCGGACCAGATACCGGGCGGCAGCTTTTCGGTCGTCGCCAGCGACCCTATGGGAGCACGCTTCGGACTGGTAGGACCACGCCCATGATCCCTGAACACGAACTCGCCATCGAACGCCGCATCCCCGCACCCGTCGCCACGGTCTGGCGCGCATGGACCGAACATCTGCCGAAATGGTGGGCGCCGCGACCCTGGACGACCGAACTGCTCGGCCTCGATCTTGCCCCCGGCGGCCGCTTCGCCACCACGATGCGCGGCCCGAATGGCGAGGCGATGACCGGCGAGGGCGTGATCCTCAACGTCGTGCCGCACGAACGCATCGTCTTCACCAACGCCTTCGCGCCCGGCTGGATACCGCAGCCGCAGCGGCTGGCGATGGTCGGCGTCTTCACCTTCGAAGCCGATGACGGCGCAACGCTCTACCGCGCCGCCGCCCGCCACTGGGACGAGGAAACGGCGAAGATGCATGCGGAAATGGGGTTCGAGGGCGGCTGGGCGATGGTCGCGCAACAGCTGGAGGCGGTGGCGCTGGGGCTGGATTGAGCCCTTCCACCCCTTCCCCCTGACCCACCCCGTTTGCTTCGAGCGCAGGTTCGAGCCTGTCGAGAACCGTAGTCGAGAAGGGGGTGCCCAAACACCCCGTTCTCGACGGACGCTTCTCGACAAGCTCGAAGCTGCTCGAACCGAACGGATTGGGCGGAGAGAGGGGTAAGCCCCCCGTCACGCAAATGCCGGCGCGCCCTTTAACTGCTGGTACGCCGCGATCACCTTCTGCAACGCCGCCTCATGGCTGCGATCCCCGCCGTTCCGGTCGGGATGAAACTGCCGCACCAGTTCCGAATAGCGTTTGCGCAACCCCGTCCGGTCGGCATCGACCGCCAGCCCCATGACCTTCAGCGCCGACCGGTCCGCCGGGCTGAGCGGGCGCCCGTCCTGCCGTTCCGCCCGCGCCTCGCGCACGCCGCGATATTTCGCGCCGATCGCGTCCAGCGGATCGGCGAAATCGGCCCAGGCCGGCCCCGGATCGCCGCCGGCCCGCGCAAAGGCGCGCGTCTCGCGCTCCCATCCGGCATAGGGCCGCTGGGCGTCGTGGATCTCCTCCGCCGTCATCCCCGCGAAATAGTTATACCCCGCATTGAACGCGCGGATATGGTCGAGGCAGAACCAGCGATAGGCGCTCGGCCGGTCGCCGCCCTGCGGCGCGCCCTCCAGCGGCGGGGCGCGGAACTCGCCCGATTCGGGGCATCCCGGCACTTCGCACGGGCGGCCATTCGCTTCGACCCGCCCGTGAAACCGGGCATTGGGGCGATCCTTGGATAATCTCTCGCGCGCCACGCGACTCCCTCTGGCAAAACGCGTTATATAGGTCGCATGACCGACACCGCCACCATTCCCCTCGCCGACCTGATCGCCACCCGTCTGCAGGACGCCCTCTCGCCCGCCGCGCTGACCGTCACCAACGACAGCCACCACCATGCCGGCCATATGGGCGACGACGGCACCGGCGAGACGCATTTCTCGGTCGACATCGTCGCCGATGCCTTTACCGGCCAGTCGCGCGTCGCGCGCCAGCGGCTGATAAATCGCGCGCTGGCCGACCTGCTCGCGACCCGCATTCATGCGCTGGCGATCCGCGCCCGCGCGCCCGGAGACAGCGATTGATCTACGACCTCTGGTATTGGCCCACTATCCAGGGACGCGGCGAGTTCATCCGCCTGCCGATGGAAGCCGCCGGCATCGACTATCGCGACTGCGCCCGGCTGGAGGGGGTGGAGGCGATGCAGCGCCATCTCGCCCGCCAGCCGCGCGCGCCCTTCGCCCCGCCCTTCCTCGAACTCGACGGCATGCGGTTGGCGCAGGTCGCCAACATCCTGCAATATCTGGGCGAGCGTCACGGCCTCGCGCTGTCCAGCATCCGCGACCGGCAATGGGCGAACCAGTGGCAGCTGACCATCGCCGATCTGGTCGCGGAAGTGCATGCCGTGCACCATCCGGTCGCCATGTCCGCCTATTATGACGAACAGCGCCCGGAATCGGCGCGCGCCGCCCACCAGTTCCTGCACGAACGCCTGCCCAAATATCTCGGCTATTTCGAAACCCTGGTCGCCGAACATGGCGGGGCATGGGCGCTCGACCATCGCTGGACCTATATCGACACCTCGCTGTTCCAGCTGGTCGAGGGGCTGCGCTATGCCTTTCCACAGCGGATGGCGACGCTCGAAGCCGACATTCCCCACCTGATCGACATTCGCGACCAGGTCGCCGAACTGCCCGGAATCGCGGCCTATCTTGCCAGTGACCGGCGGATCGCGTTCAATACCGACGGCATTTTCCGCCATTATTCCGAACTGGACGCCGACTGATGGAAAACGACCGCTTCTTCCTTCAGACGATCCAGCCGGTCACCCACGATCTGGGCGGGTTCAAGGTCCATCGCACCCTGCCGACGAAGACGCGGACGATGGTCGGCCCGTTCATCTTCTTCGATCAGATGGGACCGGCCGAACTCGACCCCGGACAGGGGATCGACGTACGCCCGCATCCGCACATCAACCTCGCCACCGTCACCTATCTGTTCGGCGGGGCGATCGACCATCGCGATTCGCTCGGCACCTTCGCCCGGATCGAACGCGGCGCGGTCAATCTGATGACCGCCGGGCATGGCATCGTCCATTCCGAACGCTCGCCGGCCGACGAACGCGCCGGCGGCCCACTCCTCTCCGGCATCCAGACATGGCTGGCGGTGCCCGAGGACAAGGAGGAAATGGATCCCGCCTTCGAACATGTCGAAGCCACAAAACTGCCGGTCGTCTCGGCCGGCGGCGCCACCGCGCGCGTGGTCATGGGCGATTTGTGGGGTGCCTCCGCGCCGACCACCCAATACGCCGCGACCATCTATGCCGACATCGTGCTGGAGGCGAACGGCGCGATCCCGATCGATGCCGACGCCGACGAACGCGCGCTCTACCTGACGCATGGCGATGCGGCGCTGGACGGAGTCGCGCTCGAACCGATGACGCTCTACGTGCTGCGCCCGGGCATCGCCGCGACGCTGCGCACGTCGGGCGGCGCACGCGTGATGCTGTGCGGCGGGGAAGCCTTTACCACCCCGCGCTTCGTCTGGTGGAATTTCGTATCCTCGCGCCGCGACCGCATCGATCAGGCGAAGCAGGACTGGAAGGCCGGCAACTTCCCGAAAGTGCCCGACGATGCCGAGGAATTCATCCCGATCCCGGAAATCCCCAAGACGGTGAGCTATCCATGACCGATCTTCGCCGCATCGCGCTGTCCACCGGCATCTCGCTCGACATAAGCGTCGCCGGAGACCCCGCGCATCCGGCGATGATCTTCTTGCACGGCTTTCCCGAATCGCATCGGACGTGGCGGCACCAGCTGCGCGAATTCGCCCGCGATCATTATGTCGTCGCCCCCGACCAGCGCGGCTATGCCGGGTCGGACAAGCCCCCGGCGGTCGAGGACTATGCCCCGGCGCGCATCGTCGCCGACCTGATCGCGCTGGCCGATGCGCTGGAGATCGATCGCTTCACCTTGGTCGGCCATGACTGGGGCGGCGCGATCGCGTGGATGGCGGCGCTCAACCATCCCGACCGGATCGAACGCCTCGTCATCTGCAACGCCCCGCATCCGCTGGTCTTTCAGCGCTCGCTGTTCGACGACCCCGCGCAGCGCGCCGCCAGTCAATATATGAGCCGCTTCCGCGATACGTCGCTGGACAAGGGGCTGGTCGGCGCCGGCCTCGAACATTTCTTCGCGAACGGCTTCGCGAAGTTCGTGACCCGCACCATCGCGGGCGAGGACAAGGCGGCCTATCTCGACGAATGGAGCCATCCCGGCGCGATGACCGCGATGCTCAACTGGTACCGCGCCTCCCCGATCATCGTTCCCGCACCCGGCGAACAGCCCGAACGCCCGGGCTGGCTCGACGGCCCCTTCCCGCCGGTGACGCAGCCGACATTGGTGATCTGGGGCACGCAGGATCAGGCGCTGCTGCCGGTGCAGCTGGAGGGACTGGGGGAGGTTGTGCCCGACCTGAGCGTGGTGAAGGTCGAGGCGGGGCATTTCGTGCCGTGGGAGGCACCGGAAGCGGTGAATGCGGCGTTGCGCGGGTGGCTCGCTGCCCAGCCCGTTCGTGTCGGTTAAGACGCGCCAGGGTCACCACCCGTCCGCTGGCAAAAGCATCGTGCTGCTTACCAAGTCCGTTCGTGCTGAGTAGGGACTGAGCGAAGTCGAAGGCCCGTATCGAAGCATCGCCGCCGGTCCTTCGATACGCCGCTTCGACAGGCGCAGCAGCTACTCAGGACAGACGGGGGAGCATATCCCCTTACCCTTACCCTTACCCACTCCGTTCGGTTCGAGCAGCTTCGAGCCTGTCGAGAAGCGTCCGTCGAGAACCCGGTCGCTTGGGGCACCCCTTCTCGACTACGGTTCTCGACAGGCTCGAACCTACGCTCGAAGCAAACGGGAGGGGATAAAGCAGAGGTAGGGGATCAGCCCCGAACCTGCTTCGCCACCGAATCGAGCAGCCCGTTCACGAACCCCTTCTCGCGCCGGTCGTAAAACGCATCCGCCACGTCGAGATATTCGCTGATGACCGCCGCCACCGGCACATCCGCCCGCGCCAGCAGCTCATAGGTCCCGGCGCGCAAAATCTGCCGCATCGGCTTGTCCAGCCGCTCGATGGTCCACCCGCTCGACAGCTTGGTCGAAATCAGCGCATCGATCTCGTCGCGGCGGGCGTCGACACCCTTGACCACATCGTCGAAGAAATGGACGTCGGCCTCGGCATATTCGACGTCTTCGATCGTCGCGCCCAGCCGGTGCTGGTGGAATTCGTGGAGCAGCGCCGGGATCGGCGTCGCTTCCATCTCATGCTGGTACAGCGCCTGGACGGCGGCCAACCGGGCGGCGGCGCGGGCCTGACGGGCGCCGCGCGGACGGGAATTCTTGCTGGTCATAAGCGCTGCCCCATAGCGCCACCTTTGCCCCCAAGTCGAGGGGGCGCTTTCCTACACGCGCGGAGCGTGACAGGGTGGGACCGCTCTTCGAACCGTCCGATCCCTGTACGCCGCCGATCCGCCCGGCGCGCGACTTGCGCACGAGTGTGAACTTCGTGAACTTTGGCGCGAAAGCTGGTCGCCTGCCGCCTCGAACGTCATTCCCGCGAAGGCCGGGATCTCCCGGTGAGAAAGCGCGCGCAGCCGCAAAAGGCCCCAGCCTGCGCTGGGGCGACGTGTATTTGAAATGCGTGGCGAGTGTGAACTTAGTGAACTTTGGCCCGAAATCTCTCCCCGCCGTGGCAAGGAAGAGGCCGGCGCGGTAGGCCCGCGGCAGCCGCCCCGCTGCCGAACGACGTAACCCAGGCCCGCCACGGGCAAGGCCCGTGCCGTCGGACGGCGCTGCCAGCGCCGCCGGCCGGACGCGCCTCGTCCGGCTTGGCGCAGCTTCGCTACGCCTGGCCCGGCGCGTCCAACCGGATCGCCACCGACTTCGCATGCGCCGGCAGCCCCTCGGCCCCCGCCAGCGTCACCGCCGCCGGCCCGATCTTCGCCAGCGCCGCCGCATCCAGCCCGAGGAAGCTGGTCCGCTTCATATAGTCGAGCACCGACAGCCCCGACGCGAAGCGCGCCCGCCGCCCGGTCGGCAGCACATGGTTCGGCCCCGCGACATAGTCGCCGACCGCCTCGGGCGTATAGCGCCCCAGGAACACCGACCCGGCATGGCGGACGGCACGGAACAACGGCTCCGGATCGCCGACCGCCAGTTCCAGATGCTCGGGCGCCAGCCGGTCGACCAGCGGCATTGCATCGCTGAGCGTCGGCACGATCACGATCGCCCCGTTCGCGTCCCAGCTGGCCCGCGCCACCTGTCCGGTCGCCAGCTCGGCGATCTGCGCGTCGACCGCCTGCGCCACCCGATCACCGAAACCGGCATCGTCGGTGAACAGGATCGACTGGCTGGTCGGGTCATGTTCGGCCTGGCTCAGCAGGTCGGCCGCGATCCACTCGGGATCGTTCTGCCCGTCGGCGACGACCACGATCTCCGACGGCCCGGCCACCATGTCGATCCCGACCACACCGTATAATTGCCGCTTGGCTTCGGCGACCCAGGCATTGCCCGGCCCGGTCACGACATCGACCGCCTTGATCCGATCGGTGCCATAGGCGAGCGCCGCGACGGCCTGCGCCCCGCCGATCCGCCACACCTCGTCCACGCCGGCCAGTGCGGCGGCGGCGAGCACCAGCGGGTTCACCTCCCCCTTCGGCGTCGGCGTGACCATCACGATCCGCTCGACCCCGGCGACCTTGGCCGGCACCACGTTCATCAGCACCGACGACGGATAGGCCGCGCGTCCGCCGGGGACATAGACCCCCGCCGCCGCCACGGCGCTCCACCGCGCGCCCAGCCGCACGCCATCGGCATCGACCTCGTCGCGATCCTCGGGCCGCTGCTTCGCGTGATAGGCCGCGATCCGGTCATGCGCCAGTTCGAGCGCCGCGCGTAAGGTCGGGTCGAGGCCCTCCAGCGCCGCGCGGCACTCCGCCAGCTCGATCCGCCAGCCGGTCGCATCCGGGTCATGCCCGTCGAACTTCTCGGTAAAGGCCCTGACCGCCGCATCGCCTTCCTCGCGCACCGCCCGCAGGATCGCGGTCACGTCGCGCGCGACGTCGCTGTCCGCCTCGCGCCGCGCGTCGACCAGCGCCGCAAAATCGGCGGCGAAGCCCGCCGCGCCCGCATCCAGCCGGATCATGCCGCCACCGCCCGGCGGAACGCATCGACCAAAGGCACGACCTGTTCGCGGGTCTTGAACGCCGCGCGATTGACGACCAGCCGCGACGTCACCTCGGCGATGGTTTCGACTTCCACCAGCCCATTCTCCTTCAGCGTCCGCCCCGACGACACCAGATCGACGATGCGCGGCGCGAGGCCCAGCACCGGCGCCAGTTCCATCGCGCCGTTCAGCTTCACGCATTCCGCCTGAACGCCCCGCGCGGCGAAGTGGCGCTGGGTCGTGTGCGGATATTTGGTGGCGATGCGCACATGGCTCCACCCGCGCGGATCGTCGCCCTCGGCCATGCCGACCGGCTCGGCGACCGAGATGCGGCAATGCCCGATCTTCAGGTCGACCGGCGCGTAGAGTTCCGAATAGTCGAACTCGGCCAGCACGTCCGACCCGACGATGCCCAACTGCGCCGCGCCATGCGCCACGAACGTCGCCACGTCGAACGCCCGCACGCGGATCAGGTCGATGTCCGCCCGGTCGGTCTTGAAGCGCAGCGCCCGGCTGTCGGGATCGCGGAACGCCGCTTCGGGCACGATACCCGCGCGCGCGAGCAGCGGCATGGCTTCGTCGAGGATACGCCCCTTGGGCACGGCGATGATGATGGGATCGGTCATGAGCGACTGGCGCTTTACTTGGGGCGCGGGACGGGCGCAACAGACGGGCCATGGCCGATGAACCGACGACTCGCGACGCCTTTCGCCAGCAGGCCGCGTTCTGCGCGGCGATGGATGCGCCGATCACCGCGCGCGTCTGCACCGCACTGGCCGATGCCCTGTCGCGCGACAGCGAAACCGGCCGGCGGACGCTCGACTGGCCGGGCGAGCCGATCCCCGACGCGCTGCCGCTCCGCCTCGTCGGCGGGCTGCACGCGCTGGCGCGCACCGGCATCGATCCCGAACTGACCGCGCTGTTCGCCGGTGAAGGCGAACCGCAGGCGACCCTCCATCGCGTGCTGATCGAACACGACGCCGCGCTGCTCCGCTGGCTCGACGGCCCGCCACAGACCAACGAGCCGATGCGCTCGGGCGTCCTGATGGCCGGCCTGTTGGAGGTCGCGAACCGCCACGGCCCGCAACTCGAATTGCTGGAGATCGGGTCGAGCGCCGGCCTGAACCTGCTGATCGACCGCTATCGCTTCGACCTCGGCGGGGTGACCGTCGGCCCCGAAGACGCCCCGGTCACGATCCGCCCCGACTGGCGCGGGCCTCCGCCGCCCGCCGTGCCGCTGCGCATCGACCGCGTTCGCGGCGTCGACATCCAGCCGCTCGACGCCACCGATCCGGCGGTCGCCACCCGCCTGTCCGGCTATATCTGGGCCGATCAGCCCGAACGGCAGGTGCGCCTAACCGCCGCCATCGCCATGCAGCGCGCCCGCGCGGTCGATCTCGTGCAGGGCGATGCGGTCGAATGGCTCCGCGCGCGTCTCGCCGAACCGCAGGCACCGGGCGTCACCCGCGTGCTGATGCACTCGGTCGTCTGGCAATATCTCGGCGACGCCCGCCGCGCCGCGATCACCGCGACGATGGAGCAAGGCGCCGCGCAGGCCACCCCCGACCGCCCGCTCGCCTGGGTCCGGATGGAGCCGGACCGCGTGCTGCAACGCCAGGAACTGCTCGTCGAAAGCTGGCCCGGCCACGGCACCCGCCGGATGCTCGCCACCGCCCACGCCCATGGTGCGTGGATCGAACCGGCGTGACCGAAGCCGACTTCATTGCCGCGCTCCGCCGCCTGCCGCTCCATGCCGGCGCGCACGGGTTGAGCGACGACGCCGCGCATCTCGGCGACCTGATCCTCACCAAGGACATGATCGTCGCGGGCGTCCACTTCCTGCCCGACGATCCGCCTGCCGACGTGGCGTGGAAACTGGTCGCGACCAACCTGTCCGACCTCGCCGCAAAGGGCGCGGTGCCGGTCGGGGTGATGCTTGGGATACCGATCGGCGACGACGCATGGGATCGCGCCTTCCTGTCCGGCCTCGACGACGTGCTGCGCACGTTCGACTGCCCGTTGCTCGGCGGGGATACGGTGAAGCTCCCGCCGAACGCTCCGCGCATCCTGTCGTTGACCGCCCTCGGCCGCAGCGCCCATGCCCCGCGCCGCGACGGCGCGCGCGCTGGGGATGGCCTGTGGATAACCGGCACGATCGGCGATGCCGGCGCCGGCCTCGCCATCGCCCAAGGCGCTGAAGGACCGGCCCGCCTGCTCCAACGCTACCGCCGCCCGATCCCGCGTCTTGCCGAGGGTCAGGCGCTCGCGCCCTTCGTCCACGCAATGATGGATGTGTCCGACGGCCTGCTGATCGACACGCGCCGCATGGCGGCCGCCAGCGGCCTTGCGGTGACGATCGACCTCGCCGACGTGCCGCTGTCGGACGACCTCAAGGCGTTCGGCCACGACGCCCTGACCGCCGCGACCGCCGGCGACGATTACGAACTGCTGTTCGCCTGCGACGGCCAGCCACCGGTCGCCGCCACCCGCATCGGAACGTTTGCGACAGGCGAGGACCTGTCCCTTCTCGATTCAGGCCACCCGATCCCTATTCCCGACCGCCTCGGTTATCAGCACTAAATCCTCCCCGGCACGGGGGGGGACCAGCCGCAGGCTGGTGGAGGGGGATCGCCACTTGTGGTCCGTTCGCGGCCATCCCCCTCCACCACCGCTTCGCGGCGGTCCCCCTCCCCGCGAGCGGCGAGGATTTAATGGGTTGCGCCCCCCGCCCATCGGCATAAGCTGCACTCCAACAAGGGCATCGACCCGACGAGACAGCCGGGCGGCCCCGTTCAGGAGGGGTTTGCGGATGACGATCGTCTATCTGGCCATGGCATGTGCGGCGCTGGCCGTGCTCTACGGCATCTTCACCAGTATGCAGGTGCTGCGCGCACCCGCCGGCGACACGCGGATGCAGGACATCGCCGCCGCCATTCAGGAAGGGGCCAAGGCCTATCTCGGCCGGCAATATCGCACCATCGCCATCGTCGGCGTGATCGTCGCCATCATCCTGTTCCCGACTTTGGGCGCGCTGTCGACCGTCGGCTTCGTCATCGGCGCGGTGCTGTCGGGCGTGGCGGGCTATGTCGGCATGGAGATTTCGGTCCGCGCCAATGTCCGTACCGCAGAGGCCGCACGCGGGTCGCTGCAGGGCGGGCTGACCATGGCGTTCCGCTCGGGCGCGATCACCGGCATGCTGGTCGCCGGCCTCGGCCTGTTCGCGATCGCCGGCATTTTCTGGTATCTCGTCGCCATCGCCGGCCATGGTCCGGGCGACCGCGAAGTGGTCGAGGCGCTGACCGCGCTGGCCTTCGGCGCGTCGCTGATCTCGATCTTCGCGCGGCTGGGCGGCGGCATCTTCACCAAGGCGGCCGATGTCGGTGCCGATCTGGTGGGCAAGGTCGAGGCCGGCATCCCCGAGGACGATCCCCGCAACCCCGCCGTCATCGCCGACAACGTCGGCGACAATGTCGGCGACTGTGCCGGCATGGCCGCCGATCTGTTCGAAACCTATGTCGTGACGATCGGCCTGACGATGGTGTCGATCGCGCTGCTGGTACAGGCACCGCCCGCCGAACTGCTCCGCCTGATGGCGCTGCCGCTGATCGTCGGCGGGGTGTGCATCGTCACCTCGATCCTCGGCACCTACATGGTCCGGTTGGGCAAGGGCCAGTCGATCATGGGCGCGCTCTACAAGGGCTTCTGGACCACCGCCCTCCTCGCCGTCCCGGCCATCTATTTCGCCGCCAACTGGGCGCTGGGCGATCTGAACGCGGTGATCGGCGGTGCGGGCTTCCTCGACCCCGGCGGCGACGCGCTGACCGTCGAGGGGGCGATGGGCGCACAGGCGCCGGTGGCCGGACAAAGCTTCACCGGCATGGACCTGTTCTGGTGCATGATGATCGGCCTCGGCGTCACCGCCGCTTTGGTGTGGATCACCGAATATTACACCGGGACCGCCTATCGCCCGGTCAAGTCGATCGCGCGCGCCAGCGTCACCGGCCATGGCACCAACGTCATTCAGGGGCTGGCGATCAGCCTCGAATCGACCGCGCTGCCGACATTGGTGATCGTCGTCGCCGTCGTCGCGTCGTACCAGCTCGCCGGGATCATCGGCGTCGCCTTCGCCGCCACCGCATTGCTGGCGCTGGCCGGCATGGTCGTCGCGCTCGACGCGTACGGCCCGGTCACCGACAATGCCGGCGGCATCGCCGAAATGGCGCAGCTCCCCGACGAGGTCCGCCACCGCACCGATGCATTGGACGCGGTCGGCAACACGACCAAGGCGGTGACCAAGGGCTATGCGATCGGCTCCGCCGCGCTCGCCGCCCTCGTCCTGTTCGGCGCCTATACCACCGACCTCAAGCTGTTCTTCCCCGACCTGACCGTCGATTTCTCGCTGTCCAATCCGTACGTCATCGTCGGCCTCCTGCTCGGCGCGCTGCTCCCCTACCTCTTCGGCGCGTTCGGCATGACTGCGGTCGGTCGTGCGGCCGGATCGGTGGTCGAGGACGTCCGCGCGCAGTTCGCCGCCGATCCCGGTATCATGGCGGGAACCAGCCGCCCGCAATATGGTCGCACCGTCGACATCGTCACCCGCGCCGCGATCCGCGAGATGATCATCCCCTCGCTCCTCCCGGTCCTCTCCCCCGTCGCGGTCTATTACATCGTGATGTGGGTCGCCGGACAGGCGCAGGGCTTTGCCGCACTCGGCGCCATGCTGCTCGGCGTCATCGTCTCCGGCCTGTTCGTCGCCATCTCGATGACCAGCGGCGGCGGCGCATGGGACAATGCCAAGAAATATATCGAGGACGGCAATCACGGCGGCAAGGGCAGCGAGGCGCACAAGGCCGCCGTCACCGGCGACACGGTGGGCGATCCGTACAAGGACACCGCCGGCCCGGCGGTCAATCCGATGATCAAGATCACCAACATCGTCGCGCTGCTCCTGCTCGCCGCGCTCGCCGGGGGTGGCGCGGCGTAACGAAAAGCGGATTGCGCCCCGCCGTCCGCACGCTACCATCGCGTCCGAACGGCGGGGGCCAATCGATCAGGACGGACGCGCGCTGCCGGGGGCAGCGCCGCATATCGCCCGACCCCGCCGCAAACGGGGGATCGGAATGCGGCTGTTGCCATGGATCGGAATCGCACTTGCCACGGCGCTGCCGGCACAGACCCCGCCGACTGCGGCGGCGGTCGACCCGGCCGCTCCCGTGCCGATGGCCACCTTCGCCGAACTGCCGCTGCTCGAATCGCCCAGCCTGTCGCCCGACGGCACGCGGCTGCTCGCCAAGGGGGCGGTGAACGGTCGGCAGGTGCTGCTGCTCACCTCGCTCGTCGATGCCAAACAGCGCCACACGATGGGCGCACCCGAAAATACCGACATCAACTGGTGGCGCTGGGTCAATGACGACTGGATCGTGATCGGCCTCGGCGCGCAGCAGGATTATTTCGGCCAGGAAATCTACGTCACCCGCGTGCTGGCGATCAGCACCGACCTGAAGACCACGCGCAGGCTCGACTGGAACCATTCGGGCGTGCGTGCCGACAATGTGCTGTGGGTGGCGCATGACGGCACCCCGCGCATCCTGTTGTCGAAACAGACCGGCATCGAATCCGAAGCCGACTTCAACCCGTCGGTGTTCGAGATCGACGTATCGACCGGCAAGTCGCGCCGCGTGGCGGAAGGGCGTCCCAACGTCCACACCTGGTATGCCGATGGCGAGGGGCAGGTCCGCGCCGCCTATCAATATAACGACTCCACGCGCAGCTCGGCGCTGCTCTACCGTGCGAACAACCGCGAAAGCTTCCGCCCGATCGCGCGGCGCGCGCGCAAGGATGAGGACGGGATGACCATCCCGCTCACCTTCCGCACCGATGGCACCAGCGCGGTCGCCTATGACGACGAAGGCGGGTTCACCGCGCTGTACGAAGTGTCGCTGCCCGACCTGAAACTGGGTAAGAAACTCTACGGACTGGACGGGTACGACGTCGACGGGATCGTCGACAATCCGCAGGAAAACGACGTCATCGGCGCGACCGTGACCGACCGATATGGCCGGTCGGTGTGGTTCGACGATCATCTGAAGGAATTGCAGAAGGCGATCGACGGATCGATCGGCGACCGCCGCGCCCGCATCATATCGTGGAACCGCACGCAGACCCGCTTCCTGATCGAGGTCGGCACGCCGTCGCAGCCCAGTGGCCTGTATTTCTGGGACACCGCCAATGCGAGGATGAACCGCCTCGCGTGGAACAGCGCGGCGTTGCAAAGCCGCCGCCTCTCGCCGGTCAGCACCATCCGCTATCCCGCGCGCGACGGCACCCCGATCGAAGCGGTGCTGACCATGCCGCGCCACCGCGTAGGCCAGAAGAACCTGCCGCTGATCGTCCTGCCCCATGGCGGCCCCTCGGCGCGCGACAGCGAAGGCTGGGACTGGTGGACGCAATATCTGGCCGAGATCGGCTATGTCGTCATCCAGCCCAATTATCGCGGATCGTCGGGCTATGGCACCGCCTTTGCCAAGAAGGGCGCGGGCGAATGGGGCCTGAAGATGCAGGACGATCTGAACGACGCCGTGACCCATCTGGCGAAACAGGGCATCGCCGACCCCAAGCGCGTCTGTATGGCGGGCGCCTCCTATGGCGGGTACGCCGCGATGCGCGCCGCGCAGCGCGACGGCAAGCTCTATCGCTGCGCGATCAGCTATGCCGGCGTGTCCGACTTGGCGGCGCTGCGCCGCTATGACAGCCAGTTCCTCAACGGCCGCACCATCGGCGACTGGCTGAAGACCCAGGCGCCCGATTTCCAGCTGATCTCGCCGCGCTTCCATGCCGAGGATTTTTCGACGCCGATCCTGCTGATGCACGGCAAGGTCGACAAGCGCGTCCCCGTCGCCCAGTCGCGTACCCTCGTCGCCGAACTCAAGAAGGCAGGCAAGCCGCACCGCTATGTCGAACAGCCGCTGGGCGACCATTTCTTCTCGCGCGGCGAGGACCGGCTGCAATTCCTGACCGAGATGACCGCGTTCCTGAAGGAGCATAATCCGTCATGACCGGCCCGGCGTGCCAAACAGAACCGTTCATCCTGAGTAGCGATTGAGCCTGTCGAAAGCGCGTATCGAAGGACGCCGCCACAGATGCTTCGATACGGGTCTTCGACTTCGCTCAGCCCCTACTCGGCACGAACGGACGGTGTGAAGTCAATGCCTGCAACGCCCCACCCTTGCCCTCCCCGCCCCCGCACCCTATTTCCCCTCTCACAGCATCGACCGGCCGTGCTCCGCACGGGTCCGGTCGTTCGCGCTTTCCTTTTTACCGTTTAGCGCCTATGGGAACCCGCCCGGTTGCCGGTGCGCCATAATTTCACGAGGTATCTGTTTGGCGAAGGAAGAACTTCTCGAAATGCGCGGCCAAGTGGTCGAACTGCTGCCCAACGCGATGTTCCGCGTCCGGCTCGAGAACGATCACGAGATCCTGGGGCACACCGCCGGCAAGATGCGCAAGAACCGCATCCGCGTGCTGGTCGGCGACGAAGTCCTCGTCGAACTGACCCCCTATGACCTGACCAAGGGTCGCATCACCTACCGCTTCAAGTAAGCGGGTCCGCGTGACCGGACCGTCGGCCCATTGCCTGATGACATGCGTCTGATACTCGCCTCGACCTCGCCCCGTCGCCGCGACCTTCTGGCGCGGATCGGCGCGGTGCCGGATCGGGTCGAGGCACCCGATATCGACGAAAACCCGCTGAAGGGCGAATTGCCGCGCCCCTATGCGTTGCGCCTCGCCGAGGCGAAGGCGCGCGCGATCGGTCCGCAGGACGGCGCGGTGGTGCTGGCCGGCGACACGACCATCGCGCTCGGCCGCCGCATCCTGCCGCCCGCCACGACCGAGGACGTGCAGCGCGAGTTGCTGGGGCTGCTGTCCGGCCGTCGTCACCATTGCCTGTCGGCCGTTTGCCTGCTGATGCCCGATGGCACGGCGCGCATCCGCATCGCCGACACCATCGTCGCCTTCAAGCGGCTGGAGCCGCGCGAGATCGACGCCTATATCGCGTGCGGCGAAGGGCTGGGCAAGGCCGGCGGCTATGCGATCCAGGGCCGCGCGGAAGCGTTCGTCCGCTTCCTGTCGGGCAGCCATTCGGGCGTGATCGGCCTGCCGCTGTTCGACACGCGCGCGTTGCTCGAAACCGCCGGCGTCGCGCTTGGCTGACTGGATCGTCGAGCGCGGCATCGGCGAAATCCGCGCCGCGCGGATCGAGGGTGGCGACATCGTCGAGGCGCGGATCGAACCCGACGATGCGCTTCGCGCCGGCACGATCCTCCCCGCCCGCCTCGTCCGCCGCATTCCCGCGCGCAACGAAGGGATCGTGGCATGGGACGGCGGCGAGGCATTGCTCCACCCGCTGCCCCGCGCCGTGACCGAAGGGGCGACGTTGCTGGTCGAGATCACCCGCCCCGCCACCCCCGAACCCGGCAAGCCCAAGCGCGCCCGCGCCCGCCCTGCCTTGCCCAACGCAGTTCCCTGCGTAGGCCCCTCGCTTGCCGACCTCCCCGGCGCCCGCATCGTCGGTCCGTTCGACCGCGACCTGCTGGGCGAGGCGGGCTGGCCGCTGCTCATCGAAGAGGCGACGACCGGACAGGTCGCCTTTCCCGGCGGGGCGCTCAGCATCGCGCTGACCCCGGCGATGACGCTGATCGACATCGACGGTGAAGTGGCACCGGTCGAACTGGCGGTCACCGGTGCCCGCGCGGCAGCCCGCGTGATCGCCCGGCTCGACCTCGCCGGATCGATCGGCATCGACCTGCCGACCGTCGGCGACAAAAGCGTGCGCCTCGCCGCCGCCGAGGCGGTCGACGCGATCCTGCCGCAACCGTTCGAGCGCACCGCCGTCAACGGCTTCGGCTTTCTCCAGATCGTCCGCCGCCGCAGCCGCGCGTCGCTGCCCGAACTGTTCGCCCACGTCCCCGCCCATGCCCGCGCGCTGCTGCGTCAGGCGGAGCGCGACCGCGGCAGCGGCGAACGCACCCTTACCGCCCATCCCGCTATCATCGCCGCCATCACCGCGCGGCCCGACTGGGTACAGGCGGTCGAACGCACGCTCGGCACCACCCTCGCCTTGCGGGGCGACGCCGGCCTCGCCATATCGGCGGGACATGTCCAGGCCCGCTTCCCGTAACAACTGCCCGCTGTGTTCCGCCCCGACGGACGCCGCCTATCGCCCCTTTTGCAGCCGGGGCTGTCGCGACCGCGACATGCTCAACTGGATGGGGGAGGGATACCGGATTCCGGGTCCGGCCGCATCGTCCGACGAAAAAGGTGAAACCGGGCTGGACAGCGACGATTCGCACCGCTAACAGGCGCGCTCCCCCGGACATCCGGGTGTGCCCAGGTAGCTCAGTTGGTAGAGCATGCGACTGAAAATCGCAGTGTCGGCGGTTCGATCCCGTCCCTGGGCACCATCTTCTCCGATCGCGCATAGCAACGATCGTCGACCTCGCACCTGAGAAACGTCCTTCCGCAATAGGCGACGGCTCGCAGCATGAACGCCGTCACGAAACTCGCCGCGATGGCGAGAGCGGTCTCCTGACGACCGGAATGGCCATCCATTCGCGTAGCGCCTGCGTGACGGCGTCGGGTGCCTCCATCGGTGCCATGTGACCGCTGTCCGCGAAGACGACATAGCGTGCACCCGGGATCGCGGCGACAATCGGTTCATGCTGCGCGGGCGGACTCCAGCGATCGTCGCACCCCACGCCGATCAGGACCGGGCAGCGGATGACGGACAGCCCCGCGGCCGCATCCGGGCGCCCGAGCAACGCCGCGATGTGATTGCGATGGATCGCGGGCGTCATCCGCTCGACCATCGCGTACAGCGCCGCAGCGAGTGCCGGGTCCGCCGCCAGCCGCCCCTCGGCCACCATCGGCGGCAGCCAGGCATCCGCCAGCGCGCGCATGCCCTGTTGCTCGCTCAGATCGGTCAATATCTTGCGCCGCCCGGCCTCGGCCGGGTTCGGCGGGTGAACACCTGTATCGAGCAACGCAAGCCGCCGGACGCGATGGGGGGCACGTGCGACCACCGCCAACGCGACGCGAGCGCCCATCGAATGGCCGGCGATCGAAAACCGTGCCGGCGCCTGCGCCAGCAACGCATCCGCCATCGCATCGATACTGGCGAGCATGCGCAAATCGGGCACGCGGACGTCATAATCGACGCCCAGCGCGCGCAGCTGATGCGTCCAGACCGTCGCATCGCACAACAGCCCCGGCACTAGGATCAAGGTTTCCCGCCCGGCCGATCGCTCCCGGCGGGAAACCATCCTGCGCATCAGTCCCGAACCGGTTTGGGTGCTGCCGGGACGATCGGATCGGCGGCAAGGAATGCCAGTCGTGCGGCATCCGGCCATGGTGTCGGGCGGGTGGTGGTATTCAGCTCCATCAGCTGCGGCTGACGCCCGGCGAACGCAGGCCAGTGCATCGCCGCCGTATCGGGCTTCCCGTTGCGGGCGAAGGCCACCAGCGCGTCGGTCATGCGATCGCTCAGCCGGCGGTCGGCCGCCGTCCATGCGCGCGTCGGGCGGAAGCGGTTGAAGCTGTCGAGCGTGTCGAGCCAGAACGGCACTTCGGACGTGTGATAGGCACCGGCGGTTGCCGGATCGAGGTCGCTGAACGTCACGCCCGGCACATAGCTGTGCGGATGCGCGAACATATAACTATATACCGACGCCTTGCCACGCAGTCCCTGCCCCTCCGCCCATTGCCGCATGGGCGCGACGATCGATGCGTCGCGGTCCGCCATGCGCGCCATCGCCTGTGCTTCGGCATCGGTCGCGGCGGGGTAGAGCGCCAGGAACCGTGCCGCGCGATCGCCGAAGCGCTCCGCCGCCTTCGCCCGATACTCGGCGAGCGTCGCGACCGATCCGAAACCGCCCAGCGCCTCGTCCCGCGCGAAGCCGAGCAGCAGCGGCACGTCGTTCTGCCTGCCCGCCGCGAAGATCGCCGCCACCGGCTGCGGCAGGACATAGCCGTCCTGCAACGCCCCGATCATCGGCGCGCCGGGCGTGCGCGGGACGGTCAGGCGGTCGACCGGCAGGTTGCGCATGTCGTTCAGACTGGCTGCCTTGACCAGCTGCTGGAACTTCACGCCCTCGGCTTCGCCCTGTGCCAGCGGGCGGAGCGCGAACGGCCCGCTGGCGGCGATCGCCGCGCCGCTCATGCCGACCGCACGGTGGAACAACCCCTTCGCCAAGGGGCTGGCCTGTAGCGCCAGCACCGACATCGATCCCGCCGACTGGCCGACGATCGTCACATTGTCGGGATCGCCGCCGAACGCCGCGATGTTCCGCCGGACCCATTGCAGCGCCGCGATCTGGTCGAGAAAGCCGTAATTGCCGGAACTGGCATGGGCTGATTCCCGCGTCAGTTCGGGATGCGACAGGAAGCCCAATACGCCCAGCCGATAGTTCAGGTTGACGAACACCGCGTCGCGACGCGCCACCCCTTCCCCGCCATAAATCGGCATCGATGCCGACCCGATGAAGAATGCGCCGCCATGCAGATACACGACCACCGGCGCCTTGCGCAGCCTGGGCTTCGCCCAGACGTTCAGGTACAGGCAGTCCTCGCTGGTCGCCTCCGCGCCCGAATATTGGTTCGCCATGGCGGAACGGCCCGGTTGCGGGCATTGGGGTGCGAAGCGATCGGCATGAAAGGTCCGCTCGAACCGCGCCACCGGCTGCGGATCGCGCCAGCGCAAGCCGCGCACCGGCGGGGCCGCATAGGGAATGCCTAGATACGCGTCGACACCCGATCCGAGCCGCGATCCTTCGACCCGGCCGCTGTCGATCGTCACCAGAGGCGATGATTGCGCGACGGCCGGGATAGCGGACAGCGCGAAAGAGGATGCGGCCAGCGACAGGGCATAGTTGCGAAGCAGGCTGATCCTCATCGTCCATCTCCCGATCGGGTCCGTGCCGTGCCGTAAAGCCCTGAAGCTCCCATCGCGCGGCCGGCCCTGTTTCATCTCCTCGACGATCCTAGGCAGGCGGAGCGTAACAACGAAACAAATTAAATCCTTGGTGATCCATCGAAATCGGGAATAGCCTGCCTGTTCGGCAACGAAGCCGGTCGGGGAGCGGGAGCGGCGGCACGATGCGTTACAAGGGACTGAATCTCAACCTGCTGCATGCGCTCGACGTGCTGATGGAAACGCGCAATGTCAGCCGCGCCGCCGAACGGCTGAGCCTGACCCAGTCCGCGCTCAGCGCTGCCCTCAGCCAGTTGCGTGACTATTTCGGCGACCCGCTGCTCGTGTCGGACGGTCGCCGCATGTGCCCGACGGTCTTCGCCGAGCAACTGCATGCCGAACTCGCCAATTTCCTGAACGCGACCGATGCGGTGTTGCAGACGTCGCGCGGCTTCGATCCGGCGACCACCCGGCGGCTGTTCCGGATCGTGGCGTCGGACTATATCGTCGCGGCGGTGCTGGCGCCGCTTGTCGAGGCGCTGTCGGTCTCCGCGCCCAATGTGCGATTGGACTTCATTCCCCCCGATGACGGCGCGCGCGAGGCACTGCGGATCGGCGAACTGGACCTCATGATCAGCCCGCGCGAGTTCATGCAGCCCGATCATCCGACCGAACAGCTGTTCGAAGAGGAGATCGTCGTTGCCGGATGGGCCGAAAATCCGGCGTTCGACCGCCCGATCGATATCGATGCGTTCCTGTCGGCCGGGCATGTCGCGGTCGCGATCGGCCCGCATCGGGAAATGACGTTTGCCGACCAGCATATCTCCTCGCTCGGCCACCAGCGACGGATCGAATCGGTCACATCGTCCTTTACGACCGTGCCGTGGCTGCTGCGCGGCACCCATCGCCTCGCGATGATGCATCTGCGGCTGGCGCGGGTCATGGCGGCCTATCTTCCGATCCGGTACGCGCCCTTGCCCTTTGCCTTTCCGACGATGCACGAAATGGCGCAATATCATCGCACCCGGCTGTCCGATCCGGGGCTACGCTGGTTGATCGACGCCATCCGGATCACGGCGGACCTGCCCACCGCCAATCCGGCGACGATCCGCGCCCGGCTCGAAGGCGCTGCCGACACGATCGCCTCCGCGCCCGCCGACTAGCAAAATATCTAATGCCAAACGATCAGTTCAATCAATTTGATAGAGTGCGGACCATCTGGTCATATCGCTCCATCTGAAGGCCCGAAGAGGCCGACCATTGGAGGGGATCGATATGCGCTACGCTTCGTGGCTGCTTGCATCTGCCGGCGTAATTTCCCTGGCCGGTACCGCCACCGCCCAGACCGCGGCATCACCGACGACCGTACCGGACGCCACCGCCGATGCGGGACAGGCACCGACCGGTCCTGCCGGGCCGGTGGTCGCACTGGCACCGGACGGCACCAACGCCCCGACCGACGACGAAGCCGCTGAAATCGTCGTCACCGCATCGCGTATCGATCGCGCGGGCTTCACCGCCCCCACCCCGACCACGGTGGTCGGCGCCGCGACGCTCGAACAGCGCGCCGCGGTCAACGTCGCCGACGTGCTGAACGAAGTTCCGTCGTTCCGCCGCACGGCGGCTCCGGAATCGGGCGGCATCGGCAATGTCGGCGCCAACAATGTCGACCTGCGCGGGCTGACCCCGGTGCGGACGCTGGTCCTGCTCGACCGGATGCGGCTGCCCGGCGTTACCGTACCCGGCCAGAGCATCGCGGGCGTACCCGACCTGAACATCATCCCCAGCGCCTTGCTGAGCAAGGTGGACGTCGTCACCGGCGGCGCATCGGCGGCCTATGGGTCCGACGCCGTCGCGGGCGTCGTAAACCTGCAGATCAACACCCGGCTGAAGGGGATCAAGAGCACGCTGCAATATGGCCAGACCCGCTATGGCGATGCGAAGGACATTTTCGGATCGCTCGCCGGCGGCACCGGGTTCGACGACGATCGCGGGCATCTGGTCGTCGGGTTCGAATATAACCGTAACACCGGCACCGGCCTGTTCAACACCGAACGCGAATGGGGTCGGCGCAATGCCAGCCTGGTCACGCTGACCGCCAATCGACCGGCGGGCCTTCCCTCGGCACTGGTGTCCGACAATGTCCTGTTCGGGACGCTGACGCCCGGCGGGCTGATTACGCCGACCGTGTCGAGCAATCCCGCGGCGCTGCGCAACCTGCAATTCGTGGTCGGCCCCAACGGCGTCACCACGGCACCGCTGGATGCCGGCTTGTATCAGGGCTTGATCGGCACCTCGATGATCGGCGGATCGAACGTCAATCCATATCAGGTGCTGCGCCCCGAAAGCCGCCGATTCAACCTGCTTGCCCATGTCACCTACGACGTCGGTGGCGGAGTCGAGGCATGGGTCGAACCGCTCTATTCGGATACGCGGACCAGCAACGTCTCGGCACAGTTGCGCGCCGCGACCGGCGGCACCACCAGCTTCCTGACCTTCCGTCCCGACAATTTCTACCTGCGACAGGCGCTGACCCCGGCGCAGCTGGCGCTGATGCCGACACAGGGGCTGAGCATCGGCTATCTCGGCAATGATTTCGGCCCGCCCCGGCTCGACATCCGCAACCAGACGTCGCGGATCGCTGGCGGCCTGCGCGGATCGTTCGGGGATAGCTGGCGCTGGGACATCGGCGCCAATTACGGGCGCAACGAAAGCAGCCAGGCGATCGAGAATTCGGCGATCACCGCCCGCTTCCTCAACGCGATCGACGTCGTGCAGGTGACGGCCGCCAATCGCGGCAATTCGGGACTGGCGATCGGATCGCTCGCCTGCCGCTCGACGCTCGGCGCGCCGACCAATGGCTGCCAGCCGATCAACATCCTCGGCCGCGCCGAACTGTCGCCCGGCGCCTATGCCTATGCGTTCGGCCGCAGCGACGCGCGCACCATCGGCACGCTGACCGAGGTCACCGCCAATGTGAACGGCGAACCCTTCTCGCTGTGGGCCGGGCCGGTATCGGTCGGCATCGGCGGCAATTATCGCCGCGAGACGCTGGAAACGACGGTCGACGCGCTCAGCCAGTCGGGGGCGCTCAATTCGCGCGCGCCGCGCAACTTCCCCTTCGCCAGCCAGAATGTGAAGGAAGCCTATGTCGAACTGATCGTGCCGCTGCTGGCCGAGGATAGCGGCGTCGGCAAGATGGACTTCAACGGTGCCGCCCGCGTCACAGACTATAGCATTTCCGGATCGGTCACAACGTGGAAGACGGGCCTGACGTGGAAGCCGGTCCGCGACATCCTGCTGCGCGGTACCCTGTCGCGTGACATTCGTGCACCCTCGCTGCCCGAACTGTTCACGCCGAACGTGGCTACCGTCCCGCAGCCGCTGACCAACGGCGCGGCGAGCGACGTGCGCCCCGCCTTCGTCAACCAACCGGCCTATTTCATCGACGTGTTCACCGGCGGCAGCACCGCGCTGAAGCCCGAAATCAGCCGGACGCTGACGGCAGGCGCAGTGTTCCAGCCGCGCTTCATTCCCCGGCTGCAATTCTCGGTCGATTTCTACCGGATCAAGCTGACCAACGCGATCGGCGCGCTGGGCCAGGGTTCGGTGATCCAGAATTGTCTGGGCAGCGGCACGGCGGCGGCGGGCAATCCCTATTGCCAGCTGATCACCTTCGCGAACAACGATCTGGTGGGCGGGCGCATTCTGAGCGTCAATTCGGCGAACGCGAATTTCGCCGAGTTCAAGACCAAGGGCATCGACCTCGCGCTGTCCTATGTCCAGCCGCTGAGCGAGATCAGCGCCAACCTGCCGGGCCGCCTGTCCTTCACCAGCCAGGCGACGCACGTCATCGAATATCGCGCGTCGACCGACGTCTCGATCCTCTATCCCAACGGCGTCGACCGGGCGGGACAGACCGGCGCGCTGTTCGGCGGCACCGCCGGCCTGCCGAGCTGGAGCGTGAACACGACGCTGGATTACCGGGTCGACAGGTTCGATATCAACGCGCAGCTCCGCTACATCAGCCGCAGCCGGCAGAACAACGCGCTGATCGGGCCGGATCAGGCAGGGTATAGCCCCGCGCTGTTCAACAGCATCAACGACAATATCATCCCGGCCGTCGCCTATCTCAACCTCGGAGCCAGCTACGATTTCGCCTTTGGCGGAACGCGGTCGGAACTGTTCGTGACGGTCAACAACGTGTTCGACAAGGCGCCACCGCTGCCGGCGATCAACAACAATGCCTATTACGACCTGCTCGGCCGGTCGTACCGGGTGGGCATGCGCTTCGGTTTCTGAAGCGCCTCTTTCCCGAACGTGAAAAAGGCCGCGATCCCGATGGGGACCGCGGCCTTTCTCCTGTCCGATACGCCGGTCAGCGCCGGGGCGCGGCGACCACCTGCTGATCGATACGACCGAAAGGTTCGGCGATCATCGCCACCCGGTCGCCGAACGACAGGAAGGGCGTGACCGCTCCGCCCCGTTCGATCATCTCGATCGCACGGCGTTCGGACAGACAGGTCGAACCGACCTCCGCATGGTCGGCGTTCGACACGGTACCCGATCCGATGATCGTACCGGCGGGCAGGTCGCGCGACCGGGCGGCATGGGCGATCAGATCGTGGAACCCGACCGCCATCGCCGCACCGTCCGGTTCGCCGAACCAATGGCCATTCACCTCGACCCGCAGTTTCAGGCAGACGCGACCGTCGCGCCACGCATCGCCCAGCGCATCGGGCGTCACCGCGAACGGTGCCATGCTGCACGCGGGCTTGGCCTGCACCCAGCCGAAGCCGGTCTTCATCTCGATCGGGGCGATCGCGCGCAGCGACCAGTCGTTGATCTGCACGATCAGGCGGATATGGGCCAGCGCTTCGGCGGCCGAACAGCCCATCGGCACGTCGCCGGTGACGACGCCGAACTCGCCTTCGAAATCGATGCCATCGGCTTCGGACGGGAACGGAACATCCTCCCATCCCGCCAGAAAGCGGTGCGACATGCCCTGATACATTAGCGGGCGGTCGGTTTCGATCGGATCATGACCGAAGGCGCGCTGCATCAGCGCGCCGTGCGTCGGAAAGGCCGACCCGTCGAGCCATTGCCATGCGCGCGGGAGCGGCGCGAGCAGCGGCGTCGCCGGCGACAGGTCCTCGCCCTCCCCCTGCGCCAGTCGGGCGGCAAGCGCGGACAGCGCCGGTTCGTGCCGGTCCCACGCATCGAGCGCGCCTTGCAGGGTCGCGACGATTGCTTCGGCGGACAAATAGCGCGACCCGTCATCGGCGACGACGATCAGCGCGCCATCGCGGCTGCCGTCGGCGAGGGTAGCGAGCTTCATGCCGCGTCCTCCAATATCGCGACGGCCCGGGTCCAGCCCGCCGATCCGCGCTTCACCTTTGCCGGGAAGCAGGAGACGGTGAAGCCGGTGTCGGGCAGTTGGTCGAGATTGGTCATCTTTTCCATGTGGCAGTAGCCGATGTCGCGACCGGCCTTGTGCCCCTCCCAGATCAGCGAGGTGTCGCCCGTTTCCGCCACGCGGCGGGCGGTCGCACCGAAGGGCGCGTCCCAGCTCCACGCATCGGTCCCGGTCACCCGCACGCCGCGCGTGGTCAGCCACATCGTCGCGTCGTAGCCGACGCCGCACCCCTTCGCGAGAAAGTCCGGCCCGCCCAGCGCCGCGCCGGCGGCGGTGTTGATCAGGACGATGTCGAACGGCCGGACCGTATAGCCGATCGCATCGAACGCCGCCGCCATCTCGTCGGCGGTGACGACATGGCCGTCGGGGAAATGCCGGAAGTCGAGCTTCACGCCGGGACGCAGACACCAGTCGAGCGGCACTTCATCGATGGTCATCGCCGGTTTCCCGCCATCCGCCAATGCTTCGTCCTGCGTCGGGTGATAATGCCACGGCGCGTCGAGATGCGTCCCGTTGTGCGTCGTCAGCGTCAGCGTTTCCGACGCGGCGAAGCCAAGCCCGCCGGGAATCTGCTCCGCGGTCAGGCCGGGAAAGAAATTCTGCACCTCGGCCACGGTTTCGGCATGGCTTTGATAATCGATCCGGGGCCGCATGAACGGCGGATCGGTGATGACGTCGGGGTCGAGCGTGATCGACAGGTCTATCAGGCGGCGGGACATCGCAACTCCTCGGGCAGTCAGGCAAGCTCGGTCGAACGCAGCGCGCGCCGCAGGCCGATCGGAGTGACGACCCAGGCCAGCACGGCGCCGTACAATATCTTTGCGATCAGTGCGGGAACGAGCGGCAGGGTCGCGACGCCACTCGCCAGCAGGCCCGCGGCCACGACGCCACCGGCCAGCGCCGCGATAATGGCGGTCAGCAGGGCACGCAGCACGGTGGAACCGCCCGCCTCCGCCGACCCGAGGATGCGACCGGCGCGAATGCGCGCCGCGGTCAGCAGTCCCGGCACCAGCGTCGACATCAGCGCGATCATGAAGCTCTGCGGCACGAAATCGACCGCATAGCCGGTCATGCCCGGCACCGGCACCGGCGTCGGCAGGCCGATGACGAGGAGGAAGAAGACCAGACTCAGCACCGCGTTCACGGCGATGCTGATCCGGCGTTCCGTCGCGATATAGGCGGCCCGGCGAACCGCCGCCGGCGCGGTCATCCCGCGCGACCGCCCAGCGTATCGGCGAACCAGTCGGCGATATAGTCGCGGCCATAGCTCATATTATCGGCCCCGACATGCTCGACCCCGCCCTCGCGTGCGGTGAAGATCTTGAAGCCGACCTTCGGGCTGTTGACCAGCTGGTCGCGGCTCTGATGCGCATAATCGAGCGCGATCTGGCGGTCCTTTTCGCCATGGGTGACGAGGAACGGAACCTCGATCCGCTCCATCACGCCGTTCAGCGTCATGTCGTTCGATTTGATGAGGAAATCGTCCATGTCGCTGGCGCCGAACGCCCACATCACATGCTGCCAGTAATGCGGGACCGGATTTTCGCCCTCGCGCCGCAACCGCTTCTGCTGCACCTCGGCCCAGTTATGGTTCGCGCCCCACACCGCGCCGCTGGCGAAGCGCGGGTCGAACGCCACCGCACGGGGCGCGAAATGACCGCCCAGCGAAATGCCGGTCATACCGATCCGCTTGGCGTCGACATCGTCCTGCGCCTCCAGCCAGTCGACGGCCTTCGACGCCCAGTTTTCGCTATGCGGATCGACCGGAAGGTCCTGCAACCGCAGCGCCTCCCCCGATCCCGGCTGGTCGACGCACAGGGTCGAGATGCCGCGCTGCGCCAGCGCCTCGGGCAGGCGCGACCAGTAGAGCAGTTCCTTGCAGCTATCGAGGCCGTTGCAATAGACGACCACCGGATGCGGCCCGTTGCCCGGCGCGCGGGTATAGAGCGCGGGCATGGTGCCGCGTGCCAGCGGGATGTCGACCCGTTCGCGGGCGATATGGCCCAACCGGGTGGCGCGGGCGAAGGCGTCCAGCGCACGGGCATAGGTTTCGCGGCGTCCGGCCGACCCATGCGCCTGCATCCGTTCGGCGACCAGCAGATAGAGCGAGGCGCGGTCGAGCTTGGCCGCCGCAGAGAAACCATGGCCGGCGGCCTCGTCCTCGTCCGCCAGCCCGATCAGCCGGTCGCCCATCGCGACCCATTGCGCCATGAATTGCGGCGTGCCGGCGTCCGACCCGCCCGCCGCCGCATCGCGGATCGGCTGGCACATATCGACGATCTCGCCGATGCGGCCCCCGCTTTCCAGCGCGATCGCGACCGACAGGTTCCAGATATAGTTCGGGAAATATTCGAACAGCGCCACGGATCAGACCTCCGCCGCGACGAACAGGCAGGGGTCGGGCTTGGGATGCGGCATGGTGTTGGGACCGCCGACACCGATGCCCCATTGGTCCATCGTCGTCGGTCCCGGCGCGTGCACCCGATCGACATGGCCGTCGAAATCGACATGCTCCAGTTCGGAGCTGTATTCGACCGCGAAGTTGTTGGGCGTGGTGAAATAGCTGAAGGTGTTGTTGCCCGCCGTGTGCCGGCCCGGTCCCCAGCGGATGTCGGTTCCCGCCTTCTTCAGCCGGCGGATGCCCGCCATCATGTCGTCCAGCGTCAGCATGTCATAGGCGACATGGTTGAGGCAGGCGGGTCCGGGCAGCAGCGCGAGCCGGTGATGCGCGCTGTTGCAGCGCAGGAAGCACATGAAGTCGCCGAGCCAGTCGGACACGCGGAAGCCCAGCACGTCGACGAAGAAGGCGACCATCGCCTTATGGTCGGGCGAGTGCAGCACGATATGGCTGATCTTCTGCGGAATCCCCTCCCACCGCGTCAGTTCGCGCGGCGTGCGGCGCTCCACGCCGGCCGAAATCTCGAACGGCAGGCCATCGGGCGAGAAGAAGCGGAAGCCATATCCGCCGCCCAGCGTATCGAGCGGACGCGGCGCGAAGATGATCCGGCAGCCCGCCGCCACGACCTTGTCATGCAACGCATCGACATCGCCGTCGCTGTCGGCGGCCAGCGCGATCACGTCGACACGGTTGGCATCGTCCTGACGCAGGCGGACGACATAGGCTTCGTCATGCCCGTCCGCCGCGAAATGGACCATGTCGTCCCGTTCGCCGGCATCGACCAGCTTCCATTCGTCACGGTAGAAGGCGGTTTCGGCGGCAAGATCGGCGACGCCATAGCCGACATAACGGATTTCGGTAACGCGGGTCATCGCTGGGATTCCTCGACAGACAAGAGATCAGATGGGTTCGGCAACGCGCGCGAACATGGCGCGGGTGGCTTCGGCATTGTCGACCGGCGGTCCCTGCCCGATCTGGCCGTGGCAGATCGCCAGGCTCGCCCGGACGATATAGGCGCAGCGATCGAACCGCCGGTCGCGATAGGCGGTGAAGGCATTTTCGAGATCGTCGTGCCGCGCGAGTTCGTCGGCGAGCACGATCGCATCCTCGATCGCCATGCCCGCGCCCTGCCCCAGATGCGGGGTGGTCGCATGGACGGCATCGCCGAGCAGGACGATCCGCCCGCGATGCCATGGCCCGTCGACCAACAGCGCCTCCAACGGCCGGTAGACGACACCGGCATCGTCGGTGATCGCTTCGGCCAGCGTGCGGATCGCCGGGGCGGCTCCGGCCAGCTTGGCGCGCATCTTGGCCGCCAGCCCTTCGGTATCGTGGAACGGATTGTCCGGTTCGCAGGTGGTGGCGAACAGGTACATGACGTCGTCGGAAATCGGCACCAGCCCGACCCCGGTCGGTCCGTTATAGACCTGCAACGCGTCCATGCCGGACAGGCGGGGCAGATTGTAGCGCCACACCGCCTGCCCGGTGAAGGCCGGGTGCGGCGCATCGGGCAGGATCAGCGCGC
Source organism: Sphingomonas paucimobilis (assembly GCA_036946325.1). Taxonomy (GTDB): domain Bacteria; phylum Pseudomonadota; class Alphaproteobacteria; order Sphingomonadales; family Sphingomonadaceae; genus Sphingomonas; species Sphingomonas paucimobilis_A. The sequence goes on from JAQIJL010000002.1 coordinate 402,172, forward strand.
GGGTCTGCGAATAGGCGCCGTCCGCGCCGATCACCATGTCGTACCGGCTGCGGCTGCCATCCGAAAACGTCGCGTCGACGCCGTCGCCGTCATCGTCGAGCACGGTTGCGGTCACGCCCAGCCGGACATCCGCCCCCGCCGCCATCGCGCGATCGCCCAGCACCTTGTGCAGCGCCGGCCGACCGATCCCGACATTGGCCGGACGCCCTTCGACCAGCCGTGGCGACGGCACGCGCGCCACCTTCTGTCCGCTGGGGATGAAGATTTCGACCGCGTCGAAGCCGACGCCGGCCGACAGATAGTCGTCGAGCAGGCCCAACTGGTCCATCGCCCGCACGACGTTCGCCTGCTGGATGATGCCGACCCCGTACACCGCCCAGTTCGGATCGCGTTCGATGATGTCGACGCGATGGCCGTCACGACGAAGTGCGATGGCCGCGGTGAGTCCGCCAATGCCGCCGCCGATCACGAGAATCTTCTGCGCTTCCACAACCCCTCCACGCGACCCTGTGGCCGTCCTTTGTCCGCGCAGAATTACTCCAGTGACGACCCCTTAGAAAATCGTTTGATTTTGTGATCCGCGATCGATTCCGCAAATAGCTTAGCGGCGAACGTCGGTGGCGGCGGTGGAAAAGGCGGCAATGTCCGCTGCGGTCGATCGGCTGTGATCGCCCAAGGTCGCGTGTTTCAGAGCCGCCAGCGCGAGGCCGGTCCGTGCCGCGCGCTCCGGTCCGGTCGCGATCCCGGCCAGCACGCCGGCGGCATAGGCATCGCCCGTCCCGATCCGGTCGACGATCCCGCCGACCGTGACCGGATCGGTTTCGAACGCGTCGTCGCGCCGGTCGATACGCGCCGACAGGCGATGCGTATCGGCGTCGACGACCCGGCGGTCGGTCGAGGCGATCGTCCGGAGCGCCGGAAACCGCGCAAAGGCGGCGAGTGCCGCGCGGCGGCGGGCCTCGGGCGTATCGCCGTCATGCGGTTCTTTCAGCAACAGCGCGATGTCGCGGTGATTGCCGATCAACAGGTCGGCCTGTGCCACATGGTCGATCAGGATCGGGGCCGGGTCCGCGCACCACCGCGCCCACATGCTCGCGCGGAAATTGCCGTCGAACGACACGCCGACCCCTGCCGCCCGTGCCGCCGCGATCGCCGCCAACGACAGGGCTGCCGCGCCCGGACCGATTGCGGGAATGATGCCGGAGAGATGCAGCCATGCCGCACCGTCCAGCAGCCTCGGCCAGTCATAGGCGTCCGCTGCGGCGGTCGCGAACACGCTGTCGAGCCGGTCATAGACGATATGCGCACCGCGCGGTCCGCTGGGCGGGGAGAAATAATACAGGCCCAGCCGTCCATCGGCCCGGCGCACGCCGCCGACGTCCACCCCGGCGGCACGGACCGTCTCCAGCGCGGCATCGCCGACCGGGCCGTGCGGCAGGGACGTCACGACCGATGCGGGTACGCCGATCCGCGCCAGCGCGACCGCGACATTGGCCTCCGCGCCGCCGAAATGCGCGTCCAGCCGCGCGGTCTGGAACAGATGCCCGCGATCCGGCGCGGCGAGGCGCAGCAGCAATTCGCCAAAGCAGACGACGCGCCCGTTCATGCCCGACATGCCCGCGACGGTCTGGGCAGCGGTGGGCAAATGGTCGCTTGCGGAACCCTCATGCCGATGCCGCCCGATGCGCGATGCCGCGTTCGAGGCCGCGCAGTTCCGCCAGCCCGCGCATCCGCCCGAGCAGCGAATAGCCCGGGTTGGTGGTGCGATGGAGGTCGTCCAGCATCTGATGCCCATGATCGGGCCGCATCGGAATGCTGCGTCCTTCGCGGGTCGACAGGCGATGGACCGCCCCCACCACCGCCGCCATGCCGGCATCGCCGCCCAGATGTTCGGCTTCGTGGAAAGCGCCATCCGCCTCGCGCTGGACCGATCGCAGGTGGAGGAAGCCGATCCGGCTGCCCAGCCGGTCGACCATGCCGGGCAGGTCGTTGTCGGCGCGAACCCCGAACGATCCGGTGCAGAAGCACAGGCCGTTCGACGCATTGGGCACCCGCGCGAACAGGTCGGCGACATCCGCCTCGGTGCTCACCACGCGCGGCAGGCCGAAGATCGGGAAGGGCGGATCGTCGGGATGCACGACCAGCCGGATGCCGAGATCGTCGGCCAGCGGACACACCGCCTCCAGAAACGCGACATGATTGTCGCGCAGCCGCGTCGCGTCGATCCCGGCATAGGTGTCGATCGCTGTCAGGAATTGCGGCGACGTGAACCCCTCCTCGCTGCCCGGCAGACCGGCGATGATCGTGCGTTCCAGCGCGATCCGGCTGCCCTCGTCCATCGCCGCATAGCGCGCCTGCGCCGCCGCGCGCATGGTATCGGAATAGCTCGCCTCAGCGCCGGGTCGCTTGAGGATGAACAGGTCGTAGGCCGCGACCGCCACCGCTTCGAACCGCAGCGCACGCGCGCCGTCGGGCAGCTCCCACGCCAGATCGGTGCGGGTCCAGTCGAGCAGCGGCATGAAGTTGTAGGTCACGACATCGATGCCGCACGCCGCGAGATTGGTCAGGCTGCGGCGATAATGATCGATCAGCCGGTCCCAGTCGGCCGAGCGGGTCTTGATCCCTTCATCGACCGGCAGGCTTTCGACCACGCGCCATTCGAGGCCCGCGTCCTCGATCATCGCCTTGCGTGCGGCGATCGCTGCCTGCTCCCATATCGCGCCGTTCGGCACCTCGTGCAGCGCGGTGACGATCCCGGTCGCCCCGGCCTGTCGTATGTCGCGCAGCCGGACCGGGTCCTTCGGCCCGAACCAGCGCATCGTCTGAGTCATCAACACGCGTATCCGCCTTTCTCAAAGAACCGGAGCGGGGCGCGACCGTGCGCGCAACAGGCTCCACAACACCGCCGCCGCGACCAGATCGAGCGCCGCCAGCGCCGCGAACAGCGGGTCATAGCCCCACGCATCCGCGCTCTGTCCGATCAGCAGCGTGAACAACATGCCGCCGACCCATGCGGAGGTGCCGGCCATGCCGCTCGCCGTGCCGACCGTCCGGCTGTCGAACATGTCGGCGCACAGGGTAATCAGCGCGCCGCTCAACATCTGGTGGGCGAACCCGCCGACACAGAACAAAGCGATCGCGACGCCCGGCGATCCGGCCAGACCGATGCACGCCGGGCCGATCATGCACAGGGCGCCGACGGTCATCGTGATCTTGCGCGACGCGACCAGCGGCACGCCCCGGTTCATCAGCCAGGTCGGCAGAACACCCGCCGCAAGGCTGCCGACATCGGCGGCCAGAAACGGCATCCACGCCCACAGCGCGATACTCTTCAGGTCGAGGTTCCAGACCGAGACGAGGTACAGCGGGATGAAGAAGTTGAACGTCTGCCACGCCGGTTCGGCCAGGAACCGCGGCACGGCGATGCCCCAGAAGGCGCGGCTTTTTAGCAGCGCGGTCCGCGTCGTCGGCTTCGCCTCGACGTCCTCGCTTCGCGCGGCGACCAGCACCGCACGGTCCGCTTCGCTCAGCGCGGGATGATCCGCCGGGCTGCGATAGGCCCAGAACCACAGCGCCGCCCAGATCAGGCTGAGCGCGCCGGTCACGATGAACGCCGCCTGCCAGTTCCACGCCAGGATGCAGAAGGCGACCAGCGGCGGGGCGATCATGTTGCCGACGCTGGTGCCCATCTGGAACACACTGGTCGCCAGCGACCGTTCGCGCGGCGGAAACCATTCCGACACCGTCTTGGCACCCGCCGGGATCGCCGCCGCCTCGCTCGCCCCCAGCAGCGCGCGGAACGCGGCAAGGCTGGGCCAGCCCGTCGCCAGCGCGTGCGCCATGTTCGCCAATGCCCAGCCGACCGCGAACAGGAAGAAGCCCAGCCGCGTGCCCAGCGCGTCGAGCACCCCGCCCGCGACCGTCTGCATCACGGTGTAGCTGGCCTGAAACGACAGCACGACCCAGCTATATTGCTCGGTCGACATGCCGAACTCGGTCTTGAGCTGCGGTGCCGCGACCGACAGCGTCGACCGGGCAAGATAGTTGAGGATCGTCCCCAGCGTCACCAGCCCGATCAGTTTCCAGCGCAACGGAATGTCGCGCCAGCTCCGCCATTTCGGCGTCATCGCGTGATCTCGATGGCGGAAACGATCGAGTCGCCCTTGACGGGCACGAATGCCAGTTCAAGCTGACCACCCTTGAGCCGTACCGGCACCGTGCGGGTGATGGCCTTCAGCGATCCGCCCGCCGCCGCCGCCACGTCCAGCGCGGCGATGACCCGCCGGCCATTGGCGGTGACGTCGAACTGCCGCGCGCCTGCCTCGAGCGACGGTTCGACAAAGGTCAGCGCAACCTTGTAATTGCCATCGGCCAGCGGCACGCGATACGCGAAGCGTCCTTCGCGATAGGTTTCGACGACCGGCGCTTCGGTCGTCCCGGTCACGACCTTCGGCGTCGGACGCGGGCCATAGCCCGAATAGGCGTTGACCTCGCCCACCTTGCCGCCATCGAAGAAATCGTCCGAGCCATAGCGCTTGCCAGCAACCTCGGGCGCGACCAGCGCGCCGCTGTCGATCCGGATCGTCGAGAGCGCTTCGGGCGCCAGCCGCCATTCGACGGCGTCCTCCTGCGCGCCGTTCGCGAACAGACCGCGTGCGACGATGCGGTTGGTGCCGACGGTCAGCGCTACCTTCTCCCACACGCAGGTCTTCTGCGCGCAATCGGCCATCGTGCCGATGACGCGGCCATTGAGGCTGAGTTCGGTGCGCGGCGCGTTCGAATAGACACGCACGTCGGTCGCGGGATAGGCGCGGTCGACATAGCGGCGGCCGTTGACATGGACGGTCGGCGCGTCGTTCCAGTTCGCCTTGTAGAAATAATAGGCGTCCTTGCGGATCTTGCGGTCATAGGTGACCAGACCCTTGGTATTGACGTCGATCGCATCCCCTTCGCGCCGGACGGTGGTGGCGAAATCGAACGAGTTCCACAGCCACGTCGCCCACAGATAGGGCCGTTTGGACAGCGCATCCCATGCGCGTTCGTGGATATAGGTTTCGAACCCCTCGGGCTGGTTGCGCCCGCGCTGGTCGACCCGGCCGCCCAGCGGATTGTCGGTATGGATCGTCGTCGCGCCGCCCGCGCCATATTCGGTGACCGACAAGGGCTGGTCGGGCCGGAGCTTGCGCATCGCGTCGAGATGCGGCCCCAGATCGTCGGCTTCGCCATAATACCAGCCGAAATAGCGGTTGGCACCGCCCAGATCGGCCGCGACCGCCGTCACCGGCACCTCGGCCGACACCCCCAGCCGCCCTTCGCAACAGGTCGCGAGCGCCGTGGCGCGCGACGGGTCCTCCTGCTTGGCGAGCGTGTTCAGTTCGCGCAGCAACGGCAACGGATCGGGGGCCGGCGCGTCCTTTGCGGTCGAGATGAACGCCGGGATCGACTTGCCGAAATCCACCTCGTTGGCGATGCCCCACGTAAAGACCGATGCGTGGTTGCCGTTCTGCCGGATCAGTTCGCGCAGCTGCTGGCGGGCATTGGCCAGCAATGCCGGCGTCGCCACCTGATCCGCGCCCAGCGTCCAGCGCGATACCAGCGGAATTTCGTCCCACAGGATGATGCCGTGTCGGTCGGCAAGGTCATGGATCACCTGTCCGTGCTGATAATGGGTCAGCCGGATCGTATTGACGCCCATTTCGCGCATGATCGCGAAATCCTGTTCGATGTCGGCCGTATCGACCGCCCAGCCCTTGCCCTCGCGATCCTGATGATAGCCGACGCCGTGCAGGCGCAGCGGCTTGCCGTTGAGCAGGAAGCCGCGGGTCGCATCCGCCTGCATCTGGCGAATGCCGAACGCTTGGTCGACGCGGTCGAGCAGCTTGCCCGACGACGTGGTCACGTCGACGACCAGCCGGTGAAGATACGGATCGGCGACGCCGTTCCACAGATGCGGGTCGGGCACCGACAGCGTCTGCGCAACCTCGGTCGCGCTGTCGGCGGACAGGGCGATCCGGCGCGTTGCGCTGGCCACTGTCTTGCCATCGGCATCGACCAGCCGGACCAGCGCGTTGGCCGCCTGTCGCCGATTGGCGTCGTTCCGCAACCGCACGCGGACGTCGACTTCGGCGCGGTCCGCCGCGATCGAGCGGGTGCTGGCAAAGACGCCGCTGCCACCGGAATCGAGCATGTCGATATGGACGGGATCGGTCGCGATCAGGCTGACGGGGCGGTATAGCCCGCCATGGACGAAGAAGTCGCCGGCTAGCGGCAGCACGTCGGCGGTGGAGTTGCCGACGTCGGGCTGGCTATTGTCCACCTTCACCAGCAGCGTATTGACCTGTCCCGGCCGCAGCGCGTCGGTCGCATCCAGCCGGAACCGCGAAAAGCCGCCGCGATGGTCGCCGATGCGCTTGCCGTTCAGCCACACCTCGGCAGTCCGGCTGGCAGCATCGAATTGCAGGAATGCGCGTCGTTTGGCGAAACCGGCGGGCGGCGTGAATGACAGCCGATACCAGCCGACGCCCTGATATTTATCGACCGTATCGGGGCGGTTGATATGGGTTTCGGGGTTGGGAACATAATAGCCGACGCGGTTCCAGTTGTGCGGAACCGATACCGGCTGCCATTCGCGCCCGGTCGCTTCGGGAGCCGATGGAGCGACCTCGCCACCGCGACTGAACTGCCACCCTTGCGCGAGCGGGACGACCTCGCGCTCGGTTTGCGCCAGCACCGGCGCGGCCGACGCCAGCAACGTCGCGACCGTATAGGCTGCCAGTTTCATGATCCTGCTCCTCGATCCGTTTTGTCCGAGCCTATCCATCGGCAACCGGTCTTACCAATTAGAAAAATTGATCCGTCCGTATCACGGGTGATGATAACAGGACGGTAGGCCGGGTAACGCCTAGCAACCGCAACGATTTTCCTGGACGTTGTAACATTCGGTGGTTGACAGGTCAGTCAACTTGATCCGATCTGGTAAGACAGATCGTTACGAAAGCGACGTTTCATGGAGGGGATCATCCGATGCTGCGACTTGCTCTGTGCGCATCCGCCGCGTGCGTCCTACCCGGGATTGCCGCCGCCCGGGGCGGCATTGCCTCACCGGCCTTGTCGCCCTCCGCACCCCCTTCATTTCCGACCGCGCAGCTGCGATATGCCGGCAACTCGAATGCGCAGGCGGTCGTGCAACTATTGCCACGCAATTCGCGGCGCTATTGCGGTATCCGTATGCGGGCAGGCTTCTGACGGCCGCCGGTCGCGGCTGGCGTCGGCAGGGCGACATGGTAAGGTCGGCCGAACGACGCCAGCCGTTATGGCCCGCCGTCATGGAATGTGATGAACAACGATATGACCATGGGCGATGACAATGGCGGCATGGCCCTGCCGGTCGGTGGCAGGCTGTATCAACACCTCGCGCGTCAGCTGATCAGCCACCTGTCCTCCGGCCGCTATGCGGTCGGCGACCGCTTGCCGGCCGAACGGGAACTGTCGATCGACTATAATGTCAGCCGGCCGGTCGTGCGCGAAGCGCTGATCGCGCTTGAGGTACAGGGCTATATCGAGGTTCGGGTCGGGTCCGGTGCGTTCGTTTGCGCGCGGCCCGATCGCGGCGACCGTCCCGAATTCGCCATCACAGCGTTCGAGCTGACCGAAGCCCGGATCGTGTTCGAAGGCGAAGCGGCGGCATTGGCAGCGATCCATATCAGCGACCGGGAGCTTGCCGAACTGGCGTCGCTGGTCGATCGCATGGACCGGGAAAACCTGCTTCCCGAGGTTACCGAACATGCCGATCGCGACTTTCATCTGCTGATCGCCGGGGCGACCCACAACGCCGCGATCCGCATGACGATCGAAAATCTGTGGCGGATACGTGCGACGTCGCCGGAGTGCGCATTGCTGCACAAAAAGGCCCGCAGCGCCAAAATACGTCCGGTCGTCGCCGAACATCGGTCGATCCTCGACGCGCTACTGGCGCGGGATGCCGCCGCGGCCCGCGCGGCGATGCGCACGCATCTTTCGGCAGTGATGGAGCATCTGCTCTTTACGATGGAGGAAAGCGCGATCGAGGATGCGCGGAGGTCTGTTGCGTCGACGAGTGCGCGGTATCGGGCAACTGTGTCACCCAGCCATTCGTAGCGTAACCGCCGGGACGCAGGCTATATTTCCGCGTCGGCCACCTCTTGCCGACGGCCCCTTGATACACCGCGACATTCATTCCACGCGCCGGCCCGACGAACAGGTTCAGCGCGGCGCGACCGATTCGAACCAGATCATCTCGGTCCGCCAGCCACGCTCGCCCGCCAGCGTCGCCACCTTGTCGCGCCAGTCGCTGCCCCGGCTGCCGAGCGGCGGGGCGAGCACCGCCGGCTCGAACGGTCCCTTGCCGGTCACCAGCAGCAGCCCCGACCATCCGGCGTGGTCGAGATCGATCCGCAACCGGTAGCGATCATTGCCGAAATCCTTGATCGGCACCTCGTTGCGCGATGCACGCAGCGCTTCCGCAAAGGCACGGCGGTTTTCGATCAGCATCGCGATCCGTCCCGACGGCTCGATCCCCAGCAGCGCGAAGTCGAGCGACGGATCACCGATGTCGATGTTGACGACCGCGCCGGCCGCCTGCCGCCCCGCATAGGCCGAACCGTCACCCTGCTGGAGCATCGCGAACCGGCGCTGCGGCACGCTCAGCCGGTTGGGACCGTTGGCGCGGATCTGGCGATAGGCGTCGAGCGCGGCGCACCCCGCCGGGGTGATGACCGCGACATCGGCGAAATCCATCTTGCGCGCGGCGATGCCCCGGTCGCGCAACGTCTCGGTAATCTCACGCTGTGCCTGTGCCGGATCGCCTGCCACGCCGGTCAGCGCGACGTCGACCCCGCCGCCCGCCGCCGCGATGTCGGTGATGCTGAGCCACGTACAGCCGACCGACGGCAGCGCGGAATCGATCGCCGAACGCGCAGTCTGTACCGGATCGCCCGTTACGACGACCGGTGCACCGCCAGTGGCAGGATCGCCGCCGCCGCGCCCCGACAGGAACAATGCCACCGCGACGACGATGGCGAGCAACACCGCACCCGCCGCCCATAGCCAGCGCTGCGGCAGACCGGTCGGCACGGCCCCCGGCACCTCCGCCGCGTCGAGCGCCGCCAGCACCGCATCCATGTCGCGCAGCCGCTGCGCCGGGTCGGGCCGCACCATCCGTTCGACCACGCCGCGCAGCGGCACCGGCACGGCGGACAGGTCCAGCCCCGCGCGCCGCTTGTCGACCGCATCGACCAGGGTCCCGCCCAGCCCCAGATCGGCGCCGCGCGCGACCGCGAGGATCAGCAGCCCCAGGCTGTAGACATCGGTCCACGGCCCCAGCGCGCGGTCGAAATCGCCCAGTTGTTCGGGCGCGACATAGCCGAGCTTGCCGGCAAAGCCGTCGCCGACGATCGTCGCCGTACCGGGATCGAGGTCCTTGGCGATGCCGAAGTCGATCAGCTTCGCCCGCTTCAGGTCGCCGCTGCCGAGCAGGACGTTGTCGGGTGCCACGTCCCGGTGAATCGCGCCCAGCCGGTGCGCCGCCGCGAGGCCCGACGCCAATCGCCGCAGCAGCCCGCCCAGCGCCGTCGGATCGGGGTTCAGCGTCGACAGCATGTCCGACAGGCTGGTCCCGTCGATATATTCGGTGACGATGTAGAGGACGCCCAGTTCCGGCTCCATCGCCAGCACGCGATACTGCACCACCGCTTCGTGGTGCAGCCGGGTCAGCGTCTGCGCCTCACGCTTGAACAGGGTGATGACGTTCGGGTCGGCGGCCAGTGCGGGCAACATCACCTTGATCGCGACGCGTTCGTCGGTGGCGAGGTTCGCGCCCTCGAACACCTCGCCCATGCCGCCACGCGCCAGAAAGCGGCGCACGACGAACATATGGTTCAGCACGTCGCCGGGCTGGATATGCGCGCTGCGCTGCGACACCGTGCCGCCGACCGGCTCGAACACGGTGCGGTCGCCATCGCTATCGCCCGGCTGGAACACGGTGCGGTCGTCGTCGTCCTCGCCGGTCATGCGACGCCCCGCCCCGGCGACAGCGCGGTCGCCTCTTCGACCGCGACCAGCACGATCGTCACATTGTCCGGCGCGCCGCCTGCCAGCGCCCCCTCGATCAACCGGTCGAGCGCGGCCTGCCGGTCGGGCATCGCCATGACAGCGGCGATCGTCGCCTCGTCGGTGGTCGCGGTCAGCCCGTCGCTGCACAACAGGAACAGGTCGCCGGGCAGCGCATCGTCGGTCACGACATCGACCTCCAGCCGCGCGCCCACCCCGACCGCGCGCGCGAGGACATGGCCGCGCGGATGGTCGCGCGCCTGTTCGGGCGAGATCAGCCCGCGATCGACCATCTCCTGCACCTGGCTATGGTCGCGGGTCAGGGGGTGCAGCACCCCGTCGCGCAGCACATAGGCACGGCTGTCGCCGACCCAGATCGCCGAGAAACAGCCATGCTGCACCAGCAGCGCGACGACGGTCGATCCCATCTGCTGCGTGCGCCGCTGCGCCTCGCCCCAGATACGTCGGTTCGCGCTGTGCACCGCATCCGCCACGGTGCGGGTCGCGTCATGGAAATCGACGGGCAAGGCGACCGCTTCCAGCGCCTGCACCACCGCGTTCGACGCCCAGTCGCCATGGGCATGACCGCCCATGCCATCGGCCACCGCCCATAGCCCCAGATCGGGGCGCGCGCAGAAGCGGTCCTCGTTGATGCGGCGCTTCAGCCCCGGATGGGTGGCGGCGAACCCGCGCGCACGGACCGCGCCGCTCATGCCAGCATCCCGGCGATCAGTTCGACCGGCCGCGCGCCGTCGAGCGACCCGTCCGCCCCGAACCACCGCGCCACGGCGCCACGCGGGGCGGCACCGGCATCCGCCAGCCGGTCGGCATCCCAGCCTTCGGTGATCGCGGCGTAGAGCAGTTCCTCACACGCCGCCGGATCATGGCTGCGGCCATCGGTCAGCAGCAGCAGCGGAAAGCGCCGTCCCACCGCATCCTGCGACGCCGCGACCGCCCCGGCCACGCCGTCCCCGTCCGCCTGCCACGGCTGCGCCCCGTCGAACCGTTCGGCGAAGTCGACGGGATACCGCCCCCGCGCCGCCTCCATCGCCGCTGACAGCCAGTCGTCGAGCGTCGTGCGCATCGCCGCATCCATGCCCCGCGCGACGAAATCGCCATGCGCGGGCAGCTTGCCGAACACCCACGCCGTCATAGCGACCTCGGGCAACGGAACGACCACAGCCCGGCGCGGCTGAACGGATTGCGCTTGGTCGGGAGCGCGACGGCAAGCGTGCTGCGCGCCGCGCCGTCGCCGAATACCGCCTCGATCCGCTGTTCGCCGGCATTGCGCTTCTCGGCACGGTCCATCAGCCGGAACAGCGCCCACGGCCCCTCCGCCTCGATCCGTGCGATCTCGGGTCCCGGCGGCGCATCGCCCCCGGCCGGCGCGGCATTGGGTGCCGCTGGGCCATAGAGGATCAACGACGCCTCGGGCAGGCCGCCATTGGCCGACCACAGCAACGGGCGCGGCTGGTTGCTGGTCGGCGTGAAGCGATAGCGCGTTCCGCCGCTCGACAGTTCGACCGTGCCGACCCCCTGCCCGAAGCGCGCCACCGCCACCTTGATCGGCAGGCCGCCGGCCAGCAGGTCGCGCAACTCGGCACTGCGCGCAAACGCCTCGGGCGTTGCGGGGTTGAGCGCCGCCGCCACCGGATCGCCATCGCGCCAGCGCCACACCGGGCCGCCGGTGTCGATCATCTTCGCCAGCCGCTGCTGCACGAAGGAATCGATCACCCCGCCCATCCCGAACACGCGCAGCGTCTCAGCCATTGCCGCGTCCGGGGCATTTGCGAAGAAAGGGTAGTGCTCCTGGGCAACCCCCTGACAGGCTGGAAGGACGCTCTGGGCATAGGCGTCGGTCACCGCGCCGCTCGCCGCGCCGATCTGTGCCGCGGCACCGCCGCCTGCGGCTGCATTGACGAAGGATTGCAGCTGCGGCGGGGCCTGCGCCGCCGATGCCTTGACCGTGGCGAGCGCGGTGGCCATCGCCGCCTGCGTCGCGTCCGACCCGCCGCCACCGCCGACCGACTGCGCCGCGATCACCGCCTGCCCCGCCGCCTTGATCCCGCCGATGAACTCGTCGACCGGTGCCGAACTGCGCCCCTCGCCGACATATTCGTGGAGGTTGGCGAAATAGGCGGTGATCTCGTCGCCCGCATCGATCCCGCTGGCGCGGTCGCGACCGATCTCGTTGGCGACGCGGCCCAGCCGCGACCGGTTCATGCCATAGCGCCCAGCCCGCGCCAGCCCGGCCTGCACCCCGCCGGTGAAGATCGTATTCTTGCGCAGTTCGAGCAGCACGCGCTTCAAGGGCGACGGGCTTTTGGTCAGGGCGCCGAACGCGGCGGGGTCGCGGAAATAGGCGCCGGGCTTCATCGCGGCGAGGATGCCGTCCCATGCGGCGATATAGTCCTTGGCGTACAGTCCCGCGACGCCCGGCCGGACGTTCGACAATTCCTCGCCGACGCCGCCCTCGCCGGCGCCGCCCAGCACCCACAGGTCGCGCTTCAGATCCTGCTGCACCGTCGCCAGCCCCGGCAGATACGCCTTCTCATAGCCCGCACGGGTGAAGAAATAGGGGATGCGATAGGCCGCGACCGCGTCCGGATTGGCAAAGGCCAGCACATCGCCCTGCGACAATATGTTTGCCGCCTCCCATGCCGGACCCGCCGACGCCGCCTTTTGCCGCATCACCGCATAGGCGCGATCGGCTAGGCTCAGCGTCTGCACCGCCGCGCGGGCCGACGCGACGAGGCCGGCGTCGAGCGGCGGACGGCGATTCGGCCATACCGACGCCATGTCGCGGTCCTCCAGCAGCGCGTCGAGATGCTTGGTCAGCGCGGTGCGCTCCGCCTGGCTGTCGGCACCGGGATAGAGTTCGCCCGCCCAGTCGGCGGTGACCCATGCCTTGACCGCCTTCGCATCCATCGGTCCCTGCTGGCCGAGCATCAGATAGACTTTGAGCGGTTCGTACAGCCGCATCGGATCGCGCCCGTCGGCCCGCATCACCGCCTCCAGCCGCAGCAGCAGCCGCGGCAACAGGATGCGGCGCAGCGCCACCCGGTAGCTTTCCTCGGCCTGCTGGCTCAGGCTCGACTGGTACAGCCCGAACGTCATCATCAGCGGCGGGCCGCCCGCGCGCCGTTCGGCATAGCCGCGCGGCAGGTTGCGCAGCGTATCCAGCGCGGGCAGCGCCGCGCGCAGATCGGCATCGTCCTCGCGCACCTGCACCAGATCGACGCCCGCCTCGCGCAGCTGGTTCTCGGCCAGTTGCGCGCGTGCCGCCAGCTGGTTCTGGAAGGCGCGGTTGCGGGCATAGCTGATGCCCCATGCGGTCAGCACCAAAGCCGTCGCGATCCCGATCGCCGCCAGCGCCGCGATCAGCCGCGCCCGGTGCCGGGTGCGCGCGCGCAGGTCGGTCGACCCCAGCCCGGCTTCGGGAAACATCACCTCGGTCAGCAGCCGGTTGAGGAAATAGGCGCGGCTGCGCGTCTCCATCCCCCCGGCGGGCGTTTCGTACACATCGCCCATCGCGGCGAGGATCCGGTCGAGCGGCGCCCCCTCCTGCACGCCGCTGGTCAGGTAGAAGCCGCGCAGTTGCGCCGGCGCGTCGTCCCCGGCGACGAACGCGCCCTCGGCAAAGCGCATCAACCGCGCGCGCAGACTGCGCAACTGCGCCGGGAAGCCCAGCATCATGCCGCGGCGGCGCTGATCGACCTCCTCGAACAATCGCCGCGCCTGCCGGTCGGCGATCGCCTGCGCCGACATGTCGAATGCCTGTGCCAGCGCCTCCGCGCACGGGCGGCCATCGGCATATGGCAGGGTCGCGCCGAACACCGCGCGCCGCCCCTCGACATCGAGATCGTCGAAATAGGTATCGAACCCGGCCAGTAGATCGGCCTTGGTCACGATCAGATAGACCGGGACCGCCGTTTCCAGCGTCCGGCGCAGTTCGACCAGCCGCCGCCGCACCGCGCTCGCATGGGCGTCGATCGCCGCGCAATCGCTGCCGACCAGCGTGTCGACCCCGATCGCGACGATGATGCCGTTGATCGGTTGCGCCGGACGATGGCGTTTCAGCAGATTGAGGAACGCGCTCCACCCCGCCGCATCGACGGTCGCGTCCGAATCCTGCGTGGTGTAGCGGCCCGCGGTATCCACCAGCACCGCTTCGTCGGCGAACCAGAAATCGAGGTTGCGGGTGCCGCCGACACCCTTCGCCGCCTGTTCGACGAACGGAAAGCGCAGACCCGAATGGAGCAGGGCCGTGGTCTTGCCGGCGCCCGGCGGGCCGATGATGACATACCAGGGGCGGCTGTAGAGATAGTCGCGGCGATTGCCCGACGCGCTGCGCAGCCTGGCCAGCGCATCGCCCATGCGGCTGCCCAGCGCCTTGCCCTCTTCCTCCGCCGCATCGGGTCCGGCCAGTTCCCTGGCGATCGCGTCGGACCGCTTCTTCGCGCGCCACCGCCGCCAGCCCCACCATGCGCCCCATAGCAGCACGATGCCGACGACGAACGCGATCCGCACGCTCCACGGCCGGAAGAAGGCGAAGAACAGCGGCAGTGCGAAGACGATAATCAGCGCCAGCACCAGCGCCGACAACAGGGTCACCGCATACCAGTTGGTGAAAAACCGCCGCATCACGAACGCCTCGGCACGATGATCTCGACCCGGCGGTTCTGCGACTTGCCTTCGGACGTATCGTTCGATGCGATCGGCACGCTTTCCCCCAGCCCCTTGGTCGTCACGCGCGACGGGTCGGACAGGTCGTCGCGGATCAGCCGCCCGACCGTCTCCGCCCGCGCCTCCGACAGCGCCATATTGTCGGGGAATCGGACGGTCGCGACGCGGTCGTTATCGGCATGGCCCTCGATCAGCACCGACCCGCGTTCCCCCTCGATCGCGCGGCCGATGCGGTGGAACAGTGTCTCCCGCCCCGCCTCCAGCTCGTCCGAGCCGGATTCGAACAGCTGGCCGACCGTTGTGCGCACCCGCACCGTCTGCGCATCCTCCTCGACCGTCACCAGCCCTTCGCGGATTTCGGGTTCGAGGAATCTGGCGAGGCGCGATGCCTGTTCGCTGCGCGCCGCCGCCATCGCCTCGGCCGGGCGCGACAGGGTCAGGCGGCTGTCGGGGTTGAGCGCCGCCAGCCGGTCGGTCGGTAAATCGCCGCTCGACGCCAGCATCAGCCGCAGTACGGCATAGGCCAGTACCAGCAGGGCCAGCGCACCCGCCGCCGCAAGTGCCAGGATGTTCATCCCGATCCGCGCCGGCGGGGCCTTCTCTCCGCGCCAGTTCGGGACCAGTTCGACCTGCGACAGCGCGCGGACATGCGGCAGCGCGCCGTACAGCCGCGTCATGATCTCCTGCAACCTCCGCCGCCCGTCGGGCATGACGCGGAACCGCCCCTCGAACCCGGCGGCGAGGCATGCGTGGAACAGTTCGATCAGGTCGAGATTGTCGTTCGGCGTGCGCAGCATGTCGTCGACCAGCTGCCAGAAGCGGTCGCCGCCGATATTTTCGTGGAAGAACTGTACGACCATCGACCGCCGCGCCCATTCGGCGCCGTCGGTGCCGATGCCGGGCAGGTTCTGCGCAATGTCGTCGGCGGTGGCGCAGACGGCATATTTGGCGCGCTGGCGCTTTTCCTCGGGGTAGTGCGGCGCGATGGCGCGCTCGAACGTCGCGATCGCCTTGGCGCATTCGCGGTGGAATTCGGGCATCGGCATCCGCACCCGCCCGGCGCGCACCGCCGCCAGCAGCGCGAGGACCGGTTCGGCCTCCGCCAGCATGATGTTGCGGACCTTGGGCGGGGTCGCGGGCAGCGGTACGTCGTCATCGGCCAGCCGCGATGGCGCGAGCGGGGCGCTGCCCGGTGCATGGCCGGTACGCGACAAGGGCGGCGGCGCACCATAGCCCGCATTCGCCGCCGCATTCTGTCGCAGCCCCTGCAATGGCGACGGCCGGAAGACCGTCTTGTCGCCCTCGTCGCCGTCTTCGGTCACCGCGCGCTCCGCTTCACGCACCAGAGTTCGAGCTTCAGCCCCGGCCAGTCACCCGCGACATGCAGGCCGAGTGCCGTCGCCTGCTGGAACTCGGCCCAGTCGGGCACGCCGCGATCCAGTTCGAAATAGACGAAGCCCGGCAGCACCCGCAGCTGCGGCGGCGGCGTGGGGGTATGGCGCAGCGGCACGCCGGGCAGCGCCGAATCGACGATCTGCCGCATGCGCTGCACCGCGCCGATCTTCGCGACCGAGGGGAACAGCCCGCGAATTTCCTCGACCGGCGCGGCCGCCGATACCGCAAGGTAGAAATAGCCGGTCTGGTACAGCGCGTGATCGGTGATCCGCGACACATAGGCGCCCGGCCCCGCCTGATCGAGCGGCAGCTGCACGGCGGAGCGTTCGAATACCGCCGACAGCATCGACTGGAGCAGGTCGAACACCGGATCGAAACATTGCTGCGGATCGACATGGTCGTAGCGCGGCAGCGGCGGCGCGCGGCGTTCGGGGCGGATCAGCGTCGCCAGTTCGCCCGCCATCGACACTAAAGCCTCGAACAGGCGCTCCGGATGCACCATCGGCAAATGCTGGAGATGGTCGAGCACCGGCAGCCAGCGGTTGAGCGCCTGCAGCAGCAGGAACCCGGCAAAGGTGTCCGACCCGCCATCGGTCGCCTCGACCGCGCGCAGCGCCAGTTCGCCCGCGCGCTGCCCGGCCCGCCCGGCAATATCCGACAGCCCGCCGCGCAACCGCGCCGCCGCCGCGATGTCTAGCGTCGCCGGAATATAGCGGTCGTCGAGCATCACCCGCTTGTTCTGCACCTCGCGCACTTTCGCGAGGCCCAGCGTCACCCGGCCATAGGTCTGGTCGCGCGTCACCCCGAAGCGCAGATTGGGGCGGGCGAGGCCGACCGGCTCGCTGGTCCGGTCGCTCGAAAAACTGTCGGCGACCTCGGCATCGTCGACGAGGAAGCGCGCTTCGAGGCTCTCGCTGTCCGCCTCGCGAAACTGCACCGCGCCCGGCTGCGCGACCGGCAGGGTCAGCGAGATCAGTGCGTCGCGGGCATCGGTGGGGATGTCGAGCGGCGGGGGCGGCGGGATGTCGTCGGGAATGGCGAAGGGCGTGCCGTCGGGCAGGATGCCGGTCGCGCGGGTCACCGCGAACTTGCCGAGCGTCGCCACATCCTCGTCGATGACCAGTTCGGTCAGCCCCCATGGCCAGGGCCGGATCGAGGCGATGCGTGCGTTCAGCTGCGCTTCGGCATGGCGGTCCTGCGCCTGAAAATGCTGCGGCCGCAGGAACATACCCTCGGACCACGCCACCCGGTTCTTCACCAACCTCTCCCCCCTTCTGGCCTAAAACAGCGCGCCGGAGCCAAGTTCATGCCAGATCGTTTCGCCACAGCAATATCTGTCCAAGGGACGCCCGAGGCAGATATTGGTTCCAAGGGCAGGCCATGCAGCATCGCGACGATTCCGAACCGTCCTACGACCCGCGCTCGTGGGGCCGCCCGCGCGCCGCGCCGGTGCCTGCGCCGCCGGCGGTCGCGCCGAAGCGGGACGCGCGCACCCGGAGCCGGACGCCGCTGATCGGGAGCGTCGCGGTCACTTTGGCCGGAGCGATCTTCGCCTATACCGCCCGGCCGGGGGGCGACGACCTTGCCGTCCCCGGCCCTGCCCAGACCGCCACGGCCGGCACCTCCTACGACCAGCGCGTGCTCAACATCGCCGGCCCCGCCGCCATCGCGCCGACGCTCCGTTCGCTGGGTATCGCGCAGGCCGACGCCGCCCGCGCCGCCGAACTGGCACAGGCGGCGATCGGCGACACGCCCGGCCTGCTCCGGCTCGAGGTGACGCTGGCGGGCAACAAGCTGCACGACGCCACCGTCACCCATGCCGATGGCGGCGGCGTCGCGATCGGGCGCGGCGATAGCGGTGCGCTTGCCGCAAAGCCGCTGTCGGCCAAACTCACCCGCCGGTTGCGTTTCGTGCGCGGCGAGCTGGATGGCGAGAGTTTCTACAGCTCGGCGGTCGCGGCGGGAGTCAGCGACGTGCTGGTCGGCCCGTTCGCCAACGCCTTTCGCTACGATTTCGACATTCAGCGCGAAGTCGCACCGGGCGACATTTTCGAAGCGGGGTTCGAGGAGCGGGTCAACGCCGATGGCGAACCGGTAGGCGCGCCGCGCCTGGTCTACGCCTCGCTCGCGACCACCGCCAAGACGCGCGCGCTCTACCAGTATCAGCTGCCCGGCGAAGCCGAGACGGAATGGTTCGACAGCAGCGGGCGCAGCAGCCGCCGCGCGTTGATGCGGACCCCGGTCGATGCCGCGCGGATCAGTTCGGGGTTCGGCATGCGCGGCCACCCGATCCTCGGCTTTCGCAAGATGCACCGCGGCACCGACTTCGCCGCGCCTACCGGCACGCCGATCTTCGCGGCGGGCGACGCCACCGTCGCCTTTGCCGGCATGAAGGGCGCCAATGGCAATTTCGTCCGGCTGCGCCACGACAATGGCTGGGAAACGCTCTACCTGCACATGAACCGCATCGCCCCCGCGATCGTGCCGGGAAGCCGGGTGGCGCAGGGGATGCAGATCGGCGAGGTTGGCACCACCGGCCGCTCGACCGGCCCGCACCTCCATTACGAGGTTCATATCGACGGGCAGGCGGTCGACCCGATGTCGATCGAAACCGGCGGCGGCCGCTCGATCCCCGCCGCTGCAATGGCGGCGTTCCGCAAAATCCGCGATGCGATCGACGCGAAGCGGGCGGAGACGATGTAGCCTCATACCCGCCGCCGCCACGCGACGAACAGGATCAGCGCCAGCAGCGCGATCGCCATCGCGAAGCTGCCGTTCAGCCCCGCCGCCGATCCGCCCCAGCGCGCAGCGCCGACCAAGTCGAGGTCGATCACCGATCCGAACGCGCCGGTGCCGGGATTCGGGTCCAGCCCCACGCCCAGTTGCTCGACCGCATTCCACGCGAAATGCGCACCGATCGCCGCGCCCAGCCCGCGATACAGCGCAAGCAGCCCGAACAGCACGCCGCCCAGCAGCATGTTCGCCAGCATCACCGGCTCGACTCCTCCGGCCAGCGCATGCAGCGCGGCGAACGCCATCGCCGTCAGCGGCACCGCCACGCCCGACCCGACCCCGCGGAGCAGCAGCGGCTGGACATAGCCCCGGAACATGACCTCTTCCGCCGTCACCTGCAGCAGCGTGACCAGCAACCCCAATGGCAACGCCGCCCCCGCGGCCGCCCCGACGCCCTGGCCCAGCGTCCCCGCCAATGCGCAGTAGCCGATCGCAAGCAGCAAGCCCGTCAGCCCGATCGCGAAACCGCCCCCGAACCCCGCCGGCCGTACCGGCCGCAACGGGACACCGGCCAGCTTCGCCAGCACCAGCGCCACGATCAGGATCGCCCCGAACACGACGAAGCCGAACCCCGCCTCCGCGACCGCGGGGGAAGCACCCCGCACCAGCCCGTCCGCCACCGGCGGCAACAGCAGGAGGCACAACAGGGTCGCCAGCACCCCGGCCCCGGCCAGCGCGATCGCGCGCATGGTCAGCGCGCCGCGACCCGTGCGCCCGCCCCGCCGCTCAGCATCGACTTCGCGCTGTCGCCGACCAGGAAATACGGCCCCCAGTAAAAGGGATGCGAATATTGCGGCTGGGCGATCAGCGTCCGCTGCGCGCGTTGCAGCGCCTCGCCGATGCTGTGGGTGCGCGCCTCGCTATAGAAGCTGCGCATGAACTCCTTGCTCTCCTGCTCCGCCGACACCTGCCAATAGGTCGCCAGTACCGACCGGGCATTGGCGGTCAGGAACGCGCGGACCAGCCCTTCCAATGTCGATCCCGGCTCCTCCTGCCCGACCGCGCGGCGCAGCGCCTCGCCACGTACCCCCGCCGCCGTGTCGCACGCCGACAACACGACCAGATTGGCGTCGAACTTGAGCTTGGCGATCTCGGAGAAGTCGAGCAGCCCGTCGGACCCCGGTTGGCCGAACGACGTGACCAGCGCCGGGGGTGATTTGGAACAGCCCCACAGCCCTTCCTCGATACCGTGCGTCGCGAAATGCACGACCTCATATTGGTCGAGATCCTGTCGCCCTTCGACGCCGGTATCGCTGAACGCCGCGCCGGTAACGAATTGCGCATTGCGCGTGCCGAGCGCCCCGGCGGCGATG
Organism: Sphingomonas paucimobilis; assembly: GCA_036946325.1. Lineage (GTDB taxonomy): Bacteria > Pseudomonadota > Alphaproteobacteria > Sphingomonadales > Sphingomonadaceae > Sphingomonas > Sphingomonas paucimobilis_A. The sequence goes on from JAQIJL010000002.1 coordinate 422,445, forward strand.
GTCAGTTCGCGCCCGTCGATCGGCTTCAACGACCGCGCGATCATGCCCAACCGGTCGGCACCGACCATGCAACCGAAGCCGACGCGAATCTGCCCGTCCGATCCCGGCGCCGGCACCGGCGATCCGGGCTGGTTCTGGCCAAAGCCCAGAAACGCCCGCTGCGCCCGCGACGCCGGCAGCGCGCGCGACACGAGGAACGAACGCGGCGACAGCGCGGTCGAAATCGACGCATTGGCCGCCAGAAACGCGGTGCGCGAGAAATCGAACGCATCGCGCTTCGGGGCGTCGGGGGTCTCCGCCGCATAGCGCGTGACCAGCACCCCGACCGGCAATTGCTGCAACGGTCCCGACGGATCGACCACGATCGCCCGCGACGCCGCCAGCACCGGGGCCGCCGGGCCACTGACCAGCCGGTACAGCGTGTACGCGCGCGCTTCGTCGAACGGCACCAGCTTGCCCAGCGCAAGATCGCCATCGATCGACTGGCGCAACTGCCCCGCCAGTTCGAGGACCGCACCGCGTGCCGCCTCGCTCTCCGCCACCTGATACAGATAGGTTCGGTCGGCGGTCACGACCATGCCGTAGATGCGGCGATTGAGCGTGGTGAGCTTCAGGAACGTCTCGCCCGGGCGCAGCGCGGTGCGCAGTTCGGCCAACGTCGCCGGGCTTTCGTCGAGCGTGCGATAGCGCGGATCGGCGGCCAGCTGCGCATCGACCGCGAGCAACCGGTTCTCCGCCGCCTCGCGCGCGCGGTTCAGCTCGGCGGTCGAACTGCCGGGCGCGCCCTCTCCGCCGCTCGACAGCGCATAGCGCAGCCGGGTCAGTTCGCGTTCCAGATCGGCACGCTCGCGCACCGCAGCGCCGACTGCCGGATCGGCGGTGACGACATCGCGCAATTCGGTGATCTGCCGGGCGACCGCCGGCTCGCCCGCCGCCTGCACCGCGCGGAAGAACAGGTCGTAGGTATCGGCCGCCGGCCTTGCCGATTCGGCGACCAGCAGGTCGAGATAATCTTCCATGCCGATCGCGCCGCTGGGCGCGGTCCCACCCGACGCGATCACCGAATCGACGGCATCGCGGAACGCGTTGCGCGCTTCGGCGCGCGAGGCACCCGCGCGGGAATAGACCGCCGCGCGTTCCAGCTCGGCCTCGGCGATCGCCGGTTCGCTGCCCGTCCCGGCATTGGCGATCGACCCGCGCCGCAACAGCTCGACGGTCGTGGTATAATGGTCGAGCGCCGCGCGATAATCCCCCGCCTGCGCGCGCAACCGCCCCTGCTGCCGCGCGATCCGCGCACCCAGCCAATAGAGCTGCGTCTGGTCGAGCCGCTGATTGGTCAGCGGGCGATAGATGGCGGCGGCGGCGTCGATTTCCCTGAGCGCGCCGGCCCGGTCGCCCCGCCCCAGCAATGCGATGCTGCGCGCATAATGCGACTGCGCATCGAGCACGAGGCGCGACAGCTGCGCGGTATCGGCCAGCGCCGGCCTCCCCCGGTCGCCCGCCGCCGGCTGGTTCAGCGCGACCAACGTCGCGGCATCCTCCAGCGGGCGGTCGGTCGCGCCCGGCATCCCGCCGCTGCGGTCGAGCGTCGCCAGCGCTTCGTTGAACGCACCCCGGTTGATCGCGTCGAGTGCGCGATAGGTATCGAGCTTGCGCAACAGGAACGGCGTGCGCGTTGCCGGCACCGCGACGAAGATCGCGCGCGCACCTTCGAAATGCTGGGCGGCGGCGTCGGGGAAGCGGATATTGGAATCGGCCAGCCCGGCTTCGAGCAACAGCTCCGCCTTCAGCGCGGGCGGCGCATCGGGGGTCAGCCGGGCGAGCGCATCGTTCAGCACGCGCGACGCCTCGACATGCAGCCCCTTGTGGTTGAGCGATATTCCCTGCGTCAGCGCGGCGCTGGCGGTCGCTTGCGGAGCGGCCACGGTATCGGCGGCCAGCGCCCCCGCGCGTGCGGGCAGGGTGGCGGCATCCACGCTGGCGGTCGCGACATAGGTCGCGGCGACCGCCGGCTGGCGCAGCCCGGCGGCGACGGCCAGCGCCTCCTCGACCTGCGGCAGGATCGCCGGGGTGCCCGCCGCGACATAGCGCCGCTGCCCGCGCGTCAGGTCGAGCCGGATCGATTCCAGCCCGGTCTGCCTGTCGAAACAGCGGGCGGCGGTGGCGGGTGCGCCGGCGATGGTCAGGTCGCGCCGGTCGCCGCAATCGAACTGCGCATCGACCGCCGCGATCGCCAGCGCTTCGGCCGGCACGATCCGGACGGTGCCGAGCGGGCGGCTGGCGGCGACGCTCGAACAGGTGATGGCATAGGCGCGGGAGAAGGGATCGGGCGTCGCCGTATCGCTCCAGTTGCGCGCCGCCGCGCACCGTTCGCCCGCCGCATTGCTGCCCAGGTTGAAACTGTCGAGCCGCGCGGGCGGCGTGGCGGTGCAGCCCGCCAGCACGGCGGCGGCGGCACCCGACAGCAACGGGACGATAGGGCGACGGATCAAGGCTTCGGCTCCTGCTGCGGCTGCACGGGGACGGTCGGGGCGGGAACGGTCGGGGCGGGGGCGGCGGCATCGGCCGGCGTCTCGGGCGCCAGCGCGGGCAGCCCGCTCAGCAGCGCTTCGTTATTGCCGCCGATGATCGGGGTGAAGGGCAGCGACACGTCCTGCAAGATGCCGAACACCGCCTGGCTGTCCCAGTCGAACACCTGCAGCGTCGGCTGGATGACGATCGTCGTCAGGCACCCGGCGCCCGACCCGGCCAGACAGCCGTTGATCCGGCTGTTGGGCAGCAATTGCGGCTGGATGTCGATCACCGGATTGCCGAGCAGCGCCGCCCCTGCCCCGGTGATGCCGTTGATCTCGCCAAAGAACGCGAAGCTGGCGGTCGAGGGCGTGCCATAGGTCGCGATGCGCAGCGCGGGCGTGACCGGCGCGGTCGGCGATCCGACGGAGACGCCCGACGAACGCCCCGGCACCGCCGTATTCTGGAACAGCGCATAATCGCCGAACCGGACGGTCAGCGACCGCGCGGCGATCATCGTCGTCGCGTCGGGCGCGAAGAAGCCGCCGCCCAGCTGCGTGTTGTAGAGCGCCGAATTGGGATTGCCGATCAGCGCCTGTGCCTGTGCCCGCCCGGCATCGCCCGGCTGCAACGTGTCGAGGAAGCCCGGCGCCAGCCCCGCCGCGATCCGGTTGCCGCGCAGGTCGAGGTCGTTGTCGCCCAGCAACAGCCGCCCGCCCGCATCGCTGGTCGCGATCAGGTGGATCGTCGCGGCATTGCCGTTCGCCCCGTCGCCGCCGATGCGGATGCTGCGGCCGGTCCCGGTCGCGCTCACCTGACCCGTCACCCGGACGTCGCCGGTCGACAGCATCTCGACCGACCGCCCGACCGAGGGCGCCAGCGCCACGCTGCCGATCTCCATCGCGCCCGCACCGCCGTCGAACGCGACGCTGTCGGCCGCGACCTGCGCGACCTCCGCCGCCGAGAGGCGGAAGCCGGTCGCCTGCGTCCCGTCGCCGATGCGCAACGCGGTCGTCGCCGGATCGCGCGTGGCGAAGCGGACGCTGGTCGCGCGGATCGCCCCCGACAAGTCGGCATCGGCACCGCGGATCGACACGGACGGCCCGCCGGAGAGCGCCCCGGCCCGCACCAGGCCCACCGCGTCCAGCGTGATCCCGTTGCCGCTGCCCGACGCCAGCGACAGTCCGGCGCTGCTGGTCGCCTTCAACGCCCCGCCGGCACGCACCGCGCCCAGCGTGACGCCCGCGCCATCGACCGACAGCGCGCCACCCGCCGACAACTCGCCGGCATTCACCGCGCCCGCCGAGGTCAGCGACAGATCGCCCCCCGCCGCCGCATTCTGCAACGTCAGCGCCGACCGCGCCTCGACCAGCAGCGCCCGCGCCGCCGACAGCTTGTCGCGCACCTCGACCGACGTTCCGCGCAACGTCGCCGAGCCGGTCGATTCGACGCTAGCCAGGCGCGCGGTTCCGGCGTCCACCGTCAAATCGCCGCCGGTCGTGCGCAGCGCCGTCGCACCGCCGCTGCCATTGCCCAGCGTGCCGGCGGTTTTGATCGTCAGCGCCTGCGCGGTCAGCGCGCGCAGGTCGATGGTGCCGGCCTCCAGCGTCGCGGTGCCACCGACCGTCGCGCTGCCCAGCGACAGCGTCGACCCGGCCCGCGCCTCCAGCGTGCCCGCCGTCAGGTCGCCGCCGCGTACCGAACCGCCGGTCGCGATCAGCGACACCGGTCCGGTGGCCGTGATCCGTCCGGTCGTCAGGTCGCCGCTGCCCAGCGTCACCGCCATGCGACCGACCGTCAGGTCGCCGGTCGTCACGCTGCCCTCGTGCGTCAGCCGGTCGACCGGCGCGCTGCCGTCGAAGCCGCCCAGCGACCCTGCCTCGACCGATCCCAGCCGGATCGCCTGCCCGCGCCCGGCGCGCACCGCCAGCGCCGACCCCGCACCGGCACGAAGCATCGCTGCCGACAGGTCGATGCCCGCCGTCGCGTCGAGCACCATCGGCGCCGCACCGGTGGCCGTGCCCGCCGCCGTCCCGCTGGCCAGCGTCAGCCCCGACCCGCCGCCGATCACACCACCGGTCGCGGTCAGCCGAACCTCGCCGCCCGCCTGCTGCACACCGTCCAGCGCGATCGATCCCGCCGTCACATGGTACGCGCCGCCGGCCGTCACGCCATTCGCCAGTGTCGCCGCACCCGTCGCGCGGGCGGTGACGTTGCCGCCCATCGCCACCATACCCAGCCGCAACGCGCCCCCCGTCGCATCGGCGACCAGCGATCCGCCGCCCTCGACCGGCCCGACCTCGACCGACTGTCCGCCCAGCGCGACATCGCCGGTCGCGTTCACCATGCCGCCGCTCAGCGTCCCGCCCTGCGACATGGCGGTAACCGCCCGCCCCGCCAACCGGTCGAACCGCAACGCGCCGCCCGATGTCGCGCGCAACGCGCCGCCCGCCGTCACCGTCCCCAAACCGCCGGTCGTACCGGCGGACAGCACCGCGTCGCCGGTCGCCTTCACCGTACCGAGCGTCAGCGCGCCGCCGGTCGTCGCCGACAGCGACCCACCGCTATCGACCGAACCCACGTCGATCGACCGTCCGGCCAGCGTCGCGTTGCCGCGTGCAACGACCGCCGTTCCGCTGAGCGCCCCGCCCTGCGCGGTCGCCGTCACGGTCTGGCCGGTCAACCGCCCGAAGCGCGCCTCACCGGTCGTGGCAATGCCGAGCGCACCTCCGGCGGTCACATCCGCAAGATTTGCCGTCCCGCCGGACAGCGTCGCATCGCCCGTCGCGCGCACGGTTCCGATCGTCAGCGCGTCGATCGCCGTGGCAGACAAGGCCGCGCCACTTTCGATCGAACCGACATCGATCGATTGCCCGGCGAGCGTCGCATTGCCGGTCGCCACCACCGCGCTTCCGCCAAGCGCGCCACCCTGCGCGGTCGCCGTCACGCTTTGTCCGGACAGCCGATCGAAGCGCGTGGCACCCGTCGTCGTAATGCCGAGTGCCCCCCCGGCAGTGACATCACCGAAATTGCCGGTCGCTCCGGTCAAGGTCGCATCGCCGGTCGCCCGCACCGTCCCGATCGCCAGCCCGGCATCGCTCTTCGCCGACAGCGACCCGCCGCTCTCGACCGAACCCAGATCGATCGATTGCCCGGCCAGCGTCGCATTGCCGCGCGCGACCACCGCCGTTCCGCTGAGCGCGCCGCCGCGCGCCGTTGCGGCTACCGTCTGTCCGGTCAGCCGGCCGAAGCGCGCACCGCCGGTCGTCGTGAGACCGAGCGCTCCGCCGGCGGTCACGTCGCCGAAATCGCTCGTAGCGCCGGTCAGCGTCGCATCACCGGTCGCCTCGACCGTGCCGATCGCCAGCGTGCCGGTCGCATCCGCCGTCAGCGTGCCGGCATCGATCCGGTCGAGCGTCACGTCGGCGCCGTTCAGCGTGATCGCGCCGGTCGAAACCAGCGCCGTCCCGCGGATCGCACCGCCGCTCGCGCTGATCGACGCGCCGGATACGCGGCCGAACGACAGGCCTTGCGCCCCGCCCAGCGTCACCGCGCCCGATGCATCGACCGATCCGAGCAGCGCCCGACCCGCCGCCGTCAGCGACACGGTGCTGCCCGTCACCGGCCCGGTCACATTCAAATCGCCGACCGTCGCCCGCAGCGCGACCGGCAGCGCCCCGCCATCGATCCGGTTCGCGGTGATCGCGGTCGCGGTGATCGAGATATTGCCGCCGAGGACATCGCCCAGCACCGCATCGGTGCCGACCGTCAGCGAAAAGGGCTGACCGGCGCCTGCCGACAGGCTGGTCCCCGTACCCGCGACGAAGCCCGCGAGGCGGCCATTGGGCGCCGCCACCGTCAGCGCACCGGTCGCGCTGCGCACGAACGGCGTGCGGATGTCGCGGCCGGACCGCACCGTCACCGCGCCGTTCGCGGCGACCCCGTCGGCCACCGAAACATCGTTCCCGGCACCGGTGCCGATGACCGACGCCGTGCCGCCCGACGCCACGCCCTGCACGAAGACCGGGCCGAGCGCGCTCAGGGTCACATCCCCCGCCGTCGTCACGACCCGCCCCAGCGTCAGCGCGCCGCTCGCCGCCTGCACCTGCACATTGCCGCTCGTGTCGATCGTGCCACCGGTGACCGAACCGCCGGCCGCAACCGCCGAGAGCGTCGCGGCGCGCGCATTGCCGAACCGCACCGCATTGCCGGCCAGCGTCACCGCGCCATCGGTGGTGATCGCCCCCGTCGTCACATCGCCCGCCGCGCGCAGCGTGACCGGCCCGCCGACGCGCAGGTCGCCGGTGCGGATCGCCGCGCCGGTGGCACTCGCCCCGGTCGCGATCAGCCCCGCCGCCTGTACCCCGCCGACATTGATCCCCTGCCCGTCGGTGGTCAGCCGCACCGTGCCGCCCGCGTCGATCCGGCTGTCGCCCAGATCGATCGCACCGCCGGTCGCGCCCAGCGTGACGCCCTCGCCACCGTTCGCGTCGCTGTCGGCCCGGATCGACAGGCCGTTGCCGCTGCGGGTGATGCCGCCGGCCGACGCGGTCGCGCTATAGGCCCCGCGTGCCGCCTGCGTGCCGCCCAGCGTGATCGCCGTTCCCGACAGCGTCGCCGACCCGTCCGACGTCAGCCCGCCGGTCGCCGCCACGCTGCCGCCGGTCGAAACGACGCGGACGTTACCGCCCGTGCTGCGGATCGTCCCCGCGACCGCGATCGCGCCGCCCGCGCTCAGATCGATCGCGCCGGCATCGGCCGTCAGCGTGCCCGTAACGCCGATGCCACCCCCGGCATCCAGCGTCACCCGCCGCCCGGCGGCGCTGGCCAGCGACAGGTTGCCCGATGTCGCGCTGAGCGAGACCGCGCCGCTGCCGCCGCGCACGTCGCCCAGCGTCACCGCCGTACCGCTGGCGGTGACGCCGGTCGCGCCGGTCAGGCGATCCGCCCGCAACGTCCCGCCGCTGGTCAGCGTCACCGCCCGGTCGCGGCTTTCGATCGCGCCGAGGGCCAGCGCGGTTCCGCTTGCCAACGTCACCGCGCCGCTGGTGCTGATGTCGTTCTGCACCGACAGCGTGCCCGCCGCGCGCAGGTCGATCCCCTGCAACGCACCGCTCACCGCGATCCGACCGACCGTCAGATTGCCGCCGGTGCTCTGCGCCGCGAAGCCGTCGACCAGATCGAGCCGCCCGAAGGTCAGCGATCCCGCCGACCGGAACGCGCCACCCGCCGCCGTGTCACCGTCGAGCGTCGCGATGGTCCCCAGCGACCGTGCGGTAACGTCGCCCAGCTTCAGCGGCGCTTCGCTGGCGGTGAAGACCCGCACGTCCAGCGCGCGGTTGGCGCCGCCGGTGATCGCGCTGCCATCGGCCAGCACGATGCCGTCCGCGCCCGCCGCCTGCAACTTGATGACATCGCTGCGCCGGCTGCTGCCCGACGCAATCGCCAGCGCGCGCGTGCCGGTGATGCCGCCGCTCAGCGCCGTAACCTCGATCCCGCCGCCGCTGCGCAATGCCGCGCCGCCCAGCGTGACCGAACCACCGCGCAGGCTGACGCTGTCGGATGCCGCGACATCGCCACCGACGCTCAGCCCGCCGCCCGCGACCACGGTCGCACCGGCGCCGCTGACGATCCCGCCGGTCGTCACCGCACCGCTGCCGCGAACATCGATCGCGCGGTCCGACGCCAGGCCGCCGGTGACGATGGTCGACCCGCCGATCGACAGGGCCTCGCGCAGATTGACGTCGCCGGTGCTGATCGCGCCGCTGCCGACCGCACCGCGCAGCGCCCGCGCCTCGACCGATCCGATGTCGATCGCATTGGCGCCGTCCCGCCGCGCCAGCGTCAGCCCGCCACGCCGGTCGTCGCCCGCGATCAACCGGCTGCGGCTGCCCAGCGTAATGTTGCCCGCGCTGCTGCCCAGCGTTTCGAGCAGCAGACCGTCGTCATCGGTATCGCCCGACCGCAACGTCACCGCGCCGATTCCGACGATATCGCCATCGGTCGAACGGACGCGAAACTGGCCGCCCGCGCGCTGGGTCACCGGATCGGTCGCGCCCAGCGTCACGCCGCGCCCCGACAGCAGCACGTCGCCGCCCGCCGTGACGTTGTTCGTTACCTCCAGCAAGGCGCCCGACCCGACGATCAGATCGTCGCGGGTCTGCACCGCCCCGGTCAAACTCAGCGCACCGCTGGCACCCGCGATCACATCGGCATCGCGGTTGTCGGTGCGCAGCGCTCCGTCGACCAGCAATCGCGCCACGCCGCCCGTGGCGGCGGCATCGCCCGCCACGGTCACGCCGCTCACCGCCGTCGCCGGCTTGCCCGCCGACAGCACGATCCCGCGCGATCCGGCACTGGCGGTCGTCACCGCCGCCGACACCTGGAGCAGCGAATCGGTCAGCGTGTCCTGCGACGCCAGCGCGAAGATCGCGTTGTTGCCCGCCACCGTGCCGCGCACATATTGGCTGGTCCCGGCGACCGCGCTGCCGCGGTTCAGCGTCACCGACAACGGGCTGCCCGATCGATAGTCGAGCGTCACGTCGCTGGCGGTGACGAAGGCGACATCCTGCCCCTCGGCGACGAATTCGCCATGCGCGTCGATCCTGGGCGCGATCATCACCAGCCCGCGCGTGCTGCCGTCGACCCGCAGCTTCGCGCCCCGTTCGACGGTGATCGCCGACTGGCTGCCGGCGCCGGTCCGCAACCGATAGCTGTCGCCCGCGCGCACGAAATCCTCGGGCGCGATGTCGAGCGTGGTCAGCACCAGCGACCCGGTGTTGAACGCCGCCTTCGATCCGACCAATATTCCGTTGGCGTTGTGCACCCAGACGGCGACATTGGAATCGCTGTTCAGCTTGCCCAGCAGCTGCGATGGGTTTCCCGACACGTCGCGGTTCAGCACCGCAATGTCCCCCCGCAACCCGCCGGCGATCCGCCCGTCCCTGAAATCGACTTCCTTGTTCTCGGGGATATTGAACCCGTTCCAGTCGATGACCGTGTTCCGCCCGCGCAGGTCGACGCGCAACCGGTCGCTGCCGTCGCGGAAATCCGGCCGCAGCCCGTCGGTCCGCACGTCGCGCACGTCGCTTTCGGTCGGCAACCGCACCTGCCCGCTCTGGGCCAGGGCGATGGCCGGGAACAGCGCACCGCAGGCGGTGGTGAGCACGAGAGCGGTGCGAAGGCGGCGAGCGGTGGCGACGACGGGCATCAGGATTTCCTATCGGGCGCGATCGCGCAGCTGCGCGGTCAACGAAACGAGCACACGCGCCGGCGGACGACGTTCGTCGAGCAGCAGCGCCTTGTCGAGCGGTTTGGCATAGGCGACGTCGAGCACGACGCTGCCCGGCAGCGACAGCCGGACGCCGCCGCCGACACTCTTGAAATTGCGCGGCCCCTCGATCGCGGTACGGTCGAGGTTGCGCAGGTACAGATGGTCGTAAAAGCCGAAGAACTGGGCCTGTACCGGCGACCATAGCGGCATGTCGGCGCGCGCCTCGAACCGGCCGCCGACCGCATGGTCGCCGCTGTTCGAACCGGGATCATAGCCGCGCCCGATCGTCAGGCTGCCGAGCGCGAACTCTTCGTAGTTCAGCAGCGGGTCGTTCGACCATTGGAACTGGCCCTGCGCCGCGACGCTGAATATCGGTCCCACCCGGACGGTCGCATCGATCGCGCTGCGGAACACCAAAGCCTGCGGATTGCCGTTCAGCCGCGACGTCAGCACACCGTCAGCGAACCCGCGCTCGCTCGCGTCGAGAATGCCCAGCCCCTTGCGCAGCTCGCCGCTCGCCGCGATCGACAGCCAGATATTGCCGTTGGCGTCGACGAACTGCTTGTCGCCGTCCAGCCCGACGAACACCACGCGCAGCTTGTCGCGGGTCAGCGTCACCGCGTCGCGACCGCCGCCGACACGCGAAATCTGGTCGATATAGTCCAGCCCGCCGCGCACCCGCGCGTTCGACCGGATCGAGCGCGCCAGCGGCCGCGCGACATCGAACCCGGCGATCAGCGTGTTGGTGCGCAGGTCGAGCGCACCCAGATCGGGTCGCGACCACGCATAGGTCGCCCGCGCGCCGAAACTGGTGCCGGCACTGTCGACCTCGAAGATATGGCCGCCCTGCACGATGAACTGTTCGGGGAAATCGACCGCCGCCGATGCGCCGAGATAGGTGATGTCGCCGAGGCCAGTCAGCCCGTACAGCTCGCCGCGGGCATAGACGGTCTCGCGGCCGAGCAGCGCCGAATTGTAATTCTGGACATTGGCGAACAGCGCGAAGCGGCGCGAGCTGACGGTCAGGTCGCCGATCACGTCGCCCTGCCTGCCGCCCGATGCGCGCAGCGACAGCGCCACGTCCAGCCCCGGCACGTCGCCGGCCAGCAGCAACAGCCGCTCCGCCTCACGCTCGTTCAGCGGGTCCATCGCCTGAATCTTCGCCAGCCGCTGTCGCAGCAACGGTTCGTAGCGCCCGGCATCGCCGCGCACGCGCAGTTCGACGATGCGCGCGGTCACCACCTCCAGCCGCAGGATACCGTCGGCGATCTCCTGCGCCGGAATCTGGACCGATGCGATCCATCCTTCCGACCGGAGCGCCGCATTGGCCCGGTCGCGGATGTCGCACACGCTTGCGATCGACTGATCGCCCGGCACCGGCTGCACCTTCGTCAGCGCCGCCGCGATCTCGGGTTGCAGCGGCGTCCCATCGGCCCGGCTGAACGCGATGCGGTCGATCGACACGCGCAGCGGCGAATCCGCGAACGGGCAATTGCCGATCGCGAACGCCCCGCGCGCATCGACATCGGCGCGCGATGCCCGATCGGGGTCCGGCGCGGGCGGGGTCACCTCCTGCCGGCTCGGCAGCGGCGCCACCTGCGCAAATGCCGCAGCGGGCGCGGTCATCGCGACCACCCCCGCCAGCAACGTCCAACGTCCCGAACCCCGCTTCCGCAAACCCTTACCCCCTTGTTGCCGGCGCCGGATGATCCCGTGTCGCCGGTCGAATGTCAGCCGCGCCTATTCGTCCGCTTCGTAATAGAAACGCACCAGACGCCAGCCCTGCGCGCCACGCTCGAACTCCATGTTACCGAAGCGAAACTGGTTATCCGGGAAGGCCTCGTCGCGTTCGGGGGTGGCGGTCGCCTGCAGCACCTGCCGCTGGGTCCGATCCGCCGCATCCACGCCATCGGGTTGTTCCAGGACCTTCGCCAGCACGGCCGGAACCTGTGCAGGCGACAGCCGCCGCTGCGGGCTGTCGTCGAGATCACCGCGCTGGACCACGGTGGGCGCACTCATCGCCGCAATCGCCGCCGCATCGTTGGCCAGCGCCGCTGCGCGGAACTTCGTCCAGAACGCCTGCAACGACTGTTCCTGCGCCGGAGCGGCCGGCGTCGCCGTCGCCTCGGTCACCGGAGTAGCGGGCGCGACGGGCGCCTCCACCGGCGCAGCGGCATCCGCCACATTCGCCTCGACCGGAGCGTCCCCGCCGCCACAGGCCGACAGCAGCAACATCGCGCCAAGCCCCATCGTCATCGTCACCGGTCCCTTCATCGTCCCTCCGGCCAGCGCATGGCCTTCACCGTATATTGCCTGAGCGGGTAGTTGGAGACCTTCACCTGGTTCCCCTGATTGCCACCCAGCAGTTGAATATGCGTCGCCGTCTGCCCGACAAAAAACGCAACATGGTTCCCCGAGGACGATCCGGTCGCGCCATCGACGCCGCGCGGCGTGCGATAGATATGGACGATGCAGCCATAGCGCGGCTCGTCGAGCGCCACGCCGAACTTGCCCCAGTCCGCGGCGCGGGCGCTGCGGATGCCGCGAATGCCCGCCTGTTCCAGGCACCAGTTCACGAACGACGCGCACCACGCCACTTCATCGGTCTTGGCCGCGAGCGTGGTGGTGGCGTGATATTCGACGATGCGCGGATTGTGACTGCGCCCGGCGACTTCGGACACGCCCTTTTCGGCCAATGCCACCCGCATCCATGGCGCACCGATGGTCGATCCCGGCGGCTCCAGCTGCGCGCTGCGATGCGGTGCCGGGCGTGGGGCGGGGGCCGGACGCGCAGGGGCGGGGCGGGTCGCGGTCGCAGTGCCGCCCATGCCGCGCCCCAACGGCGCATCGCCGATCGGCAGGTTGCGGATCGACGGCGCCGTCACCGCGCGGGTCGGCGTGCCGGTGGACGATCGCGCGGCAGCGGACGGCGTACGGGGCAATGCCGCGCCGGTGACCCCCAAGCTGCTCCACGTCTTCGCGCCGACGACCCCGTCGACTTCCAGCCCGCGGCTCTGCTGAAAGCTGCGCACGGCGCGCTCGGTCGCAGTGCCGAAGACGCCGTCAAGGTCCAGGGGTGGGCGGGGACGTGCCGTCGTGTTCAACAGATGTTGCAACATCTGGACCTGCTGACCCCGGGCGCCTCGATCGATCTCTCCAAATCGCACGATTCCGTCTCCGCCTTTCAATAGGCGCAACGTTGAACGTTCCGCCTTCGCAATGGATGCATCGGTTATGGTGTTTTGTCGGTGCGCCCCCGCATTCCGCGCAGCAGCGTCAGGGCGATCAGCAGCACCAGCCCGTTGATCGCGATCAGCGCGAACCAGGGGCTGGTCCATTTGTCCATGTTCACCGTCCGCCCGTAATAAGGCGGTCCGGCGCCATAGGCTTCGTTCAGCATGTCGACGGTGATCCACACCGCCCCGCCGATCATGAGTGCCGCCAATATCCAGCGTAGCGCGCGCATCAGTAGCGCACCGTGACCGTGACGAAACAATCGGGCGACGGCCCGACCATTTCCTTCAGCCGTTCGACGAACTTGCTCATGGCATGGGTCAAATCGATGCAGCCCGCGCTGCCCGGCGTCGAACCGCCATGGATGAAGAACCCCCCGCGCTTGTGCGTCACGGTCGCGGGCATGACGTGCAGCGTGATGCGGTAATCGCCCCACGGCGCCGCCTGATCGTAGCGATACCATGACCGTTCCCACAGCTCGGTCGGGTTGATCCAATAGTCACCGACCGGGATAGGCCCCTCGCCGCCCAGCCGTTGCCGTTCGGGCGAATAATCGAAATTGCCGCGCGCATCGGGCCGTCCCGACACCGCCGTCCACGAATATTGGAGCTTGGGGCCGCGCAACGTCAGCGTGCGCCCGTCGAACAGGATATGCACCGGCGAGCGGCCGCATTGCGGCACCGCCGGATCGCCACGCTCATGCGCATATCGGTCTTGAGGCATGTCACGCTCCTCTCGATCCACAGCAGGATAGGTCGCAACCGTAAGCCGCTGCAATCATGCGCCCTGACCGTCCGCCGCGCCGGAAGCACCGTCGAACCGATAGGTCAGCGCGTCGCCATCCACCGCGACCGCGATCGAGCGTACCTCGTCGCCGCGCATCCGCCGTTCGAGCAACGCGACCGACATGTCGGGCAGCATCGAATTGGTCAGGATCGCATCGATCATCCGCCCGCCCGATGCCGCTTCGGTACAGCGTTCGACGATATGGTCGACCACCGCCGGATCGATCGTCAGCGCAATGCCGTGATTGTCACGAATCCGCCGCTCGATCCGGCCGAGATGCAGCCGGACGATCCCGGCGAGCATGTCCTTGCCCAGCGGATAATAGGGCAGCACCGACAGCCGCCCGAGCAAGGCCGGCGGAAACACCTTCAGCAATTCGGGGCGCAGCGCGGTCGCCAGCGCATCGGGCGTCGGTGCGGTTTCATCATCCTCGGTCAGCGTCGCGATCAGGTCGGTCCCGACATTGGAGGTCAGCAGGATCACCGTGTTGCGGAAATCGATATGCCGCCCCTCGGCATCGTTCATGAACCCCTTGTCGAACACCTGGAAGAACATCTCATGGACGTCCGGGTGCGCCTTTTCGACCTCGTCGAGCAGCACCACCGAATAGGGCCGCCGCCGCACCGCCTCGGTCAGCACCCCGCCCTGCCCGTAGCCGACATAGCCGGCGGGCGCGCCTTTCAGCGTGGAGACGGTGTGCGCCTCCTGAAACTCGCTCATGTTGATGACGATCATCGAATCGTCGCCGAAAAACAGCAGTTCGGACAGCGCGTGCGCCGTCTCGGTCTTGCCGACGCCCGATGGCCCGCACAGCATGAACACGCCGACCGGCTTGGCCGGATTGTCGAGCTTGGCGCGGCTGGTCTGGATGCGCTTGGCGATGGCGTCCATCGCATGATCCTGCCCGATCACCCGCGCCTTCAGCGCGGTGCCGATCGTCAGCACGCTTTCGATCTCGTCCTTGACCATGCGCCCGACCGGGATACCGGTCCAGTCGCCGACCACCGCCGCGATCGCATCGCCATCGACCACGCCGAACACCATCGGATCGTCGCCCGCCGCATCGCGCGCCACCGTCAGCGCGGTATCCAGCGCATCGCTGTCGTCGCCGTCCCGCGCGGCGCGCACCGCGTCCAGCGCCTCGCGCTCGGCGGTCCATTTCGCCTCGACCGTCTCGACCGCCGTCCGCGCCGCGCCGATCGCCTCGTCCAGTTCGGCCAACCGGTCGTCGCGGCGATAGCGTTGCTGCGTCTCGCGCTCGACCACGCCGCGCTCCGCCTCCAGCAATTCCAGCCGTCGCCTGTGGTCCTCGACCGCTGCCGGGGTCGCATGCTGCGATACCGCGACGCGCGCGGCGGCGGTGTCGAGCAGGCTGACCGCCTTGTCGGGCAGTTGCCGCGCGGGCACGTAACGCTGCGACAGCGTGACCGCCGCCGTCACCGCCTCGTCCAGCACGACGACGCCGTGATGGTCCTCCATCGCGCCGACCACCGATCGCAGCATGTCGACCGCGACATGGGTCTCCGGCTCCGCCACATCGACCGGCTGGAACCGGCGGGTGAGCGCCGGGTCCTTCTCGAAATATTGGCGATATTCGGCATAGGTCGTCGCGGCGATGGTGCGCAGCCGTCCGCGTGCCAGCGCCGGTTTCAGCAGGTTGGCGGCGTCGCCGGTCCCCGCCTGCCCGCCCGCGCCGACCAGCGTATGCGCTTCGTCGATGAACAGGATCACCGGGCTGGCCGCGCCCTCGACCTCGTCGATCACCTGGCGCAGCCGCTTCTCGAACTCGCCCTTCACGCCCGCGCCGGCCTGCATCAGCGTGACGTCGAGCGCGCGCAGCGTCACCCCTTTCAGCGCGGGTGGCACGTCGCCATCGGCGATGCGGCGGGCGAAGCCTTCGACCACCGCCGTCTTGCCGACGCCCGCCTCGCCGATCAGGATCGGGTTATTCTGGCGCCGCCGCAGCAGCACGTCGATCAGCTGGCGGATTTCGGCATCGCGCCCGACGACCGCGTCGATCTCCCCCGCGCGTGCCTTTGCCGTCAGGTCGGTCGAATAGCGCGCCAGCGCCTCGCCCGCCGGGGCCGGACCGCTGGCACCCGCCGCAGCGCCGGCATCGCTTGGTGCAGCCACGTTCGTTTCCGCCGAGGGCTTCACGATCGCATCGAACTCCGCGCCCAGCCGGTCGACCGCGATCTTGCGCCACTCCCCGCTGGTCGCGAACAGCGCGTTGCGCAACGTCGGCGTCCTGAGCATCCCATAGAGCAGATGCCCGGTGCGCACCTTGCCCGCGCCGAATTGCAGCGATGCGTAGAGCCAGCCCTTCTCGATCGCCTCCTCGACCTGCGGCGCGAAGTCCGAAATCGCCGAGGCCCCGCGCGGCAATATGTCGAGCGCACCGACGATGTCGCGCGCCAGCACCGCATCGTCGATCCCGAACGCCGCCCGGATCGCGGCGATGTCACCGGTCGAATCCTGCACCAGCAGATGGAGCCAATGGACCAGCTCGACATAGGGATTGCCGCGCATCCGGGCGAAGCCGGTGGCGGACTCGATCGCCTGCAACGCGCTGGCATCGAGGCGGCCGAACAGGGCGGTACGGCTGATATCGGTCATGCTGATCCTTGTCGGTGGATGGGCTGGACGCGGGTCGGATGGGTTATCAGAGGGCGCGTTGCATGTCGGCGATCGACTGCGCCCCGGCGAGCGACGCCCGTTTCGACCGCTCGGCATCGATCGTGAACCGGTTGTTGGCGACGTCCCACGTAAAGGCTATCGGTTCGAGTGATTCCGCGTTCGGCGAATAAGACTTGAAGATCACGCCGATTGCCGCCGGCGCCCCCGCCCTCAGGATACCCGCTGCCACCGGACCACCGCAGGCAGTAGTTTCATACTCGCCCTGTCCGATCGTCGGGACCAGAACGACCCGATCATTCTGCACCACGCCCGCAAAGCATCCCGGAACGTCGGGCGCCAGCGTCGCCTCACCCGTCACCAGCGCCGCGACCTCCCGCTCGCCTGCGACCAGCCGGAACGACTGCGCCTGACTTGCCTTGACGTCGCTCCAACCATTGCGGGTAGCACTCGCTTCGGCTGCCGCGATACTCGCCGCGCTCGCCGCGCCGGACAGTCTCAAGTTTGCAGCCGCCGGGGCTGCGGTGGGAGCCGGCGTTTCGCCGACCACCGGCACGGATACGGCATTGTCGCTCGCCGCTTCGGCGGACCGTCCCTCGGGTGCCGCTCCGCAGGCCGCCAGCGACAGGCCGAGCAGATTCAGCATGAATGTCGGTCGCATGATGGGCCTCCTCACTGCGCGGCGTATTTCTGGTAATTGGTCCGCATCTTCTCGTCGTATTTGTACTTCTTGTAGCTCGGCCCGTTGTAGATGCGCGCGAACTCCGGCCAGTTGCGGCTGCGGATCGCGGACAACAGTCGCCGATCGGCGCGGACGAAGGCGAGGAACGCTTCGACCTGCAGCAGCAGCGACTTCTTCATGGCGTCGACGAACGCCTCGACGGTCGAATGCCTGGCCTGGACATGGTTTTCGCCCAAAATCTGGAACGCCCCCCAGCTGGCCGATTTCAGCGCGGCGGCGCGGTTCAGCGCCATCGCCCGCTCCAGTTTGGGATATTGTTCGGAATCCCGGCCATAGCCACCCGGCGTGGCATTGCAGATGTCGGGATGCGCGGCGGCAAAGCGTCCGTTGGTGTGCGCATGAAACTTGTGCCGTTCGAACAGGATGGTTGGGCGACCGGCGGAATCATAGGGGCCACGAATGGCGACCTCGGTTTCCACCAGCGCCTTCACCGCCGCCGTTTCGCACTCCAGCCGGGCGGCGATATCGACATAGGTCGCCTCGCTGATCCCGCCGGGTCCGGCGCGTCCGTCAGCGGCAGAACGCGGTGCGGGTGTCGGACCAGAACCGCTGACCGGACGTAGCACCGGTGCCGGTGCCGCAGGACGTCCGCCCGTCGGCGCGCGGCTAAGCGCGGTAAGGGTCGGTCCGCCGGGATCGATCACGCCATCGGGCTTGCCGAACCGCAGTACCTGCGTCTGGTAGTGCGAGATTGCGGCAGCGGTGCGGGGGCCGCAAATACCGTCCTCGCGCAGTACCACCAGTCCCGGTACCCGGCTGCGTGCGCGGTTCAACAGGCTCTGGATAGTGCGAACGTCGGCCGTGCGATTGGGTCGCCGTGGACCGACGGGCGTTGCGATCATCATCGTTCCGCTTCCTTTCGTGTCGCCCGCGTTGCCCCGCCCCCATCGCGCCTTAGATGCGCATCCCGCCGCACACCCGCGCCACCGCCGCCCAGCCAGCCGCTCCATCCCAGCCGCGTCGCACCGTCCAGCCGAGCCGGCGTCGCATTCGCCGCGTCGATCTCCAGTGCGACGTCCCATTCGAGGTGACTGGGCGCAAAGGCGTCAAGCGCTTCCGACAGGATCGCGAAGCGGTTGCCCGAGGGCAGCAGGGCGGCATAATCGGCGGCGGATCGCGCGCGGATGACGACGCGGAACGCATCGCTCACCACCTTCGCCCGACCGCCCAGCATCACCTCGTCGCCGAGCCGCGCGAACTGACGGCCCAGCCGGGTACGATCCTCCGCATCGATGTCGCGCCAGCGGGGTTGATATTCCTCGACCTGCACGCTCTGCCCCAGCAGGTGCGTCAGCGCATCTTCGATAGCGCCTGCGCTGCGCCGCCCGGCGAACAGCGCGGCATAATGCACCCGCCCCGCGGCCGGGAACGTCGCATCCCCCCGCACGCCGTCGCCAGCCCCGGTCAGCCGCGCGAGGCCGCCGGCGAAGCGATCGTCCTCCGGCCGGTCGGCCTGCGCGGCGGGCTGCGAATCGCTCCACGCCCGAAAGAAGAATTGCAGCATCCGGCCAGCCAGCAGGTCGAGCCAGCGACCGAACGGCCGCGACCGGGCATAGCGCCGCTCGAAGGTCGCGAACTCGGTCATATGCTGCGGCAACGGCCCCATCGGCCCGGTCAGCCCGAGCCAATACCCCCCGACCCGCGCCCGCCC
Source organism: Sphingomonas paucimobilis (assembly GCA_036946325.1). Lineage (GTDB taxonomy): Bacteria > Pseudomonadota > Alphaproteobacteria > Sphingomonadales > Sphingomonadaceae > Sphingomonas > Sphingomonas paucimobilis_A. The sequence continues at coordinate 441,276 of JAQIJL010000002.1, forward strand.
GTCGCGAACCTCCACCTCGGCCAGCGTCGAATCCGGGAAGGCGAGCGAGGGCACCTGCGTCAGGTCGGCGACGCTCTGCGCCGGCCGCCGCGCCCGCCCGACCCGCGGCAGATGCGGCGCGCGCGCCTCTGCGCCCCGGACGATCGAAAACAGGCCGAACCGCTTGGTATCGGCCGCCGCCTCGCCCAGGAAGGTCAGATGGTCGGTCGGCGACCGATCCTCAGCGGCCATCGCTGAAACTCTCCCTCATTGGCGCTTGTCACCCAGGTTTCGGTGAAGCTGTTGATGCTGCTGAATTCGGCGAGGAAGCGTTCGAGGACGGCGGAGAACAGGAACATCCGCCCCTTGTTGAATGCGGCATCGTCCAGCGTCACATGGATGCGGTGGCCGCGCGCGATCGACATGCGGTCCATCCCCGGCACCCGCCGCGCGACCCGTTCGGAACGGATCGCCGTCACTCCGTCGACCTGCCGCCGCGACGCCGCATCGTCCTGCCGCCCGTACAGCGCCAGATGATCGCGCAGCACGCCCGGATCGCTGCCGTCCTGCGGCGCCAGCGTCGTATAGTTGGGCGTCAGATGACCGATCAGCCGCCATGCCGCATCGCCCAGCCCCATTGGCGCCTGCGGCCGGGTCGGCGCGCGCAGCACGCTGACGGTACGCGCCGGCACGCCCGATACGGTGAAGTGATGGTCGCCGCGAAAGGTCAGCAATTCGGGCAGTTCGCGATTGGTGACCAACGCCCGCACCGCCAGTTCGTCCACCCCGTCCAGCCGCGACGCATCGCCCGGCGAGGTCAGCGCGATCCACGTCTCGGTGCCGGTATATTCCCCGCGCCGTCGCAGCCGCCGTTCGCGGGTCGACAGCCGGCGCGGGCGCAGCTGCGTGGTGTAGAACAGCGCCTCGTTCCAGTCGTACAGCAAGGCGCCAGGCGCATAGAGCGGCGCCACCGTGCGCGCATCGACATTGTTCGCGGCATAGGCCTGCACGTCGAGGATGCGGAACACCTCGTAATCGAGCGGGCGGGCGCGGTCGGGGACGACATGATGTTCATGTTCGAACCGCGACACGCGCACCCGGCCCAGCTGCTTTTCGAACAGGTTGATCGCCGGTGTCGCGAACAGGCGGAAGTTCGACGGGTCGAGCGCATTGTGCAGGATCTGCGCCGACCGCGAGAAGAGCAGCACGACATCGCACGCGGTCGGGCTGACCCGGAACGCGCGGCCCAGCCCCTTCAGGTCGACGAACAGGAAGCGTTCGGGACAGGCGAAATATTCGGTCAGCAACCGATAGCCGCGGAACGAGCGCAATTCGGGCGGCAACAGCGCCTGATCGTCATCGAACCCGACCTGTTCGGGCGCGGGCAGCCGCATCCACCCGTCCGGCCCGGCCGCCGCATCGGCCGACCGGGCGATGGTCGCCACCGTCTCCCCCACGATCTGGCGATAGAGTTCGGCCGGCACCGCCTCCGATCCCGCCAGATAGAGCGGCAGCGCGTCGGGCAGCACCTGCGGCAGCGCCGCGCCGCCGGTCGCTTCGAACCGCAGCCGCAGCCCGGCCTCCGCCCGCACATCGGCGGCGGTGGCGAAGGGCGCGACCGCCGCGCGGCTGGGCAGATATTCGGCTTGGGTGATCTTGAGCGGCCACAGCGTCACGTCCTGCCCGGTGCGAAACTCGACCGGCACCCCGTTCTGTTCGGTCGCGGTCGCGGTCAGCGGCGTGCCGCGGGGCACGACATAGCCCTTGGTCAGGATCGGGTCGCCGTCCTTCGGTTCGAACCCGGCGATGCACATCGACGGCGTCGGTGCCAGATAATGCGGCTGGACGGCATGCAGCAGATGATGGGTGAATTCGGGATATTGGTCCGCGATCTTCAACTGCACGCGGGCGCCGAGATAGGCGACCCCCTCCAGCAGCCGTTCGACATAGGGGTCGGGATCGGTCGGCGTCTTCAGCCCCAGCCGCCCGGCCACCGCCTCATGCTCGGTCCCGAACGCCCGTGCCTCTTCGCGCAGATAGGCGAGTTCGTCGTTGTAGTAGCGCAGCAGGCGCGGATCGATGCCGGTGGTCATGCGCTCATTCGCGGACATTGACCGACGCGGTTTCCGCCTCGACCTCGGTACGGAACTTGACCGGCATCGTCTGCGCCGCGGCGGTGATGTCGCCCTGGATCAGATAGGTCAGCGCGTGTGGATCGCTCGGGTCCTCGACCGGATCGACCGTCAGCCCCTCACGCGACAGGCGCGGTTCGAACAGCCGGATCGCGCGCCGGATTTCCCGCGCCCGCGCCAGCACCGCGCGCCGGTCGAGCGTACGGCCGGCAAGGTCGCTCAACCCATAGTTCAGCACCGATTCCCGGACATGCGGATAGGGTTCGAGGTCGACCAGCGATTCGAGGTTGGTGGTATTGAACAGCCAGGCCAGATCGCGCCGGATCGTGGCGCGCAGCGCGGTTTCGTTGAACCGCTCCAGCTTGGGCACCGAATAATAACGGAATTTCTCGCGCGCGACCGCCGGTGCCGTCTCTTCGTCGTCGCGCATCCCCGAAATATCGAGATCGGCGACCAGCTTGTCATAGAGCGTCGGCGTCAGCCGTTGCCGCACCGCCATGGGGTCAGCGTAGCTCGACCGAACGGATCGACAATATCCCGCGATCCTCGCCATCGGATGCGGTCCACAGCCGCTGGCCGACGCCATTGCCGTCGTCACGCCATCCGGTCGCCCGCGCGGCCAGTTCCGCCGGATCGTCGGACAGGTCCGGATAGCGTGTCGGCAGCAGCGCGGCGATGCGCGCACCGGCCTTGAGCGTCAGTTCGACCGGATACCACACGATGTCGCGCAGGTCCTTCGGCCCTTCCGAGGTGATCTTCGCCACGGCATCGAACGGCAACAGGCCGTAGCGCCCGCCGATGATCGCCTCGATCACCGGGCCGAAGCGCGGATCGGCGTCGGCGATCCAGTCGACCGCCACGCCGTCCAGCGTGCCGGGCGTATTGGGCGCATCGTCGAATGCCGCCGCGCGGACGTCCTCGGCCTGCGCAGTCGCCCCGGTCGCCGCCAGTTGCAGCGCTTCGCCCACGCCATCGGCCCAGTCCGACCCGCCATGAATATGCACGCGTTCGCGACCGGCGAATACCGCCGCGCGCGTCGCCTCCGCATCGATCGCCTGTCCATAGACGACCGAGAGCATCTGCGCCTCGGGCGACAATTGCGCCAGCGCCGCCAGATGCGTCTTCGCCTTCGCCCAGTCGCCCTGCACCGCCAGCAGCTGAAACAGGAACAGCCGGGTCGGGACATGGCCCGGATCGGCCTTGACGACTTCGACCAGGGCACGGCGTGCCCCGTCGAAGTCGCCGGCACGCAGCAGGTCGTCGGCCTGCGAGCCAGGGTCGACGACCGCCGCCATCGTTTAGCCCGCCTCGTTCTGACGGATGTCGTAATAGGCGGTGACGACGCCGCCGTCCTTGCCACCCTGCGCGTTCTGCGCCTGATAGTCGAAGGTCACCTTCGCACAGTTGAACGTGACCGATTCCATGATCGCGTCACCGCCCGAGGCACCGTTGTTGTGGATGTCGGACACGATGATGTCTTCGAGCCGGATCTTGTAATAGGTCAGCGGGTTGTTCCCGTCGCCGGCCTTTTGCGAATAGATGATCGCTTCCTTGATGTGCTTGCCCGAAGCGCAGTGCTTGAACAGCAGCGGCGACGACTTGTCGACTTCCTTCTGGATGCGGATGTCGGAGATTTCGGCCTTGCCCGAACCGCCGCCGGAACCGCCGCTGTGGAACGATCCATGCTGTACCGCGCCGAAATCGAACGAAATGATGTCGATTTCGCCCTGGTGGTTCTTCTTGGACGATTCACCCTGGACACCGTCAATTTTGAGAAACAGATCGACTGCCATTGACTTACTCCCGTTACAAACCGTGAAATCCCGGACGAAACCGATATCGTCAGGACTTGGGCAAGCGTGAAACCATGCTCAGCGCCACATCCATCCCTTCGAGCTGGTAATGTGGCACGAACATGAACTTCCCCTTGTAATAACCCGGGTTCTCCTCGTCTGGGATCACCTCGATCTTGGCCTGCTTCAACGGCAGGCGAGCCTTGGTCTCCTCGTTCGACGTCGTCGGCGAACCGTCGACATATTGGAGGACCCAATTGTTGAGATCGCGCTGAAGCTGTTCGGCCTCGCGCGACCCGCCGACCCAGTCGCGCACCATGCATTTCAGGTAATGCGCGAAGCGGCAGCTGGCGAAGATATAGGGCAGACGCGCCGACAGATTGGCGTTGGCGGTCGCTTCCTTCTTGTCATAGGCCGCGGGCCGGTGGACGGTCTGCGCGCCGATGAACGTCGCCTGGTCGGTATTCTTGCGATGGACCAACGCCATCAGCCCCGCAGCGGACAGTTCCGCCTCGCGCCGGTCGGAAATGGCGATTTCGGTCGGGCATTTGTAATCGATGCCGCCCTCGTCGGTCGGGAAGGCCGCCGTCGGCAGCTCCTCCACCGTGCCGCCCGATTCCACGCCGCGGATGCGGGTGGTCCAGCCATAGGTGTTGAACGCTTCGGTGATGCGCGTGCCCATCGCATAGGCGGCGTTCAGCCACAGATGATGGTCGTGCGCGCCGCCGGCATCCTCCTCGAAATCGAACTCCTCGACCGGTTCGGTCTTGGCGCCATAAAGCGGACGCCCGAGGAAGCGCGGCAGCGTCAGCGCCAGATAGCGGCTGTCTTCCGACGCGCGGAACGAGCGCCATGCGCCGTAATCGGTCGCGTCGAACAGCTTGCCCAGATCGCGCGGGTTCGACAGCTCGGTCCAGCTGTCCATGCCCAGCAGCGACGGCGCGGCGGCGGCGATGAACGGCGCGTGGCTCGCCGCACCGATACGCGACAGCCCGCGCATGACCTCCAGATCGGGGGCGCTATGGTCGAAGCTGTAATCGCAGACGAACGCGCCATAGGGCTGTCCGCCCAGTTGGCCGAACTCGTTCTCGTAGATCTTCTTGAATAGCGGGCTTTGGTCCCACGCCGCGTCGCGATACTGGCGGAACATCCGCCGCGCCTCTTCCTTCGACATGTTCATCACGCGGATTTTCATGTCTTTGCCGGTCGAGGTGTTCATGACGAGGTAGTTGAGGCCGCGCCACGCCGATTCCATCGCCTGAAATTCGGGGTGATGGATGATCTGGTTGATCTGTTCGGTCAGCTTGCGGTCGATCGCCGCGCGCATCGCGTCGACCGTCGCGAACACGTCGCCGCCGATGATCTGCGCGTTCGACAGCGCCTGTTCGGCCAGCGTCTGCACCGCCTGTTCGATGCGCGACCGGCGTTCCTCGGTCGCGGGCTTGAATTCCTTTTGCAGCAGCGCCTGAAAATCGCTGACCTCTTCGGAGGTCGCGGGCGCGGTGTCGTTGGTCTGGCTGAAGGCTTCCTGGGCCATGGTCCGCTCCTGTTCGCTACCGGGGTTCAGGCCTGGGGTGCCGACGGGGTGCCGTCAGCCTCGGTCCGGGCCGCCGCGCGTTCGGCGAGCAGCGCCTTCAACAGCGCCGGGTCGTTCAGCACCTTGTCGAGCAGGTCCTGCGCCCCGTGCTTGCCGTCCATATAGGACAGGAGGTCCTCCAGCTGGGTCCGCGCCTCCAGCAGCTTGGCGAGCGGTTCGATCCGCTTGGCGATCTGTCCGGGCGAGAAGTCGTTCATCGAATTGAGCGTCAGGTCGACCGCCAGCTTGCCCTCGCCGGTCAGCGTATTGTCGACGGCGAAGGCGACGCGCGGGGCGATCGCCTCCATCCGCTGATCGAAGTTGTCCATGTCGAAATCGACGAATTCGCGCGACTCCGCGGCCTTCTTGTCTTTCAGGCTCTTGCCCGACAGGTCCGACATCACCCCCATGACGAACGGAAGTTCGACTTTCTGGCGCGCGCCGTAAGTTTCTACTTCGTATTCGATATGCACCCGGGGCTTGCGGTTTTCCCTGATGAAACGCTGCCCGCTCTTGATCGCCATGTATCCGCATCCCTTCTGACGTTTCGGCCGGACCTGAACTCTGCACCGGCGCACAGCTGTCGCACCGGAATCACATGAGGTCTGATCCCCCGTCCGTTTCGTTTCTGGAACGTAATACGCTCAAGGCCTCGTTTCGGCTCCCTGGCGCAATGTCATCTAGGATCGAAACGAAGTCCATTGTGATCCACCCCTTGATTCGGACGAGTGCTATCGGAATCGGGCTGGATGGTTCGGTACGCCCATAATACTCGATGATGGAATCGATTGCCCTCGCCACATCGTCGCGCGATGCGATCCGCTCCGGGGCCGATGCCGGCGATGCGGTTGCGATCGCAGGCGAATCGCTGGCGTCGCCCGGCACCGCTTCGGCCGGTTCGGCGGCGACGAAGCTGCGCATCGCACCCAGGATTGAATCGATCGTGTCATAGGTCGCGGCGAAGTTGGTGCCGGTCTGCCCGACCGCTTCCGACCGTTCGGACAGCACGCGGTCGGTGCGCAGGATCGCGGCGCGGACCGCTTCCAGTTGCTCGCGTTCCTCGACGATGCGGTCGACCGGGGTGTCGGCCAGCGCGGCGCGGAACGGGCCATAGCCGTCGGCCGACGCGCCCTCCGCTGCGAAACGTTCGACATCGCCGCCGGAAAAACTGCCCAGCCGGGGATGGTCGATCAGCGGCACGCGGCGCAGCGGCGCAAGGAACTCGCCGATCCTCACCAGCGATTCACACGCGCCGCGCCGCCCCTCGATGCCATATTCCTCGACCGTCGGATGCACGCTGTCCCAGAAACGCTCGACATAGCCGGCCAGCAGGTCGAGCGCGTCGCCGACCACCGCCAGCCGTCCGGCGCGTGCCCCGGCACGCGCCAGATAGACCGCCAACCACAGGTCGCGGGTCGCCGCCATCTGTTCGACGATCGCACGGATCGTCGCGTCCCAGTCGACCTCGTCTGCGGGCGATGCGAACGCCTGCTCGATCCCCTCGCGCGCGGGGTCGTAGGACAGGTCGGGGCCGGCCGGCGCGTCGTCCGACACCGGCTGCAACAGGGTTTCCCGGTCGATCATGGTCACGGCCGCCGCCGGCGCGATCAGGAGATCAGCTCGGCTTCGACCCGGCGGTTGGCGGGACTGGCGGCGCTGCGGCCGGGCAGCGGCTGGGCGGAACCGAAGCCGCGCGTTTCCAGCCGGGCCGGCTCGACGCCGCGCGCGATCAGATAATCGGCGACGCGCTGCGCCCGGCGGACCGACAGCGGCACATTGATGCCGCGCCCGCCGCGCTCGTCGGTATGGCCCTCGATCCGGAAGCGGCGCCCTTGCAGTTCGGGCATCAGCAGCGATTTGGCGAACACCTGCGCCGCCGCCTCGCCCTGCGGGGTCAGCCGGTCGGAATTGAGTTCGAACCCGATCATCAGGTCGGCACGGCGGCCCGAACCGGGGTTGGCGGTCGGCGCCGCGGCGGCGGCATAGGCGCGGGTGCCGACGCTGCGGCCACCCCGACCGGAGCGTTCGGCGACCGCGCTGCGCGCCGGGCGGCGCTGGCTCCGCGCGACCGGTGCGGGGGTGGCGGACGACGCCTCCGATCCCTCACCCGGCCGGGCGAGGCGGAAACCGCGCGTTTCGGGGGCGTCGCGGGTGACGCGATCAGCTGCCCGACCGTCGCATTTGCCGGCAAAGGTGCACAGATAGCCCTCGACCGTCGGTGTCCGCGCAGCCGGCGCCTGTCCGGCCAGTGCCGGAGTCGCGATCAGGGCTGCCATGGAAACCAGTGCGATACGTAGCGTCATAGTCTCGTCCCCTTGTCGGTTCCGATACGATTAGGCCCCCGCCCTGCTGCCACATTCTAGCCGCGATTCGCGATGGATCACAATCCCGAAACGACCGTTTGATTTGGCAAGCCATTGTACGGTGGCGGGACGAAAGATAGGTTCGGGTCCGAGGAACCAGTCAGTTCAGCCGCGGATCGCAGGCTGTCGCGCGCAGGAGTAACCGGTGGCGGACGCAGGGCAACGGCTCACCCAGATGTCGATCGACGTCGGTGACGAACAGGTCGTATTGCAACGGATAGAGAGCGAGGAACGGCTCGGTCGTCCCTTTCTGGTACAGGCGACGATCATCTCGCCGCTCGAACTCGACCTCTATCCCCATCTCGGCAAGCCCGCGGGCCTCGCGGTGCTGGAGGATGGCGAACTGCTGCGCCGCTTTCACGGGCTGGTGACGGCGGGGGAATATGTCGAGGAAAAGCCCGACGGCCATCATTACAAGCTCCGGATCGAACCCTGGACCTATTATCTGGCGCAAAACCGCCAGATGGCGATTTTCCAGGACAAGACCGCGGTCGAGATCATCCAGGCGGTGATCGAGGGCGCCGGTATCCAGGACGTCGACTATACCCGCCTGTCCAGGCCGCGCATCACGCGCGGCTATACCGTCCAGTATCGCGAGAGCGATTTCGACTTCGTGTCGCGGCTGATGGAAGAGGAAGGCATCTATTATTTCTTCCGCCACGATGCCGACCGGCATGTGATGATCTTGTGCGAGGGGCCAGCGTCGCACCAGCCGGGCAACCCGCCGCAGCTGCGCTTCAACGCGAACGCGATGTCGGTGTTCACCGCCAATTCCAAGAGCCGGTTCGACGCCCCGCGCGACATATTGCAGACCTGGGTCGAACGCGTCGCCTCGAGCGGGCAGGCACGGGTGACGGTGCGCGATTACGACTTCGAATCGCCCGACCAGCCGCTTGCCAGCGAATCGACCGGACAGGGCGGCCACCCGCGCGACGACCGCGAAATCTTCGTCTATCCCGGCCGCCATGTCCGCGAAAAGACCGGGCGCGGCGATCAGGAACAGGTGGGACGCGAACGCGGCCAGACGATGCTCGACGCGCAACGCGCCAACCGCCGCGTGTTCACCGGCACCAGCCAGGCATCGGGCATCACCACCGGACAACGGCTGGACGTGGCCGACCATCCCGCCGACCGACTGAACGGATCGTATATGGTGATCGCCGCGACCCATTCGATCGCCGCCGAAGCCTATCGTTCGGGCGAGCAGGAGGATGAGGAGCCGTACAACGTCCGGTTCGAGGCGGTTCCAGCCGACACCGTCTATCAGTCGCCGGCGCAGACGCCGCGTCCCCGCACCACCGGCCTCGAAACCGCGATGGTGACGGGTCCGACCGGCGAGACGATCTACACCGACGAATATGGCCGGGTGAAGGTGCGCTTCCCATGGGATCGCGCCGACACGCCGGGCGAGCGGTCGACCTGCTGGATTCGCGTGTCGCAGACCGGGGGGCTGGGCAACGTCATCCTGCCGCGCGTCGGGCATGAGGTGCTGGTCGACTTCCTCGACGGCGATCCCGACCGGCCGATCGTGATGGGGCGCGTCTTCAACCGCTCGCACATGCCGGTCTACGACCTGCCCGCCAACAAGACGCGCGCGGTGTGGCGCACGCTGACCTATGGTGCGTCGGGCGACTATCCGGAAACGGAGGCGCTCGACAGCGGGCAGACGCGCACGTCGAACGAAATCCGGTTCGAGGACAAGGGCGGGCAGGAGGAACTGTTCATCCATGCCGAGCGTGACATGAACAGCCGCGTCCGCTTCGACGAATCGCGCCATGTCGGCCATAACCAGAACCGCCGCGTCGGGCTGGACCGCACCGCCAATATCGGTCGCGACGACAGCAACGCGATCGGCCGCGACCAGACCAGCACCATCGGCCGCGACAGCAAGACCGAGGTGAAGGGCAAGCGCGAGACGCATGTCATCGGCACCGACGCGCTGCTGGTCGACGGCGCGCTGTCGATCGAATCCAAGACGGCGATCACCATCCGCGTCGGCAATTCGAAAATCACCATCGAACCCAACGGCATCACCATCCAGTCGCCGACCGTGAACGTGCAGGCAAACACCGCGGCGGTCGTCAATGCACCCGATACGCGGGTCAACGGCGCAACCACGCTGATCCTGAACGGCGCACGGACCGACATCAATCCCGAAGGCGGCGGCTCGTTCGGCGCGCCCGCCGATCTCGGCCCAGCGGCAGGCGACGGCGGCCAATGACGCTGACGCTGTCGGTCGTTGCCGGCCCCGCCACGGCCGCGCCGCTTGCCATCGACCGCCGCGACGCGACCATCGGCCGCGCGGACGGATGCGACTGGGCGCTGGCCGATCCGACGCGGCATCTGTCGTCGCGCCATTTCGACATCCGCTTCGACGGCAGCGACTATCGCCTGACCGATCGCAGCACCAACGGCACCTTCCTCGCCGATAGCGGCCAGCGCGTGTCGCCCGACCATGTGATCCGCGACGGCGACCGCTTCACCGCCGGCCCCTTCACCATCCTTGCCCGGCTCGACCGCCCGGCGGCGGCTTCGGGCGGTTGGGGCGGGTGGAACGACACCACGCCGCCGAGTTCCGCCAATGACGGCTGGGCGCCGGCCGACAGCGGCGGCGGGGCGAGCGCGGGCTGGGGTCCGCCCCCGACCGCCGGACGCAGCGGCGGCAGCGGCGGCTGGCAGCCGCAGACCGGGCCGTCGCTCGCCCGGCCCGAAGCGCATCGCGCTCCCGCGACCGCATGGGGACCGCCGCCCGAACGCGCCTCCGGCTGGGCCGCGCCCGCCGCGCCTGCCGCCCCCGCCGCCCCGGTGGTGTCGACATGGGACAGCGCGATGCCGGCGGCCGATCCCGCCTCCGCCTGGTCGAGCGCCGCGCCCGACCGCCCGCCCGCGCCATCCCCCGACGATCTGTGGGGCCGCATCGCCGAGGGGAATGTGGTCGATTGGGCGCGTGGCGGCTTCGGCCAGCCGGTCGAGCCACCGCGCGATCCGCTGGGGCTGAGCCAGCCGCCCGCCCCGCCCCCGCCGCCCCCCAGCGCCCCGACCGCTGCGCCCACGCCACCACCCCCGGCGACCGGTGCCGGCGATGCGTTCGTCGCCGCGCTCGGCATCGACTCCGCGCGGCTGACCCCCGATGCGGCCGAACGCGGCGCGCTGCTGTTCCGGCGGCTGGTCGCCGGGCTGGTCGTGATGCTGGAGGCACGCGCTCGGGCCAAGGCACAGTTGGGGGCCGAATCCACCGCCTACAGCCCCGAGGGCCATAACCCGCTGAAATTCGCGCGCAATCCCGACGATGCGCTGGCGATGCTGCTGGGTGCCGAGCAACCCGGCTTCATGGCCCCCGACCGCGCGGTGGAGGATGCATTTCGCGACCTGCAATCGCATCAGGTAGCGACATTGCGCGCGATGCAGGGCGCGCTGCGCACCACCCTCGAACGCTTTGCCCCGTCAGCCATCCGCGCGCGGGCCAAGGATGGCGGCGTGCTCGAACGCGTCCTGCCCTCGGCACGCGACGCCGCGTTGTGGCAGGCTTATGAACGCGAATTCGGCGGCGTGGCGCAGGGGTCCGACGAAGCCTTTCTCGACATATTCGCCAAGGAATTTCGCGAGGCGTATAACGCGCAAGGGTCCGGGCAGCGGCCGTGATTGGGGGACGCATCGGGAACCGAGCCGCATTCCCACACAGGTAAGACCACTACGACAATCCCTTTTTCGTACCCCGGCGAAGGTCGGGGTCCAGTTGGGCGGAGGTCAGCGATAAGCGGAAAGTGCTTCCCAACTGGACCCCGGCCTCCGCCGGGGTACGGGTTTAGGCCGTTCTCAGGTCTCGCTTCTCCGTTAGGCTGGCTCGCGACGCTGTCCCCTTCAGACCCGGACGTTATCCAGCGGCGCCTGCAACAACCGGGGCTTCGTCGCGGCCAGATGCAGGATGAACTCGCCGAACAGGCCGTTGGCCCAGGCGAACCAGTCGCGGCTGAACTTCGTCGGATCGTCCTTCTCGAACGCTTCGTGGATGAAGCCGGTGCCGGCATGGGTGCGCTTCAAGGTCGCGAGGCATTGGAGGATCGTCGCGTCGTCGGTCGCGCTGAGGCCGCGCACGATCAGCGACATCGGCCAGATATAGTCCATGCCCTGATGCGGGCCGCCGATCCCCTCGCCCGCGCGCCCCTTGAAGAACCACGGGTTCGCCTCGCTCCACGCCGCCCTCGCGGTGCGCTGCCACCGTGCGTCGCCGGCGGGTACGCAGCCGAGCCATGCCAGGCTGGACAAGGACGGCACGTTTGCATCGTCCATGAAGATCGCATTGCCATAGCCGTCGACCTCATAGGCCCATACGTCGCTGCCATCAGGCAACCGCATCGTGCCATGCTGCGCCACCGCCGCTGCGACCTCGTTCGCCAGCGCGGTCGCGTCATTGGCCAGCGCGCTGTCCTTGCGCGCCTCGTTCGCGACCTGCGCCATTTCGCGCAGCGTCGTCACCGCGAACAGATTGGCCGGGACGAACAGCAGATACTGGCAGGCATCGTCCGACGGGCGGAAACCCGAATGGATCATGCCGTTCTTGCGCGTCGGCGCGCCATAACCGGCGAGCAGCGTCTCGGTCGGCTGGCGGCTCGCGCGCTGGAACTTGTACGGTCCGGGGCCATCTTTACGCTGCTGTTCGCGGAAGGTGCGCACGATCGCGCGCATCGCTTCCGCCCACTCGGCATCGAACGGCGTCGCATCGCGCGTGGTGGTCCAGTAGCCGTGCGACAGTCGCATCGAATAGCAGAGCGAATCGATCTCCCATTTCCGCTCGGCCACGCCCGGCTTCATCTCGGTCACATCCTCCTTCGCCCATGACAGCGAGGTCTTCGCCGAGGGGTCTTCCATGAAGGCATTGGCATAGGGGTCGATCAGCACGCTGCGCGCATGCCGGGCGATCAACCCGCGGAACAGCTCGCGCAGCTTTGCGTCGCGTGGCGCCAGATGCAGATACGGCTTAACCTGCGCCGCCGAATCGCGCAGCCACAGGCAGGGAATGTCGCCGGTGATGACGAAGCTGTCGGGCTTGCCGTCGGCCGTTCCCATCCTGACCGTGGTGTCGAGCGTGTTGGGATAGGCATTGGCGAACAGCCAGGCGAGTTCCGGATCGGCGATCTTGCCGCTGACGCGCGCAATCTCCCGCTCGACGGTCTTGCTGACGAAGCGGCGATCGGCCGGTGCGGGCCGCTTGCTGACATACGCCGGCTTGCCCTGTGCCATCGCCAGCGGTGCGAGGCCACCGCTCGCCAGCCCCGCGCCCAGCAGCGCGCCCTGCGTCATCAAATTGCGGCGGTCGGTCAGCATGGGGTCGGTCTCCGATAACGTTGCGCCCGACTAGGATATGCGGACCCGGCGTGGCAATGCCGCGCACGCGCCGCTACACCGGCTGCCGAGGACTATCGGAAGGGCGGGACATGACCATCGGCGGATCGAACGCAGCGGAGCAACTGGCGGCGATCACGCCCTGGGCGGCGCCTGCGCCCGCCATCACCCCGGCCGAACGCCACGCCCGGATCGAACGCGCCCGCGCGCTGACGGAGGCGTCGGGTGCGCACGCGTTGCTGGTCCATACCGGCGCGTCGCTGCAATATTTCACCGGCATCCCGTGGGGAGCGAGCGAGCGGATGGTCGCGCTGCTGCTGCCGGTCGCGGGTACGCCGCGCATCGTCTGTCCGGCGTTCGAGCGCGGCACGCTGGAGGCCGATCTGACCATCGCCGCCGACCTGCTGTTGTGGGAGGAGGATGCGGACCCGACCGCTTTGGTGCGCGACGCGCTCCCCGCCGGTGCGACGGTCGCCATCGATCCGTTGCTGCCCTTTGCCTGGGGGCGGAAGCTGGCCGCCCATGGCCTCACCCTCACCGACGGCGCGCCGGCGATCGATGGCTGCCGCATGGTCAAGTCCCCCGCCGAGCTGGCGCTGCTGCAACAGGCCAAGGACATGACGCTGGCGGTACAGGCCGCCGCCGCGCGAATCTTGCGTCCCGGCATCCTCGCCAGCGAGGTCGTCCGCTTCATCGACGACGCGCACCGCGCGATCGGGGGCGGTGGATCGTTCTTCTGCATCGTCCAGTTCGGCCGCGCCACCGCCTTTCCCCATGGCCTGCCCGGCGACCGCGCGCTGAACGAGGGCGAGCTGGTGCTGATCGACACCGGCTGCCGGGTGGAGGGCTATCACAGCGACATCACCCGCACCTATGGCTTCGGCCCCGTCGCCGACGACATTCGCGCGATCTGGGACATCGAACTCGCCGCACAGGCCGCCGCCTTCGCCGCCGCCGCCCCCGGCGTGCCCTGCGAACAGGTCGACGCCGCCGCTCGCGCGCTGCTGGTCCGCGAGGGGCTGGGGCCGGACTATCGCCTCCCCGGCCTGCCGCATCGCACCGGGCACGGCATCGGCCTGTCGATCCACGAACCCGCCTATCTGGTGCGCGGCGACACGACGCCGCTTGGCGTCGGCATGTGCTTTTCCAACGAACCGATGATCGTCGTCCCCGACCGCTTCGGCATCCGGCTGGAGGATCATTTCCACGTCACCGACACCGGCGCGAAATGGTTCACCCGGCCGCAGCCGTCGATCGACCGGCCGTTCGGCTGAAGCGTAGGCGGGAGAAGGACCGGATGCCGATGACGCCTCTCCTGCTGGCGGCGACGGTTGCCGCCGCGACGCCATGGGCCGAGGCGACCGGTATGTTCCGGGTGGTCCAGACGTCGCCGGATACGCTCCGCCTGTCCGGCGCGATACGCGACGAGGACGACCGGCAATTCGCCGCCGCACTGTCGCCGAACATCCGGCGGGTGACGCTGAACTCGGCGGGCGGACAGGCGAGCACGGCGCTGCGGATGGCGGCGCTGATCGAGGGGCGCAGGATCGAGGTCGTCGTCGATGGCATATGCGCGTCGTCCTGCGCGAATTACCTGTTCGCCGCCGGCGCGGCGCGGTCGATCCGCCCCGGATCGGTCGTCCTGTGGCATGGCGCACCCGACGAAGCGTCGCGTGCCGACATGCGGGCGCAGCTTCTCGACCTCATGCGGAAGGACGGATTGTCCGAAGCGGACGTGCAGGCCAATCTGCGCCGGGAGGATGCGCGCCTGAGCGGCTGGATCGCGGAACAGAACGCGCTGTTCGACCGGAAGGGCCTGAACCTCGCCATACTCTATGGATCGGGCCGGGCGCAGACCGAGCGTGCGACCGAGCTGTTTCGCGACGAGGCCACCGCGACACCGATCGATTTCGCCTATCTGTCGGCACCGGCACTGCGCTGCGCCGGGTTCGATCCGGCAGGTGGCGATCCGCGCTGGCCGACCGGCGCGCCCGCGACGCTTGGGCTGACCAACGTCCGCATCGTCGCGCTGCCCGATCTCGAACGCCGGCTTTGCGCGCGTAAGCGGCGGTAGCTACCGGGCCGTCGAGAGGTGATCGAACAGCGCCTTGGCCGGCGCCGTGAGATCGCCTTCGTCGCGCGCGCACAGCGACAGGCGGCGGGTCGCCCATGGGTCGCGCAGCCGGATGAGCGCGATTCCCGTCGATCGCCGGTAGCGCCGCGCCGCGGATTCGGGGAGGATACCGATGCCCGCCCCCGCGCCGGCCATGCGGCAGATGCCCTCGAAGCTGCGAAGCCGAACGCGCAGCTTCGGTTTCGTGCCGAGCCGCGCTGCGTGGCCATCGATATGATCCTGCAACGCCCCGCCCGCCATGCCGATGAAGTGATGGGCGAGGATGTCGGCGAACCGCACGTCCCTGCTCGCCGCCAGCGGATGTTCCCTGGCGGCCACTACGACGAGACGGTCGATCGCGAACGGCCGCAGGATCAGATGTCCGGTATCGACCGCGCTCGACAGCACGCCGATTTCGGCAAAGCCCGCGGCGACGCTGCGGGCGATGTCGCCGCTTTCGCGCTCCTTCAGGTCGATATCGACCTGCGGATGCGCCGCCATCCATGGCCCGAGCCGTACGGGGAGAAACTCCGTGATCGCGGCGGTGTTCGCAAAGATGCGGACCGACGCACGCAGCCCCTTCGCATATTGCCCGATCTCGCCCCGCATCTGCGCGATCTGATGCAGGATCGTGCGGGCATGGTGCGCCAGCGTCTCCCCCGCTTCGGTCGGCGTGATGCCGCGCCGTCCACGGTGGAGCAGGACCACGTCGCCGGTCGCCTCCATGTCGCGCAGCCGTTCGCTGGCCGCCGGTAGCGACAGACCGGCATCGGCGGCACCGTGCGTGATGCTGCCGGCATCGACCACCGCGAGGAACAGCCGAAGGTCTGTCAGGTCGAACCGCATCACGGCAGGCTAGAGCGGTTTGCGACCAGATTGAACCACCGTCATCGCCGTGCCGGTGGTCCGACCTGATCGGAAACCGCTCCGGCGCATTGCCGAGCCTTCGGACTAGCCGAAGCCAGCGCTCGGGCCTTCCGCATGGTCGCCATGGCCGCGACCGTTAGAACCGGAAGACATGATCGAACCTGCGCTTCCCGTCATCGCCGCGATCGTCGCCACCTTCTTTCTGGCGGGGGTGGTGAAGGGCGTGACCGGCATGGGGCTGCCGACGGTGGCGATGGGCGTGCTGGGATCGCTGTTGTCGCCGCTGGCGGCTGCCACGCTGCTGCTGGTGCCGTCGTTCGTGACGAATGTCTGGCAGCTTCTGTCCGGCCCCCGCTTCGGCAGGCTGCTCCGCCGCCTGTGGCCGATGATGCTGACGATCGTCGTCGGCACCGTCGTCGGATCGATGCTGCTGACCGGCGGGCGGACCGAGCATACGACGATCGGCCTCGGCATCGCCCTCATCCTCTACGCCGCCTATACGCTGTTCGCCAAACCGCTCCGCGTGCCGCCGCGATGGGAGCCATGGCTGTCGCCGGCGATCGGCCTTCTCACCGGACTGGTCACCGGCGCGACGGGCGTGTTCGTCATTCCGGCGGTGCCGTATATCCAGTCGCTCGATCTGGAGCGCGACGATCTGGTGCAGGCACTGGGCCTGTCGTTCACCGTGTCGACGATCGCGCTTGCGATCGGCCTGTTCTGGCATGGTGCCGCCCCGGCCGGGAACCTGCTGACCTCGACGCTGGCGGTCGTCCCCGCGTTGCTCGGCATGGCCGCCGGACAGGCGATCCGCACCCGGATCAGCCCGCTGCTGTTCCGGCGGCTGTTCCTGATCCTCCTGTTGCTGCTCGGGCTGGAAATGGCGCTGCACCGGCTGTTCTGACCGTCCTCGCCGCTTGATCGCATTTTTCCAACCAGCACGGTTTACGATCCCCCAGACCTTTGCTAATGCGAATCTATCGCATTTGGGGAACGACATTGGTAGCTGGTTCAAGCCTGCGCACACTCGCGCTGATCTGCATGATGACTCCGCTGGGTTCGGAGGCATGGGCATCCGACCGCATCGCGGACGAACCGGTCGCGGGAATCGAGGACGATGACGACACCGCGTCCAGGGATCGCGACATCGTCGTCACCGGCGAACGCGACAGGAAGCCGACCACATCGACCCGGCTGCCGCTGACGCTGAAGGAAACGCCGCAATCGGTGACGGTGGTCGACCGGCAGCGGATCGAGGATTTCAACCTCATCAGCATCGCCGACGTGCTGGCGCAGACGCCGGGGGTCACGGTCACCGCGATCGACAGCGGGCGGCAGAATTTCAACGTCCGCGGCTTTGCGGTGCGCAACTTCCAGTTCGACGGCGTGCCGACCATCTATCAGGTCGGTCCCTATGCCAACAGCGCGGTCAGCGACATGGCGGTGTACGAGCGGGTCGAGGTGGTGCGCGGCGCGGCCGGGCTGATGGCGGGCATCGGCGATCCGTCGGCGACGGTCAATCTGGTGCGCAAGCGCGCGCCCGCCGAATGGCGCGGATCGTACAGCATGCTGGGCGGAAGCTGGTCGCATTACCGGGTGGAAGGCGATGTCGGCGGCCCGCTGACCCGCGACGGGCGGGTCCGGATGCGCGTCGCCGGTGCCTATACCGATAGCGGGTCGTTCATCGATTTCCAGCGCACGAAAACGCCGGTCCTCTATGGCACGATCGAGGCCGATGTGACGCCGACCACGCGGGTGCGGGCCGGGATCGATTATCTGCGCACCACGGTCGAAGGCGGGGCGTGGGGGCTGGTGCCGCTCTATTTCAACGATGGCGGGCGGATCGACCTGCCGCGTTCGTATAGCGGCGCGGCGCGCTGGGCCTATTGGGATCGTCAGAACACCAACATCTTCGCCGCGATCGAACAGGATCTGTCCGCCGACTGGCAGGTCCGGCTGAGCTATAATCGCCGGATGGGGCGCAACGACAGCCTGCTCTACAATCAGGCGAGCGGCACGCCCAACCGGCAGGGACTGGGCCTCGCCCGCTGGGAATTCTTTGGCGAGGTCGACCAGAACGAGGATGCGTTCGACGGCTATATCAGCGGCAAGGTGAAGCTGTTCGGGCGCGATCATGAGGTGGTCGGCGGCGTCAATCATTACGAGCGCCGCTTCACCGTACCCTATTCGCGCATCGTCGAATCCCGGTCCGGCGAAACCTTCCCCGGCATCTTCGGCTGGGACGGCAACGTGCCCCGTCCGCGCATCCTCTATTCGGACGCGATCGATTTCAGCGAGGCGACGAAGGAAACCGGCGTGTACGGCGTCGTCCGGCTCAATCCGGCCGACTGGCTGAAGGTCATCGCCGGCGCCCGCTATTCCGACTGGCGCACCGGTCGCGACAATTATCTGGAAAACGGCACCGTCGATCCGCGCCCGGCGCGTCAGGCGACGCGCAATGCGGCGGACAAGGTCATTCCCTATGGCGGGATCGTCGCCGACATCACCCCCGCCGTTTCGGTCTATGCCAGCTATGCGGCGGTGTTCGCGCCCGTCGCGGCCCGCGACGCCGCCAACGAATTGCTGTCCCCGACCACCGGCACCAATTACGAGGCGGGGGTGAAGGCGACGCCCTTCGGTCCCGGCTTCACCATGTCGGCCGCCGGATTCCACATCAAACAGGACAATATCGCCATTACCGACCCGAACGCGGCGCCCAATTCGCTGCCGGGCGGCGGGACGCCCTCTATTTCGGTTTCGGGTATCTCGACCTGGGGCGGCGAGGCGGAACTGGCGGGCGAGCCGCTGCCCGGCTGGACCGTTTCGGGCAGCTATACCTATATGCGGATCGAGGATCGCTTCGGCGCGCGGACGCTGTTCCAGTTCCCGCAGCATATTGGGCGCCTCTACACGACGTACCGCGTGCCGGGGGACCGGCTGACCATCGGCGGCGGGCTGAACGCGCAGTCGCGCATCTTCGTGTGCGGCCGCCTGCCGACCGCGGCGGTCGCGCCGGTGTGCCCCACCAACGCCGCGCAGCGCCAGATCGGACAGGATGGCTGGTTCACCGCAGACCTGCTCGCCCGCTTCCGCCTGACCGACCGCGCGAGCATCGGCGTCAACGTGACCAATGTGTTCGACCGCACTTACTACAGCTCGCTCAACACCGGACCCGCCGCGGCCTTCGGCACGCCGCGCCGGATCATCGGCAATATCCGTGTCGGCTTCTGACCGGGCGCGGGCGGCGTGACGACCCGCCCCGCCACCGTCCGGCGCAGGCACTGTGGGTCGCCCTGACCCGCGACGCGACACTATCGAGGAGACTGCGCATGGCCTTCATGGAACGCATCATCGCTCCCGCCACCGATGGCGAACGCGCCGTCGTGCGGCTACTGCGGCATTATTGCACGGCGCGCGACGGCGACGGGGCGGGCCTGTCGCGCCTCGTCGCACTCGGGCAGAGCCTGCGCCTGCCGCCGGCGGGCAGCGTCGCGCTGGCGAGCGTGTTCCAGCTTACCGAAGCGGTACTGGGCCGGCGCCTCGTCGTCGAATGCTGCTGCTCGCGGTGCCTGAGCCACGACGAGCGCGCGATCGTCCGCCTGCTGCGCAGCCGGATGCCGACCATCCCCGGCACCGGCACGCCGGACATTCCCCACGGGCTTCCCGGCGCGCTGGCATGGGCAGTGCTGAGCGTACGGCGGCTGTGCGGCGAACTGGTGCCGGCGGGACCGCCGGTCGACCGCGCGGCAGGCTGTCCGTTCGCACCCGCCGGAAGCTAGAGTTTGATCCATCCCGTTTGCGGCGGACGTCATCCCAGCGAAGGCTGGGATCTCCTTATTACAGGGCGCCGCAGGAGCCGCTTGAGGCCCCAGCCTTCGCTGGGGCGACGATTACAGGCAGATCAGCCGCCCAGAATCTGATGGCATGAACTCTACCCGTTTGTGCTGAGTAGGGGCTGAGCTGGTCGAAGACCCGTATCGAAGCATCTGTGGCAGTCCTTCGATACGCCCCTTCGACAAGCTCAGTGGCCACTCAGGACGAACGGGTATGCCTGAAGTCATCATGCTCTAATCCCGCAACCGCTCCGCCACCACCGGTCCCAGCCGCGCGACGATCCGGTCGACCCCTTGCGCATTGGGGTGGATGCCGTCGGGCAGCATCAGCGCGCGGTTGCCGATCACCCCCGCCAGAATGAACGGATCGAGCGTCGCATCATAGCGCTTCGCCATGTCCGGCCAGATGCGGTTGAACTGCGCCGCATAGTCCGGCCCCAGATTGGGCGGCACCATCATGCCGGTCAGCACCACCGGAATGTCGCGCCGCTTCAATTCGTCGAGCATCGCGACGAAATTCGCCCGCGTCTCGGCCGGGGGAATCTGGCGCAACAGGTCGTTGCCGCCCAGCCCCAGCAGCACGAGGTCCGGCTTGCGGTCGAGCTTGTCGAGCGTGAAGGCCAGCCGTTGCCGCCCGGCCGCACTCGTGTCGCCCGAAATCCCGGCATTCACCACCCTCGCGTTGATCCCGTCCGCGTGCAACGCATCCTGCAGATCGTCGGGCAGGCTGTCGCCGCGCGCAAGGCCATAGCCCGCATACAGGCTGTCGCCGAACGCCACCACAAGCCGTTCCGGCCCGGCGACCGGGGCTTGGCGAGCGACCGGCACCGGCGGCGCATCGGCGGCGACGTTTACCGGCGTCGCGTCGTTGCCTTCGGATAAATCCGGCCGATTGCAGCCCGACAGCAGCAACGCGCCTTGGAGAAGTAGCATCGCGCCCGCATATGTGGGTCCCTGCTTCGTCACTGGCGAAAAACTCCATGCAATCCGTTTCGAACGATATGGTCATCGACGCGCGCGGTGTCACCCTGACGCTGGGCGAAGGCGACGCCGCCACCCGCATCCTCCACGGTATCGACCTCGCGGTGCCTGCCGGGACCAGCGTCGCGCTGCTCGGCGCCTCCGGGTCGGGCAAGTCGTCGCTGATGGCGGTCCTCTCCGGCCTTGAGCGCGCAAGCGGCGGGCAGGTGCGGGTCGCCGGGGCCGATTTCGGCGCGATGGGCGAGGATGATCTGGCGCGCGCAAGGCGTGGGCGGATCGGCATCGTGCTGCAGGCATTCCACCTGCTGCCAACCATGACCGCGCTCGAAAATGTCGCGGTGCCGATGGAGCTGGCCGGGGTCGCCGACGCCTTTATCCGTGCCGAGGCCGAACTGGTTTCGGTGGGCCTCGGCCACCGCCTCCATCATTATCCGACGCAATTGTCGGGCGGCGAGCAGCAGCGCGTCGCCATCGCCCGTGCGCTCGCCGGGCGCCCGGCATTGGTGTTCGCCGACGAACCGACCGGCAATCTCGACCGCGCGACCGGCCATGCGATCATGGACCTGCTGTTCGAACGCCGCGCCGCGACGCAGGCGACGTTGCTGGTCATCACCCACGACCCGGCGCTCGCCGAACGCTGCGACCGGGTGGTCGAGCTGGCCGATGGGCGGATCGCGCGGGACAGCGGGCAATGAGTACAGGTTTACGAAACGCCCCTGCTCGTACCCCGGCGAAGGCCGGGGTCCAGTTGGGGGACGTGGGTAGCTTACGGACAAGCTCCTCCAACTGGACCCCGGCCTCCGCCCGGGTACGACATGGTGGCGGCGCACCGCAGATCATTCCCGGAAGCCTGGCATGACCGAATGGCGTCTCGCATGGACGTTCGCCCGCCGCGAACTCGACGCCCGCTTCCGGGGCCTGCGCCTGCTGCTGGTCTGCCTGATCCTCGGCGTCGGCGCATTGGCGGCGATCGGCAGCCTCACTCGCTCGATCACCGGCGAACTCGCGGCACGCGGACAGAGCCTGCTCGGCGGCGATCTCGAACTGTCGGTATCGCAGCGGACCGCCGATCCGGCCGAACGCCGGGCGATGGCGAAGCTCGGCCGCGTGTCCGAAACGCTCCGCATGCAGTCGATGGCCACGAATGGCGATGGCCAGACCGCCCCGATCGAGCTGAAGGCGGTCGACGCCGCCTATCCGCTCTATGGCACGCTCACCCTGCAAAGCGGCACCGCCCGGCCGCTGTCGCCGACCGAGACCTATGTCGGCCCGGCGCTGGTCGAACGCCTCAAGCTGCGCGTCGGCGGGCCGGTGCGCTATGGTACCGCACGCTTCACCGTGGCCGGGATCATCGCCGACGAACCCGACCGGCTGAGCGAGGGCTTTACGCTGGGCGCGGTGGCGTTGGTGTCGCTCGAAGGATTGCAACGCACCGGCCTGATCGCGCCGGGCAGCCTGTATGAGAGCAAATATCGCATCGCCAGCCGATACGACCCGGGGCAGGCGATCGACGCGTTTACGAAGCGTTATCCGGCGCAGGGCTGGGACAGTCGCACCCGCGACCGGGCGTCACCGGGGGCGGAGCGCTTCCTGACACGGATGGGCGAGTTCCTCGTGCTGGTCGGGCTGACCGCTTTGGTCATCGCCGGCATCGGCGTCGGCAACGGCGTGTCGAGCTACCTCGCCACCCGCCGCTCCAGCATCGCCACGTTGAAGGTGCTGGGTGCGACCTCGGGCCTGATCGCGCGGGTCTACCTCCTTCAGATCGTGGCGGTTTCGGCGATCGGCATCGCGATCGGGCTGGCCATCGGCATCGCCGCCGTGCCGCTGATCGTGGCGCTGGCCGGCGATGTCCTGCCGGTTGCGCCGGCCTTTGCGATCCACCCGCTGCCGCTGGTGCAGGCCGCCGCCTATGGCCTGCTGATCGCGCTCGCCTTCGCCGCCCCGCCCTTGTTGGCGGCAGGCGCCGTCCCCGCTGCCGGGCTGCTGCGCGGCGTCCATGACGGGCGCGGCGCGCCGAAATGGAAGGCGGCGGCGTGGATGGGCGCGGCCTTTGCCGGGATCGTCGCACTGGTGCTCGCGACCAGCGAACGGCCATGGTTCGGCGCGGCATTCCTTGCGGCGGCGGGCGGGCTTCTCCTGCTATTATCAGGACTTGGCTGGCTGATCCGCCTGGGCGCGGCTCGGCTGCCCCGGTCGCGCCAACCGCTGTGGCGCCTCGCGGTGGCTGCGCTCCACCGTCCCGGCGCGCGCACCGGTGCGCTGGTGGTGGCGCTGGGCCTCGGCCTCACCCTGTTCGTGCTGCTGGCGGCGATCCGCACCAGCCTCGATGCCAACATCCAGAAGACGGTTCCGGCACGCGCACCCGCCCTGTTCGCGCTCGACGTGCCTCCCGCCCGGGAAACCCCGTTCCGCGCGGCCATCGCCGACATCCAGCCGGATGCCGAGGTGCAGACCGTTCCCCTGATGCGCGGCACGATCACCGCCTATAGCACCACGCGCGTCGCCGACCTGAAAACCATTCCCGAAGGCGCCTGGGCGTTGCGCGGCGAACGCGGGCTGACCTTCGCCGCCGACCTGCCGCCGGGCAGCGAACTGGTCGCGGGGAAATGGTGGCCGGCAAACTATGCCGGGCCGCCGTTGGTGTCGATCGACGAGCGCCTGGCCGAAGCGCTGAACCTGAAGCTCGGCGATCCGCTGACGATCAGCGTCGCCGGACAGGAGCGCACCGCGCGCATCGCCTCGCTGCGCAAGATCGAATGGGACACGATGGGGTTCAATTTCGTGATGGTGTTCAGCCCCGACGCGCTGTCCGACGTGCCGCATAACCTTGCCGCGACGATCACCATGCCGCCGGGCCGCGAGCGCGCGGTCGTGCGGGCGCTGTCGGCGGACTTCCCCTCGACCTCGGTGGTGGAGGTGCGCGAGGTGATCGGGCAGGTCCGCACGATCGTGTCGCAAATGGCCACCGCGATCGCGGCGGCAGCGGGGATCGCGATCCTCGCCGGCATCGCGGTGCTGGTCGGCGCGATCGCCGCCGCGCGCGAGACGCGAACCTATGATTCGGTGATCCTCAAGACACTTGGCGCGACGCGGGGACAGATATTGGTAGCACAGGCGCTCGAATATCTGTTGCTGGCGGTGATCCTCGCCACGCTGGCGGCAGGGATCGGTATCGCCGGCGGCTGGTATGTCGTGGTCGAGTTGTTCGCGTTCGACTGGCTGCCCGATTACGGCGCGATCGCCGCGACGCTGGCGGCAGGCGTCGGGGTGACGGTCGGGATCGGGTTGCTGGGTGCGCTGCCGATTTTGAGTGCACGACCGGCACGGGCACTCAGGGAGCTGTAAGATCCTCCCCGGATCGCTTGCCGAAGAACGTCACCCCAGCGCAGGCTGGGGTCTCTCGCGGCTCCTGCTGCGCGCTACCACCAGGAGATCCCAGCCTGCGCTGGGATGACGTTTGGGGCAGCGCCGGACTCGAAAAACCCCGGCAGTTGCCTGCCGGGGCTTGTCCGTTACACCGCCGCTCGCGGGGCGCCGCCGCGACCGCGGCCGCCGCGGCCACGACCGCCACCGCCATTACCACCCGGACGGCCACCGCCGCCCGGACGCCCGCCGCCGGCACCGGCCTCACGCGGCGGACGACCGCCGCCCTGGCCTTCGCCGCGCTGCGGCTGACCGCCACCGCGCTGCGGCTGACCGCCACCGCGCGCCGGGTTGCCGACCGGACCGCCGCGACCATGCGCCGGCTTGGCGCCATGGGCATGGGTCGCACGCGGCCGCGCCGGGCCACGCTCGCTGGGCAGGCGCTCGGGTCGATCGGGGGCATAGGGCGCCCGGCTCGCCTTGATCTTGGCACTTTGTTCGAGGAAGTCGGCCGGCAGCGGCACGACCTCGACCTTCTGCTTGGTCAGCCGCTCGATGCCCTTGAGGTACGGCCGCTCGTCGTCCGCGCAGAAGCTGAACGCCACGCCCGACGCACCCGCACGCGCAGTGCGGCCGATGCGGTGGACATATTGCTCCGACACGTTGGGCAGTTCGAAGTTCACGACATGGCTGACGCCCGACACGTCGATGCCGCGCGCGGCGATGTCGGTCGCGACGAGGATCGGCACGGTGCCGTCGCGGAACGCGGCCAGCGCCCGCTCGCGCTGCGGCTGCGACTTGTTGCCGTGGATCGCGTTCGACGCGATGCCGTTGGCCGCCAGCAGCTTCACGACGCGGTCGGCGCCATGCTTGGTGCGGGTGAACACCAGCGCGCGGTCGATCTTGGTATTACGGAAGAACATTGTCAGCAGCGTCTGCTTCTCCGCCTGCTGGACGAAGGTGACATACTGCTCGACGCGCTCGGCGGTCGACGACACCGGCGTCACCTGCACGGTGGCGGGATCGGTCAGATATTTATCGGCCAGTTCGCGAATGTCCTTCGGCATGGTGGCCGAGAAGAACAAAGTCTGGCGCGATTTGGGCACCATCGACACGATGCGGCGCAGCGCGTGAATGAAGCCGAGGTCGAGCATCTGGTCCGCTTCGTCGAGCACGAGGATTTCGAGTTCGCCGAGGCCAAGGCACTTCTGGTCGATCAGGTCGAGCAGACGGCCCGGCGTCGCGACGAGGATGTCGACGCCCGCCGCCACGTCGCGGATGTTGCGCGGCACCGGCACGCCGCCGAAGACGGTCGCGACGGTCAGCTTGCTGTGCCTGGCATAGGCGCGGGCATTGTCGGCGATCTGGCTGACCAGTTCGCGGGTCGGCGCCAGCACCAGCATGCGGCAGCGCATCGGGCGGCGGCGGACATTGGCCTTCACCAGCAGGTCGATCGAGGGGAGCACGAACGCGGCGGTCTTGCCGGTGCCGGTCTGGGCGATGCCCAGCAGGTCGCGCCCTTCGAGCACCAGCGGGATCGCATCGCGCTGGATCGGGGTGGGGGTTTCGTAATTCTTGGCGGCGAGCGCGTCGAGGATCGACTTCGACAGGCCGAGCGAGTGGAAGGACATGACAGTTCCTGAAAATAGGTCCGGCAGCCGTGGACGCCGACGAAGGGCGCACGGATGGCGGGGCAAAATTGCGACCCGCGTGACTAGGGAAGCCGGGTTAAGCGACGCGGAGCCGAGACCATAAGGTCCGATCACGCTGCCTGAAAAAGCGTCGCTGCGCTGCGGCAAATAGGGCAAAGCCTGACACAGGTCAAGAAGTTGGCCGAATTTGCCGCCAATTCGCTCTGGAAACAGCGAAATCACCGGCTTAGTAACCCGGTATGTCCGAAACCCTATCGGCCGATATCGCTGTCGACGCACTGCCCCGCCGCCACCTGCGCCTGCTGGGCGAAGCCGCCGACCGGATGCTCGCGGCGGAAGATCCGGCCGCGATGGTCGACGACCTCTTCGCCCTGATCGCCGAGGAACTGCGGCTCGACGTGTTCTTCAACTATCGGCTCGACGGCGAGGTGCTGACCCTGGTCGCCCATGCCGGGCTGACCGAGGCGGAAGCGGCATCGGGCGCGCAGCTGATCGTCGGACAGGCGGTATGCGGTTGCGCCGCGCG
The DNA here is from genome assembly GCA_036946325.1 of Sphingomonas paucimobilis. Lineage (GTDB taxonomy): Bacteria > Pseudomonadota > Alphaproteobacteria > Sphingomonadales > Sphingomonadaceae > Sphingomonas > Sphingomonas paucimobilis_A. The sequence continues at coordinate 467,797 of JAQIJL010000002.1, forward strand.
CCAGCGGCGCCCGATCCAGGCGTTCAATATCCAGGCGTCGGACAATCCGCTGACCGGTTTCGTGCGGATGCTGGGGATCGACGCCTATGCCTGCACCCCGCTGGTCCATGGCACCGAACTGCTCGGCACGCTGGGCTTCGGGCGGCGCTGGACCGACCATTTCGATGCCGACGAACTGACCTTTCTCCACACCATCTGCCACTATGTCGCGCTGGCGAAATACCGGCTGAAGATCGAGGCGGAGCTGCGCGCCGGCATCGCGTCGCGCGAACGGCTGCTGGGCGAACTCAACCACCGGGTGCGCAATGCCTTGCAGACCGCGATCGCCGTCGTCCGGCTGGGCGCGGCGGACACGCCCGACGATGCGGCACGCGCCGCGCTGGCGGGGGCAGCAGAGCGGCTGGAGGTACTCGCCGCCGCGCACCGCCCGCTCTATGCGACCGACAGCCCGAGCCGGATCGACATCGCCGCGCTGATCGAATCGATCGCCGACCGCAGCGACGACGAACCGGTCGAGGTCGCGGTGACCGGCACGCCGGCCCTGCCGGTCGAACAGGCGGCGGCCGTCGCGCTGCTGACCCATGCCGTCCTCGCCACCGATCCCGACATCGTCGCCCATGTCGCGATCGACATGGGCACCGACCTGCTGCGCATCGCCCTGACCGGCCCCGCGCTGGGACAGGCGCGCCCGGCGCTGGACGAAGGCCGGCTGGTGCGCGGGCTGGCGCGGCAGTTGCGGGCGGAGGTGACGCGCGACGGCACCGACGGGCTGACCATCGCGGTACCGGTACGCCACGATGGCTGAATCGCTGCGCATCCTGCTGGTCGAGGACGAGGCGCTGGTCGCGATGCTGGTCGAGGATGCGCTGGTGCTGCACGGCCATGTCGTCACCGGCATCGCCGACACCCGCGCCGACGCGCTGGCGCTGGCCGATGCCGATCGCCCCGACCTCGCGCTGTGCGACGTCCGGCTGGCGCAGGGCGATTGCGGACGGGGCGTGGCGACGACGCTGGCCGAGCGCGGCATCCCCTGCCTGTTCCTCAGCGGCAATTGCCCCGACAGCGCCGACCATCCGCTGATCCTGGGCTGCGTCGCCAAGCCGTTCCATACCGCAGCGCTCGGCCGGGTGATCGAAGCGGCGCTGATGCGGTTGGCCGGGGAGACGCCGGACCGCGTGCCCGCCGAGTTGCGCTTCTACTAAGGGCGACTTGCCGGTTTCCATCGTCACTCCCGCGAAGGCGGGAGTCCATAAACGCTGCGGTGTCGGCCGTATCCGCTACGTCAGCGCATATGGATTCCCGCCTGCGCGAGAATGACGCGACATGTTGCGATCTTCGCCCTAAACCCGCTCGATCCGCCCGTCGGCGACATGATACCGCGTCGCATCGCCCGGAATGTCGCTGAACAGGGCGGCCTCGGTCCCGGTCAGCCACACCTGCCCCGCCCCCGCCGCCCGCATGAACAGCGCCGCGCGCCGGCCGGGGTCGAGATGCGCGGCGACCTCGTCCAGCAACAGGATCGGCCGCCGCCCGGCCCGTTCGGCGACCAGTTCGGCATGCGCCAGCACCAACCCGAGCAACAGCGCCTTCTGCTCGCCGGTCGAACAGCGCGCCGCCGCCATCCTCCGATCGCGGTCGGTGACGATCAGGTCGGCACGATGCGGTCCGCTCAGCGCCCGGCCCGCCGCCGCATCGCGCGCGCGGCCCGCCGCCAGTTCGCGGGCGAACAGCGACGCATCGCCATGCCACCCCTCCAGCGCCAGCGCAGCGCGCGGGAAATCGGTCGCGGGCAGCGCCGCGATCCGGCCGTCGAGCATCGCGACGCACTCCGCCCGCGCCGCGCCCAGCGCCAGCCCATGCTCGACCATCCGCGCCTCCAGCGCCGCCAGCCAGTCGGGATCGGGCGCAGCATCCTCCGCCAGCAGCCGGTTGCGCTGGCGCATCGCCGCGTCGTAGCGCGTCGCCTGCGTCGCATGGGCCGGATTCAGCGCCAGTGTCATCCGGTCGAGGAACCGCCGCCGCTCCCCCGCCGGTTCGACGAACAGCCGGTCCATCGCCGGGGTCAGCCACAGCACCGACAGCCATTCGGCCAGCGCCGTCGCCGCCGCACCCGCGCCGTTCACCCGCACGATCCGCCGTTCGGGCGCGTTGGCCTGCGTCCCCGTGCCGATCCGCACCTCCTCGCCCAGATCGGCGGCGACGCCGAAGCCGCCCGTCCCGCCCTCGCGCCCCATGTCGGACAGGGCGGCACGGCGCAGCCCCCGGCCGGGCGCCAGCAGCGACACCGCCTCCAGCACGTTCGTCTTGCCCGCGCCGTTCGGCCCGCTCAGCACGACGAAGCCCGCACCCGGTTCGATGGTGCCGCCCGCATGGTTGCGAAAATCGGTCAGGGTCAGGCGGGTCAGCATCGGTCCGCGATCGTTAGCGATGCGGACGCCCGCGCGAAACCCTTGCCCGGCGGCGCTTTGTTATACGAACGCAACTTTCCGCATCTTCGCGGATTTGGATGGTTCGACTTACGACAGGAACCGCCGATGCCCCGTTTCGTCCTGATGGCCGCCGCCGCCTTCACGCTGACTGCCTGCGGCTCGCAAAGCCCCGAACAGCAGCGCGCGGACCAGCTGCGCGATCAGGCCGATGCCGAGGCGGACGCGATCGAAGCGGCCGCCGAAAACCAGACCGCGCAGATGAAGGTCGAGGCGGAAGGGCTGGTCAACCAGGCGGGACAGGCCGGTGGCTATGACGCCGAACGGCTGAAGGTCCGCGCCGATGCGCTGCGCGAGGAAGCCAAGCTGGTCGAGAAGCAGGCCGAAGCCCGTGCCAAGGCGGTCCGCGACCGTGGCGAAGCGCAGGCGAGCGCCGCGCTGGCGAAGTAGGACGCTACCTACTTTCCGTCACCGCGCGAGTGATCCGGGGTGACGTTTGGTTCGATGCAACCCGCCCCACGCCCTGATGACATGAACTCTACCCGTTCGTGCTGAGTAGGGGCTGAGCGAAGTCGAAGACCCGTATCGAAGCACTTGGTCAGCAGTCCTTCGATACGCCCCTTCGACAAGCTCAGGGGCTACTCAGGACGAACGGGTATGTCTGAAATCACTATGCTTTAAACCCCCGCCAACCCCTGTTCGTGCAACCGTGCCTGCGCCGCATGATAGGCCACCGGCTCGGCGATGTTCAGCCGCCGCCGCGCCACCTCCAGCGGCTCCGCCAGCAGCGCTTCATAATCCTCGGCATGCAGCCAGCGCGCCCGCCGGCCATGCCGATACCCTTCCAACACGGCTCTCGCGAACGCGCGCTCGCCGGTGATGCGCAGCGACTTGAGCGCCGCGCCGACGCCGATCGCCGCCCAGCCAAGCCCCCCGGTCTGCGCATAGGAAAAGGCGACGAGGCACGCCTCGCCCAGATGCTCCTCGGCGGTATAGCCGGTCAGGACGTGCCAGATGTCGTGGATGTCGCGTTCGCGCCGACCGAACCATGCGACCGGATGGGCGGCCTCCTGCCAGCCCTCACCATCGGCATAGCTGATGTCGGCCAGACCCTGCGCCGAAAAGCCGGTGCGGTCGAGGAACGCGCGGTAGTGCGCGCCGACGCTGCCATCGGGCAGCGCGTTGACCCACGCCCGGTCGGAAAAGCGTTTCGCCAGTTCGACATGGTCATAGGCGATCCGCCCGCCGCCCGGCTCCTGCAACAGCCGCGCATAGTTGCGCTGGCTGGTATCGGCATTCAGCGCGCGCATGATGCGGAACACCTGCACCGTGTCGTTGCCATCGGCGAGCAGTCGCCTGAGCGCGGCCCATGCCGTGCCCCAGTCGCGACGCAGTGGTTGTATCGTATCGAATCCCTGCGCCGCCATGGCCGCCTCCGTTACTTACAATGATGTAAGTATTCCGGCAGTCGATCGGCGTCAAGTCGCAGGAAGGTCAGCCCGCCTTGGACTTCGCCGGCGCGCCATTGTCGACGACGAACCGTCCGCCGCGCTCGCACGCCGCGCTGATGACCGGATAGGACAGGTCGGTATTGCGCGCGAGCATTACCGGCATCGCCGCCTGACATTCGGCGACCGATTGATAGCTGGCCGGCGCCACCCGTTCGCGGGTGCAAGTTGCGCCATCGTCGCCGCAACCCAGGATCGCCATGACATAGACCAGAGGTGCCATTTCTCGTCTCCTCGATGGTTTCAATACATTGGTAAGCAGCTTGTTCCGACGAAGCGTTGCCTATCCGCGCCGGCCTCCCCAAATGGCGCTTGCCATGCCGCCCGAAACCCATTCCGCCTCCGGTCCGACCCGACCGATGCTGGCGACGCTCCGCCGTTTCCTCCCCTATCTCTGGCCCGCCGGGGCGCCGGGACTGAAGGCGCGAATCGTCGCCGCGCTGCTGCTCGTCGTCGCGTCGAAGCTGGTGCAGGTGTACGGCGCACCCTTCGCGTTGCAGGGCGCGATCGACACCATGGCGGCGGGGTCGCGCGACGCGCTGTGGCTGGTGGTGGCGCTGGTCGCGGGCTATGCGGCGGCGCGCTTCGGCGGCACGCTGTTCGACAATCTGCGCAACGTCGTGTTCGAACGCGTCGGGCAGGATGCCACGCGGCGGCTGGCGGCGTCGGTGTTCCGCCACCTCCATGCGCTGTCGCTGCGCTTCCACCTCGAACGGCGGACCGGCGCGGTGACCAAGGTGGTCGAGCGCGGGACCAAGAGCATCGACACGATGCTGTATTTCCTGCTGTTCAACATCGCGCCGACCATTCTCGAACTGACCCTCGTCCTGTCGATCTTCGGTACGCGGTTCGGCGCGTGGCTGGTCGGCGGCACGGTCGCGATGGTGGTGTTCTACATCGTCTTCACCCGCTGGGTCACCGACTGGCGCTCGGCCTTGCGCGAACGGATGAACGACCTCGACACCGGCGCGGTGGCGCATGCGGTCGATTCGCTGCTGAACTTCGAAACCGTCAAATATTTCGGCGCGGAAGAGCGCGAGGCTGAGCGCTACGACCGCGCCATCGCCGGCTATGCCGATGCGGCGGTGAAGTCCGAAAACTCGCTGGCGCTGCTCAATATCGGACAGGCGCTGATCACCGCGCTGATGCTGGGCGGCGGCATGGCGCTGATCGTGTTCGGGTGGGGCAGCGGGCGCTTTTCGCCCGGCGACGTGGTGCTGGTGTCGACCTTGCTCACCCAGTTGTTCCGCCCGCTCGATCTGCTCGGCATGGTCTATCGCACCGTGCGGCAGGGGGTGGTCGACATGGGCGCGATGTTCGACCTGATCGACGCACCTGCCGAGATCGTCGATACGCCCGGCGCCCCGCCGATGACGGTCACGCGCGGTCACGTCCGCTTCGAAGGGGTCGGCTTCGGCTATGGCGACGGTCGCCAGATCCTGAACGGCATCAACCTCGACATTGCGCCCGGCACCACGCTGGCGGTGGTGGGGCCATCGGGCGCGGGCAAGTCGACGCTCGCCCGGCTGCTGTTCCGCTTCTACGACCCCACCGCCGGGCGGATCACGATCGACGGACAGGATATCGCGCAGGTGACGCAGGCATCGCTGCGCCGCGCGATCGGGATCGTGCCGCAGGATACCGTGCTGTTCAACGACACGATCGGCTACAACATCGCCTATGGCCGCGCCGATGCGACGCCCGCGCAGATCGCCGAGGCCGCGCGCGGCGCATCGATCGCGCCGTTCGTCGCCAGCCTGCCCGATGGCTACGACACCCGCGTCGGCGAACGTGGCCTCAAACTGTCGGGCGGCGAGAAGCAGCGCGTGGCGATCGCCCGCACGCTACTCAAGAACCCGCCGGTCCTGATCCTCGACGAAGCGACCAGCGCGCTCGACAGCCGGACCGAAGCCGACATCCTCGACACGCTGGAGGCGATCGAGCGCGGGCGTACCACCATCGTCATCGCCCACCGCCTGTCGACCGTGGTCCATGCCGACCGCATCGTCGTGCTGGAGGGCGGGCGCGTGGTCGAAAGCGGGTCGCATGGCGACCTGCTGCGCCACGGCGGCACCTATGCCGAAATGTGGGCGCGCCAGGCGGCGGAGCGCGAGGCGGCGCTGGCCGAAGCGTAACCGCTTTGTCGTATGCGATGGACACTCCGCCGCGCTGACGCGTATCCCCGACGCATTGCGGGAGGAACACGCATGAAGGATTCCCTGAAAAAGGCGGCTACTACAGCCGCATGGGCCGGCGGCGCGCTCGCGCTGTGGACCACGCTCGCGGCCGGTGCGTCGGAGATGCTGGTCCCGGCGGACGGCGATTTCGTCGACGTCCCCGGCGCGCGGCTCCACTATGTCGATACCGGCGGCGACGGCCCGGCGATGGTGCTGCTCCACGGCATCTATGGCCAGTTGCGCAACTTCACCTATGCGCTGACCGACGAATTGCAGGACCACCGGCTGATCGTGGTCGACCGGCCCGGCTGGGGCCATTCGACCGTCGAGGGCGAAGACCCGACGATCGAAACGCAGGCGCGGATGATCGCCGACCTGATCGATGCGCTGGGCCTCGACCGCCCGCTGCTGGTCGGTCATTCGATGGGCGGTGCGGTCGCGCTGGCGATGGCGGTGAACCAGCCGGCCAAGGTGAGCGGCGTCGCGCTGATCGCGCCGCTGACCCAGCGCATGATCGCGATGCCAAGCGTGTTCCGCGGCAAGGCCCCGCCCGCCCCGGTGCGCGGCCTCGCCGCGTGGACGGTCGGCGTGCCGCTGACCACGCTGACCGGCCCGGCGGTGTCGAAACAGGTCTTCGCGCCCGATCCCGTCCCGCTGGATTTCGGCACGCGCGGCGGCGGTCTGGTCGCGCTCCGCCCGTCGAGCTTCGAAGCGGGCGCGGTCGAACTGCGCGACGCCAACCGCGCGCTCTCGACGATGATTCCCCGCTATGGCGCGATCAAGCTACCGGTCGCGATCCTCTACGGCCGCGACGATGATCTGCTCGACCCGCACAGCCACGGCGACGTCACCGCCGGGGAAATCCCCGGCGCCACGCTGACGAAGATCGGCGGCGGGCACATGATCCCGGTCACCCATCCGGTCGAAACCGCCGCATGGCTGCGCACGGCGGCAGCTGCGTGAGGCGCCGGGCGCTGCTGCTGGCCGTCCTGCTCGGCGGGTGCAGCGCCTATGGCGACGGCATGGGCGACATCTTGCGCGGCACCGGCATCGCCGCGCGCGAGCCGGACTATGACGTTCCCTATGTCCCGACGCCCGAACCGGTGGTCGACGCGATGCTTGGGCTGGCGGCGGTCGGCCCGACCGACACGCTGATCGACCTCGGCTCGGGCGACGGCCGCATCGCCATCGCCGCCGCCCGACTGGGCGCACAGGCGCGCGGCGTGGAGATCGACGCGACGCTGGTCGAGCGCGCCCGCCGCAACGCCGCGCTCCACGGATTGCAGGACCGCGCCCGCTTCTCCGCCGCCAATCTGTTCGACACGCCGCTGCGCGATGCGAGCGTGGTGACGATGTACCTGCTGCCGCGCATCAACATGGCGCTGCGCCCGCGCCTGTTGACCGAACTCCGGCCCGGTACGCGCATCGTTACCCATGCTTTCGACCTCGGCGACTGGCGCGCGGATGGCGAGCGGCTGGTCGGCGACCGCCGCGTCTATCTGTGGATCGTGCCAGCGGTCGCCGGCGGCGCATGGCGCGCGACGCTGCCCGATGGGCGCGAGGCGGCGCTGACGATCGACCAGCGGTTTCAGGACGTGACCGGAACGCTGGCCGGCGCGACGCTGACCGGAACCCTGCGCGGCACCGCGCTGCGCTTTACCGCAGGCGGGCACGACTATCGCGGGACGGTGGGGGAAGCCGCCATCACCGGCGAGGGCTGGCGCGCGGTGCGGGTGGAATAGGCGCACCAAATCCCGGCATCAGCCACGAACGTCACCCCAGCGCAGGCTGGGGTCTCCCCGTTGGCGGGCGGGACAGGAGCCGCACGAGACCCCAGCCTTCGCTGGGGTGACGCCGGCGGGCAGGTGGAAGGGGTAGCATAATCCCGCCCGCCCCCTCGACGCCCCCGCCCCGCATCCCTAGGTGGAACCCGATGGCGCTCGACCCGATCCCCGTATTGCAATCGACCTTCGGCTTTCCCGATTTTCGCGGCGTCCAGCGGCAGGTGGTCGACCGTGTGCTCGCCGGGCAGCGTACCCTTGCCGTCATGCCGACCGGCGCGGGCAAGTCGCTGACCTATCAGCTGCCTGCACAGATGCTGCCGGGCACCTGCGTCGTCGTCTCACCGCTGATCGCGCTGATGCATGACCAGCTGCGCGCCGCCACCGCCGTCGGCATCCGCGCCGCGACGCTCACATCCGCCGACGACAATCGCGCCGAGACGCGCGGCCGCTTCCTCGATGGCGAACTCGACCTGCTGTACGTCGCGCCCGAGCGCGCATCCGGCAGCGACTTTCGCGACCTGCTCTCGCGCGGCAACCTCTCGCTGTTCGCGATCGACGAGGCGCATTGCGTCAGCGAATGGGGCCACGACTTTCGCCCCGATTATCGCCTGTTGCGTCCGCTGTTCGACCAGTTCCCGGACGTGCCCCGCCTTGCGCTTACCGCGACGGCAGACGCGCATACCCGCGCCGACATTCTCGAACAGCTCGGCATCCCGCAGGACGGGCTGATCGTCGCCGGCTTCGACCGGCCCAATATCCGCTACCACATCACCCCGCGCGATCAGGGCACGCGCCAGATCGCCGACGTCATCGCCGCCACCCCCGGCCCCGGCATCGTCTATGTCCAGTCGCGCGCCGGCACCGAAAAACTGGCCGAGGCGCTGGCGAAGACCGGCCGCCCGGTGCGCGTCTATCACGCCGGACTCGACCCTGCGGTGCGTCAGCGCAACCAGCATGACTTCGTCGCGTCGGAGGATATGGTGATGGTCGCGACCATCGCCTTCGGCATGGGGATCGACAAGCCCGACGTCCGCTTTGTCGCGCATGCCGGGCTGCCGAAATCGATCGAGGCCTATTATCAGGAAACCGGCCGCGCCGGGCGCGACGGCGATCCGGCGGTCGCGCACCTGTTCTGGGGCGCCGACGACTTCGCCCGCGCGCGCCAGCGGATCGGCGAGGTCGAACCCGCGCGCCAGCCGGGCGAACGCCAGCGGCTCAACGCGCTGGGCGCGCTGGTCGAGACCGCCGGATGCCGCCGCGCGATCCTGCTGCGGCATTTCGGCGAGCAGCCGGGCGAGTTTTGCGGAAATTGCGACAATTGCCTGACCCCGCCCAACGCGATCGACGCGACCGAGCTGGCGCAGAAATATCTCTCCGCCGTGTTCCGCACCGGCATGATGTTCGGCGCGACCTATATCGAACAGGTGCTGACCGGCCAGTCGACCGAACGCAGTCTGATGAACGGGCACGAACAGCTGTCGGTATGGAACATCGTCGATGGCGATGACGTCGCGCTGCTGAAACCGGTCGGCCGCGCGCTGCAACTGCGCGACGCGCTGCGTGCCAACGACCATGGCGGGCTGGAATTCGGCCCCGCCGCGCGCGGGCTGCTGAAGGGCGGCGACACGCTGTCGATGATCCTGCCGCCCAAGCGCGAGCGGCGGCGGCGCGGCGGCGGCTCCGCCACCCCCAATCCGACCGGCGACCCGCTGTTCGAAGCCCTGCGCGCCAAACGCCGCGAACTGGCGCAGGAGGCCGGTGTCCCGCCGTACGTCATCTTCCACGATTCGGTGCTCCGCGAAATGGCGGCGGACCGGCCGCAGACGATCGGCGGCATGCGACGGATTACCGGGGTGGGCGAGAAGAAGCTGCAGGCCTATGGCGACGCGTTCCTCGCGGTAATCAAGCAACACTAAGCTCCTCCCCGGCACGGGGAGGGGGACCGCCGCGAAGCGGTGGTGGAGGGGGCGGGCCGCGCAACGCAACAGTTCCGTATGGAGGGCACCCCCCTCCACCAGCCTCGCTGGTCCCCAGTATCGGGTCGGATCGTCCCCCGGACAATCCTCGACCATACGGGGTATGGTCGACCCGATACTCCGTCCCGGGGAGGATTTGCACCGCTCCTCGCCACCCGCTATCCTCCCCCCATGCACATCCGCCGTATCGACGACCGCATTTCGGTCAGCCCGCAGATCACCGCCGACGACGTCGCGACGCTCAAGGCACAGGGCTTCACCACCATCGTCAACAACCGCCCCGATGACGAGGAAGCGGGTCAGCCCGCCGGCGACGCAATCGCGGATGCGGCGGCGGCGGCGGGCCTTGCCTATCACGCCATCCCGATCACCCATGCCGGGTTCAGCCACCCGCAGCTCGACGCGATGGCATCGGTGCTGGCCGAAGCCGACGGCCCGATCCTCGCCTATTGCCGCTCGGGCACGCGCTCGTGCAATTTATGGGCGCTGGCCCGTGCCAAGCAGGGCGGCGATCCGGCCGATCTGGTCGCGGCGGGCGGGGCGGCGGGCTACGACCTGTCGGGTATCCGCCCGACGCTGGACGCGCTTTCGCAGGGCTGATCGCGGACAGGCGTTCCCGGAAAAAATGAGGCCCGTTGCCATACCCCGGCAACGACGCGGCCCCAGCGCGGGGGAACGCCTGCAAGGATAAGCGGCATCGGTTCCGACATGCTTAATCGGCGGTACGTTAACGCACTGAACCGTTATGGTTTTTCGCGTTAACCAAATCGCAACCCCCGGCCGGCAATTTCGTGCCTGTACCAATGGGGGTTTAGAACATGGGCATTAGTCAGAAAGGCGCCCGCTTCCTCTCGGAAAGCCGGGTGGAAGACGCGAGCGCGACGGATAGCACAGCGTGGTTCGATCTCGGCATCTGCTATTCCAGCGGCACCGGCGGGGCGATGATCGACCTGGTCGAGGCGCATAAATGGTTCAACCTCGCCGCCATGTCGGGCGTCGAGGAGGCGCAGGCATGGCGCGCGGAAATCGCCTGCGACATGACCCCGCGCCAGATCGCCGACGCGCAGAAAGCGGCGCGGGCGTTTTTGCAGGGCGGCGCGCGGCCGAACTGACCGGCGACGCCGACGGGTCCGGCGATGGCGGTCATACCGTCGTCCTGCCGGGGGCAGGCAACCCATCGGCAAGCTGGGTTCGACGCGGGCTTCGCGTTGCCGCCCCGGAGTTGATCCGAGGCTTCAAGATGCGCGGGGCGCACAATGTACGGGCAGGCCGTCACGCGCGACGCTGGCGTTTGATCCGTCCGTTCGCAACAGGCGTCATCCCAGCGAAGGCTGGGATCTCCCGGTGACAGCACCCCGCAGGCGCCGCAGGAGACCCCAGCCTTCGCTGGGGTGACGTCTTTCCGGGCCAATGCCGAGGGTTCAGCCCTTCGCCGCCGGCTTCTTCGCCGCCGCCTTCTTCGCAGGCGCCTTCTTCACCGCGCCATCCTTCGTCGCCGCCTTTTTCGGCGCGGCCTTCTTGGCAGCGGGCTTCTTCTTGCCCTTGGCCGGCGCCGCCGCCGCGCGGTCGTCGATCAGCTGGGCGGCTTCCTCCAGCGTCAGCGCGTTCGGTTCGACCGACTTGGGGATGGTCGCATTGGTCGTGCCATCGGTGACATAGGGGCCATAGCGCCCTTCCATCAGCCTGATCTCCAGCTCGGTGCGCGGATGCTTGCCCAGCACCTTCAGCGGCTCCTTCGCCGCACCGCGCGCCGGACGCCCGCCGCCTGCCGCCGCTTCGGCCAGCTTGACCACCGCCGCGTTCATGCCGGTTTCGAACACGTCGGCCGTCGACTGCAGCCGGGCATATTTGCCGGCATGCTTGAGATACGGGCCATAGCGTCCGATCGCCGCCTCGATCGGCTCGCCCGTTTCCGGATGGTTGCCGATGGTGCGCGGCAGGCTCAGCAGTTTGAGCGCCCATTCCAGATTCAGCTCGCCGATGTCCTTGGGGATCGACGCGCGCTTGGCGTCCTTGCCCTCGCCCAGCTGGATATACGGTCCGAACCGCCCCGATTTGCGCTCGACCTCCAGCCCCGTTTCCGGGTCCTTGCCCAGCCCTTCCGGCCCGGCATCGCCGCCATCCTCGCCGCCCGGCTGCGCGAAGCGGCGGGTGTATTTGCATTCGGGATAGTTGGAGCAGGCGATGAACGCGCCGAACTTGCCGCCGCGCAGCGCAAGGCGCCCCTCCCCGCAATTCGGGCACAGCCGGGGATCGGTCCCGTCCGCCTTTTCGGGGAACAGGTACGACCCCAGGAACTGGTCCAGCTCGGCGGTGATCGCGCTCGGCTGCTGCTCCATCACCTCCGACGTACGCGGCTTGAAGTCGCGCCAGAACGCTTCGAGCACCGCCTGCCATTCGGCCCGCCCGCCCGACACGTCGTCCAGCTCTTCCTCCAACCCGGCGGTGAAGTCATAGCCGACATATTTCTCGAAGAAGCGTTCGAGGAAGGCGGTCAGCAACCGCCCGGTCTCTTCCGCGAAGAACCGGTTCTTCTCGACGCGGACATAGCCGCGATCCTTGAGCACCTGGATGATCGAGGCATAGGTCGACGGGCGACCGATGCCCAGTTCCTCCAGCCGCTTGACCAGCGACGCTTCGGAGAAGCGCGGTGGCGGCTGGGTGAAATGCTGTTCGGCGACCACGTCCTTCTTGGCCGGTGCATCGCCCGACCGCAGCAGCGGCAACCGGCGCGAATCCTCGTCGCCCGCATCGTCGCGGCCTTCTTCGTACAGCGCGAGATAGCCGGGGAACAACACGACCTGTCCGGTCGCGCGCAGTCCGGTCTGGCCGGTCTGATCCTCCAGTTCGACGGCGGTGCGCTCCATCCGCGCCGACGCCATCTGGCTGGCCAGCGCCCGCTTCCAGATCAGGTCATAGAGGCGGGCGTGATCGCCCGAGCCGGCACGATCCTTCGAAAAGTCGGTAGGGCGGATCGCCTCGTGCGCTTCCTGCGCATTCTTCGCCTTGGTCTGGTACTGCCGCGGCTTGTCGGGGACGTAGCTGCCGTCATAGCGGTTGGCGATCGCGCCGCGCGCGGCGTCGATCGCCGATCCGTCCATCTGCACGCCGTCGGTCCGCATGTACGTGATCGCGCCGTCCTCATAGAGCGACTGCGCCACCCGCATCGTGTGGCTGGCCGAAAAGCCGAGCTTGCGCGCCGCTTCCTGTTGCAGCGTCGACGTGGTGAAGGGCGGCGGCGGATTGCGCGTCGCGGGCTTGGTCTCGACATTGACCACGGTGAAGCGACCATCGACCACCGCCGCCTTCGCGACCTCGGCCGACCCGGCATCGCCCAGCGACAATTTGTCGAGCTTCTTGCCCCTCAGCTTGACGAGGCGCGCGTCGAACGGCGTGCCGTCGGCCTCCATCTTTGCGACGACCGACCAATATTCCTGCGCGACGAAGGTCTCGATCTCACGCTCGCGCTCGACCAGCAGCCTGAGCGCCACCGACTGCACGCGCCCGGCCGACTTGGCACCCGGCAGCTTGCGCCACAGCACCGGCGACAAGGTAAACCCGACCAGATAGTCGAGCGCGCGGCGCGCCCGATACGCATCGATCAGATCGGTGTCGAGGTCCCGCGGCGCCTTCATCGCCGCGAGGATCGCCGGCTTGGTGATCGCGTTGAACGTGACGCGCTCGACCTCCCTGGGCAGCGCGCGGCGCTTCTTCAGCACCTCCTGCACATGCCAGCTGATCGCCTCGCCCTCACGGTCAGGGTCGGTGGCGAGAATCAGGCGGTCGGCGGTCTTGGCGAGGTCGGTGATCGCCTTCAGCTGCTTCGTCTTGTCGGCATAGGTTTCCCAATCCATCGCGAAACCCTCGTCCGGATTCACCGACCCGTCCTTGGGCGGCAGGTCGCGGACATGGCCGTAGGAAGCGAGGACGCGGTAATCCGACCCCAGATATTTTTCGATGGTCTTCGCCTTGGCGGGCGATTCGACGATGACGAGCTGCATGATGTGGCGGTCGGTCCTTGTGCGTACGTACGCGAGAGTGGGGAGGCAGGCACCGCTACGTCAAGCCGGACGTTGTTAATCCTGTATGACGGTTACGCCGCCACGCGTGCCGCCCAGTCCGTCAACTGCGCCCAGCGCAATGCCGTTGCGATGTTCGCGCGATGATCCGCAAAGGTGAACCGCTCCGGATCGATCCGCTCCCCTCGCACCACGTCCCAGATCGGGCTGTGCCCGGTCGGATCATAGCGCCGGAAAGGCAGATCGTGATCTGCATGGTCCGCCGTCAGGGCGTAGGACTGCCGTGCCTGGCCCCGACGCACCATCCGGTGCCGCTCCCCGGTCGGACCGTCGGTGACGCCTGTCACCACCGAATGGGTCAATATCCACAAAACGGTGTCTTCGGCATGCGAACGTTCGGAGTCGCGGATGCGCCGGGTCAGTGTGGCTACCGGGACCGTGTGCTCGACGTGAATCGTTTGCCCCGCCGCCTTCGTTCCGCATCGCGCCGCGTCGGGCATGGCCATGAAATCCTCGGTACGATACAAAGCACCCCCGCAAAGCGCATTTCCGCCAGCCTGCCAGCCGAACCGGTTGTGCATGTGACGAACGTCGATGCCGCGAATATCGTTGCCGTGCAGCCGGACGCATTGAGGCGTATCGAGCGTCCGGGCGATACGCCCTCCCTCCCGACGCCAAAATGTCTGCGCTTTGTCGCCCTCGCTCCGTGCCAACTCAACCGTCATGGTGCCCCCGATCGTTTCGACGACCATGGAGTCCAGCCCGCGAACAAAGGGTAAAGAGCTAAACCAGACTGACCCGCCCCCCGGCGTGCCGCTCCAGCCGTCCGGCCAGCTCCAGTTCCAGCAGCACCGTCTGCACGACGGTCGTCGGGCACCCCGATTGCCGCACCAGCTCGTCGACCGCCACCGGCACGGGTCCCAGCAGCCCGGCGATCCGCGCGCGTTCCGTCTCGCTCGCATCCGATGCCACCGGCTCGGGGCGATAGCCCGCACCCGGCGAGCGCACCGCCCGCGCGTCGATCGGCCGCAGCATTTCCGCCACGTCCGCCGCATTCTGCACCAGCGTCGCGCCCTCGCGGATCAGGGCGTTGCACCCCTGCGCCCGCGGGTCGAGCGGCGATCCGGGCACCGCCATCACCTCGCGCCCCGCCTCGCCCGCCAGCCGCGCGGTGATCAGCGATCCCGATCGCGGCGCGGCCTCCACCACCACCGTCCCCAGCGACAGTCCGGCGATGATCCGGTTGCGCGACGGAAAGTGGCGGGCGAGCGGCTGCGTCCCCGGCGGCTGTTCGGCGACCAGCAGCCCGCGCGTCGCCACATCCTCCTGCAATGCCGCATTCTCCGGCGGGAACACCACGTCGATGCCGCTGGCGATGACGCCGATGGTCGCATGGCCGATCGCGCCTTGATGCACTGCCGTATCGATCCCGCGCGCCAGTCCCGACACAACGGTGTAGCCCGCCGCGCCCAGTTCCTCGGCCAGCCCGCGCGCGAAGCGACACGCCGCCGCCGAAGCATTGCGCGCCCCGACCATCGCCACCGCCGGCCGGGTCAGCAGCGCCAGTTCGCCCCGCACGATCAGCGCGGGCGGCGCACTGTCGGTCTCGGCCAACAATGCTGGATAGTCCGCGTCGCCGAGCAGCAGATAGCGCCCGCCCAGCCCCCGAACGGTCGCGATCTCGCGCCGCACGACGGCTTCGTCCGCCAGCACCGGTGCGCGCCCGCCGCCCCGCGCGGCGAGCATCGGCAACGCCTCGATCGCCGCCACCGCATCGCCGTATCGCTCGATCAGGGCGCGGAAGGTCACCGGCCCGATATTCGCCGACCGGATCAGCCGCAGCGCCGCGAACCGCGCCGCCTGCGGCTCACTCACGCTTGCGGCCGATCCTCGGCTCCGTACCCGCCACCAGCCGCTCGATATTCTCGCGATGCTTCCACAGCACGATCATGGCGAGGCCGAGGAACAGGATCACTAGGTCGAACCGCCCGATCGCCGCCGCCGCGATCGGCGCGGCGACCGCCGCCGCCATGCCCGCGACCGACGAGATACGTAAGCCCGCCAGCAACCCCAGCCACACGACCGCATAGACCAGCCCCGCGACCGGGCTGAGCGCCACGACGACGCCCATCATCGTCGCCACGCCCTTGCCGCCGCGAAAGCGCAGCCACAGCGGATAGCAATGGCCGATGAACGCCGCCGCGCCCGCGACCAGTTCCTCGCCCGGAAACCATGCCGCGACGATCCACACCGCCGCCGCGCCCTTCAACAGGTCGAGCAGCAACGTCGCCGCCGCCAGCCCCTTGCGCCCGGTGCGCAGCACGTTGGTCGCGCCGATATTGCCCGACCCGATGGTGCGTAGATCGCCCGCCCCGGCGATCCGCGTGAGCAATATGCCCCACGGGATCGATCCGAGCAGATAGCCGATCAGCAACGCCGCCACCGGCGGGAACCAGATAATTTCGCTCGGCAGGATCGCCCCCGTGTAACTTGCCGTCTGTGCCGGGCAGGGTAAGGGGTTCGGCGACGGCTTGCAACGCGGCGGGCGGCATTACGGGGGTACCGATCATGGCCGATGCGGCCCAACCGATCCTGTTCTTCGATTCGGGCGTCGGCGGCCTGTCGGTGGTCGCGCCGACCCGCGCCCTGCTGCCGACCGCACCGATCGTCTATGCCGCCGATTCGGCCGGCTTTCCCTATGGCACCCGGACCGAGGCGGAGATCGCCGCCCGCGTGCCCGCGCTGCTCGGGCGCCTCGTCGAGCGCTACCGCCCGCGCCTTGTCGTCATCGCCTGCAACACCGCTTCGACCATCGCGCTGCCCGTGGTGCGCGCCGCGCTCGACGTGCCCGTCGTCGGCACCGTGCCCGCGATCAAGCTGGCGGCGGAAACCTCGCACAGCCGGGTGATCGGCGTGCTCGGCACCCGCGCGACCGTCCGGCAGCCCTATGTCGACGATCTCGCCGCACGCTTCGCCGCCGACTGCACCGTGCTGCGCCACGGATCGGCGGCTTTGGTCGAACTGGCCGAAGCGGCACTCGCCGGCACCCCGCCCTTGCCGCAGCACGTCGCCGCCGAACTGGCCGGGCTGTTCGACCAGCCGGAGGGGAACCGGATCGACGTCATCGTCAACGCCTGCACCCATTTTCCGCTGCTGGAGGATGCGATGCGCGCCGTCGCGCCGCAGGTCGCCTTCGTCGATGGCGGCCCCGGCATCGCGCGGCGGATCGTGGCGCTGACGGAAGGGCAGGATTTCCCCGCGACTCCGGTCCCCGGCCGGCTGGTCTTCACCCGGCTGGAGACACGGGAACGCGCCATCGCCGCCGGCCTGACGGCGCAGGGCTTCGGATCGGTCGAGGCGCTATAGCGGTCACGATGGCCGTCGCCCCAGCGAAGGCTGGGGCCTCCTGCGGCGAGGCGCGCGCTCCATAACCGGAAGATCCCAGCCTTCGCTGGGATGACGCGACTGGAAAGCCGCTCCTGGGACAAAATGCCCAACCCGCCGATCACCATAACCGTTTTTATCCGCTGGAAACGGGCGCGCCCAGGCGGTACACCCCCGCCCCATGAGCATCGACGCAGTTCCGGCCCGCTCGGTCGATTACAACCGTGTCTTCGCACAGGCGATCGACCGCCTGCACGAGGAAGGGCGCTACCGCGTCTTCATCGACATCCTGCGCAACAAGGGGCAATTCCCCAATGCGCGCTGCTTCGCCGGGCATAACGGGCCGAAGCCGATCACCGTATGGTGTTCGAACGATTACCTCGCCATGGGCCAGCACCCCTCGGTCATCGCCGCGATGGAGGAAGCGCTCCACGATGTCGGCGCAGGCTCCGGCGGCACCCGCAACATCGGCGGCAACACCCATTATCATATCGATCTGGAGACCGAACTCGCCGACCTGCACGACAAGGAAGCGGCTTTGCTGTTCACGTCGGGCTATGTCTCGAACGAGGCGACGCTGTCGACGCTGGCGCGCATCCTGCCGGGCTGCATCATCTTTTCCGACGAACTGAACCACGCGTCGATGATCGCCGGCATCCGTCATTCGGGCTGCGAAAAGCGGGTGTTCCGCCACAACGACCTCGCGCATCTGGAGGAACTGCTCGCCGCCGAAGACCCGGCCGTGCCCAAGCTGATCGCGTTCGAAAGCGTCTATTCGATGGACGGCGACGTCGCGCCGATCCACGCGATCTGCGACCTTGCCGACAAATATAACGCGCTGACCTATCTCGACGAAGTGCACGCGGTCGGCATGTACGGCAAGCGCGGCGGCGGCATTTCCGAACGCGACGATGCGGCATCGCGCCTGACCATCATCGAGGGGACGCTGGGCAAGGCGTTCGGCGTGATGGGCGGCTATATCGCCGCCGACCGCACCGTCATCGACGTCATCCGCTCCTATGCGCCGGGCTTCATCTTCACGACCTCGCTGTCGCCGGTGCTGGTCGCAGGGGCCTTGGCCAGCGTCCGCCACCTCAAGGCATCCCCCGCCGAACGCGACGGGCAACAGGCCGCCGCCGCGATGCTCAAATCGCTGTTCACCGAGGCCGGGCTGCCGGTGATGGCCACCACCACGCACATCGTGCCGCTGATGGTCGGCGATCCGGTCAAGGCCAAGCGGATCAGCGATATATTGCTGCGCGAATATGGCGTGTACGTACAGCCGATCAACTACCCCACCGTGCCGCGCGGCACCGAACGGCTGCGCTTCACCCCCGGCCCGGCGCATGACGAAGCAATGATGCGCGAACTGACCGCCGCGCTGGTCGAAATCTGGGGCCGGCTGGAACTGAAAAAGGCGGCGTAACGCATATCCTCCCCGGCACGGGGAGGGGGACCATGCGCAGCATGGTGGAGGGGGGTGTCGGCATACGCAGCGGTAGCGTTGCGCGGTGCCCCCCCCCTCCACCAGCTTCGCTGGTCCCCCTCCCCGTGCCGGGGAGGACGCCCTACATCGCGACCCGGTTGCCGCCGGACAGCATCGCACCCTGCAACTTGGCGCGCGCTTCCTCGATCACCCATTCGATGTCGTTGCCCTGATCGGACACCAGCGCGACCGATGCGGTCACGGTGCCGATCGCCTCGCCCGAATCGCGCAGCTTGAACTTGCGCCGTTCCAGCAATTGCAGCGCTTCCTCGGCCTGCTCGCGCACCGCCGTCATCGTCTGGCCCGGAATGGCGACGATGAACTCGTTGCCCGCCCAGCGGATCGCCTCATGCTCGGGGAAGGTATTGGCCAGCTTGCTGGCAAAGGCGTTTAGGATGTTGTCGCCGACCGAATTGCCATATTGCCGGTTGATCCCGACCAGCTTGTCGATACCGAACATCAGCAGGACATAGCGCTGGTCCTGCGCCGCGATCTGGTCCAGCACCCGCCGCGCCCCGACCTGGTTGAGCGCATTGGTCAGCTCGTCATGCTCGGCATCGACCGCAAGGCCGCGACCGGTCTCCACCCGCGCCACCAGCATCGCCATCTGTTCGCGCAGTTCGGCAAGCCCCTGTTCGGTCGCGGTCAACCGCTCCGCCATCGCCGGGTCCGCCGGCTCGATCCGGCCATGGCGCGCCCAGGCGGCGATGCCCGATGCGTGCAGCGTCGCCAGTTCGGCAAGGCGCATATCGGTCAGCAGCGCGGCATCGATCGACGAAACGACGTCGTCGTACAAAGGCTGGTACGATCCGGACAGGTGAACCAGCGCCGTCTGATAGTTGACGGCACTGGGTTCAAGTTGGTGATATTGCAAAAACGCCAGCGCGTTGCGCGCCTGATCGAATTCTATCCGCATGGACGCACCGATATCGGGGGTTATTTCGCTTTTCAATCAGCGTACTACACGCAAACTACGCGAAGGTAGTTAACGCGCGCCCGACATCATGGCTGGGCCAGCAATCCCGCGAACAGGGTCAGCGCGGCAAGGCCGACCGACAGCGGCACCCGCAGCCGCATCCACCATGGCGGAACATGGCCGGCACGGACCAGCGCCATGTCGACCAGCAGCGATCCCAGCAGCCCGGCCGCCACGATCGCCGCTCCCGACACCACCGAGGTGAACAACACCGCGCCCGCCGCCAGCGCGACCAGCGACGGCACGACCGCGATCGCCAGCCACAGGGTCAATGCCGCCCCGCTCACCCGCGCCGCCGCCGCGCCCCACCACATGCCGCCGAGGAAGCTGAGGATCAGCGCGGCATAGAACAGCGCCAGCGCATTGGCCGCGCCGCCCTTCGCCGGATCGAGCAGCCGCCACGCGATGCCGATGACCGGCGGCAACAACCCGGCATAGCCCAGCAGCAACGCCGCCACCGGTGGCCGTGCCCGGGCCGGGGTCGGCGCGGATGTCGGATCAGTCACGGCAATAGCCTTCGCCCGACTTGACGGTCAGACAGTCCTTCTTGCCCGCCAGCCATTTCAAACCCGTCGCATCGCCGTCGCTCGGCCGCAGCAACAGCGTTTCCGCCCCGCGCTTGAACCGGATGCCCTCGGGCGTGATCGTGCCGGTATAGCTGCCCTTGTTGTCGAGGTCGTATTGCATCTCCAGCTTGACCTCGCCCTGCGCCGGATCGGTCACGTTCAGATACGTGCCCTCGACCCCGATCCAGCGGCCGAGATAATGATTGGCGCCCAGCGTCGCCGTGGCGGTCGCGCCGGGCGTCGGGGTCGGTGTGGGCGTCGGGCCGGGTGCGCGCGGGGGCACGGGGGCCGGCAGCGGCGTCGCGGCGCTGTTCTCGATCTCGGCCTGGGTCGCGGCCCCTTCGCTGCGTCGCTCGTCGGCGCCACAGGCGCTCAATGCCAAAGCCGCGACGATGATCGTTCCACGCATGCCTTCATCCTTTCCTGCCCCCATTGATCCACCGGGGTTGGACACAGCCTAGCGCTGCCGCATCCCGACCGCTAGAAGCAGCGCCATGGCCCGCATCGCACTCGCATCCGACCACGCCGCCCTGACGCTCAAGGCAGAACTCGCCACTTGGTTGCACGACCGGGGGCACGAAGTCGCCGATCTCGGCCCGAACGACACGGCCAGCGTCGACTATCCGGACTATGGATATAAGCTCGCTCAAACAGTTAGCGGCGGCGAGGCCGATTTCGGCGTCGCATTGTGCGGATCGGGCATCGGTATCTCGATCGCCGTCAATCGCGTCGCCGCATGCCGCTGCGCGCTGGTGTCCGAACCGCTGTCGGCCGCCCTGGCGCGCGAACATAATGACGCGAACGTCATCGCGATGGGCGCGCGGATGATCGGCAGCGAGATGGCGAAGGCCTGCCTGACCGCGTTCCTGTCGACCCCGTTCGGCGGCGACCGCCACCAGCGCCGCGTCGACAAGCTCGGCAATCCGCCGGCTTAAGTCAGAAGGAAGGCTGGGTTCACGCGAAGGCGCGAAGGCGCGGAGACGCGAAGGGAGTACGCTGCCCCTCTCGCGCCAGCGAGCCTACCGCTCACCTGGCAACGCAAACCGTCGCAGATCGCTGCGCGATGGGTGTCCGCCCGGCGCAACATCTTCGCGTCTCCGCGCCTTCGCGTGAACCCACCTTCTTCTTCTCAACCGGAACGCCGCTAAACCCGATTCCCCGGGTGGCAATTATGCGACACCCGGACTAAAGCGCGCGCGACCTCTTTCTCAGCGGGAGCCGCGCCCATGACCGACCAGTTCCGCCCCGACGGTTTCTTCGAAACCGGCCTTGCCGATGCCGACCCCGCCGTGTTCGCCGGCGTCGCGCACGAACTGGAGCGCGAGCGCTACCAGATCGAGCTGATCGCGTCGGAAAACATCGTGTCGAAGGCGGTGCTGGAGGCACAAGGCTCGGTCTTCACCAACAAATATGCCGAGGGTTATCCCGGCAAGCGCTATTATCAGGGCTGCCACCCCTCGGACGAGGTCGAGCAGTTGGCGATCGACCGCGCCAAACAGCTGTTCGGCTGCGGCTTCGTCAACGTCCAGCCGCATTCGGGCGCGCAGGCGAACGGCGCGGTGATGCTGGCGCTGACCAAGCCCGGCGACACGATCATGGGCATGAGCCTCGATGCCGGCGGTCACCTGACGCACGGTGCCAAGGCGGCGATGTCGGGCAAGTGGTTCAACGCGGTGCAGTACGGCGTCGACCGCGAGACGCACCTGATCGATTACGATCAGGTCGCCGCCCTCGCCCGCGAGCACCGTCCGACGCTGATCATCGCCGGCGGTTCGGCCTATCCGCGCCATATCGATTTCGCCAGGTTCCGCGCGATCGCGGATGAAGTGGGCGCGAAGTTCATGGTCGACATGGCGCATTTCGCCGGCATCGTCGCCGCCGGCCTCCACCCGACCCCGTTCGGCCATGCCGATGTCGTCACCACCACCACGCACAAGACGCTGCGCGGTCCGCGCGGCGGCATGGTGCTGACCAACGACGAAGCCATCGCCAAGAAGATCAATTCGGCGGTGTTCCCGGGGCTTCAGGGCGGCCCGCTGATGCACGTGATCGCGGCCAAGGCGGTCGCGTTCGGCGAAGCGCTGCGGCCTGAGTTCAAGGACTATATCCGCGCCGTCGTCGAAAATGCGCAGGTGCTGGCCGCCACCCTCAAGGATCGCGGCGCGAACGTCGTCGCCGGCGGCACCGACACGCATCTGGCGCTGATCGACCTTACCCCGCTCGGCGTCACCGGCAAGGACGCCGACGAGGCGCTGGAGCGTGCGGCGATCACCTGCAACAAGAACGGCATCCCGTTCGACCCGCTCCCCCCGGTCAAGACCAGCGGCATCCGCGTCGGGTCGCCCGCCGGCACCACCCGCGGCTTCGGCAAGGCCGAATTCGCCGAGATCGGCCATATGGTCGCCGACGTGCTCGACGGCCTGCGCAACAAGGGCGAAGCCGGGGACCCGACCGTCGAGGCGGACGTTAAGGCACGGGTTCGGGCGCTGTGCGAGCGGTTCCCGATCTATCCGGGTCTGTAAGGAGTACGCGAAATGCAGGACAAGTCGGTCGGCAAGAGCATGGCGAAATGGGGTGCGCTGGGCGCGGTGATCGCGATCCCGGTTCCCTTTGTCGGTCCGCTGATCGGCGCCGCCGCCGGCGCCGGTTATGCTTACTACAAGGCGAACAAGAAGCCGCGCTACTGACGCGGCACCCCGCCCGCGCCGCCAAATGGTGGCGCGGGCGGTTTTACAGGAAGATCGATGCGCTGTCCCTTCTGCGCCCATGAAGACAGTCAGGTAAAAGACAGCCGCCCCAGCGACGACGGCGCCGCCATCCGCCGCCGCCGGCAATGTTCGGGCTGCGGCGCGCGCTTCACCACCTTCGAACGCATCCAGCTGCGCGACCTGACCGTCGTGAAGTCCGGCGACCGCCGCCAGGCCTTCGACCGCGACAAGCTGCTGCGCTCGGTCGCGACCGCCTGCCGCAAACGCCCGATCACGGCCGCACAGGTCGAACGGCTCGTGTCGGGCATCCAGCGGCAATTGGAGACCAGCGGCGACAGCGAAGTCCCCTCGGGCCGGATCGGCGAGCTGGTGATGGAGGGCCTGCAGGGCCTCGACCCCGTCGCCTATATCCGCTTCGCCAGCGTCTACAAGGACTTCCGCGAGGCGAAGGATTTCGAGGAATTTGCCGGGACGGTCGGGGATGCGGCAAAGGGGTGAGACGCCTCCCCATCCACGCCGTTCATATCACCCATCCCGTTTACCCCACCCACCCCGTTCGGTTCGAGCAGCTTCGAGCTTGTCGAGAAGCGCCCGTCGAGAACCCGTCGCGGTTGAGAACCCGGCCGCTTCCGCGCTCACCCCTTCCCCCTGTTCGGTTCGAGCAGTATCGAACTCAGCCAGACAAGTCCGTCCAAAACCGGCAAGGCCCACCATGTTCTACGTCTACATCCTGAAATGCTCGGACGGCACCTACTATACCGGCCACACCGACGACCTCGACCGCCGCATCGCCGAGCATCAGTCGGGCGCGTTCGAAGGCTACACCCATGACCGCCGCCCGGTCGAACTGATGTGGCACGAGACCTTTCAGACCCGCACAGACGCGCTCGAACGCGAGGCGCAGGTCAAGGACTGGTCGCGCAAGAAGAAGGAAGGGCTGTTCCGCGGCGACTGGTCGACGATCTCCACGGCGGCTAGTTCTCGACAGCCGCATCTCGACAGGCTCGATGCTGCTCGAACCGAACGGGAAGGGGCTGTGAACAACCAGCCCGTCATCGTCCTCGTCCGGCCCCAGCTCGGCCAGAACATCGGCAAGGCCGCCCGCGCCATGCTGAACTTCGGGCTGGTCGAGATGCGCCTCGTCGCGCCGCGCGACGGCTGGCCCAATCCGGAGGCCGGCCCGGCCGCCAGCGGCGCCGACCAGGTGCTGCGCGACGCCACCGTCTACGACACCGTCGCCGAAGCCGTCGCCGATTGCGCCCATGTCTACGCCACCACCGTCCGCAAGCGCGGCATCACCAAGCCGGTCGTCACTCCCGAAGCCGCCGCGCAAGCGATCCGCGCCGAACCCGGCCGCTCGGCGATCCTGTTCGGGCCGGAACGCTCGGGGCTGGAGACCGACGACGTCGCGCTCGCCCGCACCATATTGACCGTGCCGATCAACCCGGAATTCGGCTCGCTCAACCTCGCCCAGGCGGTGATCCTCGTCGCGTACGAATGGTCAAAGGGCGAAGGACTGGCCAGCCCGCCGACCGTCGACCTGGGCGTTCCCGCTCCGCACGAGGAGCTGGAGGGCATGATCGGCCAGTTGGACGACATGCTGGAGGCCGCGCGCTTCTTCTACCCCCCCGAACGCGCCGCGACCTCGCGCCGGACGCTTCGGACGCTGCTGACCAAGGCTGGCTGGACGTCGCAGGAAGTGCGGACGATGCGCGGCGTGCTGTCGGCGCTGGATGGGGCGAAGCGGCGGCGGTAGGCTTCGCCTTCCTCCATCTCCATCTCATCCCCATCCCCATCCCCATCCCCATCCCCATCCGTTTGCTTCGAGCGCAGGTTCGAGCTTGTCGAGAACCGAAGTCGAGAAGGGGTTGCCCCAGACAATGCGTTCTCGACGGACGCTTCTCGACAGGCTCGAAGCTGCTCGAACCAAACGGGTGGGTGAGGGGAAGCGCGCCCTACCCCCGCACAGCGTCGAACCGCACCAACTCATACGCGATCGACGCCTCGACCAGCCGCTCCCACAACTCCGCGACCATATCCTCCGGCACACCCATCTCGACCGCCGCCACCCGCGCGTTCGCAATCACCTGGCGCTTGCGCCCCTCGTCGCGCACCGCATCGCGTCCCGGCTTGATCCGCGCCGCCGCGTCCATATAGGCAAAGCGCCGCGCCAGCAGCGCGACCAGTTCGCGGTCGAGGCTGTCCACGCCGGCGCGGACTTCGGACATGGTGGTGCACTTGTGGCCGGGGAGGATCGTCATGGGCGCGGGGTGTGGCCTGTGGCGGCCGCGCTGTCCAGCTTGACTCCGTGGGTCTACCCGGCTAACCGCGCCGCTTCGCAATTCGGCCCCGCATTCCCGGTGAAGCGGTGGCCCCGGTCGCAAGACCGGCGGCGAAGACCGGGAGCCGCGATCGTCCCCGGACGGTCAAACGTTACTGCAATTGCATTGGATTTACGATGTCGAAGCGCTCCAGCGCCAAGTACAAGCTCGATCGCCGCCTTGGCGAGAATATCTGGGGTCGTCCCAAGAGCCCGGTCAACAAGCGTGAATATGGCCCCGGCCAGCACGGTCAGCGCCGCAAGGGCAAGATGTCGGACTTCGGCATCCAGCTGCGCGCGAAGCAGAAGCTGAAGGGCTATTACGGCGACGTCACCGAGAAGCAGTTCAAGCGCACCTATGAAGAAGCGTCGCGCATGAAGGGCGACACCGGTCAGAACCTGATCGGCCTGCTCGAACAGCGCCTCGACATGATCGTGTATCGCGCCAAGTTCGCGCCGACCGTGTTCGCCGCGCGCCAGCTGGTCAGCCACGGCCATGTCCGCGTCAACGGCGTGAAGTGCAACATCGCGTCGCGCCGCTGCTATGTCGGCGACGAAATCTCGCTGGGCAGCAAGGCGCAGGAAATGGCGCTGGTCCTCGAAGCGCAGACTCTCGCCGAGCGTGACGTGCCGGAATATATCGGCGCCGAAGGCACCAAGGTCACCTTCACCCGCGTGCCGACGCTGGACGAAGTGCCCTATCCGGTGAAGATGGAACCGAACCTCGTGGTCGAATTCTACTCGCGCTGATCTCGCGCTGAGCCAAGGTCCAGCAAAGCTGGACCAAGGCAAATCCTCAGCGCGAGCGGCCGGCGCTGCCAAGGCAGCGACCGACGCCATGGGCTTTGCCCATGGCGCTGGCAGAAAACAGAAGGGCGGCCCCGCAAGAGGCCGCCCTTTCTGCGTCCGGAATCCAAGCAACCCGCGCGCCTCGCCGCAGGAGGCCCCAGCCTGCGCTGGGGCGACGGGATACGGCCGATGACGACCGCCCCCCGGGCCTGCCACCACCGTCATCCCGGCGAAGGCCGGGATCTCCCGGTTGCAGGAACACCAGGCTCACCCTTTACCCCCCACCTTCCCCGCGCCACACTCCCCGCACCCCACCCGCGAGGTCCCATGCGCTACCTGCCGATCGCCCTCATCGCCCTGTCCCTCGCCACCCCCGCCCCGGCGCAAACCACCGACAATCCCGAGATGGCGAAGATGTTCGCCGAGGATCAGGCGATCCGCGACCATCCGAAGCCCAAATGGTTCAAGGACATGACCTTCGTCCGCAAGATGTGGGCCGACGACGCCGCCCGTCGCGAACGGACCCGCACCCTGCTCGACCAGGGCAAGCTGACGACGGCCGAGGACTATTACGCCGCCGCCTTCGTGTTCCAGCATGGCGACAAGCCGGACGACTATCTGCTCGCCCATACGCTGGCGCTGGCCGCCGCCGCGCGCGGCCGGAAGGATGCGAGCTGGATCGCGGCAGCGACGCTCGACCGCTATCTGCAGGCGATCGGTCAGAAGCAGATCTACGGCACCCAGTGGCGCGCGGCGGAGAACCGTGAACTGATCCGCGAACCCTATGATCGCGCGCTCGTCCCCGACGCGTTGCGCACCGCGCTGGGCGTTCCGGTACAGGCCGAACAGGACAAGCGACTGGCCGAGATGCAGCCCAGGCCGGCGACCCGATAAACCGCTTTCCTACATGCTGCCCCGTCGCCACGATCGCCAACGCGGCCGTTTACGTCCGCGCGCTCTTTGACCTCGCGAACCTCCGTTACGACATCGACCGCCATCCGCGATGGTCGCCGCTCGCACGATGATCACGCGCGTGAACTTGGTGAACTTCGACCGCCTCGCGCCGGCCCCGTGTCATCCTGCGCAACTACGTCACCAGTGTGAATTTAGTGAACTTTGACCCGCCCCTGCGCCGGCCCGGGACACCCCGCGCAACTACGTCACCAGTGTGAACTTAGGGCCCAGACTCATTCAGAGCCAGAAAGCTAGGGCGGTTGCCAAGGCGACGCCTGAGAGGAAGTTGGCGGCGAGCTTATCGTAGCGGGTGGCGACGCGGCGGAAGTCCTTGAGGCGACAAAAGGCGTTCTCGATTAGGTGGCGGCCAGCGTAGCGCTGCTTGTCATAGCGGATGGTGCGCTTGCGGTTGCGCCGGCCGGGGATGACCGGGATAGCGCCGGCGTCGCGGGCCAGGCAGCGGAGCCGGTCGGCGTCGTAGCCCTTGTCACCGAGCAGGTAGCGCATGCGCCCGGCCCGTTCGAGAAGGGCCGGCGCGGCTTTCACGTCGCTGACATTGCCGGGCGTCAGCATCAACGCATAGGGGCGGCCGATGACGTCGGTGAGCGCGTGGACCTTGGTCGTCCAGCCGCCACGCGAGCGGCCGATTGCTTGGTGCGAGCGCCCCCTTTTGCGCCGAATGCCGCCCGCTGCGCCTTCACGTACGTGCTGTCGATAGCCGTGTTTTTCGTCACTGCACCGGTATCCACCAGCGCGTCCAGCAGCTTGAGCCAGAAGCCCCGGTGCGACCAGCGATTGAACCGGTTGTAGACCGTCGTCGACGGGCCATACTCCGCCGGGCAGTCGCACCAGCGGCAGCCGACCTTCAGCACATGCAGGATGCCCGAGATCACTCGTCGGTCGTCTACCCGGCGCGCTCCCGGCTGGTTCTTCGGCAGGTGCGGCTCGATCGCTGCCCATGCTTCGTCCGACAACCAGAACAGCGCCATGCCTAGCCTCCCGTGACCACACCCGCACTCAATCAGGGAAGCCGGTCAGCCTCAAGCCGCTGATTGGGTTTGAGCCCTAGTGAACTTTGACCGCCGCTGCGCCGGCCCAGGCCACCCCGCGCAACTACGCCACCAGTGTGAACTTAGTGAACTTTGACCCGCCGCTACAGCCCGCTGGCGCGCAACTGCGCGCGCAAATTCGCCCGCGTGCGCTCGTCCACCGGCGGCAATTCGCGCGCCGCCTTGCCCCGGCGCAGCCGCGCCCGGTCGCGCTCGCTTGGCGACACCACCCGCACCCGCACCGGCACCACCCCCCGCCCGCGGGCGCCCAGCGCCTCGGCCGCGCCGCGCGACAGGTCGAGGATGCGCCCCCGCCCCGCAAACGGCCCGCGATCGTTCACCCGCACGATGATGCGCCGCCCGGTGTCGAGCGCGGTCACCTCGACATAGCTCGGCAGCGGCAGCGTGGTATGCGCCGCGCTCACCCCGCCGGGCCGGAACCGCTCGCCATTGGCGGTCCGCCTGCCCGACTCGCTGCCATACCAGCTCGCCATCCCCAGCATGTCGTAGGTCGGGTCAACCGCCGGGGTGTAGGTCGTGCCCCGCACCCGGTACGGCGCGCCGACCTTCACCGCCGCATCGCTCACCGGGCGATAATCGCCCCCGGCACAGGCCGTCAGGAGCAGCGATATGGCGAGCGGGAGGAGACGCGGCGACATGGCGGATCGCTTAGCCGATCGGACGCCCCTTGCCGACCCCCGCCCCGGCCCGCTACGCCGCACGCGATAAGGAGACGCCCCATGAAGACCCGCGCCGCCGTCGCTTTCGAAGCGAAGCGCCCCCTCGAAATCGTCGAGCTGGACCTCGAAGGCCCAAAGCCCGGCGAAGTGCTGATCGAGATCATGGCGACCGGCATCTGCCACACCGACGCCTACACGCTCGACGGGCTGGATTCGGAAGGCATCTTCCCGAGCGTGCTGGGCCATGAAGGCGCCGGCATCGTCCGCGAGGTCGGCGCGGGCGTGACCAGCGTGGCGGTCGGCGACCACGTCATCCCGCTCTACACCCCCGAATGCCGCCAGTGTAAGTCGTGCCTGTCGGGCAAGACCAATTTGTGCACCGCGATCCGCGCGACGCAGGGCAAGGGGCTGATGCCCGACGGCACGACCCGCTTCAGCTACAAGGGCCAGCCGATCTATCATTATATGGGCTGCTCGACCTTCTCGAACTTCACCGTCCTGCCCGAGATCGCGGTCGCGAAGATCCGCGAGGACGCGCCGTTCCAGACCAGCTGCTATGTCGGCTGCGGCGTCACCACCGGTGTCGGCGCGGTGGTCAACACCGCAAAGGTCGCGCCGGGCGACAACATCATCGTCTTCGGTCTCGGCGGCATCGGCCTCAACGTGCTGCAGGGCGCGAAGATGGCCGGCGCCAACATGATCGTCGGCGTCGACATCAATCCGGATCGCGAGGAATGGGGCCGCCGCTTCGGCATGACCCATTTCGTCAATCCGAAGGACGTGGGCGGCGACATCGTCCAGCACCTCGTCGCGCTGACCGATGGCGGCGCCGACTATACGTTCGACTGCACCGGCAATACCGACGTCATGCGACAGGCGCTGGAGGCGTGCCATCGCGGTTGGGGCACCAGCATCATCATCGGCGTGGCGGAGGCGGGCAAGGAAATCGCCACCCGTCCGTTCCAGCTGGTGACCGGGCGCAACTGGCGCGGCACCGCGTTCGGCGGCGCCAAGGGCCGGACCGAGGTGCCGAAGATCGTCGACTGGTACATGAACGGAAAGATCGAGATCGACCCGATGATCACCCATGTCCTGTCGCTGGAGGAGATCAACAAGGGCTTCGACCTGATGCATGCCGGCGAAAGCATCCGCTCCGTCGTGGTCTATTGAGGCAAATCGTTTTGACAGGTGAAATTTCTTCGCGAATATAAGCGGAGAGAGGATAAGCGATGACGCATGGGCTGGTCCCCGCCAGGCTCGGCTTTGGCGGGGCCGCGATCGGCAACCTGTATCGACCGGTCGGCGACGACGCCGCCCGTGCGACGATCGACGCCGCATGGGGCCGGGGTATCCGCCGCTTCGACACCGCGCCGCATTATGGCTTCGGCCTGTCCGAACGCCGGCTGGGCGACGCGCTGGCCGATATCGATCCCGGGCAGCAGGCCCATGTCTCGACCAAGGTCGGCCGGGTGCTGCGCCCGGCCCCCGATCGCGACCTGCATGCCGAACGGCAGGGCTTCGTCTCCCCCGAACCGGTCGAGAGCGCGTTCGACTATTCGCACGACGGCGTGCTCGCCTCGTTCGATGCCAGCCGTCGGCGGCTGCGGCGCGACCGGATCGACCTGCTGCTGGCGCATGACCTCGGCACGATGACCCATGGTGCCGACGCGCCGGCGCAGATGGCGACCTTTCTCGACGGCGGCTATCCGGCGATGCGGAGCCTGCGCGATGCGGGCGCGGTCGGTGCGATCGGCATCGGCGTGAACGAGATCGCGGTGTGCGAGGAACTGCTCGACCGGATCGAGCTGGACGTCATCCTCCTCGCCGGGCGCTACACGCTGCTCGAACAGGCCGCGCTCGACACGCTGCTGCCGCGCTGCGCGGCGAAGGGGGTGCAGGTGATCGTCGGCGGCCCCTATAATTCGGGCATCCTCGCCTCGGGCACCGGGCCGGACGCGCGCTATAATTACGAAGCGCCACCGGCCGATGTCACCCGCCGGGTCGATGCCATCGCCGCGATCTGCGCGCGCCACGCCGTGCCGATGGCGGCCGCCGCGCTGCAATTCCCGATGGCGCACCCGGTCGTGACGGCGGTGATCCCCGGCATGGCGGACGTGGACGAGGTGGCGCAGGCGGCGACGCTGGCGACCCTGCCTCTTCCGGCCGCGCTATGGACCGATCTGATCGATGCCGGCCTGATCCGCGCCGACGCCCCTATCCCGACGGAGACCACATGACCCGCCTTACGGCCAAGACCGCCATCGTCACCGCCGCAGGCCAGGGCATCGGCCGCGCCGCCGCCGAACTGTTCGCCCGAGAAGGCGCCCGCGTCCTCGCAGTGGACATCAACGCCGACGCACTGGCGACGCTGACCGGGTGCGAGACGCATGTCGTCGACCTGATGGACGGCCAAGCGATTAAGGACTTCGCCGCGAAGGTCGGCGCGGTCGACATCCTGTTCAACTGCGCCGGCTTCGTCCATGCCGGCACGATCCTGACGACAGAGGAGGCGGACTGGGACTTCAGCTTCGACCTGAACGTCCGCTCGCAATATCGCCTGATCCGGGCGCTGCTGCCGGCGATGATCGCGAACGGCGGCGCCTCGATCGTCAACATGTCGTCGGTCGCCAGCCATGTCATCGCGGTGCCCGGTCGCTTCGTCTATACCGCGTCGAAGGCGGCGGTGATCGGCCTCACCAAATCGGTCGCGCTCGATTTCGTGGGACAGGGCATTCGCTGCAACGCGATCTGCCCCGGCACCGTCCAGTCGCCCTCCCTCGAAGAACGCATGGCCGCGACCGGCGATGCGGAGGCCGCCCGCGCCGCCTTCACCGCGCGGCAGCCGATGGGACGGCTCGGCCGGGCGGAGGAGATTGCCGAACTGGCGCTGTACCTCGCCTCCGACGCGTCGTCCTACACCACTGGCGCGGTGCATGTGATCGACGGCGGCTGGTCGAACGCATGATCCGCGTCCTGACCCTCGACCTCGTCGACGACGCAGGCGCGATCGCCGAATATGAACGCTGGCATGTCCCCGGCAACGTGCCGGCACCGGTGCTGGCCGCGATCCGCGCTTCGGGAGTTACGGAGATGGAGATTTTCCGTACCGGCTCGCGACTGGTGATGACGATGACCGTCACCCCCGACTTCGATCCCGCGGCCAAGGCCGATGCCGACGCCGCCGATCCGCAGGTCGCCGAATGGGAAGCGCGAATGGGCGAGTTCCAGCGCGCGCTGCCCGCCGCGCCGGAGGGCAGCCGCTGGACGCCGATGACCCCCATCTTTACCTTGAGCGACCATCCATGATCCCCCCGACCGCCCCTCACGCCGCCGCCGATACCGGGCGGCGCTTCGTCACGCCGGGCTATGCCGCCGGTTTCGCGGTGGTGGTCAGCCTGTTCTTCCTCTGGGCGGTCGCCAACAACTTCAACGACCTGCTGATCCGCCAATTCCAGAAGGCGCTCGATTTGAACCGGGCGCAGGCGGGCCTCGTCCAGTTCGCCTTCTATATCGGCTATTTCGTCATGGCGCTGCCTGCCGGGCTGGTGCTGCGCCGCTTCGGCTATCGCGCGGGCATCCTCGCCGGCCTCGGCTTCTACGCGGTCGGCGCGCTGCTCTTCTATCCGGCGGCGGAGGTCCGCGAATATGGCGCGTTCCTCGGTGCGCTGTTCGTCATCGCCTCGGGCGCGGCATTCCTCGAAACCGCCGCCAATCCCTACATCGTCGCATTCGGCGATCCCGCCCGCGCCGAACAGCGGCTGAACCTTGCGCAGGCGTTCAACGGCCTCGGCGGCGCGATCGCCCCGGTCATCGGCGCGAAGTTCATCTTCTCGGGCGTCGAGCATGACGCCGCCGCGCTCGACGCAATGGCTCCCGCCGCCCGCACCGCCTATCGCGCGGCCGAGGCACAGATGGTGCAGCTGCCCTATCTGGCGCTCGCCGGCATCGTCGTGCTGATCGCCCTCGCCGTCGCCGTCGTCCGTTTGCCGGAGGTGCCGCGCGAGACCGGCGGCAACACCTTGAAGGGTCTGCGATCGGTGTGGGGCGTCCGCGCCCTGCGCTGGGCGGTGATCGCGCAATTCTTCTATGTCGGTGCGCAGGTCGGGGTGTGGAGCTTCTTCATCGACGTGGTGAAGACGATCAGCCCGGAAACGCCCGAGCGGCAGGCCGCCTATCTGCTATCGGTCAGCCTCGCGCTGTTCCTCGCCGGGCGCCTGATCGGCACGATCCTGATGCACCGCATCGCCGCGACGCGGCTGCTGGCCGGGTTCGCCATCGCCAATATCGCGCTGATGCTGGTCGCGGCGCTCAGCCACGGCATGACCGCAATCTATGCGTTGGCGCTCAGCAGCTTCTTCATGTCGATCATGTTCCCGACCATCTTCTCGCTGGGCGTCCGCGACCTCGGCCCCCGCGCGCCGCTGGGCGCGCCGTTGATCGTGATGGCGGTGATCGGCGGGGCGGTGTTCCCGCCGCTGATGGGCTGGCTGAGCCACGGCATCGTATCGATCCAGACCGCGATGCTCGTGCCGTGCCTGTCCTTTGCGGTCGTGCTTGCCTTCGCGCTGACCGTGCCCCGCACTGTTCAGCGGTAGAAGCGGACCTTCGCCAGTTCCAGCCACGCTCGCCCGCCGGGATCGCCGGCCAGGCGGAACGCGACGCTGCGCAGCCGAGTGACGTCGAGCGGCGCGGCGCCATTGGCAAAGGCACGGAACGGCAGCCGAATCTCCTGCCGTTCGCCGGTCGCCTCGAAGAACGCCCGCCCCGCCCCGCGCGCGCCATAGACATCGAACGCCACGCCATAGCGCCCTGCCCCGCGCGCCTCGAACGCGATGCCGGTAAAGCCCCGCGCGTCGGCGACGTCGATCGCGCCCCTGGTCAGCGGCAGTACCAGCGCGGCGAACGGCCGGTCCGCCGCCCCCAGCCGCGCCACCGCGAACAGATGCGGGTCGTGCGGGCGATCGGGCCGCACGATGTCGAGCCGGCTGTGATCGGTCCCCGGCTCGGTACTTTCGACCGGCAGCGTGTCGAGGTCGGTGCGCCCATCATGCCGTGCACCGGTATCGATCGGTCCGGCCATCGCGTGCACCGGCATCGCCGTCGCGTCGGACGAATCGATCCGCTGCTGGAGCGCCGCCAACGGCATCTCCCGCCCGGCGACGAACACCCGGCGGACGTCGTGCAGGTCGTCGATCGCGACATCCGGCCGCCCACCGACCAGCAACAGGTCCGCACGCTGCCCGACCGCGATCCGGCCATGGTCGCGCTGCCGCAGGATGTCCGCCGCACCACCCGTCGCCGCGACCAGCGCCTCGGCCGGCGTCAGCCCCAGTCCTGCCAGCAACCGCGTCTCGCGCACGGCGCTCGACCCGTGATAGACCCCGCCGATCCCGGCATCGGTGCCGACGCCAATGCGGATACCCGCCGCGTGCAGCGCGCGGACATTGGCCTGCATGATCGCCCAGCGCTTCGATTCCAGTTCGGGGATCGCCTCGACCGGCCGCCCCCTCCGCGCCGTCTCCGCCGACCGCTCCGGTGCCGCCAGATGCCGCCATTCCAGCGGCGCGAACGTCCGGTTCTGTTGCGGTTCGTACACCACCAGCGTCGGCACATAGGCGACGTTCTTCGCCTTCATCAGCGCGATCAGTTCGGCATCGACCGGAGCATCGCCAATGCCGTGCCCCAGCGCATCGACCCCGGCGACGGCGGCGATCTTCGCGCCCTCCAGCGTGACGGTGTGGGTAATCACCGGCAGCCCCGCCGCATGGGCATCCGCGACGATCGCCGCCAGCGTCGGCACGTTCATGCTGGCCAGATCGGGCGATCGGCCATAGCGCCAGCCATCGGCAAACACCTTGATGACGTCGGGCTTGTACGACAGCGCGGTCTTCATCGCGACATGCGCCGCGCGCGGCGTCGTCGCGGTCAACGTGAAGAAGCTGCCCCAGCCATATTCGGTGCCATGCCCGCCCGGCACACCCAGCCGGATGGCTAGGTTCAGCCGCGGCGTCGGAATGCCGCCATCGGCGGCGATGGCGCGGATGGGGCTGAGCATCTCGCCCGACAGCGAGAAATCATTGGCGCTGGTAATCCCGTTCGCCAGATGCGAGGCCCACGCCTTCCCCAGATCGTCGGGACGGCCATAGCCCGACGCGCGCAAATGGGTGTGCAGGTCGTGCAGGCCGGGCAGCAGCGTCAGCCCGCGCGCATCGATCACTCGCGCCCCGCGCGGTCGCGTCAGGCGCGGACCGATGGCGGCAATCCGGTCGCCGTCCACCAGCACGTCGCCCGCCACCGCCGCCGCACCGGTGCCGTCGAACACCCGCGCGCCCCGGATCAGCACCATGTCGCGCCGCGCGCTCGGCCGGTCGGCGGCGATCAGCAGCAGGGGCATCAGCGCGAGCAGGAGGCGGACGAGCATGGGTCCATGTGTACCGGCTATACCGCCCGCGTCCAACGGTTGCACGGAGGCGACCGCCGCGTAGGATGGCCCCCATGCAGACCATAAGAGCGATCATCATCGGGGGCAGCGGGCGCAATGCTGGTGGCGGCGGCGCCCGACCCGGCGGTGGAGGCGGCGGTGCGCGCGGCGCTGGCCAAGGCACCGGCGGGCATGCGCTTCGGCATGGTGGTCCGCGATGCGGCGGGCGTCGAACAGGTCGCGATCGAACCCGACCGGCGCTTCGTTCCCGCTTCCAACACCAAGATTTTCACGACACTGGCGAGCTTTGCGACCCTGCCCTTGGACGTGCCCGACGATGGCGGAGCGGGGGTACGGCTGGAGGGGCGCGACGTCGTCCTGGTCGGCGCCGGCGATGCGCGACTGTCGAGCGCGGCGGACTGTCGCGTCGACTGCCTCGCGACGCTGGCCGATGCGGTGGCGGCGAAGACACGCGTGGTCGGCGACGTGATCGGCGACGACAGCCGCTTTCCCGACCAGCGCTGGTCGCCCGGCATGGGGTGGAACAACATGGCCGGGCGCTATGGCACCGCCACCTCCGCGCTGACGCTGGACGATAACGAACTGGTGCTGACCGTCACTGCCGAGGGCGACCGGGCGGTGGTCGGCGGGTCGGACTATTACCGCATCGACAATCGGATACGCGTCGGCACGACCAACGCGGTGGCGTTCGACCGGATGCCGGGCAGCGACGTGCTGCGCCTGTCGGGCACTGTCGCGCCGGGACAGGGAACCACGGTCAGGACCGGCGTCGAGGACGCGGCGCATCACGCCGCATGGACCTTGGCGAAACTGCTGCGGGAACGGGGTGTCCGGGTGACCGGGAGCGTCAGCGCCCGCCATCGCCCGCACCGCACGGACGAGGACGGTGCCATCGTCGCCCATGGCCCGCAGCCGCCGATGCTGGCCCGCGTACAGCCGGCTCCGCTGATCGAGGATGTCGCGATCACCAACAAGGCCAGCCAGAACCTCCATGCCGAACTGCTGCTGCGCCGGATCGGGCGGCTGAGCGGCGGCGGGTCGATCGGCGACGGGTTGAAGCGGGTCGAGACGATGATGACGACGGCCGGCGTGCCGCGTACCGCATGGGACCTGTCCGACGGGTCGGGCATGTCGACCTATAACCGCGTCACGCCGCGGGCGATGGTGACGTTGCTCGGCTGGGCACAGGCACAGCCTTGGGGCGCACGGTGGATCGCCACGCTGCCGGTCGGCGGGGTCGACGGCACGCTGTCGCGCCGGTTCCGCGACACACCGCTCGCCGGGAAGATCCACGCCAAGACGGGCACGCTCAGCGGCGTTTCCGCGCTCGCCGGCACCATGACCGCGGCGAGCGGACAGGTGCTGACCTTCGCGCTCTACGCCAACGACAATCCCGACGGCACCTCTGCCACCCCGACGATGGACGCCGCACTACTGGCAGCGGCCGCGGCGCTATAGCCGCACGTTATGGCGCTCCTATCAAAGTTGGGCGAGTGTTACCGCAACGCTACGGTTTCATGAAAACTCGCTGAACGACCCCTTCCGCATCGCCACGCTTTTGTTGCTTACTATTGCTGACAGCCGTCGGGGGAAGGCGGCGCAGGCTTGGGGGCAAGACTATGCGGGCTGGCAAGGCAATGATGCTGGTGGGCGGATCGCTGCTCGCCGCGATGATGGCGGGCACGGCGGGCGCCCAGACGGTTAGCGAAGGGGTGACCACGGCAGAGGCGGCCACGCCGACCGGTGTCGCGGTACAGACTACGCCTGCATCGAAGGCGGACGACGGCGAAATCCTCGTCACCGGGTCGCGGATCAAGCGCGATCCCAATAACAGTTCGCTGCCACTCCAGATCATCAGCAATGCCGAGCTGGAACGCAACGCGATCGCCAGCCCGGAACAGCTCATCAGCCTGCTGACCAGCAACGGCACCGGCGCCGACAATCTCGCCTCCAACGCCGACGTGACCACCGGCGCGCAGCGCGGCACCAATGGCCTGTCGGCGGCGAACCTGCGCGGTCAGGGATCGGCGGCAACGTTGGTGCTGCTCAACAGCCGCCGCGTCGCGGCGCACGGTCTGTCGGGTGCGGCGGTCGACGTGAACCAGATCCCGTTCGCGGCGATCGAACGGGTCGAAGTGCTGAAGGACGGCGCATCGGCGATCTACGGTACCGACGCGATCGGCGGCGTCATCAACTTCATCACCCGCACCGATTACCGGGGCGTCGGCGTGATGGGCGCGACCGACATCACCGAACAGGGCGACGGCAACATCTATCGCGTGTCGGCCATCGCCGGCTATGGCGATCTGGACGAGCAGGGGTTCAACGTGATGGGCGCGGTCGCCTATCGCTGGAACAACATCCTGTTCGGTGCGAACCGCGACTTCGTGAACGGCAACCAGCCCGAACGCGGTCTGTCGGTCGACACGCGCGGCACGCCGATCGCCACCGCCTTTCCGCTCAACCGTTCGGCGTCGTTCTTCCCGAACGGCACGTTGCTGGGCGGCACCGCAACCGCGCAGCTGTTGTCGGGCCTCGTCATCCCCGGCACGGCCACCGCGGCGACCGGCGGCATCAACGTCCTCGACCTGCCCGGCGGGGCCGGATGCGAATCGATGGACGGTGGCATGGCCTATGACGAAGCGCTGTGGAACAACGTGTCGGCGCGCTATGCCTGTGCGTGGGACACCGGCCGCGCGGCGGTGATCCAGCAGCCGATCAAGACGCTGACCTACCTCGCCCGCGCCGTCGCGCGCGTGGCGGAGGATCATCAGCTCTCGGTCGAAGTCACGGGGTCGACCGCCAATTCGGCCAAGCTGTTCTCCAATGCGCAGGTGTCGGGCAACACGACGAACCTGCAGGTCGCCTATCCGCTCAACAACCTGACCGCGCCAACCTATAATGCGGTCTATAACGCCATCCGCGGCACCTTCCCGGCGGTCGCGGCAAATTACGGCAAGCCGATCGCTTTCCGCTGGCGCTGCATCGCCTGCGGCCCGCGCGAGTACGAGACCGATACCAAGACGATCCGCGTCACCCTCGCCGCCGAGGGGCCGCTCTGGGACGGATGGGATTACCGCGCTGGCGGGTCGTACGCGAAGAGCGAGGCCAGTTCGGTGCTGGGCAGCGGCTATTATTATCGCGGGACGCTGAACAGCGGCGCCTATGATCCGCTGGCGCCGACCGCGCCGGGGGCGAGCGGGCCGGGCCTCGCCGGGCTGCTCAACAGCGGCATCCTGAACCCCTTCTCGATCAACCAGACCGACGCCGCGCTGGCGGGCCTTGCCGCCGTATCGGCCGAAGGGGCCACGCTCTATGGCGGGCGGTACGAGGTGAAGCAGATCGACTATTCGATCGCCGGCCCGCTGTTCCGCCTGCCCGGCGGCAAGGCGCAACTGGCGGCGGGCGTCGATTTCCGCAGCGAAACCTACAGCTTCAACGGGTCGGAAGCGGCCGCCGCCACCGCGCCGGTCATCTTCCTCGCGGCGTTCGACAATGTGAATGCGTTGCGCCGTCGCAACCGGCAAGTGAAGGCCGCCTATGCAGAAATATTGCTGCCGCTGTTCCGCGGGTTCGAACTGAACGCGGCCGCCCGTATCGACGATTATGGCGATTTCGGTACCAGCACCAACCCGAAGGTGTCGGTGAAGTATCGCCCATGGGAACCGGTGATGTTCCGCGGGTCGTTCAGCACCGGCTTCCGCGTGCCGACCTTCAACCAGATCTTCAACGGCCTGACCGATTCGCCCTATGCCGGCCGCGATCTGGCCGATCCGGTGCGCTGCCCCGGCGGCATCCCTAACACGATCAGCCCCGCATGTCAGGCGGTCCAGCCCAACATCTATACCGGCGGCAATCCGAACCTCGGCCCGGAAAGCGCCAAGATGTTCAGCGCGGGCGTGGTGATCCAGCCGGCGCCGAAGTTCAGCGCCTCGGTCGATTTCTGGGCGATCAATGTCGACGACACGATCCAGCTGCTGACCGAACGCGAGCTGATCGACAATGCCGGCCTGTTCCCCGACCGATTCATCCGCAATCCCGCGGGCGAGCTGACGATCATCGACCGGCGCTGGATCAATGCCGGGGCGCGGCGCACGCAGGGCCTCGAACTGACCGCGCGCGGTGGCGTGGACGGGTTCGGCGGCAGTTTCCTCGCCGGGATCGACGGCACCTATATGCTGCGCCGGCGCGAGAAGCTGACCGAGAATTCGCCCTATGGGCCAAGCCTGATCGGCGTGTTCAGCTTTGCCGGCGACCTGAGCCTCAAATGGAAGCACAACGCGTTCGTCAGCTACACCAACGATCAGGTGACGATCGCGCTGACCCAGCTCTATCGCGACGGATACCGCAACCAGGCGCTGCCGGGGATCGCGGCGGGCACGGTCGTGCGGCCGGGCTTCAACGAGTATGTGAAGCCCTATGTCACCTACAACCTCGCGGTCAGCTTCCTGAACCTCGGCAACAAGGCGACGCGCCTGACGCTGGGCGTCAAGAACCTGTTCGACGTCGATCCGCCGTTCGCCATCACCTATGATTCGAACACCGGGTCGGGTGGTGCGTGGGAACCCCGCGTCGCCGATCCGCGCGGGCGGGCGTTTACCGTGCAGGCGGATGTGAAGTTCTAAGGGTGCGGGGCGACGACCAGCCCGCGTCGTCACCCCGGGCTTGACCCGGGTGTGGATTCACGAACGAAGTGCAACGGTTTGAAAGCCTCTGCGGGGGTTTGGAAGCCGAGGCATTTTCTGGGCGTATGATTGTGTCTGGCGAGGATTGCATCGAGTTTTCGCTGGGACAAGTCGGTTGGCTGGGTTTGGCGTGGCAGGTCGCGTCTGAGGCGCCCGATGGCGTTTTCGACGCCGCCTTTTTGCCAGGGGGATCGCGGGTCGCAGAACCAGGTGTCGAGCCGGAGTTTCTGGCCGATCTGCCGGTGCCGTGTGAACTCGGTGCCGTTGTCGAAGGTGAGGGACCTGCGAAGCGCGGGGGGCACGGGGCGCAGCATGCGCACGAGTGCCCTGGCGACGGGATCGGCCTTGAGGCTGTCCTGCCGCAGGGCAAGGGTCAGGCGCGAGCTGCGCTCGTGGACGACGATGACGGCGTGGCCGGGCTTGGAGAAGAGCATGGCGTCGGCCTCCCGGTGTCCGGATTGCTCGCGGGTCGCGACGTCGACCGGGCGCTCGTGGATCGAACGGCCGGTCGGGCGCGGCCAGCCCCCTTTGGTGCGCCAGCCTCGCTTGTACTTTGCGCGCGGCAGGTAATGGCGCCAGCGCCGGTCGTTGGTACGCCGGAGCCGGGCATGGACGAAGCGGTAGATCGTCTCGTGGCTGATGACCGGATGCCCCGCCTCGCGCATCAGACGGCCGCAGACCTGCTCGGGCGACCAGCCCGCGGCCAGTCGATCGAGGACGGTTTCGCGCAAGGCGTCTTCGCGTTCGAGCCGGCAACCGCTCCAGCGCCGCGCTGCCGCCTGCGCCTGGGCATAGGCCGGTCGGTACCCGATCTTCGTGCCCGTGTTCCGCTTCAGCTCGCGCGCGATCGTCGATGGCGTGCGATCCAGAGCTGCAGCGATCTGCCGGATCGATTGCCCGGCTTCACGAAGCCGGGCAATCGAACAGCGTTCCTCAAGCGTAAGCTGGCAATAGGTCGACATGGCAACACCTGTCTCAGATGTTGCACTTCGTTTGTGAACTCAGGGGGGTCCCGCTTTCCTGCGGCGATCGAAGAAGCAGCAGCGGGACCCCGGGTCAAGCCCGGGGTGACGTTGGGGGGTGTAGGGATCGGCTTGCAACCATGGTCGTTCGTTGGGGTGACCCGGCAGCCTGCGTTGCCCGGTTTTGACCCCGTTTGCTTCCCATTTCCTTCTCCCTACTCCTCCCCCGTTTGCTTCGAACGCAGGTTCGAGCCTGTCGAGAACCGAAGTCGAGAAGGGCTTGCCCAAAGCGACGAAGTTCTCGACGGACGCTTCTCGACAAGCTCGAAGCTGCTCGAACCGAACGGCGGGGGAACCGGGCACATACGTAAAGGCGGACGCCGCACCGCCCGATACAAACGCTATCTTTACCCACCCGACCGATGGAGCCACAGCGAGGCGGCCGGCACGGGCGCCGGTGCGCAGGGGAACGGTTCTTGACCAGCATCTACACGCTCAGGCTGCAATGTCCCGACCGTCCGGGACTGGTCGCAAAGGTCGCCGGTTTCCTTGCCGATCGCGGTGCGAACATCGTCGATGCGCAGCAGTTCGACGATGCGCTGTCCAACCAGTTCTTCATGCGCGTCGCCTTCACCGCGGACCGATCGATCGACGAGCTACGCGCCGAGTTCGCGCCGATCGCACAAGGAGCGGGCATGGACTGGTCGCTACGCGATCAGGCGACGCCGAAGCGCGTGCTGTTGATGGTGTCCAAATGGGACCATTGCCTCGTCGACCTGCTCTATCGCACCCGTCTCGGGGAGTTACCGATGGAGGTCGTGGCGATCGCGTCCAACCACCCGCGCGATGCGCTGCACGGTGCGCTGATCGGTGACATTCCCTATCATCACCTGCCCGTCACGCGCGAGACGAAGGCGGCGCAGGAGGCACAGGTCAAACAGCTGGTCGAGGATAGCGGTGCCGAACTGGTCGTGCTGGCGCGCTACATGCAGATCTTGTCGGACGATCTGGCCGCGTTCCTGTCGGGGCGCTGCATCAACATCCATCACAGCTTCCTGCCCGGATTCAAGGGCGCGAAACCCTATCATCAGGCGCATGCGCGCGGGGTGAAGATGATCGGCGCGACCGCCCATTACGTCACCGCCGATCTGGATGAAGGGCCGATCATCCATCAGGACGTGGAGCCGATCAGCCATGCCGACACCCCCGACGACCTGATCCGCAAGGGTCGCGACATCGAACGCCGCGTGCTGGCCGAAGCGGTGCGGTTGCACCTGAACGACCGGGTGTTTCCGCATGGCGCGCGGACGGTGGTGTTTCGCGGCTGACGCGAAGGCCGGCGCGCCCGATCGCCGCCGGCCGATGGGGTGGCGCGAGGGAAACCCCCGCGCCGCCCGGTCAATACATGTGCTGGCCGCCGTTGATGCTCAGCGTCGATCCAGTGACGAAGCCGCCCTCTTCCGAACACAGGAACGCGACGCCGCGCGCGATCTCGCTCGCCTGACCGAGGCGCCCGACCGGGATTTTCGCCACGATCTTTTCGAGCACGTCGGCCGGGACCGCCGCGACCATGTCGGTGTCGATATAGCCGGGCGCGATCGCGTTGACGGTCACGCCGAACCGCGCGCCTTCCTGTGCCAGCGCCTTGGTGAAGCCGTGGATGCCCGACTTCGCGGCGGCATAGTTGACCTGACCGTACTGGCCGGCCTGGCCGTTGATCGACCCGATATTGACGATGCGGCCCCATTTGCGATCGCGCATGCCGGGGAAGGTCGCCTTGGCAAGGTTGAAGCAACCGCCGAGGTTGGTGCGGATGACGTCGTCCCACATGTCGTAGGTCATCTTCAGCAGCGTACCGTCGCGGGTGATGCCGGCATTGTTGACGACGATATCGACCGGACCGATCGCTTCCTCGATCGCCTTCACGCCCGC
Organism: Sphingomonas paucimobilis; assembly: GCA_036946325.1. Taxonomy (GTDB): domain Bacteria; phylum Pseudomonadota; class Alphaproteobacteria; order Sphingomonadales; family Sphingomonadaceae; genus Sphingomonas; species Sphingomonas paucimobilis_A. The sequence goes on from JAQIJL010000002.1 coordinate 510,620, forward strand.
CTGGGTCGCTTCGAAATCGCCCACGTCGAACTTGAACGCGGCAATGCCGGTGCGGTCGCTGAACGCCTTCGCCTTCTCGTCGTTGCCGGCATAGTTGGCGGCGACGGTGACGCCCATGTCCTTGAGAGCAAGGCTGATCGCCTCACCGATCCCGCGCGTGCCGCCGGTGACGATCGCTACCCGTGCCATGCATTCTCTCCTACGAACGTTCGACCCTCTGCTAGGCCGGGTCGATCCATCCCGCAAGTTCGCGCGCGATAATGTTGCGCAACATTTTATTGCCTGTCGCTTCGGCGTTCAGGCACGGAAGATACGCGAAATCGGTTCCGCCCGCCTGCTCGAAACTTTCGCGACCGCGGATCGCCAGCTCCTCCAGCGTCTCCAGACAGTCCGCTGAGAAACCGGGCGCAAAGATCGCGACGCGGCGGTTGCCGGCCTTGGCCAGTTCCACGAGCGTCTCGTCGGTCGCCGGCCCCAGCCATTTGGCAGGGCCGAAGCGCGACTGGAACGCGACGGTCAGCGGACGGCCCAGCGCCTCCTGCACCAGCCGCGCGGTCTTCTGGCAATGGCAGTGATAGGGGTCGCCCTGCTCCAGCGTACGCTTGGGCATCCCGTGGAAGCTGGCGACGATCGCATCGGGTTCGAAATCGAGCTTCGCCAGATCCTCTTTGAGCGTGGTCGCCAGTGCGTCGATATAGAGGGGGTCGTCATAATAGGGCGGCAGAGTGCGGATCGCCGGCTGCCAGCGCAATTTGGCAAGGTGCGCGAACGCCTTGTCATTCGCGGTCGCGGTCGTTGCTGCGCAATATTGCGGGTAGAGCGGGGCCAGCAGGATGCGATCGCAGCGCTGTCCGCGAAGATGCTCGATCCGGCTGGCGATCGACGGATTACCATAGCGCATCGCCCAGTCGATCACGACGCCGTCGCCGAACGTGCCCTGCATTGCATCCGACTGCGCCCGCGTGATCGCGGCGAGCGGCGATCCATGCTCGCTCCACACCTGCTGATAGGCATGGGCCGATTTTTTCGGCCGGGTGTTCAGGATGATACCGCGCAGGATCGGCTGCCACGCGATCGGCGGTATCTCCACGACGCGCCGGTCGGACAGGAACTCGGCAAGGTAGCGCCTGACCGACCGCGGCGACGGATCGTCGGGGGTGCCGAGGTTCATCAACAGCACGCCGACGCGGCGCTTGGGGATAGCGGGGTGATTCGACGGGCGTTCCATGGCCGGGGTTAACGCGCGACGTCGAGGTTCGGGGCAAGTGGTATTTTGGGGCGGGTAATTGCAGAAGAAGACGGTTTTCACGCGAAGGCGCGGAGACGCGAAGACTGTTCTCGTCCGCGCCAGCGGCTTCATTTCGCGCATCGACGCACGCTGCCGTCTCCCGATCGCGGAACGCAGCCCCGGGGCGCGACCTCTTCGCGTCTCCGCGCCTTCGCGTGAATCATCTTCTTCCGGCTATCACCCCAGAAGCGGCAACGACCGATAGCGCCGACCCGTAGCGGCGTGCAGCGCGTTGGCGATGGCGGGCGCCACCACCGGCACCGCCAGTTCGCTGACCCCGCCCGGATCGGCGTCGGAATCGACGATCTCGATCATGATCTCCGGAGTGTCGGCAAGGCGCGGCAGGCCCATCCCGCCGAAACCGCGCACGTTCGGCAGATTCGCGTCGAACCCGGTCGACGCGCCGGTCGCCATCGCCATGCCGAACAGCAACCCACCCTCGATCTGTTGCCGGACGAGGTCGGGGTTGATCACCCGCCCGCAATCGACCGCGACGACCAGCCGGTCGACCTTCACCCGCTGGTTGTCGCCGATATGCGCCTCCGCCATGCAGGCGATGGCCGATCCGCGCATCCGGTGGCAGGCGATGCCCTGCGCGCTGCCCGGAACCCCGCCCTGCCAGCCGCCCATCGTCGCCACGGTCGACAGGCAGCGGGCGAGCGCCACGTCGCCGCCCAGCATCGCGATGCGGAACGAATGCGCCTCCATCCCTGCGAACCCGGCCAGTTCGTCGAGGAAACATTCGGTGAAGAAGGCGGTGTAGCTATGCGCGCCCGACCGCCACCATCCGGCGGGCAGCCCCAGTTCGGCCGGATGGTGATCGACCGCGAGATTGGGGATGCCATAGGCCGGCACCGCGCCCTCGGTCGCCAGCGCATCGCCCCGGTCGCCCGGCAGCGCCATCGCCAGCGACGCCGCGACATCGTCGCCCAGCAGCAGCCGCGCCAGATCGCGTCCGGTGCGCGGTGCGGCAACCTGCGCCCGCCAGCCCAGAATCGTGCCACCCCGGCCCAGCCGCGCCGTCATCCGCGCGGCGGCAGGCGCGCGGTAGCGGTCCGCCAGGCAGTCCTCGCCCCGCGACCAGGTCAGCTGCACCGCCTTTTCCAGCTTGCGCGCCAGCACCGCCGCCTGTTCCGCGACGCGATGGTCGAGGTTCGCGCCGAACGACCCGCCGGCGATGGTCGGGTGCAGCACGACGCGATCCTCGGCGATGCCGATCGCGCGGGCGGCGGCGGCACGGGCCAACGTCGGCGCCTGGGTCGGCATCCACAGCGTCAACGTGCCGTCGCTCCAGTCGGCGGTGGCGCTGGTCGGCTCGATCGCGCCGTGCAGCGCGGCGGCGACGCGATAGGTCGCGGTCTGCGTCCGTCCGCCGGTGAAGGCGGCATCGATGTCGCCCGCCTCGTGCACCCGCGCGCCCTCCCCCGACAATGCGGTGTCGAGCGCGGTGGCGATCGAGGCATTGTCGACCAGCCCGTGCGTTTCGAAGCGCGGCGCCATCGCATCGACCGCGCGATTGGCTGCCCACCACGTCGTGCCGGCGGCGGCGACCCAGCGGTCGGTTTCCACCACGCCGACGACGCCCGGCACCGCCTCGGCCGCCGCCTTGTCGACGCTCAGCAGCCGGGTGTCGCCGATCGGTCCCTGCCGGATCGAGGCGAAGACCATGCCCGGCTTGCGCACATCGGCGGCGAAGGTCGCGCTGCCGTCGACCTTGGCGGGGGCGTCCAGTCGCGGCTGCGCGGTGCCGACCAGTCGCTTTTCATCGCCGATGCGGTAGGGCAATTCGCCGCCGGGCAGGCTCTCACGCGCCGCCGCCTCGGCCAGCACGCCGAAGCGTTCGCGCCGCTCGCCCATCACGACGAAGCCGTCCGCCGTCCCGCAGCTGCGCCAGTCGCCGCCCCATGCGCGCGCCGCCGCCTTGCACAACAACACCCGCGCCGCCGCCCCTGCTTCCCTGAGCGGCCCTTCGAACCGGCGGATCGAGGTCGACCCCGCGGTCAGCATCAGCGCGGTGCGTTCGGCATGGGTCGCGCGCGTCGCGGCGGGGAGCAGCGCCAGCGCATCGCCGAACAATATGCCCGCAGCCAGCGGATTGGCGTAGAGCGGGTTGATCGGCGCCGCCTCGACCGCGACCGTGCGCCAGTCGGCGCCAAGTTCGTCGGCGACGATCTGCGGCAGCGCGGTATACACGCCCTGGCCATGTTCGGCCTGCGGCACCGCGACGGTGACCTGCCCATCGGCCCCGATCTTCAGATAGGGGCCGAAGATGCTCTCCCCCTCCGCCGCCGCCAGATTGACGCCATAGCGTCGCGGCCACAGCCCCCAGGCGACGATCAACCCGACCCCGGCCCCGCCCCCGATCAACAGGCGCCGGCGGGTGATGCGGGGGGTGGTCGGATCGGCCATGGGGAAGCCGTAGCAAATGCTCCCCGGCGTGGGGAGGGGGCGTGGGTGTCGCGGATTACGTCGCGAAACCTCCGCCCCAAACGTCACCCCGGACTTGACCCGGGGTCCCGCTTCTTCGTCGGCGTAGAAGGGTTGCGCCACCACCCAAAACCGTCACCCCAGCGAAGGCTGGGGCCTCAAGCGGCTCCTGCGGTGCGCCATAACCGGGAGATCCCAGCCTTCGCCGGGATGACGTTTGTGGCCGAGATAGGAAATCTAGCCGAAGAAGCGGGACCCGGACCAAGCCCGGGGTGACGCTTTTGAAATCAGGCCGCCTTGCCGCCCAGCAGTTCGGCCAGCTCGCCGCTCTCGTACATTTCCATCATGATATCCGACCCGCCGACGAACTCGCCGCCGATATAGAGCTGCGGGATGGTCGGCCAGTCCGAATAGGCCTTGATACCCTGACGAATGCCCTGGTCCTGCAGCACGTCGACGCTTTCGAACTGGGCGTTCAGGTGGTTGAGGATCGCCACCGCGCGGCTGGAGAAACCGCATTGCGGGAACAGCGGGCTGCCCTTCATGAACAGCACCACGTCGTTATTCTTTACCACCGCGTCGATGCGGGCATGGGTATCGTCGGTCATCGTCATTTCCTTTTGTGCCGGTTCGGCAATTCAATTCTGGGGAACGCCGGTGGTCAGTTGCAGCGCGTGCAGCTCGCCGCCCATCCGCCCGCCGAGTGCGGCATAGACCGCGCGCTGCTGGGCGATGCGCGGCTTGCCCCGGAAACTCTCCGACACGACCCGCGCGGCATAATGATCGCCGTCGCCGGCCAGATCGGTGATCTCGACCACCGCATCGGGGATCGCGGCCACGATCAGCGCCTCGATCGCCTGTGCCTCCATCGGCATTCAGATGCTCCCGAGCAGCTGGCGACGCGCCTCGACGTCGCAATCGGCCATCGCCTGCCGGATCTGCGCCTCGTCGCAATCGACGCCGGCGGCGGCGAGGTCGGATACCAGCTTGCGGATCACGTCCTCGTCGCCGACTTCCTCGAAATCGGCCTGCACGACCGAGGTCGCATAGGCATCGGTTTCGGCCGGGGTCAGCTCCATGCGCTCGGCCGCCCATTGGCCCAGCAGCTTGTTGCGCCGCGCCGTCACCCGAAACGCCATTTCGCCGTCACGGGCGAACTTGGCTTCGAAGGCACGCTCCCGGTCGTCGAACATCGTCATCGCATTCCCCTACTCATCCCTCCCTCGCGAGATAGGATGCGACGGGGTTACGCGCAACGTCCGGCTCTCGGGTGGTTGCGCGTCGCCTCGCGCTGCCGGGTCGGGGAGCAGAAGATGGTTCACGCGAAGGCGCGGAGGAAGAAGAAGTGAGTTTTCGCGCAGAGACGCAGAGGCGCGGAGAGGTTGTGGAACAGGCGATGTCGGCCTGTCCGGCGAAGCCCCTTCCATTCCGCTGATAGAAGAAGAGCCGCTATCGCGGCGGACGCACCACCCTCCGCGTCTCCGCGCCTCCGCGCGAACCCCTATCTTCTTCTCCGCGCCTTCACGCCTTCGCGTGAAAACCTCTTACGGCACCACCACCAGCTTCCCGATGACCTTGCGCGCGGCCAGCGCCGCGATCGCCTCGCCGCCGCGCTCCAGCGGGAAGGTGCCGGTGACGCGCGGGGCGATCTTGCCTTCGTCCCACAATCGGAACAGCGTCGTCACATGCGCGGCGTTCGCCGCCGGATCGCGCATCGCGAACGCACCCCAGAACACGCCGCACACGTCGCAGCTCTTGAGCAACGTCAGGTTGAGCGGCAGCTTCGGGATGCCCGCCGGGAAGCCGACGACCAGATAGCGCCCTTCCCACCCGACGCTGCGCAGCGCGGGTTCGGCATAGTCGCCGCCGACCGGGTCGAACACCACGTCCGCGCCCTTGGGACCGATGGCCGCCTTGAACGCCTCCGCCAGCGCGCGCGATGCATCCTTGTCGAGCGGGGCATGGGGATAGACGACCGTCTCGTCCGCCCCCGCATCCCGTGCGGCGGCCGCCTTCACCTCCGACGAGACCGCCGCGACGACGCGCGCGCCGAACGCCTTGCCCAGTTCGATCGAGGCGAGGCCGACGCCGCCCGCCGCCCCCAGAACCAGCAACGTCTGCCCCTCGCCCAGCCGCCCGCGATCGAGCAGCGCATGGATCGACGTGGCATAGGTCAGCAGCAGCGCCGCGCCATCTTCGAAACTGCGGTTTGGTGGCAGGCGGTGCAGCGCGGCGGCCGGCACCGCCAGTTTCTCGACCATGCCGCCATGGCCGGTGACCGCCAGAACCCGGTCGCCGACCGCCCAGCCGGCGACGCCTTCGCCCACGCTCTCGATCACCCCGGCGACCTCGCCGCCCGGCGCGAACGGGCGTTCGGGGCGGAACTGGTATTTATCCTCGATGATCAGGACGTCGGGATAGTTCACCGCGCACGCCCTGACCGCGATGACGACCTGCCCCTTGCCCGCGACCGGGTCCGGCAGGTCGCCGATGGTCAGCGTGTCAGGTCCGCCCGGTTCCTTCGACAGCAACGCCCGCATGTCCGCTCTCCTGATGGAGCCACGGTCGGGCATTCGCCACGCCGGACTCATATTTCGAAATCGCGGTATCTTCTGCCAGCGTCATGCCGATCTCGTCCAGCCCTTCCATCAGGCACTGGCGACGAAAGGGGTCGAGGTCGAAGGGAAAACGGTCCTGATAGCGGGTGGTGACGGTCATCGTCTCCAGATCGACGGCGACCGTGTCGGTCCGCGCGACCTCGACCAGCCGGTCGATCGCCGCCTGCGGCAGCACTACCGTCACGATCCCGTTCTTGATCGCGTTGCCGGAGAAGATGTCGGAAAAGCTCGGGGCGATCACCGCCTTGACGCCCATGTCGGTCAGCGCCCACGCGGCATGTTCGCGGCTCGACCCGCAGCCGAAATTCTCACCCGCGATCAGCACCGGGCTGCCTGCATAGCGCGGATCGTCGAAGATATTGTCCGGTTCCGCCCGCACGCTTTCGAACGCGCCCTTGCCCAGCCCTTCGCGGGTGGTGGTCTTCAGCCAATGCGCCGGGATGATGATGTCGGTGTCGATATTCTTGGCGCCCCACGGATAGGCGCGCCCTTCGACCCTGGTGATCGGTTCCATCAGCGTGCCGATGCCGGAAAGGCCGGCAGCTTGGCGACATCGCCGGGTTCATGTTGCAGGATCACGGTCGCCTTCGCATTGCCCGCAAGCTTCTTGAACCGGTCGAGCGAGGCGAGCGTAGCCGCGCGATCGGTATTGAACGGCGGCACGCCGTTGCTGTCGTAATTTTCACGGAAATGCGCGAGGTCGCCGGACAGCAGCACCGGGCCTTTGTCTTTCAACACGACCAGCAGCGCGTGATGCCCCGGCGTATGGCCCGGCAGGTTGAGCATGGTGACGCTGCCGTCGCCGAACACGTCCTTGTCCGCTTCGACCGCCTCGACCTTCGCCCCGCCGCCGAACCAGGGTTTGAGCGGTTCGGTGCTGGTGCCGGGCTTGCCGGCGTTCAGCGCGTCCGCATCGCCCTTGCCGATCAACAGGGTGGCGCCCGGAAAGCCCGCCGCCTGTCCGATATGGTCGAAATGATAATGGCTGATGCCCACGCGACCGATCCGTTCGGGCTTCACGCCGATCTGCGCCAGCTGCCGCTTGATCGTCGTCGTCAGGATCGGCGACATCGCGTCGGTATCGCTGACCGGCTGGCCGATCACCGCTTCGGGCAGGCCGGTGTCCCACAGCAGATAATCGCCGCCATGCCGGATCAGGTAACAGCTGGCGACCAGCCGCTTCTTCTGGCCCGGATAGGCCAGCGTGTCGGAAAAGGCGTTGAGGTCGTTGACCTGCACGCCGCCGCAATCCAGCCGCCACAGTTCGACATCGGCGCCCTTGGGTGCCGGCGCGGGCGCCTGCCCCATCGTCAGCACCAATGCGGCCGCCGCCGCGATGCGTGCGATCACTGGCGCGCGTCCGCCCGCGACGGTGCCGCCGCCTTGGCCGGCCGGACCGAGGCATAGGCAGCCGCCATGCCGCTCAACACCGCGCCCGCGATCAACGCGATCAGAACCCGCTTCATATGCCTACTCCGTCACCAAATCGCGTACATCGGCCAGCCGCCCGGTCACCGCCGCCGCCGCCGCCATCGCCGGGGAGACGAGGTGCGTCCGCGCACCCGGCCCCTGCCGTCCTACGAAATTGCGGTTGCTGGTGGAAGCGCAGCGTTCGCCCGGCGGCACCTTGTCCGGGTTCATCGCCAGGCACATCGAACAGCCCGGCTCGCGCCATTCGAAGCCGGCTTCGGTGAAGATACGGTCCAGCCCCTCGGCCTCGGCCTGCCGCTTGACCAGCCCCGACCCCGGCACGACGAGCGCCTGCTTGATGCCGCCCGCGACATGGCGGCCCTTCACCACGCTTGCCGCCGCGCGCAGATCCTCGATCCGGCTGTTGGTGCAGCTGCCGATGAAGATATAGCTTACGGCCACATCCTGCATCCGCGTGCCCGGCGTCAGGCCCATATAGTCGAGCGACTTTTGCGCCGCGACGCGCTTCGACGGATCGGCGCAGCTGTCCGGCGACGGCACGACGCCGGTGATCGGCACGACGTCCTCGGGGCTGGTGCCCCAGGTCAGCGACGGTGCGATGTCGCTGGCGTGCAGCTGCACCACCTTGTCATAGACCGCTCCCGCATCGCTCGGCAGCGTCCGCCAATAATCGACCGCTTGGGTCCATGCGTCGCCCTTCGGCGCCATCGGCCGCCCCTTCAGATACGCGAAGGTCGTCTCGTCCGGCGCAATCAGGCCGGAACGCGCCCCGCCCTCGATCGACATGTTGCTGACGGTCAGCCGCCCCTCGATCGACAGGCTGCGGATCACCTCGCCAGTATATTCGACGACATAGCCGGTGCCGCCCGCCGCACCCGTCTTGCCGATGATCGCCAGCACGACGTCCTTGGCCGACACGCCATAGCCCAGCGTGCCGTCGACGCGGATTTCCATCGTCTTCGACTGTTGCAGCAACAGCGTCTGGGTGGCGAGGACATGCTCGACCTCGCTGGTGCCGATGCCGAACGCCAGCGCGCCCAGCGCCCCGTGCGCGCTGGTATGGCTGTCGCCGCACACCAAGGTCGTGCCCGGCAGGGTGAAGCCCTGTTCCGGCCCGACGACATGGACGATCCCCTGCTCGGCCGCCGTCGCGTCGATATAGCGGATGCCGAAGTCGGGCGCGTTCCTCTCCAGCGCGGCGAGCTGGCTGGCGCTCGCCGGATCGGCGATCGGCAGGCGGTTGCCCGCCGCATCGACTCGCGGCGTCGTCGGCAGGTTGTGGTCGGGCACCGCCAGCGTCAGCTCGGGGCGCCGCACGGTACGGCCATTGGCGCGCAGCCCGGCGAACGCCTGCGGGCTGGTGACTTCATGGACGAGATGCCGGTCGATATAGATCAGGCAGGTGCCGTCGGCGCGACGCTCGACGACATGGTCGTTCCAGATTTTCTCGTACAGGGTTTGCGGACGGCTGCTCATCGCCGCGCGTTAACCGAAAACAGCCGCGAACAAAAGGTCGCACGACATTTTATTACCAACGTCGGCAGATTTCGTATCCGATCGACGGACCCTTCACGGGCAAGCGACGTTCCTGCGCGATCCTACATCACGGGATCGTCGTATGCCGCCCCATCCCGATCCCGCCCATGGCCGCAACGCCCGCGCACTGGACGCGATGAACGCGTTCCTCGCCGACGTTCGCGACGGGCTGGGACCGTATCTCGCCATCTATCTCGTCTCGGTCCGCGGCCCGACCCATGGCTGGGACGAGGCGACGGCGGGGATGGTGATGACGATCGCCGGCATCGCCGGGCTGCTGGCGACGACGCCCGCCGGCGCGCTGGTCGACCGGGTGAAGGCGAAGCGTGCCTTGCTGGTAGTCGCCGCGCTGCTGGTGACTCTGGCGTCGATTTCGCTGCCGATCGTCTCCGGCTTCTTCGCGGTCGCCGCTACCCAGTCGGTCGCGGCGGTGGCGGGGGCGGTGTTCGCGCCGGGCATCGCGGCGATCTCGCTCGGCATCGTCGGACCCAGGGCGTTCACCCGCCGCGTCGGCCGCAACGAAGCGTTCAACCATGCCGGCAACGCCGTCGCCGCCGCGCTGGCCGGGCTGCTCGCTTGGAAATTCGGCCCCGTCGTCGTCTTCTACCTGATGGGCATCCTCGCCGCATGCAGCATCGCCGCGATCCTATGGGTCGATGGCGACGCGATCGATCACGACGTCGCACGCGGGTGCGAGGGCGCCCCGGACGAGTCCTGCGCCCCCGCCCCCTCGCTGGTCCGCACGCTGACCACCAATCCTGCGCTGGCTATCTTCGCCGGGGCGGCGTTCCTGTTCCACCTCGCCAACGCCGCGATGCTGCCCGCCGTCGGGCAGTTGCTGGGTCGGGAGGTCGGTGCGGGACAGGCGACCTCTTTGGTCGCCGCCTGCATCGTCGGCGCGCAGCTGGTGATGGTGCCGGTGGCGATCGTCGTCGGGCGCAATGCCGACCGCTGGGGCCATCGCCCGATCCTGCTGGTCGGCATGGCCGTACTGGTCGCGCGCGGCGTACTCTACACCGTCGCCGATGCGCCCGCGTGGCTGCTCGGCGTGCAGCTGCTCGACGGGATCGGCGCAGGCATCTTCGGCGCGCTGCTGCCGGTGGTGGTCGCGGCGATCATGCGCGGCACCGGCCGGTTCAACGCGGCACAGGGCGCGGTGGCGACGGTACAGGGGCTGGGCGGCGCACTCAGCACCACGCTCGCGGGCGTGATGATCGTGCGCGGCGGCTATGACGCCGCATTCCTGCTGCTGGCGGGGATCGCTGCGGCGGGGCTGGTGCTGCTGTGGTTTAAGATGCCGGAAACGGCGTCGCAGTAGAAGTTTGGTTCACGCGAAGGCGCGAAGACGCGAAGGGAAGAAGGGAGTTTTCGCGCAGAGACGCGGAGGCGCAGAGAGGTCGTGATCGGGACGGTCGCCGCATATCCGGCGAAGCCTCTCGGATCGTTGCAGCGAGGTATGAAGCCGCTGGCGCGGGTGGGGTGTCCGAGAACGCAACCCCTCTGCGCCTCTGCGCCTCTGCGCGAACCACTTTTTCTGTTTCTTCTCCGCGCCTTCGCGCCTTCGCGTGAACCAATCTTCAAAACCAGCGTCACCCCAGTGAAGGCTGGGGTCTCCCGGTGGCAAGGGCGCTCCCCGACCGCGAAAGATTCCAGCCTGCGCTGGAATGACGTATGTGGCGAGGGAAGGAGAAGGCGACCCCTATCCCTCGTACGTCGCCGTCGTCTTCGACCGAACGTCCTCCGCACTAACCCCCGGCGCGGTTTCGATCAGCCGGAACGGGCTGGCATGGTCGGGCCGCGCGAACACGGCCAGATCGGTGATGATCATGTCGACCACCCCCAGCCCGGTCAGCGGCAGCGTGCATTCGGGAATGAACTTCGGGTCGCCGTTCTTGGAGGTATGCTCCATCACGACGATGATCTTCTTGACCCCGGCGACCAGGTCCATGGCGCCGCCCATGCCCTTCACCATCTTGCCCGGGATCATCCAGTTGGCGATGTCGCCCTTCTCGGACACTTCCATCGCGCCCAGCACGGTCAGGTCGATATGCCCGCCGCGGATCATCGCGAAGCTGTCGGCGCTGCTGAAATAGACCGACTGCGGCAATTCGCTGATCGTCTGCTTGCCGGCGTTGATCAGGTCGGCATCCTCTTCGCCGGCATAGGGAAACGGGCCGATGCCCAGCATCCCGTTTTCCGACTGCAGCGTCACCTCGACCCCTTCCGGGATATGGTTCGCCACCAGCGTCGGGATACCGATGCCGAGGTTGACGTAGAAACCGTCCTTCAGTTCGCGCGCGGCGCGTGCCGCCATCTCGTCGCGGGTCCAGGCCATGCGATTACTCCTTGCGCGCGCCGGGATCGGTCCAGCGCAGATCATTGGGGAACACGTCGTCGAAATCACCGGCCAGCGCGGTGCCGTACACGGGGTTTGGCAGCAGGAACCAGCCATTGCCCCACAGATTGGCGATCGCAGGCGAATCCGCCGCCGCACGCCGCTCGGCAGGCTTCAGCCCAGCATTGAACAGGTCGCTGAAATCGCCCAGCTGATCGCCGACCAGCGCGACGACGCAATAGCGCGACGCGATCAGCGCCCGCCGCGCATCCTTGCCCGACCCGCCCGGCGCATCGCCCTTTAAAAACAATGTCTCGCCATGCCTGGCGGGGCCGAGGCCGGCACGGTTCAGCACCGCCTCGGTATATTGCGCAGTCGCCGCATTGCGGTTGGAATTGAACACCACGGTCACGCCCGCCGCGCGCAGCGCCGCCAGCCCCTCGACCGCGCCTGGCACCGGCCGCGTCGCGCGTCCGTCGGACCGCTCCCACCGTTCCCAGCGGCTCGCGTCGTAGCTCAGGCCACCGCGCGCGTCGGAATATTCGTAACCGGTGTTCAGCAGCACGGTTTCGTCGACGTCGAACACCACCGCCGCCTTGCCCGCACAGGCAAGCTGGGTCGGCTGGGCCAGCGTCGCGCTCGGCGCCAGCACCGCCTGTAGCGGCATCCGGCGCAGCGTCGTGCGGTCGCGCTGATATTGCTGCACATAGCGGACCAGCGCCGAATATGCCTGCCGGCTCGCCGCCGCCGCCTCGCCCGATCCATAGAGATACTGCATCCCCGCCGGCACGCCCGCGACGGTGGCGGGGGCGACAGGCGCGACCGGCGACTGGTTGCCGACCGCGACGACGCAGCCCGGCAGGGCAAGGGCGGCGCTACCGAGAACGAGCGCACGGCCCAGCCCCTTCGTCACCCCGGCCCTGATCCGGGGTCCCGCTGCTTCGTCCGCGGTCGAGAGAAAGCGGGTCCCCGGCTCAAGGCCGGGGTGACGCGAAGAGTTGGCAGAGACCAACCCCATCACGCCCGCTCCCGCACCGTGCGGAACTCGATCTGCTTGTCATAGGGGGCGCCGACGATCATCCGCTTCACGTAAATCCCCGGCAGGTGGATCGCATCGGCATCGAGCGATCCGACCGGCACCACTTCCTCGACCTCGGCGACGCAGATATTCGCGGCGGTCGCCATCGGCTGATTGAAGTTGCGCGCGGTCTTGCGGAAGATCAGATTGCCGGCCTCGTCGGCCTTCCACCCCTTGATGATCGACACATCGGCACGGATGCCGCGTTCGAGGATATAGTCTTCCCCGTCGAACTGCTTCACTTCCTTGCCCTCCGCGATCAGCGTGCCGACCCCGGTCTTGGTATAGAAGCCCGGAATCCCCGCGCCGCCCGCACGGCAGCGTTCGGCCAGCGTCCCCTGCGGGCAGAATTCGACCTCCAGCTCGCCGCTTAGATATTGCCGTTCGAACTCCTTGTTCTCACCGACATAGCTGGAGATCATCTTCTTCACCTGCCGGCTGCGCAGCAGCTTGCCCAGCCCCTGCCCGTCGATCCCGGCATTGTTGCTGGCGATGGTCAGGTCCTTGACCCCCGATGCCTCGATCGCATCGATCAGCCGTTCGGGAATGCCGCACAGGCCGAACCCGCCCGCGCACAGCGTCATGCCGTCGTGCAGCAGCCCGTCGAGCGCAGCCTCCGCATTCGGGTACAGCTTCTTCATCGCCACTCTCCCAATATCGCGCGCCCGGATTACGCATGGGCGCCGGGGCGGGTCAAGAACCTGAACCGCCTTTCAACTTGGCGACCTCGCTGATGATGCTCGACACTATTGCCCCACCCCGTCACCCCGGGCTTGACCCGGGGTGACGGTTCGTGACTGGCTAGCGTCGAGAACCAGTCCGCAAATACCCGGCACTGGCGCCCGGCCCGACCGCGCGTTAGCCTGCGAAAATGACAGAATCGCGCACCGGTGGCCGTATCCTTGTCGACGCCCTTGCCCTGCAAGGCTGCGACCGCATCTTCCACGTTCCGGGCGAAAGTTTCCTCGCCGTCCTCGACGCGCTGCACGACACGCCTGCGATCGATCTGGTGACGTGCCGGCAGGAGGGCGGGGTCGGCTTCATGGCCTGTGCCGATGGCGTGCTGACCGGGCGGCCGGGCGTCGCCTTCGTCACGCGCGGCCCCGGCGCGACGAATGCGTCGATCGGCGTTCATGTCGCGCGGCAGGATTCGGTGCCGATGCTGCTGTTCATCGGCGATGTCGACCGGGGGATGCGCGACCGCGAAGGCTTTCAGGAGGTCGATTTCCTGACGATGTTCGCACCGCTCGCCAAGCTGGTGCTGCGCATCGACGATCCCGCACGCATTCCCGAATATGTCGCCCGCGCGTGGCGCACCGCCACCTCCGGCCGCCCCGGCCCGGTGGTGATCGCGCTGCCCGAAGACATGCTGTGCGAAACGGCGGAGGTCGCCGACCGTCCGCCGCTCGCCAAGCTGGAAACCACCCTCGACCCTGCCGACTTCCCCGACCTGCTCGACCGCATCGCCCATGCCGAGCGCCCGGTGGCGATCGTCGGCGGGGCAGGCTGGGACAAGGCGACCGGCGCGGCGGTCGGTGCCTTTGCCGAACGCTGGGGCATCCCCGTCGCCGGGGCCTTTCGTCGGCAGGACGCCATCGCCAACGATCACGCGGCATGGGCCGGCAATCTCGGCTATGGCCCCTCCCCCAAACTCGTCCAGCGGATCAAGGCCGCCGACCTGCTGCTGGTGGTCGGCGCGCGGCTGGGGGAGGCGACGACCGACGGCTATACCCTCGTCACCCCCGACCATCCCGGCCAGACGCTGATCCACGTCCATCCCGACCCGGCCGAACTCGACCGGGTATACCGCGCCGACCTCGCCATCGCCGCAGACCCTCACGCCTTTGCCGACATGCTCGCCCGTGCCGAACCGCCGGCAGAGCCTCGCCCCGCAATGGCCGAGGCGCATGCCGAATGGCTGGCATGGTCGACCCCCGCCCCGCGCGACGTCACGCTCGACCTCGGCCCCTGCGTCGCGGCGATGCGCGAACGGCTGGCGGGCCACGACACGATCATCTGCAACGGCGCGGGCAATTTCTCCGGCTGGTGGCATCGCTACTGGCATTATGGCTGGAGCGGCACCCAGCTCGCCCCGACCTGCGGCGCGATGGGCTATGGCACCCCCGCCGCCGTCGCCGCGGCGCTACGCTGTCCGGACAAGCTGGCGGTGGCGATCGCGGGCGACGGTGATTTCCTGATGAACGGGCAGGAGCTGGCCACCGCGATCCAGCATCGTGCGAACCTGCTGGTCCTGCTGGTCGACAATGGCGGTTACGGCACGATCCGCATGCATCAGGAGCGCGAATATCCCGCGCGCCTCAGCGGCACCGCGCTCACCAACCCCGATTTCGCCGCACTCGCCCGCGCCTATGGCGCCTGGGCCGAAACGGTCGAGACCACCGCCCAGTTCGCCCCCGCGCTCGACCGCGCGCTGGCGCAGAGCGGCGTACGCCTGCTGCACCTGAAGACCGACATGAACGTCATCACCCACGGCACGACGATCGCCGCGATGCGCGCGCGTTAAGCCTATCGTATCGATTCGACCCTATCCCCCGGCAAGACACTCAATTTCCGGGGGATTTCCGTGAAGACCGTCGCGACCATCACCGCCGCCACGCTTGCCGTCGCCGTCGCCGCACCCGCCGCCGCGCAGGACATCGTCGACACGCCGCTCGGCCCCCGCATCGAACTGCGCGTCGGCTGGGACCGGGTCGATGTCGTGACGGAGGTGCATGACGGCACCACGCGCAGCGAATCCAGCGTCGGCGACAGCGGCATCACCTATGGCGGCGAAGTCGGCTATGACATGGTCGTGTCGCGCGCATCGGTGATCGGCGTCTATGCCGGCCTGTCGAAATCGACGCTGGAGACCTGCGACGACCTGTCGTTCGGTGCGACCGTGATCGCGCGCGAGTGCCTGTCGACCGGGCGCGAGGTCGCCGTCGGCGGGCGCGTCGGCTTCATCACCGGTCCCAATTCGCTGGTGTATCTCAAGGGCGGCTACAGCAACGGCGAATTCCGCCACGACGTCCGCGACCTGATCACGCCCGCCAACGGCTTCCGCGACAAGACCCGGCTCGACGGCTTTCATCTGGGTGCCGGCGGCGAATTCGGCCTGACCAGCCGCGCCTATGGCAAGCTCGAATATCTCTACACCAACTATGCCGCCGACAAGGGCACGGTCGACCAGTATCGCATCGAAACCGGCGTCGAACGCCACCATGTCGTCGCCGGCCTCGGCTATCGTTTCTGAACATGAAAAGGGCCGCCCCGGTTTCCCGGAGCGGCCCTTCGACACCATCCGCCAGAACAGCGGCGGTACGCGGTGTCCTAACGCGTCAGAGCTTGTCGCCGAGCGCGCCCTTGACGCTGCCCTTCACGTCCTGGCCGGTGCCCTTGACCTGCTGGGCCTGGCCTTCGGCTTCCAGACGCTCGTTGTCGGTCGCCTTGCCCACGGCTTCCTTGACGTTGCCGGCGACCTTGTTGCCGGCGGCGGCGAGCTTGTCGGTGAATTCACCCATGAAAGGCTCCTGTGGGTTGGCGAGGTCTCCCTCGCTGGATTGCGATTATACAAAGCGCAAGCGCACCCACCGGTTCCATCAAAGTTGATTCATATCAGACCCGCCAGCGGGCTGGACGGATCGGCATAACGCCGCCGCTGCATCCGCCCCGCCAGATAGCCCATGCGCCCGCCCTCGACCGCCGCCTTCATCGCGCGCGCCATGAGGATCGGGTCCTTCGCCTCGGCGATCGCGGTGTTCATCAGCACCCCGTCGCAGCCCAGCTCCATCGCCACCGCCGCATCGCTCGCCTGGCCCACCCCGGCATCGACCAGCACCGGCACCTTCGCGCCTTCGACGATCAGCCGGATCGTGACGAGGTTCTGGATGCCGAGGCCCGACCCGATCGGCGCGCCCAGCGGCATGATCGCGACCGCGCCGGCATCCTCCAGCCGCTTGGCCGCGATCGGATCGTCGACGCAGTACACCATCGGCTTGAAGCCTTCGTTCGCCAGCACTTCGGTCGCACGCAGCGTCTCGACCATATCGGGGTACAGCGTGCGCGCCTCGCCCAGCACCTCCAGCTTCACCAGCTCCCAGCCACCGGCCTCGCGCGCCAGCCTGAGCGTGCGGATCGCGCTGTCCGCATCGAAGCATCCGGCGGTATTGGGCAGATAGGTGACCTTCTTGGGGTCGATATAGTCGGTCAGCATCGGCGCCTTGGGATCGCTGACATTCACCCGGCGCACCGCGACCGTCACGATCTCCGCACCCGATGCCGCCACCGCAGCGGCGTTCTGCTCGAAATCCCTGTACTTGCCGGTCCCGACGATCAGCCGCGAGGTGAAGGTCTTGCCCGCCACGCTCCACGTATCGGCCGCCTGCACGACCGGCTGATGGTCGCCGCCGCCGACGAAATGCACGATCTCCAGCTCGTCGCCATCCTCGACCTTGACCTCCGTCAGCGTCGAGCGCGGCACGACCTCCAGATTGCGTTCGACCGCCACCTTTTCCGGCACCAGCCCGATCTGCGCCGCCAGTTCGGCGATGGTCAGCCCGTCGCGAACCCGCATGTGATCGCCGTTGACCGTGATGGTGATGGTGCCGTCGGTGTGCATGTCGTCTCCTGTGGATACGCCGTCTATCGACTTCGCGTGTCCGCTCCGGGTATGGTGCGGTGCATATAGGGACCGCGGACACGCGCCCGCAACCGAAAGCCGCTCTGCTTGACCGCCACCATCTTCGTCCTCAACGGCCCGAACCTGAACCTGCTGGGCCTGCGCGAGCCGGAAATCTACGGGTCGGACACGCTCGACGACATTGCCGGCATGCTGGAGGATCGCGCCCGCGAACTGGGCCTGCAGATCGACCTGCGCCAGTCCAATCACGAAGGGCATCTGGTCGACTGGCTGCACGAGGCGCAGGCGGAGGGTGCCAAGGCGGTGCTGCTCAACGCCGGCGCCTATACCCATACGTCGATCGCGCTCCACGACGCGATCAAGGCGGTGAAGACCCCGGTGATCGAGGTCCATCTGTCCAATCCGCACCAGCGCGAGGAGTTTCGCCACATCAGCTATGTCGGGCGCGCCGCGCGCGGCAGTGTGGCCGGATTCGGCGCGCTTTCCTATCTGGTCGCGCTTGAAGCGGCCGCCCGCATCTGACAAGGGCGCGGTTTTTTAAGAATACACCATTGGGGGTTACCATGGCAGACGACAATCAGGGCGAAGGAACGCCGTTCACCAGCCACGCGATGCGCGTCGACATCGACCTCGTCCGCGCGCTGGCGCAGGTGCTGGACGAAACCGACCTGACCGAAGTCGAGGTGGAGGACGGCGCGCGCAAGGTCCGCGTGGTGCGCAAGCCCGCGCCGATCGCGCAGGCGACCTATGCCCCGGCCTATGCGCCGCAGCCGGCACCCCAGCCGCAGCTCGCCAGCGCGGCGACCACCACGATCGAGGCCGGCGCCGCCGTCGCGCCCGTCAGCAGCGTCCCGCCGGTCACCTCGCCGATGGTCGGCACCGTCTATCTCGCCGCCAATCCCGAAGCCAAGCCGTTCGTGTCGGTCGGGCAGAAGGTCGCCGCGGGCGACACGCTGGTGATCGTCGAGGCGATGAAGGTCATGAACCCGATCGTCGCCCCCGCCGCCGGCACCGTGACGCAGATCCTCGTGTCGAACGGCCAGCCGGTCGAATTCGACCAGCCGCTGGTGGTCGTAGAGTAAATCGCCTTGCAGCCGCCCCACGCCCGCCCCGTTCGTGCTGAGTAGGGACTGAGCTTGTCGAAGGCCCGTATCGAAGCAAGCGTCCTTCGATACGCCCTTTCGACTTCGCTCAATGGCTACTCAGGACAAACGGCTCTGGCGCGCAACGCGGTCTAGGAACAGAAACATGCCCGAAATCAAGAAACTGCTGATCGCCAACCGGGGTGAGATCGCGCTGCGCATCCACCGCGCCTGCCACGAAATGGGGATCAAGACGGTCGCGGTCCATTCGACCGCCGATGCCGATGCGATGCACGTCCGCCTCGCGGACGAGGCGATCTGCATCGGCCCGCCGTCGGCGACCGACAGCTATCTGAACATCCCGAACATCATTTCGGCGGCGGAGATCAGCGGCGCCGACGCGATCCATCCGGGCTATGGCTTCCTGTCGGAAAACGCCAAGTTCGCCGAGATCGTCGAGCTGCACAACCTGATCTTCGTGGGGCCGAAGCCCGAACATATCCGCACGATGGGCGACAAGATCGAGGCAAAGCGCACCGCGGGCGCGCTCGGCCTGCCGCTCGTTCCCGGCAGCGACGGCGCGATCAGCGACGTCGCCGAGGCGAAGGCGATCGCGGCCAGGGCTGGCTATCCGGTCATCATCAAGGCCGCGTCGGGCGGCGGCGGCCGCGGCATGAAGGTTTGCCATTCCGAGGACGAACTCGAAACGCTGATGCAGCAAGCCGGCAGCGAGGCGAAGGCCGCGTTCGGCGACGCCACGGTGTACCTCGAAAAATATCTCGGCAACCCGCGCCACATCGAGATTCAGGTCTTCGGCGACGGCAACGGCAATGCGATCCATCTGGGCGAACGCGACTGCTCGCTCCAGCGCCGCCACCAGAAGGTGCTGGAGGAGGCCCCCTCCCCCGTGCTCAGCCAGGCCGATCGCGAACGGATCGGCGGCATCTGTGCCAAGGCGATGGCCGATATGGGCTATCGCGGCGCCGGCACGATCGAATTCCTGTGGGAAGACGGCGAGTTCTATTTCATCGAAATGAACACCCGTTTGCAGGTTGAACATCCTGTGACCGAAATGATCACCGGCCTCGACCTCGTCCGCGAACAGATCCGCGTTGCCGAGGGCCACGGCCTGACCTGTCATCAGGACCAGATCCGTTTCACCGGCCACGCGATCGAATGCCGCATCAATGCCGAGGACCCGCGCACCTTCGCGCCGTCGCCCGGCACGGTGAAGCATTTCCATGCGCCGGGCGGCATGCACGTCCGCGTCGATAGCGGCCTGTACGCCGGCTATAGGGTCCCGCCCTATTACGACAGCATGATCGCCAAGCTGATCGTCTACGGCACCACCCGCGAACGCTGCCTGATGCGCCTCAAGCGCGCGCTGGAGGAATTCGTGATCGAGGGGATGAAGACCACCATCCCGCTGCACCAGTCGCTGCTTGACGATCCCCAGTTCCAACAGGGCGATTACACGATCAAGTGGCTGGAAGAATGGCTGGCCAGGAACGACTGACCTGAATCCCCTCCCCGGCACGGGGAGGGGATTCAGGTCTGAACGAGACGCCCAAGATCCTCCCCGCCCGCGGGGAGGGGGACCATCCGAAGGATGGTGGAGGGGGATCGACGCACACGAAACGGTGGTGGAGCCGGCCAACCCCCTCCACCCCTCGCTAACGCGAGCGGTCCCCCTCCCCGTGCCGGGGAGGAAATATGAACGCCACGATCTACCACAACCCGCGCTGCTCGAAGTCCCGCGCCGCCCTGGCGCTCCTGACCGAAGCCGGCGCCACCGTCACCATCGTCGAATATCTCAAGACCCCGCCGACCCGCGACGAACTGGCCGCCCTGCTGACCCGCGCCAACCTCACCCCGCGCGACGCGCTGCGCACCGGCGAAACCGAAGCCAAACCGCTCAAGACCGCCGACGACGCGGCGATCCTCGACGCCATGGCGCAGCACCCGATCCTGATCGAACGCCCGATCGTCGAAACGGCAAAGGGCGTCGTCATCGCCCGCCCCCCGGAGCGGGTCCACGAGGTCCTGTAAACTCCGCGTCCCGTCACCCCGGACTTGATAGAGACCTCCGCGAAAGTCCCGAACGAAGCCAACACCACGCCGTACCCCGGCGAAGGCCGGGGTCCAGTTGGGACGGCTTTTCCGTATCTTACCCAAGTCCCCCCAGTGGACCCCGGCCTTCGCCGGGGTACGTTTCGACACTTTCGCAGAGGCTCGACCCAATCCGTTGTCCTGCCTCCAGTCAGCTGTGATGGCGAAGCAGGCGGACGCAGCGCCCCCCTTTCCTACACGCCCGCCCCCTGCCAGCATCGCCTCCCGCTCTTTCCCATCGTCCGCCCGCCACACTCCGAAACGCCCCCGCACGAACGCGTCACAAACAGCGCACGAGTGTGAACTTAGTGAACTTTGGACCGCCCAAACCCCGCGCGAGCGACTGCAACCGCTTGGAACTGCAACGATAGGGTGTCATGGCTGTCGCATGGCGCGTCACACTCCTCCGCTCGAACCGGGTCGCAACTGCTGGCGGATCGAGCGCGCCACGCGCGCGACCGTGCTGGTCGATGCCGATAATTACTTCTTCCATGCCCGCGACGCGATGCTGCGGGCGAAGAAGCAGATCATGCTGATCGGATGGGACTTCGACGCGCGCATCCGCTTCAAGACCGATCCGGCGAGCGAAGGTCCTGAAAAAGTTGGCGAATTCATCACCTGGCTGGTGCGCCGCACCCCGGGGCTGCAGGTCCATATCCTGCGCTGGGATACCGGCGCCATCAAGACGCTGTTCCACGGCCGCACCCTTGTCCGCATCGCCAAGTGGATCGCCGACCCGCAGGTCCATCTGCGCTTCGACGCGCATCATCCGATCGCCGGGTCGCATCATCAGAAGGTCGTGGTGATCGACGACGACGTCGCCTTTTGCGGCGGGATCGACATGACCGTCGACCGCTGGGACACGCGCGAGCATCTCGACGACGATCCCCGCCGGATCGAGCCGGACGGCACGCCGTACCAGCCATGGCACGACGTCACCACCGCGCTCGAAGGGCCGGTCGCCGCCGCGCTCGGCGACATGTGCCGCCAGCGCTGGGAAATTTCCGGGGGCGATACGCTGCCCCCCCCGACCGGCGCCGGCGGTTGCTGGCCGACCGGACTGGAGGCCGACTTTACCGAGATCGACGTCGCCATCGCCCGGACGATCCCGGAGATGACCGATCAGGAACCGGTGCACGAGATCGAGACGCTCTATCTCGACCTGATCGCCCGCGCCGAACGCTTCTTCTACGCCGAAAGCCAGTATTTCGCCTCGCGCAAGGTAGCCGAGGCGATCGCCCGGCGGCTGGAGGAGCCGGACGGTCCGGAGATCGTCATCGTCAACCCGACCACCGCCGAGGGCTGGCTGGAGCCGGTCGCGATGGATTCGGCCCGCGCCCGGTTGTTCCAGGCGCTCAAGGAACGCGACCGCCACGACCGGCTGCGGCTCTACCATCCCTTCACCGCCGGCGGCACGCCGATCTATGTCCATGCCAAGGTGACGGTGATCGACGACCAGTTGCTGCGGGTCGGATCGTCCAACTTCAACAACCGCTCGCTGCGGCTCGACACCGAATGCGACGTGACCGTCGACGCCACCCGCCACGCCAATGCCGACGAACGCCGCACCATCGCCGGCATCCGCGACTCGCTGCTCGCCGAACATCTCGGCACCGACTGCGAAACGATCGAGGCGACGCTGGCCCGCACCGATTCGCTGATCGCGACGATCGAGGAACTGCGTGGGGAAGGCCGTTCGCTACGCCCCTATGAGGTACCCGACCTCAGCGCCGTCACCGAATGGCTGGCCGACAACAAGATCCTCGATCCCGAAGGTCCGGGCGAGATGTTCGAGGCGGTGTCGGAACGCACCCCCCTGCTGAAGAAGCTGAAAAAGCACCGCCCGCATCTCCGCCGCGCCGACAACAGCCTGTCGCCGGTGGTCACCGCCGTCGCGGTCGGCGGCACGGTTGCCGGCGGCACGCTGCTCGGCATGATGCTGTGGCAGGCCTGGAAGAAGCGGAACGACTGACCGCGCCGGGGCAGGGCGGCGTCTCCGGCGCATCGTCGCTCGACCATCAGGGAGCGCGCCGGGTGGGGTGTAGAGAAACCGGACGGGGACCGAAACCGGCCCCCGTCCCACAACCGGACTTAGTTGCTGTCCGAGTCGTTGTCGTCGACGGCGATGATGACGCCACCGGCAACGATCGCGGCTGCCAGCAGCGCGAACACGATGCCGCCGCCGGCCAGCTTCTGGCCACCCTTGGTCGGGGCGGTCGCGCGGACCGACTTGGCGACCGACAGCGCCGACGCGTTCTGCGCAGCGTTGGCGGCGACCGGAGCGGCGGCCAGCGTGGTCGCGGCGATCGCGGTCAGAAACTTCGAAACCATTCAGATTCTCCCTTGCTCGGCATGATGCCATGCTACGCCGAGTCCGGCGATGCGGACCACCGACTCCCAGCGTGCGAAAGGGTTCCCACGCGCCGGGCCGTTTTCGAAGGATAATAATCCTTTCGGTTTAGGTTTGTTCCGACACTGTACCTATTCTGCAACGCAACATTGCTGGTTTGTTACATTGCGACGGTCGAACAAAGCGGCTGGCACCCCGTGCGCGTGCGCGCTAGAGGCACGCCCATGACCCAGATCACGCCCGAGATCGTCGCCGAACACGGCCTGTCCCCTGAGGAATATGAGCGCGTCCTGCACGCGATGGGGCGCGAGCCGAACCTGACCGAACTCGGCATCTTTTCGGTCATGTGGTCCGAGCATTGCAGCTATAAATCCAGTCGCATCCATCTGAAGAAGCTGCCCACCACCGGCCGCCAGGTCATCTGCGGACCGGGCGAGAATGCCGGCGTGATCGACATTGGTGACGGGCAGGCGGCGATCTTCAAGATGGAGAGCCACAACCACCCGTCCTATATCGAACCCTATCAGGGCGCGGCGACGGGCGTCGGCGGCATCCTGCGCGACGTGTTCACCATGGGCGCGCGCCCGATCGCGAACCTCAACGCGCTGCGCTTCGGCCGGCCCGATCACCCGAAGATGCGCCACCTGATTTCGGGCGTGGTCCATGGCATCGGCGGTTACGGCAATTGCGTCGGCGTGCCGACCGTCGGTGGCGAAGTGAACTTCCACCCGGCCTATGACGGCAACATCCTCGTCAACGCGATGACCGTCGGCATCGCCGATCAAGACAAGATCTTCTATTCGGCCGCCTCGGGCGTCGGCAATCCGATCGTCTATGTCGGGTCGAAGACCGGCCGCGACGGCATCCATGGCGCGACCATGGCCTCGGCCGATTTCGGCGAGGATGCCGAGGAAAAGCGCCCCACCGTGCAGGTCGGCGACCCCTTCACCGAAAAGCTGCTGATCGAGGCGTGCCTCGAACTCATGGCGTCGGACGCGATCGTCGCGATTCAGGACATGGGCGCCGCCGGCCTCACCTCGTCGTCGGTCGAGATGGCGTCGAAGGGCGGCGTCGGCATCGAACTGGTGATGGACGACGTGCCGCAGCGCGAGCGCGGCATGACGCCGTACGAGATGATGCTGTCGGAAAGCCAGGAGCGGATGCTCATGGTCTTGAAGCCCGGCCGCGAGGAGTTCGCCAAGGCGATCTTCGACAAATGGGAACTCGACTTCGCGGTCATCGGCCATGTCACCGACACCGGCCGCATGGCGCTCAAGTGGCAGGGCGATGTCGTCGCCGACATCCCGCTCGCGCCGCTCGCTGACGAAGCCCCGCTCTACGACCGGCCGCACGTTCCGACGCCGAAGCCCGCCGAACTGACCGATGTTCCGGCCTGCACCGATCCGGCCGCCGATCTGCGCACGCTGATGGGATCGCCCGACATCGCGTCGCGCCGCTGGATCTGGGAGCAATATGACCACATGGTCGGCGCCGACACGGTGCAGCGCCCCGGCGGCGATGCGGCGGTGGTGCGCGTGCATGGCACCGCCAAGGCGCTGGCGATGACCACCGACTGCACCCCGCGCTATTGCTTCGCCGATCCGGTCGAAGGCGGGAAACAGGCGATCGCCGAGGCGTATCGTAACCTGACCGCGGTCGGCGCGACGCCGCTGGCGGTCACCAACTGCCTGAACTTCGCCAATCCACAGCGTCCCGAAATCATGGGCCAGATCGTCGGCTGCCTCGAAGGAATGAGCGAAGCCTGCCGCGCGCTCGACTTCCCGATCGTGTCGGGCAACGTCTCGCTCTACAATGAATCGAAGGCGACCGGCGGCGGCTCGGCGATCCTGCCGACCCCGGCGATCGGCGGCGTCGGCCTGTTGGCCGACTGGGAGAAATCGGCGACGATCGCGTTCAAGCAGACCGGCGACATCATCCTGCGCGTCGGCGACCGCACCGGGTCGCTCGGCCAGTCGCTGTGGCTGCGCGAATGCCATGGCCGCGAGGAAGGCCCGCCGCCGCCGGTCGATCTCGACGGCGAACGCCGCACCGGCGGCTATATCCGCCAGGCGATCCTGTCGGGCAAGATCACCGCCTGCCACGATGTGTCGGACGGCGGCGTCGCGGTGACGGTGGCGGAGATGGCGCTGGCCGGTAATGTCGGCGCGATCCTCGACCGCAAGCTGCCGTTCGACGATATCGCCCGCTCGCTGTTCGGTGAGGATCAGGGCAATTACATCGTCACCGTCCACGACCACGCGCTGCTCGAATTCCTGCAGGGCGCCGAAAAGGCCGGAGTCGATGCCGAACCGATCGGCCGCACCATCGGCAGCCGCATCATCTTCGAACTGACCGACGGCGACTTCGCCGTGTCGCTCGACGATCTGCGCACGGCGCATGAGGGCTTCTTCCCCGCGCTGATGAACGGCGACGCCGCGCTGGCGTAATCGCCTTCCCCCTGCCCGCGCGATCGGGCAGGGAAAGGCCCATGACCGTCCCCCGCCCCGCCGCCGACCGCATCGTCACGCTCGACGTGGTGCGCGGGGTCGCGGTGATGGGCATCCTGTTCGTCAACATCCTGAGCTTCGCGCTGCCCGACACCGCGCGGCTCAGCCCCCATGCGTGGGGCATGACCGGCCCTGCCGACCTCTGGGCCTATTTCGCGACGATGATCGCGTTCGACGGCAAGATGCGCGGGCTGTTCTCCTTCCTGTTCGGCGCGTCGCTGCTGCTGGTGGTCGACCGCGCGGAGGCGGCCGGTGCGGACCCCGGAGCGGTACATTACCGGCGAATGGCGTGGCTGTTCGTCCTGGGGCTGGCCCATGCCGTGCTGCTGTGGCCCGGCGACATATTGATGCATTATGCGCTGGTCGGCAGCGTCGCCTATGGCTTTCGCGCTAGTTCGGTGCGGCGGATGCTAGCGTGCGGCGTCGCGCTGGCGGCGGCCGAGTGGCTGTTGCTGGCCACGATCGCACTGTCGTTCGTCGCGATGCAGGGTGCCGACACGCCTGCCGCCGCACGGGGTCTGCGCGAGTTCGAAAACGGCTTCGGCATCCCGACGCCCGCCATGCTGGCGGAGGAGATCGCGCTGTTTCGCGGCAGCTATGCCGGCATCCTGCACCATAATCTCGTCGCGCTGGCGACGACGCTCTACAACACCATCTTTATCGGCATCGAAACGCTCGCCTATATGCTGTTCGGCATGGCGGCGTTGCGCAGCGGAATGCTGACCGGCGCGTGGACGCCCGCCCGGCTGCGGCGCTGGGCGATCGGCGGAATCGGCATCGGCCTCGGTGGCTATGCCGTGCTCGCCGCGTGGATGCAGGTGCGCGGCATCGATGCCCGCTCGGTCATCATCGGCGCCTTCGCCCTCCCCCCGCCGCTTCGGGCCGTGATGATCCCCGGCTATGCCGCCGCGATCCTGCTGCTGGCACGACATGGGGGCGGCTTCGTCGCTCGTTGCGCGGCGGTCGGGCGCATGGCGCTCAGCAACTATCTGGCCACCACCATCGTCATGTGCTTCGTCTTCCATGGCTGGGGTCTCGGCCAGTTCGGCATCTGGTCGCGCGCCAGCCTGTATCTGCCGGTGTTGGCGATGTGCGGCCTGATGCTGCTGTGGTCGCCATGGTGGCTCGCCCGGTTTCGCTTCGGCCCGTTCGAATGGCTGTGGCGTTCGCTGGCGCGCTGGCAGGTGCAACCGATCCGCATCCGCTGAACGCGCAAGTTTGTGCGAGTCATCCGCAATAGTTCTTGCGAACGAGTTTCATTACTACTATTGATCGACTCGTCAGAGCGAGGGTCGAACATGGTCGTATGCGTCTGTAATGCCATCAAAGAACGCGATGTCCGCGCGGCTGCGCGGGGCGGGGCCAGCAGTGCCTGCCAGGCATATCGCGCGCTCGGATGTCAGGCGAAATGCGGTCAGTGCGTCCCGTTCGCGCGAGCCATTATCGATGCGGAACGCGCGGCTGCATAGCGTTCGCACTTCACGAAAACGGCGGAAATCTGCCATTTTTACCCTGTCGCCACAGGTCCAAAACGCGTAAGGGCGGTTCGTCATCATATAAGGACGAACGACGTGAAGGGCGACGCCAAGGTCATCGAATTTCTGAACGAAGCGCTCAAGAACGAGCTGACGGCGGTCAACCAATATTGGTTGCACTATCGCCTGCTCGACCATTGGGGCGTCTACAAGCTCGCCCAGTTCGAGCGTCACGAATCGATCGACGAGATGAAGCACGCCGACCGTCTGGCGGAGCGCATCCTGTTCCTCGACGGCCTGCCCAATTTCCAGCTGCTCGGCCGCCTGCGCGTCGGTGAGACGGTCGAAGAGGTGCTGAAGGCCGATCTGGCGATCGAGGTCGAGGCCGTCGCTCAGCTGCGCGAAGCCGTCGCCTATTGCGAAAGCATCCGCGATTTCGTCAGCCGCGACCTGTTCGCCGAAATCCTGTCGAACGAGGAAGAGCATGTCGACACGCTCGAAACCCAGTTCGAGATGATCGAGCGGATGGGCATCCAGAACTACATCCAGCTCAATTCGGTCGCCGAACTCGACAAGCACGGCGGTTGATCCGACGCAGCCGGCCGCGTGGCTGCGCGGCCGGTTGGCCCGGAACCGGTGCATGCGGGCCTGCCTCCCGAACTGAACCAGTCGTCATCCCAGCGAAGGCTGGGATCTCCCGGTGGGAGCGCATGGCAGGAGCCGCTGGAGACCCCAGCCTTCGCCGGGGTGACGGTTCAAGTTCGATGGATCGACGCTGGCACGGATCGACCTCCGGCTGTCCCGCCCCGTATCTTTCGTCATTCGGCCGGTTGCTGGGTGCCGATCGGGCGCCGATCCTGATCGGCCCCGAACGCATCCGCGCCTTACAGCGCGACCGGGCGCTTCCCGAACCCGTTACGCCGCTGCGCCAGCGGGTTGCTGTCGCGGTCGAGCACGCCCAGCGTCGCCTCGAACGTCGGGCGCAGCCGCGCAACATGTTCCAGCGCCTCGGTCGGCACGTCGCGCGTCTCGACGCAGTTGCGCGCGATCGTCTCGATCACCTCGGCAAGGTCGGCCAGCGTGTCGGCACCGAACTGGCGCGATTCACCCTTCAGCGTATGCGCCGGCAGCACCATCGCCGCCGCATTCTGCTGCCGCATCGCCTGTTCGATGGCGATC
Organism: Sphingomonas paucimobilis; assembly: GCA_036946325.1. Classification (GTDB taxonomy): domain Bacteria; phylum Pseudomonadota; class Alphaproteobacteria; order Sphingomonadales; family Sphingomonadaceae; genus Sphingomonas; species Sphingomonas paucimobilis_A. The sequence continues at coordinate 538,674 of JAQIJL010000002.1, forward strand.
AGCGACTTGACGCCGTCTTCCTTGAAATAGCCGAGAATACGGACGAAGTTCGCGCCAAGCTCCGCGCGTGCCCTGCCAAGCGTACGCTCGTCGATCAGTCCCTGGTGCATGGTTGTCCGTCCTGTCACTCAACGCGCCGCGTCCGGCACGATGGATCGAATCTAGCCGACCCATCGTAAACAGAGCGTTGATAGCCGGCGCGGCTCACCGGATTTCAGGCGAGCAGCAAGCCGGCCAGCGCCGCCGACATCAGGTTCGCGAGGCTGCCGGCGACCAGCGCGCGGATGCCCAGCCTGGCGATCATCGGCCGCTGGTTCGGCGCGAGGCTGCCGGTCACCGCCATCTGGATCGCGATCGACGAGAAATTGGCGAAGCCGCACAGCGCGAAGGTGATGATTGCGATGGTCCGAGTCGACAATTGCCCGCTGGCCTCACCCAGCGAGATATAGGCGACGAACTCGTTCAGCACGACCTTCTGCCCGAACAACCCGCCGGCGATCCCCGCCTCGTTCCACGGCACGTTCAGCAGATACATGACCGGCGCGAAGACATAGCCGAGCAGCCGCTGGAAGCTGAGATCGGCGACGCCGAACCAGTTGCCGATGCCGCCGAGCAACCCGTTGGCCAGTGCCACCAGCGCCACGAACGCCAGCACCATCGCGCCGACCGCCACCGCCAGCTTCACGCCGGTCTGCGCACCCTGTGCCGCCGCCATGATGATATTGGCCGGGCGTTCCTCGTCGTGGGTCGCCTCGGCCAGCGCGATGGCCTCCGCCTCGCGCCCAAGAGCATTGGCGTCGCCCAGCGGCAGTTCGCCCGCGGCCGGTTCCGGCGTGTCGGGCATGATGATCTTCGCCATCAGGATTCCGCCCGGCGCTGCCATGAAGCTGGCCGCCAGCAGGAAATCGATGCGGATGCCCATCGACGCATAGGCCGCCAGGATCGTCCCCGCGACGCCCGCCATGCCGCTGGTCATCACCGTGAACAGCTGCGCCGGGGTCAGCCCCGCAAGATAGGGGCGGATCACCAGCGGTGATTCGCTTTGGCCGACGAAGATGTTGGCGGCGGCGCACAGTGATTCGACCTTGCTGACGCCGATCACCTTTTCGATGCCGCCGCCGATCCAGCGCACGACCAGCTGCATGATCCCCAGATAATAGAGGATCGACACCAGCGACGCGAAGAAGATGATGACCGGCAGCGCGGCGATGGCGAAGCTCTGCCCGCCGATTTCCGGCCGGGCGAGCGGCCCGAACAGGAACGACGTGCCGGCATTGGCATAGGCCAGCAGATTGGCGACCCCGCCCGACAGGAATCCGAGCACGCCCTTGCCCCATGGCGTATAGAGCACCAGCACCGCGATCCCGACCTGCAACGCGAACGCCGCGCCGACGACGCGCGGCCGGATCGCCCGGCGGTTGGTCGACAATGCGACGGCAATCCCCAGAATCACGACGATGCCGGCGATGCCGATCAGAAAACGAGTCATGTTGAACGCTTACCCTGCCCCGCCGCCCGCCCCGGACGGCCCAAACCGTCGTGACATGCCATGCCACGGCCAGCGACGCCAGCGGCGACAAACGCTTTTGCCATCGGCGGAATTCGGGACTAGCAAGGGCCATGACGACACCCGCCCCGCCCGCGCCCGCGACGATCACCATCCCCCGCGCGCTGTTCATCTTCTCGATCTTCTATGGCGGCATGGTCTGCATCGCCGGCGTGCTGGGCAACAAGCAGGTCGCGATCGGCCCGCTGGCGGTCGAGGCGGGCATCTTCGCCTTCCTGCTGCTGGTCGTGGTGTCGAGCGCGGTCGCCGAACTCTATGGCCCGCTGCGGGCGAAGCATCTGGTATGGTTCGGCTTCCTGCCGCTGCTGGCGTCGATGCTGCTGGTCGCGATCGTCCTCGAACTGCCCGCCGCCGCCAGCATGGAAGCCGACCGGCTTTCCGCCTTCGACCTGGTGATGCGCTCCAACCTGCGCATCTGGATGGCCGGCATCGTCGCATACGGCGTGTCGCAGACGCTGAACGTCACCATCTTCGGCTGGCTGAAGCGCGGGCAGGGCAAGCTGTTGTGGCTGCGCGCCGCCATCGCCAGCGTGCTGTCGCAGATCGTCGACACGCTGATCTTCATCACCGTCGCCTTTTACGGCGTGTTCCCGATCGGGCAGCTGGTGGTCGGGCAGATGCTGGCCAAGGTCGCGCTGTCGATCGTGCTGGTCCCGCCGCTGATCTATGCGTTCGTCGGGTTGGGGCGCTGGCTGGATCGTAAGTAAGGATTCGGTTTCACGCGAAGGCGCGGAGGCGCGGAGAGAAGAAGGATTTGATCGCGCAGAGGCGCAGAGGACGCAGAGATGGTGCGCTCGCCGCGGCAGCGGCGCTCCTTCATCAGTCTCCGATGGAGAAAAGGCTTCGCCGGACAGGACGCCATCCCGGCACCACAACCCCTCCACGTCTCTGCGCGAACATCAAACCTTCTTCTCTCCGCGCCTTCGCGCCTTCGCGTGAACCAGCTTCTTCCTTCCAAACCCCGACCCCGCTAAAGCGCCGCCCATGACCCACGCACCCGATCCGAAGATGCTCGCCAAGGCGGAAACGCTGACCGAGGCGCTGCCCTATCTGCAACGCTATGCCGGTCGCACCTTCGTGGTGAAATATGGCGGGCACGCGATGGGCGATCCCGAACTGGCGCGCGATTTCGCCGAGGATGTCGTGCTGCTCAAGCAGGTCGGCATCAATCCGGTCGTCGTCCATGGCGGCGGTCCGCAGATCGGTGCGATGCTCAAGCGGTTGGGCGTCGAGTCGCGCTTCGTCGACGGCCTGCGCGTCACCGACGCCGCCACCGCCGAAGTCGCGGAGATGGTGCTGGCGGGCAAGATCAACAAGGAAATCGTCGCGTGGATCGCGGCGGCCGGCGGCAAGGCGGTCGGCATTTCCGGCAAGGACGCGCGCCTCGTTACCGCCGAAAAGGTCGGCCGCAACGAACCCGACCGGGCACAGGGGATCGAGCGCCATGTCGATCTGGGCTTTGTCGGCACGCCGGTCGCGGTCGATCCGACGATCCTGCACAGCCTGGCGCGCGACGGCTTCATTCCGGTCGTCGCGCCGGTCGCGCTGGGCGCCGACGGCGACACCTACAACATCAACGCCGACACCATGGCCGGATCGATCGCGGGGGCGATGGGCGCCTCGCGCTTCTTCCTGCTGACCGACGTCGCAGGCGTACTCGACAAGACCGGCGAGCTGCTGACCGACCTCGACGCGGAGCGTATCGCCGAACTGAAAGCCGACGGCACGATCAGCGGCGGCATGATCCCGAAGGTCGAAACCTGCGTGGCGGCGGTGGCGCAGGGCGTCGACGCGGCGGTCATCCTCGACGGGCGGGTGCCCCATGCCATGTTGCTCGAAATCTTCACCGAACAGGGCGCCGGCACGCTGGTGCATGCCTGAGGGTTGGAGACGACGGGCTGCGTCCCTATAGTCGTGGCCTGTTGCACGAAAGGCTGATGCGTTGAACGTCCTGCTCGATATTATCCAGGTACTGCTGAACGTCCTGTGGTGGATCATCATCGTACAGGCGGTCCTGTCGATCCTGATCGCGTTCAACGTCATCAACACGCATAACGACTTCATCCGCTCGCTCTATCGCGGGCTGATGGTGGTGACGGAGCCGGTGTACCGCCCGATCCGGCGCATCCTGCCCGATTTCGGCGCTTTGGACTTCGCGCCGTTCGTGGTGCTGGTGCTGATCGGCATCCTGCAGGGCATCATCCTGCCCGCCATCTATCGCGCGACGGTAGCGACCTTTATCTGAGGCCAATCCATATCCGTTGTCCCGGACGTCATCCCAGCGAAGGCTGGGATCTCCCGGTGACAGCGCGCAGCAGGAGCCGTGGCAGACCCCAGCCTTCGCTGGAGTGACGGCTCCCTTTAGATGGATCAGCCTTAACCCCGCGACGGACTGACGAAGACATCCTCGATCGTCAGCCCGAACAGTTCCGCGATCCGAAAGGCGAGCGGCAACGATGGGTCGTAGCGGCCGGTTTCGATCGCGTTGACGCTCTGGCGCGATACCTCCAGCCGCTCGGCCAGATGCTGCTGCGACCAGCCGCGCCCGGCGCGCAGAATCTTCAGATGGTTATGCAATCGCCCGCTCCCGCGCCCGCAGGATGCCGCGCGCGCAGGCGGCGACGCCCTGCAAGGCAAACCACAGGGTCGCGACGTAATAATGCGCGGTCGGGCCGACCAGACCGAACCCTTCGAGAAACCCCCAGCCCGTGGTGATCGACAGCGTCGCGCCGGTCACGATCAGGAGGTCCTGCACCATCTGCGCCCTGATATATTCGTCGCGCATCTCGACCAGCAATCGTCCGATGACGACGAACACCAGCGCGATCGGCACGGCGGGCAGCACTGCGGCGACATAGGCGAGTATGCCGGTCGGCGAGGCGTAGCGAAACCACAGGTTCACCCCGACCAGCATTACGGCATAAAGCGTCATCACGCCCAAGAGCCGAACGGTATAGCGTTTGATTTCAGGCGGCATCGACATGCGGGCGTCCTCCACGTTGTGAAGGACGCTTTACATGACAAGCTCGCTTTACGTCAAGCGTCCTTTACCGGGTCGGCACCGGCTCCTCGCCCGAATAATCGTAGAAGCCACGCTTGACCTTGCGCCCGTACCAGCCGGCCTCGACATATTTCATCAGCAGCGGCGCAGGGCGGAACTTGGGATCGCCCGTCCCTTCGAACAGGACGCGGGTAATCTCCAGACAGGTGTCCAGCCCAATGAAATCGGCCAGGGTGAACGGCCCCATCGGGTGATTCAGCCCCAGCTGGCACGCCGCATCGATGTCGGGGATCGTCGCCACGCCCTCGCCCAGCGCGAAGCACGCCTCGTTCAGCATCGGCATCAGCACGCGGTTGACGATGAAGCCCGGTGCGTCATTGGCATGGACGATCCGCTTGTTCAGGCTCTGCCCGAACGCCTCGACCGCCGCCACCGTCGCGTCGCTGGTGGCCAGCCCGCGGATCAGTTCGATCAGGCCCATCACCGGCACCGGATTGAAGAAATGCACGCCCATGAACCGCGCGGGGTCGGGCGCCGCCTGCGCCAGCCGCGTGATCGGGATCGACGAGGTGTTGCTGGCGAGGATCGCGGTATCGGACAGCGCCTTGCCCACGGTTTCGAAGATCTGGCGCTTGATCGCTTCCCGCTCGGTCGCCGCCTCGATCACCAGATCGCACGGGGCCATCGCCGCGAGGTCGCCGATCGGCGTAATGCGGCCGAGTGCCGCATCGGCATCGCCCTGCGTGATCTTTTCCTTCGATACCGCCCGCGCCAGTTGCTTCGCGATGCCGTCCTTGCCGCCCTGCGCGCGCTCGACCGACACGTCGGACAGCAGCACATCATAGCCGGCCTGTGCCGACACCTGCGCGATGCCGGCCCCCATCTGGCCCGCGCCGATCACGCCAATCGTCTTCATCCTGCTTCCTCTCGATTAAGTGCCGTTTCCCGGCTCGAACGCGGCAATAGCGGCTTTCGATCACGGGTGCATGCCGGTATCGCACCCTTATGCGCCGTTTCCTGCCCCTCGCCCTGTCGCTGACGCTGTTCGCCTGCAACGGCGCGTCGGAGCCGCCCGCGCCGCAGCCCAGCGCATCGCCGACGCCATCGCCTACGCCGGTAACCGACACCGCGACGCCGCCCCGCCCGCTGCCGCTTGTCCGCTTCGGCGACTGGGCGGTCGGTTGCGACAATGGCGGCACCTGTCAGGCGGGATCGCTGATTCCGGAGGAGGGCGATGCCCCCGCCCTGACCCTGTCGATCGATCGTGGCCCCGGCCCCGACGCGCCGGTCGCGATCCGCCTGCGCAGTCAGGACATGATCGCACTGCCCCTGACGGCACAGGTCGATGGCGAAGCCGTGGTGCGGGGAGGCACGCAGCAGGACGGCGCGATCGCGCTGACCGGCGCCCCGGCGATGGCGCTCGCCGCAAAGCTCGCCAGCGGTCGGACGCTGACGCTGGTCGATGCGAAGGGCCAGACGGTGACCACCCTGCCGCTCACCGGTGCATCGGCAGCGCTACGCTGGATCGACGACCGGCAGGGACGCGTCGGCACCACCGGCGCGATCGTCGCGCGCGGCACCACGCCCGACACGCGCCCCGCACCGCCCCTGCCGGTCGTGCGTGTCGCGACGATCCGGGGCGAGGCGGCGTTGCTCGACCCGCTGCTCATCACCCGCATGCGCGAGTTGGCGGAATGCGATGGCGACGACCTGCCCGACGTCACGACCAAGACGCTCGACGGCCCACGCACGCTGGCGATCGTACCCTGTGCCGAAGGGGCCTATAGCGTGCTGTCGGCGCTGTTCGTGATCGAGCGCGGCGAGGCCGTGCCGGTATCGTTCGATACGCCGGTGGCGGGGGATTCGGACGGCGACCTCACCTATAATGCGACGTTCGAGGACGGCATCCTCGACACGTTCGCCAAGGGGCGCGGCCTCGGCGATTGCGGCGTGACGCAGCGGTTCGCATGGGACGGCACGCGCTTCCGCCTGATCGAGCAGCGGGAGATGGACGAATGTCGCGGCAATCCCGACTTCATCCGGACGTGGACGGCGCGGGTGATCCGCTAGAGTTTGAGTCATCTGAGCGGAATCGATTGGGGATTCACAAGGCGCAGGAAGTCTGATTCAAGCTGCTTGCCGTGCGGAGGTCGGCAGGTGTGGGTCGAGCCTATTCGGATGATCTACGTGAGCGGGTAGCGGCATCGGTTGTGGGTGGCCGGTCGTGCCGGGCAACGGCCGAATTGTTCGGCGTCAGCGTGGCGAGTGCGGTGAAGTGGTCGCAACGACGTCGGGCGACGGGCAGCGCCGCGGCGCGACCGCTGGGACGCAAGCAGCCGCGTTCGCTGGCCGCTGAACGTGAGTGGCTGCTGGAGCGGCTGGCGGTCAAGCCGGACGTGACGCTGCGCGGGCTGGTGGCGGAATTGAGCGAGCGCGGCGTGGTGACGAGCTACGGTTCGGTGTGGCGGATCGTGCGCGAGGCCGGGATCACGTTCAAAAAAAGACGCTGATCGCCCGCGAGCAGGATCGGCCCGTGATCGCCAGACGTCGCGCACAATGGCGCAAGTATCAGGGCCGGATCGATCCCAGGCGCCTCGTCTTCATCGACGAAACCTGGGCCAAGACCAACATGACGCGCCTGCGCGGCTGGTGTGCCCGTGGCCTGCCGCTGGTCGACAAGGTGCCGCACGGTCATTGGCGCACACTCACCTTCCTGGCGGCGCTCCGGCATGATCGCATCGACGCGCCGCTCGTGCTCGACGGCCCCATCAACGGCGAGAGCTTTGCCGCCTATGTCGCGCAGTTCCTGCTGCCTACCCTTTCGCCCGGCGACATCGTCGTCATGGACAATCTCGGTAGCCACAAGGGCAAGGCCGTCCGCCAGCTCATCCGCTCCGTCGGCGCCAGGCTCCTGTTCCTGCCGCCCTACTCGCCCGACCTCAATCCCATCGAGCAGGTCTTCGCCAAGCTCAAGACGCTGCTCCGCAAGGCCAACACCCGATCGGTCGAGGCGACATGGAAGCAGATCGGCTCGCTTCTCGACGCTTTCCCTCCACACGAATGCGCCAACTACCTCCGCAACAGCGGCTACGCTTCAGCTTAGATGGATCAAACTCTAGAGACCGATGACATGAGACCTACCCGTTCGTGCTGAGTAGAGGCTGAGCCCTTCGACTGCCTGCCTGCGGCAGACGCTCAGGACAGGCTTCGGTGCTGCGCACCGAAGTCGAAGACCCGTATCAAAGCATCTGTGGTGATCCTTCGATACGCCCCTTCGACAAGCGCAGTGGCTACTCAGGACCAACGGATCAGCCTGCCGTAATCGCGCTCCAGCCCCCTCGCCACCCCGGACTTGATCCGGGGTGACCAGCAACGACGCTATCGCTCGCGCCGCAGCACCGCCACGACCGGATAATGGTCGGAGGGAAACACATCGCCCTTGCGCGTATCGACCGTCGTCACCGACACCGGCGTAAAGCCGCGTGCGAAAATCCAGTCGATCCGCCGGTCGGGCTTGCCGGTAAAGCCGTGAAAGGTCGCCTCCGGCCCGCTGCGCCGGTCCGTCGCGGTCCATGCATCGGTCAGGTCCCGTTCCAGCCGGCGATGGGTCGGGCTGTCGGGCACGGTGTTGAAATCGCCGGTCAGTATGACGGGCAGGTCGCCGGCAATGCCCGGTATCCGCGCCGCCAGCAGAGCCGCGCCCTTCTCCCGCGCCGCCTCGTCCTCGGCGCGATAGGGCAGATGGGTGTTGAACATCGCGAACCGCTTGCCGTCCCGCTCGCGGAAGATCGCCCAGGTCACCATGCGCGGATAGGGATGGCCCCACGTAATGCTGCCCGGCACCCCGGGCGTATCCGACAGCCAGAAATTGCCCCAGCGTTCCACCTGCAACCGGTCCACGCGATAGAAGACGCCCATATGTTCGTCCTCGGCCTGCCCCGTTCCGCTGCGCCCGACCCCGATCCAGCGATAGCGCGGCAGCCGCGCGACCACATCGTCGCCCTGGCCCCGGAACAGCTCCTGCATGCCGATCACGTCCGGACGGGCGCGCCTTATCGTCGCGGCGGTCAGGTCGCGGCGCAACTCCCACCGGTTGGCGCCATCGCCTTCGGCCGGCAGGCGGATATTGAGGGTCATCACCGTCAGGTCGCGGGCCGGTGCCGGCACCGCCGCGGCCAGCGCCGCGATCGTCAGCAGCGCTCGAATCACGGCGCGATCGGGACTTTCCGCGCTTCGGCAAGAATGACGCAGAACGCGCCATCGTCGCCGCACCATTGCTGCCGGGGGGTCCAGCCGCCGCTGCGCAGCAACAACCGCGCATCGCGGTCGCCATATTTATGGCTGTTCTCGGTATGGATCGTTTCCCCGGCGCGCATCGCGAACGACCGGCCATCGACGGTGAAGTCGATGTCGCGGGTGGCGCGCAGATGCATCTCGATCCGCGCGGCATCGTCGTTCCAGCGCGCTTCGTGGGCGAAAGCGTCGACCGGCACCGTGCCGGCAAGCTCGCGATTGATCCGGTCGAGCAGATTGAGGTTGAACGCCGCCGTGACCCCTGCGGCATCATCATAGGCGGCGACCAACGTCGCCTCGTCCTTGATCCGGTCGATGCCGATCAACAGCAGCGCCCCCTCGCCCAGCCAGTCGCGCATCGCCCGCAGCAGCGTGCCCGCCGCCAGCGGCTCCATATTGCCGATGGTCGATCCGGGGAAGAAGCCGAGCTTCGGCATGTCCGCGACCTCTGCAGGCAGCGGCACGGGGTGCATGAAGTCCGCCTCGACCGGCAGCACCGGCAGGCCGGGGAACTGGCTGCTGAGCGTCGCTGCCGACGACCGCAGGAAATCGCCCGAAATGTCGATCGGGACATAGGCGGCCGGTTCGATGCAGTTCAGCACGATCGGCGTCTTCACCGACGATCCCGATCCAAATTCGACCACCGCCACGCCGTCACCGACCGCGCCGACCAGTTCGGGGCAGATCGTCTTCAGGATCGCGGTTTCGGCGCGCGTCGGATAATATTCGGGCAGGCCGGTGATGTCCTCGAACAGCTCCGATCCCTTGCGGTCGTAGAACCAGCGCGCGGGGATCGCCTTTTGCGGCAGCGACAGTCCGGCCAGTACGTCGGCGCGGAACGCGGGATCGGCGCGGGTCGCCATCGGCACATCGTCGCTGAGCAGCATCACAGATCCTTCGCAAGGCGGACGCCGGTGAATTGCCAGCGCTGATGGGGGTAGAAGAAGTTGCGGTAGCAGGCGCGCGAATGGCCGCGCGGCGTGGCGCAGGACGATCCGCGCAGCACGAACTGCCCGCTCATGAACTTGCCATTATATTCGCCGACCGCACCCTCGACCGGCCGGAAACCGGGATAGGGCCGGTACGCGCTCCCGGTCCATTGCCACACATCGCCGAAGAACGCCGGCCCGCCGGTCGATGGCCGCGGTTCGACCGCATGGGCATGGTCCAGCTGGTTGCCGCCCGCCGGATCATGGGCAGCGGCGGCGGCCTCCCATTCGAACTCGGTCGGCAGGCGGGCGCCGGCCCAGCTGGCATAGGCGTCGGCCTCGAAGAAGCTGACATGCGTCACCGGCGCCGCCGGATCGATCGCGCGCCGCCCGTCGAGACCGAAGCGGGTCCAAATCTCGCCGTCCCGCTCCCAATAGAGCGGCGCCTCGATCCCGTTCGCCTGCACCCATGCCCAGCCATCGGCCAGCCACAGTCGCGCGTCGCGATAGCCGCCATCGGCGATGAACGCCGCCCATTCGCCGTTGGTCACGGTCCGGTCGGCGATGGCATGGGGGTGGAGCAGCACGTCGTGGCGCGGCCCTTCGCAATCGAAGGCGAAGCTCTGCCCGCCATGCCCGGCCTGTACGATCCCGCCGCCATGTTCGATCCAGCCGGTCGGCGGCGGCACCGCCACCGGCCGCTTCGGCTCGGGCGCGAACATCGCCGGCTCCAGCGGGTTTTCGCTGAAATGGTGGAGGATGTCGGTCAGCAGCAGTTCCTGATGCTGCTCCTCATGGTTGCAGCCGAGCGCCACCAGTGCCTGCGCGGCATCCGACAGTGTCGGCAGGGCAGCGAGCAACGCAGCATCGACCGCCGCGCGATACCCGCGCACCTCGTCGAGGCTGGGGCGGGTGATCATCCCCCGCCGGGCGCGCGCGTGGCGACGCCCTTCCGCCTCGTAATAGCTGTTGAACAGGAACGGGAAGCGTTCGTCGTGCAGCGTATAGCCGGGCACATGGTCGCGCAGGACGAAGGTTTCGAAGAACCACGTCGTATGCGCCAGATGCCATTTGGCCGGCGACGCATCGTCCATCGACTGGACGGTGGCATCGGCATCGGACAGCGGCGCGGCGAGTGCGTCGGTCAGAGACCGGACGGTACGATAGCGATGGGAAAGCCCATGGTCGGACCGGTCGGCCGGTGTCGCTCGCATGGGGTCGCTCTCCTAGGGTGCCGGACGCTCCCCGCCCGGTACCCACAAAACGTCTCCACCGGCACTTTGGTTCACGAACCGTCCGAAAACGAACAGAAAATCGGACAGCCGGTTGAGATAGGCGAGCAGATGCGGGTTGAGCGCCGCATCGTAGGACGCCGCCACCGCCGACCGCTCCGCGCGCCGCACGATCGCCCGCGCCAGATGCAGCGCGGCCGCCGCCGCCGACCCGCCCGGCAGGATGAAGCTGGTGAGCGGCGACAGGTTCGCATTGGCGCGGTCGATCGCCCGTTCCAGCGCAGTCACCTGTTCCGGCACGATCCGCAGCGCGCCGTCGATCGACGGCGGCGTGGCAAGGTCCGCGCCCAGATCGAACAGGTCGTTCTGGATGGTCAGCAGCGTCGCGACGTCGGGATGGTCGCCCAGCGCGGCGATGGCGACGCCCAATGCCGAATTAGCCTCGTCCACATCGCCGATCGCCTGCATCACCGCGGCGTCCTTCGCGACGCGCGACCCGTCGACCAGCCCGGTGGTCCCGCCATCGCCGGTGCGGGTGTAGATCTTGGTCAGCTTCACCATAGGTCGGTCAGGTGCGCCCGGCCATGAACAGCAGCACGACGACGATCAGGATCGCGATCGCCTGAAACAGCACGCGCGCCTGCATCATCTTGTTCGATTTCAGCGCATGTTCGCTCGGCCCCTCGCCCCGCGCCTCGGCGCTTCCCTGCGCGAGGAACGACACGATGCCGCGCACCAGCGCGACGACGACCGCGATCATCGCCGCGATCAGCAACAGGACCAGAAACGTGTTCATGGGATGAAGCTAGGCATTTGCGAGGGCAAAGCCAATGGGTAGTCGCCGGCCACGCAGATCATCGGCGAACGCACGCCCATCGACGCCCCCGTCGCGCAGTGCCGCCAGCGTCGGCGCACCGTTGCGCTTGGCCAGCCGCTGCCCATTGGGTCCCAGCAGCAGCGGATGATGCCGCCACACCGGCACGGGCAGGTCGAGCAGCGCCTGCAACAACCGGTGGACATGCGTCGCGGCGAACAGGTCGACGCCGCGCACGACATGCGTCACCCCCTGCGCAGCATCATCGACCGTCACCGCCAGATGATAGCTGGTCCCCGCATCCTTGCGCGCCAGCACCACATCGCCCTGCGCCAGCGGATCGGCGGTCACCGTGCCCGCCAGTTCATCGACCCACGTCAACGGCCCGGCCAGCGCCACCGCCCGCACCATGTCGATCCGCCACGCATGCGGTTCGCCCAGCCGCACGGCGGCAACCTCCGGCGGGATCGACCGGCACGTCCCCGGATAGACCGCGCCGTCCACGCCATGCGGCGCCGACGCGCTCGCCGCCAGTTCGCGCGCAATGTCCGCGCGGGTGCAGAAACACGGATAGACGAGGCCCGCTTCCCGTAACCGGTCGAGCGCACGGGCATAGAGCGGCATACGCTGCGACTGGAACACGACCTCCCCGTCCCACCGCAACCCCAGCCATTCCAGATCGGCGAGGATGCCCGCGACATGCTCCGGCCGGCTGCGCCCCGTATCGATGTCCTCGATCCGCAGCAGGAAGCGTCCGCCCGCACCCCGCGCGCGATCATGCGCCGCGATCGCCGCTACCGCATGGCCGGCGTGCAGCGCCCCGGTGGGACTCGGCGCGAACCGGGTCACCACCGCGCCGGTTTGACTTTGGGTATCGCGCCGTGCTGTCATGTCCGCGTCATCGTTGCCGATCATATCGGCGCCGACGTTTACGCGAGGGGGACTTCATGTACCATCCCGATCGCCTCCGCCATCCCGATGGCTGCCCCGCGCTGGTGCTCAACGCGGACTATACGCCGTTGAGCTATTATCCGCTCAGCGTATGGCCATGGCAGACGGCGGTTAAGGCCGTATTCCTCGACCGGGTCGACATCGTCGCACAATATGACCGCGAAGTGTGCAGCCCGACCGCACGCATCAAGCTGCCCTCGGTCATCGCACTCAAGCAATATGTGCGGCCATCGGAATTCCCGGCCTTCACCCGCTTCAACCTGTTCCTGCGCGACCGGTTCAGCTGCCAATATTGCGGCGCGACGCACGACCTGACCTTCGATCACGTCGTGCCCCGTGCGCAGGGTGGCCGGACGACATGGGAAAACGTCGCCACCGCCTGCGCCCCCTGCAATTTGCGCAAGGGCGGCCGGACGCCGAAACAGGCGGCGATGCCGCTCCATGTCCAGCCGATCCGCCCGACCAGCTGGCAGTTGCAGGAACAGGGTCGTCGCTTCCCGCCCAATCACCTGCACGAAACCTGGCACGACTGGCTCTATTGGGATGTCGAGCTGGAGGCGTGACGATCCGACCGTGACCGACGCACGCGTGCACGCGTGGCTGGCGGTGCGCGGACCACTGGAGCGACAGCTGGCACCGATAGGTCGGGCGGTGATCGACCGGCTGGCGTTGCTACCGGGCGAACATGTCCTCGATCTGGGCTGCGGCATTGCCCGCACGACCGAGACGCTGGCCGACATTGTCGGACCGGGCGGCCGGGTGACCGGCGTCGATCCGCTACACGCCGCGATCGAAGTGCGGCTGCCGGAAACCGCTCATCTGCCGCACGTCGATCATATCGTCGGGGATGCGCAGACGCTGACATTCGACGGTCGATATGACGCGGCCTTTTCCCGCTTCGGCGTCATGTTCTTCGCGGATCCTGTCACCGCGTTCGCAAATATCCGTGAAGCGCTACGCCCCGGCGGCCGGTTCGGCTTCGTCTGCTGGCGCTCGCTGGCCGACAATGACCTGGACGCCTTCCCGCTGCACGCCGCTTCACCCTGCCTGCCACGCGAACTGGTCGCCGACGCCGAACGTGCCGACCATTTTTCGTTTGCAGACCCGGACTTCCTGTTCAAAACGCTGGAAGCGGCAGGGTTTACCGGGATCACGGTCGAGCCGGTCGACATCGCGACCTGTGCCGGCAGCCTGACCGACACCATCGACCTGAGCCTGCGCTTCGGTTCGCTCGGCAGGATCGTGCGCGAGCATCCCGATTATCGCACCGAAGCGGAGGCACTACTGGAAGCGGCCTTCCACGCACGGAGCGGGTCGTGCGACCCGGTGCTGCGCGCGGCGACATGGATCGTTCGGGCGACCACGCCGCCGCGCTGACCGCTCAATCGCCCTTCGACGTCAGCGGCGGGGTCTGCTGGTGCTGGACCACCGTCCACACCTCATGCTCGATCCGGCGATAGGTCGAGGTGCAGTACGCCGTGTACGCCTCGCCGCCCTTATGCGCCTCCGCCTTGTACGCGACGACGATCAGCCCCTCCTGCGGGCGGGCGACCTGCCGTTCGGTCAGCGACACCTGCTCCCAGCGCGGCGTGTCCTTCACCGCGTCGATCGCCTGCTGCCCGGTAAAGACGAACGGCGGCGACGGCAGCACCATCAGGCATTCGTCGTCGACCGATTCCTCATAATGTGCCGCATCGGCGGTCCACAGGCTTTCCTCGAAATTCCAGATGCGATCGTCGTCCACGGCGATTCTCCTGTCGTTGCCGGCGTTTAGCGTTTGGAGCCGATGGGGGTTCCGTGACGCATGTTCGTCCGCCCCGCGGCAGATGCGGTGCCGGCCCGCTCCCCCACCCGGCCACCCACACGGCATCCTCGATGGGTGGCCGGGTGGGGGAGCGGGCCGGCACCGCCTTCATCCAGTCATGCTGAATCGAAAAACACACCGTCGCCACCGCAACCGCGCTTGCCGAGGCTGTATCAGAGCGGTAATACACGGCCGGTACCATGGCTTACGATCCCCCGTCCCCGCCCTCCGGCCCGATCGATCCCAGCCGGATCGGGCGCCTGTCGACCCCGTTGACCGGCGAGGCTCTGGAACGGCGCCGGCGGCTGGCCGCGTTCGACGATGCGCTGGCCGATTACGACCGCAGCTTTCCCGGCGCGGGCGATCCGCCACCGCCCCCCGAAGCCCCGGCTACCGCACGGAAGCGCCGCCCCTTGCGCTGGTGGCTGCGCTGGATCATGCGCGGCTTCGGCGTGTTCATCCTGCTGCTGATCCTCGCGATCGGCTGGCTGGCGCTGACCGCGCCGCTGTCCAAGTCGCTCGAACCGCCCGCGCCGCCCTCGATCACCTTGTTGTCGGCAGAGGGCACGCCGATCGCCGAGCGCGGGGCGAATATCGGCAAGCCGGTCGATGCGGCGAAGCTGCCCGCCCACGTCACCGAAGCGTTCATGGCGATCGAGGACCGCCGCTTCCGCACCCATTGGGGCATCGACCCGCGCGGTATCGCCCGCGCGATGTGGACCAATACCGCCGCGGGCGGGGTGCGGCAGGGTGCCAGCACGATCACGCAGCAGTTGGCGAAGAACGCGTTTCTCGATTCGGACCGGACCGCCGCGCGCAAGATCCGCGAAGTGCTGATCGCCTTCTGGCTGGAAGCATGGCTGACCAAGGACGAGATCATGTCGCGCTACCTGTCCCACGCCTATTTCGGGGACAACGCCTATGGCCTCGACGCCGCCGCCCGCCATTATTTCAGCCGCTCGCCCAAGGATTTGACCGTCGGGCAGGCGGCGATGCTCGCCGGCCTCGTGAAGGCGCCCTCGCGCCTCGCCCCCACCGGCAATCTGAAGGGCGCGCGCAACCGGCAGGCGGTGGTCGTCGGCGCGATGGAGGATGCCGGCTACCTCACCCCGGCCGAAGCGAACCGGGTCAAGCCCGCCGTACTGCGCGTCACCGACAACAGCACGCTGCCGTCGGGCACCTATTTCGCCGACTGGGTCCTGCCGCAGGCACGCGACCGCGAGGGCGGCGTCGGCGCGGATCGCAAGGTCACGACGACGCTCGAAATCCGGATGCAACGCGCCGCCGAACGCGCGGTACGCAACGCGGGGTTGAAGCAGACGCAGGTCGCGATCGTCGCGATGCGTCCCGACGGCCGGGTGATCGCGATGGTCGGCGGCAAGAATTACGCCGCCAGCCCGTTCAACCGCGCGGTGCAGGCGCGCCGCCAGCCCGGATCGACCTTCAAGCTGTTCGTCTATCTCGCCGCGCTGCGTTCGGGACTCAACCCGCAGAGCCAGGTGCTCGACGAACCGGTCACCATCGGCGAATGGAGTCCGAAGAACAGCGACGGCCGCTATCTCGGCACGATCTCGCTGGAGCGCGCGTTCCAGCGGTCCAGCAACGTCGCCGCCGCACGGCTGACCAAGGAAGTCGGCGTCAGGAACGTCATCCGCGCCGCGCGCGACCTCGGCATCTCGACGCCGATCGCCAACGAAGCGTCGATCGCGCTCGGCACCTCCACCGTATCGCTGCTCGAACTGACCAGCGCCTATGCCGCGATCGCGGCGGGCGAGGCGCCGGTGATCCCGCGCGGGCTGGCTGAGGCCAACGAACCCAGCTGGCTCGACCGGCTGCGCTCGACCCGGCGGACGCTGTCGCGCGATGAGCTGGACGGCATGCGCACGCTGCTCGCCGCGTCGATCCGGCAGGGGACCGGCATCGCCGCCAATCTGCCGGTCGAGGCGTTCGGCAAGACCGGCACGACGCAGGACAATCGCGACGCGCTGTTCGTCGGCTATGCCGGCGGGATCGTCGCTGGCGTGTGGCTCGGCAATGACGACAACAGCACCAATCCGGGACTGGCCGGCGGCGGGCTTCCCGCGCGCATCTGGCGCGATTTCATGCGTCAGGCGCTGAACCTGCGCGATCCGGTGCCGGTGGCCGCGCCCGAACCCGAACCGATCGACAATGCGATCGACGCGGTGCAGGACGCGCTGGGCATCCCCGACGAAGGACCGATGATGGTCGAGGGACCGGGCTTCGACGTCTCGCTCGACCGCGACGGCCAGGTCCGCATCGGCCCCCGCCGCCGCGAGGACGAACCGCCGCAACCGGAGGACCGCCGCCCGCCGGAAGAGGATGAGCAATAGGGTTCGCCCGACGTCTTCGGCTGCCGCCCGCGTCATCTTGGCGAATGCCGGGATCTCCTGCTGATGGCGCGGGACAGGCGCCGCTAGAGACCCCAGCCTTCGCCGGGGTGACGCGGGTGGTGGGGATTGCCGGGTGGTACCATTGACCCTCGCCCGCCGCGCGCCCAAGGCATTGTCATGCGCTTCTTTTCCGACAACGCCGCCCCCGCCTGTCCCGCCGTTCTCGACGCGATCGTCGCGGCGAACGGACAGGACACCGCCTATGACGGCGACGCGCTGAGCAAACGCCTCGACGCCCGCTTCGGCGAGCTGTTCGGCTGCGAGGTCGCGGTGCTGTGGGTTCCGTCGGGGACGGCGGCCAACTGCCTCGCGCTGACCGCGATGTGCCCGCCGCATGGCGGCATCGTCTGCCACCGGGAAGCCCACATCCAGAACGACGAGGGTGGCGCGCCCGAATTCTACACCCATGGCGCCAAGTTGATGCTGTTGGGCGGCGATGGCGCAAAACTCGACGTGCCGACGATTGAGGCGTTCCTGTCGACGATCCGCGACGACGTGCATCAGGTGCAGCCGCACGCCATTTCGATCACCCAGGCGACCGAGGCCGGGCAGGTCTATACCCCGGACGAGGTCGCGGCGATCGGCGCGCTCGCCCGCGCGCATGGCCTCGGCCTGCACATGGACGGCGCCCGCTTCGCCAATGCCGTCGCGCATCTCGGCTGTTCGCCCGCGGACGTCACCTGGAAAGCCGGGGTCGACGCGCTGTCGTTCGGCTTCATCAAGAATGGCGGCATGTCGGCCGAGGCGCTGGTGTTCTTCCGCCCCGAACTGGCTAGGGTCGCCCGCTATCGCCGCAAGCGTGCCGGGCTGCTGGCGTCCAAGGGCCGCTTCCTCGCCGCGCAGCTGCTGGCGATGCTCGACGGCGACATCTGGCTGCACAATGCCCGCGCCGCCAATGCCGGCGCGGCGATGCTGGCACAGGCGGCGGGTGACCGGCTGGTCGATGCGGTCGAGGCGAACGAGGTGTTCCTGCGCCTCACCGCCGACGAAGCCGGGGCCTTGCGTGCGCAAGGGTTCGATTTCTACGACTGGGGCGCCGGACAGGCGCGGCTGGTGGTGGCATGGGATCAGGACGCGGCGACCGTCGCCCCGCTGGCGCAGGCGATCGCCGCGCTATGACCACGCCGCGCTCCGCGACCCCGGCGGTCCTGATCCCGTTCTTCATCGTCACGCTGATCTGGGGATCGACGTGGATCGTGATCCGTGACCAGTTGGGCGTCGTGCCGGCGTCGTGGTCGGTCACCTATCGCTTCGTGATCGCGGGCGTGACGATGCTCGTCTGGGCAGCGATTCGCGGCGACCGCATCGCGCTCGACCGGCGCGGCTGGCTGTTCGCGCTCGGCCTCGGCTTCGCGCAATTCTGCCTCAACTTCAATTTCGTCTACCGCTCCGAACAATATGTGACGTCGGGGCTGGTCGCGCTGATGTATGCGCTGCTGGTCGTACCCAATTCGATCCTCGCGCGCATCTTCCTCGGGCAACGCATGGGACGACAGCTGCTGGTCGGGTCGGCGATCGCGCTGGCAGGCGTCGCTTTGCTGTTCCTGCACGAAGCGCGCGAGAACCCCGAGAACGGCTCGGCCGTGGTGCTGGGGCTGGCCATCGCGCTCGCCGGTGTCTTCGCCGCATCGGTGGCGAACGTCATGCAGGCAACCTCGACCGCCAGAGCCTATCCGATGGTGCCGCTGCTCGGCATCGCGATGCTGATCGGCGCAACGATCGACGCCGCCTATGCCGGGGCGACGGTCGGGCCGCCGGTGTTCGACTGGCGCTGGTCCTATGTCGGCGGACTGCTGTACCTCGGCATCATCGCCTCGGCGGTCGCCTTCACCCTCTATTACGGGCTGATCCGCACGATCGGTCCGGCCAAGGCGGCGTATAACGGCGTGGTCGTTCCGGTGATTGCGATGCTGCTGTCGACGCTGTTCGAAGGCTATCGCTGGTCGCCGCTCGCCGGCGCCGGCGCATTGCTGGCGCTGGCCGGGCTGGTGGTGGCGCTCAAGGCACGCAGGCCGAACCGGTAATCGGGATAGGCCGGCCGCCAGCCGAGCACCCGCTTCGCCCGCCCGTTCGCCACCCGTCGGTTCTCGCCATAAAAGGCGCGCGCCATCGGGCTGAGGCTGTCGAGCGCCACGAACGGCGGCGGCGGCATGCCCAGCAGCCCGGCGGCATAGCCGACCACATCGTTCTGCGGCGCGGGCATGTCGTCCGACAGGTTGTACGCCCCCGCCGGCGCCGACAGCCCGCGCGCGACGCCCTGCGCAATGTCGGCGACATGGACGCGGCTGAACACCTGCCCCGGACAGTCGACCCGGTGCGCCTCTCCCGCCGCCACCCGCTCCAGCGGCGACCGGCCCGGTCCATAGATGCCCGGCAGGCGAAACACCCGCGCCCCCAGCGCCAGCCACGCCGCATCCGCCGCATTGCGGTTCGCCCGCCGCCCGGCGATCGGCGAACCTTCATCGACCCAGCCGCCAGCCGCATCGCCATAGACGCCGGTCGAGGAGAGATAGGCAAGCGTCCGCCCGCCCAGCGCGTCGCGATAATTTTCCAGCACCGGGTCGCCGTCGCGGTCCGGCGGCACGCTGGACAGAATCGCCGTCGCTTGTCCCGCCTCGAACCGCACCCGGTCATGGTCGGCAAAGGCGATGCTGTCGCCCCGCCCGTCGCGCGTCGTGCCGACCACCCGCCAGCCATGCGGTTCCAGCCGCGCGGAGATGGCGCGCGAGGCATAGCCCATGCCGAAGATCAGGAGGCGCATCGCTTTATCTCAGTCCGGCCATATCGTCGCCCCGGCGAAGGCCGGGGCCTCTTGCGGCGAGGAGCGCGTCTCAGCCACGGGGAGATCCCAGCCTTCGCTGGGACGACATGCGTCGCGAGGGGTGTATGGCAGACGCCCGGCTCACTTCGCCCCGTAACCATTATACAGCACGCCGAAATAATCGCCCTTGTTCCACCGTGGCCGCGCATCCGTATCGGCGAGGTCGAGCGCGATGTCGTGGTTGATCGCGACGAACACCCGCCCTGCCGTCCAGTCGAATGTCTGGTGCATGTCGTCGCCCGGCTGGTGATAGCGATGTTCGAGGAAATCGGCGACCGCCGCCTTGCCCGCCCCCTTCCATCCGGTGTCGAGCGACACCGCCGGGATGCCCGCCTTGACGAAGCTGTAATGGTCGGACCGGACGAAGATCGCCTCTTCCGGTTCGGGATCGGGGCTGAGCGCGATGCCGCGCTTGCCCGCCGCCCGCGCCACGGCCTGCGCGACGGTCGAATGGTCGGCGCCGATCGCGACCATGTCCTCGAACCGATAGGACAGGATCGGCATGTCGAGATTGACGTCGGCGACGATCTTGCCGCCGGGCACGGTCGGGTGCATCGCGAAATATTCGCTGCCGATCAGCCCCTTTTCCTCCGCCGTCACGCTGACGAAGATCAGGCTGCGGCGGGGCTTGCGCGCGTCGGCGGCGAATTGCTTCGCCACCTCGATCATCGCCGCCGTGCCGACGCCATTGTCCATCGCGCCGTTGTTGATGCGGTCGGCCCCCTTGGGCAGGGTCGGGTCGGTCGAAATGCCGATATGGTCGAGATGCGCCGACAGCGCGACATATTCGCCCTTCAGCGCCGCATCGCTGCCGGGCAGCACGCCGACGACGTTGCTGCTGGTGAAGCGCGTCACCTTGGACCGCTGCTTCGTCGACACCCGCACCCCGGTGGCGCCGCGCGGCATCGCCTGTCCGGCGGCATCCGCCTTCACCACCGCGGCCCAGTCGAGCGCCGATCCAGTGAACAGCTTGGCGGCCCCCGCCGCGCTCAGCGATGCGATCGACGGCGCGCCGCTGCCCGCGACATGCGGACGCCCGTCCTTGCCGACCCACGTCATGCGCGGGCTGCGATAGACCGACATCAGGTAGCTGAACGGATAGCGATGCGTCTGCTCGGTATTCTCGATCTGGATGACGCCGATCGCGCCCTTCGCCGCCGCCGTCGCACGCTTGGTATCGCCGCTCGCCAGATGCGCGCGGATCTCGCTCGGCAGCGTGGGCGATGCGCCGTAGAGATAGGCGACGATCTTGCCGCGCACGTCCAGCCCGGCATAATCGTCGATGCCGTTGGCCGCATCGACCACGCCGCGCCCGACGAACACCACCTCGCCCGACCGGCGGAAATCGGGTTCGAGGAAGCTGGTCGAGGTCAGATAATCGCTGCCGAAGGTCAGCGCCGGCCGCCCGGCAGCGCTGAGGCTCCCCTTCCCCGCCGGCACGGCCGAGGCAAGCGGCACGCTTTGCAGATAGGTGCCGTTATCGCCCGCCGGTTGCA
Organism: Sphingomonas paucimobilis; assembly: GCA_036946325.1. Taxonomy (GTDB): domain Bacteria; phylum Pseudomonadota; class Alphaproteobacteria; order Sphingomonadales; family Sphingomonadaceae; genus Sphingomonas; species Sphingomonas paucimobilis_A. The sequence goes on from JAQIJL010000002.1 coordinate 559,993, forward strand.
GGCCGGCGGCGCGCATCTGATCGGCGACATAGGCGGCGGCACGGTCATATTCGGGGGTGCCGGGCGCGCGGCCCTTCATGTTGTCGGATGCAAGAAACGCGACATGCGCGCGCATCGCCGCCTCTTCCGGAGTCAGGGGTGCGGTCTGGGCAACAGCCGGAGTGGCAAGCAACAGAAGAGGCAGGAGGGCACGCATCAGCAATTCCTTATGCGTCGCGCGAAAAATCGTCATTCCAGCGCAGGCTGGAATCTCCCCGTGGCGACGCGCGACGTTCACTACGGGGAGGCCCCGGCCTGCGCTGGGGCGACGTGTTGGGAAGGCTCCGCCTATTTCGCGCCGTACCCGTTATACAGCGTGCCGAAGAAATCGCCTTTGTTCCACGCCGGACGCTGCGGAGCGTCGGCGATGTCGCGGGCGATCTGGTAATTGACGTTGATGAAGCGTTCGCCCGATTCCCAGTCGATCGGCGGGCTTTGCACCACTTCGTCCGACGGCTGGTGGTAATTATTGGCGAAGAACGCATCGACCGCCGCCTTGCCCGGGCCGGACGTGCCCGGCCACAGGAACACCGACGGCACGCCCTGCTGCACGAAGCGATAATGGTCCGAACGCACGAACAGCGCCATTTCCGGCATCGGATCGGGCGAGAAGGTCGCACCCGCCGTCGTCGCCGCACGCTTCACGATGTCGCCCAAGCTCGAGCGCACCGCGCCGAATGCGATGACGTCGCTGAACTTGTAGGTGATGATCGGCATGTCGAGATTGACGTTGGCGACCATCCGCGTCTTGTCGATCGTCGGGTTGTTGGCGAAATAATCGGACCCGACCAGCCCCTTTTCCTCGGCAGTGACCGCGAGGAACAGGATCGAACGACGCGGGGCCTTGCCCGCCGTCTTGAAGCGCTTGGCCTCTTCGATCAGCGAGGCGATGCCGACCGCATTGTCCATCGCACCGTTATAGATCGTATCGCCCTTCTTGTTGGGCGCACCCACGCCGACATGGTCGAGATGCGCCGACAGGATGACGGTTTCCGGCGCGACCGTCGGGTCGCTGCCTGGCAGGATGCCGGCGACGTTGTAGCTCGGCAGCGGCTTGATCTCGGTCTTGAGCGCAACGGCGAGCGTCGGCTTCAGCGCCACGCCGCGGAACTTGCCCTTGCCCGACAGTGCGGCGGCCGCCTTCGCCCATGTCGTGCCCGATCCGGCGAACAGCTTTTCGGCACCCGCCGGGCTGAGCGTCGCGATGGTGGGCACGCCACCGCCCATCACATGGCCGGTGCCATTGGCTTCGGCCCAGCTGACGCTCGGATTCTGGTAGGTGGCGGCAGCCTTTGCCAGCGGCATCCGCCCGGCCACCGCCGGGGTCTGGAGCGAGATCACGCCGATCGCGCCCTTGGCCCTGGCGATCGCCGCCTTGGTCGGGATGCCGCCGAAATGCGCCGATTCCTCGGTGTCGAGGCCTTCGGGCGCGCCGCGCACCACCGCCACGATCTTGCCGCGCACGTCCAGCCCGGCATAATCGTCGCGGCCCGGCCGGACGATGCCATAGCCGACATAGACGACCTGACCGTCGAACTTCGCTTCCGCCGCACGCGGATCGACGCCAGGCAGATAGTCGTCGCCAAAGGTCAGCGGTTGGCCGTTCAGGCTCACCTGCCCCTTGTCGGCGGCGTTCATGCGGATCAGCGGCACCTTTTGCAGATAGCTGCCATCATCCCCCGCCGGACGCAGCCCCGCCGCGTAGAATTGCGACGCGACATAATTGGCGGCGATATCATATTCGGGCGACCCGGCATCGCGGCCGCGCATCGCGTCGCTCGCCAGGAACATGACATGCGCCTTCATCGCCGCCTGCGCGGGCGGCAGGACGGCGTTCAGCTCGGCATTGCGCGTCTGCAGTTCGGCGGCGGTGGGAGCGGCAGGGGCGGCAGCCGGCGGCGCATCCTGTGCGACGGCGGCGGTGCTGATGAGAAGACCGAGCAACAAGGCTGGACGGAACATTGGAATCCTTCGACAAGCGACCATAGATACAGGCGTAGCTTGTGCCGTGGCCCCGCGCAACGCGGGTGCGGGCGTAGATTGAGAGTCGAGGATGATGATGGTCGATGCGACGCGTACCCCGATGACCCCGCCCGTCATCCGCCGCAGCGAATATCGCCCGCCGGCATGGCATGTGCCGGAAATCGCGCTGGATTTCGATCTCGACCCGCAGGCGACGCGCGTCACCGCCACCCTGTCCGTCACCCGCAACGGCGACGGCCCGCTGCGGCTCGACGGCGATGGCCTGACGCCGCGATCGGTGCTGGTCGACGGCACGGCGCACAACGACTGGCGGCTGGAGGATGGCGCGCTGATCCTCGACCTGCCCGGCGACGCCCATGAAATCACGACCGAAGTCGTCATCGAACCGCAGGCCAATACCCAGCTGATGGGCCTCTATGCCTCGGGCGGCAATCTGTGCACCCAGTGCGAGGCGGAGGGGTTCCGCCGCATCACCTTCTTCCCCGACCGGCCCGACATCCTCAGCCGCTACCGGGTGCGCATGACGGCGGACAAGGCGCGCTTTCCCGTGCTGCTGGCCAATGGCGATCCGGTCGCGGCGGGCGATCTGGACGATGGTCGCCACTGGGCGGAATGGTCGGACCCCTTCCCGAAGCCCAGCTATCTGTTCGCGCTGGTCGCGGGCGATCTGGTCGCCAATCGCGGGCAGTTCGTGACCGCCTCGGGGCGCGAGGTGCAGCTCGGCATCTGGGTCCGCGCGCCCGACCTGCCCAAGACCGACCACGCGATGCGCGCGCTGAAAACGTCGATGGCGTGGGACGAGCGTGTCTATGGCCGCGAATATGATCTGGACGTGTTCAACATCGTCGCGGTCGACGATTTCAATTTCGGGGCGATGGAGAATAAGGGGCTGAACATCTTCAACAGCCGTTACATCCTCGCCGACCCCGACACCGCGACCGATTACGACTATGACGGCATCGCCGCCGTCGTCGCGCACGAATATTTCCACAACTGGTCGGGCAACCGCGTCACCTGTCGCGACTGGTTCCAGCTGTCGTTGAAGGAAGGGTTCACCGTCCTGCGCGACCAGCAATTCTCCGCCGATCAGGGGTCGGCGGCGGTCAAACGGATCGAGGATGTGCGGTCGTTGCGCGCCTCGCAATTCCCCGAGGATGCCGGGCCGCTCGCCCATCCGATCCGGCCCGATGCGTACCAGGAAATCAGCAACTTCTACACCGCGACCATCTATAACAAGGGCGCGGAGGTCGTGCGGATGATCGCCACGATTCTGGGGCCGACCGCGTTCCGCGCCGGCACCGACCTGTATTTCGGTCGCCATGACGGGACGGCGGCGACCTGCGAGGATTTCGTGGTGGCGATGGAGGATGCGTCGGGCGTCGACCTGTCCGCCTTCCGCCTGTGGTACCAGCAGGCCGGCACGCCGCGCGTCGTCGCGACGCTGGAGCATATGCCCGGCGGCGGTCGCGCGACGCTGTCGCTGCGGCAGGCGGTGCCGCCGACGCCGGGCCAGGGGACCAAGCAGCCGATGGTGCTGCCGCTGAAACTCCGCCTGTTCGGCGCGGAAACCGGTCGTCCGTTGAGCGACGAGCGCCTGTTCCTGTTCGACCGGGATACGGCTTCCATCACCTTCGAAACGGTCACCGAACGCCCGGTGCTGTCGATCAACCGCGGTTTCTCGGCACCGGTGATCGTCGAGACCGACCGGACCTCGGCCGACCTCGCCTTCCTGAGCGCGCAGGACGACGATCCCTTCGCGCGGTATGAGGCGATGCAGCAGCTGATGCTCGACACGCTCGTCGCCTCGGTCGCCAGTGGGCACGGCGACCACGCGGCGGTGATCGACGCCATCGCCAACACGCTGGCCGACGACCGCCTCGACCGGGCATTTATTGCCGAAGCCGTGCTACTCCCCTCCGACAGCTTCATCGGCGACCAGATGGGCGTGGTCGATCCCGACGCGATCTTTGCCGCGCGCGAGGCGTTGCGGTCCGACATCGGCCGCGCGCTGCTGCCCGCATGGCGCGCCGCCTATGCCGCGACGGAGGCGGACGCGTTCGAATATACGCCCGATGCCAAGGGCAAGCGGCGGCTGCGCACGGTCGCGCTCGGCTATATCGCCGCATCCGGGGCCGGCGATGCCGACGCCATCGCCTTCACCCAGTTCGAACGCGCCGACAACATGACCGACCGGCAGGGCGCGTTGATGACGTTGGTCAATTCGAATTCGGACGACCGGATCGCCGCGCTCGACATCTTCTACAACCGCTACCGCGACAACGGCCTCGTGCTGGACAAATGGTTCACCACCCAAGCGCTGTCGACCCGCGCCGACACGTTCGAACAGGTCGAGGAACTGGCCGGGCACCGCGACTTCACGCTGACCAACCCCAACCGCGCCCGCGCATTGATCGGCGCGTTCAGTATGAACCAGAAGGCGTTCCACCGAGCCGACGGTGCCGGATACCGTTTCCTGGCGGATCAGCTGATCGCGCTCGACCGGATCAACCCGCAGACCGCCGCCAAGATGCTGCCGCCGCTCGGTCGCTGGCGCCGGTTCGACCGGGCGCGGGGGGACTTGATGCGGGCGCAGCTGGACCGGATCTTGTCGGTGCCGGGGCTGTCCAAGGATATGCTGGAGCAGGTGGGGAAGTCGTTGAGCTGATTCGGAGCAACAGGCGTCATCCCAGCGAAGGCTGGGATTTCCCGGTGACAGCACGCAGCAGGAGCCGCAAGAGACCCCAGCCTTCGCTGGGGCGACGCCCAGAATCGAGTATCGATTACCCCGCGAACCACTCCGGGTATCGCTGCGCCTTCTCCGCCACCAATCCCTCATAATAGCGCATCAGGTCGACCGCATGATCGCGATCGGTGCGCACCCGCGCCGCCGCCGCATCTGCCGCCGCCTTGACCACATCATAGTCCCGCGCGAACATCCGCTCGATCGCATCCGCCGCCGACCGGGGATCGCGCGCGGCATAGGTTTCGGCGAAGTCCGGTTCGGCGATCTCGGCGCAACCGCCCTCGTCCGGCACGATCAGCGGCAGGCCCGATGCCAGCCCCTCCAGCCCGACCAGCCCAAACGGTTCGGCATCCGATCCGTGGATCAGCGCGTCGCAGCTCGCCATGATCCGCGCGAGGCGGACGCGGTCGTAGACCGGACGAAACAGCTTGATATGCGGGCTGTTCTTCAGCCGGTGTTCCAGTCGGCGGGTATGCACCCCGCTGCCAATCTGGATCATGCCGACCGGCAGATGCTCGCCCGCCATCTCGACCGCGTCGAAGATCATCGGCCAGCGCTTTTCGGCATGGTGCCGCCCCAGTCCGAGCAGCAAATGTCCTTCCGGCGGCAACCCCAGCTGTTCGAGCAGCGACGCGCGCAATTGTTCGTCGCGATGTTCGGGCGAAAAGAACCCGCGCTGGATGCCGAGCGGCATGGAGGCGTGCACCGTCAGTCCGCGCGCGACATGACGCTTTTCCAGCGCCGGGCCGTTGGTGACGAACGCGTCCATCTTGTCGAGGTAGCGCGCCATGTAGCGCGTCCACCACATGAACGCCTCCTCGATCCGCTCGCGGCTTGCCAGCCGCTCGAACCAGCGCAGCGGATAGGCACCGACATTGTCGTTATGCGCGAAATAGATTTTGACCGCATGGCCCGGCCAGTCGGCGACGATGGTCGCGGGACGCCATGGACTCGACGCCTCGACCACGTCGGGATGGAGTTCGTCGAGCAGCTGGTGGATCGCGCCACCGCGGACGAAGATGCCGTAATTGGGGTCGAGGATCAGCGTCGGCGCCTTCACCCAATGGATGCGCCCGCCTCCCGGCCGCTCCTCGACCGCGTTTTCCCTCGCCGGTGCGATGACGATCAGTTCGTGGCCCAGCTCGGCCATGATCGTCATCTTGTGGTCGATATAGGTCCGCACCCCCCCACCGGTCGGCGAGTAGAATTCGTTGACGTCGACGACGCGCATCGGGTGTCGGCTCAGTCGAGCGGGGCGAAACCGCCCAGCCCGCGCAGATACTGGGCGCGCACCGTCGTCGTCACCACGCCCGCCGGCACGTTGACGATCGCCTGCGCCAGCTTCGGACGGGCACGGCCGAGCTTGGCGGGACCGGGGAAGCCCGCCCCGTCGCGCATGAAATTGAACTTGTTGCGGCCGTCCCGGTCATGGGTGAACAGCAGCGCGTAGCGACCGGGCGACGGCGCGCGGATGCAGATTTGTACCGCGCCCGATGCGGGCATATCGGCCCAGACCCGGCGGAAGAACTTGCCCTCCTTGCGCAGGTCGCGATCGTCCTTCAGAAAATCCTGCTCGTTCGCGGGATAAAGTTCCAGTTTCAGCCGGCCGGTGCGATCCTTCAGGCCGGTCACGTTGACGCGGATCGCTGGCCCCTGGTTCGCATTGCACGCGGCAGCATCGCTGCCGATCGACTGGGCGGCGGCAGGGCTGGCCGCGAGCAACGCTGCACCCAGCAGCGTCAGGGGCAATTTCATCATTCTTTCCTTGCGAGCGCAGGAAGCCCGAATGCCGCCATCAACACCACGTGCGCGAACAGGGTGAGGGTCGCGACGAATGCGACCAGGTCGGACAAGGCTTCGCCATGCCCGATAAACATAATCGCGAAGTTGGCGAAAAGAAGGTCTTTGTTCGGCAACAGCGGCAGCCGCGCCACCACCAGCCGCCCGGCGGCAAGGAACAGCCACCACGTGATCGACACATGCGGCATCGCGAAATAGCTGGCGATGCCGAACGCCAGCGACCCCAGCACCAGCCGCGCGCAATGCACGCCGAAGATCCAGCGCAGCGTCGCGCCCGGCAGCGAAAAGACGCGGCGCGAAAACAGCAACAGCACGCCTGAAATCCCGACCGCGACCGCCGCCGACCATGCCAGCATGCGCAGTTGCGCGGGTGGAAACAGTTCGAACGCGAAGGGCAGCGCGATCGCCAGCATACCGACCGTCACGATATTGCCGGCGATACCCGACAGGATCGTCACGTCCTTCACCGCACCGAAGGGCGCGGTCACCATCTTCAACCGCGCGCGTGCCCAGGCATAGAAAAAGACATCGCCCGAATAGCCGATGACCACATCGTTCGCGATCCGCTTGCGCACCAGCGCGCCGAACCCGTCGAACGGCAACCGCCACAACCGGCGAAAGATGATGAAATCGAACAACGGCGGCGAGAGATAGGCGAACGCGAAGAACAGGTAGAACCACGGCGAATCCGGCGCGGCGAGTTCGACCCCGGCCCAGCCATGGTCGAACAGCTCCCACGACAGTCCGACGATCATCAGCCCGGAGAGCAGCGCCCCGAGGATACGCGGCCAGCGCGGGCGCAACCGTTCCAGCGGCTCCAGCCCGGCGAGGTCGGGACGCGCGCCCGCAGCTTCGGCATCACTTACCATGTCGCGCGACGTCCTACCCGTTCGCGACCGCTGTCGCCAGCCTCATGCCGCCGGCGCCACCGCGTCGGGATGCGCCGCTGCGACAGCGGGCAGGTCGGCCGCCCGCGCATCGATCGCGACCAGCTTGGGCCAGAGCGACAGATCGAGGTCGAAGCGACGCGCATTGTAGAGTTGCGGCACGAGGCAGCAGTCGACGACCCCGGGCGCATCCCCGCCGAAGAAGCCGTGTTCGGGGGCCGCTGCCTCCAGCGCGCCCAGCCCTTGCATGATCCAGTGGCGATACCAGTCGGCCTTCGCAGGCGTATCGGCGCCGAACTGCGCCTCCAGCCGCTGCAACACGCGCAGATTGTCGATCGGATGGATGTCGGCGACGATCACCAGCGCCAGCGCCATGGCACGGGCGCGCTCCAGCGGATCGGTCGGGAACAGGTGCGGCTCCGGGTGGGCCGCGTCGAGCCAGTCGAGGATCGCGAGCGACTGGGTCAGCATCGTGCCGCCGCCGATATCGAGCGCGGGGATAAGACCCTGTGGATTACGCGCCAGATGCCCGGCCGAGCGTTGCTCACCCTTAAGCAGCGCGATGGCGACGCTTTGCCACGCGACGCCCTTGAGGTTCAGCGCGATGCGGACGCGGTACGCCGCCGAGGATCGGTGATAGTCGTAGAGCGTGTAGCCGCTCACCGCGCATCGCCCTTGGCCGGGACCAGCGAGGTGCCGGCCCGGCCGCTGCGGAACGAACTGAACCACGTCGCCGGATTCAGGCTGGTCGTGCCGTCGAGCGAGAAGGTGATGAACTCCGCACGGCCGCCGATATTCTCCCACGGCACCGGTCCGCCCAGCCCCCGCTCGGCCTCCGAGAAGCGGCTGTCGGCGCTGTTGTCGCGATTGTCGCCCATCAGGAACAGATGGTTGGCCGGGATCACGATCGCGGGAAAATTGTCGCCCTGCGAATAGCGGAAGTCGATCGTATCGTACTGCCGTCCGTTCGGCAGCGTCTCGCGGAACAGCGGCAGGCGGCAGAACGCCCCCTTGTCGGTGCGGGCCAGTGCGCCGGGATACTGGTCCGGATCGCAGCGGGTATTGGCGTCGACCGGGATCATCGCATCGCCCATCGCCCGGCGCGGGATCGCGACGTCGTTGATGTAGACGACGCCGCCCGCCACCTCCAGCCGATCGCCCGGCAGGCCGATGACGCGCTTGATCAGGTCGGTGTTGCTGCCCGGCGGCTTGACGATCACGACATCGCCACGCTCGGGCAGCGAACCCCAGAGGCGGCCATGCCATGCCGGCAGCTGGACGCTCCACGTCTCCTGGGGCTGGCGCAGCACGATGTCGCGGAACATCGCGACCGGGTTGGGGATGGTCGGCGACACGAACGACCAGCCATAGGCGAATTTGCTGACGACCAGCCGGTCGCCGACGCGCAGGCCCGGCAGCATCGATTCGGACGGGATGTAGAAGGGCTTGGCGATGAAGCTGTGAAAGCCCAGCACCACCAGCAACAGCCAGAACAGCCCGCGCAACTCACCCTTCCAGTCGAGCCGCCGGCGGGCGGGCGCGGGTGCATTGGCGGCGGGGGTCGGCTGCGACGGCGCGGGTATGTTGTCCTCCAGCGCCAGATGATCGGCCATCAAACGTCCTACTCTGTCTCGGGCACCGCCTCGATGATGACGAACGCCTGCGCCCAGGGATGGTCGTCGGTCATCGTCAGATGCACCACCGCGACGTGGCCCCCGGGCGTCATCGCGTCAAGCCGTGCTTTCGCACCGCCGGTCAGGTGCAGCGTCGGCGCCCCGGATCGTGCATTCACCACGCCGATGTCGCGCATGAACACCCCTTGCGCGAAACCGGTACCCACCGCCTTGGAAAAGGCTTCCTTCGCGGCGAAGCGCTTGGCGAGCGTCCCGGCGCGGGTGAAGGGGCGTCTCGCCGCCTTGGCCTGTTCGACGTCGGTAAAGACGCGCTGGAGGAAGCGGTCGCCGAACCGGTCGAGCGAGTTCCGGATACGCTCGATATTGCAGAGGTCGGAGCCGAGGCCGATGATCATCAGATTCTCCCCAGCACGGGGAGGGGGACCGTGCATAGCATGGTGGCGGGGGGCTTCCTCCTCCACGACGGCAGCGAAGGGGGACACCCCCCTCCACCACTCGCATGCGCGAGCGGTCCCCCTCCCCGTGCCGGGGAGGATTTCGCCTTCACCGTGCGGTCTCCATCAATTCCTTCATCCGCGCGACGACCGGCCCCAGGCCGCCGAAGATCGCCTCGCCGATCAGGAAATGACCGATGTTCAGCTCGCGCACCTGCGGGATCGCGGCGATCGGCATCACATTGTCGAAGGTCAGGCCATGGCCGGCATGGACCTCGATCCCGTTCTTCGCCGCCAGCGCGGCAGCGTCGGCGATGCGGCGCAGTTCGGCGACCTGTTCCTCGCCGGTCAGTTCGGCATAGCGGCCGGTGTGCAGCTCGACCACCGGCACGCCCAGCGCCACGGCGGCGGAAATCTGCGCGGCATCGGGTTCGATGAACAGCGACACCCGCACGCCCGCATCTGCCAGCGCCCGCACCATCGGCGCCAGCTTGTCCTGCTGTCCGGCGACGTCCAGCCCGCCCTCGGTCGTGCGCTCCTCGCGCTTTTCCGGCACGATGCACGCGGCATGCGGGCGATGGCGCAGCGCGATGCCGAGCATCTCCTCGGTCGCGGCCATTTCGAGGTTCAGTGGCAGCGTCAGTTCACCCGACAGCCGGGCGATGTCGGCATCGGTGATGTGGCGGCGATCCTCGCGCAGATGGGCGGTAATGCCGTCCGCGCCATGCTCGGCCGCCAGCAGCGCGGCGCGGACCGGATCGGGATAGCCCGAACCGCGCGCGTTACGCACCGTCGCGACGTGATCGATGTTGACGCCCAGACGCAACGGTGCGGTCATGCCGCCCGGCTCCCCGGCTTGATCGCCGGGATGGCGGCGAGGTCGGCGGGCAGCGCATCGGGATGATAGCTCGGCACGTCGAGCCGGATCAGCGGCAGGAACGGCACGCCGAGGTCCGCCGAGCCGTTCGACCGGTCGACCAGCGATGCGGCGGCGACCACCTCGCCCCCCGCCGCCCGGATCGCGGCGATCGCCTCACGCGAGGAGAGGCCGGTGGTCACGACGTCCTCCATCATCAGCACGCGCGTGCCGGGATCGATGCGAAAGCCGCGACGCAGTTCGAACGTGCCGGTCGGCCGTTCGAGGAACATGGCGCGCACGCCCAGCGAGCGACCCATTTCATGGCCAACGATCACCCCGCCCATGGCGGGCGACATCACGACATCGATTCGCTCGCGCAGTTCGGCGGGAAAGCGGCGGGCCAGTTCGTCGCACAGCCGCGCGGCACGGCGCGGGTCCATCAGCACGCGGGCGCATTGCAGGTAGCGCGACGAGCGAAGTCCCGACGACAGGATGAAGTGCCCCTCCAGCAGCGCTTCGGCCTGCCGGAATTCGTCGAGGATCGCGTCGTCGTTCATGGCTGTCGTCCCGCCCATTGCCTTGTGCCGCGCCCTGTACTGCCGCCGGGGGTGCGTTCGCAACCATCGCTTGAGGCCGGGCGACATGCCGCGTATAGCCCGGTGGGTTAGGGTTTCCAAACGCCCGCCGCACGCGACCACGCCGAACAAGAAGCGTGCCGCGTGCCCACTAACGGGGTGACACGACACGATGCGACGCATTGGGATGAGGATGTTCATGTTCGCGGCGGCTGCCGCGCTGGCGGGGAGCGCCCATGCCGCCGCCCCGAAAGCGGTGACGCCGGGGTCCGGCGAGGTCGCGACCGCGCCGCAGGCGGGCGCACCGCCCCCCGGATCGGCCGCTGCCAATCCGACCGGACAGGCGGCACCCGCCGCGACCGCCGACGCCCCCGCGCCGGCAGCGGTGCAGGACCCGACGCTCAACAGCGACGGATCGCCGCGCATGATCGCGACGCCCCATATCGGCCAGCCGTCCGACCGCGCGGTCGACCTGCAGGCGCAGTTCACGCCGAACGGTCAGGAGGCGAAGGCCTTTCACAACAACATCCTGATGCCGGTGATCGTCGGCATCTCGCTGCTGGTGCTGTTCCTGCTCGCCTATGTCGTGATCCGCTTCCGCGAAAGCGCGAACCCGGTCCCGTCGAAGACGTCGCACAACACCACGATCGAGATCATCTGGACCGCCGCACCCGTCCTGATCCTCGCCGCCATCGCCGTGCCGTCGATCGGGCTGCTCGCGCGCCAGTTCAAGCCGGCGCCGGACAATGCGGTGACGATCAAGGCGATCGGCAACCAGTGGTTCTGGTCCTACGAATATCCCGATTATGGCGGCGTGTCGGTGACCGCCAACATGCTGAAGGAACGGGGCGAGGTCGCCGCCGGACAGCGGTATCGCACCGATGCCGACGGTCCGCGCCTGCTGGCGGTGGACAACCGCATCGTGCTGCCGGTCGGCGTGCCGATCCGCCTGATCACCACCGCGAGCGACGTGATCCACAGCTGGGCGATCCCGGCCTTCTGGGTGAAGCTCGACGCGGTGCCCGGACGGCTGAACGAGACCAGCTTCACCATCGACAAGCCGGGCCTGTATTTCGGCCAGTGCAGCGAACTGTGCGGCGCGCGCCATGCATACATGCCGATCGCGGTCGAAGCAGTGCCGGTGGCGCAGTTCAACCAGTGGATCCGGGCCAAGGGCGGTACGCTGCCCGGCGCGGCCGAAGCCGCCGCGCCCAGCAACGCCGTGATCCCGCAGCCGGGCGCCGACACCGCGGATGCCACGTCGAATGCGAGCGAAGCCGCCGACGTGCCGGTGGTCAACGCGACCGAAGCCGCCTCTCCCTCCACCCAGCGCGCCACCGGCAACGGCGGCGGCGTCGGCAATGTGGACCAGTAAGATGACCGATACCGCCCTTTCCGGCCACAACGCGTTCGACGCGCACGGGCATGGCCACGACACCCATCATCACGATGCGGACCACAAGCCGGGGTTCTTCGCGCGCTGGTTCATGTCGACCAACCACAAGGACATCGGCACGCTGTACCTGATCTTCGCGATCGTCGCGGGGATCATCGGCGGTGCGATTTCGGGCATCATGCGCCTCGAACTCGCCGAGCCGGGCATCCAGTGGCTGCCATGGCTGTCGGGCCATGAAGGCGATCAGGCGCTCCATTTCTGGAACGTGCTCATCACCGCGCACGGCCTGATCATGGTGTTCTTCATGGTGATGCCGGCGATGATCGGCGGGTTCGGCAACTGGTTCGTGCCGATCATGATCGGCGCGCCGGACATGGCGTTCCCGCGCATGAACAACATCTCGTTCTGGCTGCTGATCCCCGCCTTTCTCCTGCTGCTGGGCAGCACGATGTTCGGCGGCGGCGCCGGCACCGGCTGGACGGTGTACGCCCCGCTGTCGACCTATGGCGAACCGGGGCCGAGCGTCGACATGGCGATCCTGTCGCTGCACCTTGCCGGTGCGTCGTCGATCCTGGGCGCAATCAACTTCATCACCACCATCTTCAACATGCGCGCGCCGGGCATGACCCTGCACAAGATGCCGCTGTTCGTATGGTCGGTGCTGGTCACCGCGTTCCTGCTGCTGCTGGCGCTGCCGGTGCTGGCCGCCGCGATCACCATGTTGCTGACCGATCGCAAGTTCGGCACGACCTTCTTCGATCCCGCCGGCGGTGGCGACCCGATCCTGTACCAGCATCTGTTCTGGTTCTTCGGCCACCCCGAAGTGTACATCATGATCCTGCCGGGCTTCGGCATCGTCAGCCACATCGTCGCGACGTTCAGCAAGAAGCCGGTGTTCGGCTATCTCGGCATGGCATACGCCATGGTCGCGATCGGTGCGGTCGGCTTCGTCGTGTGGGCGCACCACATGTTCACCACGGGCCTCTCCGTGAACACCAAGATGTATTTCACCGCCGCGACGATGCTGATCGCGGTACCGACCGGCATCAAGATCTTCTCGTGGATCGCGACGATGTGGGGCGGCAGCCTGCGCTTCCCCACGCCGATGCTGTGGGCGATCGGGTTCATCTTCATGTTCACGGTGGGCGGCGTGACCGGCGTGGTGCTGGCCAATGGCGGCGTCGACGACGTGCTGCACGACACCTATTATGTCGTTGCGCACTTCCACTATGTGCTGTCGCTGGGCGCGGTGTTCGCGCTGTTCGCCGGCTTCTACTACTGGTTCCCGAAGATGTCGGGCCGGATGTACAACGAACTGCTCGGCAAGCTGCACTTCTGGGTGTTCTTCATCGGCGTGAACGTCATGTTCTTCCCGATGCACTTCCTCGGCACGCAGGGCATGCCGCGGCGCTACCCGGACTATCCGGATGCCTATGCCTTCTTCAACCACATCGCCTCGGCCGGATATGGCATCATGGCGATCGGCATGGTGTTCTTCTTCGTCAACATCGTCGTCTCGCTGATGGCCGGCCGCAAGGCGGCGGACAATCCGTGGGGCGAAGGGGCGACGACGCTGGAATGGACGCTCAGCTCGCCGCCGCCCTTCCACCAGTTCGAAACCCTGCCGAAGATCGACTGATCTTCATTTCGAATGCGAAACGAAACAACGCCCCGGAGCAATCCGGGGCGTTTTTCTTTTGTCTCCATCCCAATGCACCTTGCCATCCACGGCACTATCGGCCGGCCGATGTTCAATACGACATCGTAATGATTATCCGAAAATACTTGGAACCGACCGTACGATCGCGGCGTTTACCCCGGTTGATCGAAAAAGAATCGTTTTCTTAAGCATTTGCCAACCATAACGGCGCTACCACCGCAGTACGGGTGCGTAGGGGAATGCCGATGTCGGGCGATCCGTCGATCATCGACGAAATTCAGGGTAGAACGATTCCAGAGCCGGCCGGGGGAGATTGCCCCGCGCCGCGAGAGCCGCGTGCGCGGTTCGAAACGCATGGCGTATTGAGCGCGGCGGTCCTGCTGGCCGCATGCGATTCGGGCGGGTCGAGCGGCAGCGGCGGCGGCGGTCTCGTTTCGGTCCCCGCCCCGGCTCCGACGCCGACCCCCACGCCCAGCCCCAGCCCGACCACCGCCGCGCTGACTGCGCAGGGGGCCAGCCGGTTCCTGGCGCAGGCGACGATGGGCGCCAACCGCACGTCGATCGACGCGGTGCTCAACACCGGCATTGCGGGCTGGATCGACGCCCAGTTCGCCCGTCCGCGCGACACCAGCCACTGGGACTGGCTGATGTCGAAGAATTACAACGACGCCGCCAACAACAATAATATCAACGGCCAGAACGGCTACGATCCCAGCGTCTGGCGCCAGGCGATCGCCGGTGGCGATCCGCTGCGGCAACGGGTCGCGCTGGCGCTGCTCGACTTCCTCGTCATCGGCATCAACGGCATCACCATGTCGTGGCGTGCCTTTGCGATGGGCGGGTATATCGACCTGCTGCTCGACCATGCGTTCGGCAATTATCGCGACCTGCTGGGCGCGATCACGCGCAACCCGTCGATGGGGTCGTTCCTCAGCTTCATCGGCAGCCGCAAGGCCAATCCGTCGACCGGGCAGATGCCCGACGAGAATTATGCGCGCGAACTGATGCAGCTGTTCACGCTCGGCATATACCAGCTGGAACAGGACGGCACCGTCCGCACGTCGAACGGTGTGCCGCTGGAAACCTATACCCAGGACGACGTGTCGCAACTGGCGCGGGTGTTCACCGGGCTGAACCTCGCGAACAACGACAACAGCACGCCCGACCGGACGCGCTCGCCGCTGGTCATCACTGCATCCGCCAACGAAACCGGGTCGGCCAGCTTTCTGGGCGGTACGGTGTCGGGCGGCGGGTTCGCGGCGATCGACGGTGCGCTCGACATCATCTTCCGCCATCCCAATGTCGCGCCGTTCGTGTCGAAGCAGCTGATTCAGCGGATGGTCACGTCCAACCCCAGCCGTGGCTATGTCGGGCGCGTCGCCGCCGCCTTCGCCAATAACGGCAGCGGCGTGCGCGGCGACATGAAGGCGGTGATCCGCGCGATCCTGCTCGACCCCGAAGCCCGCGACGAGGCGGCGGCGCTGGCCAGCACGACCGCCGGCCGGCTGCGCGATCCGGTGCAGCGGCTGACCAACTGGGCGCGCGCGTTCGGCGTGACCTCGCCCAGCGACGCCTGGGCGATCGGCGACACGAGCAACACGACGTCGCGCCTCGGCCAGTCGATCGGCCGCGCGCCCAGCGTGTTCGGCTTCCTGCGGCCGGGCTATTCCCCGCCCGGCACGCCGATGGCGCAGGCGGGGATGACCGCGCCCGAATTCCAGATCGCCAGCGAACAGACCAACATCGCCTATGTGAACTATATGCAGTCGCTGGTCGGCGGCGGCACCGGCGACGTGAAGGCCGATTATGCACCGATGATGGCGCTGGCATCGGACAGCAGGGCACTGGTCGACGAGGTCAACCTGATTCTGGCCGCCGGGCAGCTGCGCGCATCGACGGTGACCGCGATCCGTACCGCCGTCGACAGCATCCCGCTGACCGCCAACAACGCCACGCTGAACCGGACCGGGGTCGCGATCCTGCTGACCCTCGCCTCCCCCGATTATCTGGTGCTGAAATGAACGCTCCGACGATCCTGCACGACGTGTCGCGCCGTGCCTTTCTGCAACGCACCGCCGCGCTCGGCATCGCCGGGGTCGCCGCGCCCTTTGCCACGACGCTGGGTGCGATCGGCGAGGCGGCGGCGGCGACCGCTACCGATTACAAGGCGCTGGTGTGCGTGTTCTTGGCGGGTGGGAACGACCATTACAGCACGCTGGTCCCCTATGACCCGACGTCGCACGGGCAGTACGCGACGGCGCGCGGCGGGCTGGCGCTGGGTCGCGACGTGCTGGCCGCGACGGCGCTGACCGGTGCGGATCTCGGCGGGCGGGCCTATGCGCTGGCTCCGGCGATGGCGCCGGTGCTCCCGCTGTTCGATGCCGGACGCATGGCCGTCGCGCTGAACGTCGGCACGCTGATCCAGCCGACGACGCGCGCGCAATATCTGAACAAGTCGGTGCGGTTGCCCCCGAAGCTGTTCAGCCACAACGACCAGCAGAGCTTCTTTCAGGCGTCCAGCCCCGAAGGCGCGGTGTCGGGCTGGGGCGGGCGGATCGGCGACCTGTACCAGTCGGGCAACGGGTCGGCGACGATGACCTGCATCAACGCATCGGGCAACGCGGTCTTCCTGACCGGGCGGCAGGCGATCCAGTATAATGTCGGCACTGGCGGGCCGGTATCGCTGCTGCGCGGGGCGACCTCGCTCTACGGGTCGAGCACGGCGGCGGCGGCGCTGCGCCAGATGATGACCGAGACCAATCCGCACATGTTCGCGACCGAATATGCGCGGGTGAACAAGCGGGCGATGGATACGCAGGTGCAGCTCGCCAACGTGCTGGCCGGGGTGCCCGAATCGCAGTTCAACCTGTTCCCCAGCGGCAATTCGCTGGCCGACCAGCTGCGGATGGTCGCGCGGATGATCGCGATTTCGGGCGATCTGGGCACCAAGCGGCAGGTGTTCTTCGTGTCGATGGGCGGGTTCGACCTGCACGACAGTCTGGCGACGCAACAGCCGGTGGTGCTCGGCCGCCTCGCCTCCGCCATGCGGGCGTTCCACGATACGACGGTCGCGCTGGGCGTGGCCGACAAGGTGACGACCTTTACCGGGTCCGATTTCGGCCGGACGCTGGCATCGAACGGCAACGGCGTCGACCATGGCTGGGGATCGATGCACTTCGTCATGGGCGGCGCGGTGAAGGGCAAGCGCTTCTACGGCGCGCCCCCGGCGATCGGCCACAACACCAGTGACGATGTCGGGCAAGGGCGGCTGGTCCCGACCATGTCGGTCGACCAATATTCGTCCACGCTGGCGCGCTGGTTCGGCGTGTCGGACGGCGACCTGACGACCGTGCTGCCCAATATCGGCAATTACGACCGGTCGAGCTGGTCGCAAGGCTTCGTCTGAGCGAGCGGACGAACGACTGTCATCGAAACGAAATAAAATACGCCTAGCGCGCGCGGCAGGGACGGCCCGCAGCGCGATGCGAGCAGATAACCGCCCGGTGGTTCGGGGGAACCGCCGGGCGGCCTTGCGTTTGCGCTCGGGCGGTCGACCACAGGGAAGGAAACCCAGATGAAGACCCGCCTGCCGCTGCTCGTCAGCGCCGCGTTCGTCGCGCTTGCGACGCCGGCATTCGCCCAGACCGCCACGGCGCCGGCCGACGCGACCGTCGCTACGCCGGGCGACGATGCCGGCCTCGACGACATCGTCGTCACCGCCGAACGCCGCGAGGAGCGGTTGCAGGACACGCCGCTGTCGGTGGGCGTCGCGACCGGCGACGATCTGCGCCAGTTCCAGTCGGGCGGCGAGGACACGTTGCTGTCGCTGTCGGGGCGTATTCCGGGCCTCTATGCCGAAACGACCACCGGCCGCATCTTCCCGCGCTTCTACATCCGGGGCCTCGGCAATATCGACTTCTATCTCGGCGCGTCGCAGCCGGTCACCGTCATCCAGGACGACGTGATCCTCGAACATGTCGTGCTGAAATCGAACCCGGTCTATGACGTGCAGCAGGTCGAAGTGCTGCGCGGTCCGCAGGGGTCGCTGTTCGGGCGCAACACCACCGCCGGCATCATCAAGTTCGACACGATCCGCCCGACGGCCACCTTCCAGAGTCGCGCGCAGGCGTCGTACGGCACGTACAACAGCGCCAGCTTCGATGCGGGCGTCGGCGGACCGATCGCC
Source organism: Sphingomonas paucimobilis (assembly GCA_036946325.1). GTDB lineage: Bacteria > Pseudomonadota > Alphaproteobacteria > Sphingomonadales > Sphingomonadaceae > Sphingomonas > Sphingomonas paucimobilis_A. The sequence goes on from JAQIJL010000002.1 coordinate 578,189, forward strand.
GACGGGCTGATGGTGCGCGTGTCGGCGCTGGTCCAGCACCGCGACGACTGGGTCGACAACAGCTTCACCGGCTTCAGCGCCGACAATACCCAGACGCCCAAGAAGAACGCGATGGGCGGCTTCGACGACCGCAACCTGCGACTGCAGCTGCGCGCCCAGCCGACCGATGCGATCACCCTCGACCTGTCGGGCCATGCCCGCTGGTACGAAGGCACCTCGACCATCTTCCACCGGGCGGCATTGAAGCGCGGGTCGAACGACGTGTCGGGGACCCCACGCGACAGCGTCGCACTGGACGAAGGCGGCAACAATCCGCAGGCGTACGACACCTATGGCGCATCGGCGCGCGCGGCGTTCGATTTCGGCGCCGTCCAGCTGATCTCGATCACCGCCTATGAGACGACCAGCGGGTCGAGCCGGGGCGATACCGATGGCGGTGCGGCGGCGCTGTTCCCGGTCAATGGTGTTCCCAACGGTTTCGGCCAGAGCCGCGGCAATATCCGCGATCTCGACCAATGGTCGCAGGAACTGCGCCTCGCCTCGACCGGCACCGGCCCGTTCGGCTTCCAGCTGGGCGGTTTCTATTTCGACAATCGCGACGTCACCGAATTCTACCAGCGCGGATTCTTCCTGACGACGGCGGCGCGCAACCCGAACAACTGGGTGCGACTGCGCGATACCAACACGTCATGGGCGGCGTTCGGCCAGGCGCATTATGATTTCACCGACCGGCTGACGCTGACGGCGGGCGCGCGCATCACCGAGGACACGAAGCGGACCCGGCTGGTGAAGACCGCCAACACCGCCGCCAACGTCGTCACCTATCGCGGACGCACCGACGTCAAGCTGTCGTCGACCGAACCCAGCTGGGACGTGAGCCTGCTGTACAAGGCCAGCGACGAGCTGAGCCTGTATTCGCGCGTCGCGCGCGGTTTCCGCGGGCCGACGATCCAGGGACGCTCGGCGGTGTTCAACGCCGATTTCACGACCGCCGATTCGGAAACGATCCTGTCGTTCGAAACCGGGTTCAAGAGCAACCTGCTCGACAACACGCTGCGGCTGAACGCCACCGTCTTCGGCTACCGGGTCAAGGACATCCAGCTGAACGGCAATGATTCGAACGGCAACGGCGTGCTGTTCAATGCCGACAAGGCGCAGGCCTATGGCGTCGAGGCCGAGCTGGACTGGAAGCCGGTGCCGCAGCTGACGCTGGGCCTGGGCGGCAGCTGGCTGCATTCGGCGATCCGCGACAAGCGCGTGTTCGCGCAGGTCTGCGCGCTGAACGGTCAGGTGGTCTGCACCGTGCGGAACCCGACGATCCGCGTCGGCAGCAACGTCTTTGCCCAGATCGACGGCGAACCTTTGCCCAACGCGCCCGAATATACGCTCGACCTGACCGCGCGCTGGGACCAGCCGCTGAACGACGGCAGCCGTGTGTTCATCGCGACCGACTGGAATCTGCAGGGCTATACCCAGTTCACCCTGTACCGGGCGCCCGAATTCACCGCGAACGGCAATTTCGAAGGCGGGTTGAAGATCGGCTACGCCCCGCCGTCGGATGCGTGGGAGCTGTCGGTGTTCGCGCGCAACATCACCAATGAGAAGAACCTGAAGGGCGTGATCGAGAATTACATGGCCGCGGTGTTCAACGATCCGCGGATCATCGGCGTCTCGCTCTCGGGCAGGTTCCGGTAAGGGGCTGCTTCCGTCCCTCCCCCGTCATTCCGGTCTGCGCCGGGATGACGGGCGGAAGCGGTAAGGCCCTGCGCGCGCCCAATCGTCACCCCGGACTTGATATGGGGTCCCGCCTTTTACAACGGTCGAAAGAAGAAGCGGGACCCCGGGTCAAGCCCGGGGTGACGGGGAGGTAAGGGCAACGCCCTCCACCATCGTGACCTCCGCGCAGGCGGGGTTCCATAGCCACTGGCGCCGGTCGGGACTCCCTACGGACGTTGCGCGTATCGATTCCCGCCTTCGCGGGAATGACGAAGCGGGCAATGCTTTCCCCCGCCCCCACAACTCCCTATACAGCGGCGATGACCGCGCAGACGATCACCCTGCCCGCCGACTGGCGCGACTTTCTGGCCCTCACCAAGCCCCGCGTGATGACGCTGGTCGTCTTCACCGGCCTGTGCGGGATGCTGGCGGCACCGGTGCCGATCCATCCGGTGCTGGGCTTCACCGCCGTGCTGTGCATCGCGCTCGGCGCAGGTGCCGCGGGCGCGCTGAACCAATGGTATGAGGCCGATCTCGACGCGAAGATGAAGCGGACGCAGGGACGCCCGCTGCCCGCCGGCCGGATGGAGCGCGAATCGGCGCTGCATTTCGGAGTGGGCCTCGCGATCTTTTCGGTCGTGCTGATGGGGCTGGCGGTGAATATCGCCGCCGCCGCGATCCTGACCGTGTCGATCCTGTTCTACGTGCTGGTCTATACCGTGTGGCTCAAGCGCCGTACGCCGCAGAACATCGTCATCGGCGGGGCGGCGGGGGCGTTTCCGCCGCTGATCGGCTGGGCGGCGGCGACCGGCGATGTCGCGCTGCTGCCGTTCCTGCTGTTCAGCCTCGTCTTCCTGTGGACGCCGCCGCATTTCTGGGCATTGGCGCTGTTCGTGAAGACCGATTACGCCAATGCCGGCGTGCCGATGCTGCCGGTGGTCGCGGGCGAACGGGTGACGCGGACGCAGATCGGCCTCTACACCATTCCGATGGCGGCGGTCGCCGTGGCGCCGTGGCCGCTGGGACTGACCGGACCGATCTATGGCATCGCCGCCTGCCTGCTGACCGCGACCTTCGGCGTGCTTGCGGTGCAGGTCGCGACGCGCTCGACGGCCCAAGACGACAAGATGAAGCCCGAAAAGCGGCTGTTCGCGTTTTCGATCCTGTATCTCTTTGCGATGTTCGGCGCGCTGGTCGCCGACCGGTGGGTGGCGGCATGAGCGAACATGACGATCGGATTCGCGCGCGCCAGCGCGAACGGGCGAAGGTGATGGCGTGGCTGCTCGGCGCGTTCGTGCTGCTGATGTTCGCGATCACCATCGTCAAGATTCGGGCGGGCATGGGCGCGTGACCCGCAACCTGCGCACCGCCCTGCTCTCCGCCGCCGCCGTGGTCGGGATGACCGGAGTCGGCTTCGCCAGCGTGCCGCTCTACCGCATGTTCTGTCAGGTGACCGGGTTCAACGGCACCACACAACGCGGCGAACAGGCCCCCGGCGGCATCGGCGACAAGGTCGTGGTGCGCTTCGACGCGAACTCGAACCCGGCGCTCGGCTGGGAATTCAAGCCCGAACGCGCGTCGGAAACCGTCGATATCGGCGCGCGCGACATGGCGTTCTTCACCGCGAAGAACGTGTCCGGCCGGCCGGTCACCGGCACCGCGACCTTCAACGTGACGCCGTCGCAGGCGGGCAAATATTTCACCAAGATCCAGTGCTTCTGCTTCACCGAACAGACGCTGCAACCGGGTGAGAAGGTGCGGATGCCGGTCATCTTCTTTGTCGATCCGAAGATCCATGACGATCCGGATGCGAAGGACATTCGCGCGATCACGCTGTCCTATACATTTTACCCGGTGGATTCGGGCGCGACGAACAGCTAGGGTCGCGCGCAATCACGCGCCGGAACAGGCGCGACAGCGTTAGGGACGGATGATGGCAGGCGCGAAGAACCACGATTTTCACATCCTTCCTCCCAGCATCTGGCCGCTGGCAAGTTCGCTGGCCGCCTTCGCCCTTGCGGCGGGCGGTGTCATGTGGATGAACGAAGCGGCGCTGGGCGGGCTGGTGTTCGGCGCGGGGCTGATCGCCACGCTCGCCTGCATGGGCTTCTGGTGGGCGGACGTCATCCGCGAGGCGAAAGCGGGCGACCATACGCCGGTCGTGCAGCTCCACCTGCGCTATGGCATGATCCTGTTCATCGCGTCGGAAGTGATGTTCTTCGTCGGCTGGTTCTGGTCGTGGTTCGATTTCTCACTATTCCCCGCGGCGGTCCAGTGGAGCCATGAAGACGGCACGTCGCTGATCGAGGCGGGCAATACCGCCGTCGCCGCGCAGTGGCCGCCGGCCGGTCTCGAAGTATTGAACGCCTTCGAACTGCCGCTGCTCAACACCTTCATCCTGCTGCTGTCGGGCACGACCGTGACCTGGGCGCATCATGCGCTGATCCACAACCAGCGCGGCGGTGCGTTGAAAGGCCTTTGGGGCGCGATCGGCGTGGGCGAGAATGACGGCGTCAAGAAGGGGCTGTGGATCACCGTCCTGCTCGGCGCGCTGTTCTCCTGCATCCAGGCGTACGAATATATCCACGCGCCGATGCCGTTCAAAGGCCTGAACTATGGCGCCGCCTTCTACATGGCGACCGGGTTCCACGGCTTCCACGTCCTCGTCGGCACCATCTTCCTCGCGGTGAACCTGATCCGTGCGTATAAGGGCGACTTCACGCCGAAGCAGCATTTCGGCTTCGAAGCGGCCGCGTGGTACTGGCACTTCGTCGACGTGGTGTGGCTGTTCCTGTTCGTCGTCATCTATGTGTGGGGCGGCTGGGGCGCGCCGATCCATGGTGGCTGATGGCTGACGACAGGGGCGCGGGCGGTCCCGCGCCCTTCGACTGCGGCGTGCGCGGCCTGTGCCCGCGCTGCGGGGCGCAAACGCTGTTTAGCGGGACCGTCGCCTTTGCGGACCGGTGCAGCGCTTGTTCGCTCGATTTCACCGCGTTCAATGTCGGCGACGGGCCGGCGGCGTTCCTGACGCTGATCCTGGGCGGGATCGTCACCGTGCTCGCCATCTGGCTCGACCTGAAGCTGGGGCCGCCTTGGTGGGTCCATGCCTTGCTGTGGATACCCCTGACCCTCGGGGGCGTGGTCGGCTCGCTCCGGGTCGCCAAGGGCATGTTGCTGGCGCTCGAATATCGTAACGCCGCACGCGAAGGCAAAATCGATCCCCGGCCATGAAGCGCCTGCCCGTTCTTCCCACATTGGTCGTGCTGCTCGCCGTCGCCGCGATGATCGCACTCGGCATCTGGCAGTTGCAGCGCCGCACCGAAAAGGCGGTGCTGATCGCGCGCGCCACCGCCAATCTCGACCGGCCTGCCCGACCGCTGCCGGCGCGGATCACCGACGACCTGCTGTTCGCGCGCGTCACCGCGCATTGCGCGCGGGTCGAAGGGTGGACGATGGGTGCCGGCCGCACGGCGGACGGCGCGTCGGGCTATCGCCACATCGCCGCCTGTCTTTCGCCGACCGGCCAACGCTTCCGCGTCGACATGGGCGTCGCGGCCGATCCGAAGCTGCGTCCGGTCTGGGGCGGCGGCGCGGTGGCGGGGACGCTCAGCCATGCGCCGGGCGGGCCGACCCTGCTCGACCGGATGACCGGCCGTGCCGCGCCGCCCGCGCCGATGATCGTGTCGGCCGATGCCGCGCCCGGCCTGTCGCCCAGCCACCGGCCCGACCCGGCCAGCCTGCCCGACAATCATCTGGGCTATGCGCTGCAATGGTTCGGCTTCGCCTTGGCCGCGGTCATCATATACTTGCTGGCACTTCGGCGGCGCAGCCGCTAACCGCAGCGCCATGCGGTATGTCAGCACCAGGGGCGATGCGCCCGAACTCGACTTCGCCGGCGCGACGCTGGCCGGATTGGCACGCGATGGCGGACTCTATGTCCCGACGCAGTGGCCGACGCTGACCCGCGACGAGATCGCTGCGCTGGCGGGCCTGAGCTATGCCGAAACGGCGGTGCGGGTGATGCTGCCGTTCGTCGGCGAGTCTTTAAGCGAGGACGAACTGCGCGCGCTGTGCGAAACCGCGTACGGCCGGTTCAGTCATAAGGCGGTGACCCCGCTGGTCCAGCTCGACCATGACCAGTGGCTGCTGGAGCTGTTCCACGGCCCGACGCTGGCGTTCAAGGACGTCGCGTTGCAGTTGCTCGGGCTGTTGTTCGAGAAGTTCCTGACCGGCACGACCGAACGGCTGACCATCGTCGGCGCGACCAGCGGCGACACCGGGTCGGCGGCGATCGACGCGGTGGCGGGTCGCGAGCATATCGACATCTTCATGCTGCATCCGGCTGGCCGCGTCTCCGACGTGCAGCGGCGGCAGATGACGACCGTGCTGTCGCCCAACGTCCACAACATCGCGATCGAAGGCGACTTCGACACGGCGCAGGCGCTGGTCAAGGCGATGTTCAACGACGCCGGTTTCTCGGGTCGTTTCCGCCTGTCCGCGGTCAATTCGATCAACTGGGCGCGGTTGATGGCGCAGGTGGTCTATTATTTCTATGCCGCCGTACGACTGGGCGGACCGGACAAGGCGATCGCCTTCTCGGTCCCGACCGGCAATTTCGGCGATGTGTTCGCAGGCTATGTCGCGGCGCAGATGGGGCTGCCGATCGCGAAGCTGATCGTCGCGACCAACGTCAACGACATCCTCCACCGGGCGCTGTCGAACGGCGACTATTCGAGCGCGACGGTGACCCCGACCGCGACGCCATCGATGGACATTCAGGTCAGCTCGAACTTCGAACGACTGCTGCACGACTTGGGTGGACGCGACGGGCGGGCGCTGGGCGAGCAGATGCGCGGTTTTGAATCGGCGCGGGCGATGCGGCTGACCAATGCGCAGCAGCAGGGTGCGGCGTCGCTGTTCCAGAGCGCGCGGGTCGATGCCGACCGCATGGCGCAGGCGATGCGCTGGGCATGCGACCATGCCGCGCAGACGATCGATCCGCACACCGCCATCGCCCTTGCCGCAGCGCTCGACAGCGGGATCGACGCGCCGATGGTGACGCTGGCGACGGCGCATCCGGCGAAGTTTCCTGACGCGGTCGAACGCGCGATCGGCACCCGCGCCCCGTTGCCGCCGCCTGTCGGCGATTTGTTCGAGCGCGAGGAACGCTACGTCACCCTGCCCGCCACCTTCGAGGCGGTAACGGAATGGATCGCCGAACGGGCGACGCCGCGCGCGTGATGGACCCGATCGCACTTATCGGCGAGCCATGGGGCGATTACGGGCTGATCGATTGCGGCCATGGTCGCAAGCTCGAACGCTATGGCCCGTTCCGCTTCATCCGGCCGGAGCCGCAGGCGATGTGGGCGCCGGCGCTGTCCGAATGGGACGCGCATGGCGAGTTCGTACCGGGATCGGACGAGGATGGCGGCGGGCGCTGGCAGTTCTTCAAGCAACCGCCGCGCGACTGGCCGCTGACATGGCGCGAGGTGCGCTTTTCGGCGAGCAACACCCCGTTCCGCCACCTCGGCTTCTTCCCGGACATGGCACCGGTATGGGACTGGATGCGCGGGCGGCTGGACGGGGCGAGCGATCCAGAATGCCTGAACCTGTTCGGCTATACCGGCGTCGGCAGCCTGGCGCTGGCGGCGGCGGGGGCGCGGGTCGTCCATGTCGATGCGTCGAAGAAATCGGTCGAACAGGCGCGTGCCAACGCCGCGCTGTCGGACATGAGCGACAAGCCGGTGCGCTGGCTGGTGGAGGATGCCGCGAAGTTCGTCGCGCGCGAGGTGCGGCGTGCCCGGCGCTATGACGGCATCATCCTCGACCCGCCGAAATGGGGCCGCGGACCGAATGGCGAGGTGTGGAAGCTGGAGGAGCATCTCCCCGGTCTGATCGCCGATTGCCGGCAGCTGCTCGACGGCGAGTCACGCTTCCTGTTCCTCACCGTCTATGCGGTCCGGATGTCGGCGCTGGCGATCGGCGAATTGCTGCGCCAGTCGCTCGGCGATCTCGGCGGCACGGTGGAATGCGGCGAACTGGGCGTGCGCGAGGAAACGCGGGGGTTGATCCTGCCAACGGCGATTTTCTCGCGGTGGCGCCGGTAGCTCCTCCCCGGCGCGGGGGGCTTAAGTCCTCCCGATCCGCATCGCAGCGCCCGCCACCAACGGTCCGCCGACGCATAGCAGCAGGCTGGTCGCCGCCAGCAGCTTGATCGCCCCCGCCCCGCCTTCCAGCCCCCCCGCCCCGAAGATCACCAGCGGCAGCGTCATCGGCAGCATGACGAGGCCCGCCACCGCGCCGCCACCGCGCAGGCCGGCCGTCAGCGCGGCGGTCGCCACCCCCAGCGCCGCCAATCCCGGTGTGCCGAGCAGCAGCCCGATCTCCAGCGCGAGCAACGTCCGCCCGTCCATCCCCAGCAGCGCCGCCGACAGAGCGGCCGCCAGCATGACGGCGGGGGCGAAACCCAGCCAGTGACCGATCGTCTTGGCGGCAGCGATGCTCGTCTCGCTCCACCCGCGAACCACCAGCTGATCGACCACCCCGCCCTCCATGTCGGGCGCGACCAGCCGGTCGAGCGGCAGCAAAGCGGCGAGCAATGCCGCCGCCCAAGCCACCCCGCCGCCGATCCGCGCCAGCAGCGCCGCATCGGGACCGATGGCAAAGGGAAACAGCGTCGCGACCAGCAGGAAGAAGGCGATCGGCAGCAGCAGTCCGCCGCCGCTCCACGCGATACGCAACTCCCGCAGGATCAGCGCGATCACAGCGTCACGACCTTCGCATCCGGCAGCGCGACAGCGACATGGCTGGCGACCAGCACCGCGCCGCCTGCCGCACGATGCGCAGCGATCGCCGCCTCCAGCCGGTCGAGCGAGGCCGCGTCCAGCCCGTTGGCCGGTTCGTCGAGCAGCCACAGCGGCGCCCCGCTGGCGATGACCCGGGCGATCGCGGCGCGGCGCTTCTGCCCGGTCGATAGCATCCGCACCGGCACGTCCGCCAGCGCGGCGATATCCATTGCCGACAGTGCGGCCGACAACCGCTCCCGCGCGCCGTCCAGTCCGGCCCAGAAACCCAACGCCGCTCGCAGGGTCACCGAGGCGTCCAGCGCCGCCGCTTCGGCCAGCAGCGCGACCGCACCGTCCCGCACGACGCTACCGCCCGCCGCCGGCAACAGCCCGGTCGCGATCCGCACCAGCGTTGACTTGCCGACCCCGTTCGGCCCCTGCACCCACAATGCTTCGCCGGGGCCAAGATCGAACGACAGGTCGCGGAACAGCGTCCGCCCCCCGCGCACGCCCGTCACCCCGGCGAAGGACAGCGTCAAACAGCGTCTTCCAGCGCGTGCATGTCGTCGTCGGACAGGCCGAAATGATGGCCGACCTCATGCACGACGACGTGGGCGATCAGGTCGCCCAGATCGACGCCGGTCTCGCACCATTCGGCCAGCAAGGGCTGGCGGTAGAGATGGATGCGGTCGGGCAAGCGCATGCCGTCGAACATCGATTTCTCACCGACCGGGCTGCCATGGTACAGGCCGGTCAGCTCGTACGGCTCCATTTCCATCGCCGCCAGCGTCTCGTCATCGGCGAACTCCTCGACCAGCAGCACGATGTCGGACAGGTGGCCGGCAAAGGGTTCGGGGATACGCGCGAGCGCGGCGCGGGCGAGCTTTTCCATCTCTTCGGCACTCGGGGCGGTTCGCGCTTGATCGGACATGGGCCAAGCAATAGGCCATCGCCATCGAGAGACAAGGGAGGGCATGAATGGAACCGCTGAGCCAGGCAGAGCGCGCCGACGCGCTGGACGGCCTGCCCGATTGGGACCATGACGCGAGCCGCGACGCGATCGTCCGAAGCTTCACCTTCGACAATTTCAGCCAGGCGTTCGCGTTCATGACGCAGGTCGCCTTGCTGGCCGAAAAGGCGGACCATCATCCCGAATGGTCGAACGTCTACAACCGGGTCGACATATTGCTCACCACGCACGATGCGGGCGGGCTGTCGGATCGCGATATCGACATGGCGCAGGCGATCGACGCGCTGGTGGAATAGATCAAGGGCTACTCCGCTCATCCTGAGTAGCCACTGAGCTTGTCGAAGGGGCGTATCGAAGGACCGCTTGCTACAACGTACTTCGATACGGGTCTTCGACTTCGCTCAGCCCCTACTCAGCACGAACGGTAGAGAGTTGGAGCCGCCTACCGCCGCCGCATCTGCTGGCGCAGCTTCCCCGGCATCCAGCGTGCGGCGAAGCGCATCCGTTTGGCGGTCGGGCCGACCGGCGTGTGGACCGCATCGCCCTGCACCGCGTCCCATGCCGCCTGCGCCACGACCTCGACGGGGGTGAACTCCAGCCCCGCCGCGCGAACCTGTTGCCGGACATTATAGTTGGTGCCGGCCAGCGACGCGTCTAGCAGCGGCGTGTCGATAAACCCAGGCATCAGCGAGCGGACGCGAATGCCGTCGGCCGCCCATTCGCCGTCGAGCGCCTCGGTCAGCCCGCGCACGCCGAACTTCGTCGCCGAATAGACTGCCGCGCCTGCCGTCCCATAGATGCCGGCGGCCGACGCGGTGTTGAGCAGGCAACCTTTGCTTTCCTTCAGGTAGCGATAAGCCGCATGCGCACCATACACCACGCCGGTCAGGTTGACGGCGATGGTCCGCTCGACCGCGTCCGGCGTCATCTCCGCAAAGATGCCGCCCGAGGCGATGCCGGCATTGTTGAACAGCACGTCGATCCCGCCGCCCTCGGCGAACTCCGCCAGCGGCGCATCCCACGCCGCGCGATCGGTCACGTCGAACACGAAGGTCACCGCGCCGCTCGGTAACGATGCCGCCGTCTCCGCCAGGCCGGCGGCGTTCACGTCGGCGATGCCGATGCGCCAGCCCTTGCCCGCGAACAATTGCGCCACCGCGCGTCCGATGCCCGACCCGCCGCCGGTGATGAAGATCGCTTTCGTCATGACCGCAGCATCGGACAGGATCGGGCGCAACGCCAGCGAAGTTACGCCGCCACCGCCTCCAGTACCTCACCGACCTTCGCCAACCGTTCCTCGGGATCGTCGATCCGCGCCGGCATGATCCAGCGGCCGTTCTTTTCGGTCATCCCCTCGGGCGCATCACGACGATGCTGCGGGGTGAGCGCGATCGCGGCGGGACCGGCATCGACCTTGGCCACGCCAGCACCCCGCGCCATCAGACGGACGCGCGCCAGTTCGATCAGCAGCCGTGCCTCTTCGGGCAGCGTGCCGAACCGGTCCTCCAGCTCCTCTTCGAACGCATCAAGCGCGCCTTCCTCCTCGATCCGTGCCAGCCGGCCATAGAGCATCAGCCGCACTTCCGCCTCGGGGATCCAACTCTCCGGCAGGCGACCGGCGATACCGACATGGAGTTCGGGAACGACCCGGTCGACATTCTCGCCGCGTTCGGCCCGGAGTGCCCGGCCGAGCAGATATTGGTACAGGTCGATGCCGATCAGCTTCATATGCCCGGCCTGTGCCTCGCCTACCAGATCGCCCGCCCCGCGCAGGTCGAGGTCGCGCGCGCTGATCGCGAAGCCCGCACCCAGCCGGTCGAACGCCAGCAAGGTACGCAGGCGCTTCAGCGTGGCCTCGGCAATCGACTGGTCGGGATCGGTCAGCAGCAGGATTTGCCCGCGCCGCCCGCCGCGCCCGACGCGCCCGCGCAGCTGGTGGAGCTGCGACAAGCCGAAGCGGTCGGCATGGTGGACGATCATCGTATTGGCACGCGGCACGTCCAGTCCGGCCTCGATGATGTTGGTCGCCAGCAGCACGTCGCCCTCGCCCTCCGCGAAACCGACCATCGCCGCGTCGATCTCCGCCGCCGGCATCTTGCCATGCGCGACGATCAGGTGGAGGTCGGGGACCAGCTTGCGCAGCCGTTCCTCCAGCGGGGCGATATCCTCGATCCGGGGGACGACGACGAAGCTTTGCCCGCCGCGCGTGCGTTCGCGCAGCAGCGCGGTACGGACCGTCACCTCGTCGAACGCCGCGACTGCGGTCCGGATCGGCTGACGCCGCGCCGGCGGGGTGGCGAGGACGGACAGCTGCTGCAACCCGATCAGCGCGCTTTGCAGCGTACGCGGGATCGGGGTCGCCGACAGCGTCATCACATGATCGGCCATCTCGCGCAGCCGCGCCTTGTCCTTCGCGCCGAAACGCTGTTCCTCGTCGATCACGGTCAGCGCGAGGTCATGATAGGCGACGCCCTTGCCCGCCACCGCCTGCGTGCCGACGACCACGCCGATCGATCCGTCGGCAAGGCCGGCCTTCACCCGCTTCTTCTCCGCCGCGTCGGACAGCCGCGACAGGCCGGCGACCTCGATCCCCGTGCCTTCGAAGCGGCGGCGAAAGGTTTCGACATGCTGGCGGACCAGTACCGTCGTCGGCGCGGCGATGGCGACCTGCCGCCCGGACAAGGCGACGATGGCGGCGGCGCGAAGCGCAACCTCGGTCTTGCCATAGCCGACATCGCCGATCACCAACCGGTCCATCGGGCGCCCGGCGGCCAGATCGGCGCGGGCGGCGGCGATGGCGCGGGCCTGATCCGGGGTTTCGGTAAAGGGGAAACCGGCGGCGAAGCGTTCATATGCGGCGATGTCGACCTCGATGGGGTCGACGCGCTGCTGGTCGCGGGTCGCGGCGATCGCCGCCAGTTCGCGCGCGCTGTCGGCGATGGCGGTGTCGATCGCACCGCGCCGCTTCTGCCAGCTGGCGCCGTCCAGCGCATCGAGCGTCACCGCATCGCCGTCCGCGCCATAGCGCCAGATGCGATCGGCCTCCATCACCGGCACCAGCCGCCGCGCGCCCTTGGCATAGGTCAGGACAATGGCGTCACCCGCCGCCTCGCCCGGCAGCGCCTCCAGCCCGGCGATGCAGCCGATACCGAAATCCTCGTGCACGATCACGTCGCCGATGCGCAGTTCTCCGGCTTCGGCAAAGAGCGGGTTGGCGCCGGCCGCCGCCAGTTCGTCACCGCGGGCACGACCGCCGAGCAGGTCGCCGCCGGTCACTACCGTCACACCATCGATCACGAACCCGCGATCGAGCGGCGCGGTGAGCAGCATCGCGGCGCCGGGCTTGGCCGCGACCGCTTCGTGCCACGACGTGATCGTCACCGGTTCGGTACGGGCGAGCTTCGCCAGCTTCTTGCGCAGGAAGCGCAGATCGCGCGGACTGCCGGCCAGCACCAGCCGCTGTTCCTCCAGCACCTCGCGCGCGAACTTGCCGAACGCGCGTGCGGGCGCGCGGGCGGTGACGAAGCGGGGCGGTTCCGCCACGTCATCGGGCAGGGCGATCCGCTCGCGCTTGCCGAGCACCGCATCCCAGTTCGCCGTGTCGACCAGCGACGCGGCATCGCGGCGGCGACGGCGGGTGGCGTCCTGCGCCAGATCGAGGAAACGCGCGCGTCGCTTGCCCGCATCGCCGTCCATCGCCACCGCCGCGTCCGGCAGATGGTCGAGCAACGTCGCGCCCTCCCCCATTGCCGGTTCCGCCGCGCGACCGATCGTCACCTCGGGCAGGTCGGTATCGCCGCGCTGCGTCACCGGGTCGTAGCTGCGGATCGATGCGATGCGATCCTCCTCGACCGTGATGCGGATCGGCCGTTCGGCATCGGCGGGAAAGACGTCGATCACGCTGCCGCGCACTGCGACCTCGCCCGGTTCGTCGACCCGGTCGTCGCGGACATAGCCCAGTTCCTCCGCCCGCCCGGCAATGTCGGAAAGGTCGATGGCGTCGCCGACGCGCAGGACCGGTGGGGCGGCGTCGAAGTCGGCGGGCGCGGCGATGCGGAGCGCCGTCGCCTCCGGCGTGGTGATGCACGCGACCGTGCGACCCTCACCCTGGGCGATGCGCAGCCGCCGCAGCGCCGCGACCCGCGCGCCGGCATTGCCGGGCGAGGCGGGCGCGTCGTCGCCGGGCAACGCGTCGCTCGCGGGCAGATGGACGACCGTCGCTTGCGGAGCGAAGGCCGTTAGCACATCGGCCAGTGCCGCCGCCCGCACCTCGTCCGACGTGATGAACAGCAGGGATGTCGTAGCGACCTTGCCCGCCGATGCGGCGGCGACCGGGCCGATCGGAACGCGCACTTGCCCGGCGTCGGACGGATCGGAGGCGGAAGCGTTCGACATCGCGGAATTCCCGGCAAGGCCCTGAAATCAGGTGAATGGATCGGCTCAACGAAGCGCGGTGACCGGACGTTCCTGCGATATCGATGAACGGCAAATCTTCTGTCGCGCCGTCCCGCCGCGCTGCTATGACGAGCGGATAGCCGGCACCACCGGCGCCATGGAGACGATGATGTCCTCGATCCTGCTGCGTTTCGCCGCCGCATTCAGTTTGTTGACCGCCGCGCCCGTCTGGGGACAGACCGCCCCCAAGCCGACGGCCCCGATCGCCGACCTGCCTGCGGGTGAGGCTGATCCTGCGTTGTGGGTGGTCAAGGACAAGGACACGACCATCTATCTGTTCGGGACGATCCACGTCCTGAAGCCCGGCCTGTCGTGGTTCGACGAAGCGGTGCGCAGCGCGTTCGACAAATCGAACGAGGTCGTGCTGGAAATCCCGATGCCGACGCAGGAACAGGCGCAGGCGGCGGTGATGAAGTCGGCGGTGAACGTGACCGGTCCGAAACTCAGCGAAAAGCTGCCCGAGGCGGAACGCCCGGCCTATGCCAAGGCCGTGGCCGATGCCGGGCTTCCCGCCGGCGCGCTGGAACAGCTCGATCCGTGGTTCGCCGCGTCGACGCTGACGCTGGTGACGCTGCAGAAGCAGGGCTACGACCCGGCGAGCGGCGCGGAACAGGCGATTTCGCAGGCGGCAAAGGCCGCGGGCAAGCCGGTCACCGGTCTCGAGACGCTGGAACAGCAGTTCGGCTTCTTCGATTCGCTGTCCGATGCGGCGCAGGTCACCTTCCTGACCGAAACGATCAAGGAACTGCCGACCGCCGGCCAGTCGATCGACAAGATGGTCGACCAGTGGCGCCGCGGCGACCCGGACGCGCTGGCCGCGACGATGAACGAGGAGATGACCGTCTCGCCCGAATTGAAGCGCGTGCTGCTGACTGACCGCAATGCCCGGTGGGCCAAGTGGATCGAGGAGCGGATGAAGCGCCCGGGAACGGTGTTCGTCGCCGTGGGTGCCGGCCATCTGGCGGGCAGCGGCAGCGTGCAGGACGCGCTCAAGCGCTACAAGCTGCGCGCGACGCGAGTGAAATATTGAGGGCGGACCGCCGGGCAGATCTTCCGGGCCACCAGCGCCTACCCAGCGCAGGCTGGGGTCTGCCGGCGATCGGGCGCGGCAGGAGCCGTGAGAGACCCCAGCCTTTGCTGGGGTGACGTTCTTGGGGGGACAGCAAACGCCCCGTCACCGAAAAAGAAACGGCCGGCGGATCGCTCCGCCGGCCGTGAGGCTGTCGAACGATGGCGGCCCGGAAGGGAGCCGCCACCGGCAATCGGATCAGGCGTTGCAGGTCTGGGCAGCCTTGCCCGGCTGGGTCAGGGTGATGCTCTTGGGCGTGCCGGTCAGGCTGTAGCCGCCTTCGGCGGTCAGGGGCTTGCCCTTTTCCTCGGCCTTCAGGCGGACGGGCATTTCGCCCTGCTTCGCGCGGAAATTGGCCTGGGTGTCGCCTTCGAAGAAGTCGACATAGACGAGGCTGTTGTCCTTGCAGCGGAAGGTCACGCTTGCCTTGACGGGCGGCGGAAGTTCAACCGGCGCGCGGTTGGCGAGCTGCGATGCCAGCGGATCGGGCGCGCGGGTGTCGAGCTGTTCCGGCTGCTGCTGACCGCAGGCCGAAAGGGCGAAGGCCGCGGCAGTCGCGGCGAGGAGAAGGGGGGTCTTCATAAGGGGTCGTTCGCAAACGCAACCGATTTCGTCAAGGCGCGTTGTGCGCCGCGCAACATCGTTGCGGCGGTGCGGCCGACACCGTTATCGTGACGAGAAGGCGAAGCGCATCACGCTTTCCCAGCGTTGGCCGGGGTCCAGCCGGGCCGAGGGGAAGTCAGGGCGGTTCGGCGTATCGGGCCATGCCTGCGGTTCGAGACAGACGGCATCGCCCTGCCGGTACAGCCGCCCGCCCTTGCCCGCCTGCGCACCGTTCAGGAAATTGCCGGCATAGAGCTGCAATCCGGGGGCCGTCACCGACAATTCCATCACCCGCCCCGATGCCGGATCGGCCAGCACCGCCGCCGGTCGCAGCACGCCCGGTCGCCCGCGCAGGATGAAATTGTGGTCATAGCCACGCCCGATCGCGATCTGCCCGTCGCGCCCGTCGCGCACGCGTTCGCCAATGGCGTGGGGCGAGCGGAAGTCGAACGGAGTACCCGTCACCGCGCGGCGTTCGCCGGTCGGAATCGAGGTCGCGTCGACGGGCAGGAACGCGTCCGCCTCGATGGTCAGCAGGTGGTGCATCGCCTCCCCCTGCCCGCCCAGATCGAAGAACGCATGGTTGGTGAGGTTGACGACCGTCGGCGCGTCGGCCGTCGCGGCATAGGCGATGGTGAGTGCTTGGCGGGTGAGCGTATAGGTCGCGCTGGCATGGAGCGTGCCGGGATAGCCGGCGTCGCCGTCCGGGCTGGTCAACGTCAGGCGCACCCATGCCGCGTCGTCGTCATGGCCGATTTCCGCAATGTCCCAGAGCCGCTGGTCGAACCCGTCCGATCCGCCGTGCAGATGATTGGGCGCGTTGTTGGTTTCCAGCGCGTAGGTCTTGCCGTCGAGGGTGAAGCGTCCGTGCGCGATCCGGTTGGCGTAGCGCCCGACGCTCACCCCGAACCACGACGGACGGTCGCGATAGGATTGTATGTAGTCGAAGCCGAGCACGACGTCGGCGCTATTGCCGTCACGATCGGGGACGCAGAGCGACTGGAGCGTAGCGCCCAGCGGCAGGATTCGCGCCGAGAGCGCACCGGCGCGTAGCTCGACTGCCTCCGCCGGGGCGCCGTCCAGCGTGCCGAAGGCGATCCGATGCGCTTCTGCCATGCTGCTTCCTTCCCTCCACAAAGCAACGTCATCCCGGCGCATGCCGGGAGCTCCCTGTTACGGCAGCGCACGCCTCGCCGCGAGAGACCCCAGCCTGCGCTGGTGACGTATCGGTTGTTAGCGCACCGTGGGCCGCCCCGCGAGCGGCACGCTGACCGCCCGCCCGTCATAGACGAACGTCGTCGCCTTGTTGTCGGCAAAGTCCGGCGCGACCGCCTTGCCCGGCGTGTGGAAGCGCACCGACATCGCCCGCTGAGCAACCATGCCGGGGAAGCTGCCCTGCCGTGCGCCGATCGTCAGCGTCTTCGCCGCCTCGTTCCACGTCACCGGGATCTGCGCCGACTGGCCCTTGCGGTATCCCTCGGAAAGGCCGTCATCCTCGAACAGCGTGTAGGCGCCGTCCTTGCCGGTGAAGACGTGCAGCACATACGGCCCGTCGGGCTGCTCGGCGGTCGACTGCACCGCCGCACCGGTCGGCACGATCGATCCCGCCCGGACATAGAGCGGCATGGTCGCGAGCGGCGCGGCGGCGGTGATCGTCCGGCCGCCCTTCACATACGCCCCCGTCGCGAAGTCGTACCAGTCGGCCCCGGCGGGCAGATAGACCTGCCGGCTGCGCGCACCGAACGCGGTCACCGGCGCCACGAGGAACGCCGATCCGAACATATACTGGTCGTCCAGCCCCCATGTCTTGCGGTCGGCGGCGAAGTCCATGACCATCCCGCGCATCATCGTGCCGTCGCGGTGCCAATTCTCGGCCGCCAGCGACAGGATATACGGCAGCAGCCGATACCGCAGCCGGTCGTAGTTGCCGAGCGCCTGATACAGCGCCGGATCACTGGCGCCCAGTTCATAGATTTCGCGGAACGGCGTCTCGCCATGGCTGCGGAACAACGGGCTGAACGCGCCGAACTGGAACCAGCGCAGGTTCAGCTCCTTCCATTCGGCCAGATGCGCCGGGTCCTTTTTGGAATAGCGATCCTCGACCGCAAAGCCGCCGATATCATGCGTCCAGTTGGGTACGCCCGACATCGACAAATTGACCCCGGCCGAAATCTGGTCGCGCAGATCGTCCCAGCGCGACGCGACGTCGCCCGACCAGAGTGCGGCACTGGCGCGCTGGATGCCGCCATAGCCCGAGCGGGTCAGGATGAACGGCCGCACATCGGGTTTCGCGGCGCGCAGGCCATCGGCCACGCCCTCGGCATGGACCAGCGGATAGCTGTTGAAGAACTCTTCCGCCGGCCCCTGCGCGGTCGGCCCCATCCGGTCCTTGCGCTCCTCGATCGACAGGTTCGAATGGATGTCCGGCTCGGTCGCGTCCATCCACCATGCGTCGAAGCCCTTGTCGACCAGCGCCTCCTTCATCTGCCGGAAATAGATCGCGCGCGCTTCCGGAGCATAGGGGTCGTAGTCGGTGTTGAGATAGCCCTTGCCGACCCAGTCGCGTTCCTTCGCGATCAGGTTACCCTGATAGAGATAGCCCTTGGCGGCCAGTTCCCGCGCATTCTTCGTATTCGGATAGAATTTCGGCCACACCGAAATCATGATCCGCGCGTCGTTGGTGTGGATTTCGTCGACCATCTGCTGCGGGTTGGGAAAACGTTTTCCGTCGAAGCAATGGCAGCCCCACTGGTCCTCGGGCCAGTAGAACCAGTCCTGTACGATATTGTCGATCGGCAGGCGGCGCTTGCGATATTCGCGCACCACGCCCAGCAGTTCGTCCTGCGTATTGTAGCGCTGGCGGCTCTGCCAGAAGCCATAGGCCCAGCGCGGCATCAGCGCCGCCTTGCCGGTCAGCGCGCGATAGCCGGCGATGACGCCGTCCATGTCCTTGCCCCCGACATAATAATAATCGAGCGCATGGGCGACGTCCGACGACCACCATAGCGAATGGCGGTCGGGTGCGGGCAGCGGATCGTTCTGGAACAGCGCGATATAGCCGGCATTCGGCTCCCACTCGATCCGGACCTCCGCCGCCTTGCCCGCGGTCATCGGCAGGTCGAAATTGTGGAACCACGGGTTCCAGTTCTGCCGCCAGCGGTTCAGCACCTCCTTGCCGTCGACGAACACCTTCACATAGCTCGACGAATAGAGGCGGAATTTCTGGACGCCGGTGACCGCGGGCAGGACGGTGCCGGTCCACACGACCTTCTGCGTCTGCACCGCATTGCCGGCGGTGTTCTGACCCGTGGTCGCCGCGACCGTCTGCGCCTTGGCAGCGGCAGGCCAGTTCGCCTGATCCTTGATGAACTGATAGTTGATCGTCTGCTCGGTCCGGGTCACCGCCAGCCGGTCGCCCAGATAATATTGCGCCTGCCAGCCGGGCTTGCCGCCCGACGTCACTTTCATGCCGTCGCCGACCAGCCGATACGCCTGCGGATTGCCGAAGCGGGTGATGCCGTTATTGTCCCACAGGACGCCGTAATTCTTCGTCGACACGACGAACGGGATGCCGATGTCCATATTGTGCTGGGCGAGTTCGACGTCCTCGCCATTATAGTTCATCTGCCGGTTCTGATGCTGGCCCAGACCGTAGAAACCTTCGTCCGTCCCGCGATTGAATTGCTGGCGGACGGCCACGAATTTTTCACCGCCGGCGGTGACAGGGGTGAACCCGGCACGCGGTGCTTCCTCCAGCGTCAGCTTGCCGGCGGCATCGCGAAAGCGCACCTGTCCGTCGTCGAGGTCGATCTCGGCCGATCCGCCCGGCGCCTTCACCACCACCAGCCCACGCGTCTGGGTCACGGTGAAGTCCCCCGCCGGCTTGGCGGTCACCATCAGGCTGTCGGGCGTGTCGAGCTGTGCGTCGGGCACCGCCGTCACGCGGAAGCGGTCGGGACCATAGACCAGCACCCGCACCCGCTTGGCAGGACCCGCATCGGGGGTCACGACGACGCCGCCCGGCACCTTCGCCACATCGGCGGCGAGCGCCGGAAGCGAGGCCGACAGGGCCAGCGACAACAGGGTCCAGCGAAGCGTCTTCATCAGCGGTACGTTCCCATGGTCACGCGCAGCAGCATCGGCTGGGCGGTGAAGTTCAATCCGTAATCGGTCTGGTCGCCGTTCATCACCCGGCGGGCGCGGAAGCTGCCGTCATCGGCGAGCGTCCCCTCCTCGACCTTGAGGAGCATCGCGGTGTCGCCGCGCGTCTTGTCCGCGACGTCGAACGACACGCGGACATCGGTGCCGGTGACGAGGAACTGGTCGGGCGCCAGTTGCAGGACGGCGGCCCCGCCGACCGGCTGCGCGGCGGCGGCGGGCGGTTCGGCCTTCAGCCATGGCGAATCCATCGATCCGAACTGCCATTCGCCATATTTGGCCGACACGCTCCACCGGCCCATGACCTTGCTCTGCTCGGCATCCGGCGCGCCCTTGGCCGTGCCCCAGCCGGGATGCCGGAACGCCAGCGTCGCCCAGCCGCGCGCCATGGGTTTCAGGAAGCGGTATTTGCTGGCGAATGCCTCGATCGTCGCATCGTCCAGCGTCACTGCGCCCAGCGGATAGTTGGAATAGCCGGTCGCATCCATGCCGAACGGTGCCCAGCCGATGCCGCCGCGCCCGATGGTCGGCCACAGGAAGCGCGCAAAGTCGGCGGCATTGCCGGTTTCGGGCACCAGCAACGCGTTGTCGGGCCGCGCATAATGGTCGAGGAACTTCAGATAGTCCTTGGCGCTGCGGGTATAGAGATCGGGCGCGACGGCATCGATGTTCGGCGCCGCCGCTTTCCACACATCGATCACCTGCCAGTCGGGACCGCCGCTCGCGCCACCCGACTTGCCCGGCGGGGCGAAGGGACCGCCGACCGCCGCGTTGACGTACATCGGCAGCGGCCACACCGCCTTACCGGCAGCAGCGATCCGGTCGATATAGCGCGCGGTGTACCAGGCGTTGAACGCCGGTTCGGCATTGTCGCCATAGACCGAAGTCCAGTTGCCGCGCTTGCCGGTCGCCTTCGCCAGTTCGGCGGGCACGTCGCCGGCGAACAGGCGGTTAGCCTCGGGCGAATAGTCGCGTGCCTGCTGGTACACGCCGGTCTCGTTCTCCGGCTGGACCATGATGACATTGTGGTCGGGGTCGTGGTCCTTCAGGTAGCGCATCAGCGCGACGAACGCCTTTTTGTCCGCCTCGAACGTCGCCTGCCCATGCGGCGACAGCGCGTAATGCGTCTTGCCCTCCCTGGTCCGCATTCGGGGGAAGCGGGCGTTGTTCGTCTTGACCCATGCGGGGACATAGCCGGGCGACGTGTTCTTCCACGTCCCGAACCACAGCAGAACCAGCTTCACGCCGTGCTGGCGCGCCTGCGGCAGCAGCGCGTCGAGATAGCTGAAGTCGAACTGGCCCTCGACCGGTTCGATCTGTTCCCACGCGACCGGAATCTCCAGCGTATTGGCGTGAAGCCGTTCGACCATCGGCCATACCTGTGGCAGCATGTCGGGATAGTTGCTGGAATTGTTCGCCTGTACGCCCAGCATCAGGAACGGCTGCCCATCGACCAGCAGCGCGTGACGGCCATCCTTGCGCACCAGAACCGGCGCGTCGCCCGGCTTCGCGATTGCGACCGGAGCCGCGACCATCGCCAGCGCCGCCCCCGCCATCGCCCATCTGCGCCACGCCGCCATACCGCTCTCCCCGCTTCGTGCCCTCGCCGTTCGTCCGTACCGGTTGGCCCGGTAGCCGACAGCGTTGTCACCGCTCTTTACCCACGATATCTATGTCATACAAATAATTCTTAGCGCTATCATGGGTAGCGAGCGCGGACCGGAACGACCGGCCGCAAATCGGGAGGGATGTCTATGGAACGACGCCAATTCCTGCGCGGCACCGCCGCCATCGCCGCCGCCGGACCGGTCGCGGCACGCGCCGCGCCGATGCAGGCCAACTGGTCGTCGCTGGCCGATGGCTATGCCGTGCCCGAATGGTTCCGCGATGCAAAGTTCGGCATCTGGGCGCATTGGGGGCCGCAATGCGTGCCCGAGGCCGGCGACTGGTATGCGCGGCAAATGTACGAACAAGGGCGCGGGCCGTACGACCTGCACGTCCAGCGCTATGGCCATCCAGCCGATACCGGCTTCATGGACATTATCGGTGGATGGCGCGCCGAACGCTGGGACCCGGCGGCGCTGGTCCGACGCTACAAGGCGGCGGGTGCGAAATATTTCGTCGGCATGGCGTGCCACCACGACAATTTCGACCTGTTCGACAGCCCACATGGCTGGAACAGTACGCGCGTCGGCCCGAAGCGCGACATCATCGCCGGCTGGCGGGATGCGGCGCGGGCGGAAGGGCTGCGCTTCGGCGTCAGCAACCATGCGAGCCATGCGTGGCACTGGTATCAGGTCGCCTATAATTACGATCCCGAAGGACCGCGGGCCGGGCAGCGTTACGACGCGGCGCGGCTGACCAAGGCGGATGGCGCCGGCACATGGTGGGACGGGCTGGACCCGCAGGAACTGTACACCGGCGAGACCATGGCCGCGCCCGACGGCTTTACCACCAAGGCGCAGATGGACGCATGGGCCGGCGCGACCAGCGGGCGGTGGATGGAATTCGCGCCGGCCGCCAATCCGCGCTTCGTCGCGACCTGGCTGGCGCGGCAAAAGGCGTTGGTCGAACGCTATGACCCCGATCTCGTCTATTTCGACGATTTCGGCGTGCCGTTCGGCCCCGTCGGGCTGGAGGCGATCGCCCATTTCTACAACCATGCCGCCAGGCGGTCCGGTCGTGCCGATGTCGTGCTCACCGCCAAGCAACTGACCGCGTTCCAGCGGCAGGCATTGGTCGAGGACATCGAACGTGGCTTTTCCGACCGCCTTCGGCCCGAACCATGGCAGACCTGTACCTGTATCGGCGAATGGCATTACAACCGCCGCCGCTTCGACGAGAAATCCTATGTGCCCGCGCGCGCGGTGTTGCAGCGGCTGGCCGACATCGTGTCGAAGAACGGCAATCTGCTGCTGTCGGTGCCGGTGCGCGGCGACGGATCGATCGACAGCGAGGAGGAGCGCATCGTCGACCAGATCGGCGCGTGGCTGCGCGTCAATGGATCTGCGATCTATGGTACGCGGCCGTGGCGGATGTTCGGCGAGGGACCGACCGATCTGGCGGGCGGCATGTTCAACGAAGGACAGGTCGACAAGCTCGGCGCGCGCGACGTGCGGTTCACGACGGGGGGCGGGGCGCTCAACGCGATCTTCCTCGGCTGGCCGGAGGGGCCGGTGACCGTCGCGGCGCTGGGCACGCGCGCGGCGGGGCGGATCGAGCGGGCGACGTTGCTCGGTGGAGGGAGTGTCAGGATGCAGCGGACGGCCGAGGGGCTGACGCTGACGTTGCCGCCGGCGCCTGTCGGGGCGATGCTGCCGGTGGTGCGGCTGGAGGGGGCTGGGCTGGCGTGATGTCCGCCCCCTTCCCCGCCACGAACGTCATCCCAGCGAAGGTTGGGATCTCGCGGTAACGAAGCGCGCGCCTCGCCGCGCGAGACCCCAGCTTTCGCTGGGGTGACGTAGGGGGTTTTGCAGGGGCCGGGGTGGTGTGATGCCTACCCCCCCCCGCCTCGAACGTCATCCCGGCGAAGGCTGGGATCTCGCGGTAACGAAGCGCGCGCCTCGCCGCGCGAGACCCCAGCCTTCGCTGGGGTGACGTAGGGGTTTTGCAGGGGGCGGGGCTGGTGTGATGTCCGCCCCCTTCCCCGCCTCGAACGTCATCCCGGCGAAGGTTGGGATCTCGCGGTAACGAAGCGCGCCCCTCGCCGCCGGAGATCCCAGCCTGCGCTGGGGTGACGTCACGGGTTCGTCGCGGCCTTACCGCGCCAGCAGCACCCGTGCCTGTCCGGCGATCTGCGCCAGCATCGCGGCACCCGCCACCGGTGCCTGTCGCGCGCGGTGGACCAGTGCGGCGAACTGCGCCACGCGGTCGCGGTTGGCGTCGAGCCACTTCTCCACCGCCGCCTGCGGGTCCTTGCCCGCATTGCGGTTGAGGAAGTCGAAGCGCAGCTGCTGGAAATCGCGGGCGAGGCCGGCGATCAGCAGCCGCTCCCACGGATCGCCGGTCTGGATGCGCGCCGCCACCGCCTGCGCCCAGTCCAGCCCCAGCGCGAAGCCGAGATGGGTGAAGGCTAGCGTCAACCGCGTCTCGTCCAGCTTCAGCCGGCGGCCAAGATCGGCGAGGCCGACCGCGCCGTCCAGCTCGAACAGGCGGACGACCTGTCCGGCCAGTTCCTGCGGCGCGCCGGCATCCTGCAACACGCCGGCGATCCGGTCGCGCTGCTGCGACGCCTCGGCACGGAGCAGCGAGCTGGTCTGCCCGGCAAGGCTCGCCACGCCCTTTTGCAGATGCGCGACGGCATGCGCCGGGGTGGTGCCCACCGGAAAGGCGCGCAGCAGGTCGGCGATCTGCGAGCGCACGCCGACCGCCACCTCGTCGAGCAAGGCGATGCGGGCGCGTTCCGAAATGTCGGCACCCTCGATCCGGTCGTACAGCGCGTCGATGTCGAACAGCCGTTCGGCCGCGACGAACATCGCCGCGATATCGGCCAGCGCCTCGCCCTCTTCCTCCGCCAGTTCGAAGACGTGCAGCACGCCCAGCCGGTTGACGATGCGGTTGGCGAGCTTCGTCGCGACGATTTCGCCACGCAGCCGGTGGTCGAGGATCGCCTGTTTATGCGTCTCCTGCATCTCCTTCGGGAAGGCAGCGAGCAGGTCGCCCGCCATGTCCGGGTCGGTCGCGATCGGGGCGTGCTCGATCGCTTCCTGCAACGCCAGCTTCACGCTGGCGAGCAGCACCGCCAGTTCGGGCCGGGTCAGCCCCCGCCCGTCCTGCGCACGGCGGACATAGTCGTCGTTCGCGCTCAAGCCCTCGACCACGCGGTCCAGCTTGCCGGCGGCCTCCAGCATCTCGATCACGCGGACATAGCTCGGCACCGCGACGGGGCCGTCATTCTCCATGACGGAGAGTGCCAGCGTCTGCAGGCGGTTATCCTCCAGCACCAGATGCGCGACATCGTCGGTCATCCGCGCCAGCAACGCGTTGCGATCGTCCTGCGCGAGGCGGCCTTCGATCACCTCGCGGTTCAGCGCGATCTTGATGTTCACCTCGTTGTCCGAACAATCGACGCCGGCCGAATTGTCGATGAAGTCGGTGTTGATCCGGCCGCCATTGGCGCTGAACGCGATGCGCGCCGCCTGGGTCACGCCCAGATTCGCGCCCTCGCCGATCGACTTCGCCCGAACCGTCTGCGCATCGACGCGGATGCGGTCGTTGGCCGGATCGCCGACGTCGAGATGGCTTTCGCTGCGATCCTTCACATAGGTGCCGATGCCGCCGAACCAGATCAGGTCGACGGGCGCGCGCAGGATCGCGGAGATCAGCGCGGTCGGCTCCATCTCGCGGTCGGTCACGCCCAGCATCGCGCGGACCGCATCGCTCAAGGGGATCGTCTTGGCGGTGCGCGGGAACACGCCGCCGCCTTCCGAAATCAGCGTCGGGTCGTAATCGGCCCAGCTCGAGCGCGGCAGGGCGAACAGCCGGTCGCGCTCGGTCCAGCTCGCCGCCGCATCGGGTTCGGGGTCGAGGAAGATGTGGCGATGGTCGAACGCCGCCTTCAGCCGGATCGCCTTCGACAGCAGCATGCCGTTGCCGAACACGTCGCCCGACATGTCGCCGCAACCGACCACGTCGATCGCCTCGCGCTGCACGTCGACGCCCAGTTCGAGGAAGTGGCGCTGCACCGAAATCCATGCGCCCTTGGCGGTGATGCCCATCGCCTTGTGGTCGTAGCCGACGCTGCCGCCCGACGCGAAGGCATCGCCCAGCCAGAATTTCCGCTCCAGCGCCAGCGCGTTGGCGACGTCGCTGAACGTGGCGGTGCCCTTGTCGGCGGCGACGACGAAATAGGGGTCCTCGCCGTCATGGATCACGACGCTGTCGGGATGGACGACCTTGCCCTCGACGATATTGTCGGTGATCGACAGCAGCGAGCGGATGAAGATGCGGTAGCTTTCCGTCCCCTCCGCGATCCACGCATCGCGGTTCGACGGCGCGGGCAGTTGCTTGGGGTAGAAACCGCCCTTGGCCCCGGTGGGCACGATCACCGCATTCTTGACGCGCTGCGCCTTCATGAGTCCCAGGATTTCGGTGCGGAAATCATCGCGCCGGTCGGACCAGCGCAGGCCGCCGCGCGCCACCGGCCCGGCGCGCAGATGGATACCCTCGACACGGGGGCTGTAGACGAACACCTCGCGCCACGGCAGCGGCTTGGGCAGGCCCGGCACCTTCGCGCTGTCCAGCTTGAACGCCAGCGCGTCGTTGGCGGCCGGCGCAAAGGCGTTGGTGCGCAATGTGGCGGCGACGACGCCGCGATAGCTGCGCAGGATGCGGTCGTCGTCGATCGCCGACACCGCGTCCAGCCCCGCCTCGATCGCGGCATCGGCGGCGGTCACCCCCGCCTCGCGGTCGCTCCGCGACGGGTCGTGCGCGGCGTTGAACCGCTCGATCAGCGCGGTGGCGACACCCGGCGCCCGGCGCAGCGCGTCGACCACGGTCGCGAGGCTGTAGCTGACGCCGGTCTGGCGCAGATAACGGAACCAGGCGCGCAGCAGCACGACCGCCGCAGGGGCGATCCCCGCCTCGACGGTCAGGCGATTGAAGGCGTCGTTTTCGGCGCGGTTTTCCAGCACCGCCTCGATCGCGCGCTCGACCACGCCCACGTCGAACTTCGGCACGGCGCCCGATGCCACCTCGACCTCGAAATCGTGGATGAAGCTCTTTTCGTCATCCTCCAGCCGGGTCGGCAGTTCCTCGATCACGCGGAAGCCGAAATGTTCGAACACCGGCACCGCGTCCGACAGCGGCAGCGCGCCGCCGCGGCGATACACCTTGATCCGCATCCGCTCGCCCGGTGCCGACAGGATGCGCACCGACCGCGAGGTCGCATCGGTCAGCGCCGCGACGCGCACGATGTCGCGCGCCGCTTCGTCGGGCAGGTTCGAGTTGCGGTAATTGGCTGGAAAGGCATTGGCGAAGCGCAGCGCCATCCGCGTCGCGCCCTCTGGCACCAGTTCGCTCAACGCCCCCTCGACCGCCGGGCGCCAGCCGCGCACCATGCGTTCGATCCGCTGATCGAGATCGCCGGCATCGGGCATCCGCCCGTCCTGCCGCAGGTCGAGGACGTAGCGGATCAGCGCCGCCTCGCCATCCTCCATCGCGATCGACCAGTTGAGGATCGACGCATTGGCCGCCTGTGCCAGCATGTCGCCGATCGACAGGCGGCGCTGCGTCGTCACATCGTCGCGGCCCAGCCAGACGAACGCGAACAGGTGCCGGCCCAGCGCCGATTTGATCAGGACGAGGCGCGAGCGCGGACGGTCCGCGACCGACATCGCGGTCAGCGCCAGCTGCTCCAGCGCTTCGGGATTGAACGCCGTCGTCAGGTCGTGGGGCAGCGTCGAAATGGCGTGGCTCAGCGCCTTGCCGGCATGGCCCGACGGGTCGAACCCGAACTTCGCGCGCAGTTCCTGAAGGTTGCGACGCAGGACCGGCACCTCGGCCGGATCGGCCTGCAACGCGGCGCTGGTCCACAGGCCGCCATGGATCGACACGCCGGTCACGACATCGCCGTCGCGGATCGGCACCAGCACGAGGTCGATCGGCGCGCGGCGGTGCACGGTCGAGATACAGTTCGACTTCAGCAGCAGCGGCTGGACATTGCCGGCATCGAACCATTCGATCGCCCGCTGGCGCGACGCATCGGCCAGCAGCGGCACCTCCAGCCGTGCACGCGACAGGCCCAGCCGGTCGCCGACCACCCCGTCGCGCGACCAGCGCTCATGCGCCAGCTGCGTCAGGTTGCCCGCGACGAACCAGTTGAGCAGCGCCGCATCCTCGGCGGTATCGGCGTTCGCGGTCAGCCGCGCGGCATCGGCCTGCATCGCCGCCTGCATCGCGCGCCAGTCGGCGACGGCGGCGCGGACATGCTCCAGATTGCGTTCGATCTCGGCGACCAGCGCGTGCCGGACACGCGCTTCGGCCCGCTCCATCTCGATATAGATCATCGATTCGCGGCGGCCTTCGCCGTCCAGCCCGGTCAGCGTGCCGGCGGCGTCGCGGGTGACGGCGATCACCGGGTGGAGGATGCGGTCGATCGCGATGTCGTGGGCGACGATGGTCCCGGCGATCGAATCGACCAGGAACGGCATGTCGTCGTTGATCACCGCCAGCCGCATCCGCCGCGCCTCGCCCCGGCTCAGCGTCTCCAGCGCGACGCTGACGGTGCCGGGCGAGCGGTGCGCGGCGGTCGCCGCCACGAACTGCGCGGCATCGGCACGGGCCGCTGCGTCCAGACCTTCGATTTCACCCGGAAGGGCGCTGTCGACCAGCAGCGTTTCCAGGGGGCGGGCGAGCTTGCTTTGCGGTGTCATGCGCGGGCTATGCGCTGCCTCGTCGACAGGCTCAACCCTTGTGGCAGTTGCGAACAAAATGTCGCAGTGCGGTAATTATATTACGAGGCGTTGACCGTCGTTCACGCCCCCAACTGACGTCGCGCCGCATCGATCTGCGTCGCGTCGGCATCGACCCGGCCGACGATCTCGACCGACCCCGCGTCGACCGCACGCGCCAGCAGCAGGACATAGGTGTCGTCGCCCGGCGCCACCGGCACGACGACCGGCGGAGTCGCCGCCGCCGGACGCCCGGCGGTACGCTCGATCCAGTCGCCCAGTTCACCCTCGCCGACCCCGGCACGGTGCGCGCGGGCGAGCAAGCGGGCATGGCCGTCCGACGCTTCGCCGAACACCAGCCGCACCAGCGCGTCGACCGGCGCGCGCGGATCGACGGTCAGTCCCGCCCCGACCAGCATCGCGGCATAGCCCGCCGGTTCGCGCTCGCTTGCCAGCAGGAAATCATAGGCGCCTGCCAATGCGGCCAGCGTCGTCGGCGATGTCTCCGCCATGCCGCGCGCGGCGTCGGCCTGTCGGCGCAGCTCGACCAGCCGGTCGGTCAGCGACGGTGCCGCCGCCGGTGTGGCCAGCGTCGCGCTGGGGCCGTCGGCCCATGCCGCTGCCGCCGCGATCGGTCGCCGGGGCGCGGCACGGCGCGATTCGGTCAGCTCGGCGGCCAGCTGCGACTGGGTGGCGGTGTCGACCACTTCCTTCCAGTTGATGACGCCATAGAGATAGTCGATCGCATCGCCGTCCGACGAGAACGGCATCAGGATGCCGCGATAGAGCATCGGAAAGCCGCGATGGCCGACGAACTCCGCCTCGAACCCGATCGGCGCGCGATTCGCGATGATCTGCATATAATGATCGGTCAGGCGCGACAGCAACGAGCGCGGCGGCACCTGGCTCAGCCGGACGATCGACGAATCGGTCCCGCTTTCCTCGCGCAGCGCATGGCCCAGGAAGCGGATGACGCCGTCGTCATGGCCGTCGGTGAAGTCCAGCAACACGCTGTTCGGCCCGAAATCGGCGATTCCCGCCGGGTCCAGCGCCGCGATCAACGGGCACGGCCGTCCGGCCAGCAGGGAGACCCAGTGGTTATAGGCCCGGACATGCATCCGGCGCTCGTCGGTGCCCACGACCATGACGTCGCCGCCTACGCCCTCGCGATCGTCGTCGCCCGGCTGCTCGTTCGGTCCGCGCACGATGTCCATAATCCATCCCCATGGGCGGTCTGCCCGATCGGGTCGGGTTGTGGACCCGTCAGGGTAAACGTCCGGTAAAATCCACCACTAATGGTTTGAAACGCAATTCCCCTTGCCACCCGCCCCACCCGCTGGTAAGCGCCCGCCTCCAGACGGCATGCCGTCCCGGGCCGCTTTAGCTCAGTTGGTAGAGCATCGCATTCGTAATGCGGGGGTCACAGGTTCGAGTCCTGTAAGCGGCACCATTTCCGGTCAAAAATGGGCACCATGCCCATTAAGGCCGGTTCCGTTCTCCCGATGGCTCGCTCGAGCAGCTGGGGCGAGCCGGAAATTTTGATAGTTTCCTGATCGACCGCCACTTTGGAGACGAAGAGGGCAACATAGGCCTTGCGGAGCGCGGGGTCGTTTCCGCTCAGGCGGTCTCGCACGAGTGCGCCGAAAGCATCCACCATCTCCGGCGTCACACGCTTCGTGGTCTTGCCGATCTGCCGTTCGAGCGCTTCGATCGTCGCGGTCGCCGCGGTCGCCGCGGTCGCCGCGGTCGCCGAGGCGATGCGGTTGTTCGTTTCCGCCAACAAGCTGGTGAAGATCGGATCCTTGAGCGATGCGTTGCCGTCCGCCAGCGCCTCGTACAGGTTGCGCAGGCGCGTCTCGGCCTGGGTCTTGTTGAGACGGGCCTGAGTGAGATCGCGGGAACGACGTTCGTCCGCTTCGGCTGACGCTTCCAGCATTTCGGCGAGCAGCATTCGCAGGCGTTCAGGTGCGAAGATCTGCCTCTCAAGCGCACCGAGCACGACAGCATCGAGCCGCTCCTCGCAGATATTCGGGCAGGCGGGTCGAACGGCCTTTAACGTAGAGCGGCAGGTAGGCGTGGACCGCCTTCTTCGCTTCAAGCATGATCTGCTGCCAGCGCGAGGGCGGCGCGTCGGCCGGCGTCGGACGTCGTCCCTGACGGCTAGGCAGGGCTTCCCGCTCCACAAGCGGTTGAACGGAGGTGGAGCCCGAGGCACCATAAACCTTCGCGTTCGTCTGAAGCCGGTCCCAGAAGTCGACGTCCCGGTCGCGATCGAACCAGCCCGCATAGTCGAAGAAAGCTCCACATGGGCGGTCGAAGTCGCGATCGTCGAACCGTCGGGCGAGTTCGCTCGCCCTGTTCACCAATCCCTTGCACGTGGCTTCGTCGGCACCGAGCGAGGATGTCGCGGCCAAGCGAGCGGCCAACGTCGGCATCGCGTGCGACAGGATGCGATGCACGACCAAGCCGAAGGCGACCCGCCAGTCGGCTCCGTTCACACCGCGGTGACTGAGCCTGTCCGTGATCTGACGCACGGCGAGGAGGATCGTGTTTTCGACGTCGAGGCCGTAGAACAGGATGAGGAGCTTCGCACGCACGCCGCGCTCGGTCGGCTTGTCGAGTTCGGATCGGCGGATGAAATCATGCGTCGCGTGATCTGCCGCGGAAGCGGCCAGATCGCAGATCCGTGTTCCCGACGCATAGGCGTGATGCGTGTAGCGCGGCACCGTCGCGCCCATCAAATACGCCTTTCGCCTGATGAAATCGGTCGTGACCGCCCGGTGGTAGGCGCCCAGATCGAGATAGCGCCCGGCCGCAGTCCGGAGGCGTATCGCGCTTTCGGTCGTGTCCGGAGCAGCGAGTACCGGGCGGATCGAGGTGCTTGTGAGTGAACCGCACCGGGTCTGCCGGAGGCGTTGGGTTGTGAGTTATGCCGCCATATCGAGATTGCGTGCGGCAGCATAATATTGCGCTTCGGCTTCGGCAGGCGGGATGTTGCCGATGGGCTCCAGCAGCCGACGATGGTTGAACCAGTCGACCCATTCGAGGGTCGCGTACTCTACCGCTTCGAAGCTGCGCCACGGTCCTCGCCGGTGGATCACCTCTGCCTTGTAGAGGCCGTTGATCGTCTCAGCTAAAGCGTTGTCGTAGCTGTCGCCGACGCTGCCGACCGACGGCTCGATCCCGGCTTCGGCGAGGCGCTCGGTGTACTTGATGGACACATATTGCGATCCGCGGTCGCTATGATGGATGAGGCCGCCCCGATGGGTCGGCCGGCGATCGTGAAGCGCCTGTTCCAGGGCATCGAGGACGAAGCTGGCATGCGCCGTCCTGCTGGCCCGCCAGCCAACGATCCGCCTGGCGTAAGTGTCGATGACGAAGGCGACGTAGACGAACCCCGCCCAGGTCGCGACATAGGTGAAGTCTGACACCCACAGCATGTTCGGTGCTGGTGCGTAGAACCTGCGATTGACGTGATCGAGCGGGCACGGTGCGGCCTTGTCGCTGATCGTCGTGCGCACCGGCTTGCCCCGGATCACCCCTGCCAAGCCCATCTCGCGCATCAGCCGCGCGACCGTGCAGCGCGCGATCGGAAAGCCTTCTCGCATCATCTGCCGCCAGACCTTGCGGACGCCGTAGACCGAGAAGTTCTCGGCGAACACGCGCGCGACCTCGGGCTTGAGGACTGCATCCTGACGTGCCCGCGCCGACAGGCGCGTCGGATCCTGTCGCTGCGCGACCCGCTCGTGATAGGTGGATGGGGCGATCGGCAGAACACGGCAGATCGGCTCGACCCCATAGGCATCGCGGTGATCATCGATGAACGCGATCATCGCTTGAACGGGCGGTCGAGCTCCGCCTGGGCAAAATACGCCGACGCCTTGCGCAGAATCTCATTGGCCTGGCGCAGCTCGCGGACCTCGCGCTCCAATGCCTTCATCTTGTCTGCTACCTCGGTCGGGACACCAGCACGCTTGCCGCTGTCGACCTCAGTCTTCTTTACCCACTCATGCAGCGTCTGCGGTGCGCAGCCAATCTTCTCCGCGATCGACACCACCGCCGCCCAGCGGGAAGGATAATCGGGCTCGTGATCGGTCACCATCCGCACCGCACGACCGCGGACTTCCGGTGCAAACTTGTTCGTCGTCTTGCTCATCCTGGCTCCACCTTCTCAGGAGTTGGAGCCTCCGGCAAACCCGGTGCGGTTCAGTGCGCTTGGCCGTCCGCTTCTCGCTGGCGATCCTCGCGGGAAATCTCGGCGATGCTACCGCAGAGCTCGACGACTTCCTCGAGCAGGTTGCGGCGGGCCTCGCGGTGCAGGAGAAGGTGCTGCGAGCGATGCGCAAGAACGCCAAGCTCAGCTTCCGGATGGTCGGCGCCTTTCCCTATGGCCTTCCGGTCGCGGCCCGGCGCGAGATGCTGCAGCGTATCGGCGATGAAATTTTCGGCGTGCGAGGACTGGGCTGGTCGGCGGCCGCCCACGATGCCGATCCTGGTGTCGATGTCGACCATCCGCACTTCCATTTCGACTATACCCTGCTGCCGATAGAGCGGCAGGAAAATGGCAGCTATATCGTCTCGAACGAACTGCGCACCGATCTCGACGGGCCGGAGGGGCTGCGCTTCATCCGTCATCAGGTCGCCCGGATCATGACCGAGGTCGCCCGCGGGCATGGGCTGGATCGCACCTTCACCGCGCTGTCCTACCGGGAGCGCGGCATGAATCGCGAGGGCGGCGAGCATGTCGGCCAGCAAGGCACCGCCGCGCAACGCCAAGGCCACCATGTCGCGGCGGTCGCCCGCAACGAAGCCCGACGTCGGCGGGACGATGCGTGCGAACAGGCACGAGCCGCGCGCGAGCGGATCGTTGCGCTGGAACAGCTGAAGCGGGCGATCGAGGAGGAGGCTGCGCGGGTGCCGCTATCGCCGGCGCTGCCCGACATCGTGGTGACGGACGCGACGCTGCCGACAATCGGCGCCGCCATACCTGATTTTGAGGTCGCAATAAATGTCGATCCGGTGCCGCGCATCGCGGTGTCGGACGACTTGCCGATGTTCCCGCTGCCGGCAAAAGCCCCGCACATCCCGGCGGTGCCGCCGACCTCCCTCACTGCAAGCCCGATGCCGCTGCCGTCGATCCCGCCGGCATCATCGCTACCAGATGTCCCAACCACAGTCTCGCGAAGGGCATCCGTGCCGACCCTGGCGAGCATTGGGGACGTTGTGCCTGATGCGCCAAAGCCGCCGGCGCTGACGAGTATCGGAAAGGCGCCGCCGATCCCGCGAAGAATGGGCCGGTTGCACGACATCGGATCGTCCGCACCGACGTTCGACGCGCCGCCCGGCCTGACAAAACTCGGCAAGAATGCACCCGCGATCCCCGCTGTTCCGTCGGTCTACCGCATCGGCACCGCCGTCCCGAACATGCCGAGCCCCCGGTTCGCGCTGTGGGATCTTGGCCGAGACATCGCCTACGATGCCGACGACGACGCAACCGAAAAGGATCTGCGGGCAGCGGTCGAGCGCGAAACCGCCCGACGGCAGGAGGTGGCGTCTGCCAAACCGCTCGATCCCTTCGGCGGCATGCCGGAATCCCGGCCTCACCCGGAATTCGAGGAACTCCTGTCGCTTCTGCAAAAGCAGCCGGATCTGCTCACGATTCACGAGGGACAGATGTTCCCCGGCGACGCTCTCCCGGCACGCCTTCGAAAGGCGCTGCACGACTATACCCTTAACCCGCGCGCACGCGCGATGATGGTGAACGCCGTGAAGAATGCGGTAACTCGTGCCGATGGTCATGACGCCGTGAAAGCGCGTGCGTCTGTAGTTGCTCGCGCAACAGCCGCTCGATCGACACAAGAAATGGGATAGTTTGCTGTGGCCCTCGCTTGGCGAAATCAGACCAGGCAGCATTTCTTGAATTTTTTGCCGCTCCCGCAATGGCACGGGTCATTCCTGCCGACCTTCGTGCCATCCCGCGCTCGGTTGTTCGCCGGTTGCAGGCGGGCTGCTGAGTGCCCGCTGACAACCATTCCCTGCGTTTCGACATCCATTTTTCGGTCATGCTTCTTGGGAAAGCGTACTGCGAGGCTGAGCTTAGGGAGGCCATCAGTTTCGCTGATCAGAATGCCGAACCAGTTCGCGGCACGATGAACATATTTGCGTCGACGGCAATGGTCGAGCAATGCCTCGACGGCTTTCGACTCGTGTGCGGGATTGCAATGAATTGTCAGTCCGGCATCCCCTTCACCGAACCCCAGACTGAAGTCGTGTCGCAGACCATCAACCCTGGTTCGACGGGCGATATCCTTCATTCCTTGGTCAAGCTGCTTGACCGTGTCGCCGTTGATGTCGAGCAGGAGAAATCCAAGGTCTACTAAATCCGGGTGCGCCTCGTGCTCGATCTTCTCGATCATCCGAGCAACATGTGTGCCAGAAAATTTTGTCAGAATGCCCTTGGGGGTCGCGGCGCCAGGGATGCCTTCACGCCGGACGGTCATCGCAGTATCGAGGTCGAGGGAGCAGTCGTCCGCTACGATCGCAACACCGCTTTCATCCTCAAACCAGAGATTCTGGTTCAGGTGATAGCCAAGGATCGCGAGTTCGTTAGTACCGTGAATACGCTCCGCATATCCCACGCGCCGGTCGATGTAGCTTAGAAAACGCAGGGGGCTGGCAAGCATTTCAGCCATGACGTCTATCAGGAACAAGTCGGCGACTAGCGGCGCGTGTATAACTGCGCCCGCCTCGTATTTGAGGAATTGCCGCGCCTGGACGGCCAGCACAGGATAGTGGTCGGACACCGCGCACATGATATAGACGTGACGTGGTTTAGAAATGCTCAGACTGGATCCGTCCTCCTCCACAAACGCGAGACCCGGCTCACCGAGTGCGCGAGCGCATATTAAACCTTGATCGTAGGCATCCTGGACGGCCTTTTGGAAATCGTCCCGGAGCGTTTTATCGTTTCCCTTCCGTGATTCGAGGGTCATCTTTTTTGATTTGCACTGAACGATTACGGCACGGTCGCCGAAGAGGACCAGCACATCCATTTCCGAAACGCGACCACCTTTCCCCTCGATGTTGACGTTGCAGTGGACGTTTTGCTCACCGAATACGGAGCGGAGCCGCTTGGCAACGAACTGTTCGGTGAAAGCGCCACGATGGGCCGATGCGTCGGCTCTGTAAGGCTTGTCGCCGATCATCCAATAGAATGGCGAATCGTAGATAGACTCGACCATTCCATAGGTATCGAGAGCCAAAAATCGTTCGCCTGGAAGGGTAATGATTGGGCATGCGGTCGCCAAATTGAACGCACCAAGAGAAGTAAAATCAAGGTTCGATGGTGCCGTGGCGCTAAAAGCAGCGAAAACAGCACGACTAATCTCAAGTGGCTGGCCACACTGACGCGCGACTTCTTCGACCGTTACGCAAAACGCGGGCAACAGTGATGAATAGGGTGACTTTAACCCCTTTAGCTCGCGAAGCGCCTTGGGGATTTTTACGCCATGGATATCCGTAATCGCACGAGCCACCGCCAGCGCCTCAGCGATGCTAAAGCCCTTGGTGGCACGAAGCCACGCTTCGTCTGCGGCGTAACGCTCCAATGCCATGTCGCGATACTGAAAGTTATACGCTGACTCGCCGCCATAAAAGATGGGTTCCCGCAGCACATCCGCGCGCGTGAATGGGGACGGAGGGCGCGTCTTTCCTTCCATTGACAATTTCACCGCTTCGCCGATCGAATCCCACATCGGCCGTCCCAGCCGATCATGGAGTTCCTGCAGCAACGACTGTGTCTGGTTGACGAGCTTTTGGATCTCGGCTGGTGCTGGATCGCTCAGGTCGATCGGCTGGCGAATCAGAAGGCCGAGGAGGGTGGAAAACTCCGTTCGTATCGTTCGGCCGGACACATAGGAGCCCGCGAGAGCCTCGCTGTCCATCGCACCATCAAACATGACATAATTGTCTCGTAGCGATATCCACGAAAGCGCATGAGCGAAGCCCGGCGTGGCGCAGAGCGCCGCGAGATCGTCGAAAATATCCTGTCCGGCGCGCGGTTCTTCGGGACCCATGTTTTTCTTCCAAGCCTGATCGACGATGATGGCCATACAGCGATCAGATGCGTCAGTCGCCGCCAGCTGCTCGGCTATTCAGATTTTCTAGGTCTTTGCGATGAGCACATGTCCGACCGGACGCTCGACGCGATCGAGCAATGGCTTTTGTAGGACCAAGGATTCATTCAAGCCGATACGATTGACCGCTTCTGCTCAATTGCCAACGGTCCGGCGGAAAAATCCTGTCATGCAGCCCTATTGCCTTCCCTCGGGGACAAAGGAATAGAAATTTTCCAATCCTTACAGTGCCCGGCTTTGGAGCTTTCCGGGCACCGTTTTCCTTAAGTTGTTCAAATGTTTAGTGATTTTATGAAGAATCAGGCTTAGCGCGATTGGCTGCTACAAACGTAGCGAGGCAATATCGTGTGTACCCATCTGTTTCGCCGCCAAGGCGGAACCTATTATTTTCGGCGGGCCATACCGGCGAATCTCCGGTATCGGTTCGACGGTCGCCGAGAATGGATCGCTTCGTTACGCACCAAAGATAGAGGCAAAGCCAAGCGGCTATTGCCTGCCATGGTCCAAGCTTTCGGTGCAGCCATGCACGCAGGACCGTCCCCAACGCCTGCCGTAGGCGTTCCTTTACGGCACGACCGACAAGCGGATAACGCCAGACCAACGGAAAGGGCGCTGCGGCCTTCCGCGCCCCTTTTGCCGATGTTCGAAGCGTATGCGCTCGAACAAGGATTGAAGCCGGGCACAGCGGCTGAATGGCGATCGATGCTAAGGGCCCTTATAGCCTTTGTGGGTCAGGATGACGCAGCACGGCTCACGGTAAGCGATATCGATCGTTGGCGAGACTATTTGCTTACGGAACCGGGACGCGATGGAAAGCTAAGGTCCCCCGGAACGGTAAAGGACAACTACCTTTGCGCCCTACGAGCTACGCTCGCATGGGCAGTAGAGAAGCGAAGATTGCCAGATAATGTCGCAACTTCCCTCAAGGTAACCCCTACCCGCATCAAGCTAAGGGAAAGGGATTTTACCACTTCGGAAGCTAGCGCAGTTTTAGCCGCTACGCTTCTAGAGCGGGATGACGTGGAGCTGAACCGTTGGGGATACACATCAAGCGTTTGATCTGATTCAAGGTGCTGGCTAGCGAAGGAGGCTGGCCTGCATGGCTAAACCATATTCGATGGACTTGCGCGACCGAGTGGTCCGGGCGGTGACGGCGGATGGCATGTCGTGTCACGCGGCAGCTGCACGCTTCGGGGTTGCGCCGAGTTCGGCGATCAAGTGGATGCAGCGCTACCGCGACACGGGCAGCGCAGCTCCCGGACGGATGGGCGGCCGCCGATCCAATATCCTGTCCGGTGTGACGCGGGACTGGCTGCTGGAGCGGATGACGAGCGACTTCACGTTGCGCGGATTGGTGGCCGAGTTGGCCAAGCGCGGCGTGAAGGTCGACTATGTCCAGGTCTGGCGGTTTGCCCATGCCGAGGGACTGAGCTTCCAAAAAAAAGCGTGCTGCCCGCCGAACAGCTCCGTCCCGCAATCGCACGGCGTCGGGCACAGTGGAAGCAGTACCAAGGCCGGCTTGATCCGGCACGCCTCGTCTTCATCGACGAAACGTGGGTGAAGACGAACATGGCCCCGCTCAGGGGCTGGGCACCGGTCGGCCGGCGGCTCCATGCCAAGGTGCCATACGGCCACTGGCGGACCATGACCTTCGTGGCGGCACTCCGCTGCGACCGGATCGATGCACCCTGCGTGCTCGACCAGCCGATCAACGCCCAGAGCTTCACCGACTATGTCGAACAATGCCTCGTGCCCACGCTGTCGCCCGGCGATGTCATCATCATGGACAATCTGTCCAGCCACAAAAAGCCCGCCATCCGTCGCGCCATCAGAGCCGGCGGCGCCAAGCTCCTGTTCCTCCCGCCATACTCGCCAGACCTGAACCCGATCGAACAGGTCTTCGCGAAACTCAAGCACCTGATGCGAAAGGCCGCAGAACGATCCCACGAGGCAACATGGCGCCGCGTCGGATCACTCCTCAATACCTTCTCCCCCGACGAATGCCGCAACTATCTCCGCAATTCCGGATACGCGTCAGCTTGATGTCATCCGACTCTAGTGTAGCTCTTAACTACGCCTTGGTCTGCGGTAGCGCAGATCGGCGTTCACCGATCGGCGTGGGACCTAGCGGCTCTCTCGTCACCCCGGACTTGACCCGGAGTGACGAAAACATGGCCTATTCTATCGGGAACGGCACCGAATAAGCTGACTGCCGCTCCGCTCCGGGGCCAGTTGCCCGCCCTACGCCCAGCCCAACCCGGCCTTCGCCACCGCATGCCCATAGCCCTCCATCCCCGCCACCGCTTGCGCGGTGAGGACGACGAACGCCCGGCGCCGGTCGCTCGGGTCCTCGCGGCGCATAAGCAGTCCGGCATCGGTCATCGCCGTGATCCAGCGCAGCGCCGTGGTCGGCGGCACGGCGGCGGCGATGCACAGGCTCGATACCGATACCGTCATTCCCTCCAGCCGCGCGGCGAACAGGTCGAGCAGCATGTCCCACGCCGGATCGGCGAACAGGTCCCTGGGGAAAAACTGGTCGCGCAGCCGGCGCGCGCGGATTGCGCCGCGTATCGTTGCTGCGGTGATCTCGACCGGCGCCCCGGTCTCGGCCGGGGGTGCCACGAAGTCCGATCCCCGGTCGCGCACGCCGTCGCCACCCGCTTCGTCGCGGCTGAGCTTGAGCAGCGCCTCGGCGATACGCGCGATCTCTGCGTTCAGCCGACGCAGGCGTTCGGCATCGCGTTCGGGGGCCTGTACGCCACCGGCAGCACCGCCGCTGAGCGCAATCGCCGCGACCCGCTCCTCGGGCCGGGCGTCGCACAGCAGGATCGCGGGACCGCCCAGCAGGTGCAGCGACACGATGTCCAGCGCATCGATCGGGAAGCTGGCGACGATCTGCGCACGGTCGCGCCGGGCACGCCCGGCCAGCAGCGGCAGGGCATGATCCAGCACCGCCGGATCGACGCCCGCAGCCTCGACCAGCAACAGGTCGGCATGGGGAATCGCGTCGAGCGCACCGGCCAGTTCCACAAAACCGATCGTGTCACCAACCTGCACGCCGGCCGCACGCGCTGCACTACCGGCATCGTCCGCCGCGATCGCATCGTCGGCGACGATGATCGCCCGCCGCATGGCCGGCCCGCCAAATCCTTCGAACGCTGTCAAACCATCCCCCTGTGTCCGTATACGACACGCGATAGGGGGGACGGGCAGCCTTAGTCCATCGCCTTCACGATTTCCTCGACCATCTTCTTGGCATCCGCCAGCAGCATCATGGTGTTGTCGCGGTAGAACACCTCGTTATCGACCCCGGCATAGCCGACGCCGCCCATCGACCGCTTGATGAACAGCACCGTCTTGGCCTTTTCGACATCGAGCACCGGCATGCCGTAGATCGGCGAGGTCTTGTCGGTCTTGGCCGCCGGGTTGGTCACGTCGTTGGCCCCGATGACGAAGGCGACGTCGGTCTGCGCGAATTCGCTGTTGATGTCCTCCAGCTCGAACACATCGTCATAGGGCACGTTCGCTTCGGCGAGCAGCACGTTCATATGCCCCGGCATCCGCCCCGCGACCGGGTGGATGGCGTATTTCACGCGGACGCCGTGCTCCTTCAGCTTGTCGCCCATTTCGCGGAGCGCATGCTGCGCCTGCGCCACCGCCATGCCATATCCGGGAACGATGATGACCTGTTCGGCCTGCTGCATCAGGAAGGCGGCGTCCTCGGCCGATCCGCGCTTCCACGGCCGGTCGATCGCCGCCGCGCCGCCGCCGCCGCTGTCGGTCGCGCCGAAGCCGCCGGCGATCACGCTGATGAAGCTGCGGTTCATCGCGCGGCACATGATGTAGCTGAGGATCGCGCCCGACGACCCGACCAGCGCGCCGGTGATGATCATCGCGGTGTTGCCGAGGGTGAAGCCCATCGCCGCCGCCGCCCAGCCCGAATAGCTGTTGAGCATCGACACCACGACCGGCATGTCCGCCCCGCCGATCGGGATGATCAGCAGGAAACCGATCGCGAACGACAGCACGACCACCGCCCAGAACGGCCAAGCATCCTGCGTATGCGCGAACTGCGCGACCAGCAGCACGATGGCGGCGAGCGTGGCGAGGTTGATGACATGGCGGCCGGGCAGCAGGATCGGCTTGCCCGACATGCTGCCGTTCAGCTTCAGGAAGGCGATGACCGATCCGGAAAAGGTGATCGCGCCGATCGCGACGCCGAGGCCCATTTCGACCTTGCTGACCGGATTGATGACCGCGAACGGATCGCCGATCATCGGGATCACTAGCGACGCTATGCCGAACGCCTGCGGGTTCAGATAGGCGGCGATGCCGACCAGCACGGCGGCGAGGCCGACGAGCGAGTGGAAGGCCGCGACCAGCTGCGGCATCGCGGTCATCGCGATGCGCCTGGCGGTGGTCAGGCCGATGACTGCACCGATCGCGATGGCGATCAGGATTTCGGCGAAGGTGATGCTGTCGATGCGGGTGAACTGTGTCCAGATGTCATAGTCGGCGGTCTGCTGGACGACGGTCACCTCCAGCAGCGGCAGATGGGTCAGGATCGTGGTGAGCACCGCGATCCCCATGCCGATCATGCCGAGACGGTTGCCTCGCCGGCTGGTCGCGGGCGACGACAGGCCGCGCAGCGCGAGGATAAAGCACACGCCCGCCACCAGATAGGCGAAGGCGACCCATGGATTGACCGGTGCGTGCATCCCCCTCACCCCTTCTTCTTGTACATGGCGAGCATCCGCTCGGTCACGGCGAACCCGCCGAAGATGTTGATGCTGGCGAGCACGACGCCGAGCAGCCCCAGCCATTTCGCTCCCGGCACGCCCGCGGCGGCGGCGGCGATCAGCGCACCGACGATGATGACCGAGGAGATCGCATTGGTCACCGCCATCAGCGGCGTGTGCAACGCGGGCGTCACCGACCAGACGACATAATAGCCGACGAAGCAGGCGAGGACGAAGATCGACAGGATCGAGAGGAAGTCCATGAGATTATTCCTGTCCAACGCCGGGGAGCAAATCCTCCCCGGCACGGGGAGGGG
This sequence comes from Sphingomonas paucimobilis, assembly GCA_036946325.1. Taxonomy (GTDB): domain Bacteria; phylum Pseudomonadota; class Alphaproteobacteria; order Sphingomonadales; family Sphingomonadaceae; genus Sphingomonas; species Sphingomonas paucimobilis_A. The sequence goes on from JAQIJL010000002.1 coordinate 619,526, forward strand.
GACCAGCCGCACGCTGGTGGAGGAGGATCAGATCCTCCCCAAGCATGCTTGGGGAGGGGGACCGCCGGCGCAGCCGGGGGTGGAGGGGCAGCGCGGTGGCCGCGATCGCTTCGGCCGCGGCGTCAGCGTCGGCAAGTACGTCGCGGGCAGGAATACGGAGAACGGTGAGGCCGTGCGCGACGAGCGCTGCTTCACGTTTGATGTCGCGATATGGTCGGTCCCCGCGATCATGCGCCTCACCATCGATTTCGACAGCTAATCGGGATCGGGCGCAGTAGAAGTCGAGAACATAGCCGAGCAGCGGATGCTGGCGGCGAAATTTCAGACCACAGGGTTCCAGTCGCAGGCGCTGCCACAGCAGCACTTCCGGCAGGCTCATCGCCTTACGCAAGCACCGTGCGCGCTGAACCGTAGAGGCCCCTCCACCACGCTTCGCGTGGTCCCCCTCCCCATGCGCAGCATGGGGAGGATTTGAAGGGGCCACCCTTATCACCGTTTCCCCAGCACCAGTTCCGCCAGCAACCGCTGGATCGCGGCGGGGTCGGCGTTGCGGCTGACCTTCAGGACCATCGGCGTCGCCTGTCCGGTGACCCAGAGATGCAGGTCGCTGTCGAGGTCGAACGTGCCAGCGCTTTCGACCGAAAAGCCGGTGATCGAGCGGTACGGCACGCTGCGGAACGCGATCTTGGAGCCGGTAATGCCCTGTACGTCGACCAGCACGAAGCGCAGGTTCGTCAGGAACGCGGTGTCGCGCAGCGACCGGAACGCCGCCAGTACCTCTTCGCCCGCGATCAGGGCGTGGCCGTATTTTTCGTGGATTTCGGCCGGATCGACCTCGTGGCTGCTGAACAGACCCATGTTCGTTTCCCTATATCAGGCGGTCAGGCGCGTATTCGTCACCTGCCCGTCCTGCGTCAGGCGGATCGCCTGCGTTACCTCGTCCTCGGCGGGCAGGACCGGGCGGCCGGAATCCTTGTCCCAATAGGCCGACAGAAAATTGTAGAGGTTGCGCGCAAACAATGCCGATGCGTCGGCGGCGAGGCGGCTCGCCACGTTGCGGTGGCCGACGATATTGACACCGTGACGCTCGACGACCTCTCCGGGGACCGATCCTTCGACATTGCCGCCCTGTTCGACCGCGAGGTCGACGATGACGCTGCCCGGCCGCATCGACGCGATCTGCGCGTCGCTGATCAGGCGCGGCGCAGGCTTGCCCGGAATCAGCGCGGTGGTGATGACGATGTCCTGCTTCGCGATATGGGCGGAGACCAGTTCGGCCTGTGCCGCCTGATATTCCGCGCTCATTTCGCCGGCATAGCCGCCCGCGCCCTCGCCCTCGATCCCTGCAACCTTGTCGACGAAGATCGGCTTGGCGCCCAAGGACAGGATCTGCTCCTTCGTCGCCGAGCGAACGTCGGTCGCGCTGACCTGTGCGCCCAGCCGCCGCGCGGTGGCGATCGCCTGTAGCCCGGCCACGCCCACGCCCATCACGAACACCCGCGCCGCGCTGATCGTGCCCGCCGCCGTCATCATCATCGGAAAGGCGCGACCATATTCGGACGCGGCGTCGAGCACCGCCTTATACCCCGCCAAATTGGCCTGCGACGACAATATGTCCATCGACTGGGCGCGGGTGATGCGCGGCATCCATTCCATCGCCAGCGCCTCCAGCCCGAGCGCGGCGTACGCGTCGATCCGCGCGCGATCACCGAACGGGTTGAGCGCCCCCAGCAGCCACGCGCCGCGCTTGGCGCCCGAAAGGCTGTTGGGCGCGGGCGCCGCGACGCCAAGCAGGATGTCGGCATCGGCCAGTACCTGCGCACGCGTACCGATGGTGGCACCGGCGGCGGCATAGGCGGCATCGTCGATCGACGCGCCGCTGCCCGCACCCGCTTCCACCGCCATCTCGGCCCCCAGGCCGATCAGCTTCTTGACCGTTTCGGGTGTCGCGGCGACCCGGCGTTCGCCGGCGGCCTGTTCGGCGAGCAGCGCGACCTTCACGTCAGCCGGCGATCAGATAGATGACCAAGGCGGCAAGCGCGGCGCAGATCACCGTGCCCCAGGTGAACCAGCGCAGGAAGCTGGTGTACGTCCCGGCATGGGCGGGCGGGCGGCCTTCTACTGCCATCGGAACTCCTCTCGATCCGTTATCTTCGGGCGAGACTAGCGCGCCGCCGACGCCGCGCCAAGCCCCGTGCAGCCGCTTCGTTCTGGGGTCGAAAGAAACGACATTGTGTCATCGGCTTAAGCCGAATTTTACGATCGTCGGGGCATGGTTGCACCGTTACGGGACGATAGGGACACATGGACAGCATATGACGCGCGACGGGCAAAGGCTGTTGATGGTCATCGACGACGAACCGGCGCAGCGGCGGCTGGTCGCGGCGATCGCGGGGCGGCGCGGATGGCGCACGCTGTTCGCGCGTGACGGGGAGAGCGCGCTGGCGATGCTGGGCACGCCCGACGGCATGGCGCTGGACGCGGTGCTGCTCGACCATTGGTCGCCGGATGCCGATGCGACCGCGCTGATCGCCGAGCTGCGGCGCAACCGCCCGACGCTGCCGATCCTGCTGCTCACCGCCAATGAATCGGTCGCCGGCGCGGTCGCAGCGATGCGCGCGGGGGCGAGCGATTTCCTCGTCAAGCCGATCGCCGCCGAACGGCTGCTGACCGCGCTGGAAGCGGCAGCGGGCGGCGCGACGCGCGGCGAACTGCGCCCGCTGACCGAGAAACTGTCGATGTCGCTGGCATTCGACGAGATCGTCGGATCGGCCCCGCAATTCCGCGCTGCGCTGGCCATCGCGGCCAAGGCGGCGCGCGCGCGAGTGCCGGTGCTGATCGAGGGTGAGAGCGGCGTCGGCAAGGAAGTGGTCGCCGACGCGATCCACGCCGCCTCCCCCCGCGCGCGCAAACCGATGGTGCGGGTCAATTGCGGCGCGATCCCCGCCAATCTGGTCGAAAGCGAGCTGTTCGGTCACGAAAAGGGCGCGTTCACCGGCGCGTTCGAACGCAAGATCGGCCGGTTTCAGGAAGCGGACGGCGGCACGCTGTTCCTCGACGAGATCGGCGAGATGCCGTTCGAAACGCAGGTGAAGCTGCTGCGCGTGCTGCAATCGGGCGAAATCCACGCGGTCGGTGCGCGCCATCCGCGCGAGGTCGATGTGCGCGTCATCGCTGCGACCAACAAGACGCTGACGCAGGAGGTCGAGGCCGGGCGGTTCCGCGAGGACCTCTATTACCGGCTGAACGTCGTGCAGGTGACGATCCCGCCCTTAAGCGACCGGATCGGCGACATTCCGGCGCTCGCCCGGCATCTCATGGCGCGGATCGCGCAGCAGCCGGGCCTCAGGCCGCTGGGCATTACCGACGATGCGATCGCGCTGCTCGGCACCTATCCGTGGCCGGGCAATGTCCGGCAGTTGCAGAACGCGCTGTTCCGCGCAGCGGTGCTGTGCGACGGCGACGCGCTGACCCGTGCCGATTTCCCGGAGATCGCGCAGATCGCGGAAGGCGGCGCACCGCAACCGGTACTGCCCGCGCAACGCCACGATGTCGCGGGCGGCGTCACGTTGTTCCGCCCCGACGGAAACTTACGCGCGCTGGAGGAGATCGAGGCCGACGTCATCCGCCTCGCCATCGGCCATTATCGCGGGCGGATGACCGAGGTCGCCCGGCGGCTGGGGATCGGGCGGTCGACGCTGTATCGCAAGCTGGGCGAACTGGGGATCGACCAAAGCGCGGCTTGAGGGGGGGGAACTGCCTGTGGCCCTGAACCAGCCGTTCGTGCTGAGTAGGGGCTGAGCAAAGTCGAAGACCCGTATCGAAGCACCTGCCACCAGCAGTCCTTCGATACGCCCCTTCGACAAGCTCAGTGGCTACTCAGGATGAACGGCTTGGCCTGTGGGATCACGCACTACACCGCCACCTCGCGCCATTCCCCCGGTGCCAACCCCTCGACGCTCCAGTCCCCGATCCGCCACCGCACCAGCCGGAGCGTCGGCAGGCCGACCGCCGCGGTCATGCGCCGTACCTGCCGGTTGCGGCCTTCGCGGATGGTGAGCGACAGCCAGTGATCGGGCACGCTCTTGCGGAAGCGTACCGGCGGCACCCGCTCCCACAGCGCGGGCGGATCGATCGCCACCACCTCCGCCGGGCGGGTCGGGCCGTCGTTCAGCATGACGCCGCGCCGCAGCCGGTCGAGCGCGGCGGTGTCGGGCGCGCCCTCTACCTGCACGAGATACGTCTTGGGCAGCTTGAACCGGGGATCGGCGATCCGTGCCTGCAGCCGGCCATCGTCGGTCAGCAGCAACAGCCCCTCGCTGTCGCGGTCGAGCCGCCCGGCGGGATAGACGCCGGGGACCGCGACATGGTCCGACAGCGTGGCGCGCGCGCCGTCGGTCCCGCGATCGGTGAATTGCGACAGCACGTTATAGGGTTTGTTGAGGAGGATCAGCCGCGCCATGCCGCCCCCTTCGCAACTCCGGCGGGCCGCTTCAATCCCACCAGAAGAACCACCAGTCATTGTCCTGCAGCGTCGCGGCCAGCGCCTCGATCGTGCCGACGCCCTGATCGACGGTATCGGAGCAATAGGCATAGCATTCGCGGGCGAGCGCCAGCGCTTCGGCGCGATCCTTTGGTCGCCGCGTCACGCGCAGGTTGATCGTGTCGCGGTCGATCCCGACCAGTTCCGCGCCATGGCGTTCCTGCCAGCTTCTGAGCGCCGCACAGTGATAGGTGGGCGGCGGACAGGCATTCCAGTTGCCCCAGCGCAGATAGGCTGGAACCTCCCATGACGTTCGCGTCGGCAGGGTGACGATATGCACCCGGTCGGCGGGCTTGCCCCGCAAATCGGTTCCTATGGTCAACCCGACCCGTTCGACCGTGTCGGGCCACGGGCCGCCGGGCGGTTCGGTCTGGCCTTCCTGCTCCGCGAGTTTGAACAGGGCGTCGGGAATGGCGATGGTCCGGCTCAGCGCGATGGTCTGCTGGGCGCTCGGCACCGGAAAGTCGGTCGCGCCCGGCGTCAGCACCGATGGCGTATCGATGCTGAACTGGTCGCAGATCGCATCCAGCCCTTCGTCGTCGCCGACGATCACCGGCCAGCCCTTGCCCTCGGCCCGGATACGCTCCCATGCCGCCAGCGCCTGTGCGCCGGGAACGGTAGTCACCGGATAGGGAAAGGCTGCGCGCAGCTTCGTTCGCGTGTCCTGCATCCGTTGCGCGATCGGATCGGCTGCCGGTGCTGCCGCACAGCCGCCGGCGAACAGGCCCAGCAATCCCGCCATCCAGTTGCGCCGTGTCATTCTACCCTCCGCATCGTCCGACCGGAACCGACTATCCCGCCGGACCGTCCCTCCCCTATAGCCCGATCAGCCATCGATGGAGAGCGTCCATGAAGACCGTTTCGACCGCCCGCGCCCATGGCGGCACGCAGGGCGTCTATGCCCATGAATCGACCGCCACCGGCACCACCATGACCTTTTCGGTGTTCGTGCCGCCGCTGGACGAGGGACAGCGGGCGCCGGTGCTGTGGTATCTCTCCGGCCTGACGTGCACCCATGCCAACGTCACCGACAAGGGCGAGTTTCGCGCGGCGTGCGCCGAGGCAGGGATCGCGTTCATTGCGCCCGACACCTCGCCGCGTGGCGAAGGCGTGCCCGACGATCCCGAGGGTGCGTGGGATTTCGGGCTGGGCGCGGGCTTCTATGTGGATGCGACCGAGGAACCGTGGGCGAAGCATTATCGGATGCGATCGTACATCGAGGATGAACTGCCCGCGCTGATCACCGCCGAATTTCCGATGCTCGATTGCAGCCGCCAGTCGATCACCGGCCATTCGATGGGCGGGCATGGCGCGCTGACCATCGCGCTGCGCAATCCCGACCGCTTCCGGTCGGTGTCCGCCTTTGCGCCGATCGTCGCACCGGGCCAGGTGCCATGGGGCGAGAAGGCGCTGGGCGGGTATCTCGGCAACGACCGGTCGAGCTGGCGCGCGGCGGATGCGGTGGCGATGATCGAGGATGGCGCGCGGGTGAAGGAATTGCTGATAGATCAGGGCGATGCCGACAATTTCCTGACCGAACAGCTGCGGCCGGAATTGCTGGAACGGGCCTGTGCCGATGCCGGGATCGACTGCACGCTCCGGATGCAGCCGGGTTACGACCATAGCTATCACTTCATCTCAACCTTCATGGCCGATCATGTGCGCTGGCATGGCGAGCGGTTGAAGGCGTGACCATTCGCCATTCCTGCGCAGGCGGGAATGGCGATCAGCGCGCTACCCCTCCCCGCGATCCTCGATCAAATCCAGCACATCGCCGATCAGCGCGCGCATCGCGGCGCGGGCGGCCAGCGGGTCGCGCCCGGCGATGGCGTCGGCGACCGCGCCATGCTGTTCGACGCTGGCCGAGCGACCGACGATGGTGTTGGTGAAGCGGATCGAGGTGTTGAGCGCGGTCGCCACCATCTCGCGGAACTGGGCGTAGAACGGGTTCTTCGCCGCCAGCAGGATCGCGACGTGGAAGTCGATATCGGCCTCCAGCCCATCATCCTCGCCGCGCTCCGCCGCCGCCATCCGCGCCAGGCCCTGCCGGATGCGGGCCAGGTCGTCGTCATCGGCCGCGACCGCCGCCAGCGCCGCCGCCTCCGGCTCGATCGCCACGCGCAGCTGGTTGAACTGGCGCAGCAATTCGACCGAGAATTTGCGGTCGAGCAGCCAGTGCAGCACATCGGGGTCGAACAGATTCCACGCCGATGCCGGGCGCACCACCGTCCCCTGCCGCGGGCGTGCGCTGACCAGCCCCTTGGCAGTCAGCATCTTCACCGCCTCGCGCGTGACCGACCGACTGATGCCATGGGTCTTGCCGATCTCGGCCTCGGTCGGAAAGGGGCGGTCGTCATATTCGCCGGTGACGATCGCCCGCCCGAGCGTATCGAGCGTCGTGCGCGTCAGATTGCCGCCGGGCATCCCGGTCATCCGCACCGCCATGGTCCGTCTCTCTCCCCTTTATCGCCGCTTCATACTGGACAGTCGCCATTCATCGTATAATTGTCCTGTCCAAAGCGCCAGTGGGCGGGGAGGAATTACCATGCGTCTGTCGACGATCGACCTGATCGTGGTCGTGATCTACGCGATCGGCATCTTCGGGCTGGCCCAATGGGTCAGCCGCGACAAGGGCGGTCGGGAAAAGGACAGTTCCGACTATTTCCTCGCGTCCAAGTCGCTGCCGTGGTGGGCGATCGGCGCATCGCTGATCGCCGCCAACATCTCCGCCGAACAGATCGTCGGCATGGCGGGATCGGGCTATGCGATCGGTCTGGCCATCGCATCCTATGAATGGATGGCGGCGCTGACGCTGCTGATCGTCGGCAAATTCTTCCTGCCGATCTTCCTGCGCAACGAAATCTACACGATGCCGCAGTTCCTCGAACAGCGGTACGGCCCGTCGATCCGCACGCTGATGGCGGTGTTCTGGCTGGCGCTGTACATCTTCGTGAACCTGACCAGCATCATCTGGCTCGGCTCGATCGCCGTCACGCAGGTCGCCGGCGTCGATCAGACGGTGGCGCTGGTCGGTCTCGGCCTGTTCGCGCTGCTCTATCAGTTGCGTGGCGGTTTGAAGGCGGTGGCGCTGACCGACATCGTGCAGGTCACGCTGCTGGTGTTCGGCGGCCTCACCATTTCGTATCTGACGCTGTCGCAGATCGGCGGCGATGCCGGGGTGATGGGCGGCTTTGCCGAACTGACCCGCCGCGCGCCCGAAAAGTTCGACATGATCCTGAGTGCCGACAATCCCTTCTACAAGGATCTGCCGGGCCTATCGGTGCTGATCGGCGGCATGTGGATCGCGAACCTCAGCTATTGGGGGTTCAACCAGTATATCATCCAGCGCGCGCTCGCCGCCAAGTCGCTGCCCGAGGCGCAGAAGGGCATCGTCTTCGCCGCCTATCTGAAACTGCTGATGCCGCTGGTGATCGTGGTGCCGGGCATCGCCGCCGTCGTCCTCGCCCCCGATCTCGCCAAGCCGGACGAAGCGTACCCGACGATGATGCGGCTGCTGCCCTCGGGGCTACTCGGCCTCGTCTTTGCGGCGCTCATCGCCGCGATCATCGCGTCGACCGCGTCCAAGATCAATTCGATCGCGACCATCTTCACCCTCGACCTCTATGCCAAGCGCACCAGCGAGAGCGGGGCGATGGATGCGACGATGGAGCGCAAGCTGGTCCGCATCGGCCGCATCGCCGCCACCATCGCGATCCTGATCGCGATCGCCGCCGCCCGTCCGCTGCTGGGCGGCGCGGATCAGGCGTTTCAGTTCATTCAGGAATTTTCGGGTTTCTTCACGCCGGGCATCACCGTGATCTTCCTGCTCGGCCTGTTCTGGAAACGCGCAACCGAAGCCGGCGCGATCGGCGCGGCGATCGCGTCGGTCGTGCTGTCGTGGCTGTTCCGCACGGTCGCGCCGGGCATTCCGTTCATGGACCGGATGGGGATCGTGTTCCTGCTGAGCCTCGGGCTTGCGGTGGTCCTGTCGCTGGCGCTGAAGGGGCGCGGCGACGCCAACCGGATCACGATGCAGGGCGTGTCGTTCGGCACCTCGACCGGGTTCAACGTCGCCGGCCTCGGCGTCGTCCTGATCCTGATCGCGCTGTACGCGACATGGTGGTGAGTCCGTTCATCGCGATCGACTGGGGCACGACCAACCGGCGTGCCTATCGCGTCGAGGACGGGCGGATCGCCGCGACGCTGCGCAGCCCGCAGGGGGTGTCGACCACTCCGGCCGGCGCCTATGCGCAAGAACTGGCGGCGATCCGGGCGGAACTGGGCGATCTGCCGGTGCTGATGGCGGGCATGGTCGGGTCGACGATCGGCTGGCGCGTCGCCCCTTATGTCGCGGTGCCGGCGGGGATCGAGGAGATCGCCGCGCAGCTGACGTGGATCGACGATCGGACGGCAATCGTGCCGGGGCTGTCCTTTACGGACGGCGCGCGCGGCGACGTGATGCGGGGCGAGGAAGTGCAACTGCTGGGTGCGGCGCTGGCCGGACAGGTGCCGGCCGACGCGTTGCTGTGCCAGCCGGGCACCCATTGCAAATGGGTCGAACTGCGCGACCACCGCGTGACCGGCTTCACCACGGCGATGACCGGCGAAATGTTCGCGCTGCTCAAGGGCGGCAGCGTGCTGGCACCGCAACTTGCCGCACCGGTAACGGCGGGCGATACATTTCGCGAGGGCGTCCGCGAAGGCGCGAAGCGCGACCTTGCCGCCAGCCTGTTCGGCATCCGCGCATCCCATGTCCTGTCCTTACGCGACGACGCCGACGCCGCTTCCTATGCGAGCGGCGTACTGATCGGCAGCGACGTTGCGGCGCGGATCGGCGATGGACGCGACGTCCACCTCGTCGCCGATGGCGATCTTGCCACCCTCTACGCCACCGCTATCGAGGAACTCGGCGGCCGCGCCCTTGTCAGCGGGTGCGAGGCCGCCTTTATCGCCGGCATCACCCAGATCCGAAAGTTGTCCGCATGAGCCACCTGACCGCCTTCGACGCCGCCTTTGCGCGGTGCCCCCTCGTCGCGATCCTGCGCGGGGTGCAGCCGCACGAGGTGGAGGGCGTAGGCGACGCGCTGGTCGATGCCGGCTTCACCATCGTCGAGGTGCCGCTCAACTCGCCCGATCCCTATGAGAGCATCACCCGCCTGTCGAAGAAGCTGGAGGGCTATGCCGTGGTCGGCGCGGGCACGGTGCTGCGCGTCGAGCAGGTCGAGCAGGTCGAGGCGGCGGGCGGCACGCTGATCATCTCGCCCAACGCCAACACCGCCGTGATCGGCGCGGCGGCCGAGCGCGGGCTGGTCGCGATGCCCGGCATCGCCACCCCGACCGAAGCCTTTGCCGCGCTGGAAGCGGGCGCGGCGGCGTTGAAGCTGTTCCCCGCCGAAGCCGCCAGTCCGGTCGTGCTGAGGGCGATGCGCGCGGTCCTGCCGCGCGACGTGCGGATGCTGCCGGTCGGCGGCATCGTGCCGTCGGTGCTGGAGGATTGGCACAAGGCGGGGGCGGCGGGATATGGTCTGGGGTCCGCGCTGTACGTGCCGGGGATGGATGCCGCGACCGTCGGCGAACGCGCGCGGGCGTTCGTCGCGGCATGGAATGCGTTGGAGCGGTAGGCGACTCCCACCTCCCGTTCGTCACTCCGGCGAAGGCGGGGTCCATAAACGCCAACGTCGCGGTTCCAGCCGAACCGGCAGCGCGTATCGATTCGCGCCTGCGCGGGAAGGACGACCGTCGGGGATTGGCTGCACCCCGGCAACCGAAGGCGGGTTGACGAGTTCCTCGACAATGCCAACCCGTGCCCTTCGCACCAGCGACGCATCGCCGATCGCTCGTGCCCTTCCGATCCTGTGTGCCATATCGCAGCTCCTGACTCCGCTGCTGCCCGGGATCGGCATCGGGCGCAGTATCGGCGAACAGTCGAACATGGTGCGGACATTGGTGACGCCCGCCGGCTGGGCGTTCGCGATCTGGGGTGCGCTCTATACCGGCACGATCGTGTTCGCGGTGTATCAGGCGCTGCCGAAGCATCGCGGTAATCCGTTGCTGGCGCGGTTGCGAATGCCCGCTACCGGGGCGTTTCTCGGCAATGCGCTATGGGCCGCCTATACCCAGGTGTTCGGGCTTAGCTTTCCGTCGGCGATCATCATCCTGATCACGCTCTTCTGCCTGATCGCGACGTTACGTGTCTTCTCCAGCTGGCCGCACGGATTTTCGGCCGGGGAGCGGTGGTGCGCCGCGCTGCCGCTGACCGCGCTCGCCAGCTGGCTGACGGTCGCGTCGATCGTCAACGTCGCGGCGACGCTCCGCTTTCACGGAATCGATGCAGGAGCCGCCGCACCGCTGGTGTCCGCCCTGCTGCTGGTCGTGGCCGGCGCGATCGCGGCGGCGGCGCTGATCGCGACGCGCGGCTGCCCACCCTATGCGCTGGTGTTCCTGTGGGCGCTGGCCGCGATCTGGGCGGCGGGGGGACAGGCGGCGACGCTGGTCGCGCTGGCCGTGCTGGCCGCCGTGCTGCTGGTGGTCGTGGGGACGTTCACCGGCCTGTCGCGCGGCGGGGTTCGCCACTGGTTGGGGCGATAGGGCCTTTCGTCACCCCGGCTCGAAGCCGGGGTGACGTCGCGTTCATGCGGTGCGCAGCGGTCCGAGATCGCCCAGCCCGACCGTGCCGCTGGCCATCGCAAGCATCCGGTCGAGCGACACCTTCGCCTTCAACCGCAGCCCTTCCTCGATCTCGATCCGCGGCGACAGGTCGCGCAGCGCGATGTAGAGCTTTTCCAGCGTGTTGAGCGCCATATACGGGCAGATATTGCAGTTGCAGTTGCCGTCCGCGCCCGGTGCACCGATGAAGTTCTTGCTCGGCAGCGCCTTCTCCATCTGGTGAATGATGTGCGGCTCGGTCGCGACGATCAGCGTGTCGCCGGGGAATTCGCTGGCATAGGACAGGATGCCGCTGGTCGACCCGACATAATCGGCATGATCGAGGATGATCGCCGGGCATTCGGGATGCGCCGCGACCGGAGCGCCGGGATATTGCGCCTTGAGCTTCAACAGCTCGGTCTCGCTGAACGCCTCGTGCACGATGCACACGCCCGGCCAGAGCAGCATGTCGCGCCCGGTCTTGCGCATCAGGTATCCGCCGAGATTGCGGTCGGGACCGAAGATCACCTTCTGGTCGGCGGGCAGCTGCGACAGGATCTTCTCGGCCGACGACGAGGTGACGATGATGTCGCTGAGCGCCTTCACCTCGGTCGAACAGTTGATGTAGGTCAGCGCGATGTGATCGGGATGCTGCGCGCGGAACGCGGCGAACTGTTCGGGCGGGCAGCTGTCCTCCAGCGAACAGCCGGCATCCATGTCGGGCAGGATCACCGTCTTGTCGGGCGACAGGATCTTGGCGGTCTCCGCCATGAAGCGCACGCCGCAAAAGGCGATGACATCGGCATCGGTCGCCGCCGCCTTGCGGCTGAGGTCGAGGCTGTCGCCGACGAAATCGGCGAGGTCCTGTATCTCGGGCTTCTGGTAATAATGGCCGAGGATGACGGCGTTGCGCTCACGGCGCAGCCGGTCGATTTCGGCCAGCAGGTCGGTGCCGGTGGGCAATTCGGTGCGCGCGTTCATCATCTTCTCCCTGAGGATGGCGAAAGCCACCTCATCTTCCGTTCGTGCTGAGTAGGGGCTGAGCGACGTCGAAGACCCGTATCGAAGCACCTGCCACAGGCGGTCCTTCGATACGCTGTTCGACAGGCTCAACAGCTACTCAGGACGAACGGTAATTTTCATCCTGAACCGGCCCCTACTGTGACAAGGCCGGCTTGTCATCGCCGATTGCCGAGCACCTCGGCCGGCGGCGCGGACACATCCCAGCGTTCGCCACCCCGCCGGCCCCGCTCCGCCGGGAACGTCACGACCACCCGCACATCGCCCTCACCCGCCGCCGCCAGCGGGGCGGCGAGCACCCGCGCCAGCCCGGCGCGCGCCAGTTCGCGCGCCTGTGCCAGCCGCTGAGGACTGCGCGCCTCGCGCTCGGCGCGGGTCTGCGCCACCGCCGACACCCGCTGCGCCAGCGACGCCGCCGCGTCACGCGAGACGTAGAGACCGTTGGTCTGCACCAGCGTCCGCCCGGCTTCGTCGATATTCGGTTTTGCGACGGTCACGTCCGGCGCATCGACCACCAGCGTCCGCGTGTCCGCCGACCAGCTGAGCGCCCCTTCGCCGATGCCGCCCAGATCGACGAAATAATCGACCGAATAGGGCATCTTCACCACCTGATCGCTGCGCAGCCAGCCAAAGCCGCGCACGTCGCTCGCCGTCGCCTGCAACGTGCCGGACAGCGATGCGACCTTGAGCGCGCTGGCCCCCGACAGGCGGGCGGTGATGATCCGCGTCACTGCCTGCCCGCTATCGGGTTCGGTGGTGACGGTGTATTTTTCCTCATAGTGCCGCCACAGCGTCCAGCCGCCGAAGGCGAGGGTTAGCAGCACGACGACCGCCACGCCCAGCCGGATCGCCTGCGGCCTCAGATGCGATGCCATGTCGCCCCCTCCTGCCGGACGATCCCGCGCCGTTCCATGTCGATCAGATGCGCGAGCACCGACCGTTCGGCGGCACCCAGCAATTTGGGATGCAGCCCGACATACATGGCGGCGACCATCGCGGGGATGTCGTGCGTGCCGCGCTCGATGGCGCGGGCGATCTGCCCCTCGCGCTGCTTGCGATGGCCGAGCATCCCGCGCACCAGCCGCCGGGGATTGTCGACCTGGTCGCCATGCGCCGGGTAATAGACCCGGTCGTCGCGGCCGAGCAGCTTGTCGAGGCTGGCCATGTAATCGCCCATATTGCCATCGGGCGGCGAGACGATCGTCGTCGACCAGCCCATGACATGATCGCCGCTGAACAGTGCTCCGCTCTCGGGCAAGGCGAAGGCGAGGTGGTTCGACGTATGCCCCGGCGTCGCGACCGCGACCAGCGTCCAGCCATCGCCCGCCACCGCCTCGCCATCGGCCAGCACCCGGTCGGGGCGATAGTCGACATCGAACGCGGCATCGGCGCGCGGGCCTTCGTCGTCCATCGTCAGCGGCGTACAGCCGATGATCGCCGCGCCGGTCCGCTCCGCCAGCGGTCTCGCGCCCGGGCTATGGTCGCGATGCGTGTGGGTGCACAATATCGCCGCAACCTCGCGATCACCGACCGCCGCCAGCAGCGCGTCCAGATGCCCATCGTCGACCGGCCCCGGATCGATGATCGCGACCGCCCCCGTGCCACCCACGACGAAGCTCTGCGTACCGGTGTGGGTATAGGGGGATGCGTTGCGCGCCAGCACGCGCGTCACCAGCGGTTCGAGCGGCTGGGCGATACCGGGGGGAAATTCGGCCATTGATGGTCAGATGGCGGCGGCATGCGCCCGATGCAAGACGATGGACCGGTCGGCATCGATGCCGACCGGTCCTGTCGCGAACGAACGGGGCAGAACGTCCGCGAACCCGGATTATTGCTTGCCCGCGATTTCCGCCTGAACCTCGCGAATGCTGTCGTCGATACCCTCCAGCGCGCTGCTGCGAGCGATGCCGGGCATGTCTTGGTTCGCGACGATCGACGCGCGCGCCGAGCGCAGCCCGGCCAGTGCCGCCTGCAACCCCTGCCGGGCGTATTCTTCGCCCTGCGCCGCCTGCAGCTTTCCCTGCGCTGCGCGCTCGGCTCCGAGCGCAGCCAGCTTGGCGCCCTGTGCGGCACGGAATTCGGCGTCGCGGGTCAGGATGCGGATGCGGTCGGAACAGATGACGGTGACCTGTTTGCCACCGTCGGTCCGCGTCATGCTCGTCTGCGTGCCGGGACCGCAATCGGCGTTGACGACCTTGATTTCGGGGATTTCGTTGACCGTCTCGCCCAGCAGCTTGCCGTTGGCGTCGAAGCGCTGGACGACGATCTTGCGGACTTCGCCGGGTGCCGGCGTGGCGGGCATGGCAGGCCGGACCAGCTTGATCGCGGCGGGCATGGCAGGGGCGGCAGGAGTGGCAGCGGTAGCGGGCAACGCCGGGCGCGCGGGCGAGGTCGACGGTGCGGGGTGGGCCGGGATCACCGGCAGCGTCGCCGCCTGTACCGGCACGATCGCCGCGACCGGAGCGAGGACGTCCGCTGCCTGCGCCTCGACCTGCGCGATGTCGACGCCGGTCGCGGTCTCCACCTTCGTGCGGATGGTCTCGGCCGCTTGCGTCCCCGATGCGGTCAGGCCGAGACCGACCAGCGCCAGCGCCAGCGTGGCACCACCGGCCATACGGCGGGTGGCGGGCGACATCACCCGGTGCTTCGACAACATGATGAGTCTCCCTTTCAGTTCGTTGACGCTGTGCAGGTGGCAGGCGGCCGACAGCCCCTGCCCATGCGCGGATTTGACGATGGCGGTGGCATAGGCGTGGCGGACGCCCGGCGTGGCGCGGGCCAGCACCATCGCGTCGCACGCCATTTCCTGATCGGCACGGAACGCGCGGAAGGCTCGCCAGGCGACCGGATTGAACCAGTGGCAGCTGAGCACGACCAGCGCGACCCAGTTCGCCAGCAGATCGCCGCGGGCATGGTGACCCAGCTCATGCGCGAGCGCCAAGGCCTGCTCACGCTCGTCATAGCGTTCGCGGAAATCGACCGGCATCGCGACGTAGCGACGGACGACACCGAAGGCGAGCGGCCCGGCGGCATGGCGCGTCTCGATCATCTTGACGTGCCCGTCCGCCAGCCCCTTGGCCCGGCCCGACGCCAGCACCTTCGCGCAGAAGCGGTTGTGCTGGACGATATGCCAAGCGACGAACGCGACCGCGCCCAGCAGCCACAGCGCGACGACGATCAGCGGCACATCGGCCATGCCCCACCCCTGCGGCAGCGCGGGCACCTCGGCGACCGGCACGCCCAGCATGATGACGCCGGGTTCGGTCGCCGCACCGATCGGTGCGAACTCGACCGGTCGCCACGCATCGGGAATGGGCGGCAGGATCATGCGCAGCGCCGGCAGCGCCCATAGCGCATAGGCCGCCTGCGGTCCGAAGCGTCGCGCGACGGGGCCGCGCAACATCAGCACCAGCAGCATCAGCAGCGTGGTCGCTGCGATCGTCTCCACCGCCCATCCGATCATTGTTTCAGCGCCTTTAACAGAGCCTCGATCTCGTCGATTTCGCGCGCGCTCAACTGGTCGCGTTCGGCCAGGTGCGCGACCAGCGGCGTCAGGCTGCCGCCGAACAGCTTGTCGATGAACCGCTGCGATTCACCCGCGACATATTCCTCGCGCGCGACCAGCGGGCGGTAGCGATAGCGCCGCCCGTCCTCCTCCGCGCCGACCACGTCCTTCGCCAGCAGCCGCCCGAGCAGGGTCTTGACGGTGTTCGCGGTCCAGCCCCGTGACGGCGCAACGCGTTCCACCACCTCCTGCGCGGTGAGCGGGTTCTTGTCCCAGAGCACTTCCATCACGGCATGCTCGGCATCGCTGATTCGTTCGGCCATGGCGAATGACTACACCCGTGGTCATTACGTTTACAAGCGTAATCTTTGGGGGTCGGACAGCCTGTCGGAATCGTTTACAGCATCCGTTCCGGTAAGGACGCGATTAACCAGAAGAACGGCCTAAAACCCGCAACGCGGGAAACTGGCACAGCGCCTGCAAGGGATGGTATACCCGATGCGTTCGCGCTTCAATTCGGGCGGACCGGCTGCACTCCCCCCCTGGCACCGGTCCGCCCACCCCGGGTTCTCCGACGCAGCATCGGTGGTTCCCCTGACCCGCCAACCCCGATATTACGCGCGGCACCACAGCCGGAGCGTATCCTCTTGATCCTATCCACCCTCGCCGCCGCCACCGGTGATGTCGGCATGGCCGCCGGCCATATCCGCTATGTCGACCTGGGACTCAGTCCGATCGCGCTCGACCTCGGCGTCTTTCAGCTGAAATGGTATTCGCTGGCCTATATCACCGGCATCCTCGCCGGCTGGTGGTATCTGCTCAAGCTGCTCGACCAGCCGGGTGCGCCGATGGCGCGACGCCATGCCGATGATTTCGTGTTCTACGCGACGCTCGGCATCATCCTCGGCGGACGGCTGGGCTATGCGATCTTCTACGCGCCGGAAATGTTCGCCAATCCGGTCCAGATCCTGCGGCTGTGGGACGGCGGCATGTCGTTCCATGGCGGCATGGTCGGGCTGATCCTCGGCATCTGGTGGCTGGCGCGCAAGCATGGGCTGCGCGCGCTCCGGGTCGCCGATTACGTCACCTGCGTCGCGCCGATCGGCCAGTTCCTCGGCCGCCTCGCCAATTTTGTGAATGGGGAGTTGTGGGGGAAGCCGAGTGACGCGCCTTGGGCAATCGTTTTCCCGCGCACCGTACCGGGCGGACTCGACCCCGCGCGTCATCCCAGCCAGCTGTACGAGGCGCTGGGCGAAGGGTTGATCCTGTTCCTGATCCTCGCCTTCCTCTTCTGGCGCACCGATGCGCGCTACAAGCCCGGCTTCCTGCTCGGCACCGGCATGGCCGGGTTCGGCGTCGCGCGCTTCATCATCGAATTCTGGCGCGAGCCGGACGCGCAGCTGGTCGAATTCGCCGAGGCGACCGGCCTGCACATGGGCCAGTGGCTGACGCTGCCGATGATCGCGATCGGCATCTACCTGATGGTCACGTCGAAGCGGCGGCGCGTGCGGGTGGAGCCGATCGCGGGGTCGGAGAGCGTGGCGTGATAGCTGCCCACATCCTCCCCGGCACGGGGAGGGGGACCGCCGCGAAGCGGTGGTGGAGGGGGGTGTCCTGCTCCACCACCGCTGCGTTTGAGGCCACCCCCCTCCACCATCCTGCGGATGGTCCCCTTCCCCGTACCGGGGAGGATGTGCAGTGACCGACCCCGCCCTCCCCGAACGGCTCGCGCGCGCGATCACCCTTGCCGGGCCGATCAGCCTCGCCCAGTTCATGGGTGCCGCCAACGCGCATTATTACGCCACCCGCGACCCGCTGGGCGCGAAGGGCGACTTCACCACCGCGCCGGAAATCAGCCAGATGTTCGGCGAGCTGATCGGCCTCGGCCTCGCCGACGGCTGGGACCGGGCCGGGCGCCCGGCGGCACGCTATGTCGAGTTCGGGCCGGGTCGCGGGACGCTCGCCGCCGATGCGCTGCGGTCGATGGCGTCGGCGGGCTGCGTGGCCCCGGTCCACCTGATCGAAACCAGCCCGACGCTGCGCGACGAACAGGCCAAGCGCGTGCCGCAGGCCGAATGGGCGGTCGACACGGTCGGCCTGCCCGAGGACGGCGCGCTGCTGGTCGTCGCCAACGAGTTTTTCGACGCACTCCCGATCCGGCAACTGGTGAAAACGGCCGAGGGCTGGCGCGAACGGCTGGTCGCGTGTCAGGACACGTTGTTCCTGCCGGTGATGGGCCAGCGCGGCTTCGATCCGATCATCCCCTACCAGTTCCGCGACGCGGCCGTGGGATCGGTGCTGGAAACCGCGCCCGCCGCCGTGGCGATCCTGCGCCAGCTCGCCAAGCGGATCGTCGCGCAGGGCGGCTGCGCGATCGTCATCGACTATGGCTATGCCGGCCCGGCGCTGGGCGATACGTTGCAGGCGGTGCGGGGTCACGGCTTCGTCAACCCGTATGACGATCCGGGCGAGCAGGACCTGACCGCGCATGTCGATTTCGGGACGCTGATCGAAGCGGCCCGCGCGGAAGATGCCGTGGCGTACGGCCCGGTCGATCAGGGCGCGCTGTTGAAGGCGCTGGGCATCGACGCGCGGACGCAAGCCCTTGCCGCCCGCAGCCCGGAGCGTGCCGACGCCGTGCGGGCCGATCGCGACCGGTTGGTCGAGGAGGAACAGATGGGCACGCTGTTCAAGGCGATCGCGATCACCTCGCCCGGCTGGCCGGTGCCGGCGGGGTTCGCGGCATGACGCCGACCCTGCGCGACGCGACGGTCGCCGATGCGCCGCTGCTGGTGACGATCGGGACCGAGACGTTCACCGACACCTTCGGCCATCTCTATCAGCCCGACGACCTTGCCGCCTTCCTGGCGAAGTTCACGGTCGCGGCGTGGGAGGAGGAACTGTCCGACCCGCGCTTCCACGTCGTGCTGGCGATGGCCGGCGACGCGGCGGTCGGCTATGCCAAGCTCGGCCCGCCGTCGCTGCCGTTCGAGCCGACCGGTGTGGCGATCGAACTGCGCCAATTCTATCTGCGCAAGGCAGCGCAGGGCACCGGCCTTGCCGCGACGATGATGGAGCATATGCTCGCCAAGGCCCGCGCGGCGCATGCCGACGAGCTGTTCCTGTCGGTATTCGTCGACAATCACCGCGCCCGGCGCTTCTACGAACGCTATGGCTTCGAACGGGTCGGCACCTATGACTTCATGGTCGGCAACCACCGGGACGAGGATGACGTGATGCGGGTGGCGCTATGACGGTGGAAGTGTTGCGCGCACACGCGCTGGACGGGGTCGCGCACGGCTTTCTCGGGCGGCGCGGCGGGGTGTCGACGGGGGTCGTTGCCGGCCTCAACACCGGTCTGGGATCGGGCGACGATCCCGCCGCCATCGCCGAGAACCGCGCGCGTGCCGTTCAGGCGGTGCTGCCCGGTGCCGCCTTGTGCGGACTGTACCAGATCCATTCCGCCTCGGTCGTGCGCGTCCTTACCGCCTTTCCCGATCGCGAGCGGCCGCAGGGTGACGCGATGGTCACCGAACGGCCGAACATCCTGCTCGGCATCCTGACCGCCGATTGCGCGCCGGTGCTGCTGGCCGACCGGGAAGCCGGCGTCGTCGGCGCGGCCCATGCCGGGTGGAAGGGCGCGCTGGCCGGCGTGACCGATGCGACCATCGCGCAGATGGAGAAGCTGGGCGCGCGCGCCGAGCGCATCGCCGCCGCGATCGGCCCATGCATCGCGCGGGCGAGCTATGAGGTCGATATGGGCTTCGTCGAACGATTCTGCGCGACCGATCCCGAGAATGAGCGCTTCTTCGCGGAGAACCGCCCCGGCCATGCCCGGTTCGATCTGGAGGCCTATGTCGTGCATCGGCTGGCCGCCGCGGGCGTGCGGCGGATCGAGGCGCTGGGGCAGGATACCTATGCCCAAGAGGACCGCTTCTTCAGCTTCCGCCGGGCGACGCATCGCGGCGAGGCGGATTACGGGCGGCAATTGTCGGTGATCGGATTGGTGCAGCCTTGACCCAGCGCCCCGGGCGTCACCCCAGCGCTGGGGTAACGTCGGCGGCAGGCTCCACCGTCACCGGCGCGTCGGAGACCCTAGCCTGCGCTGGGGCGACGTGTGGGGCTGATGGTCCGATTTGGTTTCTTCCGTAACTATCGTTACCCTCCTCACGAAAAGGAGAGATTCGTGACCGACGAAACCGAAGCCGACCTGACCGGCGTTCCGCCGCGCCGCCGTCCCAAGCCCCCGGTCGACACCGTCGGCGGGCGCCGGTTGAAGCCCGCGACGCTGATGATGGGCCATGGCTATGACCCGGTGTTGTCCGAAGGGTCGCTGAAACCGCCGATCTTCGCGACCTCGACCTACGTCT
This sequence comes from Sphingomonas paucimobilis, assembly GCA_036946325.1. Taxonomy (GTDB): domain Bacteria; phylum Pseudomonadota; class Alphaproteobacteria; order Sphingomonadales; family Sphingomonadaceae; genus Sphingomonas; species Sphingomonas paucimobilis_A. The sequence goes on from JAQIJL010000002.1 coordinate 639,609, forward strand.
TCCCCAATGCGGCGGCAGGCAAGCGCCATTTCGAGGGTGTGACCGGCAAGCGTCCCGGCGGGGCCGAGGGCCTCGTCTATTCGCGCTTCAACGGCCCGAACCAGGAAATCCTCGAAGACCGCCTCGGCGTCTGGGAAGCGGCGGAGGACGCGCTGGTCTTTTCCAGCGGCATGTCGGCGATCGCGACCCTGTTCCTGTCGATGGTCCAGCCGGGCGATACGATCATCCATTCGGGTCCGCTCTATGCCGCGACGGAGACGCTGATCGGCCGGGTGCTCGGCCGCTTCGGGGTGAAGTATCTCGACTTCCCGGCGGGTGCGACGCAGGACGAGATCGAGACCGTGCTGCGCAAGGCCGAGGGCCGCGTGCCGCTGATCTATCTCGAAAGCCCGGCCAATCCGACCAACGCGCTGGTCGATATCGAAGCGGTCGCCGCCGCGCGTGACGCGGTGTTCGGCGGTGGCGAGGACAAGCCGCCGATCGCGATCGACAACACCTTTTTGGGGCCGCTGTGGCAGCAACCGCTGCAGCATGGCGCCGACCTCGTCGTCTATTCGCTGACCAAATATGCCGGCGGACATAGCGATCTGGTCGCCGGCGGCGTGCTGGGGTCGAAGGCGCACATCAACACGATCCGATCGATGCGCAACACCATCGGCACGATCTGCGACCCGAACACGGCGTGGATGCTGCTGCGTTCGCTGGAGACGCTCGAACTGCGCATGAGCCGCGCGGGCGAGAATGCGGCGAAGGTCTGCGCGTTCCTGAAGGACCATCCCAAGGTCGAGCGGGTCGGCTATCTTGGCTTCCTCAAGGACGCCAAGGGAATGGAGCGCCAGGCCGATATCTATCGCCGCCACTGCACCGGCGGCGGGTCGACCTTCTCGCTGTACCTGAAGGGTGGCGAGCGCGAGGCCTTCGCGTTCCTCGACGCGCTGACCATCGCCAAGCTGGCGGTCAGCCTCGGCGGGACCGAGACGCTGGCGAGCCATCCGGCGGGGATGACCCACCTGTCGGTGCCCGATGCGCGCAAGGCGGCGCTGGGAATTACCGACAATCTGGTGCGCATCTCGATCGGGGTCGAGGATGCCGACGATCTGATCGCCGATTTCGAACAGGCGCTGGCGGCGATCTAGAGCATATCCTCCCCGGCACGGGGAGGGGGACCAGCCGCAGGCTGGTGGAGGGGGCTGTCCGCAAGCGCTGCGTTGCGTGGCCAACCCCCTCCACCCCCGCTTCGCGGCGGTCCCCCTCCCCGTGCAGGGGAGGATTTTATCCCCCGCCAATCCCTTCGATCACCTTGCCCGTGCCGCCGCAATTGCGGCACTCGCCACCCTCGATCGTGCCCTTGCCGCCGCAGCGCGGACACACATCCTCGCCCGTACCTGGGGTGCCCGGTGCGGCGTCGTCGCCGGGGTTCGTCGGTTCGGCCATGATCTTCTCTCCCGTCAAACCGCAACAACGGTCGACAGCGCGGGGAAGGTCCGGCATGACGGCTCGCCTTATGGCACCCCGTTTCGCCTTTACCGTCACCGCCACCTCGGGCCGCGCCCGTACCGGCACTATCGCCATGCAGCGTGGCAACATCCGCACGCCCGCCTTCATGCCCGTCGGCACCGCCGCCACCGTGAAGGCGATGAAGCCGCAGGACGTGCGCGCGTCGGGCGCCGACATCCTGCTCGGCAATACCTATCACCTGATGTTGCGGCCCAGTGCCGAGCGCGTCGCGCGGCTGGGGGGCTTGCACAAGTTCATGGGTTGGGACCGGCCGATCCTGACCGACAGCGGCGGCTATCAGGTGATGAGCCTGTCCGAGTTGACCAAGCGGTCGGAGGACGGGGTCGAGTTCAAGAGCCATTTGGACGGCACCCGCCACCTGATGAGTCCCGAACGTTCGATGGAGATCCAGCGGCTGCTCGGCTCCGACATCGTGATGGCGTTCGACGAGCTGGTGCCGACCACCTCGACCCGCGAGGTGCAGGCGCGGGCGATGGAGCGCTCGATGCGCTGGGCGCGCCGCAGCCGCGCAGGGTTCGATTCGGGCGAGGACCATGCGGCCCGCGCCGCGCTGTTCGGCATCCAGCAGGGTGCGCTCGACGAAAAACTGCGTAAAAGCTCGGCCGACGCGCTGATCGATATCGGCTTCGACGGCTATGCGGTCGGCGGCCTTGCCGTTGGCGAGGGGCAGGAGGCGATGTTCGGCGTGCTCGACTATGCGCCGCAGCAATTACCGGTGGACAAGCCCCGCTACCTGATGGGCGTGGGCAAGCCCGACGACATCGTCGGCGCGGTCGAACGCGGCATCGACATGTTCGACTGCGTACTGCCGACCCGGTCGGGCCGCACCGGACAGGCGTTCACGCGCACCGGCCCGTTGAACATCCGCAACGCGAAGTTCGCCGAGGATCTAGGCCCGGTCGATCCCGACTGCGCCTGCCCGATATGCCACAGCCATAGCCGCGCCTATCTCCACCACCTCGTCCGTGCGGGCGAGATTCTGGGGGCGATGCTGATGACCGAGCATAATCTCTATTTCTATCAGGCGCTGATGGCCGACCTGCGTGCCGCGATCGCGAGCGACACGCTGGCCGCCTTTGCCGACGATTTCCGGGCACGGTATCACGCCCCCAAGCATTGAACCCCGGCAAGAGGGAGAGGATCATGACCGACAAGACCGAACTGAACGAAGTGACCGCCGCCGCGAAAGAGGTGAAGCGCGTCGCCGATGCCGCGGCCGACACCAGGCAGCCGTCCAAGGGACAGGGCTGGCCGCTGGTGCCGATCGGCATCGGCATCGGATCGGCAGCACTTGCCGCCGCTTTGCTCTACGCCAACTCGGGGCGCAAGAAGGATTAACGATGCGAGGGGGCGACGTTCCGCCCCCTTCGTAACCGATGATACGTTGACACTCCGGGGCGATGCGGCCCACACCCGGCCGCATCATCCGTCCGGAGACTGTCCCCCATGCGTTTCGGCCTCGCGCTGCTGATCTCGACCGCCCTGCTTAGCCCCGCATACGCGCAGCAGCGCCCCGCCCCGGCCGCCCCCGCCGCGGCCGCGACCGTGCCGCCGATCGCCTATACCGAACGCACGCTGGCGAACGGGCTGCGCGTCTATGCCATTCGCGACACGTCGAGCGCGAACGTGGCGGTGCAGGTATGGTATGATGTCGGGTCGAAGGACGATCCCGCGGGCCGCTCGGGCTTTGCGCACATGTTCGAACATCTGATGTTCAAGGCGACGCGCAACCTGGTGCCCGAACAGCTCGACCGGCTGACCGAGGATGTCGGCGGCTACAACAACGCGTCGACCGCCGACGATTACACCAATTATTACGAGGTGGTGCCCGCCAACCACCTGCAGCGGCTGTTGTTCGCCGAGGCCGACCGGATGGCGACCTTGGTCGTCGATCCGAAGACCTTCGCCTCGGAACGCGAGGTGGTGAAGGAGGAACTGCGCAGCCGCATCCTCGCGCAACCTTATGGCAAACTGTTCGGGCTGTATGCGCCGATGGTGTCGTATAGCCGCCACCCCTATGCCCGGCCGGGGATCGGATCGATCGCCGATCTGGATGCGGCGACGATCGACGACATCCGCGCCTTTCATGCGACCTATTACCGGCCCGACAATGCGGTGCTGGTGGTCGCGGGGAATTTCGATCCGGCGCAGCTGAACCGCTGGGTCGACCAGTATTTCGCGCCGATCGCGAAGCCCGACCGCCCGATCCCGCGCGTGACCGTGGACGAACCGGTCCGCCGGCAGCCGGTGACGAAGACCGTCTATGAGGCGAACACACCGCTGCCCGCGGTCCTGATCAGCTATCCGCTGCCGCCGGCCAATCATGCCGATCAGGCGGCGCTCAAGGTGCTCGACGCGATCCTGTCGGGCGGCGACAATTCGCGGCTGCACCAGAGCCTCGTCTACCGCGACCAGATCGCGCAGGATGTCGGCGTGCAGCTGGATGCCAAGCAGGGTCCGGGCACGCTGTCGCTCTACGCGATCCTCGCGGGCGGTAAGTCGGTGGCGGAGGGCGAAGCGGCGCTCAAGCGCGAGGTCGCCAGCCTGATCGCGACCCCACCTACGCCTGCCGAACTGGCCGAGGCGAAGAACGAGATCACCACCGCCGAACTGCTGTCGCGCGAAACCGCGGAAGGGAAAGCATCGGCGCTGGCGCAGGGCGTCATCGTCGAGCGCGATCCGAAGGCCGCCGACAAGGCGCTGGCCGCGATCGGCCGCGTCACCGCCGCCGATGTCCAGCGCGTCGCGAAGACGTGGCTGGCCGCCAATCGCGCCGCCACGGTCCGCTACCTGCCCGACACCGCCAAGCCGGCGGGTGCGACCAGCGACACCATCGCCATCGCCGACAGCGTCGTCACCGCGCCGCTGGCCGTGCCGCCGGGCATCGCGATCCACACCCCGGCGGCCGAAGGACAGCGCGTCCTGCCGCCCGCGCCCGCCGCGCCGGTACAGGTCGCGCTTCCCGTGCCGGTCGAACGGCGCCTGCCCAACGGCATGCGCGTCGTGCTGGTCGAAAAGCGCGGGGTTCCGGTCGTCACCGCCGCACTGGTCGCAGGGGGCGGTGCCGCCGCCGATCCCGACAACCGCGCCGGGGTCGGCGAACTGACCGCCGGGCTGCTGACGCAGGGGACTAGGACCCGTTCGGCGACCGAGATCGCCCGCGCGGTCGAATCGCTCGGCGGCAGCATCGGCAGCGGGGCCGGATGGGATTCGCAGAACGTGACGCTGACCGTCGGGTCGGGACAGGTCGTACCGGCGCTGGGCATCCTCGCCGATGTCGCGCGCAACCCGGCGTTCGCGCAGGCCGAGATCGACCGGCTGCGCACCCGCACCATCGACGGGGTCAGCGTCGCGCTGACCGATCCGGGGCAGTTGTCCAATCTGGTCGCCGACCGCGCGGTGTTCGGCGGTGCGCCCTATGGCCATCCGGCCAGCGGCACGCCGACCACGCTGAAGGCGATCACCCGCGCCGACGTCACCGCCGCCTATGCCCGTGCGTGGCAGCCCGAGAAGACGACATTGGTGATGGTGGGCGACATCACCGCCGATGCCGGCATGCAGCTGGCGACGCAGCTGTTCGGCGATTGGCGCGTCCAGCCGGGGGCAGCCACCGACCAACTGCCGGAGGTCGCGCCACCGGCGCCGCGCGTGATCGTCGTCGACATGCCGGGTGCCGGACAGGCGGGCGTGGTCGTCGCGCGGCCGGGCATCGCGCGCAGCGACGCGGCCTATTTCCCCGCTGCCGTCGCCAATGCGACGCTGGGCGTCGGCTTCTCGTCGCGGCTCAATCAGGAAATCCGCATCAAGCGCGGCCTTGCCTATGGTGCCCGCTCCGAACTGGATGCGCGCAAGGCCGGCGGTGCGGTCAGCGCCGCGACCCAGACCAAGAACCCGTCCGCGCCCGAAGTGGTGAAGATCATCACCGACGAGATGCGCCGCATGGGCGCCGAACCCGCGCCGGAAGCCGAACTGGCGACGCGCAAGGCGGTGCTGACCGGCAATTTCGGCCGCACGATCGAACGGACCAGCGGCATCGCCGGGACGATCGTCACCTATGTGTCGGACGGCGTACCGCTGGCGCGGATCGCGACCTTCCTCCCCTTGATCGAGGCGGTCGGGCCGGCAGCGGTGCAGCAGGCGGCGGCCAAGGTCATGGACCCGAAGGCGGCGAGTATCGTCGTGGTCGGCGACGCCAAGCAGTTCCTCGAACCGCTCCGCGCCGCCTACCCACAGCTGGTGGTGATCCCGGCGGCGTCGGTCGACCTCAGCCGCGCCGATCTGGGGGTGAAGTAAGACTCTGTCGTCACCCCGGACTTGATCCGGGGTGACGGGATGGGTTTCCGCGAACCCATCCCAAATCTTGCAACTTTGAACACTATTTGCCGCTACAGGCACCCCATGGCGGCCCTTCCCCCCATCAACCGGCGCGTGCGCAGGATCGGCGGCGCGGCCCTGCTGCTCCTTGGCGGGGCGATCGCCGTGCGGGCGGGGATCGCCGCGCGCGAGCATCGCGATCGGCCCGCGCCGCCGCCGGCCGTCGCCACCGGCTACGAGGCCGACGATCATTTCCCCGGAGCGGCGCAACTGCTGCTCGACGCCCCGGTGCGGCGGGGGGAAACCGGCACCGCGCCCCTGCCCGCGCTCCCCGCCAACGCCGATGCGAGCGACTTGGGCGACGCATCGATCCAGCCCGCCCGCCCGTTCGTGCTGCGCGGCAGCCAGCTCGACCGCGCCCGCGCGCTGCAATGCCTGACCACCGCCATCTATTACGAAGCGGGCAACGAACCCGATGACGGGCAGCGGGCGGTGGCGCAGGTCGTGCTGAACCGGGTGCGCCACCCCGCCTTTCCGGCGAGCGTGTGCGGCGTGGTGTTCCAAGGGTCGGACCGGCCGGTCTGCCAGTTCAGCTTCGCCTGCGACGGGGCGATGGCGCGGGTGCCGGCGCCGTCCGTCTGGCTGCGCTCACGCCGGGTCGCCGCCCGTGCGCTGTCGGGCGATGTGTTCGCGGCCGTGGGGCTGGCGACGCATTACCACACCTATGCCGTCACCCCGTCGTGGAACCGTGCGCTGGTGATGACCGGGGTGTTCGGCGCGCATTTCTTCCACCGGTGGAAGGGGTGGTGGGGCACCCCCGCCGCCTTCACCGACCGCTATATCGGCATGGAGCCGCTGCCGGGTCCGCTGCGTCCGCCGCCGCCGACGTTGCCGGTGGTGCCGGTCGAGACGGCGCCCCTCGTCCCGCCGCCCTTCCTGACGCCGCCGACGCCGGTGGCCGGCCCGACGCCCGCTGCCGAACCGAAGGACACGCTGCCGCCGGAATCGCAGGTGCTCGACAAGTGGAAGGATTCGGGCAAGCCGCTGCGGTAGCCGCTGCTCCGTTGCGACGATATGTCGCCCCAGCGAAGGCTGGGGCCTCCCGCGGTTCCTGCTCCGCGCTAAAAACTGGAGATCGCAGCCTTCGCCGGGATGACGTCTGGTTCCTCCGTCTTACACCCCCGTGACTTTCCCCCGTCGGCCCCCTACCTGAGCGGCAACCAACCGGAGTTTCCCCCATGTCGCTGACCGTCGCCGTCCAGATGGACCCCCTTGCCGGCATCAACATCGCGGGCGATTCGACCTTTGCCTTGATGCTGTCGGCGCAGGCGCGCGGGCACCGGCTGTTCCATTACGCGCCCGAAGACCTGAACCAGTCGGGCGACCGGGTGTGGACTGCGGCCCGGCCGGTGACGGTGCAGCGCGTGGTCGGCGATCATTTCGCATTCGGCGAACCCGTCAGCCTCGATCTGGGCGAACAGGCCGATGTCGTGCTGATGCGGCAGGACCCGCCGTTCGACCTCGGCTACATCACCGCGACGCATCTGCTGGAGCGGATCAGCGACCGGACGCTGGTCGTCAACGACCCGGCATCGGTGCGCAACGCGCCCGAAAAGCTGTTCGTGCTCGATTACCAGCGCTTCATGCCGCCGACGCTCATCACCCGGTCGGTCGAGGAAGCGCGCAAGTTCCTGAACGAACATGGCTCGATTGTGGTCAAGCCGCTGCACGGCAATGGCGGCAAGGCGATCTTCAAGATCGATGCCGATGCGCAGAACCTGTCCTCGCTGATCGAGGTGTTCAACACCGCGTATCGCGAACCGCATATGGTGCAGGCGTTCCTGCCGGCGGTGGCGAAAGGCGACAAACGTATCGTGCTGGTCGATGGCGAGGTGGCGGGCGCGGTCAACCGTCTGCCGGGCGCGGGCGAGATCCGGTCGAACCTCGCGGTCGGCGGCACGGCGGCCAGGACCGAACTGACGGACAAGGAACGCGAAATCTGCGCGGCGCTCGGGCCGGAACTGAAGCGGCGCGGGCTGATCTTCGTCGGGATCGACGTGATCGGCGGCGAATGGCTGACCGAGATCAACGTGACGTCGCCCACCGGCATCGTGGCGATCGAGAAGTTCGACGGGACCGACGTGGCGGGTCTGATCTGGGACGCGATCGAGGCGCGGGTGGCGGGGCGGTAAACGCCCGCTCCACCCGGCACCTTGTTCCCAACCGTCACCCCAGCGCAGGCTGGGGTCTCAAGCGGCGCCTGTCCCGCGCCATCACCGGGAGACCCCAGCCTGCGCCGGGGTGACGTGCTTGGCGGGGTGAGGCGACGCGGGGCGACGGTGCAGCACGGTACACCACGGCACGAAACCCCCACCCGGACGTTCCGAACTCCCATGACGACCTTCATCCTCGATGCGATCGCGCGCGGCGGCTATGTCGGCATCTTCCTGCTGATGGCGCTGGAGAATGTGATCCCGCCGATCCCGTCGGAGGTCATCATGGGGCTGGGCGGCATGGCGGTCGCGCGCGGCGACATGGCGATGCTGCCGCTCCTGCTCTGGGGCACCGCTGGCACGACCGCGGGCAATTATTTCTGGTACGCGATCGGGCGGCGCTTCGGCTATCAGGGGTTGAAGCCGTTCGTCGACCGCTGGGGCCGCTGGCTGACGGTCGAATGGGAGGATGTCGAGCGGCTGCACCGCTTCTTCCGCAAACATGGCGGCAAGACGGTGTTCGTGTTCCGCTTCATGCCGACCTTCCGCACGATGATCTCGCTGCCCGCCGGCATGGCGTGCATGCCGCGCTGGCGATTCTTCGTCGCGACCTTCACCGGCAGCATCGTGTGGAACGCGGTGCTGGCCTATGCCGGGCTGTGGCTGGGGTCGAATTTCGAACAGCTCGACCATTATGTCGGCCCGGTCGCCATCGCGATGTCGGTCGCGATCGTGATCGGCTATATCTACCGCGTCATCACGTGGAAGCCGCGTGCGCAGCGGTAGTCGATCCCCAACGTCACCCCAGCGCAGGCTGGGGTCTCCCGGTAATAACGCGCAGCAGGAGCCGCGAGAGACCCCAGCCTGCGCTGGGGTGACGTTCTTGTTCGGCGTTACTTGAGCCGCAGCGCCTTCAGCACATCGGCCCATGACACATATTTGAAGTTCTGCGTCTCCGGCGCGTTGTCGCCATCCTGTGCGACCATCAGCCCCTTGGGGAATTTCGGGCCGAAATCGCCGGGGATCAGCTCGATCCCGTCGGTTTCGCTGGTCCCGTCGATCGCCCCGCCGCCGATGCGGAAGCGACCGGTATAGGTGACGTCGGGCAGGCGATAGAGTGTATAGGCATTGTCGCCCTGGCTGCTGACGACCAGATAGCCGCCGGTCCGGCCGGCAGGGACCAGCGCCAGCCCCTCGGCATCGGCGACCAGCGTGGTGCCGTCGACCCTGGCGATCGCGGTGCCTTCGACCGGGGCGGCGGGATCGGCGGCGAAGCGCCACAGCCCGACATCCTCCTCGGCGACATAGAGCAGGCCGGTCCGGTCATCGACCACGCAGCCCTCCGCCTGCGTGGCGACCTTCATCGACCGCACGGTGCGCACCACCGGCGTCGCACGCCCCAAGTCGATCGATACCTGATCGATCCGCCCGTCCTTCATCACGACGAAGCCGAACAGCGCCTTGTCGCGCGCGCGGGTCCACAGGCACATGCCATAGGCCTCGCCCGCGCCGACCGGATAGCGCCCCATCGGCATCAGCTTGCGCGCCGTCGTATCGAGGGTGAACAGCGCGACATGCGCCTGTGCCTCATCGGCCCGGTCGCTCGCCGCCGCGATCACCCGGCCGCCGATCTCACGCAGGTCGACATTGTTGAGCCGCGCGGCGGGCGTGAAGCCCAGCCGCCTGCCCGACAGGTCGTAGACATGGATGCCGGCCTTCTTGTCGGTGCCGATCACCAGGCTGGCGGCGGGATCGCGCCGGTTGCGCCAGATGGCGGGATCGTCGGCGGCATCGGCGGCGGTGTCGACCGGATCGGTCTCCGCCACCGCCGCGACCATCGGCACGGCGGCGGGCGTCGCGGCCGGCGGGGGCGTCACCGCGCATCCGCCGAGCAACGCCGTCACAAGTGCGAAGCGCCGCATCAGAAGTTCACCCGCACGCCGGCCTGATAGCGGCGGCCGAACGATTCCCGCTCGATGGTGTACTGGGTCTGGCGAACGTAGCGGCGGCCCGGACCGTTCAGCAGGTTGCTGAAATTGCCGAACAGTTCGACGTTGCGATTGACCGCATAGCGCAGCGACGCGTCGAGTTCATTGTCCTTCGCCCAGTAGAAATCGCCGCCATCGACACCGCGGACGACACCGTTGATGTCCTGGAACTCGCCCAGTTCGTCGAGCCAGCGCGAGCGGTTCTGATACTGGACGCGCGCCGAGAAGCCGTATTTTTCGTAATAGGCCCCGATATTGTAGACCGCACTCGACGCACCGGGCAGCGACACGCGGCGGCCATCGGGCGTCTCGGCGCGGCTGCGGTTGAGCGTCGCGTTCAGCTGCACGCCGAAACCACCCACCCAGTCGGGCAGGCCGAGATCGGCGACGAACGGATCGAGCTGCTGCTGGATCGCGCCCTCGATACCGAAGATCGTCCCGTTGCCACCATTGTCGATCGTCGCGAAATCATATTGCGACCGGTCGACGCCGCCGAAGTTCAGGATGTCGCTGTTGAACGTCCGGCTCGTGTCGAACAGCACGTCGCGCAGCCGCTTGTAATAGGCGCCGAAGGACAGGAACCCCGCCGGGGCGACATAATATTCGACATAGGCATCGACGCCCATCGCCTTTTCGGGCTTCGCATCGGGATTGCCGCCCGAAATCGTACCCTGCCCTTCGGCGAGGTCGACATAGGTGAGGTTCGGCCGCAGCTGATCGTAATCGGGACGTGCCGCGCCGGTGTTGAACGACAGCCGCGCCTTCATCCGGTCGTTCACGTCGTAATTGATGTGCAGGCTGGGATAGACCAGCGTGATGTCGCGCTCGACGGTCAGCGGCGTGGCGGCATTGCCGTTCACGAATGCCGAAGAGGTGTTGCGGATATGCTCGATCCGCGCGCCGCCGATGACATTGCCCCAGCCGGTGGTGACGGTCGCCATCGCATAGGCCGAATAGATGCGCTCGTTCACGTCGTACAGGTTCGCGATCTGGTCGACATAGCGACCGACCGTCCTGGCCCGATCGACCAGATCGAGGAGCTTTTCCTTGCCGAAATACTGGAAGGTGTAGCCGAGCGGGATTTCGCCCTGGAACCCGCCGGGGATCGCGATCTGCGCATAGCCGGTCGGGATGCCGGCGGCGCTGAACTGCGCCGCGCTGTTCAGTTCGAGCAGGCGTTCGTCGACCGACTTGGTACGATCGTCGAAGCGTGCGCCGACCGCGAAGGTCGTCTTTTCGCCCAGCAGGCCGAACATGTCATGCTGCACGTCGACGCGCGCGGTGTACGCCTCGGTCGTGTCGGCGGCGATCAGCGAGCGCAGGCGGCTGAGCGAACGCGGGAAATCCTCGATCGCGGTAACCCGGTCACCGCGCGCGAGCGTGCCGTTGGCGTTGCGGATCGTGCGGAACAACTGCACCCGCGCGAGTTGCGGGTCGGTGAAGTCATAGCCGACCGTCAGGCGATTGGCGGCATTCGCGCCGTTGGTGCCGAAGGACGGGCTGTCATAGTTCAGCTGCGCGGGCTGGGTCCGATCGTCGATCGACCGCGTATAGTTGGCGCGCCACGACACGCGCCACGTATCGAGGTCGTGGTCGCCGCCCAGCGTGTTGGTGAACACCGACTGTTTGTAGGCGCGCACGGTGAAGTTCGAATTGAGGTCGATGCCGTACACCGTACCGCGCAGCGGCGTGTTGCCGGTGCAGACATCGGCATAGCCGGTCGTGCCGGCCGCCGGCGTCGCGTTGACGGTGCAGGCGGCGGTACCGGTCGGAGCGCGCGACTGCTGGTCGTCGAGGTCGAAGATATAGTTGTTGCGCTGTTCGTCGTCCTGGAACGCCGAATGAATGGTTTCGCCGAAGATGCGGTGGTTGGGCGACGGCTTCCAGTCGATCCGCGTCGACAGCGCATAATTCTTGCGGACGAGGCGATAGAGCTTGTTCTCCGTCTCGCGCGCCCAGATGCGGTCGGCAAAACCGGGGCGGCGGTCTTCCTTCACCGCTTCCCAATCGGTTTCGAAATTGTCGGTCACCATGCCGCGCCGGTACAGGCTGGCCGAGGACGATACCGCGAATTCGCCGATGCCGGTGTCGAAGCGGTCGGACACCACCAGCGATCCTTCGAATTCGCGGCGGTCGCCCAGTTCGACCAGACCGTATCCCGCCTTGCCCGCGACGTGGAACCCGTTCTGGTCGAAGCCCGAGCGGGTAATGATGTCGATATTGCCCGAAATCGTCTCCCCGACCATGTCCGGGGTCACCGCCTTGCGCACGATGATCTGCTTGGCGATCGCCGAGGGGATCGAATCGAACCGCGCGGCGCGGCCTTCGGGGCTGACGACGTTGACGCCGTCGAACGACAGCGTCGTCCAGCGCTTGGGCGCACCGCGCAGGTTGACGTAGCGCGCCTGGCCCTGGTCGCGCTCCACCGCGACGCCCGGCAGGCGGCTGATCGCCTGCGCGATATTCTGGTCGGGCAGGCGACCGACCGCGTCGGAGGCGATCACCGACACGAGCGCTGGGCTGTTGCGCTGGATTTCCAGCGCGGCGGCTTCGGATTCGGCGATCGGGCGGCTGCCGCGCACGACGATTTCCTGTCCTTCGTCATCGGCGGGACCGGAATCCACCGCGACCGGCACTTCCTCGACCGGAGCGGCGAACGCCGCCGCCGGCAGGAACGCCGCACCGCTCAGCAACGCACGCACGAAAAGGCCCCGCGAGGACCGCGCAAGATCAGCAACCATGTCTTCTTTTCCCCCGGAAGCGCCCTGGCTTCCCTCGGGCGCAGCCCCTGCCGGGCGCACGTGGCAGGTCGGTTACGCCGCTATGACCGAATGATGACGCCACATGTCCGGCCATATGCTGTGACTTTGGCGCAACAGGTCATGCAATCCATTGCCGGACTAATGCAATGGATTGTTGCAATCGTTTGCAACGCTGCGTATCTACGATTCGTGAACCGGTAAAGCCGGACCAATTCCCAAGGAGGGGACCATGAAGGCGTTCCATATTCTGCTCGCGTCGACCGCCCTTGCACTGCCGCTGCCCGTATTGGCGCAGACCGCCGACATGGCCTCGACCGATACCGCGCAGCCGGCCGGCGACACCGCCGCGGACGATGCCGACATCATCGTGACCGGCGTCGCGCGCGGCCAGAACCGGCTCGACAGCTCGGTCTCGGTCAGCTCGCTCGATCAGGCAACGCTGCAGACCACCGCGCCGCGTTCGGTCGCCGAACTGTTCCGCAACATCCCCGGCGTCCGTTCGGAAAGCTCGGGCGGCGAAGGCAATGCCAATATCGCGGTGCGCGGCCTGCCGGTCGCCTCGGGCGGGTCGAAGTTCCTGCAGCTGCAGGAAGACGGCCTCCCCATCCTCGAATATGGCGACATCACCTTCGGCAATGCCGACATTTTCCTGCGCGCCGACCTGAACGTCGCCCGCGTCGAAGCCATTCGCGGCGGCTCCGCTTCGACCTTCGCGTCGAACTCGCCCGGCGGCGTCATCAACATGATCTCCGACACCGGCGAGCGCGAAGGCGGCGTGATCCAGGGATCGACCGGCATCGACTATCGCGATTTCCGCACCGACTTTTCCTACAGCAAGCATCTGTCGGACAGCCTGCGCGTCCATGTCGGCGGCTTCTACCGCTTCGGCGAAGGGCCGCGCGAGGCGGGCTATGACGCCAATCGCGGCGGGCAGATCAAGCTGAACGTCACCAAGACCTTCACCGGCGGCTATGTCCGGCTGTACGGCAAATATCTCGACGACCGCGCCATCGCCTATCTGCCCAATCCGATCCGGGTCAGCGGCACCAACGACGATCCGCGCTACAGCGAGATCGCCGGCTTCTCGATCAACCGCGACACGCTGCATTCGCCCAACATCACCCGCAACCTGACGCTGGACGGCAACAACAACCCCGTCGTCAACGACATTCGCGACGGCCAGCATCCGCTGGTCAAGGCGGTCGGTTTCGAAACGCAGTTCGAACTGGCGCAAGGGTGGAGCGTCACCAACCGCTTCCGTTATTCGGACATTTCCGGCCGCTTCATCTCCAACTTCCCGGCGAATGTGGATTCGGCGGCGACGATCGCCACGGCGATGGCCGGGGCGGGCGCGACGCTCAGCTATGCCACCGGTCCCAATGCCGGCCGCGTGATCGCCAATCCGGCGACTCTGAACGGCAACGGCCTGCTGGCGCAGATCGTGGTGTTCGATACCAAGCTCAACAGCCTCGACAACATCACCAACGATTTCCGCCTCAGCCACGACATCGCGCTGGGCGGCGGGACGCTCGGCCTCACCGCCGGCTTCTACAAGTCGCGCCAGACGATCGACACCGACTGGCTGTGGACGTCGCTGCTGTCCGACGTGGTCGGCGGGGGCAATGCCGCGCTGGTCAACGTCCGCAACGCGGTCGGCACCTCGATCACGCAGAACGGCGTGTTCGGCTATGCCGCCAGCTATTTCGGCGGATGCTGCCGCCGCAGCTACGACCTGAACTACGACACCAACGCGCCCTTCGCCTCGCTCAACTGGTCGGGCGGCGCGCTGACGCTCGACGGGTCGGTCCGCTATGACTTCGGATCGGCCAAGGGCACCGTCGCCGGTGCCGATCTGGGCGGCGGTCGCGTCGGCATCACCACCCGCGACATCAACGGCAACGGCGTGATCTCGGACGCCGAACGCCGCGTCGCGATCATCCCGCTCGGCAGCCCGGCCCCCGTCGATTACGACTTCAACTACTGGTCCTATTCGCTCGGCGCGAACTATCGCCTCAGCCCCGACCTCGCGCTGTTCGGCCGCTACAGCCGCGGCGGGCGCGCCAATGCCGACCGCCTCCTGTTCGGTCCGGCGGTCAGCACCACCACCGGCGACCTGCTCAACGCCGACGCGGCGGTCGACATCGTGCGCCAGGCCGAAGCGGGCATGAAGTACCGCGCGAACGGCATCGCCCTCTACGCCACCGGCTTCTGGGCGCGGACCGAGGAGCAGAATTTCGAGGCGACGACCCAGCGCTTCTTCGACCGCAACTACCGCGCCTATGGCATCGAGCTGGAGGGCAGCATCAAGCGCGGGCCGTTCAGCCTGAATGCCGGCGGCACGTGGACCGATGCGAAGATCGTCAGCGACGCGGTCAATCCCGGCACGGTCGGCAACCGCCCGCGTCGTCAGGCGGAGTTCGTCTTCTCGGCCACGCCGCAGGTCGACTTCGACCGGTTCACGCTCGGCGCCAACGTCATCGGCACGACGTCGAGCTATGCGCAGGACAGCAACCAGCTGAAGCTGCCGGGCTATACGCAGGTCAACGCCTTCGTGCAGTTCCGCCCGGCGGATCAGGTCCAGTTCTCGGTCAACGCGAACAACCTGTTCGACACGATCGGCCTGACCGAAGCGGAAGAGGGCGCGATCCCGGCGAACGGCATCGTCCGCGCCCGGTCGATCAACGGCCGCACCATTTCGGCGACCGCCCGCTTCAGCTTCTGATCTCCCTGCACCTGACGCCGGTGCCGCGATCCGTGGCACCGGCTTTTTTTTCGTAAGGCGGTGCCGGCCCGCTCCCCCACCCGACCACCCAGTCAGAATACGCTGTGGGTGGTCGGGTGGGGGAGCGGGCCGGCACCGCATCCGCGTTAGCGGATCAAGGCCTCAGAACCGCGCGCCCAGCTCCAGCCCGTAGAAACGCGGTTCGCCCCGGATATAGGTCGGCACGCCGAAGCCGCCGCCGGTATTGCCCGCATCGATCAGATAGCGCTCGTCGGTCAGGTTGCGGGCGAAGCCGCCGATGGTGAACCGGTCGCCCAGTTCCACGCCCGCGCGCAGGTTGAACAACGTATAGCCCGGCGTCGAGATCGCCTCCCGGTTCGGCAGTTCGAAGAACACCTTCGACCGGTAGGTCATGTTCGGCACGGCATAGAAGGTCGCCGACCCGACTGGCACGCGCAGATTCGCACCGGCGGAGGCGGTCATGTCGGGTTGCAGGCGGAAGCGGTTGCCCGCGAACACGCCGTTGGTCGCAGCGTCACCGATCCCGCCGTCGAGATAGGCGAAGGTGCCGAACAGCGACAGCATCTGCCCGACGCGCAAATTCCCCTCCAGCTCGACGCCCAGATTGTCGGCCTTGCCCGCTGAGCGCGTCGTGGTCACGCCGTTTTCGGTCACCGACACCTGGAACCCGTCATAGCGCTGGTAGAAGAGCGACGCCGCACCGCTGAACGGCCCCACCCGGCCCTTGATGCCGCCTTCGTAATTCCACACCAGTTCCTCGGGCACGATCTGGAGCGCGGGGACCACGCCCGCCGTCGCGCTGGTGCCGGTGCGCGCCGCGGCCAGTTGCACCACCGGCGACCGGCGCCCCTTGCTGACGGTCGCGTAGAAATTGACCGCATCCGACAGGCGGAACAGCGCGTTGAAGCGCGGCAGCACGGCGGCGAAGCTGCGCTCCGCCTCGAACTTCGCGCCGTTCGTGTTGGCGGTGCCGAGCAGGCTGGTGAACACCCCGGCCCCGGCGAGCAGCCGCGAAAAGGGCTGGACCGAGCTGTAGCCCGACTGGCGATCCTCGATCAGCACGCGGGCGCCGGCGGTCAGTTCGAGCGCGGGGACCGGAATCCACGTCGCATCGGCGAACATCGAATAGGTGTCGTTGTTGCCGAAATTGGTGAATTCGGACGCATAGGGCAGTTCGGTGATCGCGCCACGCGACAGGATCGCGGTGGCGCGGGTCGCGGGCACCGTGCCGTTGGCCGCGACGCAGTTCGGGCCTGTCGGAATACCCGCCTGATTGAGCGCAGCGCGGATCGGCGCATAGGCACCGCTCACCGAACAGGCGAGATAGGTCCCCTCCTCGGTCGAGAAGGGCACACGCTGAAAACCGTTTTCGAAGAACGCGTTCCACCCGAACGACGCCCGCGCCTTCTCGCCGGTGAAGTTGAAGCGGCCTTCATGGCTCCACTGGTCGCCCTTCGCATCCTCGGCGAATTCCAGATACCATGCCGGTCCACCATCGGCGTCGAAGGTTTCGAGGCTGTTGAACCGGCGATAGCCGTTGACCGTGGTGAAGGTGACGCCACGCCCCAGATCGACCGACACGGTCAGGTTCGCGTCATAGACATCGCGGTCGAGACCCAGCTTGCGCTTGCCGAGCACTTCGAGCGAGTAGGGTGAACCGGACAGCTCGGCATAGCCGTAATCGCCGGTCTGCCCGCCGGTGGGAGCAAAGGCGCGGCTCTTGAACGCGGTGCCGGGATTGCGCTGGCCATCATAGGTCAGCACGAGGTCGGCGGTGACCGCATCGCTCGGCGTCCAGCGCAGCGACCCGCGCAGCCCACGCTGGTCCTGTCCGTTCAGATCGTCCTGATCGACGCGCCCCTGATTCTGGTTGGGCACGTTCGCATCGCCCGCGATGTTGCGGACATAGCCGTCGCGATATTTGTACGCGAAGGCGATGCGGCCGGCGAGCGTGTCGTTGCCCGCATTGACCATCCCCGACACCTGCGTCCGGTTGAAATTGCCATAGGAGGCCGCGACGTCGGCGGCGAAGCCGGGCCTGGGTTTCGCCGACAGGATCGACACCGCGCCGACCGCGGCGGCCGTGCCGAACAGCGTCGCCTGCGGCCCCTTCACCGCCTCGATCCGCTCCAGATCGAACAGGTCCTGATACGCCCCGCGCGAGCGGCTGATGTCGACGCCGTTATAATAGAAGGTGACGCGCGCGCCCTGCTGCGCCGATCCCGAATCCGACGTGATGCCGCGGATCACGAAGCCCGGATTGTTCGCGCTCTGCTCCTGCACCACCAGCCCGGGGATGTACTGCGCGACATCGGCCAGCGTCGACACGCCCAGATCGGCCATCTTCTGTCCCGTCACGGCGGTGACGGTGACCGGCACGTCCTCGATCCGCTGTTCGACCTTTTGCGCGGTGACGACGATCTCGTCCGCATCGTCGCCCTGCGGCTGGACATTGGCCTGGGCGAAGGCGGTGGTCGAACAACCGATCGCCAGGAGGGCGACGGTCGAACGCAGACACGATTTCATGGCTTATCCCCTTATTGACGGCGCGCCTCTAGGGGGGCGGAATGACAGGTCGATGACGTCACGGACCTGTCGCATCGGCTGCATAGGACGCGGGTCATATCGTTTGACAAAGGCCGTGCCCCATGACCCTGAACCGCCGCGACGCCCTCCGCCTGATGGGCAGCAGTGCCGCCCTGACCCTGCCGACCGTCGCCCATGCCGCCCCCGCCGGTGCGAGTTTCGCGCATGGCGTCGCCAGCGGCGATCCGGCGGCGGACGGCGCGATCCTGTGGACCCGCGCGACCCCCGCGGGCGCGGACAGCGGCGACATCGCGCTCGACTGGCATGTCGCGGCGAGCAGCGACGGTCCGGCCATCGCCACCGGCCGCGCCACGGCACGCGCGGCACGCGACTTCACCACGAAGGTCGAGGCGACCGGCCTCAAGCCCGGCACCGAATATTGGTACTGGTTCACCGCACCCGGCGGCACCGCCTCGGCCAAGGGCCGGTTCCGCACCCTGCCGCGTGGCAGCACCCGGGAGGTCGCGCTGGCGGTGGTGTCGTGCCAGCTCTATCCCGGCGGATATTGGCACGCCTACACCGCGATCGCCGCCGAACCGCGCGTCGATGCGGTGCTGCATCTGGGCGATTACATCTACGAATATGGCGCCGAAGGGTATGGTGCCGACATCGGTCGCAAGCTGAACCGCCTGCCCGAACCGCGCCATGAGATCGTGACGCTCGCCGACTATCGCCTGCGCCATGCGCAGGTGAAGCGCGACGGCGCGATGCAGGCGGCGCATGCCCGCGCGGCGTTCATCTGCGTGTGGGACGATCACGAAAGCGCCAACGACGCGTGGGTCGGCGGCGCGCAGAATCATGACGCCGCGACCGAGGGCGACTGGGCGGCGCGCAAGGCGGCGGCGATGCAGGCCTATTTCGAATGGATGCCGATCCGCGATCCCAGGCCCGGCCAGCCGTGGGCGGCGATCAACCGCAGCTTCGATTTCGGCGACCTCGCCACGCTGGTCATGGTCGAAACCCGCCTGCTCGCCCGTTCGGAACAGGCAGCGCCCAAGGGCGCGGGGATCGAGCCGGAGGATTATCAGGCGATGATGGCGGTCCGCGCGCGCCCGGACCGCGAACTGCTGGGGCGTGGACAACAGGATTGGGTCGAAGGCGAACTGGCCCGGTCGGTCGAGGCGAAGCGTCCGTGGCAGCTGCTCGGCAATCAGGTGGTGATGGCACGCGTTCCCGGCCCCGACCTGATCAAGGAACTGGGCGCGGAGGGCTATGCCGCGATGCTCGACCGCCTTCCCGCCACCTATCGCTCACGCATCGCCGCCGGGCAGCAATCCTTTCGCGCCGGGTTGCCGATGAATTTCGACAGCTGGGACGGCTATCCGGCGGCGCGCGAACGGCTCTATGCCGCGTTCCGCCGCGCGAAGTCGCGGCCGATCGTCCTGTCGGGCGACAGCCATGCCGGCTGGGCCAACGACCTGCACGACGATAGCGGGCGGCTGGTCGCCAATGAATTCGGCGCGACCGCGATTTCCAGCCCGTCCTATGGCTCGCTGCTGCCGGGTCTGGGCAAGGTGATCGAAAAGGGCGCGCCCGAGGTCCGCTACTGCGATCAGGACCGGAAAGGCTATCTGCTGCTCACCCTGACGCCGACCCATGCCGATGCGCAGTTCCGCACCGTGTCGAGCATCGTCGAACCGACGTTCACCGCGGAGACGACGGCGCGGTGGCAAGTGGCGGCGGGCAAGCCGGCGCCGATGACGGCGGTGTAGGACCTGATCGGCCTGAACGAAACGTCGCCCCAGCGAAGGCTGGGGCCTCGAGCGGTTCCTGTCCCGCCCGGCAACCGCGAAATCCCAGCCTTCGCCGGGATGACGTTCGGTGTGAACGGGGGATTGGATTCTGATGACATGAACTCTACCCGTTCGTGCTGAGTAGGGGCTGAGCGAAGTCGAAGACCCGTATCGAAGCACTTGGTCAGCAGTCCTTCGATACGCCCGTTCGACAAGCTCAGTGGCTACTCAGGACGAACGGGTATGCCTGAAGTCATCATGCTCCATGCCGCTCAAGCCGTTGCCGTACCCCCTGATACGGCAACACTTTGCGCCCCCGCCCCCGCCGCCCTACATCAGGCGGAGTGCGCGACCTCCCCACCCCCCTTGCCGACTGGTTCGCCGCACGCGGCTGGTCCCCGCGCCGCCACCAGCGCGAGATGCTCGACGTCGCCCGCGCCGGCAACCATGCGCTGCTGGTCGCCGCGACCGGCGCTGGCAAGACGTTGGCCGGTTTCCTGCCGACGCTGGCCGAACTGATCGAAGCCCCGAGCGACGGCCTCCACACCCTCTACATCTCGCCGCTCAAGGCGCTTGCGGTCGACGTACAGCGCAACCTGCTGACCCCGATCGCCGAGATGGACCTCCCCATCCGCGTCGAGACGCGCACCGGCGACACCCCGTCCGACCGCAAGGCCCGCCAGCGCAGCAAGCCGCCGCACATCCTGCTGACCACGCCCGAATCGCTCAGCCTGTTGCTGTCCTATCCCGATGCCGACCGGCTGTTCGCCTCGCTGCGCACGATCATCGTCGACGAGGTGCACGCCTTCGCCACCGACAAGCGCGGCGACCTGCTGGCGCTGTGCCTCACCCGCCTGCAACGCCACGCCCCCGGCCTGCGCCGTGTCGCGCTGTCGGCGACCGTCGCCGATCCCGACGGCTATCGCGCTTGGCTCAGCCCCCATGGCGACATCGATGCGGTGACGCTGGTGCAGGGCGAGCCGGGGGCCGATCCCGACATCCGCATCCTGTTGCCGCAGGATCGCATCCCATGGTCGGGCCATTCCGGCCGCTATGCCGCCCAGCAGGTGATGCGCGAGATCGAGCGTCACCGCACCACCATCGTCTTCTGCAACACGCGCAGCCTCGCCGAACTGATCTTTCAGGATCTGTGGCTGGCGAACGACGCGCAGCTGCCGATCGGCGTCCATCACGGCAGCCTCGACCGCGAGGCGCGGCGCAAGGTCGAGGCGGCGATGGCCGACGGCCGCTTGCGCGCGCTGGTCGCGACCGCCAGCCTCGACCTTGGCGTCGACTGGGGCGATGTCGACTGCGTGATCCAGATGGGCGCGCCCAAGGGGTCGTCGCGCCTGTTGCAGCGCATCGGCCGCGCCAATCACCGGCTGGACGAGGTGTCGAAGGCGCTGCTGGTGCCGGGCAACCGCTTCGAATTTCTGGAGGCGCAGGCCGCGCTCGACGCGGTCGAGGCGGGCGAACTGGACCGCGAAGTCTTCCGCCCCGGCGCGCTCGACGTGCTGGCACAGCATCTGATGGGCTGCGCCTGCGCCTTACCCTTCGCCGCCGCCGACATGCTGGAGGAAGTCCGCGGCGCGCTGCCCTATTCCGCGCTCGACGCCGACACGTTCGACCGCGTGCTGCATTACATTGCGGAGGGCGGCTATGCGCTGAAGGCCTATGACCGGTTCAAGCGGCTGCGGCTGGGCGCCGACGAGCTGTGGACCGTCACCAAGCCGGCGTTCGTTGCACAGCATCGCCTCAACGCCGGCATCATCGTCGACGCCCCGACCCTCGACGTGCGGTTCAGGAACGGGCGGCGGCTGGGCACGGTCGAGGAATATTTCGCCTCCACCCTGTCGCCGGGCGACACTTTCTTCTTCGCCGGCATGAGCCTGGAGGTCGAGAAGATCGAGCTGACCGATCTGGTGGTGCGCGCCAGCAGCAAGCCAGCGCGCATTCCCAAATATGGCGGCACGCGCATGGCGCTGTCGACCAACCTCGCCGACCGGGTGCGCGGGTTTCTGGCCGATCCCACCGAATGGTCGCGCTTTCCCGATGACGTGCGCGAATGGCTCGAAATCCAGTCGCGGCGATCGGTCCTGCCCCGTCCGGGTGAATTGCTGGTCGAGACCTTCCCGCATGACGGGCGGCATTACATGGTCGCCTACAGCTTCGAAGGGTGGAACGCGCACCAGTCGCTCGGCATGTTGATCACGCGGCGGATGGAGGCGATGGGGCTGAACCCGATCGGCTTCGTGTCGAACGACTATGCGCTGGCCTGCTACTGCCTCGAACCGATCACCGACCCCGCTATGTTGTTCTCGCCCGACATTCTCGAACATGAGTTCGTCGACTGGGTACAGGGGTCGGCGCTGCTCAAACGCGCCTTTCGCGAGGTCGCGGTGATCGGCGGCCTGGTCGAGCGCCAGCATCCCGGCAAGCGCAAGACCGGCAAACAGGTCACCTTCTCGACCGACCTGATCTACGACGTGCTGCGCAAATACGAACCCGGCCACCTGCTGTTGCAGGCGGCGTGGGAGGATGCCCGCGCGCGGATGACCGATGTCGGGCGGCTGGCGAAACTGCTGGAAACGGCACAGGCGCGCATCCGGCATGTCGAGCTGGACCGGGTCAGCCCGCTTGCCGTTCCGGTGCTGGTGCTGATCGGGCGCGAACGGTTGACGCAGGGGTCGGCCGACGATGCGCTGCTGGTCGAGGCGGAGGCGCTGGCGGCGGAGGCGATGGCGCTGGATTGACGGGGCGCTTGGCCCGCCGCTACATCCAGCCCCGGTTTCTTCCTCCTTACTCCTTTACCCTTGCCCCCTTTGGCCCCCCGCTTGCTTCGAGCGCAGGTTCGAGCCTGTCGAGAACCGTAGTCGAGAAGGGGTTGCCCCAAACGGGGCGTTCTCGACAGACGCTTCTCGACAAGCTCGAAGCTGCTCGAACCGAACGGTATCAGGGAAGGCGTACCCCGGCGAAGGCCGGGGTCCAGTTGGGAGACGCCCGCGCCTCTATCGATACCGCACCGTAACTGGACCCCGGCCTCCGCCGGGGTACGTCCTGCGAGTGGCTACACCTTGACCAAAACAACCCGTACCCCCGCACAGGCGGGGGGCCAAGGGAACGGAGCGCAACGCCTTTGGCCCTGCACCCCACCTGCGCGGGAATAGCAGGCGGACGCACCAAAGCGCCCGCCCCAGATCAAACGTCCAGATTCGCCACGTTCAGCGCATTTTCCTGAATGAAGTCCCGCCGCGGTTCGACGACATCGCCCATCAGCCGCGTGAAGATCTCATCCGCCACATCGGCCTGATCGATCGCCACGCGCAGCATCGACCGGTTCGACGGGTCGAGCGTGGTTTCCCACAGCTGTTCGGCGTTCATCTCGCCCAGCCCCTTGTAGCGCTGGATCGACAGGCCCTTGCGCCCGGCCGCGAGGATCGCGTCGAGCAGCTGGCTCGGCCGCGCGACCAGCGTCTCGCCCTTGGCGGCGACCGCCGGCGCCTCGTCCTCGCCCTCGGCCACCGCCTCGCCGGCGCTGCGTGCGCTGACCAGCTTCGACACGCCAGCATAGCTCGCCGCTTCCTCGGCGGCGAGCGCATGGAGCTTGCGCCCCTCGGCCGACAGCAGGAACGCCGGTTCGATATTGTGGGTGTCGGTGACCCCGCGCCAGCGACGCTGGAATTGCAGCCCGCCATCCTCGGTCACGCGCGCGGTCCATTGCGCCTCGGCATCGGTGCGGCCGATGCGCGACACCGCATCGTCCAGCCGCGCCTGCCGGTCGGTGTCGTTGATCTGCGGATCGAGGACGCCGGCCAGCGCCAGCACCTCGACGATGCCCATGTCGTAGCGGCGCGGCACATAGCGCATCAGCGTCCGCATCCGCCGGGCGTGCCCCAGCAGCGCCTTCAGATCGTCGCCGCTGCGCGCGCCCGCCGGCCCTTCCAGCACATGCGCGCTGACCCCGGCCTCGACCAGATATTCGTCGAGCGCGTTGTCGTCCTTGAGGTACACCTCGGACCGGCCCTTGGTCGCCTTATACAGCGGCGGCTGCGCGATATAGAGGTGCCCCGCCTCGATGATCTCGGGCATCTGGCGATAGAAGAAGGTCAGCAACAGCGTGCGGATATGCGCGCCGTCGACATCGGCGTCGGTCATGATGACGATCTTGTGGTAACGCAGCTTGGCGATGTTGAAATCGTCGCGGATACCGGTGCCGAGCGCGGTGATGATCGTGCCGATTTCGCGGCTGGCGAGCATCCGGTCGAACCGCGCGCGCTCGACGTTCAGGATTTTCCCGCGCAGCGGCAGGATCGCCTGGAAATGCCGGTCGCGGCCCTGCTTGGCCGACCCGCCGGCCGAGTCACCCTCGACGAAGAACAGTTCGGACTTGGCGGGATCGCGTTCCTGGCAATCGGCCAGCTTGCCGGGCAGGCTGGCGATGTCCATCGCCCCCTTGCGGCGGGTCAGTTCGCGCGCCTTCTTCGCGGCCTCGCGCGCGGCGGCGGCGTCGATCACCTTCTGGATGATCGCCTTCGCATTGCCCGGATTTTCCTCGAGATAATCGGCCAGCTTGTCCGCCATCAGCGCTTCCAGCGGCTGACGCACCTCCGACGAGACCAGCTTGTCCTTGGTCTGCGACGAGAATTTCGGATCGGGCAGCTTGACCGAGACGATCGCGGTCAGCCCCTCGCGCATGTCGTCGCCGGTGAGGCTGACCTTTTCCTTCTTCAACATGCCCGACTTGTCGGCGTAATTGTTGAGCGTACGCGTCAGCGCGGCGCGGAACGCCGCCATGTGCGTGCCGCCGTCGCGCTGCGGGATGTTGTTGGTGAAGGCGAGGACGTTCTCGTAATAGCTGTCGTTCCATTCCAGCGCGACGTCGATGCCGACATCGTCGCGAAAGCCGTTGATCGCGATCGGCTCGGGCATCAGCGGGGTCTTGGTCCGGTCGAGATATTTCACGAACGCGGCGATGCCGCCCTCATAATAAAGCTCGACCTCGCGCGGCTCCTCGTGCCGGGCATCGACCAGCACCAGCCGCACGCCCGAATTGAGGAACGCCAGCTCGCGGAAGCGATGTTCCAGCTTGTCGAAATCGAACTCGGTGATCTTGAACGTCTCGGCCGACGGCAGGAACGTCACTCGGGTGCCGCGTTTCTCCGACGGCCCGACGACCTTGAGCGGTGCCTCGGCATCGCCCCGGCGGAAGCGCATGTAATGCTCCTGCCCGTCGCGCCAGATCGTCAGGTCGAGGAAATCGCTCAGCGCGTTCACCACCGACACGCCCACGCCGTGCAGGCCGCCCGACACCTTGTACGCATTGTCGTCGCTGGTATTTTCGAACTTACCGCCCGCGTGCAGCTGGGTCATGATGACCTCCGCCGCCGACACGCCCTCTTCGCTGTGGATGCCGGTCGGAATGCCGCGGCCATTATCCTCGACCGACACCGATCCGTCGGCGTTGAGCGTGATGAGCACGCGGTCGCAATGCCCGGCCAGCGCCTCGTCGATCGCATTGTCGCTGACCTCGAACACCATATGGTGCAGGCCGGAGCCGTCGTCGGTATCGCCGATATACATGCCGGGGCGCTTGCGGACCGCGTCCAGCCCCTTGAGCACCTTGATCGAGTCTGCGCCGTAGTCGTTCTGATTGGGGTTCGTTGCCATAGCGAGTATATAGGTTTCGTGGGCAGGAACTAAAGCAAAACCCGCATGGCGGCGGGGGCGTTCAGCGCCTTTCGATCACTCCCCTGCCGTCACCCCGGACTTGATCCGGGGTCCCGCTTCTTCTTCGAACGCGGGATAGAAGCGGGACCCCGGGTCAAGCCCGGGGTGACGAAGAAAGCCGGCCATTCCCTCCGGTCCGTTCCGCCTGAATAATGAACGGCAGCTAACAGGCGCATTCAGTATCGGCTCAAGCGAATCGGTGCATACCCCAAATCACAGACGGACTTCCCCACCAGGGATCAACCACCGTCACCGGATTTTGAGGGAGAAGACCCATGTTCAAGAAGCTGACGCTTGCCGCTGCCGCGCTTGCCACGGTCGCTACCGCCGCCGCCCCCACCGCCGCTTCGGCGCAGGGCTGGCGCGGAGACCGCTACGAGCGGGATTATCGCGACGGCCGCGGCTATCGGGAATATCGCGGCGACCGCGGCTATTATCGCGATCGCGGTTACTACAACAACCGCCGCGTCAATCGCGGGTGCGAGAATGGCGACGGCGGTACGGTGATCGGTGCGATCGCCGGCGGCCTGCTCGGCAACACGGTTGCCGGCCGTGGCGACCGCCTGCTCGGCACCATCATCGGTGGCGGTGTCGGCGCGGTCGCCGGCCGGGCGATCGATAAGGCGGACGCGCCGCGCTACTGCCGCCGCTAACGGGCTTCCGATACCCCCGGTGGCGTAACGGGGTGTCGGACATGGGGCCGGTCCTTCCTCTGGGAAGGGCCGGCCCTTTTCGTACCCGCCGCGCCTTGGCCGCTTTTCGCCACGCTTCGGTCCGAAACCGCGCCTAGTTCCGGTGCCGCAACGGTCGTGGAGCGGCGGATGAGAATGGCAATCGGACGAACCCTGGCCGGTGCTGCGATCGCCGCCATGCCGCTGCCCGCCGCCGCGCAGGAGGAAACCGACACCCGCGACGAGATCGTCGTGACCGGCAAACGCCCGCCCGGCTCCGCCATCGGCGACATCGCCCCCGTCGCGGTGCTCGACGCCGCGGCGCTTCGCGCGCTGGGCGCGACCAGCATGCAACAGCTCGCCGAACTGCTCAAACCGCTGACCAGTTCGGCGAGCGGCGGCGAACCGGTGTTCCTGCTGAACGGCCGGCGTATCTCCAGCCAGCGCGAAATCTGGACGCTGCCGCCCGAGGCGCTGGAGCGGACCGAGGTCCTGTCCGAACAGGACGCCGCCCGCTTCGGCTTTTCGCCCACCGTCCGCGTCGTCAATTTCGTGCTGAAACGGCAATTCCGCGCGCTGGTGGTCGATCAGGGCGCGGGCACCACCACCGATGGCGGTGGTGGCAGCGAACGGCTGGAGCTGGGATCGATCCGCATCGCGGGCGACCGGCGCACCTCGCTCACCATCAACTACGACCGGCAGAACCCGTTGCGCGCGTCGCAGCGACCCTATCTGCCCGACAGCGACAGTCCGTTCGACCGCACCGGCAATGTGCGCGCCGCGGATGGCGGCAGCATCGACGCGGCGCTCGATGCGCTGGCCGGGCGGCCGGTAACCACCGCCGCCGTCCCGATCGATCCGGCGCGACGCGGCTCGCTGGCCGATTATGTCGCGGGCACGGCGCGCGCGACCGACCTGTCCCCCTTCCTGTCGCTGCGCAGTCGCGATGCGCTGAAGGTCGATGGCACCCATGCCGTGCCGATCGGCAAGACCATGACCGGTTCGATCAACCTGACGATGGAGGCGGATCGCGGCCGGGCGCTGGCCGGGTTGCAGGCGGCGACGCTCGCGCTCCCCGCCGGGTCCGGCCTGCCGTTCGCCGGCCCGGTGCTGCTCGACCGGTATCTGGACGAAGCACCGGTGCTGACCCAGCGCAACGATAATCTGACGCTCCATGCCGGAACGACGGTGCAGGGCGGGTTCGGGCGGTGGCTGTGGAACGTCACCGGCGGCTACGACCGGGTCCGCGCCCGCGCCGCCGTCGAACGCGGCGTCGCACCGGGCGCGGTGCAGGCGGCGGTCGATGCCGGTGCTGATCCGTTCGACCTCGGCCCCGTCGCCGCCACCGAACAGATGATCGTCACGCGCAGCCGCACCGTCACCGGCACGCTGACCGGAAAGGCGACCGCCAATGGCCCGGTCCTGCAATTGCCCGCCGGCCCCGCGCAACTGACCCTGAACGCCGACTATGCCCGGTCCGGCAGCAGCGGACGGCTGGCCGACGATGCCGGCGCGGCGAGCGACCTGACCCGCACCGTGCAGGGCGGCAGCGCCAGCCTCGACCTGCCGATCGCCTCGACCGATCGCGGCGTGCTGTCGGCGATCGGGTCGCTGTCGGCCAATGTCCTGTTCGGCCTGACCCAGGTATCGGATTATGGCAGCCTCGCCAGCAGCAACGTCGCGCTGAACTGGACGCCGAAGCGCCCGGTCCAGATCACCGCATCGATCAACACCGCGCGCACCCCGCCCGCCATCGCCACGCTGACCCAGCCGATCGTCACCGTGCCCAACACGCCGTTCTTCGATTTCGTGACCGGGGCCAGCGCGCCGATCGCGGTCACCGGCGGCGGCAATACCGACCTGGCGCCCGAAGAACGGCAGATTCGCACGCTCGGCATCGGCTGGCGCCCGATCAAGGACAAGCAGCTGAACCTCGGCCTCAGCTATATCGACACCCGCATCACCGATCAGGTCGCCAATCTGGTCAGCGCGACGGCAGCGTTGCAGGCGGCGTTCCCCGACCGGTTCGTGCGCGACGACACCGGCCGCCTGCTCCGCGCCGACATCCGCCCGGTGAACCTGTTCCGCGAGGTCGAGCGCAAGCTGAAGGCCGAAATCTCGTTCTTCGGCCCCCTCGGCTCCACCCCGCCGCCGCCGGCCAAGGACGCGCCGCCCCCGCCCGAACGGCCGCAGCTATGGTCGTTCCTGACGGCGACCGCCCGCCTGTCGAACCGACTTACGCTGCGGCAGGGACAGGGCGAACTCGACCTGCTCGACGGGGAGACGCTCGACGGAAACAGCGGCCGCCCGCGCTACGAGGTGATGGGCAATATCGGCGGCTCGGTCGGCGCCGTCCGGATGGGCGCCTATGGCAACTGGCGTCCCGCGACCCGCATCCGCAGCACGCTGCCCGCGTCGGACCTGCGTTTTTCGGGGCTGACGTTCATCGGCCTCTACTCGCAGCTTCAGGCCGACAAACTCGCCCCCCGCGCCCCATGGGCGAAGCGGATGGTATTCCAGTTCGAGGTGCAGAACCTGCTCAACGACCGCGTCGACGTCCGCGACCGCAACGACGCGGTGCCCTATCGCTTCCAGCCGTCGTTCCTCGACCCCTATGGCCGGATCGTGCGACTGTCGGTGCGGAAATTGTTCTGAGGTTGTCCCACCGCCCCCGGCGTCACCCCAGCGCAGGCTGGGGTCTCCCGGTGACAGTGCGGTACATCGACCGCGAGAAATCCCGGCCTTCGCCGGGATGACGCTTGTGGCCTACTCCACCCAGTCCAGCCCGATGTCCCGGTACAGCATCCGGTCCTCTTCCCAGTTCGGCTTGACCTTCACATGCAGGTACAGGTGCACCCTGACCCCCAGCAATTCCTGCAATTCCTTCCTCGCCGTCGCGCCGATTTCCTTGATCCGCTGCCCGCCCTTGCCCAGCACGATCGCGCGTTGCGTGTCGCGCGCGACATAGATTTGCTGGTGGATTTCGACCGACCCGTCCTCGCGCTCCAGATAGCGTTCGGTGTCGACCGCGCTGGCATAGGGCAGTTCCTCGTGCAGCTGGTGGTACAGCTGCTCGCGCGTCACCTCGGCCGCCAGCATCCGGTCGGTGGCGTCGCTCACCTGATCCTCGGGGAAATGCCACGGTCCCTCGGGCATCCGCTTCGCCAGCGCCGCCTTCATCTCCGCCAGGCCGTCGCCGGTCTGCGCGCTGACGAAGAACGTCTCCTCGAACGCCGCCATTTCGTGCAGCCGCGCGGCATGGTCCAGCAGGCGCGGCTTGTCGGCGATGTCGACCTTGTTGAGGATCAGCAGCTTCGGCTCTTTCCGCTGGCTAAGCGGCTCGACGATCGCGCGGACCTTCGGCCCGATCCCGCCCTTGCCATCGACCACCACCGCGATCGCATCGGCGCCCGCCGTGCCTTCCCACGCCGCCGACACCATCGCCCGGTCCAGCCGCCGCTTCGGTTCGAAAATGCCCGGCGTATCGACCAGCAGCAGCTGCGTGTCGCCCTCGATCGCGATGCCCATCAGCCGGGTGCGCGTCGTCTGCGCCTTGGGACTGGTGATCGCGACCTTCTGTCCGACCAGCGCATTGACCAGGGTCGACTTGCCCGCATTCGGGGCGCCGAGGATCGCGACAAGGCCGCACGAATGGGGGGAAGACGTCAAAAGAGCTGAACCTGTCGATGAAGGGGAATGGACAATCCTCTCTTACCCGCCCCCGCCCCGGCTGCAAAGCACCCCCGATCCGCACTTGATCACGCCCGGCGGGTTCGCTACGCATTAGTCAGACAAAACAATGTAAGGGGGGATCGATCCCATGACTGGCCGGACAACCATGCGCCACAAGCTGCGCCAGCGCGCGCGCGCCTTTGCGCTCGGCACCGCATCCTTGCTGATCGCGGCGACCGCCACGGCGCAGACGACGCCGACGCCGCAGCCGGGCGAACCGGCGCGAATCGCCATTCGCGGCGATCAGGCCGGTCCCACCTATGACCGGCGCATCTTTACCCAGTTCGCCGAACATCTGGGCAACGGCATCTATGGCGGGCTGTGGGTCGGCAACGACCGCAGCATTCCCAACACCCGCGGCTTCCGCAACGACGTCGTCGCGGCGCTCAAGCGGCTGGGCGTGCCGGTCATCCGCTGGCCCGGCGGCTGCTTCGCCGACGAATATCACTGGCGCGAAGGGATCGGCCCGCGGAACAAGCGCCCGGTCAAGATCAACAACCATTGGGGCGGCGTGACCGAGGACAATGCGGTCGGCACCCATGAATTCATGGACCTGACCGAACAGGTCGGCGCCGAAGCCTATATCTCGGGCAATGTCGGCAACGGCTCCCCCCGCGAAATGGCCGAGTGGGTCGAATATATGACCCAGCAGGCCGGCACGCTGGCCGACGAACGCGCGAAGAACGGCCGCAAGGCGCCGTGGAAAGTGCCCTATTTCGGCATCGGCAACGAACTCTGGGGCTGTGGCGGCAACATGCGGCCGCAATATGCCGCCGACGAAACCCGCCGCTTCGCGACCTTCATCAAATCGCCGGCCGGCAGCCGCATCCTGAAGATCGCGTCGGGCGCCAACAACGACGATTACAACTGGACCGACGTGATGATGCGCGAGGCGATCGGCCAGATCGATGCCGTCTCGCTCCATTATTATACGGTTCCGGGCAGCTGGCCGCCGCGCGCCTCGCCGACGCAGTTCGATGAATCGGGCTGGGCCGAAACGCTCGCGCTGACGTGGCGGATGGACGAATATATCACCAAGCACGTCGCGATGATGGACAAGTACGACCCGCAAAAGCGCGTCTGGTTGGCCGTCGACGAATGGGGTACGTGGTATGCTCAGGATCCGGGCACGACGCCGGGCTTCCTGCGCCAGCAGAACACGCTGCGCGACGCGCTGGTCGCCGCGATCAACCTCGACATCTTCGCCAAGCACGCCGACCGGGTGAAGATGACCGCCATCGCGCAGATGGTGAACGTGCTGCAGGCGATGATCCTGACCGACGGGTCGAAGATGGTCCTGACGCCGACCTATCATGTGTTCGAAATGTACAAGCCGTTCATGGACGGCACCGTCCTGCCGATCACGATCGACAGCCCCTATTACTCGCGCGACAAATGGGCGATCCCGGCGGTGTCGGCCTCGGCCGTGCGCGGCAAGGACGGCGCGGTGCACATCGCGCTGTCGAACGCCGATCCCAACCGGCCGACGCCGATCAACGTCGCGTTGACCGGTGTGGCCGGCACGACCATCACCGGCCGCGTGCTGACCGCGCCGACGATGAACGCGCACAATAATTTCGACAATCCGAACGCGGTGATGCCGGCCACGTTCACCGGGGCGCAGCTGGCGAACGGCACGCTGTCGGTGACGCTGCCGGCGAAGTCGGTGGTGATGCTCGACATCAAATGAGGTTGGCGGGGGCGGCGTAAGGTCGCCCCCTCCCCCTTCCCCCCTTCCCCCCCTCCGTTTGCTTCGAGCGCAGGTTCGAGCCTGTCGAGAACCGAAGTCGAGAAGGGGCCGCCCCAAACACCGGGTTCTCGACAGACGCTTCTCGACAAGCTCGAAGCTGCTCGAACCAAACGGGTAGGGACGAGAGGTTCACCGGACCCCCACCCGCGCGGGCGTTGGACTGCACAACCCGACGGCCGCCCGATCCAACTTTCCTACAACGAACCGTTCTGGTTACGTTCCACCTCCAACAGGAGGACAAAATGGACGTCACCCAATTGATCGAAGACGTGATCGACCGCGAAGGCGGCTATGTCGATCACCCGGCCGACCGCGGCGGCCCGACCCGCTACGGCATCACCCAGGCCGTCGCCCGCGCCGAAGGGTTCACCGGAGCGGTGCGCGACCTGCCGCGTGCCTTCGCCGCGCGCATCTATCGCCACCGTTACTGGCAGGCACCGAAGTTCGCGGCGGTCGCGACCCGCGCCCCGCTGCTCGCCGCCGAGCTGTTCGACACCGGCGTCAACATGGGGCCGGCGGTCGCCGCCACCTTTCTCCAGCGCATCCTGAACGCGCTCAACCGCCAGCAGCGCGACTGGGCCGACATCGCCGTCGACGCCGATATCGGCCCGCAAACGCTCGGCGCGCTCGACACGCTGCTCGCCACGCGCGGGCCGTCGGCAGAGGCGGTTTTGGTCAAGGCGATCAACGCCTTGCAGGGCGAACGCTATGTCCGCCTCGCCGAGACGCGCCCGGCCAACGAAGCCTTTCTCTATGGCTGGCTCGCTGAGCGCGTCGATACGCCACGAGTGTGAACTTAGTGAACTTTGACATTTTGGAGGCTCTATGATCGATTCTCTGATCGCGCCGATCGCGACGCTGCTCGACAAGCTGATCCCCGATCCCCGCGCGCGGGACGCCGCCAAGCTCGAACTGCTGAAGCTCGAATCCACCGCCGATCTCGACCGGGTGAAGGCGCAACTCTCGGCGATCGTCGCGGAGGCGCAGTCGACCGACCCGTGGACGTCGCGCGCCCGGCCCGGCTTCCTGTACGTCATGTATGCGCTGCTGCTCTGGGCGATCCCGATGGGGCTGATCTCGGCGGTCCAGCCCGACATGGCCGCCGGCATCGCGCGCGGCATGACCGCCTATCTGCGCGGCATCCCGGAGGAACTCTACGCCCTCTTCGGCACCGGCTATCTCGGCTACACCGCGGCAAGGGCATGGGGGAAGGCGAAGGGGGTGGAACGCTAAAGATCCTCCCCGCTCCGCGGGGAGGGGGACCGTCCGAAGGACGGTGGAGGGGCGTGTCCACATACGGAGCGGTAGCGTTAGCGGCCCGCCCCCTACACCAGCCTGCGGCGACGGTCCCCCTCCCCGTACCGGGGAGGACCTTGCGCGCCTTCGCACCCTCCCCATATCGCGCCCCATGAGCAAAGAGACGGTGTGGCACGGCACCACGATTGTATCCGTGCGTCGCGGCGGTCGCGTGGTGATCGCGGGGGATGGGCAGGTTTCGGCCGGGCAGACGGTCATGAAACCCAATGCGCGCAAGGTCCGCCCGCTGGGGGACGGCAAGGTGATTGCCGGGTTCGCCGGCGCCACCGCCGATGCCTTCACCCTGTTCGAACGGCTGGAAGCGAAGCTGGAGCGCCATCAGGGCCAGTTGCTGCGCGCCGCGGTCGAACTGGCCAAGGACTGGCGCACCGACAAGTTCCTCCGCAATCTGGAGGCGATGCTGATCGTCGCCGACAAGGACGTGACGCTGGTCGTCACCGGCAATGGCGATGTCCTCGAACCCGAAGCCGGCATCGCCGCGATCGGGTCGGGCGGAAATTTCGCCCTCGCCGCCGCCCGCGCCCTCTCCGACTATGAAGGCGACGCCGAAAAGGTCGCGCGCAAGGCACTGGCGATCGCCGCCGAACTCTGCGTCTACACCAACGATCGCGTCACCCTCGAAGCGCTCGACAGCGCCGCTTGATCGATCGTCACCCCGGCGCAGGCCGGGGTCTCTCCGTTACAGCAAGACCCCAGCCTCCGCTGGGGTGACGCGTTTGCAGGATTGTCATGAACGACCAACTTACTCCGAAAGCGATCGTCACCGCCCTCGACGCGCACATCATCGGCCAGCAGGATGCGAAGCGCGCCGTCGCCGTGGCGCTGCGCAACCGCTGGCGCCGGCAACAGCTCGCGCCCGACCTGCGCGACGAGGTGTCGCCGAAGAATATCCTGATGATCGGCCCGACCGGCTGCGGCAAGACCGAGATCAGCCGCCGCCTCGCCAAGCTCGCCGACGCGCCGTTCGTGAAGGTCGAGGCGACCAAGTTCACCGAGGTCGGCTATGTCGGCCGCGACGTCGAACAGATCGCCCGCGACCTGGTCGAGGAAGCGATCCGGCTGGAACGCGAACGCCGCCGGGTGGCGGTCAAGGACAAGGCCGAGGAAGCGGCGATGGCCCGCTTGCTCGACGCGCTGACCGGCAAGGGCGCGAGCGAAGCGACCCGCGAGGCGTTCCGCCAGCGCTTCGCCGACGGCCATCTCGACGACAAGGAGGTCGAGATCGAACTCGATGCGGCCCCGCAGATGCCGTTCGAGATCCCCGGCGCCGCGCCGCAGATGATCAACCTGTCCGAAATGATGGGCAAGGCGTTCGGCGGCGGGCAGCAGAAGCGCCGCAAGCTGACCGTCCGCGCCGCATGGGACAAACTGGTCGAGGAAGAGGCCGACAAGCGCCTCGACCAGGACGAGGTCAGCCGCGCCGCGCTGGCGGATGCCGAGGCCAACGGCATCGTCTTCCTCGACGAAATCGACAAGATCGCGGTCAGCGACGTGCGTGGCGGTAGCGTCAGCCGCGAAGGCGTGCAGCGCGACCTGCTGCCGCTGATCGAGGGCACCACCGTCGCGACGAAGTACGGCCCGATGAAGACCGACCATGTCCTCTTCATCGCCAGCGGCGCGTTCCATGTCGCCAAGCCCAGCGACCTGCTGCCCGAACTACAGGGGCGCCTGCCGATCCGGGTCGAACTGAAGGGCCTGACCGAAGCCGACTTCATCGCGATCCTGTCGGATACCAAGGCGTCGCTCCCCGCCCAGTATCGCGCGCTGCTCGGCACCGAATCGGTCGAGGTCACCTTCACCGACGACGGCATCGCGGCGATCGCCCGCATCGCGGCGGAGGTGAATGCGGAGGTCGAGAATATCGGCGCTCGCCGGTTGCAGACGGTCATGGAAAAGCTGCTGGAAGAGGTCAGCTTCGACGCCGAGGATCGTAAGGGCAGCGCGGTGACGATCGATGCCCCCTATGTCGAAAAGCAGCTGGCCAGCATCGCGCGCAATACCGACCTCAGCCGCTACGTGCTGTGACCGTCCCGTTCGTGCTGAGTAGGGACTGAGCTTGTCGAAGGCCCGTATCGAAGCACCTGCCATGGTCCTTCGATACGCCGCTTCGACAAGTTCAGCGGCTACTCAGGACGAACGGTGGGAGGGGGGAAGGTCAGCTCCCAAACCCTCTCCTCCACCCGTTCGGTTCGAGCAGCTTCGAGCTTGTCGAGAAGAGGGTTGGGTGAACCATGCCCCGCATGGTTCAGGATTGTCCGGGGGACAATCCGACCCGACCCTCGTCGAGAACGCCCCGCTTGGGCCACCAAATTCTCGACAGGCTCGAACCAAAGGGTGAGGCCGCCGGGTAGCATTACCGCTCACCGCACCTTGTCATACGGCACGAACTCCCCGAACGTGCAGTCGGCCGACGCGATCGGCGACCCGCGATCGACCAGCCGGAACCGGTCGTTGCGGCACACCTGCGCCCCGTACAGGATCGACACGACGATCTGGTCGTCGCGCAGGAACGGGCAGCGATCGCGCACCTGGGTCCGCCACAACCGCCGGCCCGTCTGGCGATAGATCAGCGAATCGCCCACCACCTGCGGCCCGTCGATGAAGCCGGTCGGGATGCAGTTCTCGGGCTTGCCCGCCACGCGGCCGGCCAGCATCTTCGCAAGCTCTCGGTCGCGCTTCGCTTCCGTCTCCGCCTGCTGCTGCGGGGTCGCACATGCGCCCAGCACCAGCGCCGCCGTCCATGCCAATCGCTTCATCGCGCCTCTCCTCTACCGCACGTACCAGCCCCCCGCGCTGGACGGGATCGTCGCCCCGGCGAAGGCCGGGGCCTCAACCGGCTCCTGTCCCGCGCTATCGCCGGGAGATCCCGGCCTCCGCCGGGATGACGCCCGTTCCGAACGGCGCGGAGCAAACGCTAGAACGCATCCTTCGCCGCGCGGTGCCGTGCCAGTTCGTCGGCCGAACGACTGCGCAGGAACGGATTGGTCGCCAGCTCCGCGCCGATCGTCGTCGGCACGGTCGGCTCGCCCTTCGCCCTGAGCGCCTCCACCGCCGCCATCCGCTCGACGATGGCGGCATTGTCCGGCTCGGCGGAAAGCGCATAGCGGCCGTTGGACAGGGTATATTCGTGCCCGCAATAGACCCGCGTCTCCGCCGGCAGTTCGGCATAGCGCCGCATATTGCCGTACATCTCCGCCGCCGTCCCCTCGAACAACCGACCACAGCCCATCGCGAACAGCGTATCGCCGCTGAACAGCACGCCATCCTCGGCGAAGTGGAACGCGACATGGCCCGCGGTATGGCCCGGCACGGCCCAGACGCTCGCGGCATGGTCGCCGACCGACAGCATCGCCCCCTCGCCCACGCCATTGTCCATATCGGCGATCTTGCCGCGCTCCGCCTCCGGCCCGGTCACTTCAGCGCCGGTCGCCGCCTTGATCGCGGCGTTGCCGCCGACATGGTCGGGGTGCCAATGGGTGTTCCAGATCGCGGTGATCGTCCAGCCGCGCGCGGCGGCGGCGTCCAGCACCGGCTGCGCCGCGCCCGGATCGATCGCCACCGTCTCGCCGCTCGCATCGTCATGCAGCAGCCACGCATAATTGTCCGAAAGCACGGGGATCTGGACGATCTCCATCACCACGTCCCCGTGTTCGGCATCGATGCCCATGGTTCGGCGGCGGGCAGCGATCCGTCCTGCAACAGCTCGATCGAGATGCCGTCAGGGGTCTTCACGAACGCCATATGCCCGTCGCGCGGTGGGCGGTTGATCGTGACGCCCGCCTCCATCAGCCGCTGGCAGGTAGCGTAGATGTCGTCGACCCGGAACGCCAGATGCCCGAAATTGCGGCCGCCGGCATAGGGTTCGGGGTCCCAATTATGCGTCAGCTCGACCTCGGCCACGCCCTCCTGCCCCGGCGCGGCGAGGAAGATCAGCGTGAAACGGCCCTTTTCATTCTCCATGCGGCGGACTTGCCTGAGGCCCAGCATGTCGAAAAAGGCGATGGTGGCGTCCGGGTCGGTCACCCGGATCATGGTATGAAGATAGCGGGTCATCGATACTTCCCTTTGCGTCGACCCGGCATATCGGGTCGGCACCGGGGCACCGCAACCGCCATCAGGCGGGCGGCAGCGTGTCGAGTGCGGCGTCCGCCGCCTTGGCTTGCGCACTGTCGGGGGCGAGCCGCTGCACCGCCTCGAACGCCGCGCGCGCGCTTTTGGTATCGCCCGACAGGCCGGCGATATTGCCCGCCTCCAGCTGCACCGACGGATCGTCCGCCGACCGCCGCACCGCCTCGGCGATATCCGCCTTGGCACGGGTCAGGTCGCCCATCCGCCGCGCCAGCGTCGCCGATAACAGCCATGCCAGCGGATCGGCCGGCGCGTCCTTGAGCGCGCGGTCGAGATCGCCGCGCGCACCGGGCAGGTCGCCGCCCGCCACCCGCACCCGCGCCCGGTCCAGCTGCGCCTCGCCCCGCGCCAGTCCGGTCAGCGCTCCGCTGGCCAGCGCCGCGTCCAGCGCGG
This sequence comes from Sphingomonas paucimobilis, assembly GCA_036946325.1. Taxonomy (GTDB): domain Bacteria; phylum Pseudomonadota; class Alphaproteobacteria; order Sphingomonadales; family Sphingomonadaceae; genus Sphingomonas; species Sphingomonas paucimobilis_A. The sequence goes on from JAQIJL010000002.1 coordinate 677,184, forward strand.
TCCCGGCCCCGGCGGTATCGCCATCGGCCAGCCGCGCATTGCCCGCCTGCGCCCAATAGTTCGCAGCGCGGGCGTCCTTCGCCACTTCCGCCTCGCGCGCCGCCTGTTCGAACGCTTCCGCCGCCGCGGTCCATTTCTGCCGCGTGGCGTAGCTCATGCCGAGACACTGGCGGGCGAGGAAGCCGCCACCGGCCAGTCGCCATTGCCCGGCGATCTTTTCCGCCTGTTCGGGCGCGGTCGTCGCCGCATCGACACAGGCGTCGTAGCGCGCCTCGGGCGTGGTGCCGGCGGGCAGTTGCGGGCCGGCGGCGGCCTGGAGCGCAAGGAACAGCAGCGGAGACAGCATCAGGGCAACACATCCTCGACGGCGCGCAGGATCAGCGCAATGTCGCCGTCGCGGGACAGGCGATGGTCGCCATCCTTGACCAGGAGTGTCTGCACATCGGCTGAACGGATACGCGAGGCGAGGTGGACGGTGCGCTCCCACGGCACGTCCGCGTCGCGCTGCCCCTGTACCAGCCGCACCGGCACGTCGATCGGCAGCTCGCCGTGCATCACCCGGTTGGCCTCGCCCGACGACCAGAAGGCGCGGGTAAAGACCGTCGGCGTATCGGCATAGGGCGACGGCCGCTCGATCCGCCCCTCGGTCAGCAGCGCCATCTTCTCCGCTTGCGAGAACCCCCAGTCGGTGAAGTCGGGTGCGGGCGCGATCCCCACCAGCCCGGCGATCCGCTCCGGGCGGGCGCGGGCGGCAAGCAACGCGATCCAGCCCCCCATCGACGACCCGACCGGCACCACCGGCCCATCGATCGCATCATCGATCATCGCCAGCGCATCGTCGACCCAGCCGGCCAGCGTCTGCTCCTCGAACACACCCGGGCTTTCGCCACACCCGGCATAGTCGAACCGCACGAACGCGCGGCCGCACTCGCGCGCCCAAGCCTCGATCGCCAGCGCCTTGGTCCCGCTCATGTCGGAGGCATAGCCCGGCAGGAACAGGATCGTCGGGCCGGTGCCGGGGGTGTGGCGATAGGCGAGCGGGCGGGAGTCGGTCATGGCAGCCTCATGCCATGCCCCTCCCGTCGGCGACAAGGCGTCAGCGCAGCGCGCGCAGATGCCCCCGCACCAGCCGCCCCGATTCGGTCAGGTCGTTCTCAGCCCATCCCGACAGCGTCTGCGTCGTCGGCTTCAGGATCGCCGATGCCTCGTCCTTGTTCGCGACCGACCAGTTCAGATAGCTGATGCCGTTCTTCGCGCACCAGTCCCACCATGCCTGCGTCTCGGCGGCATCGATCGGTGCGTCACCATTGGCGGCGGTCGTGCCATATTCGGTGACGAACAGCGCCACGCCGCGCCGCATCGCCGTCTCCGCCTTGGCGCGCAGTTCGCCCTTATGCGTCGCCGCATAGAAATGCAGCGTATAGGCGACATTGGCGAAGGGCAGCGGATCGGCGGCCGCTTCGTCCACATCCTGCGACCAGCTGCGCGTACCGGCCACGACGAAGGCGTTCGGGTCGATCGCCCGGATCGCGTCGATCACCTTCGCATGATAGGGTTTCAGCACGCTCGCCCAACCATGTTCGGGCAGCGGTTCGTTATAGGTTTCGTAGATGAGGTTCGGCACGCCGCGATATTTCGTCGCGATATGGCTGAAGAAGCGCACCGCATCGTCCGCGCGCGGCTGATGCGCATGCCAGTCGACGAGGACGTAGATTCCTTGCGCGATGGCCGCATCGATCACCGCCTCGGCCCGCTTCGTCTCCGCCTCGGGCTGGGTGTCATAGCCGCCCTGCTGCCCGGCGATCGCGGCGCGCACCGCCGTCACCCGCCAGTCGCGCACCAGCCAGGCGATCGTCGCCGGATCATAATAGCGCGGCTGCCACTGGCTCCAGAACAGCGACATGCCGTGGATGGCGTAAGGCCGCCCCCGCGCATCGACCACGCGGTTGCCCTTCACCGCCAGCCGGCCATGCTCGGCCACCGGCGATCCGGCGGGGGCGGCGGCTGGCTGGCCCCAAGCGACCGGCCCCACCAACAACGCGACCAGCAGCAACCACCAGCGACGCATCCGACCTCTCCCTTGATTCTTCGGGGGAAAGGTGTCGCCCGCCGTCAACGCTGTCAACAACCGGGCGGGGATCAGCGGTCCGCCGGCCGGTCCGCCTCGCCACGATCCGGTTGCTCGACCCCCGTTTCGGCGCGCGCCTGTTCCTTGCGCCGCCGCAGATTCTGCCGCAGCGCCTGTGCCAGCCGTGCCTTGCGTTCCGCTTCGCTCATCGCAACTTTCTACGCAATTCGCCGGCAATATGGCAACGGCCGCTTGACATCACCGCGAATGCCTGCACATAGGCCCCTCCCGCCGCCGAGGGGTTTCCCCCCGGCTCGGAGTGCTGCCGTAGCTCAGTGGTAGAGCGCATCCTTGGTAAGGCTGAGGTCGTGAGTTCAATCCTCACCGGCAGCACCATTTTCTGAAATATTCGAAGCTTCACCCCCTTGGGGGATCGCCACGTCCCGAGGGACGTGGCGCACCGTGCCTATCCCTCGACCTGATCGAGATAGGCGCCATAGCCTTCGGCCTCCATCGCCTCGCGCGGGACGAAGCGCAGTGCGGCCGAATTGATGCAGTAGCGCAGCCCCCCGCGGTCGCGCGGACCGTCGGGGAACACATGCCCCAGATGGCTGTCGCCCCCGGCCGAGCGGACCTCGGTGCGGACCATGCCGTGCGTCGTGTCGCGCAGTTCGGCGACATGGGCCGGTTCGATCGGCTTGGTGAAGCTCGGCCAGCCGCAATGCGAATCGAACTTGTCGGCCGATGCGAACAGCGGCTCGCCCGACACGATGTCGACATAGATGCCGGCGCGCTTCTCGTGCAGATATTCGCCGGTGCCCGGCCGCTCGGTGCCGCTCTGCTGCGTCACATAGAATTGCTCGGGGGTGAGGCGGGCGAGCGCCGCTTCGGTCTTGCGATAATCGGTCATGTTTTCCGTTCCTTCGTTACCGCCTAAATGGGGCGCGCGCGTCTGCACGCAACCGGATCAGAACAGCTCGGCCAGGAACGCGGTCATCGATTCCCACGACCGGCGATCGGCGTCGGCGTCATAGGCCATGCCCTTTTCGGGCGCGGCGGCATGGGCGTTGGTGAAGGCATGCATCGCGCGGCCATGGGCGTGCAACTGCCAGTCGGCCTCGCGCGCGCCCATCTCCTCGGCAAAGGCCAGCACCTTGTCCGGCGCCGCCATCGGGTCGCGCCAGCCATGCTCGACCAGCACCTTCGCCGCGATCGGGCCGTCGCTCGCCAGATCGTTGCCGTCGAGCATCCCGTGCAGGCTGACGACGCCCAGCACCCCGTCCGCGCCACCGCGCGCCAGATCGAGGACGCACAACCCGCCGAAGCAATAGCCGATCGCCGCGATCCGCGACGCATCGACCCGGTCCAGCGTCGCGGCAAAGGTCACCGCCGCGCGCACCCGCTGCAACAGCGCGGCGCGATCCGACAGGAACGGGTTGATCAGGTGACTATTGTCGCCCAACGGATCGCCCTTCACCTCCTTGCCGAACATGTCGATCGCGATCCCGACATAGCCCAGTTCCGCCAGCCGCCTGGCGGTCTTGTGCTCGCCCTCGCCGCGTCCGGCCCATTGGTGGACGATCAGCACCGCCGGCGCCTTGTCCTGACCCGCGGGAAAGGCGACCCCCGCCTGCAACACCGTGTCGCCGTCGTGATAATCGAACTGCTGGATCGTCATGCGCCTGCTCCAATGGCAAAAGTCGTGCGCAGAACGGCCAACCGCCGACAGGGGTTGCGCGATCCGGGGCACAGTCCGTACGCTGAACGCCGGCCGCCGAAGAGAACGGTCGCGATTACAGGAGGTTGGCGGATGCGTGGAATGTGGTGGACCATCGCGATGGCGGGCATCGCCACCGCCGGACAGGCGCAGGACCCGCCGGCGACCCTCGGCGCGTCGAACCATGCGGTCGATATCGCCATCGCCCCGCCCGCCGGTGCACCCACCTTTGCCGACGAATTTTCGGGCAAGCGGATCGACCCGGCCCATTGGCGCTTCGACACCAGCCGGAACAGGGACGGCTGGTACAATAACGAACGGCAATATTATTCGCCCGCGAACACGCCCGCCAATGCCCGGATCGCCGACGGCGCGCTGGTGATCGAGGCACGGCGCGAAAAGCCCAAGGGCAGCGATTCCGGCGGGCAGGACTATACCTCCGCCCGGATCGTGTCGGTGAAGCCGATGGGCTATGGCTTCTACGACATCCGCGCGAAGCTGCCATGCGGGCGCGGCATCTGGCCGGCGCTGTGGATGCTGCCGCCCGAGGGCAAATGGCCCGACGAGGGGGAGATCGATATCCTCGAACTGGTCGGCTACGAACCCGATCTGGTCCATGCGACGCTGCACACCGGCGCGTTCAACCATGCCAAGGGCACGCAGCGCGGCGGATCGCGGCGGATGACCGACGTCTGCGGCCAATGGCACAGCTATCAGCTCGACTGGACCCCGCAGGCGATCACCATCGGCATCGACGGGCGCGGCTATATGCGCGTCGCCAACGACCAGCCGGGCGGACGCGCGGCTTGGCCGTTCGACCGGCCGTTCAACCTCATCATGAACGTCGCGGTCGGCGGCGACTGGGGCGGCAAGATGGGCATCGACGACAGCAAGTTCCCGCAATCGATGCAGGTCGATTACGTCCGCTACTGGCAGCGCTGAAGCACGACGCATTCGCCACAGGCGGGGATGAAGTCGACCGCGCGGGTCAGGGGATGGCCGCCGAGCAGCGCGCGCAGCGTCGCGATCGGCCCGCCATGCGCCACGACCAGCACGGTTCCGGACCGGGGCAGCGCATCCCATGCCGCCTGCACCCGGTCGGCCATGTCGCGGGCGCTCTCCCCGCCGCCGGGCCGGTAGGTCGGATCGGTCATCATGCGGTCCATCGCCGACCCCGTTTCGCGCCAGATCGCATTCCACGACCGGCCCTCCCATGCGCCGAAGTCGCGTTCCAGCCAGCGGGGGTCGGCGGCGACGGGCACGTCCCGTCCGCGCGCGATCCGCCCGGCCAGCCGCCGGGTACGGATCGCGCCCGAATAAACGATCGCGTCGATCGGCGTGGCCGCGAGGTCGGCGGCGATCCGCCCCGCCTGAACCTGTCCCGCACGGCTCAATCCCATGTCGGAGCGGCCATAGCAGCGCCCCTTCCACGCCGTCGCGACCGGCGGATGGCGCAGCAGCAGCACCGTCACCGCGCGGCGACCGCCAGCAACAGCGCCAACTGCGCCATCGCCGCCGCGAAGCCGAGGCAGTCCCCGGTACTCCCGCCGATCCGGGCAAGCAGGAAGCGGCGGAGCCACAGCAACAACAGGAACATCGCCCCGAACGCCGCCGCACTCGCACCGGGCCGTAGCCACAGGATCGGCGCAAGACCCGGGAGTGCCAGCACCGCCGCCAGCGCCAGCCGCCCCGGCGGCATCCGCCCGGCGCGTACCGCCATCCCCGCCCCGCTCCCCACCGGCGCGACGATCGCCGCCAATGTCACCGCGCACAGCCGCCCCGCCGTCGCCGCCCCGATAATCGCCGCCGCCGCGACCGGGCCGGGCAGTGCCACGATCGCGGCGATGCGCAGCACCACGGTCAGCCCGAGGCCGAGCGCGCCATAGCTGCCGATGCGGCTGTCCTTCATGATCGCCAGCGCGCGGTCGCCGCTGGCGGTCCCGCCGAATGCGTCGCAGAAATCGGCGACGGCATCCTCGTGGAACGCGCCGGTCAACAGCGCCTCGACCACCAGCGCGAGGATCGCGGCGACCAGCGGTGGCCAGAACCAGCCGGCAACGACGAACACCCCCGCCGTCACCCCACCGATCAACGTGCCGACCGGCGGCAGCCACGCCATCGCCCGCGCCAGCCCCGCCGCCGCCTGTTCCCCCGTCAGCCGGGTGAGGATCGGCACGGGGGGGCGCGTCAGGAACTGGACCGCCAGCAAGGGCGCGGCCCAGCGCGGCAGATCAGTCGGCACGGTCCGCCCCGATCTGGTCGAGCCGCACCACGTCGTTCAGCAAAGCCGCCGACGCATCGAGCAACGGCAGCGCGGTCAGGGCGCCGCTCCCCTCGCCCAGCCGCATCTCCCATTCCAGCACCGGCGTCAGCCCGAGTGCCGCAAGCGCCGCGCCATGCCCCGGTTCGGCCGAGCGATGCCCGGCGATCATTGCCCGCACGCTGCCCGGCGCAAGCCGCTCGGCGATCAGCGCGGCGGCCGTGCTGACATAGCCGTCGAGCACCAACGTCGCGCCCCGCGCCGCGCCGGTTGCATAGAAGCCGGCCATCGCCGCGATCTCGTAACCGGCGATCGACGCGATGGCGTCGCGCGGATCGGCCATCCCCTGCGCGCGTGCGGTGGCGGCGGCGACCACGCGGTGCTTGGCGGCGAGGACCGCATCGTCCGCCCCTGCCCCGCGCCCGACCGCCGCTTGGCGGTCGAGTCCGGTCAGCAGCGCGGTAAGGCAGGCGGCAGGCGTCGTGTTGCCAATCCCCATCTCCCCCGCGATCAGCAGCACCGCGCCGTCGTCGATCGCGCGCATCGCCTCGTCCGCGCCGACCGCCCATGCCGCATCGAACTGCGCGACCGTCATCGCCGGCCCCGCCCCCAGCGGCGCGGTGCCCTCGGCCACCCGCGCGTCGCGGAAGAAGCTTGGCCCCGCGACCCGCGCGCCGGCCATGCCGACATCGATCAGCCGCAGCGGACAATCGGCGGCCGCCGCCAGCGCATTGCTGGTCGCGCGCCCCGACAGGATGGTGGCGACCATCATCGCCGTCACCGCCGACGGCCATGCCGACACCCCTTCGGCGACACAGCCATGGTCGCCGGCGAACAGGACCGCCTGTCGCGGCGCGGTCCGCGCATCGATCCGTCGCTGCGTCAGCGCCAGTTCGGTCGCCAGCGTCTCCAGCCGCCCCATCGCCCCGCGCGGCTTGGCGAGCGCGTCGAGATGCGCGCGAAGTTCGTCGATCATGCGGCTTCCCCGGCAAGGTGCAAAATGGCGTCGATATCGAGTGCCGCTTCCAGCGCCGCCGCAACCCCGTCCAGTGCGGCATCGATGGCTTCGCGCCGGTCGAGCGGATCGCCCTGCGCACCGATCCGCCGCAACAGGCTGGCCCGCGCGGCACCGGCGTCGAACAGGCCATGGACATAGCAGCCGGCAATCTGCCCGTCGCGCACAACCGCGCCGTCGGGCGTATTATCGGCGAACCGCAGGAAGGGCGCCGTACCCGGCGCGACGGTCGTGACGCCGGCATGAATCTCATAACCCGCAAACGCCGCCCCGTCCGCCAGCGTGCCAGTCGCCGGACGCGTGGTCTTCGCCCCCGCAATCACCGTCTCGACCGGCAGCAAGCCGAGGCCGGCGACCTGCCCCGCCGGTCCCTCGATCCCATCCGGGTCGGCGATGCTAGTCCCGAGCATCTGATACCCGCCGCAAATGCCGATCACCTGCCCGCCGCGCCGGACATGCGCGGCAAGATCGATGTCCCAACCCTGTTCGCGCAGGAAAGCGAGATCGGCGATCGTCGCCTTTGTGCCGGGCAGGATCACCAGCGCGGCATCGCCCGGCAGCGGCCGGCCCGGCGGAATCATCCGCAGCCGCACCGCCGGATCCTGCGCCAGCGCGTCGAAATCGTCGAAATTGGCGATGCGCGACAACATCGGCACCGCGATCAGCGGCCCCGCGCCCGCTTCGCCGCCGCATCCCAATGCCACCGCGTCCTCGGCCGGCAGGCGTGCCGCGTCGGGCAGCCACGGCACCAGCCCGATATCGCGCCAGCCGGTCCGCGCGACGATTTCCGCCCGACCATCGTCGAACAGCGCCGGGTCGCCCCGGAACTTGTTGACCAGAAAGCCGCGGATCATCGCCGCATCGGCCGGGTCGATCACCGCCTGCGTCCCCACCAGCGCCGCAATCACGCCGCCGCAATCGATGTCGCCTGCCAATATCACCGGCACCCCGGCCGCCCGCGCAAAGCCCATATTGGCGATGTCGCCGGCCCGCAGGTTGATCTCGGCCGGCGATCCCGCGCCCTCGACCACGACGATGTCCGCCGCCTCGGACAAACGGCGATAGGCCGCGACGACCTGGGCGAGCAATTCGCCGCGCCGCCGCCGATAATCGCCCGCCGCCATCACCCCCGCGACCCGCCCGCCGACGACCAGTTGCGACGTCCGGTCGCTCTGCGGCTTCAGCAGCACCGGGTTCATATCGGTCGTCGGCGGCACCCGGCACGCCATCGCCTGCAATGCCTGCGCCCGGCCGATCTCGCCGCCATCCGCACAGACGGCGGCGTTGTTCGACATGTTCTGCGCCTTGAACGGACGCACCCGCAGCCCCCGGTCGGTCAGCAACCGGCATAGCCCGGCGACCAGCACCGATTTGCCGACATCCGATCCGGTCCCCTGAATCATCACCCCAGCCATGGGACGATCCCGACCAGCATCCACAGCAACAGGCAGGCGGTGCGATAGATGGCAAGCGCCCGTATCAGGTCGGCAGCATTGGGCGGCGGCCCGTCGCCCAGCACCGCGCGATGCGCCGGCTCGCCGTCATAGCTGACCGCCCCGCCCAGCTGCCGCCCCAGCGCCCCCGCCATCGCCGCTTCCGGCCAGCCACCATTGGGCGAGGCATGAAGGCGCGCGTCGCGCCGCATCACGTCCCAGCCACCCCGCCCGGCCAGCGCGATCAGCGCCCCCGCGATCCGTGCAGGCACGAAGTTCACGACGTCATCGGCCCGCGCCGCCGCCCAGCCGAACGCGCCGAGTTCGGGCGTGCGATGCCCGACCATCGAGTCCGCCGTATTGATCGCCTTCACCACGAACAGTCCCGGCAGCCCGAACAGCAACAGCCCCAGCGCCGGCGCGACCACGCCGTCGCAGAAACTTTCCGCCAGGCTCTCGATCGCCGCCGTCGCCACGCCGGCTTCGTTCAGGCTGTCGGTATCGCGCCCGACGATCATCGCCACCGCTCGCCGTGCCGCATGCAGATCACCCGCAGCCAAGGGCCGCGCCACCGCCGCGACATGATCGTGCAGGCTGCGCTGCGCCAGCCCCGTCGTCGCGACGAGCACGGTGACGATCGTTCCCAGCCGCTCGATCATCTGCCCAAGCGGCACCGCCAGCGCGATAAGCACCAGCACCAGCGCCACGCCCTCCCGGCGTCGCCGCCGGTTCCATTGCCGCTCCAGCCCGTCGATCAGTACACCCACGCCCATCACCGGATGCCACCAGCGGTGCGGATAGCCGACCGCCGCCTCGACGATCAACGCGGCGAGTGCGATCACCGCGCGACCGGCAGGATGTAGCGATGGCCCTGCGGCGTGCGACCGATCTCGACATCGATGCCATATGCCTCGGCGATGGCGGGCGCGGTCAGCACCGCATCCGCCTCACCGCTGGCGACGACGCGCCCGTCCTTCAACAGCACCGCATCGTCGGCGACCCGCGCCGCCAGATGCAGGTCGTGCAACACCAGCACCACGCCCCGCCCGCCTGCCGCGACCCCGCGCAACCGCGCCAGCACGTCCAACTGGTGCGCGGGGTCGAGGCTGGCGAGCGGTTCGTCGGCCAGCAACCAGTCCGGCTCGCCCGCCAGCACCCGCGCCAGCAGCGCGCGGCCCCGCTCCCCGCCCGACAGCCGCTCGACGCCGCGGGTCGCGAGTTCGGTCATATCGGTCGCCGCCAACGCCGCCTTGACCGCATCGCGATCGGCCTGCGTCTCGCCCCACCGCCCGCGATGCGCGAACCGGCCCAGCCCGACCAGCGTTTGAACATCCACATCCCAATGCACGTCGGCCGCCTGCGGCAACAACCCGATCGCCCGCGCCCGCGCGCGCCGGTCGATCGCCTGCACATCCTCACGGCCCAGCCGTGCCGCCCCCGCATCGGGACGACGCAGCGCGGCAAGGCAGGCCAGCAGGCTCGATTTCCCCGCGCCATTGGCGCCGAGCAGCGCCGTCACCCGCCCCTGCCGGAACGCGAACGACACCTGGTCGAGCACGCGGTTGCCGCCCAATGTCAGCGAAATCGCATCGGCTACCAGATCGGTCATGCCAGCCTCCGCCGCATCGCGATCAGCAGGTACAGGAAGAACGGCCCGCCCAGCATCGACATGGCGATGCCTAGCCGCAGCTCGCTGACGGTCGGGGCCACTCGGACGAGGCTGTCGGCAAAGGTCAGCAACACCGCCCCGGCAAAGGCCGAAGGCAGCAGGATCGCCGAGGGCCGGTTGCCGGCGAGCGGACGGACCATATGCGGCACGATCAGCCCGACGAACCCGATGATCCCCGCCGAGGCGACCGACGCGCCGACGGTCAGCGCGATGCCGAAAATCACCAGCCGTTGCAGCCGCGCCGGATCGACGCCCATCGACCGCGCCGCCGCCTCGCCCAAGGTGAGCGCGTCGAGCGAACGCGCGGTCATCGCCAGCACGCCCATGCCAACCGCGATCAGCGGTGCGGCGACCTTCACATCGTCCCAGCTGCGATCGGTCAGTGCGCCCATCAACCACGTCACGATCTGCGACGACACGAACGGCGTCGGCGCGAGGCTGATGGCGACCGCGGTCAGCGATCCGGTGATGCTGGTCAGGATCATGCCGCCCAAGGTGAATAGGATCAGGCTGCCCGACCGTCCGGCGATCAGCGCCAGCAGCGCCATGGTCACCCCTGCGCCCACCAGAGCGAAGCCCGGCAGCAGCCACATCTGCGCGGCATAGCCGAAATAGAGCGCCACGACCGCACCGAACGCCGCGCCCGACGACACGCCGAACAGCCCCGGATCGGCCAGCGGATTGCGCAGATAGCCCTGCATCACCGCCCCCGACAGCCCGAGCGCCGCCCCCACCAGCAGCGCCAGCGCGGTACGGGGGAGGCGGAGTTCGATGATGATGATGGAACGCGGATCTTCAACCGTCCACGCGTCCAATGGCACCCACACCTTCCCCGCCGCGACCGACAAGGCGGCGGCAATCAGCAGCAGGACGATCAGGCCGAATGTCAGCCGCTTCATGACGCCACCTGCGCACGCACCTGTCGCAACCGCGCCATCGCCGCGATGATCGTCGGCCCGCCGCAATTCATCAGCCGCGTCGGATAGGAGGCGACCTTGATATGCCTTGCCAGCCGCCGCACCGCCGGATGGCCGGTCATGCGGTCGTCCTGCACGCCTTCGGGCGTGGTGGAGAGCAGCACGCGGGGCGGATCGGCAACCAGATATTCCAGCGGCAGGACGTCCCATTGCTTGAGGCCATAGATCGCACTCATGTTGCGGAAGCCCGCGCGCTTGAGCAGATCGTCGGTCAGCGTGCCCGAACCCGGCACCAGCCCATTGCCCTGCCACACCAGCGCCGCGACCGGCGCCACCCGCGCCGGCGCCGCGGCGGCCGCGATCCGGGCCGCCAGCGCATCCCCGCGCGCGGCATGGCCGGTCGCAGTGGCGATGGCGCGAACCTGCTCCATGCTTTCGGGCACCGATTCCGCCACCGGATACTGCACCAGCGCGATCTTCAGCCGCTTGAGCACCGCGATGGTCGCCGGTTCGACATGCGGGCCGGCAAGGACGATGTCGGGGCGCAGCGCGACCACTTCCTCGGCCGTGCCCGACGTCGCCTTGAACCGGTTCGACCAGCTTAGCGGCACCGAGGTCGCACGCACATCTTGCGAATAGTGGCTGATGCCGACGATCTGCGCGGGATCGGCGACACGGGCCAGCACCGCATCGACGCACGGGTTGATCGACACCACGCGGGGAGCACGCGGTGCGGCCGACACCAGCGCCGGCGCGGCCAGCAACAGGGCAAGTGGACGGATCAATATTCGACGCCCTTCTGTGCCTTGAACCCGGCATGATAGGGATGCTTCACCTCGCCGAACTCGGTCACCAGATCGGCGAGTTCGAGCAGTTCGGGCTTCGCATTGCGGCCGGTAATGCAGATATGCTTGGTGAGCGGGCGGTCCTTCAGGAACGCCACGATCTCGGCGATGGGCAGCGTGTCGTCGCGCAGCACGATGTTGAGTTCGTCGAGGATCACGAAGTCGATATCGGGATCGAGGATCATCTCCTTCGACCGTTCCCATGCGGCGCGCGCGGCGGCGATGTCCTGCGCGCGGTCCTGCGTTTCCCAGGTAAAGCCCTCGCCCATCACCTCGAAGCGGGCGAGATCGGGATGCGCGTCGAAAAAGTTGCGCTCGCCCGTCTCCCACTTGCCCTTCACGTACTGGAGGATCGCGACGCGCATCCCCCAGCCGATGCTGCGGATCGCCATGCCGAACGCGCTGGACGACTTGCCCTTGCCGTTGCCGGTATGGACGATCAGCAGCCCGCGTTCGAGCGTGCGGCGCGCCTGCATCTTTCCGCGCGCCACCGCCATGCGCTGCATCCGCGCATTGTGCCGGGCGTAATCGTCGGGGGTCTCGGTCATCGGATATACTCCGCAAGGGCGGTGGTCAGACGGGCCAGTGCCGCGCCGTCGGGCGGCAGGCCGATGCGCAGGCGATCGCCCCGGTCGGCGAACGGGCGCGTCAGGATGGCATGGTTGCACAGATGACGGAACAGCGCGTGTGCATCGGGCGTGGCGATCAGCCGGAACAGCGGCGCGGTCCCGACGGCCTCGAACCCGGACAGCGCGAAGTCGAGCAGCGTGCCGACCGTCTCGATCCGCTCGACCTGCTCCTCGCGCCACGCCGTGTCGGCATAGGCGGCGGTGCCGATCGCGATCGCGGGCATCGACACCGGCCAGTCGCCCAGCAGATGACGGAGCGCCCCCGTCACGCGCGGCCCGGCGACGACGAAGCCCAGCCGGACGCCGGGCAGGCCATAGAATTTGCCGAACGACCGCAGCACGATCAGCTGGTCCGACGCCTCACCGCACAGGCCCGGCGCAGGGTCGGCATAGGCTTCGTCGACCACGACCGTCATCCGCTGCGCCACCGCGCGCAGGGTCTGGGGCGGCGTCACCCGTCCGTCCGGATTGGCGGGCGACGCGAGGACCAGCAGGTCGGCATCGCCCGGATCGGCCAGCGCCACGACGCTGCGCGCCTCGCCCCATGCCGCGAGGTGCCCGGCATAGCCCGGCCGCACCACCGCCGGCCGCTCCGCCGACAGCACGACCGCCAGCAACCGCAGCGCAAGGTCGGTGCCCGGCACCGCCACCACCTGCGCCGGATCGTCGACGCCGAACGCCTTGGCCGCCGCCGCTTCGAGCGCCGCCAGCTCGCCCGGCTCGGGCAGCCGGGTCAGCCCGCAATCGAGGCTGCCGACCGGATAGGCCCAGGGGGCGATCCCGGTCGACAGGTCGATCCAGTCGTCCCCGCCGAACGCGCGCGCAGCGGCGGCCACCCGGCCGCCATGCGCGCAAAATTCGGCGAGGTTTTCCATCAGTACCGGACCCGGACGCCGCCATAGGCGGCGCGGCCGGGCGTGCCGTACTGGAAGATGGTCTGGTAGTTTTCGTCGAACAGATTCTCGACCCGGCCATAGACCTCGACCCGCTCGGTGACCGGGAACGCCGCACGCAGGTCGGTCAGGACATATCCGTCCAGCCGGCGGCTATTCGACGCATTGTCGAAGCTGTCGCCGACCATGGTGACGGTCGCGCCGGCCGACAGGCCGAACGCCCAGCGATAATCGGCGTTGACCGTCAGGCTGTCCGCCGGGCGCCGCTGCAGCTTGCGCCCGAAATTGGCGGTGCCGGCCGACCGGTTCTGCGCATCCAGATATGTATAGGCGGCGGCGACGGTGAACGCCTCCACCGGACGCAGCTTCAGCGCGAATTCCAGCCCCTTGGCCTCGGCGCGCTGGATATTGTCATAGGTGCCGAACGGGCGCCCGGCGCAGATGCCGGTGCCGTTGGCGGGACAGGAAATGAACGCGATCAGGTCCTTCGACGTGCGGTCGAACCATGTCGCGCTCGCTTCCACCGCGCCGTCCAGCCCGCGCTGGGTGATGCCGGCATCCCAGCCCTGCGAGCGTTCCGGCGTCAGCAGCGCGTTGCCGTACTCGCTCTGCAACTGGTACAGGGTCGGCGCCTTGAACCCTTCGGAATAGCTGGCGCGCAGCAGCGTGTTGCCGCGGTTGGGGGACCACACCCCGCTGCCCGAAAACACCGTCGCGCCGCCGAACACATTGTGATCGTCATGGCGCACGCCACCGGTCAGCGTCAGGTTCTCGATCGGCGTCACCGCCAGCTGGCCATAGACGCCCAGCAGGCGCGCGCGACCGGTCGTCGCCGGTCCGCCAAAGCTCGCCGTGGTGAAGCGCGACACTTCGCGCTCCACGCCGAAGGTCGCGAACACGGCGTCGGTGACGTCGAACGACCCCTGATAGTCGATGCGGTCGTTGCGGCCCTTGCCCCGGAAGGTTTCGGTCGGCGTGCCGTCGGGATCGTTGTTGGTGCGGTTGCTCGACGTATGGGCATAGCCGATGCGGTTGCGGAACCGCCCATCGAACAGCGCGGCGTTCAGCCCGGTATAGCCGGTCCACTGCTCGGCATCGCCGACTTCGCGCGTATCGCCGAAGGTGAAGCTCGGCGCCGGAAAGCCGTCGATCTCGGTCCGGCCGTTCGAATAGAAGCCGCGCACATCGACCGAGACGTTATCGGCCAGCGCCACCGCGACGCTGCCGTTCGCGCCATAGTTGCGATAGCCGTCCTTCTCGCGTCCCGGTGCATAGGCCGAAATGCCGTCGGTGGTGAAAAAGCCGCCGCCGATGCTGGCCGATACCGGCCCGGACTTGCCCGACACGTTGGCGAAAGCCTGTCCGGTGCCGAACGATCCGCCCTCGGCCCGCGCGTTGATCGCGAGCTGCTCGGTCGGCTGGCGGGTGATGAGGTTGACGACGCCGCCGATCGCCTGGCTGCCCCACAGCACCGACTGCGCGCCGCGCAGCACTTCGATGCGGGCGATGTTGCCGATCAGCAGATTGCCGAAGTTGAACCCGCCGCCCGGCGACGACGGGTCGTTGAGCTTGACGCCGTCGATCAGCGCGACCGTCTGGTCGCTGTCGGCGCCGCGGATGTTGACGCCGGTCGTCGTGCCGATACCGCCATTACGGGTGACGGTGACGCCGGGCGTCTGGCGCAGCAGGTCGGACACGACGACTGCCTGCCGGGTTTCGATGGTCGCGGTGTCGAGCACGGTGACCGCCTGCCCCACGGTATCGACCGGGCGCGCCTCGCGGTTGGCGGTGACGACGATCTCGTCGTCGCTCTCCGCCACACGTTCTAGGCCGGTGGTCGACTGGGCGCTCTGCGCGAAACTCGGGGTCGCCGCCAACAGGCAGGGCAGCAACAGGAAACGGGTCTTCATTCGGGTAATCCCCCTAGATGCAATCCGGGGGCGCACGCGATGGACAAGCGGCTGACAGCCGTCCCCCGCGCACACGACCCCAACGACGTCGTCACGCGAGGAAACCCTCGATCGCCCGGCACACCCCGTCCGCGCGAAGGACAACCGCGACGGGCAGGTCTCCTGGCTCGCGGGTCGTCGCCTTGCCCGGCCTTCCCGGATTTGCATCCAGTGGCACGCGGGGGAGCAAGGCTCGCCGGTCACAGTTGCGGGGGCAGCCCCGGATGGCGCGTCCATCGGCGCGCTTCCGGGTTCCCTTTTCATCCCATTTCTGGGAACCTGTCGCATCCGCGCCCTTAGAGCGCATCGGGGCACAGGACAAGATGGCGACGACAACCCTGTTCGTGGGCGGCGCGCGCTCGGGCAAGAGCCGGCTGGCAGAGCGCGCGTGTGAAGCGTTGCCGGGGCCATGGACCTATCTCGCCACGGCGGGGGCGTGGGACGCGGAGATGGCCGACCGGATCGAGCGTCACCGCGCGGATCGGGGGCCGGGGTGGCGGACGGTCGAATGTCCGGTCGAACTGCCGCAGGCGATCGGCGCCGCAGACGGCCCGATGCTGGTCGACTGCCTGACCCTTTGGCTGACCAATGTGATGCTCGGCGGGCATGACGTCGCGCGGCACAGCACCGACCTGATCGCAGCGATCGGGGCGGCGCGGCACCCGTTGATGCTGGTCAGCAACGAAGTGGGCCTCGGCATCGTGCCCGACCATCCGCTGGGCCGCGCGTTTCGGGACGAGGCGGGGCGGCTCAATCAGGCGGTCGCGGCGGCGGTCGGACGTTGCTGGTTCGTGGTGGCGGGGATGGTGCTGCCGTTGCAGCATTTCTGATCCGCCAGCGATAGGTCGTCATCCCGGCGCAGGCTGGGATCTCTCTCCACGGGTGCGCGCTCCTGCGGCAAGCCGCCCCAGCCTGCGCCGGGGCGACGGTCCCTTACGACGGATGCGCCAACACCTCGCGCAAATCGGTCCACGCCACATCGTACCGCGCATTATCCACCGGCCCGCTCGGCGCGCGGCCGTCGAACATATTGTGGAGATACTGCATCCCCTGCCATGCCGGGAACACCTGATCGCGCGCCGGGAACAGCCGCCGCGTCACGCCGATCATCCGTTCCAGCGCCCCCAGCGACCCGGCGCGCAGCAGGCCATAGGGCTTGCCGGTCACCTCGCCCATCAGCGCCGCCAGATCGCGCGCGCTGACCTCCGCACCGGCGATGTGCAGGTTGCGCGGCGCGGCGGGGTCGAGCGCGGCGGCGGCGGTATAGGCGGCGACATCGTCCTTGGTCGTCAGCGCGAACTTCACGTCCGCATCGCCCCAATAGAGCACGCGCCGCACCCGCCGCTGGATCAGCGGCATCTGCCCGTTGAGCATATCGGCGAACGCGCCGTTGAAGATCGAGGTGGCCATGATCGGCGCGGTATCGATCCGGGTGCGGAACGCGCGGCGCAGGTCGAAATTGCGGTTCTTGCCGGTCGGCAGCGCGCGATAGTCGATCGAAAAGTCCGACGGAATGAACCGCGCCGCCCCGCCGCCCAATGCCGCATCCAGCAGTCTGGTCTGGGTATCGAGGATCGTCTCGCCCAGCCCGTTCAGCGCCGACACCACGCACACCACCCCGCGACAGGCATGGGCCAGCGCCTGCGCGTCGTCGAAATCGACGGCGCACGGATCGGCCCCGATTGCATTCAGGGCTTCGATCCGCTCGGGCGCGGTGCCGGGGCGGACCAATGCGCGGACCTTCGCCCCGCGCGCGACCGCCGCCTTGGCGATCCGTCCGCCCAAATCGCCGGTCGCCCCCGCGACGATGATCGTGTCCATGTTCGTTCCCCGTAGCCTCCCCGGCGAACTGCCGAGCCTGTCGTGCGTTCCCTGTGGCGGCAACGCAAGGGGGACGGAATTGAAACATGGTCGTATCGGATCGGCGGCCTGCCGGGGAATGAGGGCCGCCGCGACCGCCCCGCGCTGCCCCATCTGCGGCAACGCCCATTGGCATGACCATGCGCTGCCCGAATGCACCCATTGCGGGCTGGCGGTCGCCGATCTCGGCTTCGACGCCGCAGCGTTACGCGACGCGATCTTCGACCATCTGCGCCACGGCACCCCCGAACGCGGCTTTGCGCTCGCCTCCCATGCCGGTCGCAATGCGGCTTGGGCGCTGGGGCTGGTCGACGGCAGGCCCGCCATACCCCGCCGCCACGACGTCACGCTCGGCATGATCGCCCGCGCGAGCGAGGCCGACGATGTCGCGACGATGCTGGCCCGGCTGCATCCTGCCTTCGCCTACGCGATCGTCCTGCTCGACGGTACGCCCGGCGAAGCGGCCGCACTGGCCGGGCGGGTGCCATGGGCGCGGGTCGTCGCCCATCCGCTCGACGGCGACTTCGCGGCGCAGCGCAACCGGGTACAGGCATTGGCCGGCGGCTGGGTATTGCAGCTCGATACCGACGAACTGCCCGATGCCGCCTTGCTGGCGTCACTCGGCTGGCTGACGCGGGCGGCGGATCGCGAGGGGCTGCAATCGCTGGGCCTGCCACGTCGCAACCTCGTCGATGGCGTGCAGTCGGCTTTGTGGCCCGACATCCAGTACCGGCTGAACCACGCGGGCGTCCGCTTCGCCGGTACGGTGCATGAACGCCCGGTCGTGCCGTTCGAGCGCACCTCGCTGGCGCTCGCCGGGGCGATCGACCATCATCTCAGCCGGTCGCGCGTGATCGAACGATCGCGGATCTACGAAGCCATGTCGACCGGTGCCGGGCGGCCGAGCGACGAAGCCGCCCTGCTGCGCCCGTTCGCCGCCGCGACATAGGCCGCCGCCGTTTCCCCGGCGAGACCGGCACGGGTGAAGCGCCCCGCCGCGACCCGCGCCGCCGCCGACAGCGCCTGCCGCAGCTCGCCGTCGCGCAGCATCCGCCGCAGGATCGCACCCAGCGCATCCGCCGTGCAGTCGTCCGCCAGCAATCCCGCGCCGCTGCCGCCGACGAACAGCCGCGCGCTCGGGTCCTCGCCGCATGCCGCGATCGGCCGGCCAAAGGTCATCGCCTCCTGATAGACCAGCCCGAAGCTCTCGTAGCGTGACGGCGCCACGACGATGTCGGCACCGGCGAGCGATGCATGCAGCACGTCGTCCTCGACCCGGTGATAGCTGTCGATCCGCCGAAGCGCCGCCGGCGGCAACCGGTCGAGTTCCTGCCGATGCAGCCCGATCATCGTCAGCCGGAAATCGGGCAGCGTGCCGGCATCGGCCTCCGCCGCCAGTCCCGGCAGCGCGCCGATCAGCGCATCGGTTCCTTTACGCGGTTCGTTGCGTCCGACGAACAGCAGCCGCAGCACGTCATTGCCCGGCGGATAGGATGCCGCCCGCCCCGCATCGACGATCGCCGGCGGCAGGCTCAGCCCGATCACGGCATGGCCCGTCCCCGGTGGCTGGGTGCCGTACAAAGCGGCGACCTTGGCGCCATGCGCTTCGGTGTTGGAGATCAGCCCGGCCGACCGGCGCGCCGACAGCGCCTCCAGCGTTACCGCCGCCCAGCGGTCGATGCGGTCGCGCAGGGTTCGTGGGGCAGCCGCACTGGTCGCGACCGGCGTCGAATTGCGCGTCACCAGCGGCGCCGGCCCGGTCAGCGCGACCCACAGCCCCGGCGCATACCAGTTGGTCGCCTCGATCACGTCGAACGGCCGTTCGCGATGCAGTTGCCGCACCGTCCGCGCGATCATCGCCGGGCCGCACAGATGGCCGATGCCGGGCAGACGCCGCAGCCGGGCAAGCCACCCGTCCTCGGCCGCGCCGATCACCTCCACCCCGTCGCTGCTGCTGCGCCCCGTCCGGTCCATGGTGATGACCCGCACGTCATGTCCGGCTTCGGCCAGTGCATGTGCGATCTCGCACGCGGCGCGCGACAACCCGCTCTTCTCCGGCGGATAGGCCCATGTCAGGATACCGATCCTCATGCGCCAGTCCCCTGCGCAAGCGCGATCCGTTCCCGGTAGAGCGTCACATAATCCTCCGCCATGCGTGTCGCGGTGAAGCGTTCCTCGAACCGTGCGCGCACCTGCGCCCGGTCGATCGTGTCGATCTTTGCCAACGCCTCGACCGCCTCTTCCTCGGTCTTCACGATGAAGCCGGTCACGCCCGGCTCGACCACCTCGCGCACGCTGCCGCGATCCCATGCGATCACCGGTGTGCCGCATGCCATCGCCTCGATCATCACCAGCCCGAACGGTTCGGGCCAGTCGATCGGGAACAGCAGCGCGGCCGCCTCCCCCAGCAAGCCCTGTTTCGCACGGTCGTCGACCTCGCCGACATGCTCGGCATCGTCGCCCAGCAGCGGTGCGACCTTTTCATCGAAATAGCGCGGGTTGCCGACATCGATTCCCCCGGCCAGCCGGATCGGCCGCCCGGCGGCGCGCGCCACGCGGATCGCGACATCGGGCCGCTTCTGGTCGGTCATCCGCCCGATGAACGCCACGCCCTCACCGCCCGGCCCGGCCGCGAACCGGTCGGCCGGAATGCCGTGATGCACCACCCCGGCACGGTTGGCGCGCGGCAGGTCGCGCGCCTGCGCCTGCGAGATCGCCGCGACCGGCAGTTCGGGAAAGCTGTGGAAGAACAGTTTCCGGTCCAGCTCGTCGAGCCGCCAGTGCACCGTAGTCAGGCTGCGCCCGATCCGGTCGCCCAGCACCGCGGCATGGGCGAATTCGCCATGACAATGCACGATGTCGAACTCGGCCAGATGTGCGGCGAGCAGCCCCAGCTGCGCCGCCTCCAGCGCGGCGGGGACACCCGGCGCGACGGGGCCGTGATACGCCTCCAGCGCCGACAGGCTGGGATGCGCCGACAGATGCCGCGCCGTGGTCACGCTGTCGCTGGGCGCGATCAGCGTCACGTCATGCCCCATCGCCACCAGCGCTTCGGTCAGGTCGGACACGACCCGTTCGGTGCCCCCGGTGCCCCGCGGCGGCGTGGGATAGATGACCGGGGCGATCTGCGCGATGCGAAGCGGGGATACCATCGCCCACCGGAACAAAGCGAAGGCGCAACGGTTCCTGTGAGGGCGGCAACAAGTCCGCGTTTTTCAACGGGAAAGTTCCGTAATGTTCATCCTCCACCTCGCCTTGCAGGGATGTCTTCGCGCGCGGGAGGTGGAATATGGCGTGACGGCGGATACCGGCGGCCACATCCGCTATCTCCTCGATCTGGTCGCCGCGACCGGGCGGCATCCCGGCATCACCCGGACCGAGATCGTCACGCGAGCCTTTCGTGGCGGGCCGCTGGGCGACGGCTATTGGCGCGAGGTCGAGCCGATCGACGACGCGACGCGCATCGTCCGCCTGCGCTCGGCCAGCGACAATTATTTGCCCAAGGAAGCGCTGTGGACGGAGACGGACAGCTTCGTCGACGCGCTGGTCGCGCATATCGAGCGGCTGGACCGGCGCCCCGACCTGATCCACGCGCACTATGCCGATGCCGGCGCGGTGGCGGCGGCGGTCAAGGCGCGGCTGGGCATCCCCTATGTCTTCACCGCCCATTCGCTCGGCCACGTCAAGCAGGTCGCGTTCGGCACCGACTGCGCCGAGACCGCGGGCCTCGAACGCCGCATCGCGATCGAGGATCACGCCATCGCCCATGCCGATGCGATCATCGCCTCGTCGCGCGACGAGGCGGAGGTGCAATATGCCGGCTATCCGAGCTATGATCCCGGCCGCATCCGCATCATCCCGCCGGGCAGCGACCTGGGGCTGTTCGCGGGTAATTGCACCGACGCGATGGTCGATGCGCGGATCGACCGCTTCCTCGCCGATCCGTCCAAGCCGGTGATCCTCGCGCTGGCCCGCCCGGTCAGCAAGAAGAACCTCGCGGCGCTGGTCCATGCCTATGGCCGTTGCCCGGCGCTGCAGACCGCCGCGAACCTCGTCATCGTGGCGGGCACGCGCGACGATCCGCGCAGTCTCGAACCCGAACTGGCCGGCAACATGGCCGAGCTGTTCGCGCTGATCGACCGCTACGACCTGTACGGATCGGTCGCGATCCCCAAGACGCACGCGCCGCACGAAGTCCCCGCCATCTACGCCCATGCCCGCGCCAAGCGCGGCATCTTCGTCAACCCGGCGCTCAACGAACCCTTCGGCCTGACCCTGCTGGAGGCGGCGGCTTCGGGCCTGCCGCTGGTCGCGACCGACAGCGGCGGGCCGAACGACATCATCGAAGGCTGCAACAACGGCATCCTCGTCGACCCGCGCGATCCGCAGGCCATCGGGCAGGCGATGTTGAAGATCCTGTCCGACGATGCACTGTGGGACGCCTATTCGCATGCCGGGGCGACCGCGGCCGAGCTGTACGACTGGGACGGCCATGTCGCGCGCTATGCCGAACTGGCGGCGGCGGTGATCGCGCCGCCGGCGCCGGCGATCGAGGCACCGCGCCTGCTGCTCGTCTCCGACATCGACAACACGCTGCTGGGCGAAACCGAAGCGGCGCAGGCATTCAACCTGTGGCATGGCGACCAGCACGACATGCTGTTCGGCATCGCCACCGGGCGCAGCCTGCACAGCGCGCTGGCGATCCTCGCGCAGAATCAGGTTGCGCCGCCCGCCGTCATGATCACCTCGGTCGGGTCGGAAATCTACCACCGGGTCCATGGCGGTGTGTACGCCCGCGACGATGCGTGGACGGCGATCATCGACGCCGGCTGGGACCGCGCCGCCATCGCCGCCTTGCTGACCGAACAAGGTGAACTGCGCCCGCAAAGCCCGCTGGAACAGCGCAGCCACAAATTGAGCTATTTCACCGGCGGCGAGAGCGACATCGCCGAACGCGTCCGCGACCTGCTGGCCGGCGCGGGCTTCGCCGCGTCGGTCATCCACAGCCATGGCCGCTATCTCGACATCCTCCCGCTGGCGGCGTCGAAGGGAACGGCGGTCGACTATGTCCGCCGCCGCGCGCAGATGCGCCGCGATCAGGTGATCGTCGCGGGCGACAGCGGCAACGATGTCGAGATGCTGCGCGCCTGCGCCCATGCGATCATCGTCGGCAATTATTCCGACGGCCTCGCCCAGCGGCCCGATCTCGCCCACAGCTATGTCGCCCGGCGCGGCTATGCGTTCGGGATCATGGAGGGGGTCGCCCATTTCCGCAGGCAACCGGCGCAGCGTCTGTCGGCGTGATCTCGGTCTGCACGCTGGTGCGCGGGCGGACCGCGCAACTGGCGAATCTGCTGTCGGGCATCGCGGCACAGACGCGGAAGCCGAACGAGGTCGTCATCGCCTATATGCAGGACCAGGCGCCGGACGGCCTGCCCGATCCCGGCCTGCCGGTGCGGAACGTCTTCGTGCCGGGCGATCCGATGCCGCTGGCCGAGGCGCGCAACGCCGCCGCCGCGACCGCGCGGGGCGACCGGCTGATCTTCCTCGACGTCGACTGCGTACCCTCGCCGACACTGGTCGAACGCTATGCCGAGGCGCTCGACATTGCCCCGGCAGTCTATCTGGGCGAGGTGCGCTACCTGCCACCCGGCGCGTTCGACCCGGCGAAAGGCGTCCGTCATCCGGCCAAGCCGGCGCTCGCTACCCATGAAATCCGCCCCGTCCCCAGCCATGGCGAGCTATGGGGCCTGTCTTTCGCCCTGCCCCGCTCGGCATGGGACGCGGCGGGCGGCATGGACACCGGCTATGTCGGCTATGGCGGCGAGGAGACCGACTTCGCATCGCGCCTTGAAGCGGCCGGCATCCCGATGGCATGGGTCGGCGGCGCGGTCGCCTTTCATCAGCATCACCCCGTCCACATCCCGCCACTGCACCAGTTCGACGCGATTCTGCGCAACGCCACCCGCTTCCGGGCGCGCTGGGGGCGGTGGTGCATGGACTATTGGCTCGGCCAGTTCGCGCAAGCCGGCCTGATCCGCTGGAGCGCCGACAGCGACGCGATCGACCGCCTGCGCGCGCCGACGCTGGAGGAGGTCACCGCCAGCCGCCGTGACGATGCGCTGTTCAGCTAGCGCCTTTCCCGCACGAACACGACCATCCTCACCCTTCCCACCCGGCTGCGCCGGGCGGGCCCCTTCCCTCTCCCCGTGGGAGAGGGGGCGCGCGCAGCGCCGGAAGGGTGAGGATGGCCACATGCCCCCCATTCTCCACCGAATCTGCACAACTGCTCCCTTCGCAGCCGACATCGCCCTGCCATATCGTCCGGCAGACACCGCGAAAGGACCGCCGATGCCCCGTTCGATCAACCTGCACCTGCTCGGCTGGATCGCCGCCGTCGCGCTGCTCGCCGTACCGTTCCTTGCCGGCGCGCCATGGTCGACGGCGGATTATGTCTTCGCGGCGGTGATGCTGAGCGTCGCAGGCGGCGCGATCGAACTGGGCCAGCGCGCGGCGACCGGCCTCGCCTATCGCGCGGGCACCCTGATCGCGGTCGCCGCCGCCTTCCTGCTGGTGTGGATCAACGCGGCGGTCGGCTTCTTCGGCAGCGAGGATAACGACGTCAACGCGGTGTTCGGCCTCGTCCTGCTGGTAGCGGTCGGCGGCACGCTTATCGCCCGTCTGCGCCCCCGTGGCGTCGGCCGTGCCATGGCCGCCGCCGCGCTCACCCAACTCGCGATCGGGCTGGCCGGCCTCGCCGCCGGCTGGGCCACACCCGGCCCGGTCGGCGTTCGCACGACGCTGGGCGGCACCGCCTTCTTCTGCGTGCTATGGCTCGCCAGCGCCGCGCTGTTCGCCCGTGCCGCGCGTCAGTCGGCCCAGAGCCGCACCGCCAGCCCCTCGATATAATCCGCCGCCCGCGCCGCGGCTTGGGGGTCGTAGAGCGACGCCAGCGCGGCCGGATCGAACGCTTTCGCCTGATCCAGCAACCCGCGCCAGGGGCTGAGCGACCCCGGCCACTGGTGCAACGCCACCGCCGCGCCGACCTCGGCCAGCCGGTCGGCCTTGCGCGTCTGCTCGGCAAAATACCGCCATTCGGGTGCGCAGATATAGGGGCGCCCGACCCGTGCGATCTCGTGCACCGTATTGTCGCCCGCCGACGCGATCACGACATCGGCGGCGGCGATATGGTCGGTCACGCCATCGACCCAGCCCTTTTCCACCAGATTGCCGAAATCGGTCTCATGCCCCTCGCGGTGGACCGGTCCCACCACCAGCCACAGCGCGTCCGGCACCGCCCGCGCCGCCATGGTGAGCGGGGCATAGGGCGTCCCCGCCCCGCCGCCGCCGGTCAGCACCAGCACGACTTCCTTGTCGGGATCGATGCCGAGCTTCGCCCGCGCTTCCGCCTTGCTCGGCACCGCATCGGTCGTGGTGCACAACCCGCCGGTATAGCAGGTCTTGGCCCGGCCCCAGTCGGGGAAGTCATCCTGCTCGATCCCCTCGTCGAACGGCGCCAGCAGCCCGACGCACGCCTGATACGCGCCCAGATGCCCCGGATCGGTGCGGTCGCCATGCATCCGGATCTTGATCGCCGGCACGCTGGCGATGCGCGCCATCAGCGCGATCTCCGCCGAAACATCGACCACGAACAGCGCGGGGGCGACATCGTCGAGATGGTCAAGGATCGTGCGCATCGTCCGCCGCGTCGCTTCCACGCCCAGCGGCACGCAGTGCAGCACCTCCGGCGTCGGCTGATCGAACAGGGCGGCGGTCGGCACCGGCGCGCCGATCATGTTGGGCAGCGGCACGATCTCGATCGGTCGGTCGAACCCATCGAACAATTCGGGCCGCGCGCACAGGATCGTCACGCGGCGGTCGGCCGGCAGCTCCCGGATGATCGCCATCGCCCGATTGGCATGGCCGCGGCCCTGATGATGGATGAAGAAAGTGATCGGCCGCGTCGTCATATGTCCCCCGGAGAAACCCGTCTTGCCGCCACGAACGCGGGGAACCCTTGCCGGCTCCCTGCGTAGCCCCGACAAGCGAAAATTATTTCGGAATCACAATGATTTCCGATGATTCGCATAGGAATATGATCTGCATGTCGACCTGGACGACCCCGCGTGCCGGCCTCTCCATCCTGCGCCGCGGCGATACCCCGATCCGTAGCATCCAGGTCTATGGACAGCGTTGTTCGGGCACCAACGTCCTGATCCGCTCGATCGAGGCCAATCTCGGCCGCGCCGCCTTTACCGAAAGCTACGGCTTCAAACACTGGTTCGTGCCCGAACAGGTCCTGTTCCCGCGCGACGTCATGGTGCTGGCGGTCGCACGCGACCCGGTCGACTGGGTGCGCAGCCTGCACCGCCAGCCCTGGCACGCGCATCCGGAGCTGAAGACGCTCGGCTTCTCCGACTTCATCCGCGCACCGTGGCACAGCTATTGGGACAGCGAATTCTGGGGCGTCGAGGACGACCATCCGGTGCTGGGACGCGAGATGCTGCACGAACGCTGCCCCGACACCGGCGAACGCTTCGCCAACCCGCTCGCCAAGCGCACCGCGAAGCTGCGCCACTGGAGCGGCCTGCACGACCGCGCGCACCATGTCGCGCTGCTCAGCCACGAAGCCTTCGTCGCCGACCCTGCCGGCGTCATCGCCGACCTGTCCGCCGCCACCGGCCTGACCATGGCCGACCCGTTCGTGTCGCAGGACAGCTACAAGGGGCAGGGCCAGCGCCCCTTCACCCCCACCGCCTATGCCGACATCTCCGACGCCGACCGCGCGCATATCCATGCCTGGCTCGACCCGGAGGTGGAGGCGCGGTTCGGCTTCGCCATTCCGGTGCCGCAGGCGGAAGCGGCGGAATAGGGTCGCACCGCCTACCGTCACCCCGGGCTTGACCCGGGGTCCCGCTTCTTCGGCTGCCGTGGAAAAGAAAGCGGGACCCCGGATCAAGTCCGGGGTGACGAAAAGACCATACTTCGCCGCACCAGCACCGCCAGCGCAACCGTCAGCACCCCGGCAACCGCGGCCCAGATTGCCAGCCCCTGCCACGGCGTATAGCCGAACCATTCATCGGCCACCGTCCGCAGATAGCCCGGATCGAAGCGCTCGCGGAACACCGCCACCGCCAGCGCACGCGGCTCGCCCCCCGGCGCGGTGATCTCGGCACTGGCGATCGCCATGTTGAGCGTGACCGACCCGGCCAGCAGCACCGCGACGGCTGCGCGCGACCAGCGCGTCGCCCGTGCCCAGAAGGCACCGATGCCGATGCAGAGAAACCCGACCGCCGGCAGCGCGTGACGCGGGCCGGTCGCGTTGCCGCCGTCCCAGTAATAATAGCTGGCGTTGATCAGGAACGGCACCACCGCGCCCGCGACCGCCAGCCAGCCGATCGCCCGCGTCGCCGGATCGCGCACCAGCATCGCGAGGCCGAACGGCGCGACGATCAGGATCGGCGCGACCCACAATATCCCCCGCCGCTCGCCAAAGGTCAGTTCGTACAGGACATAGGGCTTGGGGTAGGTCAGCCCGAAAAACCCCTCCTGCATCCCCGCAAAGTCGGTGACGCCCGAATAGCCGAGCCGAAACACCGTCCCGAACGCGAGCAGGTTGTAGCCGACCAGCACCACCAGGGCGCTTGCCCCCACCGCCAGCGCGACGACCACCGTCCGCACCGCCTCACGCCGCGGCAACGACCGCAGCCGCCACAAGGCGTAGCCGGCGACCGGCAGGCCCGCGATCAACGCCGAATGCTCGATCAACACCGCCCAGCCGAGCGCCAGCCCGGCCACGACCGCATGAAACCACGACCGCCCCGGCCCCGTCCCGCGCCACACGCCCCATGTCGCGATGACCAGCAGCGCCGCGACCGGCGCATGGCCGAAGATCGTCGTCGACCACCCCCACACCGTCGTGCCCAGCCCATAGGACAAAGCCGCGACCGCCCCCGCCTCGACATCGCCGGTAGCCCCGCGCACCAGATCGTAGAGCAGCATCGCCGCCAGCGCGCTCAGCACCGCGCAGATGGTGATCGCGACCAGCCGGATACGAATTTTGAGGAAGCGATTGAACTCGCGATTCTCGAACCCCGGCACGAAATCGCTGGCGCGCTGGCCCGATACGGCATCGACCACCGCCACGGCGGGGATGCCCAGCACGGTGATGCCGGGCGCCTTGTCCGAATAATAATGGTCGCCGAAATGCGCCTTGTCGATCGTCAGCGCGGCATATTCGTCGATGGTGGCGTCGCCCTCCTCGACCAGCGACAGCGTGGCGAACATGCGGACGGCGTTGTTGGGATTGAACTCCCATGACCCGAACCACGCGCAGGAAAACCACACGAGGATCAGGATCATCCACGCGACCGGGTCGCGGCGCAACGGCGGGGAGGTCGGCATTGCTCGCTCCCCGCCGTAACGTTCAGAAAATGCGGTTGAGCAGCAGGTACAGCGACCCCGACAGCAGCACCGATACCGGCAGCGTCAGCACCCATGCCATCAGCAGGTTGCGCACCGTCGACATCTGCAACCCCGACCGGTTCGCCGCCATCGTGCCGGCGATGCCCGACGACAGGACATGGGTGGTCGACACCGGCAGGCCGAGGCTGTCGGCCCCGAAGATCGTGCCCATCGCCACCAGTTCGGCCGACGCGCCCTGCGCATAGGTCAGGTGGGTCTTGCCGATCTTCTCGCCGACCGTGACCACGATCCGCTTCCACCCGACCATGGTGCCAAGGCCCAGCGCGAAGGCGACCGCGACCTTGACCCAGAGCGGGATGAAGCGCGTGCCGGCGTCCAGCGACCCGCGATATTCGGTGAGGACCTTCTTGTCGCCTTCGGTCAGCGACAGGGTCGGTTCCTTGGCCAGCCGCTTCACCGCTTCCGACGTCAGGTACATGTCGTTGCGCATATTGCCGCTGACGGCGGCCGGCACCTTGGCCAGGCTGCCATATTCGCGGACCTGCTGTTCGATCGCGCCGACCATGGTGGTGACGGCGGGGACGGTTTCGGGGGTCAGCCTGCGATCGGTGATGTAACGCTGCGCCTGCGCACGCGCGGTCGCGTCGTCGGACGCGGTGCCGTCGCCCTGCGGCGTCAGCACGCGCACGGCGGCGGCGCTGTTGGTCGCGAACTGCGCCTCATATTGCGCCGGCACCGCACGGTTCAGCGCATAGGCGGTGGGCACGGTGCCGATCAGGATCAGCATGATCAGGCCCATGCCCTTCTGCCCGTCGTTCGACCCGTGCGCGAAGCTGACGCCGGTGCAGGTGAAGATCAGCAGCGCGCGGATCCACAGCGGCGGCGGCGTGTCGCCGACCGGCGCCTCGTACAGCTTGCGGTTGCGGATCAGCGTCTTCATCGCGAGGAACAGCAGTGCCGCCACGCCGAAGCCGATCATCGGCGACACCAGCAGCGCCTTGCCGATCTCGGCCGCCTTGTCCCAATCGACCCCGGCCGAGCCGCTCCGCCCCTGCAGGATCGCATTGGCGACGCCGACGCCGATGATCGACCCGATCAGCGTGTGCGAGGACGACGAAGGGATGCCCAGCGCCCAGGTGGCGAGGTTCCACACGATCGCCGCGATCAGCAGTGCGAACACCATCGCGAAGCCCGACGACGACCCGACCTGCAAAATCAGTTCGATCGGCAACAGCGAGATGATGCCGAACGCGACCGCGCCGGTCGACATCAGCACGCCCAGAAAGTTGAACACCCCCGACCACACGACCGCGACATGGGCGGGCATCGAATTGGTGTAGATCACGGTCGCGACCGCATTGGCGGTGTCGTGGAAGCCGTTCACGAATTCGAAGCCCAGCGCGATGATCAGCGCGAGCACGAGCAGCGCGAAGGGCATCAGCGTCAGCGGATCGACGCTGGCCGCCGCGGCATCGTGATAGACGTTGTAGACGACATAGCCGAGTGCGGCGACGATCGCCGTGGCGAATCCAAACGTACCGGCGCGGCCGAAGCCGTCGTCCAGTTTCGGGCCGGGGCGTCCATCCCGCTCCAGCGCTGCGCTCGTCATCGAAATTCCCCTGCCGAATGAACGTGTCGCCCTATCGGCGAAGTGTGACAGCTTGGGGAGCGTCGCACACCGGCCGCGTCGACATCGCGGTTCGGCGATGCGCCCCATAGCGAACCGAATGGGCTTTGGCGATATGATGCGCGAAATCCCCGTTTTCGGCCGGCGGCGTTGCAGCGCCGCCACATCCGGCCGGCGAACCGGCACCGCTTCGTGCTTGACGATTCGCCCGCAAGGGGTGCCATGCCGCACCATGGATCAGCGCGAACCGCCCCCGTCCGTCACGCATCGCCGCCGCGCCGCGCTCGACGAACGCACCTGCCGGATGATCTGCCCGATCGCCTCGGCGATGGTCGGCGTCTGCCTCACCGGTATCGGCCTGCTGCATGTCACCCTCACGATGCGCGCGCGCCAGACGATCGCCGACGACCTGCTGTCGGTCGACGCGCTGCTGTTCCTGATCGCGACGCTCAGTTCCTATTTCGCGCTGCGCATGCAAGGCACGACGCGGCTGCACTGGCTGGAACGGATCGCCGATGCGACCTTCATCCTCGCGATGCTGCTGTTGACGGCGGCGTGCTTCATCATCACCTATGCGTTGAACAGGTAGGCGCTCGGCCCCCAACATTACCGATTGTTCAGCGCGCGCTGACCCGCCGGCAACCCGCCATTCGCTACGCCCTCTTCCATGAAGGCGAATCGAACCGATCTACCAACCCCGCCGCCCGCCGGCCGATGGGGCGGCAGGCTCTGCCGCACCCCGGCAGGGTCGCGCATCGCAGCGGTGCCGCATGGCTGAGTTGCGCCGCTTGCTCGATCGCTATCGCACGCCGATCGGCGTGCTGGTCGTCCTCGCCCTCATCGCGCTGGGCTTCGCCGCGCTCCAGCATCTGACGCAGGAGATCCGCTTCGCCGACGTCCGCGCCGCGCTGCACGACCTGTCGGCGGCGAAGATCGCCCTCGCCCTGCTGGCGACCGCCGGCAGCTATCTGGCGCTGACCTTCTACGACCTGCTGGCGTTGCATACCATCGGCCGCCCGCTGCCATGGCGTACCGCCGCGCTCGCCTCGTTCACCAGCTATACGCTCAGCCATAATCTCGGCCTCGCGCTGCTGACCGGCGGATCGGCGCGCTACCGCATCTACAGCGCCGCCGGGCTGGACGGCCCCGACGTCGCCCGCGTGGTCGCGATCGCCAGCGGCACCTTCTGGGCCGGAGTCGTCAGCGTTACCGGAGTCGCCCTGTTGCTCCACCCCGGCGCGCTCGACCTCGCCGGCCTGAAGCTGTCGGCGGCGCAAGTGCAGGCTGCCGGCTGGAGCATCGCCGCGCTGACGATAGCGCTGCTCGGCGCCTGCGCGGTGGTGCGCGCGCCGATCCGCCTGTTCGGCTTCACCCTGCCGCTGCCCGGTCCGGGGCTGCTGCTGCTCCAGATCGCGATCGCGCTGGTCGACATCGCCTGCGCCAGCGCCGCGCTGTTCGTGCTGATCCCCGGCGCCGCGCCCGCGCTGCTGCCCGCCTTCATCCTCGCCTATACGCTCGGCATCGTCGCGGCGGTGGTGACCCATGTCCCAGGCGGCATCGGCGTGTTCGAAGCGGTCGTGCTGGCGGTGGTCCCGGTCGACCGCGCGACACTGTTCGCCGCGCTGATCGCCTACCGCGTGCTCTACTACCTCCTGCCGCTCGGCCTCGGCGTCCTCGTCCTCGCCTGGCACGAAGGCGCGCGTCAGCGGCGGCGCTCCAGCCGCTTCCTCTCGGGCGTCCGCGCCGTCGCCACCGGAGTCGCCCCGCTCGCCTTGAGCGCCGCGACCTTCCTCACCGGCGCGATGCTGCTGCTGTCCGGCTCGCTCCCCTCGGTCCGGGCGCGCATGGGCGACCTCGCCGCCATCCTGCCGCTGCCGATGATCGAATTCAGCTCGATCGCCGCCAGCCTGACCGGCACCGCGCTCCTCTTGCTCGCGCCGGCCCTCTATCGCCGCCTCGACGGCGCGTTCCTCGCCACTCGAACGCTGCTGATTGCCGCCGCGCTGTTCTCGATTCTCAAAGGGCTGGATTATGAGGAGGCGACCGCCTGCCTCACCGTCGCCGCATTGCTGCAATGGACCCGCAGCGCCTTCTACCGCCGCACGACGCTGACCGGGCAGCCGGTGGGCGCCGGCTGGGTCGCCTCGGTCGCCGCCGTCATCGCGCTGACCGTCTGGGCCGGCTTCTTCGCCTATCGCCATGTCGATTATTCCGAGAATCTGTGGTGGAAATTCGCGCTGCACAGCGACGCCCCGCGCTTTCTGCGCGCGACGCTGGGCGTCATCGTCATGCTGGCCGGCGCCTGCGTCTGGCGGCTGATGTCGCCCACCGCCGCGGCGGCGCGCAGCGCGCTGTCGGAGGTCGATTCGGCCACGGTGCGCCGCATCCTCGCAAGCGCGAACCGCACCGACACGATGCTGGCGCTGACCGGCGACAAACGCTTTCTGCTGTCGGAGGCCGGCGACGCCTTCGTCATGTATCAGGTCCACGGCGCCAGCTGGGTGGTGATGGGCGATCCGGTCGGCCCGCGCGAGGCGTGGGGCGAGCTGCTGTGGAATCTGCGCGATCTCGCCGATCGCGATCAGGGGCGGCTGCTGCTCTACCAGATTTCCTCGCCCGTCCTCGACATCGCGATCGGCATGGGGCTGAGCATCGTCAAATATGGCGAGGACGCGGTGGTCGATCTCCCGAGCTTCACCCTCGACACCCCCCGGCTGCGCGCGCTGCGCAAGTCGGAACGCGCGGTCGCGCGCAAGGGCGCGCGGATGCATATCGTCGCCGCCAGCGAACTGGGCACGATCATGGCCGAACTCGAATCGGTCTCCGACGAATGGCTGGAGGCGAAGGCGCAGCGCGAAAAGGGCTTCAGCCTCGGCCATTTCGATCGCGACTATCTGTCCTTCTTCGACGTGGCGGTGGTGACGATCGACGACCGCATCGTCGCCTTCGCGAATCTGTGGCTGACCGAAAACCGCAAGGAAGCCTCGGTCGACCTGATGCGCCACCGGTCGGACACGCCGCCGGGGACGATGGACTATCTGCTGGTCAACCTGATGCTGTGGACGCAGGCGCAGGGTTATGCCCGCTTCTCGCTCGGCATGGCGCCGCTGTCGGGGATCGAGGATCGCCGGCTGGCCCCCGCCTGGGCCAAGGCGGCGGCGTTCATCTTCCGCCATGGCGAACGCTTCTACGGTTTCCGGGGTCTCAGGACCTATAAGGAAAAGTTCGCCCCCGGATGGGAGCCACGCTACATCGCCGGCCCCGGCGGCGTCGGCCTGCTTCGGGGCCTGCGCGACCTGTCCCGCCTGATCTCCCGGCCCCAGCCCGCGCTGTACCTGCCCCCCGCCCCGGCCGTCGACCCGATCGCGCCCGAACCGAAAGTATCCCAGCCATGAACCGCATCGACCGCCGTCGCCGCCTGCGCCGCCGCTTCGGCATCGGCGCGCTGCTTGCCGGGCTGCTGGTGCTGCTCGGCCTCGCCGCCCCGGCGCTGCACCTGATCGACAGCCAGTCGCTGCGCCTGTTCGATGCGGACAGGAAACATCCGTCGGTCGCCGCCGTCTATCTCTCGGGCGACATGGGGCTGCGCTTCGGCTTGGGCAGTCAGGTCGTCCCTGCGCTCGCCGCGCATGGCATCCCGGTCGTCGGCGTCAGCTCGCCGGTCAATTTCGGCACGCGCAAGACCCGCGAACAGGTCGATGCCATCGTCGCGAACGCGATCCGCACCGCGCTGGCTAGGACCGGCGCGCAGCGGGTGATCCTGATGGGCCAGTCGTTCGGCGCCGACATGGTGTCCGCCACCGCCCCCGACCTGCCCGCCGATCTGCGGGCGAAGGTCGCGGCGATCAGCGTCGTCGTGCCAGCGGAAACCGTCTATTTCCGCTCCGATCCGACCGGCATCCTCTATCACGGCACGCCCGATGCCCGCCCCGCCGCCGCGATGCGCGCACTGAACTGGGCGCCGGTCATCTGCATCTATGGGCGCGAGGAGGAGGAAAGCCTGTGCCCCACCCTGCGCGGCAGCCCTGCGCAGGTCGTCGGCCTGCCCGGCGGGCATTTCCTGCATCATGACGACCAGCTGGTGATCGCCACCATCCTCGCCACGCTGCGCATGGCCGACCGGACGATCCTCACCTGAATTTTTGTGCACTGCACACCGGCCCGCCTTGATCCGGACAAATCGTCCACTTAATACAGGACCTGCCGCGACGGGCGGCCGGATATGCGGACGCAGGCGAGCGATGGGCGACGAACAGCATCAGGAACAGCCGATGGACGAAGCGCCCGCGGCGAAGCGCGGCAACGGCCGGGCGAAATGGATTCTGATCGCGCTGGTCGTGGTCGCGGCAATCGTCGGCGGCTGGTGGTACATCGACTATCAGAACAACGGCAAATTCTTCGAAGAAACCAACGACGCCACCGTACAGGCCGACATGGTGACCATTGCGCCGCGTGTGTCGGGCTATGTCGCCGAGGTACTGGTCCGTGAAAATCAGGACGTGACCGCCGGCCAGCCGCTCGTCCGCATCGACCCGCGCGACACCCGCGCACGGGCCGCGCAGGCCGAGGCGCAGATCGCCGTCGCCGGCGCGCAGGCCGACACCGCCCGCGCGCAGATCGCCGAACAATATGCCGCGATCGATCAGGCCCGCGCCCAGCTGGCCGCCGCGCGCAGCAAGGCCGCCTATGATGCCGCAGAGGTCGCCCGCTATCGCCCGCTCGCCGCATCGGGTGCCGAAACCCGCCAGACGCTCGCCCAGCTGGAGGTGACCGCCCGCCAGTCGGCCGACAATGTCCGCGCTGCCGAGGCTGGGGTCGCCGCGCAGCAGCGCCGCATCGGCTCGCTCCAGAGCCAGGTCGCGCAGGGCCGGGCGCAGGGACAGGCCGCCCGCGCCCAGCTTGCCGCCGCCAGCGTCGATGTCGGCGCGACGGAGCTGACCGCGCCGATCGCCGGCCGCATCGGCGACAGGACGGTGACCATCGGCCAGTTCGTGCAGGCCGGCACCCGGCTGATGTCGGTCGTGCCGCTGGACCGGCTCTATATCACCGCCAATTTCAAGGAAACGCAGCTGGCGCTGATGCGCCCGGGCCAGCCGGTCGAGATCGACGTCGACGCGCTCGACGGCGTGGCCATCAAGGGCCGGGTCGAAAGCCTGGCGCCCGGCACCGGCGCGCAATTCTCGCTGCTGCCGCCGCAGAACGCGACCGGCAACTTCACCAAGATCACGCAGCGCGTGCCGGTGCGCGTCTCGATCGAGGCGACGCCGGAGGCACGCCGCCTGCTGGTCCCCGGCCTGTCGGTGACGGTGACGGTCGACACCCGCAGCGCGCGCGACGATCTGAAGCAACTGCGCGAGCAGGCGGGCCGCTGACGTGGCGAGCGCTGCGGCCAGCGCCGGGGCCAGCGCGGGCGTGACCGCCGCGGCGCCGCAGCGTGCCGACCTTGCGGCATGGCTGGCGGTGATCGCGGGCAATCTCGGCGCGCTGATGGCGACGCTCGACATCTCGATCGTCAATTCGGCGCTGCCGACCATCCAGGGCGAAATCGGCGCCAGCGGGACCGAGGGGACGTGGATCGCCACCGCCTATCTCGTCGCCGAAATCGTCATCATCCCCATGGCCGGCTGGTTGCAGCGGATGCTGGGGATGCGGACCTTCCTGCTGATCGCCGCCGGGCTGTTCACCGTCTTCTCGGTCATCTGCGGCATCGCCACTACCCTGCCGATGATGATCTTCGGTCGCGTCGGACAGGGGTTTACAGGCGGGGCGATGATCCCCACCGCGCAGACGATCATCGCCCAGCGCCTGCCGCCGCACCAGCAGCCGATCGGCATCGCCGTGTTCGGCGTGACCGCGATCCTCGGGCCGGTGCTGGGTCCCCTGGTCGGCGGCTGGCTGACCGAGAATATCAGCTGGCACTATGCCTTCTTCCTGAACGTGCCCATCTGCGCGATCCTCGTGACGCTGCTGCTGGTCGGGCTGCCGCATGAAAA
This sequence comes from Sphingomonas paucimobilis, assembly GCA_036946325.1. Classification (GTDB taxonomy): domain Bacteria; phylum Pseudomonadota; class Alphaproteobacteria; order Sphingomonadales; family Sphingomonadaceae; genus Sphingomonas; species Sphingomonas paucimobilis_A. Next base: position 712,484 of record JAQIJL010000002.1, read on the forward strand.
GGCGAAGCTGCACCTGTTCCGCGAAGCGGACTGGCTGGGCATCGCCGGCCTGGCGCTGGGCCTGGGGGGCCTGACCGTGCTGCTGGAGGACGGGCAGCGCGAACAATGGTTCGATTCCGAACTCATCCGCTGGATGGCGGTGACCAGCGCGGTCGGCTTCATCCTGCTGTTCTGGGGACAGGCGACCGCCAGCCGGCCGATCATCAAGCTGAAACTGCTGCTCGACCGCCAGTTCGGCGCGGTCGCCCTGATGGGGATCGTGCTCGGCGTCGTGCTCTACGGCACCAGCTACGCCATCCCGCAATTCCTCGCGGCGCTCGCCGATTACAATGCGTTGCAGGCGGGCAAGGTCGTGCTGCTGTCGGGCATCCCCAGCCTCATCATGATGACGATGGTGCCGATCCTGCTCAAACGGATCGACATCCGCATCGCGGTGGCGATGGGGCTGCTCATCATGGGCAGCTCGGCCCTGCTCGACGCGAACCTGACCGCCCAGTCGTCCGGCCCCGACTTCACCGCGTCGCAGCTGCTGCGCGGCGTCGGACAGATCCTCGCCATGCTGTTTCTCAGCCAAGCCTGTGTCCGCTCGGTCCCGCCCGAGGATGCCGGCGACGCCTCCGGCCTGTTCAACGCCTTCCGCAATCTGGGCGGCAGCTTCTCGCTCGCCGGCATCTCGATCCTGCAGGACAAGCGGATGTATTTCCATTCGCGCCGGCTGGAGGAAAGTCTGAATGCGAACAGCCCCGATGTGCAGGGTTATATCGCACAGCTCGGCCACGCGGTCGGCGATCCGGCGGCGGGCATCCGCTTGTTGTCGCAGCAGATTGCAGCCGAAGCGTTGACCATGACGTATAACGACATCTTCTGGATCATGGGCATGGGCACCTTCTGCGTCCTGCCCCTCGTCCTGTTCCTCCGCCCCCTGCCCAAGGGCGCCAAACCGGCGACGGTACATTGATGACGCGAAGCTTCCCCCTGGCCGCCGTCCTGCTGCTCGGTGCCTGCACCGTCGGCCCCAACTATGCCGGCCCGCCCGCGACCGCAGGCGACGCGGTACGGCGCGGCAGTTTCGCCCGCGCGACCGATCCCGCCTTCACCCCCGCCCCGGCGCTCGCCCGCTGGTGGGAAGGGCTGAACGACCCGCTGCTTACCACCCTTGTCGACGAGTCGCTGGCGCACAGCCCCGGCATCGACCTCGCGCTCGCCCGCGTGCGCGAGGCGCAGGCCCAGCTGACCCAGCAACGGGCCTCGCAACTGCCCAGCGTCAGCGCCAACGCGACGGTGATCGCCGCCGAACTCCCCCCGATCCAGCCGGGCAGCGGCGGCACCGACGTCCAGTTCTACAATGTCGGCGCCAATGCCAGCTGGGAAGTCGACCTGTTCGGCGGCGGCCGGCGCCAGACCGAACAGGCGCGCGCGACCGAAGGGGCGCGTATCGCCGATCTCGCCGACGTGCAGGTGTCGCTGTCGGCCGCTGTCGCGCAGGCCTATGTGGCGTTGCGCGACGTACAGGCGCGCATCGCGCTGAGCGACGCGACCACCCGCCTGCAACAGCAGCAGCTGGTCCTCACCCGCCAGCGCCTCGCCGCCGGCACTGCGTCGCAGCTGTCGGTCGAACGGCTCCAGACCCAGCTGGAGAACACGCAGGCGCAGGCGATCCCGCTCGCCGCGCAACGCGACGAATATCTCAATCAGTTGGCGGTACTGACTGGCCGCACGCCCGGCGCGCTCGACGCGACCCTGGCCCCGGTCGCGCCGGTCCCGCTGCCCCCGGCGCAGGTCGCGGTCGGCGATCCCGCCGCGCTGATCGCGCGCCGCCCCGATGTCCGCGCCGCCGAACGCCAGCTCGCCGCCGGCACCGCCGGGATCGGCGTGGCGAGGGCACGCGCGCTGCCCGGCATCCGCTTTCTCGGGCTATTGGGTCTGGGTGGTACCTCGCCCGGCGACATATTCGACCTCGGCAATATCGCCGCGATCGCCGCGCCGTCGCTCAGCTGGTCGTTCCTCGATTTCGGCAAGAACCGGGCCGCGATCGACGTCAGCGAAGCCCAGCGCGATCAGGCCGATGCATCCTATCGCAAGACCGTGCTCGACGCGTTGCAGGACGCCGAAACCGCGCTGTCGCGCTACGGCAACAGCCGCAAGCAACTCGGCCAGCTGGTGCAGGCGGAGACGACCGCGAAGCGCGCCACCGCGCTCAACCGGCAACGCGTCGCGGCCGGCACCACGACGCTGATCGACCAGCTCGACGTCGAGCGCCAGCAACTGTCGGCGACGAGCGCCGTGACGCAGGCCCGCGCCCAGCTGACGCAATATTATATCGCGGTGAACAAGGCGCTGGGCCTTGGCTGGACCGACCCGGTCAGCGCGGACGCAGGCCCTTCAGCAACAACCGCAACGCCGCCGCCATCTGCGCGCTGACCTCGGCATCGGTCATGTAAGGCTGGACGAGGCTGCTGGCCATGCGGATGGTCAGCACCAGGTCGAGTGGCGAAATATCCTCGGCGACCTCGCCCCGCGCCTGCGCCGCGGTCAGGGCAGGCGTCAGGATGCGCTCCATCCGCCCGCGCAACTCCTGAAACCGCCCGATATTGCCGCAGTCGAGATGCAGTTCGGCGGCGATCCGCGCGAACAGCGCCAGCGGCTCCGCCCCCGCGCGCACCAGCCGGTCGATCGTCTCGCCGATCGGCAGCGCGGGGTCGAGCATCGCCTCGAACCGGTCCGCCCCGCGCGAAAAGATCGCCAGCGCCAACGCCACCCGATCGGGGAAATTGCGATATAGCGTCGCGCGTCCGACCCCGGCGGCGGCGGCGATCGTCTCCAGCGGCACGCCATAGCCATGGGTCGTGAAGCACTCGGCCGCCGCCGCGATCAGCGCATCGCGCCGGAGCGCTGCATCGCGACGCGGCGCGCGGGTCGGCCGTGGCTCGGCATCGTCGGTCATCGCCTTGCCCTAACGGGAAAAGGGCCGAAGGTCATCGGGCATCGCGTTCGCAGCGGCGCGTGTCCGGGCTGTTCGAACCTCACCCGTCCATCGTCACCCCGGATAAAGTCCGGGGTGACGAAACGGGTGTTGGGTGGATCGTTCCAACGATCGTCGGGGTCGGGATCGGCCGTTACTCCCCCCTCGTCACTCCCGCGAAGGCAAAGGCATCAAACCAAACCGTTCGTGCTGAGTAGGGATTGAGCGAAGTCGAAAGCCCGTATCGAAGCACCTGCCCGGACGATCCGCCCCGTTACGCGTCGACAAGCTCAGCGGCTACTCAGGACGAACGGTGAAGATGGAAGGACGCCGCCCCCCCAAACTGGCATACTCCGCCCCAACCGACTACACGCCCCACCATGACCAACGCCGCCGCCCCCGCCGCGCCTGCGACCGCTCGCGCCGAACTGGCCGCGACGCTGCGCCTCGCCGCGCCGCTCGTGGGCGCGAATCTGTTGCAGATGGCGGTCTATGCAGTCGACGTGGTGTTCGTCGCGCGGCTGGGCGAGGTCGAACTCGCCGCCGCGACCTTGGGCGTCTATGTCTATAGCGTCATCCTGTTCGCGCTGTCGGGGCTGGTCGGCGCCGCCGCGCCGATCATCGCCGCCGAACTGGGCCAGCGTCGCCACGCGGTGCGCGAGGTCCGCCGCTCCTTCCGCATGGCGGCGTGGATCGCGGTGCTGGGCAGCATCCCCTTCATGGCCGTGATGGCGCACGGGCAGTCGCTGCTCCTGCTCGCCGGACAGGATGCGCGGGTCGCGGCGCGGACCGATGCGTTTCTCGACATATTGCTGTGGGCGCTGATCCCGGCGCTCGCCGGCACCGTCATGCGGATCACCGCCTCGGCGCTCGGCCGCCCCGGCTGGGCGATGGCGATCACCGCGATGGGCCTTGCCGTCTCGATCCTGGTCAACTGGCTGCTGGTGTTCGGCAATCTCGGTTTTCCGGCGCTGGGACTGGAGGGGTCGGCGATCGCGAGTCTCGCGACCGCGACCGCGATGATGCTCGCCTATGCCGCGGTCCTCGTCATCGACCGGCGGCTGCGGCGCTTCCGCCTGTTCGGCAACTGGTGGCGCGGCGAATGGTCCCGCCTGCGCCAGATCGTCGTGCTCGGCGTGCCGATCGCCGCGACGATGACCTTCGAAGGCGCGCTGTTCTCCGCCGCCGGCTTCCTGATGGGGCGGATCGGCGTGACCGAAGTCGCCGCCCATGCCATCGCGCTCCAGATCGCGGCCTTCCTGTTCCAGGTGCCGTTCGGCATCGCGCAGGCGGCGACGATCCGCGTCGGCCTCGCCTATGGCGCACGCGACCGGGTCTGGATCGCGCGCGCCGGCTGGTCGGCGCTGGCGGTCGGCACCGGCTTCATGGGGTTCACCGCCCTCATCCTGTGGCTGTTCCCGCGCGCCTTCCTGTCGGTCTATGTCGATGTCGACGCGCCGGCCAATGCGGCGATGATCGCGCTGGCGCTGCAATATCTGGCGATCGCCGCCATCTTCCAGCTGGCCGACGGGGCGCAGGCGGTGGCGGCGGGCGTGTTGCGCGGGGTGCAGGATACGCGCGTGCCGATGGTGATCGCGCTGATCGGCTATTGGGCGGTCGGGTTCAGCGTGTCGGTGGCGCTGGGCTTCTGGACGCCGCTCGCCGGGATCGGCGTGTGGATCGGCCTCGCCTTCGGGCTGCTGGTCGTGGCGTTGCTCTTGGTCGATCGCTGGCGCCGGCGCGAAAAACTGGGGCTTGTTCGACCCGCCTGACGAACGGCACACATCAACGTCAATTTTGTTCCCGTGCCGCTTGACGGTCGCCGAACCGCTCCACATATCCGTGGCGCTGGCACTCCTTCAGGGCGAGTGCCAAGACCTGTTCAGTCATCGAAAAGGGAAACCGCGCATGAACTTCCGTCCGCTGCACGACCGCGTGCTCGTCCGCCGCGTCGAAGCCGAGGAAAAGACGCTCGGCGGGATCATCATCCCCGACACCGCCAAGGAAAAGCCGCAGGAAGGCGAAGTCGTCGCCGCCGGCGCCGGTGCCAAGAACGACAAGGGCGAAGTTTCGCCGCTCGACGTCAAGGCCGGCGACCGCATCCTGTTCGGCAAGTGGTCGGGCACCGAGGTGAAGGTCAACGGCGAAGACCTGCTGATCATGAAGGAAAGCGACATCCTGGGGATCGTCGGCTGACCTGATTTTTCGTCACCCCAGCGAAGGCTGGGGTCTCCCTGTAACTGCAAGACTCCAGCCTTCGCTGGAGTGACGAACTCAAAGAAAGGGTAGCCACCATGGCAGCCAAGGACGTAAAATTCGGTCGTGACGCCCGCGAACGCATCCTGCGCGGCGTCGACATCCTCGCCGACGCGGTGAAGGTCACGCTCGGGCCGAAGGGCCGCAACGTCGTCATCGACAAGTCGTTCGGCGCGCCCCGCATCACCAAGGACGGTGTGTCGGTCGCCAAGGAAATCGAACTGAAGGACAAGTTCGAGAACATGGGCGCGCAGATGGTGCGCGAAGTGGCCTCGAAGACCAACGACATCGCGGGCGACGGCACCACCACTGCCACCGTGCTGGCGCAGGCGATCGTGCGCGAAGGCATGAAGTCGGTCGCCGCCGGCATGAACCCGATGGACCTGAAGCGCGGCATCGACATCGCCGTCGCCAAGGTGGTCGAGGATGTGAAGGGCCGTTCGAAGCCGGTGTCGGGTTCGTCGGAAGTCGCGCAGGTCGGCATCATCTCGGCAAATGGCGACCGTGAAGTCGGCGAAAAGATCGCCGAAGCCATGGAAAAGGTCGGCAAGGAAGGCGTCATCACTGTCGAGGAGGCCAAGGGTCTCGAATTCGAACTCGACGTCGTCGAAGGCATGCAGTTCGACCGCGGCTATCTGTCGCCCTACTTCATCACCAACCCGGAAAAGATGCAGGTCGAACTCAACGACCCGTACATCCTGATCCACGAGAAGAAGCTGTCGTCGCTGCAGGCGATGCTGCCGATCCTCGAAGCGGTGGTGCAGTCGGGCCGTCCGCTGCTGATCATCGCCGAGGACATCGAAGGCGAAGCGCTGGCGACCCTCGTCGTCAACAAGCTGCGCGGCGGCCTGAAGGTCGCAGCGGTCAAGGCGCCGGGCTTCGGTGATCGTCGCAAGGCGATGCTCGAAGACATCGCGATCCTGACCAAGGGCGAAGTCATCAGCGAAGACCTCGGCATCAAGCTCGAGACCGTAACGCTCGGCATGCTCGGCACCGCCAAGCGCGTCACGATCGACAAGGACAACACCACCATCGTCGATGGTGCCGGTGAAGCCGATGCGATCAAGGGCCGCACCGACGCGATCCGTCAGCAGATCGAAGTCACCTCGTCGGACTATGACCGTGAAAAGCTGCAGGAGCGTCTGGCGAAGCTCGCCGGTGGCGTCGCGGTCATCAAGGTCGGCGGTGCGACCGAGGTCGAGGTGAAGGAGCGCAAGGACCGCGTCGACGACGCGCTGCACGCGACCCGCGCAGCCGTCGAAGAAGGCATCGTCCCCGGCGGCGGCACCGCGCTGCTCTACGCGACCAAGGCGCTCGACGGCGTGACCGGCGTGAACGACGACCAGACGCGCGGCGTCGACATCGTCCGGAAGTCGCTGACCGCGCTGGTGCGTCAGATCGCGCAGAATGCCGGCCATGACGGCGCCGTCGTCTCGGGCAAGCTGCTCGACCAGAGCGACACGTCGTTCGGCTTCAACGCCTCGACCGACCAGTATGAGAACCTCGTCGCTGCCGGCGTGATCGACCCGACCAAGGTCGTCCGCACCGCGCTGCAGAACGCGGCCTCGGTCGCCGGCCTGCTCATCACCACCGAAGCGACCGTTTCGGAACTGCCGGAAGACAAGGCTCCGTCGATGCCTGCCGGCGGCGGCATGGGCGGCATGGGAGGCATGGACTTCTGATTTTGGACCGGGGCAGGCTTTCCTGCCCCGGACACGAAATCAGAACGGCCGGCGCCCCTTACGGGGCGACCGACGAGCACCGGCTTTGCCGGTGCCGGTTCTGGAACCCAAAAGAAAAAGGCCGGAAGGGACTCCCCCTTCCGGCCTTTTTCACGTCGCCCATATCCAAGTTAACGCTCCCGAAACCCCGCCCCCCCTACGCTGCCATGCGAAGGGATCACCCAATTATGCGATCAGGATGCAGGGGCTGCCGCGAAGACCAGCCCGATTTCGCGATCGCGATGGCGTTCCAGCCGATCGTCGACGCCGATACCGGCCTGCCCTTCGCCTATGAGGCGCTGGTGCGCGGCAAGGGCGGCGAAGGCGCCGCACAGGTGCTGGCGCAGGTCACCCTCGACAATCGCTACGCCTTCGACCAGCAATGCCGCACGGCAGCGATCGAAGGCGCGGTCGCGGCAGGCATCCTCTCGACCGGTGCGAAGCTGTCGATCAACTTCCTCCCTAACGCCGTCTATTCGCCGGTCGCCTGCATCCAGGCCACCCTGGCCGCGGCGCGCACCCACGCCTTCCCGACCGACCGGCTGATCTTCGAATTCACCGAGAATGAGGAAATGGCCGACACCGACCATGTCCGCACCATCGTCGACACCTATCGCGCGATGGGCTTTGCCACCGCGCTCGACGATTTCGGCGCGGGCCATGCGGGCTTGGGGCTGCTGGCCAATTTCCAGACCGACTATCTGAAGCTCGACATGGACCTGATCCGCGGCATCGAAGCCAGCGTACCGCGCCGGCTGATCGTCGAGGGCATGGTGCGGATCGCCACCTCGCTCGGCATGCAGGTCATCGCCGAGGGGATCGAGACGGCGGAGGAATATGCCGTGCTGCGTGACCTCGGCATCCGCTACGTGCAGGGCTATCTGCTCGCGCGGCCGGGATTTCGCACCCTGCCGGAAATCATCCTGCCCGTCGCGACGCTCGCGGCGTAAGGCTCAGCGCGCCGGCTTCCAGACCTGCGTCTGGCAGAAGATCGCGATGCAGCCCTGCACCTTGAGCGACCCGTCGGCGTTTTTCGACACGATCGACTTGTAGCTCTTGCCATTGCGCGGATCGTAGATGCGCCCGCGCCAGTCGCTGCCGGCATCGGTAAAGCCCGACAGGATCGGCATCCCCAGGATCGGCCGCGACCGCAACGCAGCGTCGCTATTGTTGACGTCGGTGGTCGGCGCGCCCGGCGTCGCCTTGATGATGCGCACCAGCCGTCCGCAAACCTTGTCGCCGCAGCGCGCGACCTCGATCAAACCCGCGCCGTCCTCGGTCAGGTAACGGCCCGCGATCGGTGTCGCGGCAAGGGCCGGGGTCGCCGCCAGCACCGCCACGACGGCAAGCGCGCGCAACCTCATTTGAAGTTGTCCGCATAGGCCTGCAGCTTCAGCTTGCGCTCGGGCGCCGGCACGACGTGGAACGCGATGCCTTCGCGGGTCGCATAGTCGGTCGCCGCATCGAGCGACGGAAACTTCAGCTTCACCTGCTCGCGCGTATCGCCCGACCCCGCCCAACCGGTCAGCGGATCGGCCTGCTTCGGCTCGGCCGGTTCGAACTCCAGCATCCACGTGTGGGTCTTGGCGCGACCCGACTGCATCGCGTTCTTCGGGATCTGGTAGATACGGGCGTTGGGCATGGACGAAACCTTGTAAGCGATCGCTTGTTCACGCCCTGCATAGCAAAGCCCGCGCGGCTTTCCAGCAGAGTCGCATGCGGGTTACGCGCGAATCGGCGTTTAGGATACGGAACGGCAGTCGCTGTCGCGAATTTTTATGCTGAGCGGCATTATACCCTAGCAATTCCGCCAACATTGGCATCTATTGCACTTGCGATCCATTATCATTAAAGGTCGCTTTAGGGTTGTCTCTGCAGCCAAAACCCCGTACAGCGCCCGCGTCGCGGCAGGACCGCGCCCGACTTGCTACGGAGAGAGACGTCTTGGCTCGCAAGAAGATCGCGCTGATCGGCGCTGGCAACATCGGCGGCACGCTCGCCCACCTCGCCGCCCTCAAGGGGCTGGGTGACATCGTTCTGTTCGACGTCGTCGACGGCGTGCCGCAGGGCAAGGCGCTCGACCTGTCGCAGTGCGGACCCGTCGAAGGGTTCGACGCCACGATCACCGGCACCAACGACTATGCCGATATCGCGGGCGCGGACGTCATCATCGTCACCGCCGGCGTCGCCCGCAAGCCGGGCATGAGCCGCGACGACCTGCTCGGCATCAACCTGAAGGTGATGAAGGCCGTCGGCGAGGGCATCAGGAACAACGCCCCCGACGCGTTCGTCATCTGCATCACCAACCCGCTCGACGCGATGGTGTGGGCGCTGCGCGAATTTTCGGGCCTGCCGCACAACAAGGTCGTCGGCATGGCCGGCGTGCTGGACTCGGCGCGCTTCAGCCACTTCCTCGCCGACGAGTTCAAGGTGTCGGTGAAGGACGTCAACAGCTTCGTGCTGGGCGGCCACGGCGACACGATGGTCCCGGTCCTCGAATATTCGACCGTTTCGGGCATCCCGGTCACCGATCTGATCGAGATGGGCATGTCGACTAGGGAGCGCGTCAACGCGATCGTCAAGCGCACCCGCGGCGGCGGCGGCGAGATCGTCGGCCTGCTCAAGACCGGCTCGGCCTTCTACGCGCCCGCGACCAGCGGCATCGCGATGGCCGAAGCGTATCTCTACGACCAGAAGCGCGTCCTGCCCTGCGCCGCCTATCTGTCGGGCGAATATGGCGTCGATGACCTGTATGTCGGCGTGCCCGTCGTGATCGGTGCCGGCGGTGTCGAGAAGATCGTCGAAGTGAAGCTGGGCGACGAAGCCAAGGCGAACCTCCAGGTCTCGGTCGACGCGGTCAAGGAACTGCTGGTCGCCTGCAAGGGGATCGACGAGACGCTGGCGTAATGCCGGCCCTCCGCCTCTTTCTGGCCGCCATGGTCGCCCCGGCGATGGCGCAGTCGGCATCGCCGATCGCGTCCTTCGCGCAATTGTTCGAACGCCCGGTGGCGGCAAAGGACATAGCGGGTGCGGTCGGCGACTGCGTGGAGGCGGACGGTGGTGCAGATCGGTTGGCCGATCGCGGCTGGAAACGGGTCGAGATTGCCGGATTGTCCGGCGAGATGCTGCCCTACCGCCGGGACCCGACGGGTCCGGTGCTGGTCCTGCCCGCGGTCGCCAACCCGCTGCGCTGCTGGGTGATGGCATCGCCATCGGATGACCGGGTCATCGTCGTCAATGCGATCGGCGCTCGGTTGCAGGTGCCGAACCGGGGCAACGCCGCGTCGCCCGCCTGGCGAACGAAGGATCATACCCTGACGTTCGACTGGATGACGGCACCGGGCAAACCGCAAATGATGCGCGTCGAAGTTTACAAGTTTCCGCAGGAGTCAAAATGAGCATCCTCGTCAACAAGAACACCAAGGTCATCACCCAGGGGATGACCGGCGAAACCGGCAGCTTCCATACCAAGGCGGCGCTGGAATACGGCACGCAGATGGTCGGCGGCGTGACGCCGGGCAAGGGCGGCAGCGAGCATCTGGGCCTCCCGGTGTTCAACACCGTCGCCGAAGCCAAGTCGAAGACCGGCGCCGACGCTTCGGTCATCTACGTTCCGCCGCCCTTCGCCGCCGATTCGATCCTCGAGGCGATCGACGCCGAGATCCCGCTGATCGTCGCGATCACCGAAGGCATTCCGGTGCTGGACATGGTGAAGGTCAAGCGCGCGCTGTCGGGTTCGAAGTCGCGGCTGATCGGCCCGAACTGCCCGGGCGTGCTGACGCCGGGCGAGTGCAAGATCGGCATCATGCCGGGTTCGATCTTCAAGAAGGGCAGCGTCGGCGTCGTCTCGCGCTCGGGCACGCTGACCTATGAAGCGGTGTTCCAGACCTCGAACGCCGGCCTCGGCCAGACGACCGCCGTCGGCATCGGTGGCGATCCGGTCAACGGCACCAACTTCATCGACGTGCTGGAACTGTTCCTGGCGGACGACGAAACCCAGTCGATCATCATGATCGGCGAGATCGGCGGCGATGCGGAAGAACAGGCCGCACAGTTCCTGATCGACGAAGCCAAGCGTGGCCGCAAGAAGCCGATGGCCGGCTTCATCGCGGGCCGCACCGCCCCCCCGGGCCGTCGCATGGGCCATGCCGGCGCGATCGTCTCGGGCGGCAAGGGCGATGCGGAAAGCAAGATCGCGGCGATGGAAGCCGCCGGCATCAAGGTTGCGGCAAGCCCCAGCGAACTGGGTTCGACGCTGCTCGAAGTGCTGAACGGTTGAAGGTGACTTGCCCCGTGCGCGGAACCGCACGGGGCACCGCCCGGTTCGACCGGGCACAAGCGGACAGGATGTGACCATGGGCTACGAAGGCCAGGATTTCGACATCGCCGCCGGCGTCAGCCCGGCATTCGTGGAAACGCTCTATGGTCGCTACCGCGAGGATCCCTCGTCGGTCGATGCCGGCTGGCGCCAGTGGTTCGACGGGCTGGAGGGTGCGACCCAGCATCCCAGCTGGCAGAGCAAGCGCTGGCCGCTGAACGACACCGACGAACTGACCGCGGCGCTCGATCCGACGCAGATGGAGCCGGCGCCCAAGCCCGCACGCGGTGGCAAGCCCGCTCCGGCCGCGGCGCCCGCTGCCCCCAAGGTCGACGTGGCGAAGGCCGCCGGCGACGCGATCCGCGCGCAGCTGCTGATCCGCACCTATCGCGTGCGCGGCCACCTCGCCGCGAACCTCGATCCGCTGGGCCTCGCCCGCCGCGAGCTGCCCGAGGATCTGCGCACCGAATATTACGGCTTCTCCGATGCCGAGATCGACACGCCGGTATATCTGGGCGGCTCGCTCGGCCTCGAATGGGCGAGCGTGCGCGAGATCGTCGACATCCTGCGCGCCAATTACTGCGGCAATGTCGGCCTCGAATATATGCACATCGCGGACGTGGAGGAACGCAAGTTCCTGCAGGACCGGATGGAAGGCCGCGACAAGGCGATCCAGTTCACTCCCGAAGGCAAGAAGGCGATCCTCGCCAAGGTCATCGAGGCGGAACAGTGGGAGAAGTTCCTCGGCCGCAAATATGTCGGCACGAAGCGCTTCGGCCTCGACGGCGGTGAATCGATGATTCCCGCGCTCGAAGCGGTCATCAAGTACGGCGGCCAGCTCGGCGTGCGCGAGATCGTGTACGGCATGGCGCATCGCGGCCGGCTGAACGTGCTGACCAACGTGATGGCCAAGCCGTTCCGCGTGCTGTTCCACGAATTCGCAGGCGGCAGCGCGAACCCCGACGATATCGGCGGGTCGGGCGACGTGAAGTACCATCTCGGCACCTCGACCGACCGCAGCTTCGACGATGTGTCGGTCCATATGTCGCTGGTCGCCAACCCCAGCCATCTCGAAGCGGTCAACCCGGTCGTGCTCGGCAAGGTCCGCGCGCAACAGACCTTCCGCGGCGATCTGGAAAAGCACGAGCAGGTGCTGCCGGTCCTGATCCATGGCGACGCGGCGTTCGCGGGACAGGGGATCGTGTGGGAATGCCTCGGCTTCTCGGGCATCCGTGGCTACAATACCGGTGGCTGCGTCCACTTCATCATCAACAACCAGGTCGGCTTCACCACCTCGCCGCAGTTCGCGCGCTCGTCGCCCTATCCGTCGGACGTGGCGAAGGGCGTGCAGGCGCCGATCTTCCACGTCAACGGCGACGATCCCGAGGCGGTGACCTTCGCCACCAAGATGGCGATGGAATTCCGCCAGCAGTTCAAGCGCGACATCGTCATCGACATGTGGTGCTATCGCCGCTTCGGCCATAACGAAGGCGACGAACCGTCCTTCACCCAGCCGCTGATGTACGCCAAGATCAAGGGCCATCCCGGCGTCAGCGACATCTATGGCAAGCGGTTGCAGGAAGAAGGCGTCATCGACGGCGATTTCGTCGCCGCCAAGACCGGCGAGTTCACCCAATTGCTCGAAGGCGAGTTCGAAGCCGCCAAGAGCTACAAGGCGAACCGCGCCGACTGGTTCGCCGGTCGCTGGTCGGGGCTGCACGCGCCGATGGACGCCGAAGGCTCGCGTCGTTCGGTCGACACCGGCATCGAACAGAAATTGTTCGATTCGATCGGCCGCACGCTGACCACGGTCCCCGACAGCATCCAGGTCCACAAGACGCTCTCGCGCGTGCTCGACGCCAAGCGCGGCATGTTCTCGAATGGCGAAGGCTTCGACTGGGCGACCGCCGAGGCGCTGGCGTTCGGTTCGCTGCTGTCGGAAGGGTTCGGCGTCCGCCTGTCGGGTCAGGATTCGGGTCGCGGCACCTTCTCGCAACGCCATGCGGTGTGGGTCGACCAGAGCGACGAGCACAAGTTCGTGCCGCTGCAGACGATCGAACATGGCAGCTTCGAGGTGCTCGACAGCCCGCTGTCGGAATATGGCGTGCTCGGCTTCGAATATGGCTATGCGCTGGCCGATCCGAAGGCGCTGGTCATCTGGGAAGCGCAGTTCGGCGATTTCGCCAACGGCGCGCAGATCATGATCGACCAGTTCATCGCGGCCGGCGAAGCCAAGTGGCTGCGCGCCAACGGCCTCGTGATGATGCTGCCGCATGGCTATGAAGGTCAGGGTCCGGAGCATAGCTCGGCGCGTCTCGAACGCTTCCTGCAGCTGTGCGCGGGCGACAATATGCAGGTCGCCAACGTCACCTCGCCGGCGAACCTGTTCCACCTGCTGCGCCGGCAGATGCATCGCAACTTCCGCAAGCCCCTCGTCATCATGACGCCCAAGTCGCTGCTGCGGCACAAGCTGGCGGTGTCGAAGACCGAGGACTTCCTTCCCGGCACCCACTTCAAGCGGCTGCTGTCCGATCCGTCGGCCCCGGCGGATGCGAACACGACGCGGCTGGTGCTGTGTTCGGGCAAGGTCGCGTTCGACCTGATCGAGGCACGCGACGCGGCCGGCGATACGGCCACGCAGATCGTCCGCGTGGAACAGATTTATCCGTTCCCCTCCGACGCGCTGGTCGCGCGGCTTCGGAACCTGCCGAACCTGACCGATGTGGTCTGGGCGCAGGAAGAGCCGAAGAACAACGGTTCGTGGTTCCTCGTCGAACCGCTGATCGAGGAAGCGCTGGCCGAGGCCGGTTCGAACGTTCCGCGCGCCCGCTATGCCGGTCGTGCGGCGGCGGCATCGCCCGCCACCGGGCTGATGAAGCGCCACCAGGCCGAACAGGGCGCGCTGGTCGCCGATGCGCTCGGCCACAATGTTCGCGACGAAATCCGCCGCACCCGTCAGGCCGAGGGCGATCGCGCCACCGGCAAGGCCGCATCCTAACCGTGTTATTACCCCCACGGGGGAGATGAGGAAGATCCGATGGCAACCGAAGTTCTGGTCCCCACGCTGGGCGAATCGATCACCGAAGCGACGCTAGGCGAATGGTTGAAGAAGCCCGGTGAGGCGGTCGCCGCCGACGAACCGATCGCTTCGCTTGAAACCGACAAGGTGTCGGTCGAGGTTCCGGCGCCGGTCGCGGGCGTCATGGGCGCGCACGCCGTGCAGCCGGGCGACACCGTGTCGGTCGGCGCGATGATCGCGACGATCGAATCGGGCGACGGCGCCGCCGCTGCGCCCAAGGCGGAAGCGCCGAAGGCCGACGCGCCCAAGGCCGATGCCGCCCCCGCCCCGGCCGCCGCGCAGCAGGCGCCCGCCGCCGGCGACAACAATGTCGATGCCGCTGCGCTGTCGCCGTCGGTGCGTCGCGCGATCCTCGAACACGGGGTCGACCCGGCCAAGGTCAAGGGCACCGGCCGCGACGGTCGCATCACCAAGGAAGACGTGGTCGCCGCCGCCGGTGACAAGTCGGCCGCCGCCGCCGCGCCGGCCGCAGCTGCTCCTGCCACCGCACCGGCCGCTGCCGCCGCGCCCGCCCGTGGCGAAGAGCGCGTGAAGATGACGCGCCTGCGTCAGACGATCGCCCGGCGTCTCAAGGAAGCGCAGGACAATGCCGCGCTGCTCACCACCTTCAACGACGTCGACATGACGGCGGTGATCGAGGCGCGCGCCAAGTACAAGGACCTGTTCGAAAAGAAGCATGGCGTCCGCCTCGGCTTCATGGGCTTCTTCGTGAAGGCCGCGACGATGGCCTTGAAGGACATTCCGGCGGTCAACGCGCAGATCCAGGGCGATGAGATCGTTTATCACGACTATGCCGACATCTCGGTCGCGGTCAGCGCGCCGCAGGGTCTGGTCGTCCCGGTCATCCGCGATGCCGACAAGCTGTCGGTCGCGGGCGTCGAAAAGACGATCGGCGATTTCGGCAAGCGCGCCAAGGACGGCACGCTCAAGATGGACGAGATGAAGGGCGGCACCTTCACCATCTCGAACGGCGGCGTGTTCGGGTCGCTGATGTCGACCCCGATCATCAACCCGCCGCAGTCGGCGGTGCTGGGCCTGCACCGCATCGAGGAACGCCCGGTTGTCCGTAACGGACAGGTCGTGGTGCGCCCGATGATGTATCTCGCGCTCAGCTACGATCACCGCCTGATCGACGGTCGCGAAGCGGTGACCTTCCTCGTCGCATTGAAGAACGCGATCGAGGACCCGACGCGCCTGCTGATCGACCTCTAAGGACGACACGAAACCGATGGGCATGGTGATCTATCTGCGTCGGGCCGGCGATGCCGACATCGACCGGCTGGTCGCCGACCCATCGGTGTTCGAGGATTTCCTGTTCGAGGAAGGCGTCGAGAATCTCGATTTCCTCGATCTGGGCGAAGCGTGGCATGCGGTCCATTACCTGCTGACCGGATCGGCCGACGATGTCGGCCACACGCTGGGCATCATCATCGCCGCGCTGCCCGAACTGGGCGCGGACGAGAATGGCGAGGGCGGGATCGGCCTGATCGCGCCGCCGCTGATGCGGGCGTTCGCCGACGCGCTCGACCGAGTGGACGACGCCACCCTTGCCCGCCGTTTCGATCCGCGGGCGATGGCGAAGGCCGATGTCTATCTGGCGGAAACCTTCGGCAGCGCCGACGCGCTTGATTACGTACTGCAGGGCATTCCCGCCCTGCGCCAATTTGCGGCACAATGCCGCCGTACCGGCGACGGCGCGATCCGCGTGATCGCCCACAACGACTAGGACGGGATAGAGACTATGGCTGAATACGACTTCGACGTCCTCGTAATCGGTGCCGGCCCCGGCGGCTATGTCGCGGCGATCCGCGCGGCGCAGCTGGGACTCAAGACCGCCTGCGCGGAAGGCCGCGAGACGCTGGGCGGCACCTGCCTGAACGTCGGGTGCATCCCGTCCAAGGCGCTGTTGCACGCGTCCGAACTCTATGAGGAAGCCGCGCACGGCGCGCTCGCCAAGTTCGGCATCGAGCTGGAAGGCGCAAAGCTCAACCTCGAACAGATGCACGCCGAAAAGAAGAAGGCGGTCGGCGAGCTGACCGGCGGCATCGAATATCTGTTCAAGAAGAACAAGGTCGAATGGCTCAAGGGCTATGCGTCGTTCGAGAACGACCATAGCGTCAAGGTCGGCGACCGCACCGTCACCGCGCGCGACATCGTCATCGCCACCGGCTCGTCGGTGACCCCGCTGCCCGGCGTGCCCGTCGACAACGATGCGGCGGTGATCGTCGATTCGACCGGCGCGCTGGCGCTGCCCAAGGTGCCTGAGCATCTGGTCGTGATCGGCGGCGGCGTGATCGGCCTCGAACTCGGCAGCGTGTGGCGTCGTCTGGGTGCCAAGGTCACCGTGGTCGAATATGCCGACCAGATCCTGCCCGGCTTCGACGGCGAGGTCCGCAAGGAATCGGCCAAGCTGTTCAAGAAGCAGGGCATGGACCTCAAGACCTCGACCAAGGTCACTGCCGCGTCGGTCGATGGCGGCACCGCCACGCTGACGCTGGAACCCGCCGCGGGTGGCGAGGCGACGACGCTGACCGCCGACGCGGTACTGGTGTCGATCGGCCGCCGCGCCAACACCGAACATCTGGCGCTCGACAAGGCCGGCCTGTCGGTCAACCAGCGCGGCCAGGTCGATATCGACGACGAATTCCGCACCGGGGTCGACGGCATCTGGGCGATCGGCGACGTGGTCCATGGCCCGATGCTGGCGCATAAGGCCGAGGACGAGGGCGTCGCGGTCGCCGAGTTCATCGCGGGCCAGACCGGCATCGTGAACCACGACGTCATCCCGAGCGTCGTCTACACCATGCCCGAAATCGCCGGCGTCGGCCTCACCGAAGAAGCCGCGAAGGAAAAGGGCGAGGTGAAGGTCGGCAAGTTCCCCTTCGCCGCCAACAGCCGCGCCAAGACCAACCGCGACACCGACGGCTTCGTAAAGGTCATTGCGGACGCCAAGACCGACCGCGTCCTCGGCGTGTGGATCGTCTCGTCGCTCGCCGGCACGATGATCGCGCAGGCGGCACAGGCGATGGAATTCGGCGCGACCAGCGAGGACATCGCCTATACCTGCCACGCGCACCCGACCCATGCCGAAGCGCTCAAGGAAGCGGCGATGGCGGTGCAGGGCAAGCCGATCCACATCTGACGCGAAGCGCAGCGCTGAACACGGTCGGGGCGGGCATGGCGACATGGCCCGCCCCGTTTGCGTTCGCGCACCCCGGAAAGCCTTGCATGAACCGTCACCCCGGCGGAGGCTGGGGTCTCAGACGGCTCTTGCCCTATGCTGCCATTGGGAGATCCCGGCCTTTGCCGGGATGACGTCCCGTTGCAACGCCATGCCGCCCCCTGCCCCCGCACCCTGCGCGGCGGACGGTGGTTAGGAAGTTGTAAAAGCTTGTCGCCTAGGCTCGCCGCCTGAGGATTCGATGGGGTGGCAAGCGTGAACGCATTCGGACGGCGCAGCGGAATGGGCGGATCGGGCGGCAGGCCATCGTTCGGCGTCGCCCGCCCGATGCAGGGGTCGGGACCGGCCCGCCCGGCCGATCTGGACCTCGCACCGCAATTCCCGCCGCTGGGACAGGTGCCGCTGCCCGGCGGCGACGTCGAACCCATGCCCGGCGAACAGGCGAGCGCCCTGCCGCAGGGCGTCGGCGACGCGATGCAGCGTCTGGCCGACCGACAGGCGCTGTCGGGCGAAGCGGGCAACAGCCGGGTCGAGGGGTTCGAAACGTCGATCCACCGGATCAAGGAACAGGTGCTGCCGCGCCTGCTCGAACGCGTCGACCCCGAAGCCGCCGCCACGCTGACCAAGGACGAGCTGGCCGAGGAATTTCGCCCGATCGTGGGGGAGGTGCTGGCCGAGCTGAAGCTGACGCTCAACCGGCGCGAGCAGTTCGCGCTGGAAAAGGTTCTGGTCGACGAGCTGCTGGGCCTCGGGCCGCTAGAGGAATTGCTCGCCGATCCGGCGATCAGCGACATCATGGTCAACGGCCCCGAACAGACCTTCGTCGAGCGCAAGGGCAAGCTGGAACTCGCCAACATCGCCTTTCGCGACGAGGAGCACCTGTTCCAGATCGCGCAGCGCATCTGCAACTCGGTCGGCCGCCGCGTCGACCAGACCACGCCGCTGGCCGACGCCCGGTTGAAGGACGGCAGCCGCGTCAACGTGATCGTGCCGCCGCTCTCCCTGAAGGGCACCGCGATCTCGATCCGTAAATTCTCGGCCAAGCCGATCACCATCGACATGATGGCCGGCTTCGGGTCGATGAGCACCAAGATGGCGACCGCGCTGAAGGTCGCCGGCGCCAGCCGCTTCAACATCGTCATCTCGGGCGGCACCGGTTCGGGCAAGACCACGATGCTCAACGCGCTGTCGAAGATGATCGACCCGGGCGAGCGCGTGCTGACGATCGAGGACGCCGCCGAACTCCGCCTGCAACAGCCGCACTGGCTGCCGCTCGAAACCCGGCCGCCGAACCTCGAGGGGCAAGGCGAGATCACGATCCGCGACCTGGTGAAGAACGCGCTGCGTATGCGCCCGGACCGGATCATCCTCGGCGAAATCCGCGGCAGCGAGTGTTTCGATCTCCTCGCTGCGATGAACACCGGCCATGACGGATCGATGGCGACGCTCCACTCCAACTCCCCGCGCGAATGCCTCGCGCGGATGGAGAACATGGTGATGATGTCGGACATCAAGGTGCCGAAGGAAGCGATCAGCCGCCAGATCGCCGATTCGGTCGACCTGATCGTGCAGGTGAAGCGCCTGCGCGACGGATCGCGCCGCGTCACCAACATCACCGAGGTCATCGGCATGGAAGGCCCGGTGATCGTCACCCAGGAACTGTTCAAGTTCGAATATCTGGACGAGAGCGCCGACGGCAAGATCATCGGCGAATATCGTTCGATGGGGATGCGCCCGTACACGCTCGACAAGGCCAAACAGTACGGTTTCGATCAGGCGTTGCTGGAGGCATGCCTGTAGCGTCGGGGATTTGGCCGTCCTACAGTCGCGCGGTGATCGCCCGATTTTTCCTTGCGCTGCTGCTGCTTGCCGCGCCCGCCGCCCCTGCGCAAACCCTGTCGGGGGATGCGGAGGCGCGCTGGGTGCCGTTCACGCTGACGTCGGCCAACCATCTGCGCTTCGCGATGACCATCGACGGGGTGGCGGCGCAGGCGCTGCTCGACACCGGGCTGAACCATAGCGCGGTCAGCCGGGAGTTCGCCCGGCGGGCGAAGCTGACCATCGATCCGAAGGCGGCGGCGTCCGGCGTCGCGCTGGGCGGGGCGATCCGCGTCGACTGGGCACCGACGAAGACCGTCGCGTTCGGCGCGTTCAGCCGCAAGGGCGGGCGGGTCGCGGTGATCGACCTGCCGAAGCTGCTCGCCAGCGCATCGGGCGATGCCGAAGTGCTGGTCGGCACCGACCTGATCGCGCCCAACGCGATCGACATCGACTTCGCCAATCGCCGCTTCCGCCTGTTGCCGAGCGGCCGGATGCCCTTTGCCGGCACCAAGGTCCCGATGAGCCTGCAGGCGGGGAGCGGGCTGTATCTGACCGAAGCGACGCTGGGCAAACACCGCGTCCGCCCATTGCTGGTCGATACCGGCGATGGCGGATCGCTCAGCGTCGCGCGCAGCCAGTGGCGGGCGGCGGGAATCAGGGGCGCGCGGGTCACCTCGACCATCGCCTTCGGTGCCGGCGGCGTGGTCGATGCCGGGCTGACCGTGACCGACAAGGTGACGCTGGGCGGCGTGCCGACCGGGCCGATCGAGTTGCGGATCGAGGGCGATGGCGGCTTTACCAAGCAGGTCCGCGTCGCCGGGCGGGTCGGGACGGGGCTGTTGCTGCGCTACCGCGTGCTGCTCGACCCCGCCGCCGGGCAGATGGTGGTCGCGCCCAACCCGGCCGCCCCGCCGCCGCCGCTGAAATCGACCAGCGGGCTGCTGCTCGGCTATGACCGCGCCCGGCTGCGCGTGCTGCACGTCATGTCGGGCGGACCGGCGGCGAAGGCGGGGTGGAAGACCGACGAACTGATCTGCGCGGTCGACGGCAAGCCGGTGTCGCTCACCCCGGACGGCGGCGTCGACGTCCGCTGGGGCACCGACCGGCCGGGTCGGGTGGTGAAGCTGACGCTGTGCGACGGCGCGGAACGGTCGCTGACGCTGGCGAATTTTTACTGAGCCTGATCCACCCGCTTCGAGCCGAGCGTCATCCCAGCGAAGGCTGGGATCTCCCGGTTGTAGCGCACAGCAGGAACCGCAGGAGGCCCCGGCCTTCGCCGGGGCGACGTCGTGCGGCGGGCCTTTCTACTTCAACGCCATCGCCACGCCGAACACCATCACCAGCACCGCGATCACCTGCACCAGCGTCCACGGCATCCAGCCGACCCGGTCGGGATCGCGGCGCAGGGTACGGCGCCGTTCCGCCAGCACCGACACCGCAAAGAGCATCGCCGCGCCGCCCGCGATCGTCCATAACCACCTGTGTGCGTCGTCCACCCGTTCCTCCCGTCAGGAGTTTCCCCATGCGTCGAACCGCCCTGTTCCTGCCAGTTCTAAGTGCCGCGTTGGTGGCCCTAACCCCCGCCCCGGCCCAGGCACCGCGCGGTCCGCTTGCCGCCGCGATCGCGTCGCCGCTGCGCAGCCCCGACAATGTCGCACGGGACCGCTATCGCCATCCGGCCGAAACGCTCGCCTTTTTCGGGGTGAAGCCGACCGACACGGTGGTCGAGATCTGGCCGGGCAATGGCTGGTACAGCGAGATCCTTGGCCCCATGCTGCGCGAAAAGGGCCGCTATATCGCCGCCGGGCCGCTGCCGCGCACGTCGGAGATGCTGGCCAGGTTGCAGGCGCGCGACGTCACCGCGTTCGGGAAGGCGCAGGCCGTCGCCTTCCCGACTGCTGCCGGACAGGCAGGCGTGCCCGACGGCGTGGCGGACAAGGTGCTGACCTTCCGCAATGTCCATAACTGGCGCTTCGGCGGAGCGGATCAGGCGCAGGCGGCGTTCGACGCGATGTTCCGCATGTTGAAGCCGGGCGGCGTGCTCGGCGTGGTCGAACACCGCCTGCCCGAGGCGCGCGATGCCGCCGCCGAGGAGAAGTCGGGCTATATGAAGGAAAGCTCGGTCATCGCCTTCGCGACCAGGGCCGGGTTCAAGCTGGCTGGACGGTCCAACGTCAACGCCAATCCCAAGGACACCGCCGACTGGCCGCAGGGCGTGTGGACGCTGCCGCCGAGCTATCGGCTGAAGGACGTCGACCGCGCGAAATATGCCGCGATCGGCGAGAGCGACCGGATGACGCTGCGCTTCGTCAAGCCGAAGTGAGGGTGTGGGGGTGGGGTAATGTCCCCTCCCCCACACGCCCCGTTTGGTTCGAGCAGCTTCGAGCCTGTCGAGAAGCGTCCGTCGAGAACGCCCGCCCAGCGGAACCCGTTCTCGATACGCGCTCTCGACTTCGCTCGATCGCTGCTCGAACCGAACGGGAGCATCGGGACGAAATCGCTTTCTCTACCCCGTTCGTGCTGAGTAGGGATCGAGCCTGTCGAAAGCCCGTATCGAAGCACCGGTCCTTCGATACGCCGCTTCGAAAAGCGCAACGGCACTCAGGACGAACGGGTAGGGTATGCCGCTACCCTCTCCCCACTCCCCCGTTCGGTTCGAGCAGCTTCGAGCCTGTCGAGAAGCGTCCGTCGAGAACGCCCGCCCAGCGGAACCCCGTTCTCGATACGCGCTCTCGATTTCGCTCGATCGCTACTCGAACCGACCGGGTTACTGGGGGTGAGGGGAAGCTCCCACTCATCCCAGCTTGTCGACCTTGTCCTGCAACCGCGCCAGTTCGGCCCGCAGCGCGGCCATTTCATCGGTCTTGGCCGGCGTCTCGGTCGCGGCCTGCGCAGGCGCCGACGAAGCGCCTGCCGTGCCCGCCGCCCCGGCGGCACCCGGCTTGAACGCATGCGCCGCCGCCTCGAACATCGCGAGGTTGCGCTTGGCGATCTCGGCGAAGGGCGAATGGGCGAAGGCGCCCTCGACCGCGGTCTTGAACTGTTCCTGGTTGCGGCGGAAGCTGTCCATCGACGCCTCCAGATAGCCCGGCACCATCGCCTGCATCGAATCGCCGTACAGCGTGATCAGCTGGCGCAGGAAGCTGACCGGCAGCAGCGTCTGCCCCCGGCTCTCCTCTTCCATGATGATCTGCGTCAGCACATTGTGGGTGATGTCGTCGTCGGTCTTCGCATCGACGACCTTGAAGTCGCGATGCTCGCGCGTCATCGCCGCCAGATGTTCGAGCGTGATGTAGGACGACGTCTCGGTATTATAGAGCCGACGATTGGCGTATTTCTTGATGATGACGGGGCTGCCGTCGGCCGCTGCCTTCTTCATGCGAAAAACCTTTGCGCGAAAGATTATGACGATGGGTACACCGATCGATACCGCGCCGCAACACGGCCCGCGCCCGTTGCCGCTGTTTCTCTCGATGCTGCGCAGCGAAACGCTGGACGATCCCGAAGCGCGCGCCCACGCGCTGGCGGGTTTGCGGGCCTATCAGGACGCGCCGCGCCTGCCCGCCGTGCCGATGCCGGACGCGATCGCGCGCGACGGGCGCGTCCTGTTGCGCGACTATGGCGGCGACGGGCGGCCGGTGGTGTTCGTCCCGTCGCTGATCAATCCGCCGTTCGTGCTCGACCTCGCCCCCGACAATTCGCTGCTGCGCTGGCTGGCCGCACAGGGGCTGCGGGTGTTGCTGGTCGACTGGGGCACGCCGACGCCCACGGACCGGGCGATGGACCTTGGCGACCATGCGCAGGCGGTGGCGCGGCTGTGCGATACGCTCGACCAGCCGCCGCTGCTGGTCGGCTATTGCCTCGGCGGGACGATCGCGCTGGCGGCCGCCGCGTTCGCGCCGGTCGCGGGGATCGCGCTGATCGCGACGCCGTGGCGCTTCGACGGGTTCGGCGATGCCGGACGCGCCGCGATCATCGAGGTGTGGACCGCCGCGCAGCCGACCGCCGAACGGTTGGGATTGCTGCCGATGGAAATGCTGCAGGCGATGTTCTGGCAGATCGATCCGGCGCGCACCGTCGCCAAGTTCGTCCGGTTCGCCGAACTCGATCCCGCCGGCCCGGCAGCGCAGGCGTTCGTCGCGCTGGAGGACTGGGCCAATGGCGGCGCGCCGATCCCTTATGCTGCGGCACGCGAATTGTTCGACGACCTGTTCGATGCCGATCTGCCCGGACGCGCGCGGTGGAGCGTCGGCGGCCGGATCGTGTCGCCTTGTCCGCCGGTGCCGATGGTGGAATTCGTGGCGGAAAGCGACCGCATCGTCCCCGCTGCCAGCGCGATCGGCCTGTCCGACCAGCGGATCGTGCCGGCGGGGCATGTCGGCATGATCGTCGGCAGCCGGGGCCGCGGCGTGTTGTGGGAACCGCTTGCGCGCTGGCTAAGCGACGTTCCCCGCACTAGATAGCGTATAATTTTCCAGAAGAGGGATTGCCCATGTCCGACGTCGTCATCGTTGCCGCCAAGCGTACCCCGGTCGGCAGCTTCCTCGGTGCTTTTGCCACCGTTCCCGCGCACGAACTCGGCCGGCAGGCGATCGCCGCCGCGCTGGACCAGGCCGGTGTCGCGCCGGAGGACGTGTCGGAAGTGATCCTCGGCCAGGTGCTGACCGCCGGCCATGGCCAGAACCCGGCGCGGCAGGCATCGATGGCGGCAGGCTGCCCCAAGGAAGTGCCGGCATGGGGCATCAACCAGGTCTGCGGATCGGGTCTGCGCGCGGTGGCGCTGGCGGCACAGGCGATCCAGACCGGCGACGCGACGATCGTGGTCGCGGGCGGACAGGAAAGCATGTCGCTGGCGGCGCACGCGGTGCAGCTGCGCGCGGGCACCAAGATGGGCGACGGTTCGATGGTCGACACGATGATCAAGGACGGCCTGACCGACGTCTTCAACGGCTATCACATGGGCATCACCGCCGAAAATCTCGCCAGCCAATATGAACTGACCCGCGGCGAACAGGACGAATTCGCTGTCCAGTCGCAGAACCGCGCCGAGGCCGCCCGTGCCGAGGGCCGCTTCAAGGACGAGATCGCGCCGGTCACGATCAAGGGCCGCAAGGGCGACACGGTCGTCGATCAGGACGAATATATCCGCGCCGGTGCCACCGTCGACGGCGTGTCGGGCCTGCGCCCGGCGTTCAAGAAGGACGGCACGGTGACCGCCGCCAACGCATCGGGCCTGAACGACGGCGCTGCCGCGCTGGTCGTGATGTCCGCCGACGAAGCCGCCAAACGCGGCCTCGAACCGCTGGCCACGATCAAGAGCTGGGCGACCGCCGGCGTCGACCCGTCGATCATGGGCATCGGCCCCGTCCCCGCCTCGCGCCGCGCGCTGGAAAAGGCCGGCTGGAGCGTCGATGATCTCGATCTGGTCGAAGCCAACGAAGCCTTCGCCGCACAGGCGCTGGCGGTCGGCAAGGACATGGGCTGGACTGCCGACAAGGTGAACGTCAATGGCGGCGCGATCGCGATCGGTCATCCGATCGGCGCGTCGGGCGCGCGCGTGCTGACCACGCTTCTGTACGAAATGCAGCGCCGCGATGCGAAGAAGGGGCTGGCGACGCTGTGCATCGGCGGCGGGATGGGAATCGCGATGTGCGTGGAGCGGTAATCGGGCTAGAGTAACAAAACGTTGCTGCGCAGCATTATTGTTGCGAACAACTTGAACAAAGGTATTTTGTTTCAAGTGCTGCGCGGCAACATTTCATTCATGTGACATTCATGTCACATGCCATCTTCGAAATAAGGCGCGTTCGTTCGCTTCGCTTGTCAAACGTGAGCTAATCGCATTTTCTGCCCTTCATCCGGGTTCGCCCGGGCGTAACACGGGGCTTTACATCTTATGAAACTTCACCGTTTGTTCGGTGCGTCGGCGCTCGCCAGTGCCGCGCTGATTCCGCATGCTGCCTTCGCTCAGGTAGCCGAACCTTCGACCCGCCCCGCCGATTGTGCGGTTGGCGATCTCCGTGTCGAATGCCAGACGCCAGCCGATAACACCGATGCGGGTGAAACACCGGAAACGTCGTCAGAGACGATCGTAGTAACCGGTTCGCGCATTGCACGGCCCAATATCGATACGTCGATCCCGATTACTACGATTTCGGCCCAGCAGGTCGAAAATGTCGGTCAGGTTTCGCTCGGCGAGACGCTGAATCGACTACCCGCGCTGCGCTCGACGCTCAGCCAAGCCAATTCGACGGCCAACATAGGCACCGCCGGAATCAACGCGCTCGATTTGCGCGGTCTTGGCACGTCACGCACGCTGGTGCTGGTCAATGGCCGTCGCCATGTCTCGGGTAATCCGGGATCGTTTGCGGTCGACACGAACACCATTCCGAACGCGCTGCTGGACCGGATCGACACGGTCACCGGCGGCAATTCCGGCGTCTATGGTTCGGACGCGGTCTCGGGCGTCGTCAACTTCGTCCTGAAGCAGGATTACGAAGGTTTCGACGGTCGCGTGCAAGGCGGCGTGTCGGATCGCGGCGATCGCGGTTCCTATATCGTCAGCGGCCTGTGGGGTAAGAATTTCTCCGAAGGTCGCGGCAACATCGCGGTGTCGGCGGAATATGCCTATTCCGATACGCTGCTGTTCAGCGACCGCAACGGACAGACCGGCGCCTACACCGGCGTTCCCGGCTTCTATCAGACGCAGCGCACGACCTTCGTTAATGCCGACGGTACCGCGCGCAACGAACCGCCAGCGGGTGACGGCATCCCCGACAACAGCTTCTTCCCGGGTAATCCGGGCAGCAAGTTCGGCATCATTTCGCTGGGTGGGACGGTGATCACGGCATGCCCGGTAGCGACTGCAACCAACGCCGCGCGTCGCGCCGCCGTTTGCACCGGACAACTGTCGCCGACCAATGGTCGTATCAACAGCAACTATGTGTTCCTGCCGGACGGTTCGCTGGTCCGCGACACTCCGGATATCGACTTGCGTTCGACCGGCGGCGGCGTGCTCGGCGGTCTCACCGCCAGCGGCGTCGAGGGCGCCATGCTGCTCCCGGGCCTCGACCGGGTGAACGTCAACCTGATCGGTCATTATGACTTTTCGGACGCGTTCAAGCCTTATGTAGAGGCGAAATATGTTCGCGTCACTGCGAACCAGACCTCGACCCAACCGACCTTCGTCAACGGTCGCCTGACGCCTACCTTCTATCTCGACAACCCGTATCTGTCGGAACAGGCGCGCTCGACCATTCGGCTCGTCAACGGCTATGCCGCCAACAACACGACCGGCGCGTTCAACTTTTTCCGATTCAACAACGACATCGGCACCCGTGCCGAACAGCATCAGCGCGAAACCTATCGCGCGGTCGTCGGTGCGCGCGGCACGCTGCTGGATACCGGTAACTGGAACTACGACGCCTTTTTCAACTATGGTCGCACCGAAACCTATTACGAAACCGGTGGCAACGTCGACATCCGCAAGTTCAACGCGGCGGCCGATGCGGCACGGGATCCGGTATCGGGGCAGATCGTCTGCCGCATCAACATCGATGCCAATCCAAACAACAACGATCCGAACTGCCGTCCGATCAACCTGTTCGGTGAGAACGCGCCCAAGACCACCCCGGACGGCATCAACTATGTACTGGTGACGTCGTCGCGCAAGCAGTGGGCGGAACAGATCAACGCCGCCTACTCGATCTCAGGCGACACGTCGGGCTTCTTCCGACTTCCGGGCGGCCCGATCGGCATCGCCATGGGCGTCGAATATCGCCGGGAGGATTATTTCTCGGCCTATGACCCGTTCACCAAGGGCGAATATCTGCCGGGTCAGTCGAACACCTTCCTGAATGCGATCCAGGATTCGAACCCCGATGCGGTAAGCGTCACCGAAGCATTCGGTGAAATCCGTATCCCGCTGCTGGCCGGTCGTCCGTTCTTCGAGGAACTGACCATCGAAGGGTCGGGCCGCGTGTCGAAGTACAACTTCCTCGACGATGCGGTCTATGCGTACACGATCGGCGCGATCTATTCGCCGATCCGCGACGTTCGCCTCCGCGCGACCTTCGCCCAAGCGACCCGCGCGCCGAATCTGGCCGAACTATACGCTGGCACCAGCCAAACCTTCGCTAACAGCTTCACCGATCCGTGCAGCCAGACGGTCATCAACCAGGATCCGAACCGTGCCCGCAACTGCGCCGCCGCCGGTATCCCGACAACAATCACCCTGCCCGACGGCCAGACAGTTCCGTGGACCAACGCGCCGACGTCAGGCATTCTCGGCACCAATGGCGGTAACACGACCCTACAGCCGGAAGTGAGCAAGAGCTTTACCGCAGGTGCGGTGTTCACGCCGACCTTCCTGCCGGGTTTCTCGCTGTCGGTCGATTATTACAACATCCGTATCCGCGAAGCGATCGACTCGATCACGCCGCAGGCACTAGTCAATCGCTGCTACGATGATCCGGTCGGAATCAACAACCCGTTCTGCGCTTTGATCAATCGCCGTCGCACGCCGGGCGACAACATCGCCGACTTCACCTTTGCCGGTCAGCAGGGCCGTCGTTTTGCCGGCTTCCCCGATTTCAACATCGGAATCACCGGCAACGGCTTCGTAAACCAGCCATTCAACTATGCGAAGCTGACCACGTCGGGCATCGACGCAACGGTGAACTACCGGCACAGCTTCACCGACGAGATCCGCCTGAACCTGACGGGTAACGTCAGCTGGCTGGAAACCCGTCGTCAATATACTTTCCTGACCGATCCGGATCGCTACACCCGCGTCAACAATACGCTCGGCGATCCCGAATGGCGGGCGCTGGTATCGGCGAATTTCGTCGCCGGCCCATTTAGCATCGCGCTGACCAGCCAATATATCGGTCCGCAAACGCTGGGTTCGTGGAACCTGCAGAACTACGAACAGGATCGTCCGCCGACGAATGCCGACGCCTATCCGTTCATCTACCTGCCGGAAGTGTTCATCCATGACATCCAGTTCGGCATCCGGGTGAACCAAAACTATCGCTTCTTCCTAGGTGTCGATAACGTCAACGACCAGCTTCCGCCCTATGGCCTGACCGGCACGGGTACGGGCAGCGCAATCTTCCCTGTTACAGGCCGCTATTTCTATGCAGGTGCTCGCGTAAACTTCTGATCGGTACAGCGATCGGTTACGATGTGGGGGTGTCCGAAAGGATGCCCCCCTTTTTTGTCGGCTGGACGCGGCAACCCGTCTGCGCGAAAGGCGAAGCGTCCTGTTTTCGCTCAAGAGAAACCTGCATGGCTTCGATCAACGCTTCGCCCGAACCCTTTGATCAGATGGAAGCGATCGGCTTCGCCGCCCGGACCGCCGCCCAGGCACTGGCTACCACCCCGACCGCCGCGAAGGGCGCCGCCCTGCTCGCCGCCGCTGCCGCGATCCGGACTGATGGCGACGCCATCCTCGCCGCCAATGCGCAGGACATCGCCGCGGCGGAGGCGAATGGCCTCTCCGGCGCGATGCTCGACCGGTTGCAGCTGGATCCCGCCCGGCTGGAGGCGATGGCGGCGGGGGTCGAGGCGGTGGCGGCGTTGCCCGATCCGGTCGGGGAAGTCATCGACCGGCGCGAACGGCCCAACGGCCTGACGCTGACGCGGGTACGGGTACCGATCGGCGTGATCGGCATCATCTATGAAAGCCGGCCCAACGTCACCGCCGATGCCGGCGCGCTGGCGGTGATGGCGGGCAATGCCGCGATCCTGCGCGGGGGGAGCGAGGCGATCCGCAGCAATCGTGCGATCCATGCGGCGATGGCACGGGGTCTGGCGAGCGCAGGCCTGCCCGAGGGCGCGGTGCAGCTGGTCCAGACGACCGATCGTGCGGCGGTCGGCGCGATGCTGGCGGCGGACGGGATGATCGATCTGATCGTGCCGCGCGGCGGCAAGAGCCTGGTCGCGCGGGTACAGTCGGAGGCCCGCGTGCCGGTGCTGGCGCATCTCGACGGCCTGAACCACAGCTATGTCGACCGCGCCGCCGATCCGGCGATGGCGCACGACGTCGTGGTGAACGCCAAGCTGCGCCGCACCGGGGTATGCGGCGCGACCGAAACGCTGCTGATCGATCGCGGCTATGCCGACCCGCTGCCGATCCTGCGCGGGCTGATCGCTGCCGGATGCGAGCTTCGCGGCGATGGCGAGGTGCGGGCGCTGCATCCCGACATCCTCGAAGCGAATGAAGACGACTGGGACACCGAATATCTCGATGCGATCCTGTCGGTGAAGCTGGTGGGCGGCGTGGACGACGCGATCGCGCATATTGCGCGCCACGGATCGCACCATACCGATGCGATCATCACCGACGATGCCGCGACCGCCGAGCATTTCCTGGCGCGGGTCGATTCGGCGATCGTGATGTGGAACGCCTCCACCCAGTTCGCCGATGGCGGCGAGTTCGGGCTGGGCGCGGAGATCGGCATCGCCACCGGTCGCTTGCACGCGCGCGGGCCGGTCGCGTTGGAGGGGCTGACGACGTACAAGTGGATCGTGCGGGGCAGCGGGCAGACCCGACCTTGAAGGCGAAGGCGATCGGGCTGCTCGGCGGATCGTTCAACCCGGCGCATCGCGGCCATCGCCGGGTGTCGCTGGCGGCGAAGCGCGCGCTGGCGCTGGACGAGGTATGGTGGCTGGTGTCGCCGGGCAACCCGCTGAAGCCCGCCGCCGGCATGGCGCCGCTGGCCGCGCGGCTGGCTTCGGCTGAGCGCGTGGCGCGCCATGCGCCGATCCGGCCGACCGCGATCGAGCGGCGGTTGGGCACACGATATACAACCGATACGCTGCGTAAGCTGGTGCGGCTGTACCCGCAGCATCGCTTCATCTGGTTGATGGGGGCGGACAATCTGGCGGAGTTCCACCGGTGGCGGAACTGGCGCGGGATCGCGCGGACGGTGGCGATTGCGGTGATCGCGCGTCCGGGCTATGATGGACGTGCCCTCGCTAGTCCTGCGATGGGTTGGTTGCGGCGCCATGCGCGGCCCGCAGGCCAGGCGAAACGATGGACGATGTGGAGTTTGCCGGCACTGGTCCGTTTGCGCTTCCGTCCCGATCCGACGTCGGCGACCGCGATCCGCGCCGCCGACCCTGCCTGGCACCGCCGGATGATTTCGTCCGACCGGTCCGGCGCACAGGCCCCTGAAAGCTGATGAACTTGCCGACCCCTACCGACCCGAGCGATGCCATGAACGAGACCGAAGCGCTGCATCGCATGGTGCTGGCCAGCCTCGACGACGACCAGGCGGTCGAAACGGTGTCGATCCCGCTCGCGGGCAAATCGAGCATCGCCGATTACATGGTGATCGCCAGCGGCCGGTCGAGCCGGCAGGTGGCGTCGATGGCGCAGAAGCTGGCCGAGCGGGTCAAGGCCGAGTTCGGGCGTCCGTCGCGCATCGAAGGGCTGCCGACCGCCGACTGGGTGCTGATCGACACCGGCGACGTGATCGTCCACCTGTTCCGCCCGGAAGTGCGCACCTTCTACAATCTGGAGCGGATGTGGGCGTTCGGCGACACGCTGAACCCGACCGCGCACGCCTGAACCGGACCCGCCCGTGCTGCTGCATATCGTCGCGCGCGGGCGGATCGGGCGCAGTCCGGAAGCGGAGCTGATCGACCGCTATCTCAAGCGCGTCGGCTGGCCGACGAAGATCACCGAACTACCCGATAGCGGGGGCAAGATGCCGGCGATCGATCCAGGTACGCGGATCGTGATGCTGGACGAAAAGGGCCGCGACCTGCCGTCGATAGCATTCGCGACGCAGCTGGGCCGCTGGCGCGACGACGGCGTGCGCGAGACGCGGTTCCTGCTGGGCGCGGCCGACGGTTTCGACGATGCGCAGCGGGAGCAGGCCGACCTGTTGCTGGCGTTCGGGCGGGCGACATGGCCGCATCTGATGGCGCGGGCGATGCTGGCCGAACAATTGTGGCGCGCGACCAGCATCCTCGCCGGCCACCCCTATCACCGCGAAGGATGAGGCGCGCGCTCGCCCCGATCGTCGCGCTCGCCGCGCTGGCGGGGGCGGCATGGGCACAGGACGATCCGGTCGCGGCCGGGCGCGCACGGCTGGGCATCGCCAAGCGCGCCGCGGTCGAGGCCGCCGCCCGGTCGCAACG
Source organism: Sphingomonas paucimobilis (assembly GCA_036946325.1). Classification (GTDB taxonomy): domain Bacteria; phylum Pseudomonadota; class Alphaproteobacteria; order Sphingomonadales; family Sphingomonadaceae; genus Sphingomonas; species Sphingomonas paucimobilis_A. Next base: position 743,972 of record JAQIJL010000002.1, read on the forward strand.
GTTGGAACAGGCCGCACAGGTGGCCCGCGCCGGGGCCGAACGGACCGGCGCGGCGCAGGCGGCACTCGCCGCGCGCATCGCTGCGGCCGAGGCGAACGCGCAAGCAGCCAGGGCGCGGGTGGCGTTGATCGGCGAGTTGCTCGCCCGCAGACGTGCCGATCTGGCCGCGCGGCAGGCACCGGTCGCGCGGCTGGTCGGCGCGCTGCAATCGCTCGCCACCCGTCCGGCATGGCTGGCAGTGGCGCAACCGGGGTCGACCGACGATCTGGTCCATGTCCGTGCGGTGCTGGGAACGGTCGTGCCGGTGATGCAGCAGCGCACCGCCGCGGTGCGGGCCGAGGTCGAAGACGCCGCGCGGCTGCGGTCGCAGGCGGGGGTCGCGCTGTCGGCGCTGGCGGCCAGCAATGCGCGGCTGGAGGGCGAACGGCTGGCGCTGGTCCACTCGGAGGCGGCGCAGCGGCTGCGCTCGCGCGAACTGGCGCGCGGGGCGATGGTCGAATCGGACCGTGCGATCGCGCTGGGCGAGCAGGCGCGCGACATCGTCGACCGGTTGGAGGAGCTGAGCGAGGCGCGCGACACCCGCGCCGCGCTGGCCGCGTTGCCCGGTCCGCTGCCGCGCCCCGATGCGGCCATGGCCGCCCTGCCGCCGCCGGCCTATCGCCTGCCGGTGAAGGGTGCCGTCGCCAACGGCTTCGGCGAGATCAGCGACAGCGGGGTGCGCGCGCGTGGGCTGACGCTGACCGTCGCACCGGGCGCCACCATCGTCGCGCCCGCACCGGGGCGGATCGCGTTCAGCAAGCGGTTTCGCGGCTATCGGCGAGTGGTGATCCTCGACCATGGCGATGGCTGGACAACGACGGTCACCGGCCTTGCTGCCAGTGTTGGCCCGGTCGACGGCCGGGTGCTCGCCGGCACGCCGATCGGCCGCGCGCCGGAAGGCGATGCCCCGCCGGTGACGATCGAATTGCGGCGGCGCGGGGGTGCCGGTCGACCTGTCCGCGATGCTATAGCGCGGCGGCGGCAGACACGGTCAACGGCGGAGTAACCGTATATTATCCGTTTGTCGTCCAAACCGTACCGAATAAGGGATTCGGAGGGCGGCCACATGAACTCGATCAATCGGATGGTACTGGCGGCGATCGCTGCGATCGCGCTGCTGGTACTGGGATCGGCGGGCGCCCGGGTCTGGTCCAACGGACGGCAGGGCGATGCACGCGCCAGCATCACGCAGGGGACCGCCCTGCTGCGCAACCATATGACCGCCGACATGATGCACGATGCGATTCGCGGCGACGTGCTGTCGGTGCTGCGGGCCACCTCGACCGGCGATCTCGATCTGGCGGCAAACCGTCAGGCGCTGACCGACGATTCGGCGGCGCTGCGCAAGGCGCTGGTTGCCGATGCCGCCTATGCCGATTCCCCGGTCATTTCTGCGCAGGCCCGTCGCATCCAGCCGCTGGTCGATGCCTATATCGTTACCGCCGAACGTATCGCCGATGCCGCTGCCGCCGATCCGGCGCGCGCCACCGCGCTGCTGCCGGGCTTTCTGGAGGCGTTCGAAACGCTGGAGGGCGGCATGAGCACGCTGTCCGATGCGATCGAAGCGCATCTGGCCGATGTCAGCGCGGAGGCGACCGCCATCGCCCGCTTCGCCAACATCCTGCTGGCGATCACGACGTCCGCGACCCTTGCCGTCATCTTCGCCATCGGCTTCGCGACCCGCCGCTTCGTGGTCGCGCCGTTGCTGGCGCTGGTCGATGCGCTCAAGCGGATGACGTCGGGCGACATGGCAGTGACCATTCCCGCCGGCAATCGCCGCGACGAGCTGGGGCAGCTGGCGGGAGCGACGCAGGCGTTGCGCGATCAGCTGGTCGCGGCCGAGCGTGCCAAGGAGGAGCAGACGACGCTGATCGTCGACAGCTTCGGCACGGCGCTGGCGCGGCTGGCGGAGGGCGATCTCGTCTCGCGCGTCGATGCCGACCTGAACGGGCCGTTCGCGCGGATCAAGGCCGACTTCAACGCCGCCGTCACCGCGCTGCAATCGACGCTGTCGACCGTGACCGAGGCGGCCAGCAGCATCAACAACGGCGCGGACGATATCCGTCAGGCATCCGACGATCTGTCGCAGCGGACCGAACAGCAGGCGGCGAGCCTGGAGGAAACGGCGGCGGCGATGGACGAGATCACCTCGACCGTCCGCGAAACCGCCGCCGGTGCGGCACAGGCCAACCGCATCGTCAGCGAGGCGCGCGCCGAAGCCGACCAGTCGGGCGAGATCGTGCGCCGCGCGGTGGAGGCGATGCACGGCATCGAACGCGCATCGACCGAGATCAGCGACATCATCAGCGTGATCGACGGCATCTCGTTCCAGACCAATTTGCTGGCGCTGAACGCCGGGGTGGAAGCGGCGCGGGCCGGCGATGCGGGCAAGGGATTCGCGGTCGTCGCCAGCGAGGTCCGCGCACTGGCGCAGCGATCCGCCGATGCCGCCAAGGACGTGAAGACCCGCATTACCGCATCGTCGAGCCAGATCGGCAGCGGCGTGCAGCTGGTGGTCGACACCGGCGACGCGCTTACCCGGATCATCAACCGCATCGGGCAGATCGACGAGCTGGTCGCCAACATCGCCGCTTCGGCCGAGCGTCAGGCGACCGGGCTGCACCAGATCAACACCGCCGTGTCGGAAATGGACGGCATGACGCAGCAAAATGCGGCGATGGTCGAGGAAGCGACCGCGGCGGTGCGCAACCTCGCCTCCGACGCCGACGGCATGGCACGGCAGATCACCAGCTTCCGGCTGGGCGATACCGGGCATCGCATCGCCCCGGTCCGTGCCGTTCCGGCACCGGCGCCGCGACCGGCGGCCGTCGTGCCGATGCGCCCGCACATCGCCGGCAATACCGCGCTGGCGGTGGTCGAGGACAACTGGTCGGCATTTTGAGGGCGGGCTAGCCAGCATGAAAACGTCACCTCGGCGCGGGGCGGGGTCTCGGGCGGCTCGTGCCGCATACCGTCACCGGGAGATCCCAGCCTTCGCTGGGATGACGCTTGGGGCCACAGGATGACGTGTGGGGCCGCAGGACGCATCAGTCAGTGAAAGCCTCATTCGATCCCATGAGACATCGCTTTGATCGCGGACCGTTTTAACGCTAGTGTGGCAAACGTACCGCAGTCGAAAGCATCCAAGCGTTTATGCGTAGGTCCCGTTCGTTCTTCCAAGCCACCGCGATCCTCGGCGCGATGGCGCTGGTTCCCGTCGCCACCGGGGCGATGGCGCAGGCCGATGCCGGCAGTTTCCGCGAACTCGACAATTTCATGGACGTCTATAACCGCGTGAAGGCGTCGTACGTCGACAAGGTCGACGACAAGACGCTGATGGAAGGCGCGATGCGCGGCATGCTGGCCGCGTTGGACCCGCATTCGAGCTATCTGGATGCGAAGGATTTCGAGAACCTCCGCATCGCCACGACCGGCAATTATTCGGGTCTCGGCCTGTCGGTCACGCTGGAGGACGGCGCGGTCAAGGTCATCACCCCGACCCAGGATACGCCGGCCGCGCGCGCGGGCATCAAGTCGGGCGACTATATTACCCATGTCGACGGCAAGCTGATCGTCGGCGGCACGCTGGACGAGGCGGTCGCGCAGATGCGCGGTCCGACCGGATCGAAGGTGTCGCTGACCATCGTCCGCCCCGGTCGCGACAAGCCGATCGAACTGACGCTGGTGCGCAGCACGATCGTGCAGAAGCCGGTGAAGTGGGAAGTGAAGGACGGCATCGGCGTCATCACCCTGACCACCTTCAGCGAGACGACCGGCGCCGATACCCGCGCGGCGATCGCCGGGATCGACAAGGCGCTGGGCCACAAGCCCAAGGGCTATATCATCGACCTGCGCGACAATGGCGGCGGACTGCTGAACCAGGCGATCGAGGTGTCCGACACCTTCCTCGCGCGCGGGGAGATCGTGTCGCAGCGCGGACGCGACAAGGCGGATACCGAACGCTATTTCGCCGAAGAGATGGTGCCGGGCGATCTGGCGCAGGGGCTGCCGATCATCGTGCTGACCAATCCGGGCACGGCGTCGGCATCGGAAATCGTCGCCGGTGCGCTGCAGGATCATCACCGCGCGATCGTCATGGGCGAGCGCAGCTTCGGCAAGGGATCGGTCCAGTCGATCTTCGACCTGTCGAAGAACACCGCCGTGCGCCTGACGACCGCGCGCTACCACACGCCGTCGGGCCGGTCGGTGCAGGAAGGCGGCATCGATCCCGACCTGAAGGTGCCGCAGATTTCGGACCCCGATTACAAGAGCCGCCCGGTCTATCGCGAGGCCGATCTGCGCCGCCACCTCGTCAACGAAGCGGGCGTCGACGACAAGACCCTGACCGAGGATACGAAGGACGATCCGCGCTTCGCCGAAAGCGCCGAATCGCTCAAGAAGCGCGGGATCGAAGATTTCCAGCTCCACTACGCGCTCCAGACGATGGGCCGCGTCGGCCCCACGACGCGCATGGCGGCGGCCCCGGCGCCCAAGCCGGCCAAGCGCTGACATCATGCGGGCCAACGACCTGCCGCTGGCGCGCTGGATCGCGCTGCTGCTGCCGCTTACGCTGATCGCGGGCGCGCTGGCATCGCAATATCTGGGCGGGCTGTACCCGTGCGAGATGTGCCATTGGCAGCGCTGGCCACATTATGCCGCGATCGCGCTGGCGGCGCTGTCGTTCGTCGTGCCGCGCACCTCGGGCAAGCGGGGGCTGGTGATCCTCGCGGGCGTCGCGATCCTTATCAGCGGCGCGATCGGCGTGTTTCATGCCGGCGTTGAATATCACTGGTGGCAGGGGATCACCGCCTGCGCCAACACGCTGGGCGCGACCGGCGGCGATTTGCTGGCAGCGATCGTGCGGCAGCCGGTGGTACGCTGCGACGTGCCGCAATGGACCTTCCTTGGCGTGTCGCTGGCCGGCTTCAACGCGATCCTTTCGATCGCTGGTGCGTTGGCGGTACTGATCCTCGCGACACGGAGGCGGACATGAGCAAGTGGCGGCCCGGCGACCGCAGGCCCGATGGCCTGAAATCGATGATCCGCGTCGATCAGGCGGGCGAATATGGCGCGACCCGCATCTATGCCGGGCAGCTGGCGGTGATGGGCGACCGCAGCCCGATGTCGGCGGCGATTCAGGGCATGGCGCTGCAGGAGGCGGAACACCGCGCCTATTTCGACGCGCTGATCGCGGAGCGCGGCGTGCGCCCGACATTGATCCAGCCCTTCTGGGACGTGGCCGGTTTCGCGCTGGGCGCGGTGACGGCGGCGATCGGACCGGAGGCGGCGATGGCCTGCACCGCAGCGGTCGAAACCGAAATCGACAAACATTATGAAGATCAGCTCGCCGAACTGGGCGGCGATCATCCCGAGTTAAGCGAAGCCATCGCAAGGTTCCAGGCCGAGGAACTGGAGCATAAGGAAGCGGCGCTCGCCCACGGTGCGGAACGCGCGCCCGCCTATCCCGTGCTGTCGGCGGCGATCCGCGCGGGATGTCGCGTCGCCATCGAAGTTTCGAAACGTATTTGACCGACCGGGCGTTATCCGGAGAGGAGGATTTGATGACCCGCATGCTTCTGGCCGGTGCCGCCGCAATCGCCGCTTTCACCCTGCCCGCCGCCCCTGCCGCCGCGCAGGTGCAGAACGGGACGCTGGTCATTTACGGCAACGACAAATGCCCGACCAATGCCGATGGCGAGGAAATCGTGGTCTGCGTCCGCCGCAGCGAGCGTGAACGCTTCCGCATCCCCAAGGAACTGCGCGACGCCGAACCGACGCGCGATGGCGAAAGCTGGGCGACGCGGGTCGAGGACAATCTGAACGCAGGCTCCTTCGGCACGGGCAGCTGCTCGACGGCTGGTGTCGGTGGGCAGACCGGGTGCTTCGTGCAGCGGGCCAATGCGGCGCGGGCGGAACGGCGGGCGCGGGCGAAGGCGGAGTCGGCGATTCCGTTGCCGTAAGGGTTGGCGGCGGTCCACCAACCTTGGCGCCCGCCTAAAATTCGACCCGTCATCAGCGGCGATCGTCGCCTCGGGCTTGACCCGGGGTTCCGCATTTACTGCCCATCGTAGAAGAGGAAGCGGGACCCCGGATCAAGTCCGGGGTGACGAGCAGGAAGCGGTGCGTCGAGATACGCCGTCCTTCCCGTCGTTCTGGCGCAGCCCGTCGCAGACAGCCCTGCTCCGGGCAACGCCAGTTTTCGGCTCACCCGCCCAGCACATGCATCCACATCGGGCGGCCCAGCACGCTGGCCGAGCTTTCCAGCTTCTCCAGCGCCTGTGCGACGCAGCGTTCGGGGCCTTCATGGGTGACGATCGCCACCAGCACGCTGCCATCGGCGTTGGCGCCCCGCTGCATCAGGCTTTCGATCGACACGCCGGCATCGCGCATCGCGGCGGCGATTTCGGCCAGTACGCCGACCTTGTCCGCCACCTGCAACCGGACATAGGCGCGCCCGCGCCGTTCGCCGGCCTGTTCGGGAGCGGCGGCGGTCAGCGCGGCGGCGGGCATCGCATAGGGCGGGCCGAATTCGCCGCGGGCGATGTCGATCAGGTCGGCGACCACCGCGCTGGCGGTCGGGCCGTCCCCCGCGCCGCGCCCCTGGAAAAACAGCCGGCCGACGAAATTGCCCTCTGCCACCACGGCGTTGAGCGACCCGGTGACATGCGCGAGCGGATGGTCGAGCGGGACCAGATGCGGATGCACCCGCTGGAACAGCCCGTGCGGCCCCGCTTCGCCCACGCCGACCAGCCGAATGCGATAGCCCAAGGCCGCTGCCTCGGCGATGTCGGCCGCCAGCACGTGGCGGATGCCGGTCACCGCCACCGCATCGAATGCCGGCCGGGTGCCGAAGGCGATGCTGGCGAGGATCGACAGCTTATGCGCAGCATCGACGCCGTCGATGTCGAAGCTGGGGTCTGCTTCGGCAAAGCCCAGCGCCTGCGCCTCGGCCAGCACCTCGGCAAAGTCGCGGCCTTCGCTTTCCATCTTCGACAGGATGAAGTTGCAGGTGCCGTTGAGGATGCCGAAGACCTGCGAAATCTCGTTGGCCGCCGCCCCTTCGCGCAGGCCCTTGATGACCGGTACGCCGCCGGCGACCGCCGCCTCGAACTTCAGCGCCACGCCCCGGGCCTCGGCGGCTTCGGCGAGTTCCAGACCGTGATGGGCGATCATCGCCTTGTTGGCCGTGACGAAGCTCTTGCCCGCCGACAGCGAGGTGCGCGCCAACGTGAGTGCGGGGCCGTCCGATCCGCCGATCAGTTCGACCACGACATCGGCGTCGCCGGAATGGACCAGCGCTGCAGTGTCATCGACCCATTGATAGCGCGACAGATCGACACCCCGGTCGCGCGAGCGGTCGCGGGCGGATACGGCAATGACTTCGATCGGACGGCCGGCGCGGCGGGCGATCAGGTCGCCATTGGTTTCGATCAGCCGAATGACACCCGCGCCCACGGTTCCAAGGCCGGCGATGGCGACGCGGAGCGGTTCGGTCATAAATTTCCCTTGTTGCACACGTAACAAAATTGCGGCCGGAGCATCGCCCCGGCCGGTTTCGTTTCTCTAATGGGTGCAGCGCCGAAGGGGAAGGGTGTTGGGTGCCACGGTTCGGTACGAGCTTGGTAGCGCGTTCTCGACGGACGCTTCTCGACAGGCTCGAAGCTGCTCGAACCGAACGGATGGGGCGGACGGCCTACTTCTTGATGAGGCCGATCTCGACCAGCCGCTGATACAGATAGTCGTGCGCGGTGATCGGGGTTTCGTAGCGATTGGGGCGCTCGTCGCTCACGCAGCCCGGCAGCGTCTCGATCAGGAAATCGGGCGCGGGGTGGAGGAAGAACGGCATCGAATAGCGCGAATGGCCGCGGCGTTCGGGGGCCGGATTGACGACGCGGTGGGTGGTGGACGGCAGGACGTGGTTGGTCAGCCGTTGCAGCATGTCGCCGACATTCACGACCATCGCGCCGGGCGGTGGCGCGACCGGCAGCCAGCGGCCGTCGCGGTCGAGCAGTTCGAGGCCGGCTTCCTCGGCACCCAGCAACAGGGTGATGAGGTTGATGTCCTCATGCGCGCCGGCGCGGACTTCGGGGGCGTCGGCGGGGACCGGGGGATAATGGAGCAGGCGCAGGACCGAATTGCCGTCCTTGACCGCGCGGTCGAACCAGTTCGGCTCCAGCCCCAGATAGCGCGCGATCGCGGACAACAGCCGGTCGCCGGCGGCATCGAGCGCCGCGAACAGGTCGAGAAAGGCTTCGCGAAACCCCTCCGGCCGGTCGGGCCAGACATTGGCGGGCATGACGTCGCCATAGCGGTGGCCGGCCGCAAGTTCGCGGCCGACATGCCAGAATTCCTTGAGGTCGACATGGGTCGCACCCTTGGCGATCTCGGTCTTGAACGGGGTATAGCCGCGCGCGCCGCCGCCGCCCTGGACGAAATAGCGGCGCTTCTCCTCCTCGGGCAGATCGAAGAACGCCTTGGTCATCGCCCAGGCGCGGTCGATGACGTTCTGGTCGACGCCATGGTCGGACACCATCGCGAAGCCGAAGCGTTGGAACGACCCGCCGAAATCGCGGGCGAAACCGTCGGGGTCCTGCTCCGCCTGCGCCATCGAAATCAGCGGAACCTGCGAAAGCGGCGTGTCGGCCATGAGTCTCAACATCCTGAACAATACGGGTATGCGCATGAAGATAGACGCAGGCGGGCGACAGGAACAGGGTCATCCTTTGCGTGACCCGGCGGGCGACATGGGCCATGGAGGCACCGTTATGTCGCAGACCATCGAATCCCAAGCCGAATCCCCCGCCGAAACGCTCACGCCCCTGCCCTCCGCCGACCGCTCCCCGCTGCCGTTCGGCGAGTTCGTGACGCTGATCGCCGCGCTGATGGCGCTGACGGCGCTCGGCATCGATTCGATGCTGCCGGCACTGCCCGCGATCGGCGCGGCGCTGGACGTCGCCGAACCCAATAGCCGCCAGTTCGTCATCACCTCGTTCCTGATCGGCTTTTCAGTGGCGCAGCTGGCCTATGGACCGCTCGCCGACCGCTATGGCCGGCGGCCGGTGCTGATCTTCGGCCTGATCGCCAGTGCGATCACCAATCTGGTCGCGGCGATTTCGGGCAGCTTCATGCTGTTGCTGATCGCCCGGCTGGCATCGGGCGCGGCGGTGGCGGGCGCGCGGGTGGTGACGGTGGCGCTGGTGCGCGACTGTTATTCGGGGCGGGCGATGGCGCGGGTGATGAGCCTCGCCTTCATCTTCTTCATGGCCGCGCCCGTGCTGGCGCCGTCGTTCGGCGAACTGGTGCTGGCGTTCGCGTCGTGGCGCTGGATCTTCGGCGGGATCGCGATCGTCACCGCGATCATCCTCGCCTGGTTCGTGCTGCGCATGCCGGAGACGCTGCCGGTATCGGAACGCCAGCCGCTCCAGCCCAGCCGCATCCTGGCGGGCTACAAGGTGGTGCTGCGCGATCGCTATGCGGTCGGCTACACCATCGCCGCCGCCTTGCTGTCGGGCGGGCTGTTCGGGTTCGTCGGATCGATCCAGCAGATCATGGAAGTGACGTTCGAACGGCCCAAGCTGCTGACCGTCGTCTTCGCCTGCGTCGCCGGCACGATGGCAACGGGGTCGTTCTTCAATTCGCGGATCGTGATGCGCTTCGGCACGCGCCTGATTTCGCACGCCGCGCTGCTCGGGCTGGTCGCGGTGGCCGGCGTGCATCTGGCGGTGACGCTGGCGGGCCTCGAATCGCTGGTGAGCTTCATCGTGTTGCAGGCGTTGATGATGGCGTGCTTCGGCCTCGCCACCTCCAATTTCTCGGCGATGGCGATGGAGAATATGGGGTCGATCGCCGGCACCGCGTCGTCGTTGCAGGGATTCGTGTCGATGCTGGGCGGCGCGGTGTTAGGCGCGATCATCGGCCAGTCGTTCGACGGGACGACGGTGCCGCTCTATGGCGGGTTCCTCGGCCTCGGCCTGATCGCTCTGCTCGTCGTGTTTCGCACCGAACATGGCCGCCTGTTCCGCCGGGGCTAGGAACCGGCGCGACCGCATACGGGTTTCCCCAGCCTGACTGGATAGGAGACGCGCCATGGGCGGGCATCAGGTGAATGGACAGGGCACCGGCGACGATGGCTATGACGAGGACGGCTATGACGAAAGCCAGCGCGCGGAAATCCTCGAGGCGACGCGCGACGGGCCGACCGACGGCACGATCCTGACCGACCTCGAACCCGATCTGGGCGCGTCCGACGACGAGGACGAGGACGAACTCGACATGGCCGATGACGAACTCGCCGAAGAGGATGAGGACGTGACGATCACCGGACAGGGCGACCAGTCCGAGGACGAGTTGCAGGAAGATTTCGACGACGACAATCTCGCCGAGGACGACGACCTCGACGATGCCGATCGCGACGCGATCGAACCATGAGAATCGCGGGCGGAGCCGCGCTGGCGCTGTTGCTGGCGGGATGCGGTGGCGGCGGGTCGGCGGACAATGCCGCGGTCGCCAACCAGACGGCGGAAGCCGATCTGGTGGCGGCCCCGGCCGAACCCGCTGCCGGGGCGCCGACGCCGGTGACGCCCGCGACCAGTATTCCGGCCGGTGAAGGCATTCCCGGCGTCTCTGCTCCTCCGCCAACCCCCGCCCCGGCGCCAAGAGGCACCGCTGCCGAACCGGGCGCGGACGCGGCGGTACAGGTGCTGCGCGACTATTTCGCCGCGATCGGCGAGCGCCGCTATGGCGATGCGTGGCGGCTATGGGGCGGCAGCGGACAGGCGTCGGGCATGTCGCAGGCGGCCTTTGCGCAGTCCTTCGCCAAATATGCCGACTATCGCGCGGTCGTCGGTGCGCCCGGACGGATCGATGCCGGTGCCGGACAACGCTATGTCCAGATCCCGGTGCGGGTGACGGGCAAGTTGCGCGACGGGACGCCGGTAGCGATGACCGGCCCGGTCACGCTGCACCGGAGCGGCGATATCGATGGCGCGACCGCCGAACAACGGGCATGGCGCATTTCGGACAGCGGCCTGAAGCCGCGTCCCGCAACGGAGCCGATCGTCCCGCAATGACCGCCCCCCGCTTTACCCGTTCGATCACCGCCGGCCCACACGATATCGACGAACTGGGCCATGTGAACAACGCGGTCTGGGTCCGCTGGATTCAGGATGTGGCGGTCGAACACTGGATGGCGGTGGCGACGCCGGAACAGCAGGCGGCCTATGTCTGGGTCATCACCCGGCACGAGATCGACTATCGCGGCAATGTCGCGGCCGGGGAAACGGTGACCGCCGAAACCTGGGTCGGCGAGGCGCCGCGCGGCGCGCGGTTCGACCGGCTGATGCGCTTTACCGGCGAAGACGGGCGGGTGAAGGTCGATGCGCGGACGACCTGGGCGGTGCTCGACCGGCGGACCGGGCGGCTGGTGCGCGTGCCGGCGGACGTCGCCGAGCGTTTTCTGAGGTAGGACGCCAAGCCATCCCCCCAAAGAGCGTCGCCCCAGCGCAGGCTGGGGCCTCCCGCGGCGAGGAGCGCGCTTCCTTACCTGTCACCCCAGCCTGCGCCGGGGTGACGGTATATGCGACGATCGCTGACGAACGTCGGATAATCACCGCAGCAGGAAGCGTACCGAGACGGTCGCGGTGAGGTCCTGCTCGCCCGCCGCCAGCGGGGTCGAATCCTGCATCTTCACCATCCGCGCCTGCGCCATGACCGGCATCGGCATCGGCGGCTGGTCGCCGCCATTCTCGACGATCGAGACGATCCGGTCGACGCGCATCCCCGCCGCCTTGGCATAGAGTTCGGCACGCGCGCGCGCGCGGCGGATCGCGTCGGTGCGGGCCTCGTCCAGCGCGGCATCGGCAGCGTCGACCGACAGGTTCGGCCCGTCGATCTGGTTCGCACCCTGCGCCACCAGCGCGTCGAGGATCGAGCCGCTCTTCGCCACGTCGCGGAAGCGGACCGAGACGCTGTTGCTCGCCTGATAGCCGGTGATCGCGGGCGGCTGGTTCTCGGCATAGCGATATTGCGGCTGCAACTGGATCTGTGCGGTCTGGATATCGCGGTCGGCAACCCCCGCCTTGCGCAGCGCCGCCACGACGCGGGTCATGGCTCCCGCATTGTCCGACAACGCGGCGGCGGCGGTCGGCGACTGGCTGACGACGCCAGCGCGAATCGTCGCGATGTCGGGCACGCGCGTCGCCTTTCCTTCAGCCACCACGTCCAGCAGCGTCGCATCGGTCAGGACCGGCGTGGTGACGGAGGCCACCTGTTGCGCGGCGGCGGGCAGCGCACCGCCGATGGCGGCCAAGATCAGGGCGGAACGGAGCATCGGCACATCCTTTTCGTAAAATAACGCGTAACGACAGGGCGATCGTTACGGGGCCGCATAAAAACGCAGGCTGAACGCAATCGATGCGAGACTTGTCGTTCTTATCGAAAAACGCGATGTGTATGCTTGAGAAAGGTGCTGTATTGGGATAATACAGCGCGACCGGGGCTGGGGGCCTCCAATGGGATGGGGTGGATGAATTACGAATCGACGTCGATCGCGGGGGACCGCGCTATGCTGACCGGACCGGACGGTGCGCCACGGTCACGTCGTCGTGCGGTGATCGTCGGGATCGTCGTCATCCTGCTGGTCGTGATCGGCGCCGTCTGGGCGTTCGGTCGCAAGGGCGGCGATGCCCCGGCAGCCAAGGGCCCGCCCGCCACCGCCTCCGCCGGTGCGCTTCCCAAGGTAACCGTTGTCGTACCCGGCCGTGACACGGTCACGCGCACCGTCACCGGCACCGGATCGCTCGCCGCACGGCGCGAAATGCCGGTCGGCGTCGTCGGCGAAGGCGGCCTCGTCACCCGCGTGCTGGTCGAACCGGGCAGCTGGGTCGGCGCCGGGCAGGTGCTCGCCACCGTCGATCGTTCGGTGCAGGCGCAGACCGCCGAGTCGCTCAGCGCGCAGGTCCGGGTCGCCCGCGCCGATGCGCAGATCGCGCAGACCGAACTCGACCGGTCGAAGCAGCTGGTCGAGCGCGGCTTCGTGTCGCAGGCCGATATCGACCGCAAGACCGCGACCCGCGACGCCGCCAATGCGCGCGTCAGCGTGGCGCAGGCGCAGCTTGCCGAGACGCAGGCGCGCAACCGCCGCCTCGACATCCGCGCACCCGCCGCCGGCCTCGTGCTGACCCGCGCGGTCGAGCCGGGGCAGGTGATCGGCGGGAGCAGCGGCGTGCTGTTCCGCATCGCGATGGGCGGGCAGATGGAAATGCGCGCGCAGCTGTCCGAGGCCGATCTGGCGTCGGTCCGCGCAGGCGTTCCTGCCGAGGTCGTGCCGGTCGGCGACACCCGCGTGTTCAAGGGGCAGGTGTGGCAGGTCTCCCCCATCATCGACCCGCAGACCCGCCAGGGCATCGCCCGCATCGCGCTGAACTACGACCCCGCGCTGCGGCCGGGCGGCTTTGCCAGCGCGCGCATCGGCGCGGGCGCGTCGACCGCGCCGCTGCTGCCCGAATCGGCGGTGCTGAACGACGACAAGGGCAGCTATGTCTATGTCATCGACGCGCAGGACAAGGCGGTGCGCCGCGACGTGAAGGTCGCCGAGGTATCGGACGAAGGCGCGCTGATCGCATCGGGCCTGATGGGCGACGAACGCGTCGTCGCCAGCGCCGGCGCCTTCCTGAACCCCGGGCAGCAGGTGGTGCCGGTCCGCGCCGCCGCCACCCCCGCCCGCAAGGAATAGCGCCATGGGTTTCCGCAACATATCGGCCTGGTCGATCCGCAACCCCGTGCCGCCGCTGGTGCTGTTCCTCGCGCTGACGATCGCGGGGATCGTCAGCTTCATGCGGATGGACGTGAACCAGGACCCGGACATCGAATTCCCGGTCGCGATCGTCGTCATCAGCCAGCCGGGTGCCGCCCCGACCGAACTCGAAACGCAGGTGACGCAGCGCGTCGAGGCCGCGGTGCGCGCGCTGCAGGGCATCGACCAGATCGAATCGACCGTGACCGAAGGGTCGTCGACCACCGTCATTCAGCTCGACATCGGCACGCCGATCGACCGCGCGGTCAACGACGTGCGCGAGGCGGTGAACCAGATTCGCAGCCAGCTGCCCGACGGCATTCTCGAACCGCAAATCTATCGCGCCAATACGACCGATTCGGACATCGCGTCCTGGACCGCGATTGCCGACGACATGACGCCGGAACAGCTCAGCTGGTATGTCGATAATACCGTCGCCAAGGAATTGCTGTCGATCGACGGCATGGCGACCGTGGAGCGGGTCGGCGGGGTCGACCGCGAAATCCGCGTCACGCTCGATCCCGCCCGGCTACAGGCGCAGGGGCTGACCGCGTCCCAGGTCAACCAGGCGCTGCGGCAGGTCAATCTGAACGCGGCGGGCGGTCAGGCGGAGATCGCCGGATCGCAGCAATCGGTGCGCGTGCTGGGCAATGCCTCCACCGCCTATGCCCTGTCGCAGACGCAGATTCCGGTCGCGGGCGGCCGTTCGATCCGTTTGGCCGACATCGCCGATGTCCGCGACGCCTATGCCGAACCCAAGAGCCGCGCCGAATATAATGGCCGCCCGGTGCTGGCGTTCGACATCAAGCGGGCGAAGGGCGCATCGGACGTCACCGTCTTCCACGAAGCGGAAAAGAAGCTCGCCGACCTGCAGAAGCGTAATCCGCAGGTCCGCTTCGCGCTGCTGTCCAATTCGGTCGAGTTCACCGAGACCCAATATCATTCGGCCATGACCGCGATGTACGAAGGCGCGCTGCTCGCCATCTTCGTCGTGTTCATCTTCCTGCGCGACTGGCGCGCGACCTTCATCTCGGCACTGGCGATCCCGCTGTCGGCGATTCCCGCCTTCTGGTTCATGGACATGCTGGGCTTCACGCTCAACCAGATGACCTTGCTGGCGCTCAGCTTGGTGGCGGGCGTGCTGGTCGACGACGCGATCGTGGAGATCGAGAATATCGTCCGCCACATGCGCATGGGCAAATCCGCCTATCAGGCATCGATCGACGCAGCGGACGAGATCGGCATCGCGGTGCTGGCGACGACGATGGCGATCGTCGCGGTCTTTCTGCCGGTCGGCCTGATGCCCGGCATTTCGGGCCAGTTCTTCAAGAATTTCGGCCTGACCGTCGTCGCATCGGTGCTGATGAGCCTTGCCGTCGCGCGCCTCATCACCCCGATGATCGCGGCCTATTTCCTGAAGGCGCACGGAACCGCCAGCCATGGCGAAGGCTGGTTGATGGACCGGTATATGGGCGTGCTGCGCTGGACGCTGCGCCATCGCTGGTCGACCGTCGTCGCGGGTGTCCTCGCACTCGCGCTGACCGTCGTCATGTTCATGATCCTGCCGCAGACGTTCCAGCCGCCGCAGGATCGCGAGCGGGTGACCGCCACGGTCGAAATGGTCCCCGGCACCACGCTGGAACAGACCGCCGCCGTGGTGAAGCGCGTCGAAACGCTGCTGGCGGGACAGCCGCTGGTGAAGTCGGTCTATTCGTCGAGCTATGCCGGCAATGGTCGCGTCACCGCCGAGCTGATCGACAAGCCGAGCTTCGGCGAACGCGTACGCCACAGCTTCGGCCTGCTGGACGACGAGGCGTACGGTGCGAAGCGGACGGTCAAGAGCACCGAGTTCGAACGCGGCCTCGCCCCGCAACTGGCGGCGATCCCCGATGCGCGCGTCTCGTTCCGGTCGCAGTTCGGCTGGGGTGGGTCCAGCCGCGACCTGTCGATCACGCTGGGCGGCGACGATCCGGCCAAGCTGAACGAGACCGCGAACAGGCTGGTCAAGGAGATGGAAAAGCTGCCGATGATCGTCGCGCCGCGCGTGTCGGGCGATCTGAAGCGGCCGGAAATCATCATCCGTCCGCGCAGCGACCTTGCCGCCAGCCTCGGCGTCACCACCGCCGCATTGTCGGGGGCGATCCGTATCGCGACATTGGGCGACATCGACCAGAACAGCGCGCGCTTCTCGCTCAGCGATCGGCAGATCCCGATCCGGGTCGCGCTGTCGCGCGATGCCCGGTCGCGGCTGTCGACGATCCAGAACCTGCCGGTTCCCACCGCCAATGGCGGGTCGGTGCCGCTGTCGGTCGTCGCCGATATCGGTTTCGGCGCAGGCCCGACCAAGATCGACCGCATCAACCAGCAGCGTCGTCTGGTCGTCGGCGCCGATCTGGCCCCCGGCGTCGTGACCGGCGTGGCGATGAAGGCGATCCACGACCTGCCGACCATGAAGAACCTGCCGCTGGGCGTCACCGAACTGACCGTCGGTCAGGCGAAGTGGCAGGGCGAGATGATCCAGAACTTCATCGTCGCGGTGATTTCGGGCATCTTCCTCGTCTTCGCGGTGCTGGTGCTGCTCTACAAGCGGGTCATGCCGCCGTTCGTGAACATGGGGTCGCTGTTCCTGGCACCACTGGGCGGGCTGCTCGCCCTGTGGATCTCGGGCAATCCCATCTCGATGCCGGTCTATATCGGGCTGCTGATGCTGCTCGGCATCGTCGCCAAGAACTCGATCCTGCTGATCGATTTCTCGCTGGAGGAGATGGAGAAGGGCGTCGAGAAGGAGGTCGCGATCCTCGATGCCGGGCACAAGCGCGCGCAGCCGATCGTGATGACGACCGTCGCGATGGTCGCCGGCATGGTGCCGACCGCGCTGGCGCTGTCGGGCGACGGGTCGTTCCGCGCGCCGATGGGCATCACCGTCATCGGCGGCCTGACCCTGTCGACGCTGCTGACGCTGCTGATCGTGCCGGGGGCCTTCAGCCTCGCCGTCGGTCTCGAACGCTGGGCCGGCCCGCGGCTGTCGCGTCGCCTGCTCACCTATCGTCCGGGCGATGCCGATGGGCTGGCGATCGACCACAAGCCAGGTGCGCCGCTGCCGCCGGGCGACGGACGCAAGTCGCTGCCGGCGGCGGAGTAAGGATCGGTCGCCGTCCGACCATAAACGTCACCGCGGCGCAGGCCGGGGTCTCCCGGTGAGAGCACATAGCAGGAGCCGCAGGAGACCCCAGCCTGCGCTGGGGTGACGACGGTAGATGGCGGCGGGATCACCCCGCCCCATTGAACTTTCCGGCCAGCCGGCGATTGTCTCGGTGATGGCATCCCCCCTCAGCATCGCCCGCGCCGGTGATGCGGTTCCTGTTCCGCTCCGCCGCATGCGGCGGCTCGCCACGTTCATGCTCGTGGCGATGGCCGCGCTGTTCCTGCTGTCGCGGCGGATGGAGGGTGTCCATCCGGCATGGGGCTTCGTCCAGTCCTTTGCCGAGGCGGCGATGGTCGGCGGGCTGGCCGACTGGTTCGCGGTCACCGCGCTGTTCCGCCATCCGCTGGGCCTGCCCATCCCGCACACCGCGATCATTCCGCGCAACAAGGACCGGATCGGCGATACGCTGGCGCTGTTCCTGCGCGACAATTTCCTGACCGCGCGGGTCGTCGCGCAGCGGATGCACCGGGTCGATGCGGCGGGCGCGGCGGGCAAGTGGCTGGCCGATCCGGCGGCGCGCAGCGGGCGGCTGCGTCACGGTGCCTCGCGACTGGCGGTCAACATTCTCGAAGGACTCGATCCCGACCAGTTCGGGACGATGGTGCGCGGTGCGCTGGCCAACCGGCTGCGCGCGATGCAGGTGTCGCCCGCGCTCGGCCGCACGCTGGAAGCGGCGATCGCCGACGACCGGCACCTGCCGCTGGTCGATGCGATCATCCGCTGGACGTCCAAGACGCTCGACGCCAACGAGGAACTGGTCCGCGCGATGATCCAGAAGCGCGCCGGGGCGGTGCTGCGCTGGACGGGGCTGGACGAGACGCTGGCGACGTCGGTGGTGCGCGGCCTGCACAAGATGCTGGCCGAGGTCGCCGAGGACCCGGCCCATCCGCTGCGCGCCAAGGCGAATGAGGGCCTCGCGCTGCTGGCGCACGACCTGCAGCATTCGCCGGAGATGCAGGCCAAGGTCGAGCGGCTGAAGAACGACCTGATCGACAATCCGGCCTTGGCCGGATGGTGGATGGGGGTGTGGGAGAAGATTCGCGGCGGCATGCTGCGCGCGGCACGCGATCCCGACCGGGCGCTCGCCGGCCCGATCGGGGAAGCGATGCGCCAGCTCGGGCGGACGCTCCAGTCCGATCCGGTGTTGAAAGCCAAGGTCAACCGCTTCGCCCGCCGCGCGGTCGTCGGCGCGGTCGCGGATTATGGCGACGGCATCGTCCGGCTGGTGTCGGACACGGTCCGCGGCTGGGATGCGCAGACCATCACCGGCCGGCTGGAAAACGCGGTCGGCCGCGACCTGCAATATATCCGCATCAACGGGACATTGGTCGGCGGGATGGTCGGGCTGGCGATCCATGTGGTCGATGTGTGGCTGTGAGCAAGCGACCGGCGCGCGCCTGTGCGGGAGCCAAAGTTCACTAAGTTCACACTCGCCACGGTTTCGCACGCACCCAACCGGAGCATCGGGCGGCAGGGGAACGGACCGTGAGAAAGAGCGGGAAAGACCATGACAGGTCATCACCCTGTAGGACAGTATGGCGTGCAGCGGCCGGGGGTTCCGGCCCTGGAATCGCGGCATGATCATTCAGGCGGCCGACGCCGGGGCCGATCGTTACGCCCCCGCGGCTTGAGCGACACGCCGGCTACGCTATAGGCACGCCATGGTTCGCCTTTCGTTCGCCGGCCACGCCTTTGACGCCCTGTCCGCCGGCGCCCTGTTCTGGCCGACGCGACGCGCGCTGCTGCTCGCCGACCTGCATTTCGAGAAAGCCAGCTGGTTCGCCCAGTTCGGGCAGATGCTGCCCCCCTATGACACGCTGGAAACGCTCGCCGGGATCGAGGCGGTGGTCGCGCGGACGCAGCCGGCGGAAATCTGGTGCCTGGGCGACAGCTTCCACGATATCGGCGGGTGCGACCGGCTGTCGGAGGAAGCGCAGGCGCGGCTGCGCGCGCTGACCGGCGGGGCGGACTGGACGTGGATCACCGGCAACCATGACCGGGTCGTCGCCGACCATTGCGGCGGGCGGGTGGTCGACGAGGCGGTGGTCGACGGCGTGGTGCTGCGCCACGAAGCCGATCCGGCCGAGCCGCGCCCCGAACTGTCGGGCCATTTCCACCCGAAGCTGCGCGTGAAGCTGCGCGGACGCGGCGTGTCGCGGCGCTGTTTCGTAGCGACTGCGACCAAGCTGATCCTGCCGGCCTTCGGGTCGCTGACCGGCGGACTGGACGCCCATCATCCGGAGATCGTGCGGGCGGTGGGGACGCGCGCGGAGGCGCTGATCGCGCTGGAGGACCGGCTGTTGCGCTTTCCGATCGCGGCGTAAAGGCTTCGTTCTACGTCACCCCGGGCTTGACCCGGAGTCCCGCTTCTTCTTCGCGCGGCCCATAAAAAGCGGGACCCCGGATCAAGTCCGGGGTGACGATGGGGGAGGTCGCGCGCTGTCTCTGACCGTCTTACAATCCCGACGCGAAACTCAGTTCGAGTTCCTTGGCGTTCGCCGGCACGTCGAGCGCCGCGCTGTTGAAGCTGAGGCTCCCGCTCGGGCCGATCACCCGCGTTTGCGGCTGGATCGTCCAGCTATAGACGTCGCGGTTCTGGCTGTCCTTCAACACCGCGCGAATGTCGGGAATGCGCTGGCGGCTGCCGGTTTCGTTGATGATCCGCCCCGACACCGCGAACAATTCGTTGCCGCTCGACAGCAGCCGGCGTTCGGGCGTGTTGATCGCGAACTTCAACGCGTCGCTGGCGCTCGACGCGATCGGCAGCCCCAGCTGTTCGGCGATGCCCGGCGTGCCGGTGTAGAGGATGCCGCCGCATGCCGCGAGCATCGCGACTCCGGCGGCGACGGCGATGGCGGTGCGGCGGCGCGCGGGGTTGCGGCGCGGCACGAACGGCGCCTGATGGGCGAAGGCGTTGATCGGCTCGCCGCGCTCGGCCCGTTCCGCCTCCGGATCGACATAGCGGCGCGGTTCGGTGCTGCGCGACCGCAGCGGCGCAGGCCGCGGCGTGTCCGCATAGGGGGCGTCGGGAGCGGCGGCAGCGGGCGGAACCGGCGGCGCGGTGCGCGGGCGCGGCGCGTCGGCGACGGTATCGGCCATCGCCGGCTGCGGCGCCCGCACCGGTTCGCTGGGCGGCGTGACCGCGGCGGTGGTGCCGAGGTCGAGCATCGCCGGCGGCTGGAACCAGCTATGCCGGCAACCGGCGCAACGCACGGTGCGCCCGGCCGGCCCGATCGCGGAATCGGCGACCAGATAGCGCATATGGCATTGCGTACATTCGAGGATCATCGTCCCCTGCCCCCTGCATGGGCCGCGCCGGGCCGCCACACTGCGGAGCCAACTGGGCGCGACTATAATCCGATCCCTGAATCTACGGCGGGTTGGCGGTCCATGGCAAGGCGCGATTGCGTGGTGCTTGAGACAATTGCGACCTTGTGCGATGGGCACAAGGACCGGTGGAAGCAAGGGCGCCCGTGGCCAGCATCGTTCAGTTCGAAAATGTCGGTCTTCGCTATGGTCAGGGGCCGGAAACGCTGAGCGATGTCAGCTTTTCGCTGAGCGCCGGGACCTTCCATTTCCTGCTGGGCACGTCGGGCGCGGGCAAGACGTCGCTGCTGCGCCTGCTCTATCTGTCGCAGCGCCCCAGCCGGGGGGTCATCCGCCTGTTCGGTGAGGATATGGTGACCTCGCCGCGCGGGCGCCTGCCGGGCTTTCGCCGTCGCATCGGCGTGGTGTTCCAGGACTTCCGGCTGGTCCCGCACATCTCGGCACGCGACAATATCGCGCTCCCCCTGCGCGTTGCGGGGATGCCCGAGGAAGACATCGCCGAACCGGTCGGCGAGATGCTGGCATGGGTCGGCCTGACCGACCGCGCCGATGCGCGTCCCCCGACGCTGTCGGGTGGGGAGCAGCAGCGCGTCGCCATCGCCCGCGCCGTCATCAACCGGCCCGAAATCCTCGTCGCCGACGAACCGACCGGCAACGTCGATCCCGACATGGCCGAACGGCTGCTAAAGCTGTTCGCCTCGCTCAACCGGCTGGGCACCACCGTCGTCATGGCGACCCACGATCACCACCTGCTCGACCGCGTGCCCGATGCGCGGCTGATGCAGCTGGATCGCGGGCGGCTGGTCGGCACCGACGGCGCGGGTGTCCCATGACGGTACGCGCGGGCGCACAGCCGCTGCTCGATGACCGGCAGGGGCGCCGCGCGATGGTGTGGATCATGGCGATCATGATCTTCCTGACGACGCTTAGCGCCGCACTGGGCCTGTCGACCCGCAACGCCGGCGGGGCGCTCGACCGGCAGCTGGCCGCGCGGCTCACGGTACAGGTGATCGAAGGCGACGCCGCGACGCGCGATGCGGAGGTCGTCCGCCTGCTCGCCCGGTTGAAGGCGTCGGCGGACGTCGCCCGCGCGGGCGAGGTCGACCGCGCCCGGCTGGCCGAATTGCTGCGGCCATGGTTGGGCGAAGCGGGGCTGGACGCCGACCTGCCGATGCCGGCGATGATCGATGTCGACCTGCGTAGCGGCGACGACGCGGCGGTCGCGCGGGTCGAGGCGCTGGCCAAGGGGGTCGGCGCCGGCATCCGGGTCGACCGCCATGCGACATGGCTGGCGCCGGTACGCGCCTTCGTCGGTGCGATCGGGCTGACCGCGTTCGCGCTGGTGCTGGTGATGGCAAGTGCCACCGCCGCGGTCGTGCTGCTCGTTGCGCGGGCGGGGCTTGATACGCATCGCGGAACGATCGACATCCTGCATATGCTGGGTTCGACCGACCTTCAGATCGCGCGCCTGTTCCAGCGGCGCATCGGGCAGGATACGCTGACCGGCGGCCTGATCGGCGTGCTGGCGGGTGCGCTGGTGGTCGTGGCGCTGGGCGAACGGATGGCGACGCTCGACTCGCAATTGGCGGACGGGGTTACGCTGGTGCCGCTCGACTGGGCACTCGTCGCCGCCCTGCCCTTCGCCTTTACCGGCCTTGCCATGCTCGCGGCGCGTGTCGCGGTGCTGCGGCGACTGGCGCGGGTGCTGTGATGGGGCGCATCTTCGCGGTCGCCTTGCTGCTCTATGCGCTGGGCTTCGCGCTGTTTGCGGTGACGTTGCCGACGCCGCTGACCGAAGCGAGACACACCGATGGCGTGGTCGTGCCGACCGGCGGTCCGGGCCGGATCGAGCGTGGGCTGGCGGTGATCGAGCGGGGCGAGGCGAAGCGGATGCTGGTCACCGGCGTCGATCCCGATGTACGGCCGGGCGAGCTGGCCGCCGCGAACGGGGCGCCGCGCCGGCTGTTCCGCTGCTGCGTCGATCTGGGGCATGAAGCGGTCGACACCCGGTCGAATGCCGATGAGACCGCCGACTGGGTCCGGCGCAACCGCTATCGCTCGGTCCGGCTGGTCACGTCCAACTGGCACATGGCGCGCGCGGCGATGGAGCTGCGGCACGCGCTGGGCAATTCGGTGGAGATCGTGCGCGATCCGGTCGTCGCCAATCCCGGCTTCGCGTTGCTGTTCGGCGAATATAACAAATATCTGGTGCGGGGATTGGTGATGCGGCTGGGGATCGACCTGTGATCGCGTGGGTCCGCACCCTGCTGTTCCGCATCCTGTTCTACGGCGCGTCGGTGCCTATCGTGCTGACCGCGCCGCTGTCGGCGCGGATCGGGCGCGATGCGATGCACAGCCATGCCCATGTCTGGATCAGGGGCCACCGCTTCCTCGCCCGCTGGATATTGGGCGTGCGGGTGCGGGTGGAGGGTGCGCGCCCGCCCGGCACCTACCTCTTCGCGGTCAAGCACCAGGCGATGTTCGAGACGCTGGAGATGGCGGAGCGGATCGACGGCCCGCTGATCGTGATGAAGCGCGAACTGATCGACATGCCCTTCTGGGGCAAGACCGCGCGTGCGTACGGCGCGATCGGCGTCGACCGCGATGCCTCGTCCAAGGCGCTGCGCCAGATGCTGAAGGAAGCCGCCGTGGCAAGGGCCGAGAACCGCTCGGTGCTGATCTTCCCCGAAGGCACGCGGGTCGCGGTGGGCGAGGCCCCGCCGCTGCGTTCAGGGTTCGCCGGGCTGTACAAGGCGCTGAACCTGCCCGTGGTCCCGGTCGCGCTCGACAGCGGCCACTGCATGCCGCGCAAGGGGGCCAGCCGGGCTGGCGTCATCACGATCCGTTTCCTCGACCCGATCCCGGCGGGGTTGCCGCGCGAGGAGATCGAGGCGCGGGTGTATGCGGCGATCAATGTGTTGGAGCCGGCGGCGGGTGGTGTTGCGATCACTGGATAGGGATCTCGAAAATCAGCCACCAGCCCTACTCAGCTCCGACAGCCGATCTCGCATCCGCTCGCGTTTGAGGACGGCGTAACAGGCGTCGTTTGCTCTGATGTCGGTATCGTCGGCCCAATGACTCAACTCTTCCCACGCCTTCCGTTCAGCGGGATCGAGAACGAAAGGGTCTGCTATGATGGCATCGAGTTCGGCATTATCGATTTCGCCGCCGTTTGCGACCCGCCTGAGTGCCTCGGTAAGAAAGCGGCGAAGATCGGTCATGTCGCTATCCTGCCCTCACCCCGCCGCCTTCGCCATCGCCCGATAGGCATGCAGCAACGGCTCGGTATACCCATTCGGCTGTTCCAGCCCCTCGAACACCAGCGCCCGCGCCGCCTGTAGCGCGATGCCGCCGGCCAGCGGGCGATACGCCGGGTCGCCGGCATTCTGCGCATCGACCTTGACCGCCATCCGCTCGAACGCGGCATCGACGTGGGCGGTCGTGCAGACCCCGTGCAGCAGCCAGTTGGCGACATGCTGCGACGAGATGCGCAGCGTCGCGCGGTCCTCCATCAGGCCGACATCGTGGATGTCGGGCACCTTCGAACAGCCGATCCCCTGATCGATCCAGCGCACGACATAGCCGAGAATGCCCTGAACGTTGTTGTCCAGCTCCCGCGCGACCTCTTGCGGCTCCCAGTTCCGCCCGATCGCCAGCGGCAGCGTTAGCAGCCGGTCGAGCGACGCCACCGGCTCGCCCGCCCGTGCCGCCTGTCGCTGCGCAACATCGACTGCGTGATAATGCAGCGCGTGCAGCGTCGCGGCGGTCGGCGACGGGACCCAGGCGGTGCTCGCCCCGCTTATCGGATGCGCGATCTTCTGCGCCAACATGTCGCCCATCCGGTCGGGTGCGGCCCACATACCCTTGCCGATCTGCGCCCGCCCGCCAAGACCACAGGCCAGCCCGATCTGGACGTTGCGATCCTCATAGGCCGCGATCCAGTCGGCGCCCTTCATCTCGCCCTTGGGGATCATCGGCCCGGCCTGCATCGCGCTGTGCAGTTCGTCGCCGGTGCGGTCGAGGAAGCCGGTGTTGATGAACACGATCCGGTGCCGCACCGCATGGATGCACGCCGCGAGATTGGCCGACGTCCGCCGTTCCTCGTCCATCACCCCGACCTTGATCGTGTGGCGTGGCAGGATCAGCAGATCTTCGACCGCGTCGAACAGCCGGTCGGTGAAGGCGACCTCGTCCGGCCCGTGCTGCTTGGGCTTGACGATATAGATCGATCCGGCGCGGCTGTTGGCCCGCGGGCCGTTCAGGTCGTGCAGCGCGATCAGGCTGGTGACGATCGCGTCGAGGATGCCTTCGGGCGCTTGCGCACCGTCGCTCAGGCGGACGGCGGGCGTGGTCATCAGATGCCCGACATTGCGCACGAACAGCAGCGAGCGGCCGGGCAGCACCAGCTCACCGCCATCCGCCGTGGCGTAGCGCCGGTCGGCGGCCAGCGTCCGCGTCACCTCGCGACCGCCCTTGGCGAAGCTGGCGGTCAGCGTGCCCTGCATCAGCCCAAGCCAGTTGGCATAGGCGGCGACCTTGTCCTCGGCATCGACCGCCGCGACCGAATCCTCCAGATCGCAAATGGTGGTCAGCGCCGATTCGAGCAGGATGTCGGCCAGCCCCGCCGGATCGCCGGCGCCGATCGGATGGGTTCGATCGATCACCAGTTCGATATGCAGGCCATGGTGGCGCAGCAGCAGATGGTCGCCTGCCCGCCCGACCAGCTGCGCGCGGTCGGCCAGATCGGGCGCCCTTCCGGCCCAGTCGCGCCAGCTGCCGTTCGCCAACGGAACCGCCTCGTCCAGAAACGCCTTGGCCCGCTCGATCACCTGACGCCCGCGCGCCTCGTCGTAGCCGCCCGGCGCGGCCGTGCCCGGAAGCGCATCGGTACCGTACAGCGCGTCGTACAGGCTGCCCCAGCGCGCATTGGCGGCGTTCAGCAGGAAGCGGGCGTTGAGGATCGGCACGACCAGCTGCGGCCCGGCCAGCGTCGCGATCTCCGGATCGACATTGTCGGGATGCACGGTGAACGGCGCCGGCTCTTCGACCAGATAGCCGATCTCGCGCAGGAACGCCGCCTGCTCGGCCGGGTCGATCGGCTGCCCTTGCCGTTCGCTGAACCATGCGTCCAGTTGGGCCTGCAACCGGTCGCGCTGGTGGAGCAGCGCGCGATTTTCCGGCGCGAACCGTTCGAAGATCGCCGCGGTCCCCTCCCAGAAGGAGTCGGCCGGAATGCCGGTGCCGGGCAGCGCATCGCGTTCGAGGAAGGCGGCCAGTTCGACCGCGACCTGCAACCCCGCGCGTTCGACGAAGATTTCCGGCATGTGACTTCTCCCATTCGTCATCCCGACGCAGGCGGGAATGACGGTTGCTGGGAGGAAACATACCGCCTCGCCTTTCCCGCCGGAACCACCCATAATCGCAGCACAGCCATTCCGCCGAGGAACGAATGCCGCTCGACCCCGACCATGAATTGTTCGCCGCGATCCTCGACACCGGCAGCATCGCCGCCGCCGCGCGGGTGCTGAACATCTCGCCCGCGATGGTGTCGAAGCGGCTGGCGCGGTTCGAGGCGCGGCTGGGCGCGCGGCTGATCGAACGGACCACGCGGCGGCTGCATCCCACCCCGGTCGGCGCGCAGCTGCATGCCGACCTGACCCCGATCCTGTCGGCGCTGGCGGCGGCCGAGGCGCGGGTGACCGGTGCCGCCGCCGCCCCCGCCGGGCCGCTGCGGATCGCCGCGCCGACTTCGTTCGCCCGGCTGCATATCGCGCCGCTTCTGGGCGACTTCCTGCGCGACCATCCGGCGGTGCAGCTCGAACTGACGCTGTCCGACAGCTATGTCGATCTGGCGGCCGAACGGATCGATTGCGCGATCCGCATCACCGCCGACCCGCCCCCCGGCCATGTCGCACGGCGGCTGGCCGACAATCGCCGCGTCGTTTGCGCCAGCCCGGCCTATCTGGCGACGCATGGCGTCCCGGCCCATCCCAGAGAACTGGCCGACCACCGGCTGCTTGCGGCGGAGGGGCAGCTGCCATGGACGCTGCTGCGGCCCGGCGGCCGGGCGCAGGTGACCGGCCGTAGCCATGTCCGCACCAATTCCAGCGAGATCGTCCGCGAACTGACGCTCGCCGGGGTCGGCATCGCGCTGCGCTCGCTCTGGGATGTCGGACCGGCGCTGGCCGAGGGGCGGCTGGTGCGCGTGCTGCAGGCATGGGAAGGACCGCGCGACCTTGCCATCCACGCCGTTCATACCGACGACCCGCGCCCGGCAGTGACCGCCTTCATCGACCACCTCGCCGCATGCTGGTCGCCGCCGCCATGGGAGACGCTTGACTCGCCCGAGCGATAGGAACAGATTGGTATCAATTGATACGAATTGGAGAGGATGCAGCCGTGGATCACATGGACGTCAACCCGATGGGCCTCGACGGGTTCGAATTCTGCGAATTCACCGCCCCCGATCTCGACCGCATGGCGCAGCAGCTGGAACAGTTCGGCTTCGTCGCCGCGTCGAAGCACCGCACGCGCGACGTGGTCCGGTACAAGCAGGGCCGGATCAACCTGTTGCTGAACCGCATCCCGGACGCTCATGCTGCGGAATTTGCTGCGCAGCACGGTCCCTCCGCCTCGGGCATGGCGTTCCGTGTGGCCGATGCGAAGGCGGCGTTCGACGCAGCGGTCGCGCGCGGTGCCAGGCCGGCCGATGCGTCGCGCGGGGTGCTCGGCGAAGGCTATGCGCTGGAGGGGATCGGCGGGTCGATGCTGTACCTCGTCGACCGGCACGGCGATGCGGGTTCGCTCTACGACGACTGGGAACAGGTGCCCGGCGCGGCAGAAGCCGAAGCGGAGAATAATGTCGGCCTCGACCTGCTCGACCATCTGACCCACAATGTGAAGCGCGGGCAGATGCGGACCTGGTCGACCTTCTACAACCAGATCTTCGGCTTCGAAGAGCAGAAGTATTTCGACATCAAGGGCAAGGCGACCGGCCTGTTCAGCCAGGCGATGATCGCGCCCGACAAGGCGATCCGCATCCCGCTGAACGAAAGCCAGGACGACAAGAGCCAGATCGAGGAATTCATTCGCGACTATAATGGCGAAGGCATCCAGCACCTTGCCTTCACCACCGAAGATATCTTCGAAACGGTCGAGAAACTGCGCGCGCGCGGCGTGAAGTTGCAGGACACGATCGAGACCTATTACGAACTGGTCGACAAGCGCGTGCCCGGCCATGGCGAGGACCTCGAACGCCTGAAGCGCAACCGCATCCTGATCGACGGCAATGTCGGCGAGGAAGGGTTGTTGTTGCAGATCTTCACCGAACCGATGTTCGGGCCGATCTTCTTCGAGATCATCCAGCGCAAGGGGAATGAAGGGTTCGGCAACGGCAATTTCCAGGCGTTGTACGAGAGCATCGAACTGGATCAGATTCGACGGGGCGTCATCACGGTCGATGCCTGAGGCATCGACCGGATGCGGGTGCGAAGGCACCCGGCCCCGTCCGGCCAGCGCAGCGGAGCCGGGCCACAAGGCGCGGCTTCGCCGCGACTGACGGCCCGGCGGGCGGCGTTCGCACTCCTCCCCGCTCGCGGGGAGGGGGACCAGCGAAGCTGGTGGAGGGGGGCATCCACCAGCGCATCATCCGAGGCCAGCCCCCTCCACCGTTCGCGCCGCGAACGGTCCCCCTCCCCGTTCCGGGGAGGATTGACGAGGTGACCATGACCTACCACCCCGGTTTCGCCAACCACATCGCTACCGAAGCCGTGGCCGGCGCCTTGCCCGTCGGTCGCAACAGCCCGCAGCGGGTTCCCTTCGGCCTCTATGCCGAACAGCTGTCCGGCACCGCCTTCACCGCGCCTCGTGCGGAAAACCGCCGCTCATGGCTCTACCGCCTGCGTCCGACCGCCAACCATGGCGCGTTCGTGCCCTATACCGGCGCGCAGCAGCTGAAATCCGGCCCGATCGACACCCCGCCCAGCCCCAACCGGATGCGCTGGGACCCGCTGCCGCTACCGACCGCGCCGACCGACTGGGTCGACGGCCTCGTTACCTATGGCGCGACCGGCGATGTCGCCGCGCAGAGCGGGGTCGGCATCCACCTCTACGCCGCGACGAAGGACATGGAGCGCGCCTTCTTCTCGTCCGACGGCGAGTTGCTGATCGTGCCGCAGCAGGGCGCGCTGGCGATCGACACCGAACTGGGCCGGATCGACATCGCCCCGCTCCAGATCGCCTTGATCCCGCGCGGCGTCCGCTTCCGCATCCGTCTGCCCGATGGCGCGGCACGCGGCTATGTCTGCGAAAATTACGGCAGCCTGTTCCGCCTGCCCGACCTCGGCCCGATCGGCGCCAACGGCCTCGCCAATCCGCGCGATTTCGAAACGCCGTCCGCATGGTATGAAGACAGCGATGCGCCCTGCGAGGTCATCCAGAAATTCCAGGGCGGGCTGTGGACGACCACCCTCGACCATTCGCCGTTCGACGTGGTCGCGTGGCACGGCAATCTCGCGCCGTGCCGTTACGACCTGACCCGCTTCAACACGATCAATACCGTCAGCTTCGACCATCCCGATCCGTCGATCTTCACCGTGCTGACCGCGCCCAGCGACACGCCAGGCACGGCCAATTGCGACTTTGTGATCTTCCCGCCGCGCTGGATGGTGGCGGAGGACACGTTCCGCCCGCCCTGGTTCCACCGCAACGTCATGAGCGAGTTCATGGGGCTGGTGACCGGCGCCTATGATGCGAAGGAAGGCGGCTTCGCGCCGGGCGGCGCATCGCTCCACAACCAGATGAACGGCCATGGCCCCGATCAGGCGAGCTATGAGAAGGCGGTCGCCGCCGACCTGAAACCGCATCGCATCGCCGACACCATGGCGTTCATGTTCGAAACCCGCCACGTCGTCCGCCCGACCGCTTGGGCGATGACCACGCCGACGATGCAGCTCGACTATGACGATGTCTGGACCGGCTTTGCCAAGGCACAGCTGCCGGGATGAGCGACGAACGCGTCTTCGCGACGCCAGCCGGGGTGACGATCGGTCCGCTGACCGACATCCCTGACGGCACCGCGCGCAATTACGTCCTGCAACTGCGCGCCGGACGCTTCCACGGCTTCGTCGTGCGGCGGGGGGAAGCGGTGTTCGGCTATGTCGACCGCTGCCCGCATATGGGGCTGCCGCTGGCGCAGACGCTCGACGCCTATCTGACGCCGGACCGCAGCGCGATCACCTGTAGCTGGCACGCGGCGCTGTTCGCGATCGAGGACGGCCGCTGCCTTGGTGGCCCCTGCCCCGGCCAGTCGCTTACCGCATGGCCGGTAACGGTCGACGACGGGGCGATCGTCACCGCCTGAAGCGGATCAGGCCGCCACCGCCTCGGGCAACCGGGTCAGCGTCGATCCCCGCCCCAACTCGGCGCCATGCTCTGCGAGCCATGCGTCGGCCGTCGCCCGGCCCAGTTCGCGCAGCGCCTCGAGCTGCGATCGGCGCGTATCGCTCTTGCCGCTCGGCCCGCGTTCGGACAGTGCCGGCGCGGCCTCCATCAGGTGCAGGTTGGTCTGCGCCAGTGCGGTGAACTTGTCGTCGATCGGCGGCGCGCGGCGGGCGATCGCCTGCACCTCGGTCAGCGCCTTCAGGTCGCGCAGCAGGCACGCGTTGAACCCGATATCGCTCATCCGTGCCATCACCTCGACCAGCGAATCGGGCGTATCGCGGGTGGCGAACGGCGTGATCTGCACGATCAGCAGGTCGGTCTGGCCATGCCCGCCGAAGATCAGCGGCTCGAGCGCCGGATTGGCCGAAAACCCGCCGTCCCAATAGGGTTCGTCATCGATCGTCACCGGGCCGAACAGGTCGGGCAGGCAGGCCGACGCCATCAGTGCGTCGAGCGTGATCACGTCGTTGTGGAACAGCCTTGCGGCCCCCGTCGCGACCCGCGTGGCGGCGATCGACAGCGGGATCGCTTGGCGGTCGGTCAGCAGCGACAGGTCGATGCTGCTATCGACGACCCGGCGCAACGTCCGCATGTCGCGCAGGCCCGGCGACAGCGGCGCGAAATAGCGACCGACCAGCTTGCCGAACTCCAGCGACCGGCGGAAAAAACGGCTCGAACGCCGGCATCATCCAGAAATCGCTGTCGAACGCCTGCAACGGCGAATTGCGCGACACGCATTCCCATAGCCGCGCCAGCGCGTCCTTGGCCCCCTGCCGCCCCCCGGCCGCCAGTCCGGTCACCAGCGCCGCGCCGTTCAGCGCCCCAGCCGACGCGCCGCTCACCGCGACGATCGGCAGATCCTCTTCCAGCAACCGGTCGAGCACCCCCCAGCCATAGGCACCATGCGCGCCGCCACCCTGAAGCGCGAGGGCGAGGCGCGGCGAGTCGGACGATGCGGACATGGACGGCTCCTGAAAACATTCGTACTTGCTGCAACGCAACAAGCGAGAATCGTATCCGACCGGCCGATGGCGGCCGCGCGCGTAATAATTCGGCCGCTCCACGGACCCTGCCCCGCCGCTCACCGGTTGTCGTCGCGACAAGCATCGAAAGGAGCCATATGCTCGAACATGTTCCGGGATGGCTGGGCGCGGTGTTGCGCAATGTCCGTGCGGGCGCGTCCAAGCTGACGATCGTCGATCCGGCCTTGGGCAGCTTCGACAGCCTCGATCTGGCCAGCCTCGCCTTCGCCGATGGCCAGCGCCTGCCCGACCGCTTCACCGCCGATGGCGATGGCGTTTCGCCGCCGCTGCACTGGCGCGGCGTGCCGGCGGAGGCCACCTCGCTGGCGCTGATCGTCGAGGATGCCGACGCGCCATCGCCACAGCCTCTGGTCCATGCGATCCTGTGGGACATCCCCGCCGCCGACGGGCAATTGGCCGAAGGCGCGATCCGCCCCGATGGTGACGGCGACGCGGTGCACGGCGATGTCGGCCGCAACAGCTATCTGCGCGAAGGCTGGCTGCCGCCCGATCCGCCGACCGGACATGGCGAGCATCGCTACGTCTTCCAGCTGTTCGCGTTGAAGGACGCGCCGCAGCTCGACCCCAATCCGGGGCGCAGCGCGGTGGTCGACGCGATGGCCGGCCGGGTATTGGCGGCAGGGTTGCTCACCGGCGTCTATTCGCGCGGGGAGCCGGCGGAGGTCGGGCCGGTCGGGGCGACGGCGCCGGCCTGAGGACGCGGGCACGCCCCGCCAGACCCGTACGTCACCCCAGCGCAGGCTGGGGTCTCGGCGTGATAGTACGGGAAAGGAGCCGCGAGAGACCCCAGCCTGCGCCGGGGGTGACGTGAAAGGGACCGCGGGGTACCGCGTCCAGCTACACCGAAAACCGCTCGCGCAACGCCAGCATCGCCAGCGCCGCCTTGGCCGCCTCGCCGCCCTTGTCCTTCTCGTCGCGCCTGGCGCGGGTCAGCGCTTGCGCCTCGTTCTCGACGGTCAGGATGCCGTTGCCGACCGGCACGCCTTCCAGCGACAGGTTCATGATCCCGCGTGCGCTTTCGTTCGACACCACCTCGAAATGATAGGTTTCGCCACGAATGATGACGCCCAGCGCGACGAACGCGTCGTAGGTCTCGGCGGCATCGGCGATCGCGATCGCGCCGGGCACTTCCAGCGCGCCGGGGACGGTCACCGTCTCATGGTCATGCCCCGCCGCCTCGATCGCCGCGCGCGCACCTTCGAGCAGCAGGTCGTTCAGATGGTCGTAAAACCGGGCTTCGACGATCAGCACCTTCGCCATGTCAATTCTCCACGATCGGCCGTTCGCCGACGATCTTCAGCCCATATCCGTCAAGACCCACCAGCGTATGATGGGTGTTGGTCAGCAGCACCATGTCCTCGACGCCCAGTTCGTTGAGGATCATCGCGCCGACGCCATAGTCGCGCAGCTCCTCCATCTCCGGCACCGGCGCACCGCTGCGCGCATGGATGGCGAGGGTGAGGCCATCGGGACGCGGGCGGTTGATGACGACCACGACGCCCGCGCCTTCCTCGCCGATGATCCGCATCGACTTGCTGAGCAATCCGCCGCGCTCGCCGCCTTCGCCGAACAGGTCGGCGAACGGCGACAGCGCGTGCATCCTGACCAACGTCGGCTTGCCCGGATCGATCAGCCCCTTGACCAAGGCGACCTGCTCGCTGCCCGTCGCCTTGTTCCAGAAGGTCATGGCGCGCCATTCGCCGCCCCATTCGCTCTCGAACACCGTTTCCGCGCGCTTCTCGACCAGATGGTCGTGGCGGCGGCGATAGGCGATCAGGTCGCGGATCGTGCCGATCCTCAGGCCGTGCAGCTGCGCGAAGCCGACCAGATCGTCCATCCGCGCCATGGTGCCGTCCTCGTTCATGATCTCGCAGATCACGCCCGAAGGATTGAGGCCGGCAAGACGCGATACGTCGACCGCCGCCTCGGTATGGCCGGCGCGCACCAGCACCCCGCCTTCGCGCGCGACCAGCGGGAAGACGTGGCCCGGCGTCACGATCTCCGACGCTTCCTTGCTGGCGTCGATCGCGACGGCGATCGTCCGCGCGCGGTCGGCGGCGGAGATACCGGTCGTCACCCCCTCACGCGCCTCGATCGAGACGGTGAAGGCGGTTTCATGCCGCGTGCCGTTGTTGCGCGCCATCAGGTCGAGGCCGAGCTGCTCGACTCGCGCCTTGGTCATGGCGAGGCAGATCAGGCCCCGCCCGTGCCGCGCCATGAAATTGACCGCATCGGGCGTCGCCATCTGCGCCGGGATGACCAGATCGCCTTCATTCTCGCGGTCTTCGTCGTCGACCAGAATGAACATCCGCCCGTTGCGGGCTTCGTCGATGATCTCTTCGGGGGACGACAGGAAAGCGTGGCGGAGACCCGCCAGTTCAGCGTTGGCCACGGACTTGTTCCATTCGCATCAGATAACGGGCGAGCACGTCGATCTCGATATTGACCGACTGCCCTTGCGTGAGGGTCCCAAGCGTCGTGACCGCCTGGGTATGGGGGATCAGGTTGACGGTGAAGCGCGTACCCTCGGCGTCATCCGCCACGTCGTTGACGGTCAGCGACACACCGTCGATCGTCACCGACCCCTTGGTCGCGACGAACGGGCTGAGCGCTGGGTCGATCGCAAAGGTCACGCGGGTCGAATCCTTGTCGGCAACCGTCTCTACCACCCGCCCGACGCCGTCGACATGGCCGGTGACGATATGCCCGCCCAGCTCGTCCCCCAGCTTCAACGCGCGTTCGAGGTTCAGCGGGCGTCCCGCGACCCATTGGTCGGCGGTGCGCGACACCGTCTCGCCCGACACGTCGACCGCGAACCAGCCCGGCCCCTTTTCGACCACGGTCAGGCACACGCCCGAGCACGCGATCGACGCGCCCATATCGATGGTGGCGGTGTCATAGGCGCAAGTGATGCGGACGCGCAGGTCGCCCGGTCCGTCGATCGATTCGATGCGCCCTACGTCGCTGACTATCCCGGTGAACACGCTTCGCTCCTTTTCGCGGATCGATCGACGCTTTCCTGTTCGTCGTCCCCGCGCAGGTGGGGACCCATACACGCTGACGGCTGGTAAAGAGCCGAGACGTCAGCGGCTATGGATTCCCGCTTTCGCGGGAATGACGGACAACTGCTATCGCCCGATCCTGACGCGCTCGTAGACCTCCAGCCGGTCGCTGCCAAGCATGCGGGCGTCGTGCAGCCGCCACCGCCCATGCGCCTGTGCCAGATCGGGCAGGCCGATATCGGGCAGCGTCCGCCCATGGCCGATCAGGATCGGCGCGCGGTACAGCAGCAGCCGGTCGACCGCATCGGCGCGCAGGAACGCCGCCGCCGTCGCCGCGCCGCCCTCGACCAGCACGTGATCGCCCGGCAGGTCGCCCAGCGCCTCGATCCCGGCCAGCATGGTGAACCCGTCCAGCGCCGCGCAATCCGCCGACAGCACCACCCGCTGCGGACTGCGCTCGCCAAGGCCGGGCAGGCGGACGTTCAGCGTCGGCCGGTCGATCTCCGCCGTGCCGCGCCCGACCAGAATCGCTTCGTGCCGGCTGCGCTCCAGATGGCCATGCGCCCGCGCCGGGGGGCCGGTGATCCACTGGCTCTGCCCATCGGCCCGCGACACCGCACCGTCCAACGACAGCGCCAGCTTCAGCGTGACGAACGGCCGCCCCAGCGCCTGCCGCGTCAGGAACCCGGCCATGCTCCGCACCGCTTCCTCGGCCCGCACGTCGCACGTCACCTCGATCCCGGCGGCGCGCAGCCGCGCAATCCCTTGTCCGTTGGTGCGCGGATCGGGGTCGGTCAGGCCGATGACGACCCGCGCCACGCCGCTCGCCACCAGCAGGTCCGAACAGGCCGGTCCGCGTGGCGAGACATGCGCGCACGGCTCCAGCGTGACATAGGCGGTTGCGCCCCGCGCACGATCGCCGGCCTGTTCCAGCGCCGCCGCCTCGGCATGGGGCCGCCCCCCCGCGCGGGTCCAGCCGCGCCCGACGACGCGGCCCTCGCGTACGATCACGCAACCGACATTGGGATTGGGCGCGGTCCGGCCCCGCGTCCGCTCGGCCAGCGTGCATGCGACGCCCATCCAGCGCGCGTCGTCGGCGGCATCGCGAACGGACAAGCGGGTCAGATGCCCCAGCTTTTCAGCTTGTCGTCGATCTTCTTCCACTCGGCCTGCCGCGCGGCGCGTTCGCGCTCGAACGCGGCAGCCTCGGCGCGTTCCTTGGCCAGGTCGATCTGCTGCTGGGCTATGATCTCTTCGTCGGTGCGGTTTTCGGGCCAGCTTTCGACGTAGATGATGTTCGGCTTGTACGCGCGCTCGAAATAGGAATCGTGGACGAACGCCCATCCGATCACCAGCACGACGCAGATCGACGCGAGCAGGAACCACCATTCATGCTTTTCGCGCGCGCGGGCGAAGTTCGCGAAATCGCGAATGGCATGGATCGGCGAGAAAAGATGGCGCAGCTTCACGTTGCCCAAGATAGTCGCGGGGGCGAGTAATCGCCAGTCCTTGGGCAGGCATAGAAGAAGGTTGATTCACGCGAAGGCGCGGAGACGCGAAGGGTCGCGCCCGCCGCGACCCGACCCGCGTCAGCGGCCCCGATCGAACCTGGCAACCGGCGAAACGGTCTCCCGTTCGCGCCGACGTCGCCCGGGACGCAACCCTTCGCGTCTCCGCGCCTTCGCGTGAACCCATTCTTCTTACGACCCCTACCCCGCCGAAGTAGGGGCCATCCCGATCAGCGATCCTCCATGTTGAACCGCACCGTCATCTCACGCCAGCTTTCGACCGCCACCCCGTCGCGGGTCGCCGGGCGGAAGCGCCATTTCGACAGCGCGCGCCGCCTGGTCGCGTCGAAGAACGCGTCGCTGGTCGCGCTGACCTGTTCGACCGCGCCCACCCGGCCATTCGCCCCCACCAGCACGCGGACGACGACCACGCCGTCGCGCGCCAGATTGCGTTCGAACGCGGGATAGTCGGGCTGGAAATCGGCGCGATAGCGCGGGTCGATGCTGGCGTTCACCAGCACCGGCAGCGGGGTCGGTATCGTCACCGGGCTGCCGGTTCCCGCGCCGCTCGGCGTCGTGGGTAACGGAACCGTCGGCAGCGGCGGCGTCAACGGCATGGTGTCCGTGCTGGTGACGACCGGGCCGGGCACGGGGAAGGGTGCCGGCGGCGTATAGGGCAGCGGGACGGGTGCGGGATCGGGCAACGCCTTCTCGACCGGCTTCGGCTCGTCGATCGGCGGGGGCGGCGGTTCGATGGGGACGTTGACCGCTTCGATCGGCTTCCACGGGTCGATCCGGGTGACTACCGTCGTCGCCGTCAGGATCGCCACGGCCAGCAGGCCGCCATTGATCGCAATCGCAATACCCAACCCAACCGGGTTCAGGCCACGTTGTCCCTGATATGCCATGCCACCGTCCTTCTCGATTCGACTCTCCTGCCGTCCAGTCGGCCGATGCGATGAGATACCCTATCGGGGGCGGTGTAAAGCTGACGTGCGCGTCAGCCTTTCAGCCGGGCGATCGCTCGCTCGCGGCCGATCAGCGGCAGCAGCGCGGCCATGTCCGGCCCATGGTCCATGCCGGTCAGCGCGCGGCGCAGCGGCAGGAACAACGCCTTGCCCTTGCGCCCCGTCTCCGCCTTCAACGCGGCGGTGAGTTCGGCCCATGGATCGGTCCATACCAGCTCTGCGGCGACCTCCGCCGCCCGGTCGAGGAACGCGCGGTCCTCCTCGCCCACCGGCAGCGTGTCGATCGGCCCGGTCACCACCCGCCACCAGTCGGCGGCGTCCGCCACCCGCTCCAAATTTCCGCGCACCGCGTCCCATGCCGCCGCGTCCATCCCTGCGGGCAGCGCGTCCGCGACCCGCTCGAACGGCAGCTGGTGGACGATCCGCGCATTCACCTGCGCCAGTTCGCCCTCGTCGAACCGCGCCGGCGCCCGCCCGAACCGGCCGAAATCGAACGCTTCGATCAGCGGCGCGGGATCGACCATCGCCTCAACCGGATCGCTGGTCCCCAGCCGCGCCAGCAGCGCAACCACCGCCTCCGGCTCGATCCCCGCTTCGCTGAAATGCTCGACGCCCAGCGACCCGAGCCGCTTCGACAGCTTGCCCTCGTTGCCCACCAGCAGCGCCTCATGCGCAAAGGCCGGCGGCACCGCCCCCATCGCGTTGAACATCTGCATCTGCGTCGCGGTGTTGGAAACATGATCCTCGCCCCGCACGACATGGGTCACCCCCATATCGGCATCGTCGATCACCGAGGGCAGCAGATACAGCCACGACCCGTCGGCGCGCCGCACCACCGGATCGGACAGCAGCGCCCCGTCGAACCGCTGCGGCCCCCGGACCATATCGTCCCATTCGATCGGCGCCGCCTCCAGCCGGAAGCGCCAGTGCGGCCGCCGCCCCTCTGCCTCCAGCCGCGCCCTTTCGTCGTCGGTCAGCTTCAGCGCCGCGCGATCATAGACCGGCGGCAGCCCCCGCCCGGCGAGGATCTTGCGCCGCAAATCCAGCTCCTCGGGCGTCTCATAGGCCGGATAGATGCGTCCGCTGGCGACCATGTCGGCGAACACCGCCTCATAGCGATCGAACCGCGCCGACTGCCGCGCCTCGCCGTCCGGCACCAGCCCCAGCCACGCCAGATCGCGCCGGATCGCCTCGACGAACCGCTCCTCGCTGCGTACGCCATCGGTATCGTCGATCCTGAGCAGGAACCGCCCGCCCGCCTTCTTCGCGAACATCCAGTTGTGGAGCGCGGTGCGCAGGTTGCCGATGTGGAGAAAGCCGGTCGGGCTGGGGGCAAAACGGGTGACGGTCATGGGGCAGCCCTCTCGCCCATTTGTCGCATCGGCGCAAACGCGGGCGTCACATGGGTTTCACAATTCGTCCGCGCGCTCTATGGCGCTCCCAATCTTTTCCATCATGGATACGGGCGCACCCATGAAGCTGCTGGCGGGCAATTCCAACCTTCCCCTGTCGACCGCGATCGCGGACTATCTGGAAATCCCGCTGACCAAGGCCAGCGTGCGCCGCTTCGCCGACGAGGAAATCTTCGTCGAGGTGCTGGAAAATGTCCGCGGCGAGGATGTGTTCGTCGTTCAGTCGACCAGCTATCCGGTCAACGACAATCTGATGGAAATGCTGATCATGATCGACGCGCTGAAACGCGCGTCGGCGCGTCGCATCACCGCCGTCATCCCCTATTTCGGCTATGCGCGACAGGACCGGAAGCCCGGCCCGCGCACTCCGATCTCGGCCAAGCTGGTCGCCAACATCGTGACCGAAGCCGGCGCCGACCGCGTGCTGTGCGTCGACCTGCACGCCGGGCAGATTCAGGGCTTCTTCGATATCCCGACCGACAATCTCTATGCCGCGCCGGTCATGTCGGAGGACATCAAGACCCGCTTCGGTGAGCATAACCTGATGGTCGTGTCGCCCGACGTCGGCGGCGTGGTCCGCGCCCGCAGCCTTGCCAAGCGCCTCCACAACGCGCCGCTCGCCATCGTCGACAAGCGGCGCGAGCGCGCCGGCGAATCGGAAGTCATGAACATCATCGGCGATGTCGAGGGCCGCTTCTGCGTCCTGATCGACGATATCGTCGATTCGGCCGGCACGCTGTGCAACGCGGCCGCGGCGCTCAAGCAGGCCGGCGCGGTCGGCGTCGTCGCCTATTGCACCCATGGCGTCCTGTCGGGCGGCGCCGTCGCCCGGGTCGAGGCATCGGCGCTGGAAGAACTGGTCATCACCGATTCGATCGGCAACCATGACGTGATCGCGCAGGGGCAGAAGATCCGCCACCTGACCATCGCACCCTTGCTGGCCGAAGCGATCCGCCGCATCGCCGAAGAGGCATCGGTCTCCAGCCTGTTCGACTGAGCCGGGCGGGGTGCCGCCACGCTCCCGTCAATGGCTGCGGAGGGCATTTTCCATCGCCCGCCGCAGCCCGAGCATGAACGCAAGCTCGGCCACCACGAACAACGGCCCGACGAACAGGCTGGACAGGTCGTCGACGAAGGCGGGTTTGCGCCCTTCGCAATAATGGCCGACGAACTGCAGCGTCCATCCGATCACGAAGCTGCCCAGCCCGACCGCCAGCCACGCGCCCGTCGACCAAGCGGCGATCCCGCTGCCCACCCATGCGATCAGCGCGAGGAACACCGTCAGAACCGCGCCGAACATCAGGTCGAGCCGCAGATAACCGACCCCCGCGACCGCCGCGACGACCATCATCGGCGTGACCGCCACCCCTTCGCCGAGCAAGATCGCCGGTCGCGACAACAGCACGGCGATGGCGAACAGGATCAGCGGAATGCCGACCATGTGCGTCGCGACATTATGCCCGTTGCGGTGATATTCGGCATAGGCCGACAGCTGCCTGACCAGTCGCGACATCGTTCCTCTCCCGTCCCTGCCGCCGGACGAGTCGTCCGTCCGTATCGCGGGCAGGAGCATCGATCCTGTCACGTCCGATCGGCCCCGTCACCTTGCAGCGCGGCGTAAGGCGTAGCGGGTCGCCGCATCGCCGGGGAAGCATCGGTGTCGGGCCTGTTCGACCGACCCTTCCCCTCCGGTCCCGCGCCGGGGTGACGAGAACCGGTCCGTTATTCCCGGAGACACCGGCTCAATCCGCCGCCTCCCGGCCCAGGGTCCGCGCGATCGCCGCGTTGCTGTCCATCGCGCGTTCGACGTTGCGCCGTAACTCCGCGGTCAGCGCCCGCGTCGTATCGGCGGCATGCGGCAATGCCTCGCCAAGTGCCGCCAGCGCCTTCAACGCCCGCACCGCCGCCTCCTCCTGCCCCGCGCCGTCGCGAACGATCGGCACGAAGCCGTCGCGGATCATCTCCCCCGCGCCCGGTCGCGGCAGATAGACCGGCGGCAGTTCGGCATCGGGCGGCGGCGCATCGGCGGGCAGCAGCGAGAGCGTGCGCAACAGCGCATTGACCACCTCGATCGCGGTTCCGGGATCGTTGACCGCCGGCGAGAGCGCCCGCCCGGCAATCTCGCCCAGCGCGATCAGCCCCAGCCGCGGATCATGATCGAACCGCCGGTGCCGCTCGATGACGAACGCATCGGCCATCGCGCGACGCGCCGCATCGTCGCAGGGGCTGCCGGCGATCCGCAGCAACGGTCGCCCGTCATGGACCAGCGTGCCCGGCAGTGCTTCGACATGGATCGCGACGTCATGCTTTTCCGCCAGCGCCGCCAGCGCGGCGACGTCGATATGGGTGACATAGCCGATCCGGCTCGCGGTGACGGCCCCGTTTCCGGGTGGCAGCGCGATGGCCGGCCGGCCGCCGCCATAGGGATTCTTGGCAAAGGCGGCCATCGCCTTGCACGCCGCATCCTCGACCCGGTCAATCACGTCCGCCATCCGCCCGAATGCCGCCAGATGCGCGATCCAGCGCAACAGCGTCACGACGACCAGCACGATTAGCAGCACCGTCGCCAGCAACAGCACCACGCGCCCCTGCCCGCCATAGAGCCGGGTCTGCAACCCGATCACGCCGACGACCGCAAAGATGAACGCGCCCAGAAAGGTCGACAGCGCATTTTGCGACGTGCGGTCGGAAATCATCAATTGCGTCGCGCGCGGCGTCGCCAGTTGCGTTGCCGACGAATAGGCGCTGACCATCGCCGTCAGCGAAAAGGTCGTGACCGCCAGCATCGACGACGCGATGATCTCCAGCACGGTCCCGACCGCATTCTGGCCGATATCGCCGGTGAATTCATAGGGGATGAGGCGCGCGGCGATCCCGGCGAACCCGGCCACCACCACGCTCGCCAGACTGATCAGCGCCGCGCGAAACCAGATTTGCCGGGCGGCAGTACGAACGAACCAGATGATGCGCGACGTCGAAATCATGAAGGCCCCCCAAGCACCCTGATAACGCACGCCCCTGGCGTTAAGTGCCTCCCGTTCGCACCTTCCCCGTTCACGCAGAGGGGAACCGGCCGCAGGAAGGTGAAAGGGGCGTAACGCAACGCCCGCTATCGCCCCTATGCTGGCGTTCGTTCCGCCACACTCCGGACCATATCAGCCGTATCATGGCCGCCCCCGTCGCGTCCGAACGCTCGCTTCACTTTGCACCGCAGCAGGTCGACTATTCACCCCCTGCGCGAAACATCGCCACGCGCGCCCCGTCCGGCATCGACAAAGCCAATGTCACCTACCGACAACGGCCCCACAGGCTACAAACCGCCCTGCCGCGCGTACCGGTCGGTCAGAAAGAAACGATACCGTAGGAAAAACCGACCTGCAGGAGGATTTGCATGAGAAGGTAGGTGACAATGAACTGCAACATCCACGACAGTGGAAACAGGCCGCGCTTGACCGCGATCCCATAGGCTACAACCAGTGAGACCGCGGCACAAATCCACAGCCATGTGCGGCCCGCAGGCGCGGCAAATTCGCTCCGAAGCAAATGGGACAGTAACCATCCGACTATTCCGACCGCGAATGTCGCCGGAATCTCAAAGGCTGCTCGGCGGGATCCCTCGGACGGCGAGTTCATCTGAAATCCTTTTGACGTAGAACTCGTAATAATCTTTTGATTTTCCACCGAAAAAGTTCGTTAAGCCGATTGCAAACATTCCCATTGCCGAGCCTTTCGCAAACGCTCCGGCGGAAAAGTTCTTCGCCCGGTTAGCGATAGCTGCCGAACCGCCGCTTGCTGCGCTTGATGAGAAAGGATCCGACATGAAATCTGCGGCAATTTCGGAGGTATCTACAGTTTTTTCAGTTCCTGATAAAACTGTCGATAAAGCTTTTCTAGCAGACAAGCCGGGAACGTTCAAGGTTTTCCCTGATCTGCGTTGTAAGA
The DNA here is from genome assembly GCA_036946325.1 of Sphingomonas paucimobilis. GTDB lineage: Bacteria > Pseudomonadota > Alphaproteobacteria > Sphingomonadales > Sphingomonadaceae > Sphingomonas > Sphingomonas paucimobilis_A. The sequence continues at coordinate 785,651 of JAQIJL010000002.1, forward strand.
GACAATAGCTTGGCTCGGATCGCAATATCGTTGCGCTCCTTGAGATGCTGCGTAATTAGGCTTCGTAATTACTGTTCCTGTGATGGGAGCGCATGAACGTAGAGCATTGCACGCAACAGGTTTCTAACGACCGGGTTATCTGTGCCGGGTGGTGGCCGCGTCGTGGACAACCAACTTGGAACGAACCAGGCAGACTTTCCAGATTGCGGCGTGAGATAGAAGATCGAACGCAGCTCTCCATCCGTCACGCGGCGATATGGTCCAGACCCAGTCCGCATCTAACGGCTTACCCTTTCGCCTCCGTTATGACCGAAAACGGAATCGGCTTTTCGGGGTTCCGTATCCTTGCCAGACTATACGACCAACCCGGTGCTATATTTCCCGACATTCACCTTGCCCCATCCCACACCAGCTTCACCCCCACCACGATCATCAGCACATAGATCAGCGTATAGAATCGCTTCGCCGACACCCGCCGCACCAGCCACACCCCGCCGAAGGTCGTTGCGATCGCCACCGGCAGCAGCGCGGCGGAGGTCAGCAGGTTCGCGCGCGTGAACTGGCCGAGCCCGATATAGGCCGGCACCTTCAGCCAGTTGACCGCGCAGAAATACAGCGCAGTCGTGCCGACCAGCACGTCACGCGGAAGTTGGCGCGGCAGCACCCAGAGCTGGAACGGCGGCTGTCCGGCATGGGCGATCTGGCTGGTGATCCCCGATGCGACGCCGAACAAGGTGCCGACCCAGCCCGGCGAACGGCTGGCGACCGGCATGCCGTGCCGCTCGGTCCACAACCGCCAGCCGCCGAACAGGATCGAGATCAGCCCGACCGCCGCCAATACCGCCGAAGGTGACACCAATGCGGCAAAGCCATAGCCAAGGGCGATGCCGATCACCGCGCCGGGCAGCATCCATCCCAGCACGCACCCGTCGAACGTCCGCCGAAACGCCCAGACGCCGACCACATCCTGCACGATCAGGATCGGCAGCAGGATCGCGGCGGCGCGAACCGGGTCGATCGCCAGCGCCAGCAACGGCATCGACAGCGCACCCATGCCGGCGAAACCGCCCTTGGCCATCCCCTGCATCGCCACCGCGATCACGGCGACGAAGTAGAAGAACGGATCGTCGATCATGGCCTCAGTCGCGTCGTTCGTTCAGCGCCTGGGCGATGCGGAACAGTGCCAGCACACCGACCGCCAGCACCGCGACCAGTGCCAGCACGGCATAGGTCAGCACTTCGAGCCAGCGCGACACCGCGCGCGTGGCCTCGGCCTGTCGTGCGGTCGCGATGCTTTGCGGCGTCTCGACCCGGGGCGCGCCGGTGGTGAAGGGCGCGGGCGGTGTCGCCGGCACCGGTGCACCGGTCCGCGGATCGACCGGCTGCACCTCGCCCGTGCCGCCTTCGGCAGCGTTACGCGACGTTCCACCATCGGTCGACATGGTCGCGACCGCCCCGACCATCGCCAGCGTGGCGAAGATCGCCAGCGCCCATGACAGCGCGCGTGCCTGCCAGCCTTCGGGGGTCATGGATGCTCGACGGGGTCGCGGGTCTTCGCCGTGGCCGCACGCACCCCGGCATTGCCGCGCCGCTTCAGCTCGGCCTTCAGATCCTCGGGCCTGGGCGCCCAGAGGAAGCCGAAACTGACCGTACCGTCCTTCGTCTCGACCGCATGGTGCAGCCGGTGGGCGGAAATGATCCGCTTCATATAGCTGGATTTCGGCAGATAGCGGTGCTGCAGTCGACGATGGACGATGATGTCATGGAACCCGAAATAGATCGCGCCATAGGCCGCGATACCGGCGCCGATCCAGATCGTGCCCGGCCACCAGCCCCATTGCACGCCGCCCAGCAGCAGCACGATCGACGGCACCGCGAAGATCGCGGCGTACAGGTCGTTCCACTCCCAATTGCCATGACGCGGGCGATGATGGCTGGCATGCAGGAACCAGCCCGGCCCGTGCATCAGCCAGCGATGCGCGACATAGGCGAAGCCCTCCATGAAGATCACGGTGGCGAGGAAGATCAGGATGCCGATTGCCCAGTGCATCGCGGGCATATAGCGGCTCGCCCGGTACATTGCGACGCCTTACCGCGCTGTCCTTACGCGCCCCGCTCGCCGGCCGCGCCCGCCGATATCGTCCCTCGCCTCATCTATAGCATCTGCGACGCAGTTGCATTAAGGTCGATTTGGGCTGGATTCGGCCATCCGCATGTGCTTTACGCGCGGCAACTTTGCCAACTATCAGGCACCCACCCGAGAGGCGGAAGGCGAATCCATGAACATTCACGAATATCAGGCCAAGGAACTGCTCGCGAAGTTCGGCGTGCCCGTGCCGGCCGGCTTCTCGGCGATGAGCGTCGAGGAAGCCGTCGAAGCATCGTCGAAGCTGCCCGGACCGCTCTATGTCGTGAAGGCGCAGATCCATGCCGGCGGCCGCGGCAAGGGCAAGTTCAAGGAACTGGGTCCCGATGCGAAGGGCGGCGTCCGCCTCGCCAAGACCGCCGAGGAAGTCCGCGCCCACGCCACGGACATGCTCGGCAACACGCTGGTCACGATCCAGACCGGTGACGCGGGCAAGCAGGTCAACCGCCTGTACGTGACCGACGGCGTCGACATCGCGAAGGAATTCTACCTCGCGCTGCTCGTCAACCGCGCGACCGGCCGCGTGTCGATGGTCGCCTCGACCGAAGGCGGCATGGACATCGAAACCGTGGCGCACGACACGCCCGAAAAGATTCATTCGATCGACATCGACACCGCGACCGGCTTCATGCCGCACCACGGCCGCGCCGTCGCCGCCGCGCTCGAACTGACCGGCGACCTCGCCAAGCAGGCCGCCAGCGTCGCGTCGAAGCTGTACGACGCGTTCCTCGGCACCGATGCCGAGCAGATCGAGATCAACCCGCTGGCCGTCACCGAAGACAACAAGTTGGTCGTGCTCGACGCCAAGGTCGGCTTCGACGGCAACGCCATGTTCCGTCACAAGGACCTGATGGAACTGCGCGACACCACCGAAGAAGACGCGATGGAACTGGAGGCGTCGAAGTACGACCTGGCGTACATCAAGCTCGACGGCGACATCGGCTGCATGGTCAACGGTGCCGGCCTCGCCATGGCGACGATGGATATCATCAAGCTGAACGGCATGTTCCCTGCCAACTTCCTCGACGTCGGCGGCGGCGCGAACAAGGAAAAGGTCACCGCGGCGTTCAAGATCATTCTCGCCGATCCGGCGGTGAAGGGCATTCTCGTCAACATCTTCGGCGGGATCATGAAGTGCGACATTATCGCGGAAGGCATCGTCGCCGCCGCGAAGGAAGTGAACCTGTCGGTGCCGCTGGTCGTCCGCCTCGAAGGCACGAACGTGCAGGCCGGCAAGGACATCCTCGCCAATTCGGGCCTGGCGATCGTTCCGGCCAACGACCTGGGCGATGCCGCCAAGAAGATCGTCGCGGAAGTCCAGAAGGCCGCCTGATCCATGGCGGTCCGGCGATCGCCCGGCCCGGCTCGGCTGGCATGGTCCTTTGCGAAGGGCATGTCGGCGGGCGCGCTGGTCATGACGGTGATCGTCCGGTTGTTCTGACGACGGAATCGATTGGAATGGGGTCCGGGCGGAAACGTCCGGGCCCTTTTTCGTTGGGGTGACAAGGTGATTCGGGCTAGGGTCGCCGCCTGCCGCTACGGCGTCCCGGCGTTTCCATACCGGACTTGCGAAACCCACGCAAAACCGCCACAGAAACCCGCGATGCCACCGCGCAAAACGTTTTGAGAGGGAGTGCCCATGAAGGTGCTGGTGCCGGTCAAGCGTGTGCTTGATTACAATGTGAAGCCCCGCGTGAAGGCGGACGGGTCGGGTGTCGACCTTGCCAACGTCAAGATGAGCATGAACCCGTTCGACGAGATCGCGGTCGAGGAAGCGATCCGCCTGAAGGAAAAGGGCGTGGCGACCGAGATCGTCGTCGTTTCGATCGGCGAGCAGAAGGCGCAGGACACGCTGCGCACCGCGCTGGCGATGGGCGCCGACCGTGCGATCCTGATCACCAGCGAGACGAAGGTCGAGCCGCTGGGCGTCGCCAAGCTGCTGAACGCAGTGATCGACGAGGAAGCACCGCAGCTGGTCATCCTCGGCAAGCAGGCGATCGACGACGACAACAACCAGACCGGCCAGATGCTGGCGGCGCTCACCGGCTATCCGCAGGGCACCTTCGCCAGCAAGGTCGAGGTGTCGGGCGACAAGGTCAACGTGACGCGCGAAGTCGATGGCGGGCTGGAGACGGTCGCGCTCAACCTGCCGGCGATCGTCACCACCGACCTTCGCCTGAACGAACCGCGCTACGCCTCGCTGCCCAACATCATGAAGGCGAAGTCGAAGCCGCTGGCGGCCAAGACCGCCGCAGATCTGGGCGTGGACGTCAGCCCGCGCCTGACGACCGTCAAGGTCGAGGAACCGGCCAAGCGCCAGGCGGGCGTGAAGGTCGCCGATGTCGACGAACTGGTCGGCAAGTTGAAGACGCTGGGAGTGGTCGCATGAAGACGCTGGTTTGGGTCGAACATGACGGGCAGGCGGTCAAGGACGCGACCTATGCCACCGTCACCGCCGCGGCGAAGCTGGGCGAGGTCGAACTGCTGGTCGCGGGGCAAGGCGTCGACGCGGTGGCGCAGGCCGCAGCGCAGATCGCCGGCGTTACCAAGGTGCTGGTCGCCGACGATGCCGCCTATGCCCATAATCTGGCCGAAAACGTCGCGCCGCTGGTCGTCGAACTGATGGGCAGCCACGACGCGTTCCTCGCGCCGGCCACCACGACCGGCAAGAACATCGCGCCGCGCGTCGCAGCACTTCTCGACGTCATGCAGATCAGCGAGATCCTGTCGGTCGAAGGACCGGACAGCTTCACCCGCCCGATCTATGCCGGCAACGCGATCGCCACGGTCAAGACCAGCGATCCCAAGCTGGTGCTGACGGTACGCGGCACCGCGTTCGACAAGGCGGAAGCGACCGGCGGGTCGGCGGCGGTCGAAGCCGTCGCCTCGACCGGCGACAAGGGCGTGTCGAGCTTCGTCGGCGCCGAAATCGCCGCATCGGAACGTCCCGAACTGACCAGCGCCAAGATCATCGTCTCGGGTGGTCGCGCGCTCGGATCGGAAGAGCAGTTCCACGCGCTGATCGATCCGCTGGCGGACAAGCTGAACGCCGCCGTCGGTGCCTCGCGCGCGGCGGTCGATGCCGGCTACGCCCCCAACGACTATCAGGTCGGGCAGACCGGCAAGATCGTCGCCCCGGAAGTCTATATCGCGGTCGGCATTTCCGGCGCGATCCAGCATCTGGCGGGGATGAAGGACAGCAAGGTCATCGTCGCGATCAACAAGGACGAGGATGCGCCGATCTTCCAGGTCGCCGATGTCGGGCTGGTGGGTGATCTGTTCAACGTGGTGCCGGAATTGACCGCCAAGCTTTGAGGTAAGCAGCGAAGCTGCTGACCGGTGCGCAAGGGGCAAAGCCCCAAGCGCACAAAGCGACGGCCGGCCGGCGTCGCCATAGCGACGACCGACGACGCGGGATTTACTCCCGCGTCGGGCTTACCCAAACGCTCCTCCCCGTGCCGGAGAGGGGAACCGCCGCGCAGCGGTGATGGGGGGCGTCCGCATACGGAATCGTTGCGTTGCGCCGCCACCCCCCCTCCACCATGCTGCGCATGGTCCCCCTCCCCGTGCCGGGGAGGATCTTTGCACCCTACTTCACCGCCACCGGCAACGGCACTGCCGGATCGAGCGGGATCGCGACCCACTTCGCGCGTTCCTTCTTCGATGGCCCGCCCTTCACCCCACGAATGACGTCACCGATCAGCTTGCCGACGTCCTTATACTCGCCCGGCTCTTCGCAGCAGCTGTTCGGATCGATCAGCTTGCCGATCGCGCGAATGGCGAACACCCCGCCGCCGATCATATCGACGCCTGTCGTGCACCCTTCCGACCGGGTGGCACAAGGGTCGGCCGCCGCCAGTTGCGCACCGCGCCCATCGGCGTAAGGGTTGGACGCCAGCGGCCGGTCGGGCGGTCCGCGTTCCGCTGGCAACGGCAGGCGCGGCTCGCGCACGCCCTCGCCACAAACGAGGATTTCGTCGTCCTGCGAATGGCGCCGCTGCGACGCGCAGGGATCGACGAGGATCGAGATGCGCTCGGGCGGCGAGGCCAGCGGCACGGCGGGCGTCGCCACCTGTCCCAGCAGCACCAGCATGGCGTACATCGGCACGTCTCCCATATCCCCGGCGCATGGCCGATGGCATGCGTAGCACTTGTCGGCGCTACAGGCGACGGATTAGCTTATGTGTCATGATCCTGCCGCTCCTGCTCCTCGCCGCCGCGCAAGCCCCCGCCCCCTCCGCACAGGACCGCGCGCGGGCCGACCGCGTGCTGGAACGCGCACCGATCATCGACGGACATAATGATTTGCCGTGGGGCATTCGGGAACATCACCATGCGGCTGTGGAAGCGGTCGACCTGACCAAGGACACGAGCAGGATCGATCCGCCGCTCCAGACCGACCTCGAACGCCTGAAGCGCGGCCATGTCGGCGGGCAGTTCTGGTCGGTGTGGATTCCGGCGACGACGACGGGTCCGGAGGCGGTCGAGACGACGATCGAGCAGATCGATATCGTCCGCCGGATGATCGGCGCGAACCCGACGCGGATGGCGCTGGCCCGCGATGCGGCGGATATGGCGCGGATCGCGAAGAGCGGGCGCATCGCCTCGCTGATCGGCGTGGAGGGCGGGCACCAGATCGACGGGCGGCTGTCGGTGCTGCGGCAATATTATAATCTTGGCGTCCGCTACATGACGCTGACCCATACCAAGAGCGTGGGCTGGGCCGATGCGTCGACCGATACCCCGCAGGCAAACGGGCTGACCCCGTTCGGGCGGCAGGTGGTGCACGAGATGAACCGGCTGGGCATGCTGATCGACGTCGCGCATGTGTCCGATGCGACGATGGCGGCGGCGCTGGCGGAATCGAAGGCGCCGGTGATCGCATCGCACTCCAATGCCCGCGCGCTGGCCGACCGGCCGCGCAACATTCCCGACGACCTGCTGCGGGCGATCGGCGCGAAGGGCGGCGTGGTGATGGTCAATGCCTATCCCGCCTTCTTGTCGGCGGAGTGGAACGCGTGGGACAATCGGCGCGGTGCCTTTGCCAAGGCGCAGGGGCTGCCGAGCAACCTGTACAATGCGCAGACACCGGCGGCGGTAAAGGTCTGGGAAGCGGCCAACCCCGCCCCGCGCGTGACGGCGGCGACGATGGCCGATCATGTCGAGCATATCGCGAAGATCGCCGGTCGTGCTTCGGTCGGCATCGGCGGCGACTATGACGGCATTTCCGGCACCGGGCCGGAGGGCATGGGCGGGGTCGACGGCTATCCGCTGCTGTTCGCCGAACTGGCGCGGCGCGGGTGGAGCGATGCCGATCTCGCGGCGCTCGCGCAGGGCAATGTGCTGCGCGTGCTGGGACAGGCCGAAGCGGTGGCGAAGTCGATGGCCGGGCAGCGCCCGGTCGACGCTACCTACCCCTGACCGGCGCGAGGCGGAGCAGCGCCGCGCCCAGCAGCGCGGAGAGCAAAGACCCCGCCAGCACGCCGATCTTGACCTGATCGATCGCCGCCGCATCCCCGGCAAAGGCGAGGCCGCCGATGAACAGGCTCATGGTGAAGCCGATGCCGGCCAGCGCGGCGACGCCCCAGAGCTGCATCCAGTTCGCATCGCCCGGCCGGCACGACAGGCCGGTCCGCACCGAAAGCCAGATCGCGCCGAGCACGCCGACCTGCTTGCCGACGAACAACCCGACCGCGACCGCCAGTGGCAATGGCGCCCACAGGATCGACAGCGGCACGCCGGTCACCGCGACCCCGGCATTGACAAAGCCGAACAGCGGCACGACCCCGAACGCGACCCAGGGATGGATGGCATGTTCCAGCCGATGCAACGGCGAATCGATCGCTTCGGGCGCACCGGGCGTCGGCTTGACCGGGATAGTCATCGCCGCGAGCACTCCGGCGACCGTCGCGTGGATGCCCGACAGGAACACAAAATACCACAAAGGCACCGTCAGCAGCAGATAGGGCGCCAGCCGCATCACCCCCGCCCGGTTGAGCGCGAGGAGCATCGCCAGCACCAGCGCGGCCCCGCCCAGCGCCGTCAGGTCGAGATCGCTGGTATAGCCGAGCGCAATGATCGCCACCGCGCCCATGTCGTCGACGATAGCGAGCGTGGTCAGGAACAGCTTCAGCGCGGCGGGCACCCGCTTGCCCAGCAACGCCATCACCCCGACGGCAAAGGCGATGTCGGTCGCCGCCGGGATCGCCCAGCCCTGCGCGATACCCGGCGTGGCGCGCGCGACCAGCAGGTACAAGGCGGCCGGTGCCGCCATGCCGGCGATCGCGGCGATCACCGGCAGGCGGCGTTGCTCCCACGTCGCCAGCCGTCCGTCGACCAGCTCGCGCTTGATCTCCAGCCCGACCAGCAGGAAGAACAGCGCCATCGCCCCGTCATTGACCCACAGATGCAGCGTCATCGGCCCGTGGCGTGCACTCAGCTGCGGCCCGGTCACGATGTGCAGCGCATGGAAATAGGCGGTGTCGATGCCCGGCAGATTGGCGAGCAGCAACGCCGCGGCAGAGGCGAGCATCAGGACGATGCCACCTGTCGCTTCGCCATGGAGAAAGGTGCGAATTATCGAGCGCGGCCGGGTCATAAAGCCCCCTAGCAAATCCTCCCCCGCACGGGGAGGGGGACCAGCGCAGCTGGTGAAGGGGGGATATCCCACAACGCTGCGTTGCGTGGCGAACCCCCTCCATTACCGCTTTGCGGCGGCCCCCCTTCCCGCAGGGCGGGACGGCGCTTTCAGTCGCGCAGCAGGTCGTTGATGCTGGTCTTCGACCGCGTCTGCGCATCGACCCGCTTGACGATCACCGCACAGTACAAGGCCGGCTTCCCGTCACCGCCGCCGGTCGAGCCGGGCACGACCACCGCATAGGGCGGCACCTCGCCGCGGAACACTTCGCCGGTCGCCCGGTCGATGATCTTGGTCGACGCACCCAGATACACGCCCATCGACAGGACGGCGCCTTCGCCGACGCGTACGCCCTCGGCGACCTCGGCTCGCGCGCCGATGAACGCGCCGTCGCCGATGATGACCGGATCGGCCTGGAGCGGCTCCAGCACGCCGCCGATGCCCGCACCACCCGACAGGTGGACGTTCCTGCCGATCTGCGCGCACGATCCGACCGTCGCCCAGGTGTCGACCATCGTGCCTTCGCCGACATAGGCACCGATGTTGACGAAGCTCGGCATCAGGATCGCGCCCTTGCCGACGAACGCGCCGCGACGCACGATGCTGCCCGGCACCGCGCGGAAGCCGGCGTCGCGGAAGCGATGCTCGCCCCAGCCGGTGAACTTGCTCGGCACCTTGTCGAACCAGTTGGTGCCGCCCGGGCCATCCATGATCTGATTGTCGTTCAGACGGAACGACAGCAGCACCGCCTTTTTCAGCCACTGGTTGACCTGCCAGCCGTTGCCGACCGGTTCGGCCACCCGCGCCTCGCCCGAATCGAGCAGCGCCAGCGCGGCGTCGACCGCGTCGCGGACCTCGCCCTGCGTATGAACGGTCAGCTCGGCACGGTTTTCCCAGGCGGCGTCGATCTGGGCGGCAAGGTCGGTCATGATTCCTCCACGAAGCGTAGCCACGCGACGATGTCGTGCGTGATGTAATCGATATGGTCGCGAGCCTCGCCCGGCCCCTGTTCGGACCCATTGTCGACCCAGACGGTCGTCATCCCCGCCGCCTTGGCCGGCACCAGGTTGCGCGCCATATCCTCGGCGAACAAGGCGGTTGCGGGGTCGATCTCCCACGCCGCGCACAGCCCTTCATAGGCGCTGACATGCGGCTTGGGGCGATAGGCGGTGGCATGGATGTCGTGGATGCCAGCGAAACTGTCCGACAGGCCGAGCTTCTCCAGCACACGCGTAGCGTAGGGCACATCGCCGTTGGTGAAGACCAGCTTGCGCCCCGGCAGGCCGGCGAGCAGGCGCGGCAGATCGGGATCGGGCACCAGCGGCGACAGGTCGATATCGTGGACGAAATCGAGGAAATGGTGCGGATCGACCGCCTGTTCGGCCATCAATCCCGACAGCGAGGTGCCGTGATTGTGGAAATGCATCTTCTGCACGCGATGCGCTTCTTGCGGCTCGCAGCCGAGCAGATCGCAGATATACTGCCCCATGCGCGCCTCGATCTCGGCAAACAGGTTGGACGACGCCGGATAAAGCGTGTTGTCCAGATCGAAGATCCAGTCGCGGACATGGGATAGCGCGGGCAGCATCGGGTGCGGGCTGTAGGCGCAGGTTGCGATCGTCGCAAGTTCCTCCCCGGCACGGGGAGGGGAACCCGCCGCAGGTTGGTGGAGGGGGTGGGCCGCGCAACGCCACCGTTGTGGATGCCGATACCCCCTCCACCACCGCTTCGCGGCGGTCCCCCTCCCCGTGCCGGGGAGGACTTACGCCGCCTCCGTCCCCTCGATCCAGCCGCCGCCGAGCACCCGGTCGCCGGCGTAAAGCACCGCCGCCTGCCCCGGTGCGACGCCATATTCCGGTGCATCGAACACCAGCCGTTCGCCCGCCAGCCGCGCGGGCACCGGCTTGGCCATCGACCGCACCTTTGCGGTCAGCGGCCCGGCATGATCGCCGCCGATCCAGTTGATGTCCGACAGCGCCGCCGCGCCCACCGCCAGCGCGCTGCGCGGGCCGACGACCAGCCGCTTCGTTGCCGGCTCCAGTCGCACGACATAGAGCGGCTCGGCCAGCCCGCCGATCTCCAGCCCGCGCCGCTGCCCGACGGTATAGCCGACCAGCCCGCGATGCTGCCCAAGCACCTGCCCTTCCAGATCGACGATCTCGCCGCCTTCCTTCGCCTCGGGACGCAGCTTGCGGACCAGCCCGGCATAATCGCCGTCCGGCACGAAGCAGATGTCCTGGCTGTCGGGCTTGCCCGCCACCCCCAGGCCCAGTTCTGCCGCGATCTCACGCACCCGCGCCTTGGGCATCGCACCCAGCGGAAAGCGCAGGAAATCGAGCTGGCCCTGCGTCGTCGCGAACAGGAAATAGCTCTGGTCGCGCGCCGGATCGATCGCGCGGTGCAGTTCGGCCCCCTTCGGCCCCATCACCCGGCGGATATAATGGCCGGTGGCGAGGCAGTCGGCCCCCAGGTCGCGGGCCAGCGCGAACAGGTCGGTGAATTTCGGCCCCATATTGCACTTCACGCACGGGATCGGCGTGCGGCCGGCCAGATAGGCATCGGCGAAATCGTCGATCACCGTCTCGCGAAAGCTGCTTTCGTGATCGAAGACGTAATGGGCGATGCCCAGCCTGTCGCACACCGCGCGCGCATCGCGAATGTCGCGGCCGGCGCAGCATGACCCGGCACGCCCCACCGCCGCGCCATGATCGTAGAGTTGCAGCGTAACGCCGATCGTCTCGGCCCCCGTGGCATGGGCCAGCGCCGCCACGACCGAACTGTCCACGCCGCCCGACATCGCCACCACGATGCGGCGCGCGGAAACGGGGGCATCCAGTTGAAATTCACCAAGGTCCATGGCCTGCCAGATAGGCGTTTCGCGGTCGGGTTGCAAAAATGCGGCGCCATTTACCGGACCTTCAACAGTCTTGGGGTAACACCGTCTCCCAAGTCCTGTCGCTGGAAGTAAATTTGGATCTGAGTTTCGCCCGTTTCGACCGTGGTTCGACGGTCACCACCCTGCCGACGGAGCTGGCCGTGTTGCTGGCCGCCGCGACGGGGCGGCAGGCGGCGACGCCGACGGCGCGGCTGCAGACCCGACTGGCATGGAACCGCGCGCCGGTGTCCCTGCTCAATCCGGTGGACGGGGCGTTCAACGGGTGGACTGCCGCCCTGCTCAGGGGGTGTGTCGTACCGGAACACCGGCCCGTCGCGAAGGGATGGCACGATGCGAACGGATGAAGACGATGTTTACCTAGCCGTTTTAGCCGATGTTCAACCGCGTTCGCGTATGACCGCGCAAGAAGGTTTGAGGGGGCAACCCCGGCTCGAGGTCCAGTATGATTGAGAACCACAAGATCCGTCCGGCAAAGGTGATCGGCCCGCTCGGCGAACCGCTGACGATCGATTCGCTGCCGCCGCCCGACACGACCCGGTGGGTCGTGCGCCGCAAGGCGGAAGTGGTCGCTGCGGTCAATGGCGGACTGCTGAGCGTCGACGACGTGTGCCAGCGCTACAACCTGTCGGCGGAGGAATTCGCCAGCTGGCAGCGGGCGGTCGACCGTTCGGGGATGCCGGGCCTGCGCGTGACGCGCATCCAGCATTACAAGTCCCTGTATGAGCGCCAGCAACGGAAATATTGAGCGTATCAGTTAAAACGGAGGCGGAACAAGCCAGTCGTTTATGAGTCTTTCCCTCAGTACTCCCGGTACGAAATTGCCGGGTTGCAGACAGCAATGGAGGGACGTCTCATGGGTATCATCATCTGGCTGGTCGTTGGTGGCATCGTTGGCTGGCTGGCCAGCATCATCATGCGGACCGATGCGCAGCAGGGCATCATCCTGAACGTTGTCGTCGGCATCGTCGGCGCGGTTATCGCCGGTTTCGTCACCGGTGCGAACATCAACAACGGCATCACCGTGATGAGCTTCCTGTATTCGCTGCTGGGCGCCGTCGTCCTGCTGGCGATCGTGAACCTCGTCCGTCGCGGTTCGGTGCGTTAAGCACCTGCCATAACGGCGACGTGAAACGGGCCGTCCCTGCCGGGGCGGCCCGTTTTCGTTCGTCCGTTTCCGCTTCGTCAGCCGCCGACCAGTTCGGAAAGCTGAGCGCGCATCGACACGCGCAACCCGGCCGGATCATAGGAAATGTCGCTGTCGCCCGTTCCGGCGAGACCCAGCCGCAACAGCTTCGATCCGAACCCCCGCCGTGTCGGTTGCCGTACCGGCGGGCCGCCGCGTTCCTGCCATGTCATGCCCAGATGGCCGTCCGCCACCTGCCAGTCGAGCAGGATCGACCCTTCGATCGTCGACAGCGCGCCATATTTTACCGCGTTGGTGCCCAGTTCGTGCAACATCAGCGCGAGCGCCAGTGCCGCCCGCGCGCCAAGTGCGACATCGGGACCGGTCAGCGCGATGCGGTCGTTGCAGCCGAAGACCGCCATCACCTGTCCGATCGTGGTACGCATGTCGGCGCCGACCCAGTTGCGCTCGACCAGCACGTCATGCGCCACGCCCAGCGCCTGCAACCGGCGTTCGAACGCATCCAGCGGCGACCGGTCGACCGACCCGCGCAGCGTTTGCGACGCGATCGCCTGTACCATCGACAGCGTGTTCTTCAGCCGGTGGGCCAGTTCCTGGATCAGCAGCGTCTGGCGCGCTTCGGATTCGACCTGCGCCATGCCGACCTCGACCCGGTCGGCGACCTTGCGCAGGAACACGATCTCCTCGCCGTTCCAGCGGCGCGATCCGGTCGTGTGCACGATGAACGCCGAGACGATCCGGCCGTCGCGGCGCACCGGCACGATGACGAATGCGCCGATGCCGCGTGCGATCAGCATATCGCCACGCGCCGCGGTGCGCGGGTCGCCGCGGACGTCATCGACCACGATCGCCTCGCCCCTGGCAAGGTCGTCGGCCAGATCGCCGAACCCGTCGAGCGCCTGCCGCCCGGCCAGCGACGCGCCGCCCGCCGCGGTCCAGTCCGGACCGATCTCCACCTGTGCGACGCCGGTGTCGATCCGTCCGAACCCGGCACAGGCGACGTCGAGCGTCTGTCCGACCAGCGCCGATGCCGCGCGCGCCACATCGGCGACATCGTGGCAGTCGCGCAAGGCGTCGCCCAGCTGGATCAGGGCGGACTGACGGCTTTCCGCCGCCCGCTCGGCCGTGATGTCGCGCAGGATCGCGCCGAACCGATCGCCTTCGATGCGGAAACAATGGCCGCGAAACCAGCGATCGAGGTGCGGGACATGGTGAACGAAGCCGATCGGCACGCCGTCCGACAGCATCTGGTGCAGATTGTCGGCCCAGTGCACGGGTGCCGCGGGATCGAGTTGCCGTCCGGTCACCGCCAGCATCCGGTCGCGATCGACGCCCGACAGCGCGAACCATGCCGGATTGGCATCGACGAACTGCCAGTCGACCACGCGCCCGTCGCCATCGCGGATCGCTTCGCCCAGCGCGAACCCGTCGTTGATATTCTCGAACAGCCGCTGCCAGCGTTGCTCGTTGCCGGTCAGCGCCGCCTCCGCCTGCGCGATGCGGTGCAGCGTCTCGTCGCGTTCGGCGAGCAGCCGGCGCAGCTCCAGCGTCGTCATCGCCTGTCGCGCGAGGCGCAGCAGCATGTCGCGCTGCGTCGTGCTCAACCCCTGCGGACGGGCGACGACATCGATCACGCACAAGGTGCCGACCGGAACGCCATCGGCGATGCGCAGCGGCACGCCCGCATAGAAGCGGACATGCGGTTCCCCGGTCACGATCCCGCTGTTGCAGGTCCGCGGATCGGTCGATAGGTCGGGGATGACGAGAATGTCGTCGACGTCCAGCGCATGGGTGCAGATCGCATCGCCCAGCGACGTGCCGCACAGGTCGGTGCCGACCGTCGCCACGAACCATTGCTGATCCGCCGCCAGCACGGTGACCAGCGCCACCGGCGCCTCGCAGATTTCGGCGGCGAGCCGGGCGAGGTCGTCCTGCGCGCCATCGCCGACCGCCTCGATCAGCCGATAGTCGCGGATCGCGGCGAACCGCCGGTCCGATCCGGTCGTATCGATCGTCGCCCCCATGTCCCTGTCGCCCCTGTGGCCATGACCGGGATAGCGATTTCCCCCAGACGGCACAAGGGCCGCGCCCAGGTTGGCACGGCCCTTGCTAACTTACCGGTCGGGCAGCGGGGTCAGGCCGATTCGGCCGCCCGGCTGCGCGCGGCGAAGCTCTTGCGCAGCTTTTGCAGCTTGGGCGGGATCACCGCCATGCAATAGGGGTTACGTTGGCCTTCGCCGTCCCAATATTCCTGATGATAATCCTCGGCCGGATACCAGGTCGCGAGCGGTTCGATGGTCGTGACGATTGTGCCGCGCCCTTCGCCCGCGCGCTCGATCCCGGCGCGCGCCGCCGCTTCCTGTTCGGGGGAATGCGGGAAGATCGCCGAGCGATACTGGGTGCCGATATCGTTGCCCTGACGGTTCAGCTGCGTCGGATCGTGCGTCGCGAAAAAGATGTCGAGCATGTCGTCATAGCCGATGACGGCGGGGTCGTAGGTGATGCGGATCGCCTCGGCATGGCCGGTGTCGCCGCCGCACACCTGCTTGTAGGTCGGATGCTCGACCGTACCGCCGATATAACCGCTTTCGACCTGTTCGACGCCGATCACGTCGCGAAACACCGCCTCGGTGCACCAGAAACATCCGCCGGCGAAGGTCGCCTGTTCGGTAGCCATTGCGTAATCTCCTTTGGGCAGAGAGATAGGCGCGCAACACGGCGACGCAATCGGGGGTACGGTAATGGGCAAGGTTCTGGTCACGGGCGGCGCGGGCTATATCGGCAGCCATGCGGTGCTGGCGCTGCTCGATGCGGGCCATGAGGTCGTCGTCGTCGACAATCTGGTCACCGGCTTCGACTGGGCGGTCGATTCCCGCGCCGCATTGGTCGTGGCCGATATCAGCGACGATGGGACGGTGCGCGCCGCGCTGCGCGAGCATGACGTCCATGCCATCCTGCACTTTGCCGGATCGGTGGTCGTGCCCGAATCGGTCGAGAACCCGCTCAAATATTATCGCAACAACACCGCCGCCTCGCGCAGCCTGATCGAGAGTGCCGTCGGCGAAGGGGTGAAGCATTTCATCTTCTCCTCGACCGCCGCGACCTATGGCATCCCGGAGGTCGTGCCGGTGCGCGAGGACAGCCCGAAACGGCCGATCAATCCGTACGGCATGTCGAAGCTGATGACCGAGATCATGCTGGCCGACGTCGCCGTCGCGCATCCGGTCAACTATGCCGCGCTGCGTTATTTCAACGTCGCGGGCGCCGATCCGCAGGGCCGTTCGGGTCAGTCGACGGCGGGCGCCACCCACCTGATCAAGGTCGCGGTCGAGGCCGCGACGGGCAAGCGCGGCCATGTCGGCGTCTATGGCACCGACTTCGCCACCCCGGACGGCACCGGCGTGCGCGACTATATCCATGTCAGCGACCTGGCCGACGCCCATGTCCATGCGCTCGACCTGTTGATGGCCGATCCGGCCAAGAGCCACACGATGAATGCCGGCTATGGCCGGGGGTATTCGGTGCTGGAAGTGCTCGACGCGGTCGACCGTGCGACCAACGTCACCATCGAACGCCGGATGGAAGGGCGTCGTGCGGGCGATCCCGACGCGCTGGTCGCCGACAACAGCACGATCCTCGCCACCCTGCCCTGGCGTCCGCAACATGCCGATCTCGACAAGATCGTGCGCGACGCGCTGGCATGGGAACGCAAGCTTGCGGAGCGTAACGGGGGGTAGTCCTTCCAGCCAATTGCGTCGCCCCGGCGCAGGCTGGGGCCTCACGCGGTTCCTGTCCCGCCGCATAACCGGGAGATTCCGGCCGTCGCTGGGAGGACGTAGACGGCTTACCGATCCGGCAGCACCTGATCGGCGACGCCCCAGCCGGCGAGCAACCGGCTGTCGGCACGTTTCCGCAATTCGTCGGCGTCGCGGATCGTCCAGCGGGCCGGACTGTCGATATCGTCGAGTTCGCGCCACGTGACCGGCGCCGCCACAGGTGCGCCGGCCCGCGCCCGCGCCGAATAGGGCAGGACGGCGGTGCTGCCGCGCTGGTTGCGCAGCCAGTCGATGAAGATGCGCCCTTTCCGCTTCGCCTTGGCCATCGTCGCGACGAAGCGATCGGGTTCGGCCTGCGCCAGCGCGCGCGCGAAGCGGTCGGCGAAATCCTTGACCGCCGGCCACTGCGCTTGCGGGGTCAGCGGCACGACGACATGCACCCCCTTGCCCCCCGACAGCATGGCGAAGCTCGCCAGCCCCAGATCGGCGAGATGCCGGTGCAGGTCGTGCGCAGCCCGCTTCACATCGGCGAAATCCAGCCCTTCGTCGGGGTCGAGGTCGAACACCATCCGGTCGGGCCGCTCGACATCGCCGATGCCCGCGCCCCAGCCGTGAAACTCGATCGTCCCCATCTGCACACACGCCAGCAGCCCGGCGGCGTCGCGCACGAACAGATAGGGTTCGCGGCCGCCGTCCTTTTCGGCAATCTCGACCCGCTCTACGGCATCGCCGAAGCTGCCCGCGTCGTGTTTCTGGAAGAAGCATGCCTTGGCCCGTCCCTGTGGACAGCGCACCAGGCTGATCGGCCGGTTCGCCGCCCAGGGCAGCAACAGCGGCGCGACCGCATCGACATAGTCGGCAAGGTCGCCCTTGGTCAGCCGGTCGCCGGGGAAGATCACCCGGTCGGGATTGGTGATCCGCGTCTTCGATGCCCGCTCGACCGGCACCGGCGTTTCGCGCACCACATCCTTGGCCGCCTTGTCGCCGCGCAGGCCCAGAAAGCTCGCATGGCGGACGATCTGGTCGGCGGTGAACTCGGCAAAAGCGATCTCGGCAACCAGCTTCGGCGTCACGAACCGCGCCCCGCGCCGCACCGGTGCCGGCAGGTCGAGCGGCGGCGTCTTGCGTTCGATCGGGGCCAGCGCATCGCGCAGTTCGGCCATCGTCGCGGCATCGAAGCCGGTGCCGACCCGCCCGGCATAGCGCAGCCCGTCCTCGCCCTGCACCGCCAGCAACAGCGATTTGAACGGCCGCCCGCGCGCTTCGCTCGGGGTCCAGCCGACGATGACGAATTCCTGCCGATGGGTGCATTTGACCTTCACCCATGCCTTGCTCCGGGTGCCGCGATAGGGGACGTCGGCCGCTTTCGACACGATCCCTTCATAGCCTTCGCGGCACATCGCCTCGAACAACTGCTCGCCCGAGCCGGTGACATGCTCGGAATAGGCCAGCCGCGCATCGGCATCGGCCAGCACGGCGTGCAACCGTTCCTTGCGCCGCACGAGCGGTTCGTCGCGCCGGTCGCCCTCGCTATCCACCAGCAGGTCGAACAGGAAGCAGCGCATGTCGCCGCCGTCCTTGATCGCCGCCTGCAGCGTCGAGAAATCGGGCTTGCCGTCGTTGAGCGCCACGACCTCGCCATCGAGCAACAGTCCCGGCGGGAGGCTCCCCGCGGCTTCGGCGATGCCCGGAAACTTGTCCGTCCAGTCCAGCCCGGTGCGGGTATAGAGGCGTGGGCCGTCGCCGCCGGTCGCGATCAGGATGCGATAACCGTCATATTTGACCTCGTGCAGCCAGTTGCTGCCCGCCGGCACGCTGTCGACCAGCGTCGCCAGTTGCGGTTCGGTGAAGCCGGGCCGGCGCGCCTTGCGCTTCGCACGCTGCTTCGGCTTCGCCGGCGGCTTGTCGGCGGCGATCTCTTCCATCGTCCGGCCCGTCTTCACGCTGGTCAGCAGCGTATCGGTCAGCGTGTCGGTGCCGCCCGCTTCGCCATCGGCGATCTTGCGCAGCAGCCAGTTCTCGCGCTTTTCCTTGCCCCTAGGTTTCAGCCGGACCAGCAGCCATTCGCCGCGCATCCGCGTACCCGCCAGCACGAACTGGAGATGCCCCTTGTCCAGATCCTTGGCCGACTTGCCCTTGACCGGCGACCATGTCCCCTCGTCCCACAGCATCACCGTGCCGCCGCCATATTCGCCCGCCGGGATCACCCCCTCGAACGTGGCATAGGACAGCGGATGATCCTCGGTCCGGACCGCCAGCCGCTTCTGATCGGGATCGATGCTGGGGCCGCGCGTCACCGCCCAGCTTTTGAGAACGCCGTCCACCTCCAGCCGGAAATCATAATGCAGCCGGGTCGCGTCGTGCTTCTGGACGATGAAGCAATTGCCCTTGCCCTTGGCCAGCGTCCCGGCCGGTTCGACGGTGCGCGCGAAATCGCGCTTGGCGTTGTAATCGCGAAGCGGATCGGGCCTGGCCGCCATGTCAGGCGCGCTTGCGGGCGGCGGGTTTGCGCGCGGTCGTCTTCGGCTTCGCCTTGGGTGCGGCGCGCTTCTTCGGCGCGGGCTTGTCGTCGGCCTTGGTGCCGCCCTTCTCCAGCGATTTCTTGAGCGCGGCCATCAGGTCGACGACATTGCCCCCGCTCGGGCGCTCCTCGCTCTCGGTATCGACGATCTTGCGACCCTTGGCCTTCACCTTGCGCTCGACCAGATTCTTCAGCGCGTCGACATAGCGGTCGTGAAACTCCTGCGGATCGAACTTCGCGGTCTTCTTGGCGATCAGCGTCTCGGCAAGGTCGAGCAGGTCCTCGTCGGGCCTGGCATCGGGAATGTCGCGGAAATAGCCCTGCGCGCGGTTGACCTCATCGGCATAGCGCAGCGTCTCCAACACCAGCCCGCGCCCGCACGGTTTCAGGCTGACGACATATTCGCGCCCGCGTAGCGCCAACTGCCCCAGCCCGACCTTCTTCGTCCGTTTCAACGCCTCGCGCAGCACGATGAACGCCTCTTCCGCCAGATCGTCGGCGGGGACGACGAAATAGGGTTTCTCGTAATAGATCACGTCGATCTCATGCGCGTCGACGAACTGGGTCAGCTCCAGCGTCTTTTTCGACTCGAGCTTGACCGCATCGATCTCCTCCTGATCGAGCAGGACATATTCACCCTTCTCGATCTGGTAGCCCTTCATGATCTCGTCCGGATCGACGGGGCCGATGCCGGTCACCGACTTCTCGTAATGGATCGGCTTGCCGCTGGGTTCGTGGATCTGGCGGAAGCTGATGCTCGCGCCCGATTTGGTCGCGCTGTAGATTTCGACCGGGATCGATACGAGAGCGAGGCGGATCTGCCCCTGCCAATATGCACGCGCCGCCATGCCACCATCCCCGAAATCGTTGCTCAACCGATTCAATTCGCAGGCGAAAGAGTCGTTCCGATCGTGCCGCCATCAGCGGGGTGAAATCGCGACCGAAAGGGCGTATGGCGACGCGATGACCGATCCCTTTGCCCTGTTCGATCAATGGTTCGCCGAAGCACGGGCGAGTGAGCCGAACGATCCCAATGCGATGGCGCTCGCCACCGCCGATGCCGACGGGCGTCCGTCGGTGCGGATGGTATTGCTTAAGGGACATGGTCCCGACGGCTTCGTCTTCTATACCAACCGCGAAGGGCGCAAGGCCGGTGATCTGGCCGCCAATCCACACGCCGCCTTGCTGTTTCACTGGAAGTCGCTGCGTCGGCAGATTCGGATCGAAGGACCGGTGACGCTGGCGACCGATGCCGAATCCGATGCCTATTTCGCGTCGCGCGGGCGTGATTCGCAGCTGGGCGCCTGGGCCTCGGACCAGTCACGCCCGCTCGACGATCGCGCGACGTTCGAGGCGCGCTTTGCCGAGGTGCAGGCGCGGTTCGAAGGACAGGACGTGCCCCGCCCGCCCTTCTGGGGCGGCTATCGCGTAACGCCGCGCACGATCGAATTCTGGCAGGATCGTGCGCACCGGCTGCACGAACGGCGCGTCTTCACCGCGACCCATGGGGGTTGGTCCGAAGGGCTGCTGTTCCCATGACCGAGACCGAGCGCAGGCGGGTGATCCCGCTCGCCACCCGCGCGGCCATCGCGTCGGTAACGATGGCGGTGTTCCTGCTGGGGCTGAAGGGCTTTGCGGCATGGCATACCGGATCGGTGGCGATGCTCGGCAGCTTGGCCGACACCGCGCTCGACCTGCTCGCCAGCCTCGTGACGCTGTACGGCGTGCGCCTCGCTGCGACGCCGGCCGATCACGATCACCGCTTCGGCCATGGCAAGGCGGAGGCGCTGGCGGCGCTGTTTCAAGTGATGCTGATCACCGCATCGGCGGCGGGCATCGCGTGGCGCGCGATCGCCGCCTTCGGCGCACCGGGCGAGACGCAGGATGTCGAGTTCGGCATCGGCGTGTCGGTGATCGCGATCGTCGCGACCTTCGCGCTGCTGGCCTATCAGCGCAGCATCATCAACCGCACCGGATCGGTCGCGATCCGCGCCGACAATGTCCATTATCAGAGCGACCTGCTGCTCAACCTCGCGGTGATCGTCGCGATGGTGCTCGACCAGATTTTCCATATCCGCGGCGCCGACCCGGTGATGGGCATCCTGATCGCGCTATGGCTCGGCTGGGGCGCGTTCCAGGCATCGAGCCAGGCGATCGACCAGCTGATGGACAAGGAATGGCCGGAGGAGGAGCGCCGCGCGTTCCTCGACGTCGCCGCCCGGCAGGACGGGTTGCGCGGTATCCACGACTTTCGCACGCGCCGGTCGGGCAGCCATGATTTCGCGCAATTCCATATGGAGGTCGCGCGCGACATGACCGTCGCCGATGCGCATGACGTGGTCGAGAATGTCGAACGCGCGCTGCGTCGTGCCTTTCCCAAGGTCGAGGTGCTGATCCATCTCGATCCCGAAGGCCATGTCGACACCGACAATCCGCTGGTCGAAGCCGATGTGACGCCGCACTGGTTCGGCAAGCGCGTGGGAAGTTACTGATGACGATGCCGTTCACTGTCGTCGATGCGTTCACCGACGTGCCGTTCGCCGGCAATCCGGCGGCGGTGATGCTGCTCAGCGAATGGCCCGATGATGCGCTGCTCCAGTCGATCGCGCTGGAGCACAACCTGTCGGAAACGGCGTTCGCGGTGCCGATGACCGGCGACGCGGATTACGAGCTGCGCTGGTTCACGCCGACCGTCGAGATCGCGATGTGCGGCCATGCCACGCTGGCGAGCGGCCATGTGCTGATCGGCGAGCGCGACGTCGTCCGCTTCGCCACGCGCAAGGCCGGGGTGCTGACGGTCGGGCGGGACGGCGATGGCTATACGCTCGACCTGCCGGTGACGCGGGTCGCGCCTGCCCCCGATGCGGCGTTGCTGGCGGCACTGGGGTGCGAGGGCGAGGTGTTCGCCAGCGTCGCCGGCGCGCAGGAGACCAGCATCATCCTGGTCAAGGATGCCGCAGCGGTCCGCGCCTGTGCGCCCGACATGGCGGCGCTGGCCGGCTGTCACGTCATGGCGATCGTCACCGCGCCGGGCGATGTCGCCGATGTCGTCAGCCGCGTATTCGTGCCCGCCTGGGGCGTGGACGAGGACCCGGTGACCGGATCGGCCCATGCCGCGCTCGCGCCCTTCTGGGCCGAACGCCTAAGGCGCGAGCGCTTCACCGCGTTCCAGGCGAGCGCGCGCGGCGGGCATCTGACCTGCACGCTCGACGGGGATCGCGCGGTGCTGGGCGGGCGGTGCGCGACGGTGATGCGGGGCGAGCTGCTGCTGTAAGCGCGGCTTGGGCGCCGGCAATATGGGATTGGTAGCAATCCGCAACCTGCTCCCCATCTAGCTGCAATGACCCGCTATTCGATGCTCGACCTCGTCCCCGTCCGTCAGGGGGGCACCACCGGCGAAGCGCTGGCCGCCGCCGCCGACCTTGCCGCCCATGCCGAGGCGGAGGGGTTCCACCGCTATTGGGTGGCCGAACATCACGGCATGCCCGGCATCGCCAGCGCGGCGACGGCGGTGGTGATCGGCCATGTCGCCGCCGCGACCAGGGCGATTCGCGTCGGTGCGGGTGGGATCATGTTGCCCAACCATGCGCCGCTCAGCGTCGCCGAACAGTTCGGTACGCTGGATGCGCTCTATCCGGGGCGGATCGACCTCGGCCTCGGCCGTGCGCCGGGGTCGGACCAGATCGTCGCGCAGGCGCTGCGCCGGACGCTGGACAGCGATCCCAATGCCTTTCCGCAGGATGTCGTCGAGCTGCAAAGCTATTTCGCCGACGACGGCCGCACCGGTATCCGCGCGGTGCCCGGCGCGGGGGCGAAGGTCGACCTGTGGATCCTCGGATCGTCGCTGTTCGGGGCGCAGCTGGCGGCGATGCTGGGGCTGCCCTATGCGTTCGCCTCGCACTTCGCACCGGCCGCGCTCGATCAGGCGCTGGACGTGTATCGGCGCAACTTCACGCCCTCGGCGGTGCTCGACAAGCCCTATGCCGCGGCGGCGTTTAACGTGCTGGCGGCGGACACCGACGAAGAGGCGCGGCTGCTCGCCAGCTCGACCGAACAGATGTTCGTGGCGATCCGTACCGGCCAGCCGATCGAGCTGCCGCCGCCCGTGGCAGGGTATCGCGCCCAGATCGGTGCGCAGGGCAATGCGATCCTCGACCATGTGCTCGAATGTTCGGCGATCGGTGGGCCGGACACGGTGCATGCGGGGCTGGCGAAGTTCGTCGAGCGGACGCAGGTGGACGAGGTGATCGTTACCGGTGCGATGTTCGATCCGGCGGCGCGCAAGCGGAGTGCGTCGATCGCTGCGGCGGCGATGCGGGGGTTGTAGGGCGGTTTTCCTACCCCCCTTCCCCGCCCCCCGTTGGCTTCGAGCGCAGGTTCGAGCCTGTCGAGAACCGTAGTCGAGAAGGGGTTGCCCCGAACTCAGGGTTCTCGACGGGCGCTTCTCGACAGGCTCGAAGCTGCTCGAACCGAACGGTTCTTCGAGCGGTCAGGCCGCCGGCAAGCGCAACCGTACCAGCAGCCCCCCCAGATCCTCGCTCTCCTCCAGCGACGCCGTGCCCTCGTAGATCTCCGCCACGTCGCGCACGATGGCGAGGCCGAGGCCGGTGCCGGGCTTGCCCGAATCGAGCCGTACGCCGCGATCGAAGATGCGCAGGCGGTCCGCCTCCGGGATGCCGCGGCCGTCATCCTCGACCAGCAGTTCGACGAAGCCGGCATCGGCGCGGGCGGTGACGAAGACGCTGCCGCCGCCATATTTGGCGGCATTCTCGACCAGATTGCCGAGGATTTCGTCGAGGTCCTGTCGCTCGATCCGGGCGATCAGGTCCTTCTGCCCGTCCACGTCGATGCGGACATTGGGATAGAGCCGGGCGACGGCGCGCTCGACCGCCTCGACCGATGCCCAGACATCGGCGCGGCTGTGCGCCGATCCGCGCCGCCCGACCGCGCGGGCGCGGGCGAGGTGGTGGTCGACCTGCCGCCGCATCGTCCGCGCCTCGCGGATCACCGTGTCGGCGAGGTCGTCCTGCCCCGCAGCCGAGGCGTTCATGATGACGGTCAGCGGGGTCTTCAGCGCATGGGCGAGGTTGCCGGCATGGCGCCGCGCCTCTTCCGCCTGCTTGTCGTTATGTTCGACCAGCGCGTTCAGTTCCTCGACCAAAGGCGCGACCTCGGCGGGCATCGATCCCTCGACCCGTGCCGACTGGCCGGCGCGCAGCCGCGCGATCGCATCGCGGACGGCACGCAGGGGCAACAGGCCGTACCAGGTCTGGAGCGTCGCCATGACGATCAGCCCCAGCCCCAGCAGCGCGAACGAACGCACCAATGTCTTGCGCAGCGCAGCGATCAGCCCGTCGAGCACATCGCGCGATTCGGCGACCTGAAACCGCCAGACGGTCGGCGATCCGGGCAGGGTCAGGTCGCGTTCGACGATGCGCAACTTCTGGTCGGGGAACGGCCGCGCGTCGTAGATATGGATGTCGGTATAGCGGTTGCCGTCGACCGGCAGCTTGCGGTCCCACAGCGAACGCGACGGCCAGGTCTCGTGCCCCGGCCCGCTCACCTGCCAGTACAGCCCCGAATAGGGTTCGAGGAAGCGCTGGTCCGACAGCTGGCGGTTGAACGTCACTTCGCCGGTCGAATCGATCTCCGCCGACACGATCAGCGAGTTGAGCAGATATTCGAGGCCGTCATCGGTGTTGCGCGTCACCGCCGAGACCAGCACCCGGTCGAGCGCGAAGCCGCCACCGGCGAGCAGCAGCATGATCCACAGCGCCGCGACGAGGATCATCCGCCGCGACAGCGATCCCGTCACCCGGACATAGGTGCGCGGGGCAGGATCGGCGCTGCTCGCCATGACGCTGCGCTCAGTCCTCCGCGCCCGCCGGCTTCGGCGCGCCCGGTTCGTCGAGGCTGTAGCCCAGACCCCGGATCGTCGTGATGACGTCGGCGCCCAGCTTCTTGCGGATGCGCGTCACGAACACCTCGATCGTGTTCGAATCGCGGTCGAAATCCTGGTCGTAGATATGCTCGATCAGCTCGGTGCGGCTGACGACCTTCCCCTTGTGATGGAGCAGGTAGCTGAGCAGCTTATATTCCTGCGCGGTCAGCTTCACCGGCTCGCCGGCCTTGGTCACCTTGCCCGAGCGGGTGTCGAGGCGGATGTCGCCGGCGGTCAGTTCGGCCGAGGCATTGCCCGAGGCGCGGCGGATCAGCGCGCGCAGCCGGGCGATCAGTTCCTCGGTCTGGAACGGCTTGGCGACATAATCGTCGGCGCCCGCGTCCAGCCCGGCGACCTTGTCCGACCAGCTGTCGCGCGCGGTCAGCACCAGCACGGGAGCGGTGCGCCCCTCCTTGCGCCAGCGGTCGAGCACGGTCAGGCCGTCGACCTCGGGCAGGCCCAGATCGAGGATGATCGCGTCATAGGTTTCGGTGCTCCCAAGGAAATGCCCCTCCTCGCCATCGGTGGCGAGGTCGACGGCATAGCCCGCGCCCTCCAGCGTGGCGCGCAGCTGGCGGCCGAGATTGGGTTCGTCCTCGACGATCAGGACGCGCATCGGCTGTTCTCCCCTAGTTGCTTAACGGCTGCGGCCGGTGATCTGACCGGTACGGGCATCGACATCGACCCAGATGACCGCCCCATCGCGCAGGAATTTGAGCGTGTAAATCCCACGATCGGGATCATAGTCGAAGCCGAGATACTGGGCGCCGCGCATCTGTGGCAGGACGCGTCGTTCGATCTCCCGCATCGGCAGGATGCGGCCCTCGGCCCGCGCGGTGCGCGCCGCCTGATGATCGCGCAGCACCTGGTCGGGCAATGCGTGCGCATTTCCCGACACCGCCAGCAATCCCAGAACGAGGAACCGAACGACCATAGACATGAGGCGTGGCATAGGGGCAACGCGTTGAACAGCCCGTGAATAGGGCAGACAGGCTGGCGTAACTTGCTTCGTTCGCGACTGCGGCTTACCTGCCACACATGGCTGCACCGATATTGTCCTATGAGGGCCTTGGATTGATCCAGGGCAATGGCTGGCTGTTTCGCGGACTCGACATCCATGTCGGGCAGCGGGACCGGCTGGCGCTGATCGGACGCAATGGTGCTGGCAAGACGACGCTGCTCAAACTGATCGCCGGATCGATCGATGCCGACGAAGGGCGGCGGACGATCGTGCCGGGGACGCATGTCGTGCTGCTGGAACAGGACCCGAAGGTCGACGGCTATGCCACGTTGCGCGACTTCGCGCTCAGGGGTCCGAAGGCGCCGGCCGAGCATGAGGTCGATGCGATCGCCGACCAGCTGGGCATCGACCTCGACCGTGAAGCCGCCACCGCATCGGGCGGCGAGCGGCGGCGGGCGGCGATCGCGCGGGCGCTGGCCGAGAACCCGGACGTGCTGCTGCTCGACGAGCCGACCAACCATCTCGACCTGTCGGCGATCGAATGGCTGGAGGAATGGCTGAACCGCTTCAACGGCGCGTTCATCGTCATCAGCCACGACCGGACCTTCCTGACGCGGCTGACCAAATCGACCTTGTGGCTGGATCGCGGCGGTATCCGGCGCGCGGAGATCGGGTTCGGCGGGTTCGAGGCGTGGATGGAGCAGGCCGCCGCCGAAGAGGAACGCGCGGCGCAGCGGTTGGACGCCAAGCTCAAGATCGAGGAGCATTGGCTCCACCGCGGCGTCACCGCGCGGCGCAAGCGCAACATGGGGCGCCTCGAAAAGCTGCACGAATTGCGGGCGCAGCGCGCGGCGATGCAGGGGCCGCAGGGAACTGCCAAAATCCAGGTCGAGGCCGACGATACCAAGACCAAGGTCGTGATCGACGCCGAACATGTGACCAAGGCGTTCGGCGACCGGACGGTGCTCAAGGACTTTTCGCTGAGGGTGCGACGGGGCGACCGGATCGGGATCGTCGGCGGCAATGGTGCGGGCAAGACCACGCTGCTGCGGCTGCTGACCGGCGATCTCGATCCCGACAGCGGCAAGATCATGCGGGCGCAAACGCTCGACGGGATCGTCATCGACCAGCAGCGCAAGCTGATGGCGCCGGAAAAGCGAGTGCGCGATGTGCTGGCCGATGGCGGCGACTGGATCGAGGTCAACGGGTCCAAGAAGCACGTCCATGGATACCTCAAGGAGTTCCTGTTCGACCCGTCGATCGCCGAGGCGCGGATCGGCACGCTGTCGGGCGGCGAGCGGTCGCGGCTGCTGCTGGCGCGCGAATTCGCGCGACCGTCGAACCTGCTGGTGCTGGACGAGCCGACCAACGATCTAGACCTCGAAACGCTCGATCTGTTGCAGGAGGTGATCGGCGATTATGCCGGCACCGTGCTGATCGTCAGCCACGACCGCGACTTTCTCGACCGGACGGTGACGGTGACGCTGGGGCTGGACGGTAGCGGCCATGTCGATGTCGTGCCGGGCGGCTATGCCGACTGGGTCGCGAAGCGGCGCGAGCGGACGGCGGCCAGGCCCAAGGCGGCGAAGCCGGTCGAGGCGACGGTGAAGCCCAAGTCGACCAAGATGAGTTACAAGGACCAGCGCGACCTGGACATCCTGCCCGGCCGTATCGAGGAGCTGGAGGCGGCTATCGAGCGCGACGAGGCGCTGCTGGCCGATCCGGCACTCTATACCAAGGACCCGAAGCGGTTCGCGACGCTGACCGCCCAGATCGACAAGGCGCGGGCGGAAAAGGATGCGGCGGAGGAACGCTGGCTGGCGTTGGCCGAGATGGCGGAGGCGTAAAGCTCCTCCCCGGCACGGGGGGGGGGGGGGGGACCGCCGCGCAGCGGTGGTGGAGGGGGGTCTCCGCGAGCGGACCGCTGCCTGTAGCAAGAAGAAAATGGTTCACGCGAAGGCGCGGAGACGCGGAGGTGTTGCATCCGGCGGCTTCTGCCGCCCTTCCTCTCCAATCTTCGTAAAAGGAAGGCGCTGGCGCGCGGATGTCCTCTTCGCGTCTCCGCGCCTTCGCGTGAACCCTACACCGCTTTCCCGTGCCGCCCGGCCAGTTCGGTCACATATTGCCACGCCACACGCCCCGAGCGGCTGCCGCGCTTCGTTGCCCAATTGATCGCTTCCTGCGGGTCGAACGGCAGGTCGCAGGCGGCGCAATAGCGTTCGACGATCGCGACATAATGATCCTGATCGACGACGTGGAAGCCGAGCGACAGGCCGAAGCGATCGGCGAGTGCGAGCGCATCGTCGATCCCGTCGCGCGGGTTGATGGCGCTGTCCTGCTCTTTCAGATCGCGCGGCACGAGGTGGCGGCGGTTGGCGGTGACGATCAGGCGGACGTTGGTCGGCCGTCCTTCGGCCCCGCCCTCCAGCAACGAGCGCAGCGCGCGGCCATCGGCGGGGGTGTCGAAGCCGAGATCGTCGACGAACACCGCGAAGGCGCGCGGCATGTCGGCCAGAAGGGCGAACAGGCGGGGCAGTCCGGTCAGGGCGTTGGCCGGCGCCTCCACCAGCGCCAGTGCGCCGCCATCCGCCTGCACCTGCCCGACCGCCGCCTTGACCAGCGCCGACTTGCCGGTACCGCGCGCGCCCCACAGCAGCACGTCATGCGCCGCCGCGCCCGCCGCCAGCCGCGCGAGATTGTCGGTCAGCGCGGTCTTCTGCGCATCGATCCCGACCAGCCGGTCGAGCGCCAGCGGGCGAAAGCCTCGCGCGGCGCGCAGCACCGTGCCGTCCCAGCCATAGGCCGGATGCGCCAGCGGGTCGGCGGCGGGCGGTGGCGGAGGCGACAGGCGTTCGAGCGCCTCGGCGATGCGGAGCAGCGGGTCGGTCATGGGGAGCCACTAGCGCAAAGGTACCCAGCACGTCATCCCGGCGCAGGCTGGACTCTCCCCGTGGCGGGGGCGGCGCCTTGGCCGCCGGAAACCCCAGCCTCCGCTGGGGTGACGCGTTCGATGACCGATCAGCTTCCCGCGATCAGCGCCTGTGCCGCCGCGCGGTCGGCGAAGGCCGCGTCGCCGAGCGCCGCCCGGGCATTGGCGATGGCGACCGGACGGTTGCCGGCGGCGTCGGCGATCTGCGCCATGTGCCAGCGGATCGCGGCATCGCCCGGGGCCAGCCGCACCGCCTTCACCGCCAGCGGCAGCGCCGCGCCGACATTATCGGCGGCGTAGAGCGCCCAGCCGAGCGCATCGGCGCTCATCGGGTTGGACGGGGCGAGGGCATAGGCCGCGCTGGCATAGCCCTGCGCCGCCTCCGCCTCGCCTATGCCGGCATAGGCGAAGGCGAGCATCGCCAGCACCGCCGCATCGCGGTCGCCGACGCGTTCGCGTAAGCGCTCCAGCGTCTCGATCGCGGCGTCATGCTCGCCCGCCGCGAGTTGCCAGCCGCCGAGCAGGCGGAGCGCGGCGACGTTGCCGGGATTCTGGGTCAGGAACAGCGAGAGGGTGGCGCTCGCCTGATCGCGCTGCCCGGCGCGGTCGCGGGCATCGACCAGCCGCAGCATCGTCGCTTCGTCGAAGCGAGTGGCGGCGGCGCGGGCATAGGCGGTCGCCGCCTCGCCCATCCGGTCCGCCCCCGCCAGCGCGTCGCCCAGCACGAGCTGCGCGGCGGGCGATCCGGGATTGGCGTCGGCCAATGCCTGTGCTGCCGCCAAGGCACCGGCCGCATCGCCACCCGCCGACAGCGCCCGGACATAGGGCAGCGCCGCCACCGGATTGCCCGGCGCTGCGGCTGCGTCGTTGGCGAGGGTCGCGAGGTTCTCGCCGGTCGCGAACGCGCCCGAGCGGCCACGGGTCAGGGTGGCGGCACGGTCGAACAGCGGCGCGGCATTGGTGCGGTCGCCGATCCGCTCCAGCGCGCGGGCGGCCAGCAGCAGCGCATAGCTGTCGGCGTCGCCACGCGAGGCGACGGGCAGGATCGTGTCGAACGCTTCGCGCGCCGAGTCGCTTTGCAGCAGGGCGAGCGCCAGCAGCTTGCGCGCGGTGATGTTGGTCGGCTGCCGTGCGACCAGTTCGCGCAGCGGGATCGCCGCCTGCGCCGCTTCACCGGCGGCAAGGCCGATCGATCCGCTGAGCAGCAGCGCGCCCGGCATCCCTGCGAGGCCCCGCCCCGCCTTGTCCAGCACGCTGCGCGCGGTCGCGACGTCGCCGGCGCGGGCGGCCAGCACCGATTGCAGATACAGCCCCTGCGGACTGCCCGGCCGTACCGCCATCGCCCGGCGCACCGCCGCCAGCATGTCGCGGGCGCGCCCGGCATCGCCGAGCGTCGCGGCATAGTCGATCAGCGTGTCATGGGCGTACGGGTCGCGCGCCAGCGCCGATTCGAACCATGGCAGCGCGGCCACGAGCCCATATTGCGTCCGCATCGTCTGCGCCCGCAGCCGGAGCGCGTCGGGCGAGGACGGATCGGCGCGGACGGCGGCCACGCCCGCATTGATCGCGCCGACCATGTCGCCCGCATCCTGCCGCATATGGCCGAGCGCGACCCAGGCAAACGCATCGCGGGGTGCCGCCGCGACCCGCCCCTCCAGCGTCGACAGTCCGGCACGGACGTCGCCGCTGGCCGCCAGCGCCTGCGCGCGAATGGTCGTGGCATAGCCGCGATAGCGGGGGAAGGTACGGTCCGCCTCCGCCACCGCGCCCGCCGGGTCGCCCTGCAACAGCCGGGCATGGGCGTAGAGCTGGTGCGCGCGGCGGGGATCGAACCCGGCCTTGGTCGCGCGGTCGAGCGATGCCTGCGCGCCGGCACCGTCGCCGAGCGCCAGTTGCGTGCGGGCCAGCACCGCCTGCGCAAAGCCCCAGTCGGGATCGGCCTGCGTCGCGGCACGGGCGCGGTCGCGCGCCGCGGTCCAGTGGCCGCCTTCGAACCGGGCCAGCGCCTGCGCCACCTTGGTCCGCGCATCGGCGGCATCGGCGCGCGCGGGCAGCACGCCGCCCAGCGATGCCAGCGCGGCGGCGACGACGGCGAGGCCACCGGCACCCAGCATGGCACGGAACGATCGGTCAGGGTTGCAGGTCATAGCTCTTCATCAGGTCGTAGAGGGTCGGGCGGCTGATACCGAGCAGGCGGGCGGTGCCCGAGATATTGCCCTGCGCCTGTGCCAGCGCGGAGCGGATCGCCGAACGGTCCGCCGCCTCGCGCACCGCCTTCAGGTTGATCGGGCCGGACGCCATGTCGGGGCCGGCGAGGTCGAGATCGGCGGCGGTCACCGCCTTGCCATCGGCCATGATCGCGGCGCGCTTCACCCGGTTTTCCAGCTCGCGGACATTGCCGGGCCAGCCCCATGCCTCGATCGCGGCCAGCGCATCGGGGGCGAAGCGCTTCGGCCCCAGCCCCATCTGCGCGGCGTGACGGTCGAGGAAATGGCGCGCCAGCAGCGCCGGGTCGCCCGGTCGCTGCGACAGCGACGGGATGCGGACGACGATCTCGGCGAGGCGATAATAGAGGTCCTCGCGGAAGCGGCCCTCGGCGACCATCGTGTCGATGTCCTGATGCGTCGCGCACACGATCCGCGTGTCGACCGGGATCGCCTTGCGCCCGCCGATGCGTTCGATGACCCGTTCCTGCAGGAAGCGCAGCAGCTTGACCTGCAAGGGCAGCGGCACGTCGCCGATCTCGTCGAGAAAGAGGGTGCCGCCGGCGGCCTGTTCGATCTTGCCCTCGGTCGTCTTCACCGCACCGGTGAACGCGCCCTTTTCATGGCCGAACAGCTCGCTTTCGAGCAGCGTTTCGGGGATGGCGGCGCAGTTGATCGCGACGAAATTGCCGCGCCTACGCCGCGACGCGTCGTGCACGCCGCGCGCGAGCAGTTCCTTGCCGGTGCCAGACGCGCCGAGCAGCATGACCGAGACATCGGCGGGGGCGACGCGTTCGATGGTCCGGGTGACCTTCAGCATTTCCGGAGCGGCGGTGATCATGCCGCCCAGCACCGCCTGCCCGTCGATCCGCTCCGCCAGCCGGCGATTCTCGGCCTCCAGCGCATGGACATGGAAGGCGCGGGCGACGATCAGGCCGAGCGCGTCGATGTCGATCGGCTTGGCATAGAAATCCCATGCGCCGAGATCGATGGCGCGCAGCGCGCTCGACCGGTCGCCATGGCCGCTGGCCACCACCACCTTGGTATCGGGCTTCATGGCGAGGATCGCTTCCATCGTCGCAAAGCCTTCGCTGACGCCGTCGGGATCGGGCGGAAGCCCCAGGTCGAGGGTCACGACCTGCGGTTCCTCCGCACGGACGGCGGCGATCGCCGCGTCGCGATCGCCGGCGACGACGATGTCATAGCCCTCATAGGCCCAGCGCAGCTGGCGTTGCAGCCCGGCATCGTCCTCGACGATCAACAGGCATTTGCGTGTCGTCATGCCGCTTGCTCCAGCGTAGGCGCCGCCGCCGCCAGCGTGACGCGGAACCGCGTGCCGCGTCCGGGATGGCTTTCCACCTCGATCGTCCCGCCCATCGCCTGTGCCAGCTGCCGCGCCTCGAACGCGCCGATGCCGAAGCCGGTCGGCTTGGACGAGACGAAGGGGCGGAACAGGTCGTCGCGGACGAATTGCTGGGTCATGCCCGCACCCGTGTCGACCACGTCGATCCAGACCCGGTCGCCGTCCTGCCCGAGGATCACGCGCACCGGATCGACGCCGCCGGCATCGAGCGCGTTGAGCACCAGATGGTCGAGCACCTGTTGCAGGCGCGCGGGATCGGCGGCGGCGTGCAGGTCGCTTGCGCCCTCGATCACCACAGCCCCACGCGCCCGGAACCGTCCGGCCGACTGGGCGGCGATCGTCGCCAGCGCGACGGCGCGCGGCGGTTCGATGCGGGGCGGTTCGCGTTCGGACAGGCGGGCGAGCAGGTCGTTCATCCGCGTGGCGGATTCGTTCAGCGTCGCGACCATATCGGCGCGGAAGTCGGGATTGTCGGCATGGCGCGGGGCGTTGCGCGCGACGAGGCTCAGCTGGCTCACGATATTCTTCACGTCATGCAGGATGAAGGCGAAGCGGCGGTTGAATTCCTCGAACCGGCGCGCTTCGGACAGGGCGGACTGGGCGCGTTCCTCGGCCAGATAGCTCGCGACCTGTCGTCCGGCGATGCGCAGCAGGTCGAAATCCTCCCAGTCGAGCGAGCGGGCGAGGATCGGCCGGGCGAGCAGGATCGCGCCGGTCAACCGCCCGAGATGCGGCAGCGGCACGACGACCCACGCGTCGGGATGGTCGAGCATCGCATCGGGCACCGCCGCGCGCTCCGGATCTTCCGGATGGTCGCGCAACGGATCGAGTTCGAGGATGCGCCCGGTCGCCTGCAGATAGGCGGCGAGCCGCGCGCCGCCGGCCGTGTCGGGCAGCGCCGGTCCGTCCCAGCACCACGACGCCTGCACCGCCAGCGTATCGCCATCGGCGACCAGCAGCAGTCCGGCGGGCGAATCGGTCAGGTCGCCGACCGCCTTGATCAGCCGTTCGTCGAGCGGGGCGCCGCCTTTCGGCTCGCCCAGCGTCTCGGTAAAGCGGGTCCATTCGGCGCGATAGTCGTAGCGGTGGCGGAACAGGTGCTTGACCAGCTTGACCTTGATCCACGCGCGCAGCCAGCCCGACGAGGCGGCGGTCAGCACCGCGACGGTCGATCCGAAGACAAAGGCGGTCTGCGCGATGCGGGCATGGGCGCCGCCCAGCGCCTCGATCAGGCTGGTCGCCATGATGGTGATCGCGAAATAGGCGACGAGGCCGAGCAGCGACAGCGTGTGGAAGGTCGCGGTGCGCGAGAATTGCACCCCGCCATCGGCGGGCCGCGACAGCGCGAGACCGACCAGCAGCGCCAGCCCCGCGACACCCACGCCGCGCGCCGCGATCAGTTCGCCCGGCGGCCCGCCGAACAGATAGCTGGCGATGCCGCAATTGACGTCGATCAGCCAGAAGGCGCCCGCCGTCACCAGCACCAGCCGCGTCGCCGCCGAGGTGGTGGCGCGGAACAGGCCGTGCAGCAGCAGCAGCGCACCCACCGCCGCCAGCATGCCGAGCAGCGTCGCCACATTGCCGATGACCGTGGCAACGTCCGGATTGCCGGCGGTCGCGGCGAGCGAATGGAGCAGCAACTGCGCCACGTCGACCACCGCGACCGCGCCATAGGCCATCGCCCGGCCTAACGCCTCGGGTCCCGGCTTGCCGGTCCGCCGCTGGATCGCGAACAGCAGCACCAGCCAGCCGAGCGTGCGCAGCCCCGACAGCAGGTGGGTCAGCGGATGGCCGTTGGCGATCCCCGCGACCGCCAGCGCCCACAGCGCGGTGAGCGCCAGCGCGACCGACAGCCCGCGGCGCGGCAGCGCGGTGTCGGCCGGCCCGTGCCGCGCGGTCCAGAAGGCCAGCGCGCCGAACAGCAGCGCGGCGATGGCATGGCCCCAGACGACGACCCCGGTCAGCATCGCATCAGCGCGCCCCGCCCGACCAGATGACCACGCGGATCGTCTGGAGCAGGATCAGCAGGTCGAGGAACGGCGAATAGTTCTTGGCGTAATAGAGGTCGTATTCGAGCTTCTGCCGCGCATCGTCGATCGACGCGCCATAGGGATAGTTGATCTGCGCCCAGCCGGTGATGCCCGGCTTCACCATATGCCGTTCGGCGTAATAAGGCAGCTTCTCCTCCAGCGAGGACACGAATTCGGGGCGTTCGGGACGCGGGCCGACGAAGCTCATCTCGCCGATCAGCACGCTCCAGCATTGCGGCAGCTCGTCGATCCGCGTCTTGCGCAGGATGCGGCCGACGCGGGTGATGCGCGGATCGTTCTTTTCGGCCCAGATCGCCGATCCGGCGGCCTCCGCATCGGTGCGCATCGAGCGGAGCTTGGGGATGTCGAAGCCGGTGCTGTAGAGGCCGACGCGGCGCTGGCGGTAGAAGACCGGCCCGCGGCTGTCGAGCTTCACCGCGAGTGCCGCCAGCAGGATGACCGGCAGCGTCAGCGCCAGCAGGATCAGGCTGGCGGTGATGTCGAACATCCGCTTGAACACGCTCGACACCATCCGCCCCGACGAAAAGCCGTCGGAAAAGATCAGCCACGACGGATTGACGCTGTCGAGGTCGACGCGCCCGGTCTCGCGTTCGAGGAAGGTCGAGATTTCGTTGACGTGCACGCCCGTCGTGCGGATGCGCAGCAGGTCCTTGAGCGGCAGCGCGTTGCGCCGTTCCTCCAGCGCCAGCACCACTTCGGAGGCGCCCAGCAGCACGACATGGTCGGCAAGGTTGTAGATCGCGTCGCGGGCGATCGCTTCGGGGATCACCCGGTTCGCCTCGCTCATCGCGATATAGCCGACGACGACGAAGCCGGCGCCGGGCCGCTGGCCGAGGTCCTTCAGCCGCTGCGCACGCGGCCCGGCGCCCAGCACGATCACCCGCCGCTTGAACGCCTGCCCGCCGAGCAGCGTACCGGTGACGATGCGCAGTAGGAGCAGCAGCACAGTCGCAAAGCCCATCGCGTAGAGCAGGTTCGAGCGCCAGAAGGTGATCGCGGGCGTCAGGAAGAAGAGCAGGGCGAGGAAGATCACGCCGAGCGAGATCGCGACGATCAGCCGCGCGGCGGCGAAGCGTACCGATTGCAGCGCATCGGTGCCGTACACCCCGACCGCGACCATCGCGACCTCGAGGCTGAGCGCGAAGCTCAGCAATTGGGGGATGCGGGTGTGGATCGGTTCGACCGCCATGCCGATCTGCATGGCGCGGGTGATCCAGCCGAGTTCGGCCGCGATCAGCAGCGCGCCGATATCGAGCAGGCCGAGCAGCAGCACGGCATGGGGGATATAATGTTTGAACAGCCGAATCATCGCGGCGATCCCGATACAGGTGTAAGGCAATCCGACACCCACCCGCTATGCCGCGAAAGCGCAAAGAAATACTGAACGCCGTGGTCACGCTGTTCGGCGTTGTTGTCGGAGCGCAACAGCGTTCGCGCGTCGCGGCGCCTGTTCAGCCGCCGATCAGCTTTCCGGCGACATTGTCCCTGTTCGAACGGATCGGGCCAAGAATCCCCTTCCCTTCGCCATCGGGCCAACTAGGCTGGCGTCAGTTCATGGAGTGGGTGTGATGCGGGTACGGATCGGGGCGGCGTTGGGGGTGTTGGCGATGCTGTCGGCCTGCGGCGGGGGCGGCGGCGGTGGAGGGAGCGTGACCGGCGGCAGCCCGACCCCGGCGCCGGTCCCGACCGCCACGCCGACCCCGACGCCGACGACCACCGCCGGCTGTTCGCTGCGCGAGCGGCAGGACTGGGCATTGGCGCAGCTGCGCGAATGGTATCTCTTCCCCGAAACGCTGCCGACCAGCCCGAACCCGGCGTCGTTTTCGACCGTCGACGACTATATCGATTCGCTGACCGCGACGGCGCGGGCGCAGCGCAAGGACCGGTTCTTCACCTATCTGACGTCGATCAAGGAAGAGAACGCCTATAACAATTCGGGCGCGACCGCCGGCTTCGGTACCCGCTTCGCGCTCGACCAGACCGGGCGGCGGCTGTTCATCGTCGAATCGTTCGAAGGTGCGCCGGCGCTGGACGCCGGGATCGACCGGGGGACCGAGATCCTGCAGATCGGCACCTCGACCAGCAACCTGCGCAGCGTGTCGGCGATCGTCGATGCCGAAGGGACCGCCGGACTGAACGCCGCGCTCGGCCCCGATACGCCGGGCACGGCGCGCGCGTTCCAGTTCCGTACGATCGACGGCACGACCAAGACCGCGACGGTGACCAAGACCGACTTCGCGCTGTTGCCCGTCTCCACCCGCTATGGCGCCAAGGTGCTGACCGATGGCGGCAAGAAGGTCGGCTATATCAACCTGCGCACCTTCATCAATTCGGCCGAGACGCCGCTCAAGAACGCCTTTGCCAGCTTCCGGGCGCAGGGGATCAACGAGTTCATCATCGATTTCCGCTACAATGGCGGCGGACTGATCCGGATCGCCGACCTGATGGGCGACCTGCTGGGCGGCGGCAAGTCGACCAGCCAGGTGTTCAGCTACACTACCTTCCGCCCCGAGAAATCCGCCGAGAACGAAGTCAGGTATTTCGCCCCGACGGAAAATTCGGTGACGCCGACCAAGATCGCGTTCATCGGCACCGGCCGCTCCGCATCGGCCAGCGAGCTGGTCATCAATGCCTTCGTGCCCTATCTCGGCAACAACATGGCGCTGATAGGCACCAACACCTATGGCAAGCCGGTCGGGCAGATCGGGGTAGACCGGCCGGCATGCGACGACCGGTTCCGCATCGTCGCGCTGGCGGTGCAGAATTCGGCGCGGTCGGCGGCCTATTATGACGGCCTCGCCGCGACCGTGCCCAATAGCTGCCAGGCGAGCGACGACATCAGCTATCCGCTGGGCGACAATCGCGAACAGTCGGTCGCCCGCGCGCTCGACTTCCTCGCCGGGCGGACCTGCAGCCGCATCTCGGCCTCGACCGGCAGCAGCGCGCAGCGCGAGACGGTGCGCTTCGACGAACGCACCCTGTTGCAGCCGGCCCGGCCGTCGACCGCGCAGCGCGAGGTGCCGGGGTTGTTCTGACCCCCGGCGCTCGGCTACGTCTTCGATCCAGATAGGCGGTGCCGGCCCGCTCCTCCGCCCGGCCACCCACGCAAGTATCCTGCTGGGTGGCCGGGCGGGGGAGCGGGCCGGCACCGTATCCGCGTGAGCGGATCGAAAGGGGTGCGGGGTCATGAGCGACGACGACTATATCTATGACGAGGCGAGCGGCGAGTGGGTGCCGGCGTCGCAGGTGGCGGCCGCGCCCGTCGCCGACGACGCGGTCGTCGTGCGCGACGCGGTGGGCAATGTGCTGGCCGATGGCGATCAGGTGACGCTGATCAAGGACCTGACCGTCAAGGGCGCCGGACAGACGCTGAAGCGCGGCACCCTCATCAAGTCGATCCGCCTGACGGGCGACGACCAGGAGATCGACTGCAAGTTCGACGGGATCAAGGGCCTCGTCCTGCGCGCCGAGTTCGTGCGCAAGCGGACATGATCCCCGCCGCGATCGACCCGAGCTGGGCGGCGGCGCTTAGCCCCGTGTTCGACAGTCCGGGGATGGCGGCGCTCCGCGATTTCCTCAAGGCCGAGAAGGCGGCGGGGAAGCGTATCCTGCCGCACAGCGCCGACTGGTTCACCGCCCTTACGCTGACCCCGCTGGAAAAGGTGCGGGTCGTGATCCTCGGGCAGGACCCCTATCACGGGCCGGGACAGGCGCATGGGCTGTCCTTCTCGGTCCGGCCGGGCGTCCCCGTGCCGCCGTCGCTGCGCAACATCTACAAGGAGTTGCATGGCGATCTGGGCATCGTGCCGCCCGACCACGGCTTTCTGGAGCATTGGGCGCGGCAGGGGGTGCTGCTGCTGAACGCGGTGCTGACCGTCGAGCAGGGCCGTGCCGCCGCCCATGCCGGCCGGGGGTGGGAGGCGCTGACCGACGCGGTCGTCCATGCCGTCGCCGAACAGGGCCGCCCGAGCGTCTTCCTGCTGTGGGGCGCGCATGCCCAGAAGAAGGCGGGCTTCGTCCGCGACGTGCACACGGGCGGGCGGCATCTGGTGCTGAAAAGCCGCCACCCCTCCCCGCTGTCGGCGCATAGCGGATGGTTCGGCAGCCGGCCGTTCAGCCAGGCGAACGCGTTTCTGGAGGCACAGGGCCGCGGCGCGATCGACTGGGCGATCCCGCCGCTCGATACGCAGACGGAACCATCCGCCATTCCAAGCGATTGAACCCGCTTGTCCGCCACAGGGGCGGGATCAAAGAGGGAATTGCCATGAAGACGATGATGACGGCGACCGGCCTGGCCGCGCTGATGCTGCTGGGTGCGTGCGGTGGCAATGCCGACGACAAGGCCGCCGACAATATCGAGGCGATGACCGAAAACCGCGCCGACGCGCTGGAAGACCAGGCCGACATGACCAGCAACGAGCAGGTCGAGGACGCGCTGGAAGCGCAGGCCGAGAACGTCCGCGACATGGGCGAGGACGCCGCCGACCGCGCCGACGACAACGACAATGCGATGGTCGAACAGGCCGTGCGGAACGCGATGTAAGTCGCGCCACGCGGCATATCGGACCGAAGGGGGCGCTGCGGGAACGCGGCGCCCTTTTTGCGTCCGGGCGGCGGGCTATCCCGTCACCGTGGACGTGATTCGGGGTGACAAGGCGCGCGCGTTCCACGCACGGAACCGTCACCCCGGCGACGACCGGGCGAGCTCGCCGACGAACGCCAGACGCCCCCGAACCGTCACCCCAGCGAAGGCTGGGGTCTTTCGCGGCTCCTGCCATGCGCCATCACCGGGAGACCCCAGCCTTCGCCGGGGTGACGTTCGTGGCGGTTGGGGATGACGGTTGGGGCGATGGGGATCGACGATCGGCAGGCCCGCTACTCCCTTTCAGCATCCAAAGTTCACTAAGTTCACACTCGCCGCCTGGCGCGGCGCGCGCGGCGGTTGGGCCGGGGCACGACGATGCCGCGCTTGGCAAGTTCCAGCTCGACCTCGAACGCCTCGCCCAGCGGGCCGGGTTCGCCGATATAGATGTCGTCCTGCGCGGCGAGCGCCGCGGCGAGCGCGTCGTGGAGCGGCGGTTCGGCCCGCTGGCGCGCGACGGGTTCGACGCGGCGATCGGGGTCGAGCCAGCCGGGCAGGCGACCGTCGCTCAGGTCGGCGACCTCGATCGCGACGTCGAGATCGGCGGGCGACATCAGCTTTTCGGGTTCGGCGGGGGTGACGGGAGAGAGCGCGTCGAGCGCTTCGGCGACGCTTTTCGTCTGCGCCGGGGGCGGTGCCTCCGCCTCGCCGCGCGAGGGCCGGCGACGATATTGTTTGCCGTAGCGGTCGGGATAATGGGCGGCGAGCAGGAACATCAGCATCCGGTCGCCAGGGCGATGGCGCGACCCGATGCGGCGGCCATCGGCGTCGAGCACCGGTTCGACGGTGCCGTTGATCGCCCGGTCGAACGCGACGTCGACCAGCATGCCGACCGCCTGGGCCACCGCCGCGTCCCAGGCGCGCGCGAAAGCCTCGCCACCGGGCGAGCGGCGCAGGCGATAGGCGCTGCTGGGCGACATATGGACGGCGCGGGCGGCTTCGGCGACCGATCCGCCATCGGCAAGCGCTTCGATGAAGTCGCGCTGCTTGGCTTCGGACCAGCCATCGCTGCGCGGTTTGCGCAGGACCGGGACCCATTGATAGGCGGCGGGGTCATAGCCGTTGGCGTCGAGATAGGGGGTGTCCGACGGGACGGTCAGGTTCGAGGGGTCGAGCGCCGGTGCGGGCGCGGGCGAATGCTCCGGGAGCTGGGTGTCGTTGCGCATGGAGGGCAGGGGAACATATTGGGAACTTGTAGGACAGTGGTTTTTGGGGCGCCCCTTGCCTTCTGTACAATGTTCCGTACATTGATTGCATGGAATCGATCAGCTTCACCGAGTCTCGCGCCAATCTGAAATCGGTCATGGACCGGGTCGTCGCCGACCGGGTGCCGGTGGCGATCACCCGTCAGCGCGGCGAGGGCGTCGTGATGATTTCGGCGAGCGAATGGGCGTCGATCGAGGAGACGCTGTACCTGCTGCGGTCGCCGAAGAATGCCGAGCGGTTGCTGGAAGCGGTGCGCGGGTTCGAGCAGGGCGACGAAGGCGTGCCCTTCCCGTGAAGGTCGCGTTCTGGCCGACGGCATGGGACGATTACCGCTATTGGCAAGCGAACGATGCGAAGGTCGTCGAGAAGATCAACGCGCTGGTCGAGGAATGCCGGCGGCATCCGTTCAAGGGAACGGGCAAGCCCGAGCCGTTGGGCGGCAACCTGTCAGGCTGGTGGTCGCGGCGGATCAGCCATGAGCATCGGCTGGTGTACCGGGTGACGGGGGCTGGCGCGGAGCAGGCAGTGCAGGTCGCGCAGTGCCGGTATCATTATTAGCTTCTTGCGCTTCGCTCACAACCTCTGTGCGTCATAGGCAATGCGAAATACATAACCTCTGAGCATCAATTGGTTATGCGTAATATTTTCGGTTGCATGGATCGTTTTGTTAGCTTAGCCGTATTGCTTGAAACCGATTCCCCGCATTGAGGCATCGATCACGATAAACGGAGAAGGCTGATAATGAGGCAGAATCCGCTGAGTTCGTTGTGACTGGCAGAGCCATCTTTACGCGGGGATCGCCCTCTCTGGGCATCTTTGGTCATGCGCCAAGGAGTAACTCCCCCACCCCGTGGGGACATCATTTGGTTGATGTGGCGCTGTAATTTGCCGCGTCTGAACAACAGAAATTGGGACCGCTGCATTCAGCAACGGTCCCAATCGGAGGGCATATAAGCCGACCTGTGCTCGCAAAAGCGGGTTCGATTTAGGTGCTCTCCGTCACCGGGTCAACGACCCAACGGAGAATGACGATGAAGCCACTTGGCACCATAGCACGTACTGGCGAAGCCTGCCCCGAGTCCGGGGTCTGGCAGCCTGTCGGCTACTCAACCACTGCACCGATCGCGAAGGGCAATCGAATGCCCCCGTATGATAATAAGGCGGTGACTTGGAAGCTGATCCGGTACGCATAAACTGAAGGCCGGCGGGGACCCCGCCGGCCTTTTTTGTGCTTCCCGTTTGCGGCCACGCCCCTCCACCATGCTGCGCATGGTCCCCCTCCCCGCACAGCGGGGAGGAGTTTTGGCGTCATTTTCAACACAACCGTTCGTGCTGAGTAGGGGCTGAGCGAAGTCGAAGACCCGTATCGAAGCACCCGCCTCCGACGGTCCTTCGATACGTCGCTTCGACAAGCTCAGCGACTACTCAGGACGAACGGCTGGCGGGCGGTGTGACGCTCCACCCGCCCGTCACCTCACTCCGCCGGCAGGTAAACCTCCCCGCCCTTCTCACGGAACTTCTCGCTCATTTCCGCCATGCCGGCTTCGGCCGCCGCCGGGCCGTTCGCGAACAGGGCGCGGTCGGCATCCGCCTTGTCGGCGGCGAGGAACGTATCCGCCGGGGCGTTCTGCTTCGCGGCGAAGTCGCGGACTTCCTGCGTGATCTTCATCGAGCAGAATTTGGGGCCGCACATCGAACAGAAATGCGCGGTCTTGGCGCCTTCGGCCGGGAGCGTCTGGTCGTGATAGCTCTCCGCCGTGTCGGGGTCGAGCGACAGGTTGAACTGGTCGCGCCAGCGGAATTCGAACCGGGCGCGGCTGAGCGCATCGTCGCGCATCTTGGCGGCGGGGTGGCCCTTC
Source organism: Sphingomonas paucimobilis (assembly GCA_036946325.1). Lineage (GTDB taxonomy): Bacteria > Pseudomonadota > Alphaproteobacteria > Sphingomonadales > Sphingomonadaceae > Sphingomonas > Sphingomonas paucimobilis_A. The sequence goes on from JAQIJL010000002.1 coordinate 827,927, forward strand.
GCCAGATCGGCGGCATGGGCGGCGAGCTTGTAGGTCACCACGCCGACCTTCACGTCGTCGCGGTCGGGCAGGCCCAGATGCTCCTTGGGCGTGACGTAGCAGAGCATCGCCGTGCCGTACCAGCCGATCATCGCCGCACCGATGCCGCTGGTGATATGGTCGTAGCCCGGCGCGATGTCGGTGGTGAGCGGCCCGAGGGTATAGAAGGGCGCTTCGCCGCAGACCTGCAGCTGCTTTTCCATATTCTCCTTGATCTTGTGCATCGGCACGTGGCCGGGGCCTTCGATCATGACCTGCACGTCCTGTGCCCAGGCGCGGTGGGTCAGTTCGCCGAGCGTGTACAGCTCGCTGAACTGCGCTTCGTCGTTCGCATCGGCGATCGATCCGGGGCGCAGGCCATCGCCCAGCGAATAGGCGATGTCATACGCCTTCATGATCTCGGTGATCTCGTCGAAATGTTCGTAGAGGAACGATTCGCGGTGATGGGCGAGGCACCATTTGGCCATGATCGACCCGCCGCGCGACACGATGCCGGTGACGCGCTTCGCGGTCATAGGGATGTACGGCAGGCGGACGCCGGCATGGATGGTGAAGTAATCCACGCCCTGTTCGGCCTGTTCGATCAGCGTGTCGCGGAAGATGTCCCAGGTCAGTTCCTCGGCGATGCCGCCGACCTTTTCCAGCGCCTGATAGATCGGCACCGTGCCGATCGGCACCGGCGAGTTGCGCAGGATCCATTCGCGGGTGTCGTGGATGTTGCGGCCGGTCGACAGGTCCATGACGGTGTCGGCGCCCCAGCGGATCGACCAGACGAGCTTGTCGACTTCGGCGGCGACGTTCGACGCGACCGCGCTGTTGCCGATGTTCGCATTGATCTTGACGAGGAAATTGCGACCGATCGCCATCGGTTCGGTTTCGGGGTGGTTGATGTTGTTGGGGATGATCGCCCGGCCGCGCGCCACTTCGTCGCGGACGAATTCGGGGGTCACGTAATCGGGGATCGCCGCGCCGAAGCTCTCACCGTCGCGGGCATATTCGCGCAGCATCTCGCGGCCGAGATTTTCGCGGGTCGCGACATATTCCATCTCGGGGGTGATGATGCCGCGGCGGGCGTAATGCATCTGGCTGACGTTCGCGCCGGCCTTGGCACGCAGGGGCCGCTTGACGACGTTGGGGAAGGGCTGGACCCCGCCCGAACGGTCGGGGCCGAGCTGGCCGTTATCTTCGGGGCGGATTTCGCGGGCGTCGTAGCTCTCGACGTCGCCACGGGCCATGATCCAGTCGCGGCGCAGTTGCGGCAGGCCGGCCATGATGTCGATGCGGGCGTTCGGGTCGGTGTACGGCCCCGACGTGTCATAGACGTTGAGCGGCGGTTCGCCTGAGGAGGGATCGAGGTCGATCGCGCGCATCGCGACGTTCAGGGGGCCGACGTGAATCTTGCGGCTGCCACGGATCGGGCCGGTGGTGACGCCGATTTCGGTCTTTGCGGGGATGTCTGCCATATTCCACTCCATGCGGAGGGGGCGGGACCTGGCGTGGCCGCTCCCTCCCTACGCCGGTGTCAGCCGGATCAGGTTCAGCGGGTCGAAGGCTGCGGCCTTCCTCTCAAGCGTGACGAAACGCTCCCCCGGGGACGGTGCGGTTGTAGGCGGGTTGGGGGGATGCGTCCATCCCGATCGACCGTCAAAGAAGAAGCGGGACCCCGGATCAAGTCCGGGGTGACGTTTGAGGGTAGGTTCTGTTCAACTTACAGCAGGTCGAGTTGGCCGCTGGGCGCTTCCTCGCCGCCGAAGCCGGCCATCGTCACGCCCACCAGCCGCAATCCCATGCGTAAGGGGTAGAGCGTCGCGATCAGGCTGCGGGCGGTGGCGTGGAGCGTCGCGCGGTCGGCGACGGGGGCGGTCAGCGTGCGGCTGCGGGTGACGATGCGGAAATCGGCGTATTTCGCCTTCACGGTGACGGTGCGGCCGTGCTGGCCGGTCTTTTCGACCCAGTCCCACACGTCGTCGGCCATCGCCAGCACGCGTTCCTCGATCGCCGCAGGATCGGTCAGGTCGTGGTGGAAGGTGGTTTCGGACCCCGACGATTTGCGCACGCGGTTGGGGCGGACCGGGCGGTGGTCCTCGGCGCGGGCGATGCCGTGATACCAGCTGCCCGCCTTGCCGAAGGTGCGCTGCAGGTCGGGGAGGTTCCATGCTGCGAGGTCCGCGCCGGTGCGGATGCCCAGCGCCTCCATCCGCTCGACCGTCTTGGGGCCGATACCGTGGAACTTGCCGACCGGCAGGCCGGCGACGACGCGGGGGCCGGCCTTGACCGGAATGACGAACTGGCCGTTGGGCTTGTTCATGTCGGAGGCGAGTTTCGCGAGGAATTTGTTGTAGCTGATCCCCGCCGATGCGGTTAGGCCGGTGACGGCGAGGATGCGAGCGCGGATTTCCTCGGCCGTGGCGGTGGCGCTTGGCAGGCCGCGCCGGTTGGCGGTGACGTCGAGATAGGCTTCGTCGAGCGACAGCGGCTCGACCAGATCGGTATAGTCGAGGAAGATGTCGCGGATCTGGCCGCTGACCGCCTTGTACACCTCGAACCGGGGGCGGACGAAGATCAGGTCGGGACAGCGGCGGATCGCGGTGACCGAGGGCATGGCGGAGCGCACGCCGAACACACGCGCTTCGTAGGAGGCGGCGGCGACCACCCCCCGCCCGCTCGACCCGCCGACCGCGACCGGCTTGCCCTTCAGCTCAGGGGCATCGCGCTGTTCGACCGACGCGAAGAAGGCGTCCATGTCGACATGGATGATCTTGCGGGTGGGGTCCGACATCTCGCGGGGTTACAATGGCCTGCGGCAACCACCCGCGCAAGAACAAAAGGCGAATGAGCCGCCCCGCTGCCAGCCGTACCCCGGCGGAGGCCGGGGTCCAGTTGGGGGACGTTGTTGGCTGAACGCGACCGTTCCGTTACTGGACCCCGGCCTTCGCCGGGGTACGTGACCGGGGGAGGTGCGAAGGTCAGTTGTTCGTCAGGTTGAGGAACACGTCCTCCAGATCGGCCTCGCGCGTCACGACGTCGACGATGCCGTAGCCCTGCGCGGTGACGGCGGCCAGCACCTCACCGGCATTGGCGACGTCCTTGCGATAGGTGATCGCGAGCAGTCGGTCGCCCTTGCGTTCGACCTTTTCGAAGCAGCTGGCGTCGGGCAGGTCGGCCACGTCGCGGTCGAGGGTCAGCTCGACCGCCTTTTCCTGCGCCATGCCGACCAGCGCGCGGGTCGGTTCGTTGGCGACGACGCGGCCATGGTTGATGATGGCGATGCGGTCGCACAGCTGCTCGGCTTCCTCGAGATAGTGCGTCGTCAGCACCACCGTCACGCCGGCCGCATTGAGTTCGCGGACATAGTCCCACAGCTGGTTGCGCAGCTGGATGTCGACGCCGGCGGTCGGTTCGTCGAGGACGAGGACGGGGGGCGAATGGACCATCGCCTTGGCGACCATCAGCCGCCGCTTCATGCCGCCCGACAGGGTGCGGGCATAGGCGTTGGCCTTGTCCTCCAGATGCACCGCGCGCAGCAGGTCCATGGTGCGGCGCTGGCCCTTGGGCACGCCGTAGAGGCCGGCCTGAATCTCGAGCGTTTCGGCAGGCGTGAAGAACGGGTCGAACAGGATTTCCTGATTGACGATGCCGATCGACGCCTTCGCATTGCGCGGATGCTGGTCGATGTCGAAGCCCCAGATCGATGCCGATCCGCTGGTCTTGTTGACGAGGCCGGCGAGCGTGTTGATCAGCGTCGACTTGCCCGCGCCGTTCGGCCCCAACAGCCCGAAAATTGTCCCACGCGGTACGTCGAACGACACGCCGTCGAGCGCTACCTTGGCAGGCGCCCCGCCCTTCCCCGCGGCGTAGGTCTTGCACAGGTCGCGGATCGAAATGGCGGCTTGGGTTTCCATGGGATCGGCCGATACGCCCGTGGCGGCCCCAAGGGAAGCATCGACTTGTCGAGGCTTCGCCGCGTTGCTATTCGCGCACCCATGCTGCCTCCGCCCGAAACCCTCCGCGTCACCACCCCCCGCGTCGCCTGCGACGGCGCCGGCGACATCGCCCCCGCGCTCGGCCACCCGCGCGTGTGGTTGCAGATCGACGAGACGGGCTATGTCGATTGCGGCTATTGCGACCGGCGTTTCGTGCTGGTCGGCGGGCCGGCGGACGGGGCGGATCAGTCGACGCTCAAGGATCATGGGGATGGCGCGGGGCGCTGATTACAGTTATCGTCCGGCGCCGAACGGCTGACGGACGATAGCATGAACGCGCCAATGGATCGACCCACCGCCTCGAACCCGCCGACGCGCGAAGAGATATTCGAGTTGGTCAGCCCGCTGTTCAGTGCCGTGAACAGTCAAAACCTGGCGATCAGCGAAGTGATGGCAGACAATCGTCCGGCAGCGATGGCGGCGTTGCGGGAGAGTGGAGAGGCGCTCGACGAAGCCTTGGTCGCGTTCAAACAGTTTCTTGGTGTCGTGGAATGAGCACGGTCGATCACCGGCTTCGCGAATTACGCGAACTGGAACGTCGTGCGAACGAACGCGCGGCCGCCGGGGACTTGAACGGCGGTGGTGGCGACGGCACATCGGGCGGTATGAGCGACGACTGGAAGAAATCGGTCGACGAACGGCTGAAGCAGCAAGCCGACGATATTCGTTCGCTGCTCCGGGGCATCATCGCGGCCGGTCTCATCCTCGTCGGCCTGATCGTAGGACTCTACGCCTATGTCGGCAACAAGATCGACATGGTGTCCAGCCAGATCACCGCGTCGCGGGTTGAACAGGCGAATGTGCGGAGCGACGCCAAGGTACAGGCGGAGGCGACCAACGGCCGGCTGCTGCGGATCGAGGATCGTTTGCCGAAATAGGGTAGGTGGCGGGTGACGTGACCCGAGCGCTCCCTATATTGCCACCATGACCCCGACCGATCCCCGCTCGTATCTCTATTCCGGCGACCTCGACCCCGCGGCCGCCCTTCGCGCCACGCAGGCGACGCTGGCGAACGCGGAGGATGGCGAACTCTATCTGCAATATCGCCGCTCCGAAGCGTTCGGGTTCGACGACGGGCGCCTCAAAACCGCGTCCTACGACACCCATGCCGGGTTCGGCCTGCGTGGCGTTTCGGGGGAGACCACCGCCTTTGCCCATGCCAACGAACTGTCCGAAGCGGCGATCCGGCGCGCGGGGGAGACGATGGCACTGATCGATCCGGCGAAGGGCGCGAAGGCGCCGCCGCCGCGCGGCAACAACCGGCATCTCTATACCGCTGCCGATCCGCTCGACCTGATCCCGTTCGCCGACAAGGTGGCGCTGTGCCAGTCGATCGATGCCGCCGCACGGGCGCGCGATCCGCGCGTCGTGCAGGTGTCGGCGAGCCTGATGGGGTCGTGGACGGTGGTCGAGATCGTGCGGCCCGACGGCTTCGTCGCTACCGATGTCCGGCCGTTGGTGCGGCTGAACGTGTCGATCGTGGTCGAGGCGAACGGGCGGCGCGAGAGCGGCAGCTTCGGGATCGGCGGGCGCTATCTCTACGAATCGCTGTTCGCGCCCGAAACGTGGAACCGGGCGATCGACGTCGCGCTGGCACAGGCGCTGGTCAATCTGGAAGCGGTCGATGCGCCGGCGGGCGAGATGACCGTGCTGCTGGGTGCGGGCTGGCCGGGCATCCTGCTGCACGAGGCGATCGGGCATGGGCTGGAAGGCGATTTCAACCGCAAGGGCACCAGCGCCTTTTCAGGCCGGATCGGCGAGCGGGTGGCGGCGCCGGGGGTGACGGTGATCGACGACGGGTCGATCGCCGACCGGCGCGGGTCGCTCAGCATCGATGACGAGGGCACGCCGACCCAGGAGAATATCCTGATCGAGGACGGCATCCTGAAAGGCTATATCCACGACCGGCTGAACGCGCGGCTGATGGGCGTCGCGCCGACCGGCAACGGACGGCGTCAGGATTTCTCGCACGCGCCGATGCCGCGCATGACCAATACCTTCATGACCGGCGGCAGGGACGATCCCTCCGAACTGCTGTCGCGGGTGAAGAACGGCATCTTCGCCAAGTCGTTCGGCGGGGGGCAGGTCGACATCGTGTCGGGCAAGTTCGTGTTTTCGTGCACCGAGGCGTACCGCGTCGAGAACGGCAAGATCGGCGCGCCAATCAAGGGCGCGACGCTGATCGGCGACGGGCCGGAGGTGCTGAAGCAGGTGCAGGGCATCGGCAACGACTTCGCGCTGGACGAAGGGATCGGCATGTGCGGCAAGGCCGGGCAGTCGGTGCCGGCCGGCGTCGGGCAGCCGACGCTGCTGATCGACGGGTTGACCGTCGGCGGCACCGCCTGATGCCGCTGGCCGAACTGGGGCGGTTTCCGCGGGTCGAGGCGCAGATTCTGGTCGGGCGGCTGGAGAGCGAGGGCGTGCCGGCGGTCGCCTTCGATGGCGAGGCGAGCATCGGCGACGGCAGCTGGCTGCTGATCCCGGTGCGGGTGATGGTCGATGACGAGGACCTCGACGCGGCACGCACGATCCTCGACAGCATTGCCTGAAAAACGGGCAGTCGTGACGCGCTGCACAAATTAACCGCTCGTTATATCGGCAACGTCGCCGCCAACCCCCGCCAAATGCTCGTGCGGCGGTTTGGCATGGCCGTTGCAAACCTCTTCCCCCGAGCAATCATGCGACACGGGGGGCGACATGAAATTAGTCATCGCCATCATCAAGCCGTTCAAGCTGGATGAGGTACGCGAAGCACTGACCGAGATCGGCGTCGCCGGCATGACGGTGAGCGAGGTGAAGGGGTTCGGGCGGCAGAAGGGCCAGACCGAAATCTATCGCGGGGCCGAATACAGCACCAACATGGTGCCCAAGATCAAGATCGAGGTCGTGTGCGACAGCGGCATCGCCGCCCGCGTCGTCGAAGCGGTGCAGGCCGCCGCCAATACCGGCGCGATCGGCGACGGCAAGATCTTCGTTCTCGACGTCGGACAGGCGGTGCGCATCCGCACCGGCGAAACTGACCTGACCGCGCTGTGATGGGGGGCATCATGCAACATCCGAAGACATTGCTGGCCGGCGCCGCGCTCGGCCTGTTCGCGGCGCTGCCCGCCTGGGCGCAGGACGCCGCCTTGCAGGCACCCGCCGCCGCCGCGCCGGTGGCGACCGTGAACAAGGGCGACACCGCCTGGATGATGGTGTCGACCGTCCTCGTGCTGATGATGATCGTGCCGGGCCTCGCGCTATTCTATGGCGGCCTGACGCGGACCAAGAACATGCTGTCGGTGATGACGCAGATCGGCGCGGTCGCGGCGCTCGCGATGCTGATCTGGGTGATGTATGGCTATTCGCTGGCCTTCGGTCCCGACGTGTCGAACGCATGGCTGTCGAACTTCATCGCCAGCCCGGGCAAGGCGTTCCTGGCCGGCGTCACCGCCGCGTCGCAGGCGGCGACCTTTACGCCGGGCACCGAAATCCCCGAATATGTCTTCATCAGCTTCCAGATGACCTTTGCCGCGATCACCATCGCGCTGGTGCTGGGATCGGTGGTCGAGCGGATCAAGTTCGCCGCCGTCATGGTCTTCGCCATCGTCTGGCTGACGATCACCTATTTCCCGATCGCGCATATGGTCTGGGCGACCAGCGGCTATTTCTTCAAGGCGGGCGCGCTCGACTTCGCCGGCGGCACGGTAGTGCACATTAACGCCGGTGTGTCGTCGCTGGTCCTCGCCATCCTGCTGGGCAAGCGGCTGGGCTTCCCGACCGAGCGCATGGCGCCGCATTCGCTGACGCTGACCATGGTCGGCACCGGGCTGCTGTGGGTGGGCTGGTTCGGGTTCAACGCGGGTTCCGCGCTGGAGGCGAACGGCACCGCCGGCCTCGCGATGATCAACACCTTCGTCGCCACCGCATCGGCCGGCCTGTTCTGGATGCTCGCCGAGAAGTTTTCGGGGCATAAGGGTTCGGCGCTGGGCTTTTGTTCGGGCATCATTGCGGGCCTCGTCGCGGTGACGCCGGCGGCGGGCAATTCGGGTCCGTTCGGTGCGATCGTGCTGGGTGCCGTCGCCTCGATCGTGTGTTTCTTCGCGGTGACCGTCGTGAAGCCCAAGCTCGGCTATGACGACTCGCTCGACGCGTTCGGCATCCATGGCGTCGGCGGCATCATCGGCGCGATCGGCACGGCGGTGGTCTATGCCCCGTCGCTGGGCGGTCCGGGTGCGGCCGATTACGACATGGGCGCCAAGCTGGGCGTGCAGGTGTTCGCGGTGCTGGTCACCATCCTGTGGGCATCGATCGGCACGACCGTCGCATGGCTCGTCGCCAAGGCGCTGACCGGCGGCCGGGTGTCGAAGGAAGTCGAGCTGGAAGGCCTCGACCTCGGCGAACATGGCGAGCGCGCCTACAATTACTGAGTTTCTCTACCGGGCGGCGGCCTAGTCCCCTGCCGCCCGGACCTACAGTTTCCTCCTGCGGAAAAACCCCTGGGCCGGTGCGGCGACGCATCGGCCCTTTTTTTTGGGCCATGAAGAAAGAAGGAACGGGTTCACGCGAAGGCGCGAAGACGCGGAGGGGTTGCGTTCTCGTCGACCGCAACGTCATCCCAGCGAAGGCTGGGATCTCGCCGTAATCGAGCGCGCGCCTCGCCGCAGGAGGCCCCAGCCTTCGCTGGGGCGACGATATTGGTCGCGTCTCCTTGTCGCCGCGTGAACCACTTTGCAGCCGCCGGCGCGCGGCCTAAGACGCTTCCCATGACCCCTTACCTCGACCTGATGCAGCGCGCCCTGAACGACGGCGTACCGACCGACGACCGGACCGGCGTGGGGACGCGGTCGGTGTTCGGGCACCAGATGCGCTTCGACCTGTCGGCCGGGTTCCCGGTGCTGACCACCAAGAAGCTGCACCTGCGGTCGATCATCATCGAGCTGTTGTGGTTCCTGCGCGGCGACACCAATGTGCGGTGGTTGCAGGAGCAGCGGGTCAGCATCTGGGACGAATGGGCCGACGAAAACGGCGATCTGGGTCCGGTGTACGGCAAGCAGTGGCGCGACTGGGTCGCGGCGGACGGGCGGCATATCGACCAGATCGCCGGGCTGATCCACACCATCCGCACCAACCCCGCGTCGCGCCGACAGATCGTGACCGCGTGGAATCCGGGCGAGCTGCATGCGATGGCGCTGTCGCCCTGCCATTGCCTGTTCCAGACCTATGTCGCGAACGGGAAATTGTCGTTGCAGCTGTATCAGCGCAGCGCCGACATCTTCCTCGGCGTGCCGTTCAATATCGCCAGCTATGCGCTACTGACACATATGCTCGCGCAGCAATGCGATCTGGCGGTCGGCGAGTTCATCTGGACCGGCGGCGATTGCCATCTGTACGAGAACCATCTCGATCAGGCGCGCGAGCAGCTGGGCCGCACGCCCGGCCCCCTGCCCCGGCTGGCAATCGCGCGGCGGCCGGACGCGATCGACGGCTATGCGCTCGAAGACTTCGTGCTGCATGATTATGTCGCGCAGCCGCATATCAAGGCGGCGGTGGCGATATGATCGACGCGATCCTCGCCCGGGCCGACAATGGCGTGATCGGGGTCGATGGCCAGCTGCCATGGCACCTGCCCGCCGACCTGAAACGGTTCAAGACGCTGACCATGGGCCGGGCGATGGTGATGGGGCGCAAGACGTTCGAGAGTTTTCCGTCGCCCCTGCCCGGCCGGCGGCACATCGTGCTGACCCGCGACCAGAACTGGCACGCGGCGGGTGCGGAGGTGGTGCACGATCCCGATTCGGCGCTGGCGCTGGCCGGGCCGGATGGGGCCGTAATCGGCGGCGCGGAAATCTTCGCGCTGCTGCTGCCGCGGATCGAACGGGTCGAGCTGACCGAGGTCCATGCCTGCCCGCAGGGCGATGCGGTCGTCCCGCCCTTTATTGGCTGGGTCGAGGCGTGGCGCGAGGATCACAGTGCCGAGGGAGATCGTCCGGCCTACAGCTTCGTCACATTGCTCCGCCCCGGCCAGACCGCGTAAAGCGCGGCAGCGCCGGACGACGGCGCAGGGGGGAACGGAGCGGATGCGCAGGGCGATCTGGTGGGGCGTGGCGGCGTTGGCGGTTGCGGCGGCGGCCTTTTTCTCGCTGGCGCCCGGCATCGTCGAGCGGTCGATGAACAAGGTCGAGCCGACCGCGGCGATCGCCCGGCGGCAGGCGGCCGGCGCACCCGATGCGATCGTCGCCGGTCCGATCGTCGACCTGCATGCCGATACGCTGCTATGGTCGCGCGACCTGTTGAGCCGCGCCGCGCGCGGGCAGGTCGATTTGCCGCGCCTGCAGCAGGGCAATGTCGCGCTGCAGGTCTTTTCGTCGGTGACCAAGACGCCGCGCGGACAGAATTACGACAGCAATGACGGCGACAGCGACAATATCACCCCGCTGGTGATCGCGCAGTTGCAGCCGGTCAGGACCTGGGGGTCGCTGCTCAACCGGTCGCTCTGGCATGCGACCAGGCTGCGGCGGGCGGCACGGGCGTCGGACGGGCAGTTGCGGCTGGTGACGAATGCGAAGGAACTCGACTCGCTGCTGGCGGCACGGACGATGGGCGGGGCGATCCGGCCGACCGGCGCGCTGCTGTCGATCGAGGGGCTGAACGGGCTGGAGGGGGACCTGAGCAATCTCGACCGGCTGTATCGCAGCGGGTTCCGCATGGCGGGCCTGACGCACTTCTTCGACAATGAGGTCGCCGGGTCGATGCATGGCCGGGCGAAGGGCGGCCTGACCCCGTTCGGGCGACAGGTGGTCGCGCGGATGGAGGACAAGGGGATAATCGTCGATGTCGCGCATCTGAGCCATGCCGGCATCGCCGATATGCTGGCCATCGCGCGGCGGCCGGTCGTCTCCAGCCATGGCGGGGTGCAGGCGACGTGCAGGGTCAACCGCAACCTGACCGATGCCGAGGTGCGCGGGATCGCGCGGACCGGGGGGATCGTCGGGATCGGATATTGGGCGGGCGCGGTATGTTCGACCGAGCCGGCCGCGATCGCGAAGGCCATCGTCCATGTCCGCGACATTGCCGGGATCGACCATGTGGCGCTGGGGTCCGATTTCGACGGGGCGGTGACCACCGGGTTCGATACGGCGTGGGTCGGACTGGTGGCCGAGGCGCTGCGGGCGGCCGGATTGCGGCAGGACGAACTGGACAAGGTGATGGGCGGCAACGCCATCCGCGTGTTGCGCGCCGGGATGCAGCCCCTTTCGCCGCCCGCCCCCGGCCGCTAAGGGGCGGCGATGCAGCGTCTGGACGGTGGCGCGGCGGTCCCGGCGCAGTTGCGCGGCGGCATCGTCGCGCTGGGCAATTTCGATGGATTCCATGCCGGGCACCAGGCGGTGGTCGGCCGCGCGGTCGAACGGGCGCGGGCCGAGGGGCGGCCGGCGATCGTCGCGACGTTCGACCCGCATCCGCGCCGTTATTTTCAGCCGGGCCTGCCGCCGTTGCGCCTGACCAGCCTCGACCAGCGCGAGCGGCTGTTCGCACGGGCCGGGGCCGATGCGATGCTGGTCTTTACGTTCGATGCGGCGCTGGCCGGGCTGTCGGCGGAGGATTTCGCGGCCGAGCGGCTGGTCGCCCTGATGGGCGTCGGCGGAGTCGTGACCGGCACCGACTTCACCTTCGGCAAGGCGCGCGGCGGCGATGTCGCGACGCTGAAGGCGCTGGGCGACGCCCATGGCTTTTCGGCCGAGACGGTCGCGCCGGTAGGCGACGGACGGGCGGTGGTGTCGTCGTCGCGCATCCGCGATTGCCTGCGCGAGGGGCGCCCGCGCGACGCGACCGCGCTGATGACCCGCCCCTTCGCGGTCGAGGGGCTGGTGGAACATGGCGCGAAGCTCGGCCGGCAGCTGGGCTATCCGACCGCCAACCTGTCGATGGGCGGCTATTTGCGGCCGGCCTACGGCATCTATGCGGTGACCGGACGGTTGCCCGACGGGCGGGTGCTCAAGGGCGCGGCCAACCTGGGCATCCGGCCGACGATCGAGGGTGAGCCGTTCGAGCTGCTCGAACCCTATTTCTTTGATTTCGAAGGTGATCTGTACGGGCAGCGGATCGAGGTCGCGTTGATCGACTATTTGCGGCCGGAGGCGAAGTTCGAGTCGCTCGACGCGTTGAAGGTACAGATGGCGGCGGATTGCGATCGGGCACGGGCGGTGCTGGACGGCTGAAAGGCGTCCAAAGTTCACTAAGTTCACACTCGCCGCGTCGTTGCGCGCGCATGGGGGCGCTTGCACCGGAACGTCATCCCGGCGAAGGCTGGGATTTCCCGGTGACAGCGCACGGCAGGGACCGCGAGAGAGACCCCGGTCTTCGCTGGGGTGACGTGCGGGGCAGCGGACCGGGCCGGGTGACGTGTCGGCGGCGGCACCGACCGCCCGGTATGAAACGATGCAAAGAACCCCGCGATCCTGACCTGACGCCCCCTTGTAGGAAAGCGGTTTGCGCGGGCGCGCGCATCGGCTAATCGCTGGCGCAATCCTATGACCGACACCAGCGAACCCACGCGCGACTGGCGCGACACCGTCTTCCTGCCGAAGACCGACTTCCCGATGAAGGCCGGCCTTGCCGCCAAGGAACCCGCGATCCTCGATCGCTGGGCGAAGATGGGCCTGTACGACCGGCTGCGCGCAGAACGTGCGGGTCGCGAACGCTTCCTGCTGCACGACGGTCCGCCCTACGCCAATGGCGACATCCATATGGGCCATGCGATGAACAAGGTGCTCAAGGACATCGTCGTCCGCACCCAGTCGCTGTTGGGCAAGGACGCGCCGTACATCCCGGGCTGGGACTGTCACGGCCTGCCGATCGAATGGAAGATCGAGGAGGCGTATCGCGCCAAGAAGCGCAACAAGGACGAGGTGCCCCCGGCCGAGTTCCGCGCCGAATGCCGCGCCTATGCCGCCAAATGGGTCGATGTGCAGAAGGGCCAGTTCCAGCGGCTGGGCGTCATGGGCGACTGGGACGACCCGTATCTGACCATGAAGTTCGACGCCGAGGCGACCATCGCCGAGGAATTGTTGAAGTTCGCCATGTCCGGCCAGCTGTATCGCGGCGCCAAGCCGGTGATGTGGTCGCCGGTCGAAAAGACCGCGCTGGCCGAGGCCGAGGTCGAATATGAGGATGTCGTTTCCACTCAAATTGACGTGGCGTTCGAGATCGTCGACGCTCCGAACGCGCCCGAGCTGATCGGTGCGTACGCGGTAATCTGGACGACGACGCCGTGGACGATTCCGGTCAATCAGGCTTTGGCCTATGGGCCGGAGGTCGATTACGCGTTGTTCGAAATCAAGTCGGGCGCACTGGAAGAACCTGCGCTGGCGCATCTGGTCGGCAAAAAGCTTCTCGTTGCCGAAGCGCTCATACCAACATTCCTGAAGCGGATCGGCTCGGCTTGGGACAATAGCGACGCTGTCCAAGTCTACTACAAGGGTGGTTCGGCGCTAAAGGGTGCGACCGCCCGCCACCCGATGCACGCGCGCGGCGGGTTCTTCGCCAGGCCGCGTCCGCTGTTGCCCGGCGACTTCGTCACGACCGATGCCGGGACCGGGCTGGTCCATATGGCGCCCGACCATGGCGAGGACGATTTCGAGCTGTGCAAAGCGCATGGCATCGAGCCGGTGTTCGCGGTGCAGGGCGATGGCCGCTATCGCGACGACTGGGCGTGGCTGGGCGGCGAAGGCAGCGTCATCAACCCGAAATTCGTTGCCGCCGGGCGTGGCGGCAAGCTGGAGGAAGGGCCGATCTGTCGCGACCTGCGCGAAGCGGGCGCGCTGCTGGCGGCATCGGACGACTTCGCGCACAGCTATCCGCATAGCTGGCGGTCGAAGGCGAAGGTGATTTTCCGCGCGACGCCGCAATGGTTTATTCCGATGGACCGGAGCGCGGTCGCCAAGAACGTCGCCCCAGCGCAGGCTGGGGCATCTCTCGGCGGTGCGGGCGATCCGATCCTGGCGAGCGTCGGGCTGGAGGGGCTGGAGACCCCAGCCTTCGCTGGGGTGACGGGTGGGGCCGCGGTAACATCCTCCGGTAACGGCGCAACCCTCCGCGAAATCGCGCTCGATGCGATCGAACGCACCCGGTTCGTGCCGGAGAAGGGCCGCAACCGGATCGGGGCGATGGTGTCGGGGCGGCCCGACTGGGTCATCAGCCGCCAGCGGGCATGGGGCGTGCCGATTGCGCTGTATGTGAACCGCGTGACCGGCGACTATCTGCGCGACGAGGCGGTCAATGCGCGCATTCTCACCGCCTTCCGCGAGGGCGGGGCGGATGCGTGGTATGCCGCCGATCATCAGGCGCTGCTGGGACCGGACTATAACCTCGCCGATTACGAGGTCGTGACCGACATTCTCGACGTGTGGTTCGATTCGGGCTGCACCCATGTCTTCACCATCGAAAAGCGCTTTGGCGAAGGCACCCGCGCCGACCTGTATCTCGAAGGGTCCGACCAGCATCGCGGCTGGTTCCAGTCGTCGCTGCTGGAGAGCAGCGGCACGCGGGGGCATGCGCCGTACAAGGCGGTGCTGACCCACGGCTTCGCGCTGGACGGCAATGGCCGGAAGATGTCGAAATCGCTCGGCAATGTCGTCGATCCGTTGAAGGTGATCGGCGAATCGGGCGCGGACATCCTGCGGCTATGGGTCGCGCAGACCGATTATTTCGAGGATGTGCGGATCGGCAAGGAAGTGCTGGCCGGCACCGGCGACGCGTATCGCAAGCTGCGCAACACGTTCCGCTATCTGCTGGGCGCGCTGGACGGGTTCAGCGAGGACGAGCGGGTGGCGGTCGCGGATATGCCGGGGCTGGAACGCTATGTCCTGCATCTGCTGGGCGAACTCGACACCGAGCTGCGGGCGGCGGCGGAAGCGTATGAGTTCAACCGCTATGCCCGCGCGCTGACCGACTTCGCCAATGAGGATCTGTCGGCGTTCTTCTTCGATATCCGCAAGGATTCGCTCTATTGCGACGCGGGTGACGATGTGCGGCGGCGGGCGTATCGCACCGTGCTGGACGTGCTGTTCCATGCGCTGGTCCGCTATGCCGCGCCGATCCTGGCGTTCACTGCGGAAGAGGTGTGGCAGGCACGGTTCCCGAGCGAGGACGGCTCGGTCCATCTGCTTGAATGGCCCGAACTGCCCGCGCTTCCCGCCGACCAGCCGCTCGGCACCGCATGGGCCGATGTGCGCGTGCTGCGCCAGCAGGTCACGGAAGCGATCGAGCCGCTGCGCCGCGCCAAGACGGTGCGCTCCAGCCTCGAGGCCGAGGTGACGGTGCCGTCGCTGCCCTTGCCGGCAGATGAGTTGGCCGAGCTGTTCATCGTCGCGAAAGTCACCCATGCCGATGGACCGATCGCGGTGACGCGGACCGAGGAAGCCAAGTGCGGGCGCTGCTGGCGGCATCTGCCCGACGTCGGCGTCGATGGCGATCTCTGCGGCCGCTGTGCGGAGGTGGTGGCATGAGCATGCGGAAACTGGCGGTGCTGCTGGCGATTCTCGTGCTGATCGTCGACCAGTTCGTCAAATATTGGGTCACCGGCCCGATGGGGATCGATTATCCGGGGGCTGAGCTGAACCTGCTGCCGTTCTTCACGCTGCGCTTCGTCCAGAATTTCGGCGTGTCGCTGGGGCTGTTGCAGGCGGGCAGCGAATTCGCGCGCTGGGCGCTGGTCGCGATGACCGCGATCATCGCCACCGGGGTCGCGGTGTGGATCCGCAGCGAGCGGCAGAAGCCCGAACTGATCGGCCTCGGGCTGGTGCTGGGCGGGGCGCTGGGCAACATCATCGACCGGGTGCGCTTCGGCTATGTCGTCGACTATGCCGACTTCCATATTTTCGGCTACAGCCCGTTTCTGGTATTCAACATCGCCGATGCGGCGATTTCGATCGGCGTGGTGATCCTGCTCGTGCGCGCGCTGTTCGCACCCAAGCCGAAGAACGATGTTCCTGTGGAGAAGGCCAATGCGTAAGTTTGTCGTCATCAGCAGCCTCGGCCTGATCCTTGCCGGGTGTCAGGGCAATGCCCTGAACCGCCAGCGCCCCGACGAATTCGCCGTCGCGCGGCAGGCGCCGCTGGTGATTCCGCCCGATTATTCGCTGGTGCCGCCGCAGCCGGGCGCCCCGCGTCCGCAGGATACCGCCGCATCGACCCAGGCGATGCAGGCGCTGTTCGGTGGCCCGGCGCAGCGCAGCGCGACCGAGCGGCTGACGCTGGAACAGGCCGGCGGGACCGGCGCGGCGGATGCGGGTATCCGGTCGGGCGTGGCCGATCCGGGGACCAATGTCGTCGACAAGGGCGCCACGACCCGCGACATCATCGCGGCGCCGGCCGGCGATGGGCAGACGGCGAAGACGACCACGCCGTAAGGTTTTGGGTTTCGGGTGTGGGAAAGGCCGGTTGCTCTGCGGGGCGGCCGGCTTTTTGTTTGGCCGCCTACCTGCCCCCGTTTGCTTCGAGCGGAGGTTCGAGCCTGTCGAGAACCGTAGTCGAGAAGGGCTTGCCCCGAACGCCGGGTTCTCGACAGACGCTTCTCGACAGGCTCGAAGCTGCTCGAACCGAACGGGTTGGCTTGGGGGAAGGGCTACCGAACGGTAGCCCTTCCCCCGTCACGCACGTCACCCCAGCGCAGGCTGGGGTCTCCCGCTGACAGCGCGGGGCAGGAGCCGCAGGAGACCCCAGCCTGCGCTGGGGTGACGTGTTGTGATAAGCGGGGAGGCAGGCACCGTCACCCGCCCCCGCCCCGATCAGAACGCCGCGGTCAGCGACACCACGACCGTGCTGGCCGCGATCGGGCTGCCGTTGGTCGTCTTGCTGAAATTGGGCTGGAGATAGGCGACTTCGCTGTTCGACAGGTCGGTGTCGACATAGGCGACGCCCAGCGTCAGATTCTTGTAGGCGAAGTCCGCGCCCAGCAGCCAGTCCCAATATTTGCCGGTCGGCGCCATGCTGGTGCCGTTGGGGCCGAGGCCGGGATTGCCGTCCGAATAGCCGATATGCGCCTTCAGCGTGACCGGCGTGTTCGGGACACCGGCGGCGGCATCGCCCGACAGGTAGATATTGTCTTCCTTGCGCCCGTCGCCCGGGATCAGCGGGGTGGCCGAGGCGGTGACATAGCTGAGCGAGGTCTGCTTGGGCGCATAGAACACGCCGGCGGTCAGCGTCGCCGGGCCGGCGGTGCCCGACAGCTTGCCGTAGAATTCGACGACATCGGTTTCGTCGAACCCGCCCGGATAGGTATACCAGGTGACGCCGGCATCGACGGTCGCGTCGCCGAAGCTGTGCTTGTAGCCCGCGATCAGATCGAGTTCGAGGTTCGCGCCGCCGAACGTGCCCCAGCCGGCGAGGTTCGACCCCCAGGTGCCGATATAGACGCCGCTTTCATGGGCGATGGTGATGCCGCCCTGGACCGCGACGTTCTTGTCGGTCTGCGACACGCCGCGGAAGCGATAGTCGGAGGCGACGGTCGCGCTGCCGCTGATCGTGATCGGTTCGGGCGGGGCGGTATCCTGCGCGAAGGCCGGCATCGCAGTGGCGGCGGCGAGGATCGCGGCCGGGAGGAAGGTCGAGAATCGCATCGTAAACCCTTTCTAGGTTCCGTGGTGATTCTCCTGCGTTCGAAGGTCGCCGCGATTCGGTGGACCTGCTGGCCCGGGCGGTCTGACCCTCTGCGACCGAATATGTCGAAGCGTGCCGCGCTGCACAATGGAAATTGCGCGGTGGCCGGATACGACACACCCGCTGTTGCAGGGGCGCAACAGCGGGTGTGCTTGGCTGGACCTCCTAGACGCCGTCACCCCAGCAGAGGCTGGGGTCTCGTGCGGCTAGGCGCGCGCTCAATTACCGGGAGATCCCAGCCTTCGCCGGGATGACGTAAGCGATCGATCAGGCGCGGATGGCGAGGATCGCGTCGATTTCCACCACGGCGCCGAGCGGCAGGACCGGCACGCCGACCGCGCTGCGGGCGTGGCGGCCGGCATCGCCGAACAGCTCGACCATCAGTTCCGACGCGCCATTGGCGACCTTCGGCTGGTCGGTGAAGCTGCCGGCCGAGTTGACGAACACGCCGAGCTTCACGACGCGTTCGATCCGGTCGAGACTGCCCAGCGCCTTTTCGGCCTGCGCCAGAATCATCAGCGCGCACTTCTGCGCGGCGCTGGTGGCATAGGCGAGGTCGCGGTCCTCGCCGGCGCGGCCGGTCATCAGGTTGCCGTCCTCGAACGGCAGCTGACCCGACAGGTGCAGCAGGCCGCCGGCCTCTACCGCGGGGACATAGGCCGCGACCGGAGCGGCGGCGACGGGGAGCGACAGGCCGCGTTCGGCCAGCTTTGCGGGGATATCATAAGCCATGGAGCGTTCCTCTCGTGGATAGCGGGTGCGGTCAAGCCTGCGCGGGCCGTCCTTCGGCGAAGCGGGCCTCGATCCATGCCTGCGCCTCGACCCAGTCGTCGATGCGGGCATGGGCGGCGGGGGCCGGCGGCAGGTGGATGGCGAGGTCGGGTTCGGACACCATGTGCAGCCGGTACACCTGCGGCACGGTGTCGGCTACCGACTGATGATGCACCGCCAGGTCGTCCACGAACACCGCGACGCTGGGGTCATATTCCGCCAGCAGCCGCGCGACCGGCGGGCCTTTGCCGCCCTGATTGCATTCGACGCGGTGGACGATGCCGTGGTCGGCGAGCTGGTCGATGCGGTGGGTGCGGCAATGATCCTGCAAATTGGTCAGCACGACGATATCGGCCTGGGTCGCCAGCGCCGCCAGCGCCTCGCGGGCATGCGGCACGAGGGTCTGGCGCGCCATCTGTCCGGGGAAGAAGCCGTCGAGATAGGTCCACATCTCCTCGCGTTCGAGCACGGTGCCGTCGGCGCGGGTCATCGACGTCGCGAAGTCGCCGCCGGCCATGTCGAACGCGATCGCATGCTCCTCGCCCAGCCACGTGCCGAAATGGCGGACCATGTGCAGCAGGACTTCGTCGCAATCGGTGATGAGCAGGGGTTTCATGCAGTCTCCAGTTCGGCGCGCGCCCGGACCAAGGCGGTCGGGGGCACGGCCAGCGCCTCGGCACAGGCGACAAGATCGGGTTCGTAACTTTCGAGATGGCCGAGCAGTTGCGCGAGGAAGCCGGGATCGCCCGCCCGCGCGCGCAGTTCGGCCGGGTCGATGCCGGTCAGCGCGAGGAAGCGGTCGCGGCGGGTGTCGTCGCCGATCACCCACACCAGCGCGTTCAACCCCAATGTCGCCGCGTCTTCATTTGTTTCCGGCCTGCGCATCGCCTAGACAGCCTTTCGAACTTCCAACGGGATGCAAAGCGCGTGGCAAAAAGGGTACTCGTTGTCGAGGACAACGAACTGAACCTGAAGCTGTTCTGCGACCTGTTGCGTGCGCATGGCTTCGAAACCGAACCGGTCCGCGACGGGCGCGAGGCGGTCGGCCGCGCACGGGCGTTCCTGCCCGACCTCATCATCACCGATATCCAGTTGCCGCATATGACGGGGCTGGAGCTGATCCAGATGCTCAAGGCCGATGCGCGGCTGCGCACCGTGCCGATCATGGCGGTCACCGCCTATTCGGGGCGTGACGACGAGGACCGGGTGCGCGCCGCCGGGGCGAACGCCTATGTGACCAAGCCGATCTCGGTGGTGCGCTTCGTCGGCGAAGTGCGGGCGTTGCTGCCGGTCGAGGAGGAGGGTTAGGTTTTCCTCGCCTTCCACGGCTCTCCCTACCCGTTCGCTTCGAGCGTAGGTTCGAGCCTGTCGAGAACCGTAGTCGAGAAGGGGGTGCCTCGAAGGACCAAGTTCTCGACGGACGCTTCTCGACAAGCTCGAAGCTGCTCGAACCGAACGGACTGTGTAACGATTATTGCAACTCGACCCGCGCGACCAGCATGGTGAGTGCCGCCGCCAGCGCGGCGACGACCCACAAGGCTGCCAGCCCCAGCCAGTTCCAGCCGACCGCGCCGATGGTCACCCCGGCGACGAAGCCCAGCCACAGCAGCAGGTCGCGGCGCGGCCCCGGCGCGGTGCGGTCGCCCATCAGGCGCCGGGCGAGCCGCTGGCCGATGCGGACCAGCGTGCCGGTCATATAGGTCAGCCCGACCCGTACCTCGCCATCGGGGGCGACAACGGCGTTCTGCGCCCCCATCGCGGCGGCGAGCAGCAGCATGGCGAGGGTCAGCGGCGCGAAGGTCGCCAGCGCCGCGCCGAGCGCGAGAAGGATTGTGACGAGGCCCATCACCGCCTCCGCCCGCCGCCCCTGCCGCTCGGTCGCGGCCGCGCCGGCGATGGTACCGAACATCGCGCCGGCGACGAACGACAGGACCAACGCCGCGGCGGTCGCGGCGGCGCCGTTCCAGCCATGGGCGAGGCCGACGCCGAAGCGGGTCGAGTTGCCCGACATGAACGAGGCGAAGAAACCGCCAAGGCCGCTGAACGCCAATGCATCGACGATGCCGGCCAATGCGGCGAGGAGGACGGTTACCAGAGTGGCGGCGGGGGTCAGACGACGCATGCGATTCCTATTGCCCGATCGGCGGGGAGCGGGGCAATGCCCCCTCGCCAGTCGTTTGAGGTCCGATCCGATGG
This sequence comes from Sphingomonas paucimobilis, assembly GCA_036946325.1. Taxonomy (GTDB): domain Bacteria; phylum Pseudomonadota; class Alphaproteobacteria; order Sphingomonadales; family Sphingomonadaceae; genus Sphingomonas; species Sphingomonas paucimobilis_A. The sequence goes on from JAQIJL010000002.1 coordinate 848,554, forward strand.
CGTGGAAGCCGCACCGGCCAGCTTTGCTGGATCGGACCCCGAAGGTACGATAGCGAGGCGGGATGGTTCCCTCTCCGCAGGCGCTGGGGCAGATGCTCGGCGCGCTCGACATGATCGGTATCGCGGTGTTCGCCGCGTCGGGTGCGCTGGCGGCGACGCGCGCGGCGCAGACCTTCGTCACCGCCGCCTTCTTCGCGCTGGTCACCGGCGTCGGCGGGGGGACGGTGCGCGACCTGCTGATCGGGGCGCCGGTGTTCTGGGTCCATGGTTCGCCGGTCGCGGCGATCTGTGTCGGGATGGCGCTGCTGGTGTGGTTCACGCCCGAACATTGGTGGCATGACAAGGCGCTCGACTGGCTCGATGCCGCGGGGCTGGCGGCATACGGCGTGTTCGGCGCGGCAAAGGCGCTGAGCTATGGCGTGCCGCCGCTACAGGCGGGCATGATGGGGGTGCTGACCGCGTGCGTCGGCGGGATCATCCGCGACGTGCTGGCCGGCGTGCCCTCGATCCTGATGCGGCCGGAGCTGTATGTGACCGCGGCGGCGCTGGCGGCGGGGCTGCATGTCGTGCTGGTGGGATGCGGGTTGCCGCCGTTCGTGGCGGCGCTGCCGGCGGCGGCGGCGGGGTTCGCGTTGCGCGGGACGGCGATCCGGTTCCGGATCGCGTTGCCGGCGTATCGGGGGAAGCGGTAGAAGGGAACCGCTGTCCTGCGGAAACTACCCACGCCGTTCGTCCTGAGTAGCCGCTGAGCCTGTCGAAGCGGCGTATCGAAGGACTGGCCCAGATGCTTCGATACGGGCCTTCGACAAGCTCAGTCCCTACTCAGCACCAACGGTCAAGGGGGCAGGCCATGCCCATAGGATCTCTCCCTGCCCCCCTCCGCCCCGTTTGCTTCGAGCGGAGGTTCGAGCTTGTCGAGAACCGAAGTCGAGAAGGGGTTGCCCCAAGCGACCGGGTTCTCGACGGGCGCTTCTCGACAGGCTCGAAGCTGCTCGAACCGAACGGATGTGCTGGGGGAAAGGTCAGCCCCTAACCACCCCGGTCTCGCTGAACGGCTTCGGCTCTTTCGGCGGCACCGCGCTGTCGTTCAGCTGGCATTGCCAGAAGCCGACATCGATCCACCGCCCCTGCTTGAAGCCGATCTCGCGATACACCCCTGCCCGGCGGAAGCCGACCGCTTCGTGCAGCGTGATCGACGCGTCGTTGGGCAGCGACAGGACGCCGATCGCCTGGGTAAAGCCCTGCGCCCTGAGCGTGTCGACCAGCGCCTCGTAGAGCAGCCGCCCGGTGCCCTTTTGCTGCGCGCCGCCCGCCATGTAGATCGAGGTTTCGACGACATAGCGGTACGCCGGGCGGTCGCGGAACTTCGTCGCATAGGCATAGCCGAGCACCGCGTCGCCATCCGCTTCGCCGGTGGTCGCGACCATCCACGGGTAGAAGCCGTCGCTGGCGGCCATCCGGCTGCGGATCGCGCGGGCGTCGGGCGCCTCGGTTTCGAACGAGACCGTGCCGCCCAGCACATAGGGCGCGTAGATCGCGGCGATGGCGGCCGCGTCCTCGCTGCGCGCGGGGCGGATCGCGATCATGCGAACCACCGCGCGACGATCAGGTCGAACAGCGAGGCATCCTCCGCCGATGCCCGGACCGGACCCAGCCCGCCGCATTCGAGGCAGCGTGCCTGCACGCCGGTCGGCGCGGTCAGCATCCGCCGGGCATCGCCCAGCGCCTGCGCCAATATGCTGCGCTGCTCGATCGCGACGCGGCCGAGTATATCGGTCGCCGCCTGATCCGGGGCATCGCCGCGCTCGCGCTCGGCAAAGCCCTTCAGCGCCCGTTCGAGGGCCGAGGGTTCCTTTTCGAGATAGACGGTCTGGACCTTGGCGGGGTCGAGCCTGGCGCGACGCGCGGCGTCGGCGACGGCGTCGCCCAGATTGCCGAACCGGTCGACCAGTTTCAGCTGGCGCGCGGTGCCGCCGTCCCACACCCGGCCCTGCCCGATCTGGTCGACGCGCGCCTGCGGCAGGCCGCGCGATTGTGCGACGAGGCCGGTGAAGCGGGCATAGATATGCTCGACGCCGCTCTGCATGATCGTGTCGAACGCCCCGTTGGTGCCGCGCAGTACGTCGGGCTGGCCGCTCAAGGGCGTGGTGCCGACGCCGTCGGCCGACACGCCGATCTTCGACAGCGTATTCTCGAAGGTCGGGATGACGCCGAACACGCCGATCGACCCGGTGATGGTGTTGGGTTCGGCGAAGATCACGTCGCCCGGCGTCGACACCCAATAGCCGCCCGATGCGGCGAGACCGCCCATCGACACGACGACCGGCAGCTTTGCCGCCTTCGCCTGCAGGATCGCCTGACGGATGCGTTCGGAGGCGAGCACCGAGCCGCCCGGCGAATCGACGCGGACGACCAGCGCCTTGAGATTCTTGGTCGCAAGGCCGTCGAGCAGCAGCTTGGCGATGGTGTCGCCGCCAGCCGTGCCCGGCTTCGCCTCGCCATCGACGATGGTGCCGGCGACGGTGATGACGCCGATCGCGTCGCCCGAGGTCGATACCGGATTGGCCGCCAGCCAGCTGGCATATTTGATCGTGCGGAAGCTGCCCGCCGCCTTGCCCTTGTCCTCGCCCGCCAGTTCGGCGACGCGCTTGCCGAAGGCGATGCGGTCGCCCAGCCGGTCGACGATGCCGCCGCGCAGATTGGCCTGCGCCACGTCGCCGCCCGCCGCCTGGATCACGGCATCGGGCCGGGTGAGGAACGCGTCGAGCTGCGCCTTGGGCCGCGCCTTCTGCACGCCTGCGCGCCATTGGTCGAAGATCGCGCCGTACAGCGCCTGATTGGCGGCGCGGGCCGGTTCGGACTGGTCGGCGCGGGTGAAGGGTTCGACCGCCGACTTGAACTGGCCGACGCGGTAGACGTGCGCGTTGACGCCCAGCTTGTCGATCAGGCCCTTATAATAGAGCTGTGGGCCGCCGGGGCCGCGAAACATCGTGCCGCCGAACGGGTTTTCCCACACCTCGCTGGCGTTCGATGCGATGCGATAGGCGCCGTCGGTGTAGAGCGTGGCATAGGCCAGCACCGGCTTGTTGCTGGCGCGGACGCGGGCGACGGCATCGCCGACCTCGGCCAGTGCCGCCGGATAGCCGCCGGTGAACTTGTCCATGTCGAGCACGACCGCCTTCACCCGCGAATCGGTGCGGGCGGCATCGAGCGCGCGGACGACGTCGCGCAGGCGCAGTTCCTGCGCCGCCGGCTGACCACTCAGCAGTGCGAACGGATCGGCCTCCGCCGGTTGCTCGACGATCGAGCCGGCGAGGTCGAGGACCAGCGCGCCGTCGGCGATGCGGGTATTGGGTTTGCTGGACAGCGCCGCGAACAGGGCGCCGAAGAACAACAGCATCAGGATCAGCACGAGGCCGTCCTTGATCCCGACCAGCAGCTTCCACGCACCCCGGACCAGTTTCACGGCAATTCCTTCCTTATCGTCTAGCGATAAATAGCGGACGGACACGGGGAGTAAAGCGGAGTCGGCATCATCGGGCGGACGGAGCTACGAACGCCCCCCACAAACGTCATCCCAGCGCAGGCTGGGATCTCCCGGTGACAGGGCGCTTTGCCTGCCGCGAGAGATCCCAGCCTGCGCCGGGATGACGTGTTTGTCAGCAGGGGTGCTTCGTCACACCCGCATCGGCATCAGCACGTAGAGCGCGGGCGAAGCGTCGTTCTCGCGGATCAGCGTCGGCGCGGCGGCGTCCGACAGGTGCACTTCGCACAGGTCGCTGTCGATCTGCCCGAGAATGTCGAGGAGATAGCGGCTGTTGAAGCCGATCTCGAACGGCAGCGCGGTATATTCACCGGGCACTTCCTCCGCCGCCGCGCCGTTCTCGGGGCTGGTCACCGACAGCGTGATCTTGTCGCGGTCGAGCGCCATCTTGACCGCGCGGGTCTTTTCGGTGGCGATGGTCGACACGCGATCGACGCCGGCCATGAAGCTCTTCGGATCGAGTTTGAGCAGCTTGTCGTTCGCGGTCGGGATGACGCGCGAATAATCGGGAAAGGTGCCGTCGATCAGCTTGCTGGTCAGGATCGCCTGTCCGAGGTCGAAGCGAATCTTGCTGCCCGACAGCGACACGCCGACCGAACCGTCGACCTCGTCGAGCAGCTTGCGCAGTTCGGCGACGCATTTGCGCGGTACGATGACGTCGGGCATCTTGTCGGCGCCCTCGGGCCGCTCGACGGTCATGCGGGCGAGGCGGTGGCCGTCGGTCGCGGCGGCCTTGAGCACCGGCTTCCCGTTCTCCTCGGCGACATGCAGGAAGATGCCGTTGAGATAATAGCGCGTTTCCTCGGTCGAGATCGCGAAGCGGGTCTTGTCGATGATCGCCTTCAGCGTGGTCGCGGGAAGTTCGAACTGGGTCGGCAGTTCGCCCTCGGCAATGACCGGGAAATCGTCGCGCGGCAACGTCGACAGGTTGAACCGCGCCCGCCCGGCGACGATGGTCAGCCGGCCTTCGGCGGCGGTCAGCTGCACCTGCGCCCCGTCGGGCAGCTTGCGCGCGATGTCGAACAGCGTGTGCGCCGACACGGTGATCGCGCCCGGCTGGTCGATCGCCGCGGCGATCGTCTCGTCGATCTGCAGGTCGAGATCGGTCGCCATCAGGCGGATGCTCGATTCGCCCGCCTCGATCAGGACGTTCGACAGGATCGGAATGGTATTGCGCCGCTCGACCACCGACTGGACGTGGCTGAGGCCCTTCAACAGGGTCGCGCGTTCGATCGTCGCCTTCATGATGTTCCCCCGCGCGGATGCGCTCGCACTCGGGCCAGCGGATTCGGTGCCGACCCCATAGAAAACCGAGCAGTGTGTCTAGCGCAAAGAAGGGCCGGAGCAAACTGCTCCGACCCTCCTCGCGCAACTTGGTTACTGAGATGTAAACGCGGCGCCGTTGAGTCGCGGTGCCGGCCCGCTCCCCCTCCCCGCCACCCACGGCAGTATCCTGAATGGGTGGCGGGGAGGGGGAGCGGGCCGGCACCGCCTGCGGGAACGCGCACCCGCGCGTTCCCGCCGATATATCAGAACCGGATGCCGACGCCGGCGACGACCTGGTGCCGGTCGGTGTCGATGTCGAACTGCGACGTCGTGCTGCCGTCGCGGAACTGGAAATCGGCATTGTTATAGTTCGAATAGCGATATTCGAGCTTGGCATAGGCGCGCGTGCCGAGCGACTGCTCGACGCCGGCACCCAGGCGATAGCCGTTCAGTTCGTAATTCTGACGCGTGTCGACGCTGCCGTCGCTGGCGACGACGTTCAGCCGGGCATTGGTGTAGCCGCCCTTGGCATAGACCAACGTCTGCGGACCGGCCATCAGGCCGGCGCGGGCGCCAACATAGAGGTCGCGGCCGGTCTTCACGCTGCCGAAGCCGAAGAAGTTCGGGTCGGTGCGCGCGGTTTCGACCTTGCCGGTCGACCCGGTATATTCGCCCTCGACACCGATCAGGAAGTTGCTGAGCGCGAAGTCGTAGCCGGCGTCGACGCCGTACACCATGCCGTTGACGGTCTGGTTGTCGCCGTCGAGGTCGCTGTCCTGCGTGCTGCCGGGACGGATACCGTCATAACCGGCCAGCGCGCCGACGCGGAAACCGGTGAAGGCGGGGTTCACGTCCTGCGCCAGCGCAGGGGTCGCCAGCATCGTGCCGGCAGCGGCAAGGCCAAGAAGGAGGGTACGCATACTCGAAACTCCATTGTCACCGCCCATGTTCAGGGCGCGGGGGTTCAATGGACGTTTTGGCCGGGCGTTGCATGAACCTCACCTAAACAGCGAAATCCGTTGCAATTGCGCAACACCGGCTTGAAAGCAGGACCATGGAAACCCAATCCCCGCCCCCCCGCAAAGGTCGCGACTTCATCGCCCGGCATGGCGAGACGGTCTATAATATCGCGCAGCGGATGCAGGGCGATCACCCGCACACCCCGCTGACCCGCGCCGGTTTCGCCCAGGCCGATGCGATGGGCGCAGCACTGCGCGAGATGCTCGGGCCGAAGCCGAAGCTCACTTTATGGGCGTCGAGCGCGGGGCGGGCGTTGCAGACGCTGGCGATCGTCGCCGAGCATCTCGAACTGGACTGGCATGCGGCAAGGCGCGACGACCGGCTGGTCGAGATCGGCATGGGCGAATGGTCGGGCCGCTATTATCGCGAGCTGACCGGGGCCGATGCCGATTTCCTCGATATCGAGGCGCGGCTGTATCGCCGTCCGGCGCCCGGCGGCGAATGGTATGACGCGATCGCCACACGGGTCGGGAGCTGGGCGATGGATACGGCGGACGATCCCGGCGACCGGCTGGTCATCATGCACGGCATGTCCAGCCGGGTGCTGCGCGGGGTACTGACCGGGGCGCCGGTCGACCCGCGGTTCGGCGCGCCGGTCGCCGACGACCTGCCGCAAGGGTCGATCGCGCTGATCGAGGGCGGGCGCGAGAGCGTGCCGCATCTCGGCCGGGGGCGGGCCTCGCTCGCCGCCCCTGCGTGATCGCGCTGCTGCTGGCGGTGGCGGCACCGCAGGCTATCGGCATCCATGCACGCTGGGGCGCGTTTCGCGACGAGGGGCCGACGCGCTGCTATGCGATCAGCCGCCCGGTGCAGGGCAGGACCGGCGCGCCCTTCGCCAGCGTCGCGACGTGGCCGGGCGCGAGGGTGCGCGGGCAGCTGCACGTGCGACTCAGCCGGCCAAAGGCGGCGCGCGCGGGCGTCGTGCTGGCGATCGGCGAGCGGCGGTTCGACCTGACCGCCGGCCGGGTCGATGCATGGAGCCCCGACGCCGCCACCGACCGCGCGATCGTCGCGGCGATGCGCGGCGGCCGGTCGATGAGCGTCGAGAGCGTGGCCGCGAACGGGGCGGCGTTCGTCGACGTCTATGCGCTGTCGGGCGCGGCGACCGCGATCGATGCGGCGGCGTTGGCGTGTTTGTAGGGACCATCCGTCAACCAGGAAAGTACGTCACCCCGGACTCGATCCGGGTCCCGCTTTCTGCCAGCCGAAGCAGTGGAAGAAGAAGCGGGACCCCGGATCAAGTCCGGGGTGACGGTGGTGCGGTGGGGCAATCGTGGGAGAGTGGAAATCCCGCGCAAAATCGGCTATAGCGCGCGCATGCTGACAGTCTCGACGCCCCCCATGCCGATCCCCGGCCATGTCGATCCCGTGCCCGTGCCGCGCGGCCTTGCCCCGCGTCCCGATGGCCGCACCGATCTGGTCGGGCTGTCGAAGCCCGAGATTCGCGCCGCGCTGGAAGGTGCCGGCTTCGATGCGCGGCAGGCGAAGCTGCGCGCCAAGCAGCTATGGCACTGGATCTACAATCGCGGCGCGACCGAATTCGCCGCGATGACCGACATCGCCAAGGCGCAGCATCCCGTCCTCGACAAGCATTTCGTCATCGGCCGCCCGGACGTGAAGGAAGCGCATGTCTCGACCGACGGCACGCGCAAATGGCTGCTGACCTCGCCCGACGGGCAGGATTACGAGATGGTGTTCATCCCCGACGCCGATCGCGGGACGCTCTGCGTGTCGAGCCAGGTCGGCTGCACGCTCAACTGCACCTTCTGCCACACCGGGACGATGCGCCTCGTCCGCAACCTGACCGCGGGCGAGATCGTCGGACAGGTGATGCTGGCGCGCGATTCGCTGGGCGAATGGCCGAGCCAGCCCGAAGGGCGGATGCTCACCAACATCGTGATGATGGGCATGGGCGAGCCGCTGTATAATTTCGATTCGGTGCGCGATGCGCTGGGCGTCGTGATGGACGGCGACGGGCTTGCCCTGTCCAAGCGGCGCATCACGCTCAGCACGTCGGGCGTGGTGCCGATGATGGCGCGCGCGGGCGAGGAGATCGGCGTGAACCTCGCCGTGTCGCTGCACGCGGTGACCAAGGAGGTCCGCGACGAGATCGTGCCGCTCAACCGCAGATATGGCATCGAGGAACTGTTGCAGGCGTGCGCCGACTATCCCGGTGCCAACAATGCCCGGCGGATCACCTTCGAATATGTGATGCTCAGGGACAAGAACGACAGCGACGACGATGCGCGCGAACTGGTGCGGTTGCTGCGCAAATACCAGCTGCCGGCCAAGGTCAATCTGATCCCGTTCAACCCGTGGCCCGGCGCGCCGTACGAATGTTCGACGCCCGATCGCATCCGCGCGTTCAGCGACATCGTGTTCGAAGGCGGCATCTCCGCCCCCGTCCGCCGCACGCGCGGGCAGGATATCGGCGCGGCGTGCGGCCAGCTGAAGACGGCGGCCGAAAAGAAGAGCCGGGCGGAGCGCGACCGCGAGGCGGCCGCCGCGTAATCAGGTGGCGGCGCGCGGCAGGCGCTTGACCAGCCAGTCGCGGATGATCGCCGCCTCCGCCTCGTCCACGCCGCCGGCGAAGCCGATCATGCGCGCGCCATGGTCGAACTTGACCGCGCCCATGCGGCTGACGAACGGCGCAAACCCGGCCTGCGACCGTTCGAAGATCGTCTGCACGCTGGTACGCAGATTGCGGACGTCGCCGCCGCGATAGGCCCGGGCGCGCGGAAACGGCCCCGCGCGCAGGCGCAGCAGCAGGTCGCCGACGACGACCGCAATCTCCTCGCGCCCGGCGAGCTGCCACAGGATCGACGCGGCCGCGAACAGCCATGCCACCGCCCAGCCGATCAGCCAGATCGCGAGGAACGCTTCCCCGGTCCGCAACAGTTCGGTGAAGGCCATCATCCCGCCCATCGTCCAGAAACTGATCCATACGCACAGGAACGGCAGCGCGAACCAGTTGCGCCGCGCCGGGACGACGAGATGTTCGCCCGATCCGTCGTGGACAATGCGGTGACGCGGCGGACGCGGGGTGACGTAGCGCGAGATCACGGTCATGGCCCGAACATAGCGCGGCCATGCGCCTGCCGTCACCTCTCGACACGTCGATGCTATTCGTATCTAGCGCGGCCATGCTCGATCCGACCTCCCTTGCCCTTGCCGCCGGTGCCGGCGTCCTTGGCGGTGCGATGAACGCGCTGGCCGGGGGCGGCACCTTCGCGACGATGCCCGCGCTGATCGCCCTGGGCCTGCCCGGATCGATCGCGAATGCGACCTCGAACGTCGCGTTGCAGCCAGGTGCGATCGCCAGCGCCTGGGCCTATCGCCGGGGACTGGGGCCGCTGGGCGGGCTGCCGATCCGGTTGCTGGCGAGCATCACCTTCGTGTCGGGCCTGCTCGGCAGCCTGTTGCTGGTGTGGACGCCCAGCACCCTGTTCGACGTGATCGTGCCGTGGCTGTTGCTGGTCGCGTTCCTCGCCATCGCGTTCGGGCGGCGGGCGGCGGAGTGGCTGCACCACCGGGTGACGATCGGGCCGACGACGTTGATCGTCGCGCAGGTGCTGCTGGGCATTTACGGCGGCTATTTCGGCGGCGGCGTGGGGATGATGGTCACCGCGACCTATGGCCTGCTCGCCGGGCAGAGCGTCAAGTCGATGGCCGCGCCGCGCACGCTGATGCTCGCCACCGCCAACAGCGCGGCGGCGATCGTGTTCGTCGCGACCGGCATGGTCGCATGGGCGGCGTGCGTGCCGATGATCCTGGGCGGCATCCTCGGCGGCTGGCTCGGCGCGAAGGTCGGCACGCGGCTGACGCCGGGACAGATCCGCGCATGGACGCTGCTGGTGACGTTCAGCGTGACCGTGGTGTTCTTCGTCCGGGCGTATCGCTGAGCCATGGCCGTCACCCCGGACGTGATCCAAGGTGACGATTCGGTAGGGCATGATGACTTCAGGCATACCCGTTCGTCCTGAGTAGCCACTGAGCTTGTCGAAGGGGCGTATCGAAGGACGGCCGCAGGTGCTTCGATACGGGTCTTCGACGTCGCTCAGCCCCTACTCAGCACGAACGGGTAGAGTTCATGTCATCGGAGTCGGTAGTCTGAATCGCGCCGGCCAGTTCTAACCCGGCCGCCGCATGTCGAAGCGGTCGCCCGGTTCGAAATAATCCCCCGCCCCGCCGCCGCGCAGGATCGGGCGCGCGCGTTCGGTGCGATAAATGCCGTTGTCGAGCAGCGCGGGGTCGATATGCACCTGCACCACTTCGGCGAGCACCAGCCAGGTATCGATCTCGCCGCCATGGCGGTCGGTCAGGCGGACGATCTGCGTCGTGCGGCATTCGAACTGGACCGGGGACCCCGCCACGCGCGGCGGCGCGACGCGGGTCGAGGGCAAGGTGTCGAGACCGGCGAACGCGAACTCGTCGGTGTCAGTCGTCGCCGAGGTCGCGTTCATCGCCTCCGCCTGGGGCCGGGTGGCGAGGTTCCAGACGAATTCCCCGGTCGCGCGGGCATTGGCGAGCGTGTCCTTGGCCCCGGTCGAGGCGAAGCCGATGATCGGCGGTCGATAGTTGAACGCGTTGAAGAAACTGTAGGGGGCGAGATTGCGTTTCCCCCCGGCCGACAGGGTGGAAATCCAGCCGATCGGACGCGGCGCCACGATCGCGTTGAACGGGTCATGGGCCAGGCGATGGCCATCGGCCGGGGCGTAGGAATGGAAATCGGTCATGGTCGTCCCCAACGCACGATATGGACGCCGGGTGCAACGACCCTTCGCACCGCGCCCGTCGCGGCGTAGGATGACGCCATGACGTCGCGAACGATCAAGCGCCATGCGCTCGCCACCCGGCTGTGGCACTGGGTCAATGCCGTGGCGGTCGTCATCCTCATCGGCAGCGGGCTGATGATCCTGAACGCCCATCCCCGGCTCTATTGGGGCCGCTATGGCGCGAATTTTGACCGGGCATGGCTGACGTTCGACCGGTTTCCGGGATGGGTGACGATCCCGCAGACCTACAACCTCGCGCTGGCGCGCAACTGGCACCTGACCTTTGCGCTGGTGCTGGGGTTCGGGTTGCTCGCCTATATGATCGCCAGCCTGCTCAACCGGCATTTCCAGCGCGATCTCCGCATTCGGCGGGGCGAATTGTCGCGACGGCATCTGCTGGCGGATATTCGCGCGCACCTCGCCTTCCGCTTCCATGATCCGGAGGCGCCGGGCGATTACAACGTGCTACAGAAACTCAGCTATGTGCTGGTGATCTTCGGCCTGTTGCCGCTGGTGATCCTGACCGGCATCGCCATGTCGCCGGGGCTGAACGCGGCGTTTCCGTGGGTGCTGGAGCTGTTGGGCGGGCGGCAGTCGGCGCGGTCGATCCACTTCCTCGCCGCCGGCGGCATCACCCTGTTCGTGATCGTCCATCTGGTGCTGGTGATACTGGCGGGGGCCTTCAACGAGGTGCGCTCGATGATTACCGGTCGCTGGCGGGTGCCCGAATGAGCCGGCTGATCTCCCGTCGCTCGGCGCTGGTGGTCGGAGCCGGCGGACTGGTTGCGGCGTGCGACCGGGTGGCGCAACTGCCCGCCGCGCAGCGCGTGTTGGGCGGCGCGGAGGATGTGCATCGCGGGTTGCAGCGCGCGATCACGGCGCGCGACGCGCTGGCGGTCGAATATCGGCCCGAACAACGCTCGCCGATCTTTCGCGCCAACGGCACCAACAACCCGAACACCCCCGATTACAACGCCCATGCCGCGAACCGCTTCGCCGATTGGCGGGTCACGATCGACGGGCTGGTCGCCCGGCCGCTGTCGCTCCGGCTCGACCAGATTCGCTCGATGCCGTCGCGGCAACAAATTACCCGACACGATTGCGTCGAAGGCTGGAGCGCGATCGGCAAATGGACCGGCCCGCGGCTGTCGCGGCTGCTCGACCTGGCGGGGTTGCGGGCCGATGCGCGCTATCTGGTGTTCCACTGCGCCGATGCGATCGGGGGGCGACCCTATTACGAGTCGATCGATCTGATCGATGCCTTTCACCCGCAGACGATCTTGGCGTGGGCGCTGAACGACCGGCTGCTGGGGGTGCCGAACGGGGCGCCACTGCGGCTGCGGGTCGAGCGGCAGTTGGGCTACAAGCACGCCAAATATGTGCAGCGTATCGAGGCGGTAGGATCGCTGGGCGGGATCGCGGGGGGCAAGGGCGGCTTCTGGGAAGATGTCGCCGGCTATGATTGGTATGCGGGGATTTAGGGTTTTCACGCGGAGGCGCGGAGACGCGGAGGGGTAGCGTTCGGGGTGACGGCACTCCGCGTTAGCGGCCTTATCTCCGGCCTCCCGATCGCGTCAGCGTCTGCCGGTGCTCGACCTCTCCGCACCTCTGCGCGAAATACTTTCTTCTTTTCCGCGTCTCCGCGCCTTCGCGTGAAACCAATCTTCTTCGATCGAGGGAGACCCCAGCCTGCGCTGAGGTGACGTTTGGGTGGGCGGTGCCGCAAGAGGCGGCGTCGCTGAGGGTGCTGAATCCCCGCCCGCGCGGGGGGGGGGGATACGGGTATCGGCGAAAGCGCCATCGGCACCACGATACGACCGGCCGATGACGCCCACGAAAAAGGGGCCAGCGTCGCCGCTGGCCCCTTTCCCTTACGCCGAAGCGTCCCGATTAGTTGTCGGTGATGAACGACGGCAGGCCGGCATTGCCGCCGTCTTCCTTCGATTCCTCACGACGCGGACGGTCGCCACGGTCGCGGCGCGGGCCACGATCGCCGCCGTCGCGACGCGGGCCGCGATCGCCACGGTCGCCGCCGTCCCGCGGGCCGCGGTCGCCGCGCGGACCACGGTCCGAACGCTCGCGGGGTTCGCGGGCCGGACGGGTGTCTTCCAGCTCGGCACCGGTTTCCTGATCGACGACGCGCATCGACAGGCGCACCTTGCCGCGCGGATCGACTTCGAGGACCTTGACCTTCACTTCCTGGCCTTCGGACAGGACGTCGGCGACCTTCTCGACCCGCTCGTTGCGGATTTCCGAAACGTGGACCAGACCGTCCTTGCCGCCCATGAAGTTCACGAACGCGCCGAAATCGACGAGGTTGACGACCTTGCCGTTGTAGATCTTGCCGACTTCGGCCTCTTCGACCAGGCCCTTGATCCAGTTGACCGCGGCTTCGATCTGCGCCGGATCGGACGACGACACCTTGATGACGCCTTCGTCGTCGATGTCGACCTTCGCGCCGGTGGTGGCGACGATCTCGCGGATGACCTTGCCGCCGGTGCCGATGACTTCGCGGATCTTCGACTTGTCGATCGAGAAGGTCTCGATGCGCGGCGCGTGCGCCGACAACTCGGTGCGGGTTTCGCCCAGCGCCTTCGCCATTTCGCCGAGGATGTGGGCGCGGCCTTCATTGGCCTGTGCCAGCGCGACCTTCATGATCTCTTCGGTGATGCCGGCGATCTTGATGTCCATCTGGAGCGAGGTGATGCCTTCGCTGGTGCCGGCAACCTTGAAGTCCATGTCGCCGAGGTGATCCTCGTCGCCGAGGATGTCGCTGATGACCGCATAGTCCTTGCCTTCGAGGATCAGGCCCATGGCGATGCCCGACACCGGACGCTTGAGCGGCACGCCCGCGTCCATCATCGACAACGAACCGCCGCACACCGTCGCCATCGACGACGAGCCGTTCGATTCGGTGATGTCCGACAGGACGCGGATCGTGTAGGGGAATTCGTCCTTGGTCGGCAGGACCGGGTTCAGCGCGCGCCATGCGAGCTTGCCGTGACCGACTTCGCGACGGCCCGGCGCGCCGAAGCGACCGACTTCACCGACCGAATAGGGCGGGAAGTTATAGTGCAGCATGAAGCGTTCGTAATGCAGGCCGTTCAGGCCGTCGATCATCTGCTCGGCGTCCTTGGTGCCCAGCGTCGTGGTGCAGATCGCCTGCGTCTCGCCACGGGTGAACAGCGCCGAACCGTGCGCGCGCGGCAGGAAGTGGACCATCGCCTCGATCGGACGGACCGTCTTGGTATCGCGACCGTCGATGCGGCGGCCGTCCTTCAGGATGGCGGTGCGGACGATCTCGGCTTCCAGCTTCTTCACGAGCTTGAGCGTGCCGAGATACTGCGCCGGATCGCTTTCCTTGAGATCGGCATAGGCGTCGCGCGCCTTGGTGCGGGCGTCGTTGATCGCGTTCTGGCGGGCCTGCTTGTCGGTCAGCTTGTAGGCGGCGGTCAGGTCCTTGCCAATCAGCGACTTCAGCTTCTTCTTCGCCGCCGACTGGTCGGCTACGGGCGCCAGTTCCCACGGGTCCTTGGCGGCCTGTTCGGCGAGGTCGATGATGCAGTCGACGATCTTCTTCGACGCGTCGTGCGCGAACACGACGGCGCCCAGCATGACCGCTTCCGACAGCTCCTTGGCTTCGGATTCGACCATCATCACCGCATCGCCGGTGGCGGCGACGACGAGGTCGAGATCGCCGGTCTTCACCTGCTCCAGCGTCGGGTTCAGGACATATTCGCCATCGATATAGCCGACGCGCGCGGCGCCGATCGGACCCATGAACGGCACGCCCGAAATCGTCAGCGCGGCCGAGGCGGCGATCATCGCGACGATGTCCGGCTCGTTTTCGCCGTCATAGCTCAGCACCTGGGCGATGACGTTGATTTCGTTGTAGAAGCCTTCGGGGAACAGCGGGCGGATCGGACGGTCGATCAGACGGCTGACCAGCGTTTCCTTCTCGGTCGCGCCGCGTTCGCGCTTGAAGAAGCCGCCGGGGATGCGACCCGCGGCCGAATATTTTTCCTGATAGTGGACGGTCAGCGGGAAGAAGTCCTGCCCTTCCTTGACCGAGCGTGCGGCGGTGACCGCGCACAGCACCACGGTTTCGCCGAGCGTCGCGATGACCGCGCCGTCGGCCTGACGGGCGACGCGGCCCGTTTCGAGGGTCAGCGTCTTGCCGCCCAGGTCCATGGTGCTTTTCTTGATATCGAACATTGCGTTTCCTTCGCGTCCGGCGGCCCTATGCGCGCCGGGGCAGCTTGGGTGGAACCTCCACCCCTTGGATCGAGCCGTGTCGGCCCGGTGTCCCGCATCGCCGGATTGCGGCGGGACGGCTTGGCCGGAGCAATCCGGTCGCCAAGCCTATACCCTGTTTACAGGGAATTGGGTGACGGAGTTTGTGCCGTCCCACATGGAAAAAGGGCGGCCCGTCGGACCGCCCTTCTCTTCGTTACTTCCGAAGGCCGAGCTTCGCGATCAGCGCGCTGTAGCGCTCCGCGTCCTTCTTCTTCAGATAGTCGAGCAGCGAACGCCGCTTGTTGACCAGCATCAACAGACCGCGACGCGAATGATTGTCCTTCGCATGGGTCTTGAAGTGTTCGGTCAGGTTCTGGATGCGGGTGGTCAGGATCGCGACCTGCACTTCGGGGCTGCCGGTGTCGCCTTCGGCGCGGGCATGGTCCTTGATGAGGGCCTGACGGTTTTCGGGAGTGATCGACATCGTCGTCCTTTCTATTCGAGGTTGAAGCCACGGACGACACGGGTTTCCCCGCTCTCGGTCTCGACCAGCGCCACCGGGACATTCCCCAGCGTCGCGAAGCCCAGACCATCGTCCGTTGCAAACCCGATCAGTCGAAGCCCCTTGCGGAGCCGCCCTGCCTGATCGGGGTCGAGGGACAGAGCCGGGATGTCGTCCAGCCCCGCCCCCAGTGGCAGGAGCGTTTCTTCAAGCGCGTGGCCCTTACCCAATTCCGCCAGTTTGTCCAGCGAAATGGCCAATTCGAGCGTGAACGGGCCGGCTTTGGTGCGGCGGAGCATGGTGACGTGGCCGACCGTACCGAGCGCGAGCGCGATGTCGCGGGCGAGGGAGCGGATATAGGTGCCCTTCGAGACGAAGGCGCTGAGGGTGATTTCGTCCAGATCCTCCCCGCTCGCGGGGAGGGGGACCGCCGGCGCAGCCGGGGGTGGAGGGGGGCTGCCAGTAGCGGAGCGTTCGTGGACACCCCCCTCCACCATGCTCCGCATGGTCCCCCTCCCCGTGCCGGGGAGGATTTGCAGGGAAAATACCGTCACCTTGCGAGTCGCGAGGACAACCTCCTCCCCCTTGCGCGCGAGATCGTAGGCGCGCTCGCCATCGACCTTGAGCGCCGAATAGGCCGGCGGCACTTGCTCGATCGGGCCGGTGAAGCGCGACAACACCGCTTCGACCGCGGCCAGCGTCGGCCGCACCGAGGACTCGGCGATCACCTTGCCCTCAAGGTCCAGCGTATCAGTCTGCGCACCGAATCGGATCGTAAAGTCGTAACGCTTCGACGCATCCAGCATCCGGCCCGCCAGCTTCGTCGCCTCGCCGATCGCGACCGGCAGCACGCCGGTCGCCAGCGGGTCGAGCGTGCCACCATGGCCGACCTTGTGCTTGCCATAGCCGCCCTCGCGTAGCGCGCGCTTGACCGCCGAGACGATCTGGGTCGAACCCGACCCCAGCGGTTTGTCGATGATGATCCAACCGTGCATCAGCGCATCGCCTCGCAAAAATGTCTGCGGCACAGCGCGACATAGCGGTCGTTGCCGCCAATCTCGGTCTGTTGTCCTTCGCGCACCGCATCGCCATTGGCATCGACGCGCAGATTCATCGTCGCCTTGCGTCCGCAGGCGCAGACCGATTTCAACTCGATCAACGCATCGGCAATCGCCAGCAGACGCGCCGATCCGGGAAACAGCGCCCCAAGGAAATCGGTGCGCAGGCCATAGGCCAGCACCGGCACGCTTAGTTCATCGGCGATGCGGGCAAGCTGATCGACCTGCGCGGTCGTTAGGAACTGCGCCTCATCGACCAGTACGCAGCCGACCGGTTCGGCCGCGATGCAGGCAAACAGATCGCTCGATTCGTCGAACGGCGTCGCCGGCGCGGACAGACCGATGCGCGAGCCGATCGTCCCCGCCCCCTCGCGCGTGTCGATCGCGGCGGTGAACAGCAGGGTGGTCAGCCCGCGCTCGCGATAGTTGAAATCGGCCTGAAGCAGCGTCGTCGATTTGCCCGCGTTCATCGACGCATAATAGAAATAGAGCTTGGCCACTCAGCCCTCGGCCTCGCCCTCACCCGGCTCCAGATCGCGCGCGACCTTGGGATCGCGCAGCAGCTGGTCGATGCGGGTGCCTTCGTCGAAGCTCTCGTCGATCAGGAATTTGAGCTTCGCCGCATATTTCAGGTTCACGCGGCGCGCGACTTCCGACTGGAGATAGGCGGTGTTGGTGCGCAATGCCTTGAGCACGACCTGCTCGTCCTTGCCGAGGAACGGCTTCACAAACACCGTTGCGTGGCGCAGGTCGGGCGACATGCGGACTTCGGTGACGGAGACGAGATGCTTTTCCAGCACGTCGTCATGCACGTCGCCGCGCGCGAGAATGTCCGACAGGATGTGGCGGACCTGTTCGCCGACGCGCAGCAGGCGGACGGAGCGGGTTTCGGGCGTGGTGTCTGACATGATCTAACCGAATTGACAGTGGAACCAGTGACTGTCGAGTCGCTGGCACCAGATGGTGTCGCTGCCGAAGGCGCGACGGATGTCGGACGCGACCGGTCCGCCGTTCCAGCCACGCGCGGCGGCCATGCGATCGGTCGGGTCGTGGACGATACCCGCCCAGTCACCGTCGAAGCCGATGATGGTGCGAAAGGCGGTGCGCGGCGCGGTACGCAACTTCCCCGTAATCCCTGTCGGCATTCCCGCACCGGTCAACGCCGCATCAAAGGCGGCACGGTCGGACCGGAGCATCAACCAGGACGGTGCGACATGTGACCAGTAGAGTACATGATTGGCTGCAAACGCCGCAAACATAAGGGAAATTACGGGAATAAACACCAGCAACAATGCCGGGATGCCCGCTGATCGCCAGCGCCATGCCTGAACAGCGCCTTCGAGCATGAGCGCCGGCCACAAGGTGGCGAATACCGGCACGACCAGCAACATTGCGGCGCCGGATATAGCATTGGCGACGAACAGCGCCGCCGCCCCGCCGATCACCCATGCCACCGCAAAGCGGAGCCGGGGGCGGATGGTGGCGGCAAGGGTTGCCCACTGCCGCCGCTCACTCACAGCGTGCGGTCGCGCAGTTCGACCTCGAAGGTTTCAAGGAAGTCGCCCGCCTTGATGTCGGTGAAGTTCTGCGTGAACGTGACACCGCATTCGAGACCCGCACGCACTTCGGGGACATCGTCCTTGAACCGACGCAGCGACGCGATCTCACCCTGATAGATGATGACGTCGTTGCGCGTGATGCGCGCCTTGAGCGCCTTGCGGATGACGCCTTCGACGACCAGCAGACCGGCGGCCTTGCCATGCTTGCCCGCCGAGAAGACCTCGCGGATTTCGGCGCGGCCGACGACCGTTTCGAACGCTTCCGGACCCAGGGTACCGGCCATGCCCGCACGGATATCGTCGGTCAGCGTGTAGATGACGTCATAGTATTTCAACGCCACCTTGTTCCGCTCGGCGATCTCGCGCGCCTTCGCATTGGGACGCACGTTGAAGCCGATGATCGGCGCTCCGCTAGCGGCCGCCAGCGTCACGTCGCTCTCGGTGATGCCGCCGACGCCCGAATGCAGGATGCGCACCCGGATATCGTCGGTCGAGATCTTGTTGAGCGAACCGACAATGGCTTCGACCGACCCTTGCGTATCGGCCTTCACCACCAGCGGATATTCGATCGCCTGCTTCGACTTGAGCGCGGAGAACATGCTTTCGAGGCTGGCCGGCGCCTGGGTCGTGCGCTTCTGGAGCAGCACGCCCTGACGATATTCGGCGACCTCGCGGGCGCGTGCCTCGCTCTCGACGACCTGCAGCGGATCGCCCGCCATCGGCACGCCCGACAGGCCCAGCACCTCGACCGGGGTCGACGGGCCGGCTTCCTTCACCTGACGCCCCTTGTCGTCGATCAGCGCACGGACCTTGCCGCTTTCCGCGCCGACAACGAACACGTCGCCGACCTTGAGCGTACCACGGCGCACCAGCACGGTCGCAACCGGACCACGCCCCTTGTCGAGCTTCGCCTCGATCACGCTGCCTTCGGCGGCGCGGTCGGGGTTGGCCTGCAGTTCGAGCAGTTCGGCCTGGAGCTGGATCTTGTCGATCAGTTCCTGCAGGCCGGTCTTCTTGAGCGCCGACACTTCGACGTCCTGGGTCTCGCCGCCCATCTCCTCGACCTGCACGTCATGTTCGAGCAGGCGTTCGCGGATGCGCTGCGGGTTCGCCTCGTGCTTGTCGACCTTGTTGATCGCCACGATCATCGGCTTGCCGGCGGCGCGGGTGTGATGGATCGCCTCGATCGTCTGCGGCATCAGCCCGTCATCGGCGGCAACCGCCAGGATCACGATGTCGGTCACGTCGGCACCGCGGGCGCGCATTTCGCTGAACGCTTCGTGGCCGGGCGTGTCGAGGAAGGTGATCTTCGACTTGTCCTTCATCGTCACCTGGTACGCGCCGATATGCTGGGTGATGCCACCGGCTTCACCGCGCACCACGTCGGTGCCGCGCAGCGCGTCGAGCAGCGAGGTCTTGCCGTGGTCGACGTGGCCCATGATCGTGACGACCGGCGGCCGCGGACGCAGCGCTTCGGCCGAATCCTCGGTCGTGTCGAGCGCGAGGTCGATGTCCGAATCGCTGACGCGAACGATGTTGTGGCCGAATTCGGTCACCAGCAGTTCGGCGGTGTCCTGATCGATCGTTTGCGTCATCGTGACGGGCATGCCCATCTTGAACAGCGTCTTGACGAGGTCGGCACCCTTTTCCGCCATGCGGTTGGCGAGTTCCTGCACGGTGATCGCTTCGGGCACCTGCACGTCGCGGACCTGCTTGACCTGCGGCTCGCGCGGGCCGCCAAAGCCACGCTTTTCCTTTTCCCGCGCACGCTTGAGCGCGGCGAGGCTGCGCGAACGTGCGCCGTCGTCGCCGAGCGCCCGGGTGACGGTCAGCTTGCCGGACTGGCGACGATCGTCGCCCTTGCGATCGCGCGACGGTGCCGCGCCACGTGCCGGTTCGTTGCGACGCGGGGTCGCCTGACCGGTACCCGACGGGGTCGGACGCGCAGTCTGACCACCGGCGGCCGGACGCGCCGCAGCGGCGGCCGGAGTCGGCGCGGGCGCCGGTTCGGGCTTGGGCTGCGGCTTGGGGATTTCCGGGCGCTGCACGGGCGTGAAGCGACGCGGCGCCGGCCGGCTGGGGTCGGCGGTCAGGATGATCGGCTGCGGCGCGGGGGCCGGAGCCGGTGCAGGACGCGGCGCGGCGCGCACCGGTGCCGGGGCGGGCTTCGCCTCGACCGGCGCGGGCGCGGGCGCGGGCGTCGGCGCAGGGGCCGGCGTTTCCGCGACCGGTGCCGGCGCGGGCTTCTCCTCTACCGGTGCCGGCGCAAGCGTCGGCTCGGGCGCAGGCGCCGCCTCGACCGGCTTCGGCGCAGGCGCTTCGGCGGCCGGGGTCGGCTCGGGTGCGGGTGCCGGCTTCGGCTCGGCAGCGGCACGGGCCTTTTCCTCGGCGCGCGTCCGTTCAGCCTCGGCGGTTTCCCGCGCGATCCGCTCGTCGCGACGACGATTTTCCTCGGCCGCGTTCATGCGGGCCTCTTCGGCCTCGCGCAGCAGCTTGGCCTGCAACTCGTGGCGCGACAGGCCGGCATTGCTGCTGGCCGCGGCACGCGGTGCGGGTGCCACCGGAGCGGGCGCGGGTGCGCGCTGCGGAGCGGGGGCTGCCGCTTCGGGGGCGGCCTGCTGCTCGGCGCCCTGCTGTTCCTCGCCGGGGCGGCCCAGCACACGGCGGCGCTTCACCTCCACGACCACCGTATTGGAACGGCCATGGCTGAAGCTCTGCTTCACCTTGCCGGTCTCCACGGTGCGCTTGAGGCCGAGCGGCGCGCGGGTGCCCAGCTTCGGCTTGTCGTTGTCGATGTCGCTCATCCGGTTACTCAGAGTCCTGCTTCAATTGGTCGACGCCCAGGTGACCGGCATCGTCCATGCCGGAAAATTGCGCCGTCGATGCGCCCTGCGAAGGTGTTTCGCAAGCCGCAGGGATAGGTTCGGGTCCGATAAAGTGCAGCCAGCGGGACAGCGCGTCATTGGCTCGCTGTGCCGCCCGTGCGTCGGTCAGGCCGACATGTACCACATTTTCGCGCCCAAGCGCCAATGACAATATGGTGCGTGGGACGGGCAATGCCAATCCCTTGCGCCCGGAACCTTCGTCATCGGTTCCGACACGCCATGCCTGTGCCAGTTTTCCGGCGCCGTCGGGCGCGGCATCGGACGCATGGTACAGCGCGTACAGCCTGCCGCTGCGCGCCGCCTTGTCGATCGCGGTGCCGCCGATGACGACAAAGCCGGACTTCGCCTCCAGCCCCAGCCGGTCGAGCGCATGCCGCCGGAGCGCATCCTCGACCCGCTGCGGCAGATCGGCGGGAATCGTCAGCGCCGCGCCCTTGAACGCGCGCGCCAACGCGCCCTTCAGCCTGCCCTTGGCCATCGCCGTTTCCAGCTCGGCCCGGGTCACGCCGATCCACGCGCCACGGCCGGGAGCCTTGGCACGTACGTCGGGCAGCACGTCGCCATCCGGCGATAGGGCAAGCCGCACCAACCCGTCGCGCGAGCCATGCTCACGCGACAGGATGCAGCTGCGCTCGGGGCTGTCGGTTAGCCGCGCGGTGTCATTGTTCGGATTCCGCAACTGCGTCCTCCGAAGTCTCGGTCGCGACGTCCTCATCGGCGAACCAATGGGCGCGGGCGGCCATGATGATCTCGTTACCCTGTTCGTCCGACAGGCCATATTCGGCAAGGATACCGCCCTTGGGCGCTTCGCGCTTCGGAGCGTCGTCGCCGCGACGGCGCGGTTCGGCCTTCTTCTTTTCGACCAGTTCGTCGGTGGCGAGGTCGGCGAGGTCGTCGAGCGTCTTGATGCCCGCCTTGCCGAGCGTGACCAGCATCGCTTCGGTCAGATAGGGCAGTTCGGCCAGCGCATCCTCGACGCCCAGCGCGCTGCGCTCTTCGCGGGCGGCCTGTTCGCAGCGCTCGATCGCTTCCTGCGCACGGCTTTGCAGCTCCTGCGCAAGGTCTTCGTCGAAGCCCTCGATGCTCGCCAGTTCCTCGATCTCGACATAGGCGACTTCTTCGAGTTCGCCGAAGCCTTCGGCGACCAGCAGTTGCGCCAGCGTTTCGTCGACGTCGAGTTCCTTCTCGAACATGCCCGAGCGTTCGATGAATTCCTTCTGCCGCTTTTCCGACGCATCGGCCTCGGTCAGGATGTCGATCGCCTTGCCGGTCAGCTGGCTGGCGAGGCGGACATTCTGGCCGCGACGACCGATGGCGAGGCTCAGCTGATCGTCGGGAACGACGACTTCGATGCGGTCCTCTTCCTCATCGAGCACCACGCGCGCGACGTTCGCCGGCTGCAGCGCGTTGACGACGAAGGTCGCGGTGTCGGGCGACCAAGGGATGATGTCGATCTTTTCGCCCTGCATTTCCTGCACGACGGCCTGCACGCGGCTGCCCTTCATGCCGACGCAGGCGCCGACCGGATCGATCGAGCCGTCATGCGAAATGACGCCGATCTTGGCGCGCGACCCCGGATCGCGGGCGGCGGCCTTGATCTCGATGATGCCGTCGTAGATTTCGGGCACTTCCTGCGCGAACAGCTTCTTCATGAAGTCGGGATGCGCGCGGCTGAGGAAGATCTGCGGCCCGCGATTTTCGCGGCGGACGTTCAGGATCAGCGAACGGACACGGTCGCCGACACGGACCGCTTCGCGCGGAATCTGCTGGTCGCGGCGGATGACGCCCTCGGCCCGGCCGAGATCGACCACGACGTGACCGAATTCGACGCGCTTGACGACGCCGGTGATGATCTCGCCCTGGCGGTCCTTGAATTCCTCGAACTGGCGCTCGCGCTCGGCGTCGCGGACCTTTTGCAGGATGACCTGCTTCGATGCCTGCGCCTGGATGCGGCCGAATTCGATCGGGGGCAGCGGATCGACGATATAGTCGCCGACGGTCGCGCCCTTCTGGAGCCGCTGCGCGTCCTTCTCGCCGATCTGCTTGAAGTGATCGTCGACCAGCTCGACGACTTCGAGCACGCGCCACAGGCGCAGGTCGCCGGTCTGCGGATCGAGCTTGGCGCGGATGTCGTTTTCCGACCCGTAGCGCGTCTTGGCGGCGCGCTGGATCGCGTCCTCCATCGCCTCGATCACGATGGCCTTGTCGATCATCTTTTCCGATGCGACCGAATTCGCGATCGCGATCAGTTCCGCCCGGTTGGCGGTGACGGCGGTGGCCATGTCAGTTCTGTCCTTCTGCGTCAGCCGGTTCGTCGTCGGCAGGTTCGTCTTCAAATTCGTCGGCACCCTCGGCAGAGAGCGGCGCGGTCGCCTTGAGCAGGGCGTCGGTGATCAGCAGCTTCGCATCGACGATCGCGGCGAAGGGCACGGTCATCGCCTTGTGCTTGCGCACGTCGATGCTGACCTGGTCGCCTTGCGCGCCGAGCAGGATGCCGGTCAGCTGCTTGCGATTGTCGATCGGCGCGTCGAGCGTCACGCGCGCCTCGAACCCCTTCCAGTCGTCATAATCGGCGAGGCGCGTCAGCGGCCGGTCGATGCCGGGCGACGAAACCTCCAGCCGATACGCCTCCTCGATCGGGTCGTTCTCGTCCATCAGGTCGGAGATGCGGCGCGACAGTTCGGCGCAGTCGTCGATGGTCAGCTGCCGCGTGTCGGGCCGTTCGGCCATGATCTGCAGCGTCGGGTCCGACTTGCCGCCCATCATCTTCACGCGCACGAGCGCAAAGCCCAGCGCCTTCGCCTCCGGTTCGATCAATCGCGTCAGTTCGGCGATATCCGCCATGCCGTCTCCATCAGATACACCGCTTCGTTGCCGGTTCTGGAGGGAACCGGCCTCGGCACGTTGACGATGTCGAGGAAGCAACGTCCATATATGTAAAAAACCATGTCCCGGCAAGGGGCGCCGGATCGACCCCGGCCCGCGGCGCGTTGCCGCAGGCAAGCACGATGTATCGAGAGGATTTGCCGATGTTGCCTTTCCATGCGCTGATTCCCGCCGCGATGTTGCTGGTCGCGTGCAATGGCGGCGGTAGCGATGCGCCGGGCACGGTGTCGCCCGCGCCGACCGCCACCCCGACTCCCACGCCGACCGCGACCACCCCGACCGGGGCCACGCCGTTCGCGACTCGCGAGGTCGCGACGTTCAATGCGCCATGGGCGATGACCTTCCTGCCCGACGGGCGGATGCTGGTGACCGAAAAGGGGGGCACGCTGGTGCTGGTCAGCGCCGATGGCAGCCAGAAGACGACCGCCGCGACGATTCCGGTCGATTCGGCCGGGCAAGGCGGGCTGATGGACGTGGTCCTCGCCCCCGATTTCGCGAACAGCCGGCGGGTGTATCTCAGTTATTCGGTGGCGGGGAATGGCGGCAAGGGCGTGGTGCTGGCGCGCGGCGTGCTCGACGGCAACCGCGTGACCGGCATCACCGAACTGTTCCGCGCGACTCCGTTCGTCAGCGGCGACGGCCATTATTCGGGTCGCATCGCCTTCGCCCCCGATGGCCAGCACCTGTTCTTCACCAATGGCGAGCGGCAGAAATTCGATCCGGCACAGGACCCCAAGGCGACGCTGGGCAAGGTGCTGCGCCTGACGCTGGACGGACAGCCGGCGGGCGATCCGGGGCTGACCGCGAAGGGCTTCCACCCCGCGGTCTGGTCCTACGGCCATCGCAACCTGCTGGGCATCGCGTTCGACCGGCAGGGCAATTTGTGGGAACAGGAGATGGGGCCGAAGGGCGGCGACGAGGTCAATCTGATCCTGCCCGGCCGCAATTACGGCTATCCTTTGGTGTCGGAAGGCGACCATTATGACGGCCGCCCGATCCCGCGCCATTCGACCCGCCCCGATCTGGAGGCGCCCAAGGTCGCGTGGAACCCGGTGATCTCGCCCGGCGGGCTGATCGTCTATTCGGGCAAGCTGTTCCCGCAATATGCCGGCGACCTGTTCATCGGCGGCCTGTCGAGCGAGGCGCTGGTCCGCGTCGACGTCAATGGCACCAATGCCGCCAAGGGCGATCAGTGGCCGATGAACGCGCGGATTCGCGAGGTCGAGGAAGGTCCCGATGGCGCGATCTGGGTGTTGCAGGACGGGTCGGGCGCCAAGTTGCTGAAGCTGACGCCGCGCAGCTGATGCGGACATGATCCAACGCCTGCCGCCGCCCGATCCCTTGCCGCTCGCACCGTTCGCGGCAGTGTTCGACGATCCGGAGTTCGTCTCCGGATCATGGGGTGGCGGCGCATCGGCAGATGGCATGATGCAGATGCCGTATTTCCAGCTGTCGCGAGACGCCGGAGCGTTCGTCGAGGCGGCCTATGCCGCGCATTGGGTTCGTCCGGAGATTGCCTGGTCGGATTTCGCTGCCGGTGCAGACTATCGCTCGTTGCGAGCGGACCCGGCGCGGCTCGCCACGGCGGATGCCGATCGGCTGGCATGCCTGCTGACGACCCTGATCCGGGGCGACCGGTTCAACGAAGGGCTGCTTGCCAGCGCCTTCGACGACGGCACCCTGCCCGCTATCGCACGGCGGATGGCGGTGCTAGCCGAGCAGGCGTAACGTCGTTTGGTCGCGCTCCCCGGCGTAAAAGGCGTCGAGGATCGCGGCGAATTTCGGCTCCCCGCCCTTTGCCGCCGCTTCGAACACGGTCATCGACGACCGCAGCTTCATCGCGTCGATGCTGCCGAGGATGGCGACGATATCCTTCCCACGATGCTCCAGCAGCGCATCGACCGATTCGACCAGTCGCGCGCCGAGTACCGGATGGGCGAGATAGGCCCGCGCTTCGGCCAAGTCGGCGATGCCATAGGTCTGCGCCATCGCGCTCATCCCCAGCCCGCGCATCTGCGGGAAGATGTACCACATCCAATGGCTGCGCTTTGCCCCGGCGCGCAGTTCGGCCAGCGCGATGGGATAGTCGCGCTGCTGCGCGGTGACGAAGCGGTCGAGCGATCCGGGCATCGGTCCGACATGCACACGCCGCGCACCGGATGCAAATTCTGACAACGCTGACGGTTGATCGGACGATGTGGATACGATTACGATGGCCGCTTGAATTTCCTTGGGAGGGGATATGCACAAGAGCTGGATGGTGGCCGCTGCGGTCGCCATGGTCGCCGCGCCGGTCGTCGCGCAGAATGCCGAGGACATCGCGGCCAAGGTCATCAACGCGCCCATGCCCGCGACGCTGAACGTCTATGGCCTGCCCAAGCCGCCGCTGACGCGCGTGAAGGAGGTCGATGGCGGCAAGGTCATCCGCCTCGCCATTCCGGGGGCGGACAAGGATGCGTGGAAGATCCAGCTCCAGTCGCCGACCACCGCGCCGGTGACCAAGGGCGATCGCCTCGTCCTCGCCTTCCATGCGCGGGCGCATGGCATGGCGCCCGGCACCAAGGCACGGATCGCGGTGGCGGGTATCCAGTTGAACAAGGAACCCTATTCGCAGGTCATCGGTGGCCCGATCGAGGTCGGCGAGACGTTCGAACTGCACCAGGTCGGGGGCAAGGCCGATCGCGACTATGCGCCGGGAGAGCTGATGGCGTCGCTGCAACTGGCGACGGGCAAGCAGGTGTTCGAGTTCGGGCCGATGTTCGTCATCAACCTCGACAAGAAGTGAGGAGCCGATCGATCGCCCCGTGACGTCGCCCCAGCGCAGGCTGGGGCCTCCAGCGGCTCCTGCCCCGCGCTACAACAGGGAGACCCCGGCCGTCGCCGGGGTGACGTCCGGTTCGTGTCGGGGATCAGCCCCGCGTCGCCGTGAGAAAATAGTCGAGCGAAATATCGTCCGACAGGGTGAAGCCGCGCGCTGCCGAGAAGGACAGGCCACTGGGCGGCGACACGGTTATCCCCGCTGCGCGCAAATGCGCGGTCAGTTCGTCGGGGGTCAGGAACCGGTCCCAGTCGTGCGTGCCGCGCGGGATCATGCCCAGCCCCTCGGCGACCGCAATCATCGCGAGTCGCGACAGCGCGGTGCGGTTGGGCGTCGACACGACCAGCAGCCCGCCGGGCGCCACCGCATCGGCCAGCCCGCGCGCGAAGGCGGCGGGGTCGGCGACATGCTCGATCACCTCCAGCGAGGTGACGAGGTCGAACTGCCGCCCGGCGATCGCCTCCACGCCGCCCGCCAGATACTCGATCGACAGGCCGCTCCCGCGGGCATGGGCGGCGGCGGCACCGATATTTTCGGGCGCGGCATCGACACCGGTCACGTGTCCGCCCAGCCGGGCGAGCGGTTCGGCGAGCAGCCCGGCGCCGCAGCCGACATCGAGCACCGTCCTGCCCGCCAGCGGCGTGAAGCCCGCCGCATCGCCGTCCCAATGCGAATCGATCGCCGCGCGCACGAACGACAGCCGCACCGGGTTCAGCCGGTGGAGCATCGCCGAGCTGCCCTTGGGGTTCCACCAGTCGGCGGCCAACTCGCCGAAATGCGCGGCTTCGCGCGCCACGACGCTTGATTGCGTGGCCGCGGCTTTTGGCGACATAAAGATTGCTTCGCTTGCGTTCGTCATGGCGCTCTCCTATCAGCCGCCGCCATTCCCCCCAAGGATGAATGGCAAAACGCATGGCGCGGATCGTGATGAAGTTCGGTGGCACCTCGATGGCGGGGATCGAACGTATTCGGAGCGTCGCCCAGCGCGTGAAGCGCGAGGTCGAGGCCGGCAACCAGGTCGCGGTGGTCGTGTCGGCGATGGCCGGCGACACCGACCGGCTGGTCGGCTTCTGCCGCGAGGCATCGGCGCTGTACGACCCGCGCGAATATGACGCGGTGGTATCGTCGGGCGAACAGGTGACCAGCGGGCTGCTGGCCATCGCGTTGCAGGCGATCGGCGTCCCGGCCCGCTCGTGGTTCGGCTGGCAATTGCCGATCCGTACCAGCGACGCCCATGCCACCGCGCGGATCGAATCGATCGACACCACCGCGCTCGACGAAAGCCTGTCACGCGGCGAGGTGGCGGTGATCCCCGGGTTCCAGGGCGTGACCGAGGCCAACCGCATCACCACGCTGGGCCGCGGCGGGTCGGACACGTCGGCGGTGGCGATGGCGGCGGCGATGCAGGCGGATCGCTGCGACATCTACACCGATGTCGACGGCGTCTACACCACCGACCCGCGCATCGTGCCGCGCGCGCGCAAGCTGGCGCGGGTGACCTATGAGGAAATGCTCGAACTCGCCTCGGTCGGGGCGAAGGTGCTGCAGACCCGTTCGGTCGGGCTGGCAATGAAGGAAAAGGTCCGCGTGCGGGTGCTGTCGTCGTTCGACGATACCCGCGACGAGGACGGTTATCGTGGAACGCTGATCGTCGGCGAAGAGGAAGTGACGGACATGGAACGGCAGCTCATCACCGGTATCGCCCACGACAAGAACGAGGCGAAGATCACGCTGGTCGCGGTGCCCGACCGCCCCGGCGCGGTGGCATCGATCTTCGCGCCGCTGGCCGGGACCGGCATCAACGTCGACATGATCGTGCAGAACATCGCCCATTCGACCGGATCGACCGACGTGACCTTCACGGTGCCCGCCGCCGAACTGGCCCGCGCGCTCGACACGCTGGACAAGGCGAAGGACGATATCGGCTTCCAGAAGGTGCTGCACGACACCCGTGTCGCCAAGATCTCGGTGGTGGGCGTGGGCATGCGCAGCCATGCCGGCGTCGCCTCCACCATGTTCACCGCGCTGGCCGATCGCGGCATCAACATCCAGGCGATCACCACGTCGGAGATCAAGGTCAGCGTGCTGATCGAAGAGGATTATACCGAACTGGCGGTGCGCGTGCTGCACACCGCCTACGGGCTGGACGCCGAGGGCTGAGACACTCCTCCCCGGCACGGGGAGGGGGACCAGCGAAGCTGGTGGAGGGGGCGGCCCGCAAACGCTGCGGTTCCGTATTGAGGATACCCCCCTCCACCACCGCTACGCGGCGGTCCCCCTCCCCGTGCCGGGGAGGATCTTTATTCGCCGATCAGGTGCACCGCGATCCTGCGCCGGTGCGCTGCGCGGCGGTGTTCGAACAGGTAGATGCCCTGCCACGTCCCCAGCACCGGGCGGTGGCCGATCACCGGGATCGACAGCGACGTGTCCGTCAGCGCGGTGCGCAGGTGCGCGGGCATGTCGTCCGGGCCTTCCTCGTCATGGGCGTAGCGGTCACTTTCGGGCGCGATGTGGCGGAAATAGCGTTCGAGGTCGTCGCGTGCCGCCTCGCTCGCATTTTCCTGCACCAGCAGCGAGGCGGAGGTGTGACGGCAGAACAGGGTCAGCAGCCCGCTGGCGATGCCGGTCGCATCGACCCAGTGCCGCACCTGTCCGGTGATGAGGACCAGCCCCTGTCCGTTGGTGGTGACCACCAGCTCGCCATGTTCCTGTCGCATCATCGTCCCTGCTTGCCCGAAGCCGCCCGGGCGCGCTAGGCGGAGGGATGACTAACGCATCGATCGGCGCCGAGCGCCTTGAGCGCCGCATGGCGCGCGGCTGTGAATTCCTTGGCTCCGAAACCGCGATCCTGTGCGGCGCGATGTCGTGGGTGTCCGAACGCAACCTCGTCGCCGCGATCTCCAATGCCGGCGGGTTCGGCGTGATCGCGTGCGGGGCGATGACGCCCGAGCTGCTCGACGCCGAGATCGCTGGCACCAAGGCGCTGACGGACAGGCCGTTCGGCGTGAACCTGATCACGATGCATCCGGCGCTGTTCGACCTGATCGAGGTCTGCGCGCGCCACGGGGTCACCCATGTCGTGCTAGCCGGCGGGCTGCCGCCCAAGGGGTCGCTGGAGGCGATCAAGGCGACGGGCGCGAAGGTCATCGCCTTCGCCCCCGCCCTCGCGCTTGCCAAGAAGCTGATCCGGTCGGGCGCCGATGCGCTGGTGATCGAGGGGATGGAGGCCGGCGGCCATATCGGCCCCGTCTCCACCAGCGTGCTGGCGCAGGAGATGCTGCCCGAGGTCGCCGATCAGGTGCCGGTGTTCGTCGCCGGGGGGATCGGCCGGGGCGAGGCGATCGCCGGCTATCTGGATATGGGCGCGGCGGGGGTGCAGCTCGGCACGCGGTTCGTCTGCGCGACCGAATCGATCGCGCATCCGGCGTTCAAGAAGGCGTTTCTGCGGGCATCGGCGCGCGATGCGGTGGCGAGCGTGCAGATCGATGCGCGCCTGCCGGTGATCCCGGTCCGCGCGCTGAAGAATGCCGGGGGCGAGCTGTTCACCGCCAAGCAGCGCGAAGTGGCGCAGATGCTGGACGAAGGCGGCGTGGCGATGGCCGAGGCGCAGTTGCAGATCGAACATTATTGGGCGGGGGCGCTGCGCCGCGCGGTGATCGACGGCGATGTCGAGCATGGCAGCCTCATGGCCGGGCAGTCGGTCGGCATGGTCACCAAGGAAGAACCGGCGGCGGAAATCATCGCGACGCTGATGGCGGAAGCCGCGCAAGCGCTTGAGAAACGGGCGGTTTGAGGTTCAAAGTTCACTAAGTTCACACTTGCCGCGGTTTTGCGCGCCGTGGCGTTGCCGTGATAGCGACGGGCGGTTTCCGGCCCAAAGTTCACTAAGTTCACACTCGCCGCGGTTTCGCGCACGTCGTGGCGGTTGCGGCGGTGCCGGGTGGCATGCGGTCACGATGGGAAAGAGCGTGGCGGCAATGTCGCAGGGCGTGGGCGTGTAGGAAAGCGACCCGCCGCTGTACGTCACCCCGGCGCAGGCCGGGGTCTCGTGCGGCGTATGCTGCGTGCTGTTACCGGGAGATCCCAGCCTGCGCTGGGATGACGTTTGTGGTGGGCCGATCCTCACCGACCTCCGCCTCGTCAGGCCACCCCATCTTCGCGCAGCCAGGCGAGCGCGGCTTCGCGCGAATCGAACATCGGCAGGTGGGGGAGCGCCCGCTTGGCCTGCATCGAGAGCAGCGCGCTGCTGCGGACCAGCGCGATCTTGCGCGAGGTCGTGCGCGAGCGGTCGGCGATGTCGCCGATGGCCGCGAGAACATCGGGCGACTGGACCGCGAAGCCGGTAATGTCGAACAGCGCGACCTGTTCGCCCGGACGGACGCCCAGCGTCGGCAGGCGCGTCACCGCGTCGCGGATCGCGGCGCCGAAGCGCTGGACGGTGCGAAGGTCCCAATGGCCGAACAGCGCGAAGTCGAGCATCCACGGCGCGGAGGTGATGGCCCCGCGAAAGGCGGGATCGTCGGCGATTCGCATGGGCATCCTGTGCATGGCGGCGCACGTCGTCATGCGCGGCGCGAAGCTTCACAGCATATGGTTTATAAAGCGTTTCTTAAGGGATCGTATCCGATCAATAGGCGCGGCGGATGGCGAATTCGACCGCCTCGATCATTGCATCCTTGGCCGGGCCGTTGGGGAAACGACCGATCGCGTCGATCGCGCGCTGGCCATAATGGCGCGCACGGGCGAGCGTGTCGTCGACCGCGCGGGTGCTGCGGATCAGGGTAATGGCATGCGCCAGATCGGCATCCGACGCGCGTTTGCCCGACACCGCGTCGCGCCAGAAGGCCCGCGATTCCTCGTCACCGCGCGCATAGGCGAGGATCACCGGCAGCGTCATCTTGCCTTCGCGGAAATCGTCGCCGGCATCCTTGCCCATCGTGTCGGCGTCCGACACATAGTCGATCGCGTCGTCGACCAGCTGGAACGCGATGCCGAGGTTGCGGCCATAGGCGTCGAGCGCGGCTTCGTCGGCGTCCGAGCGGTCGGCGACGATCGCGGCGATGCGGCACGCGGCGGCGAACAGCGCGGCGGTCTTGGCGCCGATGATGTCGAGATAGCGATCCTCGGGCGTGTCGATCCGGCGGATCGCGGTCAGCTGGTTGACCTCCCCTTCGGCGATCACGGCGGAGGCACCCGACAGGACGCGCAGCGCCTTCAGGCTTTCGGCCTCGACCATCAGTTCGAAGCTCTTGGAGAACAGGAAGTCGCCGACCAGCACGCTGGCGGGGTTGCCCCAGATGATGTTGGCGGTGCGCTTGCCCCGGCGCAGGTCGGACCCGTCGACCACATCGTCGTGCAGCAGCGTCGCGGTGTGGATGAATTCGACCGCGGCCGACAGCAGGTGATGGCGCGTGCCGCCATAGCCGATCAGCTTGGCACAGGCGAGCGTCAGCATCGGCCGCATCCGCTTGCCCCCGCCGGCGATCAGATGACCGGCGAGTTCGGGGATCAGCGGGATCTTCGACTGCATGCGATCGAGGATGACCGCGTTCACGCGGTTCATGTCGTCGGCGACCAACGCCATCAGCGGATCTAGGGAGGGGTCGGTCCGCTTGTCGAGGCGGTGCAGGGTAGCCGTCATGTTCCAGCGATGTGGCGGTTCACGGGGCCGAACGCAAGGGAAAGGCGGGGTTGCGCCGCCCGTCCCGTCGCGCGAAAGGGGCGACACGAACCGGAAGAGGACGCCATGGCCGACGCGACGCTGCAACGATTCCGCCAGAGCATCGACAATATCGATGCCGCGCTGGTGTTCCTGCTCGCCGAGCGGTTCAAGGTGACCCAGGCGGTCGGCCAGTACAAGGCGGAGAACGACCTGCCGCCGGCCGATCCGGGGCGCGAGGAGGCGCAGATCGCGCGGCTGCGTGCGCTGGCGCGCGACGCCGATCTGGACCCGGAATTCTCCGAGAAATTCCTGCGCTTCATCATCGACGAGGTGATACGCCATCACCGGTCGCTGCAGGACGACGGGGCGGCGCGGTGAGCGACGACCGGATCGTCTTCGCCCCCGACGATGTCGATCTGGCCCGCTCGCCGCTCCGGCGCGACATCGCCGAGCCGACCTATGTGCTGGGGGCGTTCAATCCGGCGCTGACGCGGCTGCCGAACGGCAATCTGCTGCTGCTGGTGCGGGTGGCCGAAGCGCTGCGCGAGCCGGTGCGCGATGGTCATGTGCGGTCGATCCGCTGGACGGCGGCGGGCTATGTGCTCGATGCGTTTCCGGCGGACGCGGCGGATGTCAGCGATCCGCGGTTCTTTGCGCTGAAGGGCGGGGCGTACCCGTTCCTCGGCCTCACCTCGCTGTCGTGGCTGTTGCCGGTCGAACTGTCGGCCGATGGGCAGCGGGTGGTGGCGGTGCATTACGACCGGGCGGTCGAACCGTCGGCCGATTATGCGCAGTACGGCGTCGAGGACCCGCGTATCGTTTCGATCGACGGCGTGTACTGGATGACGGTGTGCGGGGTGTCGGGCGGGCGGCTGTGTACGGTGATGTACCGGTCGGACGACGGCTATGACTGGCGGTCGCAGGGGATCGTGCTCGATCATGGCAACAAGGACATGGTGCCGTTCGAGGGGCGGGTCGGCGATCGCTATGTGTCGCTGACACGGCCGCTGTCGGATGCGTGGTTCGTCGCGGCGCCCGACGGGGCGGAGGGCAGCGGGCCGAGCATCAACCTCGCGACTTCGCCCGACATGCTGCACTGGCGGCCGCTGGCAGAGCCGGCGCTCCGGCCCTTGAAGGGTGCGGCGGCGTACAAGCTGGGCGGGGGCACGCCGCCGGTACGGACGAAGCGCGGGTGGATGATGCTGTATCACGGCGTCGAGAAACAGGGCACGGTGGGCGTGTATCGCACCTATCGCGCGCTGATCGATGCGGAGGCCGGCCGGGTGCTGGAGCGCGACGAGACGAAGCCGGTGCTGGAGGCGGCGTCCGCGCTGATCGCGCCGATCGCGCATCAGGCGTATCTGCCGCAGCCGGTGGTGTTCACGACCGGGATCGTCGCGGATGGCGGGGACTGGATCGTGGCGTCGGGGGAGGCCGATCTGGCGTGCCGGTTGACGCGGGTCGAGGGGCGGCGGCTGGACTGACTTCCATTCCTGCCCCGTTTGCTTCGAGCGCAGGTTCGAGACTGTCGAGAACCGAAGTCGAGAAGGGGTTGCCTCAAACAGGGCGTTCTCGACGGACGCTTCTCGACAGGCTCGAAGCTGCTCGAACCGAACGGGACGGGATAAAACGGGGGTGTGAGGGGGGGCTAAACCCCCAGCCACACCCGCAGCGGATTCGCCGGGTCCGCCACCAGCTTCACCGTCAGCGCCAGCGACACCACCACCAGCAGCGGCCGGATCGCCCGCCCGCCGAAGCGGATCGCCAGCGCCGCGCCCAGCTGTCCGCCGGCAACGCTCGCGACCGCCATCGACAGGCCGAGCATCCACCACACATGGCCGCCCGCGACCAGCACGATGACGCCCGCCAGATTGCTGGCGAGGTTCAGCAGCTTGGTATGCCCCACCGCGCGCGTCGCGCCCATGCCGGCGGCGGTGACGAGCAGCAGGGTGAAGAACGAACCGGTGCCGGGACCGAAGAAGCCGTCATAGGTGCCGATCGCGGCGACCGCGAGCAGCAGCCCGGCGGGCGCCAGCCGGGTCTGGGTATCGACGTCCGACAGGCGCGGGCCGAACAGGAAATACAGCGCCATCGCGACCAGCAGGATCGGCAGCAGCCCGGCGAGGAATTGCGGGTCGATCGCCTGAACCAGCGCCGCGCCCACCGCCGCTCCGCCGAACGAGGCGAGCGCGAGGCGCCACGAGCGGCGCAGGTCGATATGCCCCTTGCGCCAGAAGGCGAAGGCCGCGCCGGCGGTGCCGAACGCGCTTTGCAGCTTGTTGGTGCCGAGCGCGATGACCGGCGGCACCCCGGCGGCGAGCAGCGCGGGGATGGTGATCAGGCCGCCGCCGCCCGCCATCGCGTCGATGGTGCCGGCGCAGAAGGCGACCAGCATGAGCAGGGCGATGAGGTCGATGTCCATGGCGGGGGCTTAGCGGGGAAGGCGTGTGCGGGGAACCTCCCCGGCCCTTCTTCCCGGCCGCAAACGTCATCCCGGCGCAGGCCGGGATCTTCCGGTAACTATATGGAACGTCGACCATGACGGGCGTTTCGGGCAGGCCGTGTGCGCTTGCTGCCTGAGACCCCAGCCTGCGCTGGGGGGACGTGTCATTGTCCGGACGAGAAACTAGTGGGGAGCTTCTGTTGCCCGGTGCCCCCCGTACCGCTGGAATCCGCTTCTGTTGCCCGGTGCGGTCCAACCGCGCTATTTTGGAGTAACTTCAGGCCGTGAGGCCCTTAGTTACGCCGCAATCGCGAGTGCTTCGTTATCGTTGGCACTTGTGTGTATGGGCCGTTGCGGTGGTCCCATTCCGAACGAAAACAGCGCTTTTCAACACACGTCGATCCTGGTTCGGCCCCATCAGCTGAGCCGCTGGGTCGGCACGCTTCACGCGTGTCGACCATCCGGCGCAGGTGGTGGAGCCGCCGGGTACTGCCCCCGGGTCCGCTGCGTCTATTGCACGCCGCAGTTTATCGTCATAGCCGGCTGGAAGCCGACAGTGTCGCATATAGGCGTTCGTCCCGGCTTTGAAAAGAAGCGGACTTCCCTTGATGTAGCGCAAGTGGCATGGGCGGGGGACGATGTTGACCCAGCGTTCCCGCTATGCGCTGCGCGCGATGCTGTTCCTTGCCGAACAGCCCGCGGGCGAGGCGCCGATGCCGATGCACCGGATCGCCACCGCCGCGAACGTGCCGCGCAAGTTCCTCGAATTGATTTTGGCGGACCTGCGCGAGGCGGGGTTCCTGTCGTCGACGCGCGGCAAAGCGGGGGGATACCATCTCGCCCGGCCGGCGCACCTGATTTCGCTGGGCGAGATCATCCGCGTGATTGAAGGGCCGCTGGCGCTGGTGCCGTGCGTCAGCCGCACCGCATATCGCCCGTGCGGCGATTGCAAGGACGAGGCGAGCTGCGCCATCCGGCACGCGATGGCGCGGGTGCGCGACGAGACGGCGCGGATCCTCGACGGCACCAGCCTGGCGCAGGCGGCGGCGCAGGAACTGGCGGCGGCCTGACAAGCACGTCATTCCAGCGACGGCTGGAATCTGCCGGCGATGCCTCGCCGCAGGAGCCGCACGAGACCCCGGCCTGCGCTGGGGTGACGCTTAATCCAGCTTCTTCCCTGCCCGCAATTCGTCGCGAATCTCGCGCAGCAGTGCGATTTCGGGCGGATCGGCGGCGGGGGGTACGTCGCCGGTCTTCTGTTCGTGATGCACCGTCGCGATCGCGCGGTTCACGAACTTGACCAGCAGGAACACGATGAAGGCGAGGATCACGAAGTTGATGACCACGCTGACGAACTGGCCATAGCCGAACAGCGGCACGCCGGCAGCCTTGAGCGCGGTATAGCTGTCGGGGCTGCCCTTGTAGGTCGCCGGGATCGGGCCGAGCTTGATAAAATAGCTGGAGAAATCGAACCCGCCGAAGATGTAGCCGATCACCGGCATGATCATGTCGTCGGTCAGCGATTTGGTGATCGTCCCGAACGCCGCGCCGATGATGACCCCGACCGCGAGGTCGAGCACGTTGCCGCGCGCGACGAACGTGCGGAATTCCTTGAGCATCGACATGATTCCGTCCCCCGTCGTAGCCGCTTGAGGGTGCCATAGTGCTTCGATACGATGGTGTCAGGCAAGCATCAGGTGGGATAACATGCACATGCGGCGGGCGATGGTGGTGATGGCGGCGGTGCCGCTGGCGGCGTGCGGCGTGAACAGCGTGCCGACGGCCGAAGAAAATGTGAACGCCAAATGGGGCGAGGTGCAGAACCAGTATCAGCGCCGCGCCGACCTGATCCCCAACCTCGTCGCGACGGTGAAGGGCTTTGCCGGACAGGAGGAGCGCGTGCTGACGCAGGTGACGCAGGCCCGCGCACAGGCGACGTCGATCAACGTCACCACCGACGACCTGTCCGACCCGGCGACCTTCCAGCGGTTCCAGGCGGCGCAGAACCAGCTGACCCAGGCGCTGGGCCAGTTGCGCACGGTGGTCGAAGCCTATCCGCAGCTGACCAGCAACCAGAATTTCCTGTCGCTGCAATCGCAGCTGGAAGGGACCGAGAACCGCATCAGCATCGCCCGGCGCGATTATAACGAGGCGGTGCAGGCCTATAATACCCGCATCCGCACCTTCCCCGACGCGGTCGGCGCGCGCATCTTCTATGGTGCCAAGCCGAAGCAGAGCTTCCAGGCGCAGGCCGGGGCGGAGGTCGCGCCGCAGGTCAATTTCGGCAATTCGAACTGACGCGCGGCCCATGCGGCGCCTCCTGTTCTGCCTGTGGATAAGTTTGTGGACAGTCTGCGCACTGCCCGCGGCGGCGCAGGATTTTCCGAAGTTCACCGGGCTGGTCGTCGACGATGCCAATGTCCTGCCGGCCGAGACCCGCGCCAACCTCACGCAGAAATTGCAGGCATTACAGAAAGATACCAAGCGGCAGTTCGTCGTCGCGACGATCGGCGACACGCAAGGACTTCCGCTGGAGGACTATGGCTACAAACTGCTGCGGACATGGGGCGTCGGGCTGAAGGGTGTGGATAACGGTGCGATCCTGTTCATTGCGCCGAACAATCCCGCCGGGCAGCGCGGGCCGCGGCTGGAGGTCGGATACGGCCTCGAACCGATCCTGACCGATGCGATGTCGAGCGCGATCATCCAGCAGCAGATGATGCCGAAACTGCGTACCGGCGACGTTCCGAGCGCGATGACCGCGGGCGCCGATGCGGTGATCGCGCAGCTGCGGCTCAGCCCGGAGGAAGCACAGGCGCGGGTCGATGCGGCGGCGGCGGCGTTCGACCGGGGCCGGCGCCAGCGGACGTCGGGGTCGGATGGCGGCGCGGTGATCGGCATCGTCTTCTTCGTCGGCGTCGGACTGTTGATCTTCGGGATCATCGCGGTGTCGAGCCGGCGATGGCGCAGCAGTCCCTGGGGCCGGCGGCATCGCAGCAGCACGGCGGGCGATGTCGCGCAGGTCGTGTTGTGGTCGATCGCCGACGAACTGGCGCGCGGCGCGATGCGCGGCGGCAGTCGTGGCGGCGGATGGTCCGGTGGCGGGTCGTCGGGAAGCTCCGGCGGCGGATGGAGCGGCGGCGGCTTTACCGGCGGCGGGGGCGGATCCGGCGGCGGCGGCGGCGCTTCGGGAAATTGGTGATGGAACTGACCGACACCGACCGGGCGCGCATCCGCGAGGCGGTGACCCGGGCCGAGGCGGCGACCGAAGGCGAGATCGTCGTCGTGCTCGCCCGGCGGTCCGATGCCTATCACGATGTCGCCCTGCACATGGCCGTGCTGGCGATGCTGCTGGTGCTGGTCGCGACCGCGCTGTGGCCGGACTGGCTGCTGGCGTTCCATGGCTGGGCCGATCCATGGGGTGATGCCCCTACCCCGCTGTTCCTGCTGACGACGCTTGGCTGGGTGCAGGGCGTCGTGTTCCTGATCGTACGCTATGGCTGTGCATGGACGCCGCTGCGCATGGCGCTGACCCCGGCGGCGACCAAGGCGCGGCGCGTCCATGCGCGGGCGCTGCTGCTGTTCCGCGCCGCCGCCGAACGCCGCACCGTGGCGGCGACCGGCGTGCTGCTGTACCTGTCGCTCGACGAACATCGCGCCGAACTGATCGCGGAGGCGGCGATTCATGACCGCGTCGATCAGGCGGTGTGGGGCGATGCGCTGGCGGCGTTGCTGGTGGCGTTGAAACAGGACCGCCCCGCCGACGGCATCGTCGCGGCGGTGGGCGCGATCGGCGCGGTGCTCGCCGAACATTTTCCGACAGGAGCCAGGAACATGAACGAACTCCCCGACCGGTTGATCGAGCTGTGATCGACGCCGATGCCCCCGAAGAGGTGATGTGGGCCGGGCGCTTCATCACCGCCAAAAAACGCGGCCGCTGGGAATATGTCGGCCGGGCGAACGGTATCGGCGCGGCGGTGATCGTCGCGATCGATCAGGGCCATGTCCTGCTGGTCGAGCAATATCGCGTGCCGCTGGGGCGCAACTGCATCGAATTGCCGGCGGGGCTGGTCGGGGATGACAGCGAGGGCGAGGCGGCGGCGGTGGCGGCGACGCGCGAGATGGAGGAGGAGACCGGCTATCGCGCCGGGTCGATGGTGTCGCTGGGCGAATATCATTCGTCGCCGGGGATGGTGTCGGAGAGTTTCACGCTGTTTCGTGCCGGCGATCTGGCGAAGGTCGGCGACGGTGGCGGCGTGCCGGGGGAGGATATCGTCGTCCACCGCGTGCCGCTGGACGAGATTGCCGGGTTCGTGGCCGGGCAGCGAGCGGCGGGCAAGGCGGTGGATGTGAAGTTGTTGCTGTTGTTGGCGCCGGTGTTGTTGGGGTGAGTTCCTGTCCGTCCAAGAACAG
The DNA here is from genome assembly GCA_036946325.1 of Sphingomonas paucimobilis. GTDB lineage: Bacteria > Pseudomonadota > Alphaproteobacteria > Sphingomonadales > Sphingomonadaceae > Sphingomonas > Sphingomonas paucimobilis_A. The sequence continues at coordinate 887,621 of JAQIJL010000002.1, forward strand.
TCCGTTCGTCCTGAGTAGCTGCTGAGCTTGTCGAAGCAGCGTATCGAAGGACCGACTGGCGCAGGTGCTTCGATACGGGCCTTCGACAGGCTTAGAGTTTGAGTCATCTGAGCGGAATCGATTGGGGATTCACAAGGCGCAGGAAGTCTGATTCAAGCTGCTTGCCGTGCGGAGGTCGGCAGGTGTGGGTCGAGCCTATTCGGATGATCTACGTGAGCGGGTAGCGGCATCGGTTGTGGGTGGCCGGTCGTGCCGGGCAACGGCCGAATTGTTCGGCGTCAGCGTGGCGAGTGCGGTGAAGTGGTCGCAACGACGTCGGGCGACGGGCAGCGCCGCGGCGCGACCGCTGGGACGCAAGCAGCCGCGTTCGCTGGCCGCTGAACGTGAGTGGCTGCTGGAGCGGCTGGCGGTCAAGCCGGACGTGACGCTGCGCGGGCTGGTGGCGGAATTGAGCGAGCGCGGCGTGGTGACGAGCTACGGTTCGGTGTGGCGGATCGTGCGCGAGGCCGGGATCACGTTCAAAAAAAGACGCTGATCGCCCGCGAGCAGGATCGGCCCGTGATCGCCAGACGTCGCGCACAATGGCGCAAGTATCAGGGCCGGATCGATCCCAGGCGCCTCGTCTTCATCGACGAAACCTGGGCCAAGACCAACATGACGCGCCTGCGCGGCTGGTGTGCCCGTGGCCTGCCGCTGGTCGACAAGGTGCCGCACGGTCATTGGCGCACACTCACCTTCCTGGCGGCGCTCCGGCATGATCGCATCGACGCGCCGCTCGTGCTCGACGGCCCCATCAACGGCGAGAGCTTTGCCGCCTATGTCGCGCAGTTCCTGCTGCCTACCCTTTCGCCCGGCGACATCGTCGTCATGGACAATCTCGGTAGCCACAAGGGCAAGGCCGTCCGCCAGCTCATCCGCTCCGTCGGCGCCAGGCTCCTGTTCCTGCCGCCCTACTCGCCCGACCTCAATCCCATCGAGCAGGTCTTCGCCAAGCTCAAGACGCTGCTCCGCAAGGCCAACACCCGATCGGTCGAGGCGACATGGAAGCAGATCGGCTCGCTTCTCGACGCTTTCCCTCCACACGAATGCGCCAACTACCTCCGCAACAGCGGCTACGCTTCAGCTTAGATGGATCAAACTCTAGTCCCTACTCAGCACGAACGGTTGGACTGCATTGCCGACGGCGCGTGACCAGGGCCTTCCCATTCTCTTTTCCCACTCCCCGTTTGCTTCGAGCGCAGGTTCGAGCCTGTCGAGAACCGTAGTCGAGAAGGGGTTGCCGCAAACTCCGCGTTCTCGACGAGGGTTGGGTCGGATTGTCCCCCGGACAATCCTGAACCATGCGGGGCATGGTTCACCCGACCCTCTTCTCGACTTCGCTCGAAGCTGCTCGAACCGAACGGGGTGGCTTGGAAGTTGGGGATCAGCCCTTGTGCGTACCGCCGGGGCTGGCACTCGGCGTCGGCACCGGCACCCGGCACGGCACGATCTTCTTCGGCTCGGGCCGCTGGCCTTCCGGCGTGAACATCGCGATATAGCCGCCGGCCGACGGCATCTTCTGCAACTCGACCATCCGGTAGCCGACCGCCTCGAATTCGCATTTCAGCAGTGCGGGCGGGGTGCCGTGGTTCTGGGTGCGGCGGTCGGCGTCGACCACCACCACGCGACCGCCGGGGCGCAAGGACGGGCGCAGGTTCCACAGGAAGGCATATGGCTCGGCGATCTCGTGGTACATGTGCACCATCAGCACGCGGTCGAAGCTGTTCGCCGGCAGCTTCGCATCGTCCGGCTCGCCCAGCCGCACGCTGACATTGTCGAGCCGCTCGCGCGCCACACGCTGCGCCAGCGCGTCGCGAATCTGCGGGATGATGTCCTCGGCCAGCACGCGGCCGTCGTCGCCGACCCGCTGCGCGAGGCGGATGGTGTAATAGCCCTCGCCCGCGCCGATATCGGCGACGGTCATGCCCGGCGCGATGCCGGCCTTGTCCATCACCAGTTCGGCCTCGTTCAGCCGGTCGCGCGATTCCTCGGTCGACCAGCGGGCCGACACGATCGTCGCCACCGGCCGGTCGGCCTTGGGGAAGACCGGCTTGTCCTCCCGCTGCGCATTGGCGATCGGGTTCGGCTGCGTCACGTCGCAGCCGGCCAGCATCAGCAGCGCAGGGAGGACCGCCCGCCGCATCTCAGTCGACATCCTCGACATCGACCGATTCGCCGGTCACGCGCTGCGACAGCGCCGCCGCCATGAACGGGTCGAGCGCACCGTCCAGCACGTCGCCGGGCGCGGTCGAGACGACGCCGGTGCGCAGGTCCTTCACCATCTGATACGGCTGCAGCACGTAGGAGCGGATCTGGTGGCCCCAGCCGATATCGGTCTTGGTCGCGTTCTCGGCATTGGCCTCCGCCTCGCGGATCGCCAGCTCGCGCTCGTACAGGCGGGCGCGCAGCTGGTTATAGGCCTCGGCCTTGTTCTTGTGCTGCGAGCGCTGGTTCTGACACTGCACCACGATCCCGGTCGGGATGTGGGTGATGCGCACCGCCGAATCGGTGGTGTTGATGTGCTGACCGCCGGCGCCCGACGCGCGATAGGTGTCGATGCGCAGGTCGCTTTCGTTATAGTCGACCTCGATATTGTCGTCGATCACCGGATAGACCCACACCGATGCGAACGAGGTGTGGCGCCGTGCCGCACTGTCATAGGGGCTGATGCGGACGAGGCGGTGGACCCCGCCCTCGGTCTTGGCGAAGCCGTACGCATTCTCGCCCTTGAGCAGCAGCGTCGCCGACTTGATGCCGGCCTGTTCGCCCGAATGCTGGTCGACCAGTTCGACCTTGAGGCCGCGGCGTTCGGCCCAGCGCGTGTACATGCGTTGCAGCATGCCGGCCCAGTCCTGGCTCTCGGTCCCGCCGGCCCCGGCGTTGATCTCGATATAGGTGTCGTTGCCATCGGCCTCGCCCGACAGCAGCGCCTGTACCTTGTCATGATCGGCGCGGGCGGCGAGTTCGGCGAGGTTGGCGACGCCTTCGTCGGCCATTTCGGCATCGCCCTCGGCCTCGGCCATCTCGATCAGTTCGACCGTGTCGGACAGTTCGCGTTCGATGGTGCGGGTGGCGGTGATCGCCTCGTCCAGCCGGCGGCGTTCGCGCATGACGTCCTGCGCGGCCTTGGGATCGTTCCACAATGCCTGATCCTCGACGCGCGCGTTCAGCTCGTCCAGCCGGCGCAGCGCGCGGTCCCAGTCGAGGAAGCGGCGCAGCAGCGCGAGGGCATCGTTGATCTTGTCTACATGGGCTTGCGCTTCGGCGCGCATGGGAAAACTCCGGAAAACGTAATGAACGGCACGCCGTGAAAACGCACCTTAGGCGCAACCGTTCGTGCTGAGTAGGGGCTGAGCGCAGTCGAAGACCCGTATCGAAGCACCTGCCCCGAACGTCCTTCGATACGCCATTTCGACAAGCTCAATGGCTACTCAGGATGAACGGTTTCAAGTGTTGGTCGACCGGCGGACTAGTAGATTCCCCCTTCGCGTTGCAAGAAGTCGCTGTCGCGCGGTTGCGCCTGTTGCTGCGCAGGCGCCGCGCGGGTCGGATCGCGCGTCACCGGCGCGCGGGCCTCGCCCAGCCGGCCGGTGGCGCGGCGCGCCTCGGTCTCGGGCTTGAACGCTTCCCAGATGATGCCGGCCTTCGGATCGGTGGTCGGCCAGCCGCCATAGACCGGGCGGCCGCTGGCGCGGTCGATGCGGACCATGCGGATGCCGGTCGGCGCGCGGAACGGCAGCACCTCCATGTCCTTGTACGCCTTCACCGCGAACGCCTTGTAGATCGGCGCGGCGATCGTGCCGCCCTGCGCATAGCCGCCCAGATTGCGTGGGCTGTCGAAGCCCAGATAGAGGCCGGCGATCATCTGCGGCGTGCCGCCGACGAACCAGACGTCGGTCGGACCGGTCGAGGTGCCGGTCTTGCCCATGATCGGGCGGTTCAGGTCGCGAAGGGTCGTGGCGGTGCCGCGCTGGATCACCCCCTCCATGATGTGCACCATCTGGTACGCGCTCATCGCGTCCATGATCTGGCGCGACTTGATCCGCGGACGCGGCATCGGCTTGCCGTCCCAGTCGGCGGCGTTGCAGCCGTCGCAGGCGCGCCAGTTTTCGGGCAGGATCACCTTGCCGCGCCGGTCCTGCACGAAATCGATCACCGTGGGTTTCAGCTCGCGGCCCTGATTGGCGAGGATCGAATAGGCATTGACCATGCGCATGACCGTCGTCTCGCCCGCGCCCAGCGCATAGGAGAGATAGGGCGGAAACTTTTCGTCGCTGACGCCGACGCGCTGGATCAGGTCGTTGACCTTGTCCATGCCGGTCTGTGCCGCGGCACGCACCGTCATCAGGTTGCGCGACTGTTCGACGCCCCAGCGCATCGTATGCGGCCCGGCGCCGCCGCCGCCGAAGTTGCGGAAGCATTTCTGGCCGAGCCGCCCGCCCTGATTCACGCAGAACGGGCCGTCGACGATGATCGAGGCCGGGGTCATCCCCGCCTCCAGCGCGGCGGCATAGACGATCGGCTTGATGGTCGAGCCGGGCTGGCGCATCGCCTGCGTCGCGCGGTTGAACGACTGGATACGGCTGTCGAAGCCGCCCTGCATCGCGAGGATGCGGCCGGTCCGCGGGTCCTCGACCACCATGCCGCCCGATACGCGCGGGACCGAGCGCAGCGACCATAGGCTACCGGCGGGAGCCACCGCGAGGATGTCGCCGGGCTGGATCGCGGCGAAGGCGGTGCCCCCCTGCCCCCGGACCGGCATCGCCGCATTGCCGCGCGGCAGGACGCCGGTGCTCCCGTCGGCGAAACCAATCCGCGCCTCGCCGCCAGCCTTCGAAATGACGATCGCCGCCTGCCAGTCCTGATAATCGATGGCGATGTTGGTGTTGAGCAGCGCCGACTGCCAATTGTCGTCGTCGACCTCCGCGCGCGGCTTGTTGAGCGGGCCGGACCAGCCGCGGCCCGAATCGAAGCGGATCAGGCCGGAACGCAGCGCGTCCTGCGCATCCTGCTGGATCGCCGGGTCGAGCGAGGTGCGCACCCACAGGCCGCCGGCATAGACGCTGTACGGGCCGTCCTTCGCATTCTCGCCGAACTGGTTGAGCAGCTGGCGACGGACTTCCTCGATGAAATAGCCGCCGGCGGTTTCCTGTCGCGGGGTCTGGCGCGGGATGGTGCCGAGCGGCTGGGTGACCGCCCCCGTACGCTGCGCCGGGGTGATGAAGCCGTTGCGCTCCATTTCGCCGAGCACCCAGTTGCGCCGGGTGATCGCGCGGTCATAGCCGCGTTCGGGCGTGTAGTTGGACGGCCCCTTGGGCAGGATCGCCAGATAGGCCATTTGCGGCAGCGTCAGCTCGCGCAGGTCCTTCCCGAAATAGGCGTGGGACGCCGCCTCGACGCCGAACGCGTTCCGGCCGAGCGCGATCTGGTTGAGATAGAGTTCGAGAATCTGCTGCTTGGTCAGCGCGCTTTCGATGCGATAGGCGAGCAGCGCCTCCTTCGCCTTGCGGACATAGCTGACCTCGTTGGTCAGCAGCAGGTTCTTCGCCACCTGTTGCGTGATGGTCGACGCGCCGATCGGGCGGCCGTTGCGCGTCAGGTTGGTGAACATCGCCGCCGCGATGCCGGGATAGTCGACGCCGTGATGTTCGAAGAAGGTGCGATCCTCGGCCGCGAGGAAGGCGCGGACCAGCAGCGGCGGATATTCGGCATAGGACAGCTGCACGCGGCGTTCGCGGGCATAGCTGTGGATCGGATCGCCCTCTATTCCCCGCACATTGGTCGGCAGCGGCGGTTCATAGGCGCGCAGCGAATCGACCGAGGGCAAGGTGCGCCACAGCAGCAGCCAGATGAGGAACACGCCGATGCCCGCCAGCAGCAATGCAAAGGCGGGCAGGCGGAACCACCACCGCCGCCGGATACGGGCGAAACGGGCGCGCTTGTCCGTTCGGGCGGCGTCGGGAGTGGCTTCGGTGTCGGATACGCTCATCGCCCGCGCGGTTTAGCAGGTTTGGGCGTGGGGGAAAGCGGGGCGTTTCGCGGGTGCCGGCAGCGGCCCGATACGCCATCCCAGCGAAGGCTGGGATCTTCCGCTTGTAGCGCTGGTCAGGAGCCGAAGGAGGCCCCAGCCTGCGCTGGGGCGACGTTCGTGGCGGGAAAGCTATCGCTGCCCCGCCCCGTCCGCCGCCAGCGCGTCGGACAGGAGCGCACGGATCGCGCGCAGTTCGGTGATGCGGGCGGCGCGGCGGGGGGCCGGCGCGACCGGCAGCGGCGCCTTCGCCTCCTGCGCCAGCAATTGCTGGACGCCGCGCACGGTATAGCCCTGTTCGCCGAGCAGGCTGTGGATACGGCGCAGCAGCGCGACATCGTCCGGCCGGTAGTGGCGGCGGTCGCCGGCGCGGGTCAGCGGCTTGATCTGCGGGAAGCGCCCTTCCCAATAACGCAGCTTGTGCTGCGGCACCCCCAGTTCGCGCGCGACCTCGCCGATCGTGCGATAGGCGCCGGCCGATTTGTCGACGGGGGGCGCCAATCCTGCCCGATCAGCCCGCCGCGACGATGCGGTCGCGCATCATCTGGCTGGCACGGAAGGTCAGGACGCGGCGCGGGGCGATCGGCACTTCGACGCCGGTCTTGGGATTGCGGCCGACGCGTTCGCCCTTGTCGCGCAGGACGAAGCTGCCGAAGCCCGAAATCTTGACGTTCTCGCCCTTGGACAGGGCTTCGCACATATGGCCCAGAATCTGTTCGACCACGCGGGCGGAGTCGGCGCGCGACAGGCCGATTTCGCGGTGCATCTCTTCGGCAAGGTCCGCGCGGGTCAGCGTGCCATCGGTAGCCATCGGTTCTTGTCCCCCTTCGAAATACGACGAACCGGTAGCACGGCGTATACGAAGATTCAAAAATACGAAAGGATTACCAACGCACTACGGCAGCGCCCCAGGTAAAGCCACCACCCATCGCCTCCAGCACGACGATATCGCCGCGCTTGATCCGCCCGTCCCTGACCGCGACGTCGAGTGCGAGCGGCACCGAGGCTGCGGAGGTATTGGCGTGCCGGTCGACGGTGACCACGACCTTTTCGGGGGCAAGGCTCAATTTGCGCGCGGTCGCATCGAGGATGCGGGCATTCGCCTGATGCGGCACGACCCAGTCGACATCGGCCGGGGTCAGCCCGGCGAGGTCGAGCGATTCGCCCATCACGGCGGCGAGGTTCACCACCGCATGGCGGAACACTTCCTTGCCCTTCATGCGCAGCTTGCCGACGGTGCCGGTGGTCGACGGACCGCCATCAACATAGAGCAGCTGGTTATGACGACCATCGGCATGGAGCCGGGTCGACAGGATGCCGCGGGGCGTATCCCCCGTATCGTCCTGCGCCTCCAGCACGATCGCACCGGCGCCGTCGCCGAACAGGACGCAGGTGGTGCGATCCTCCCAGTCGAGGATGCGGCTGAAGGTTTCGGCACCGATGACGAGCGCCTTGGCGTGGACGCCGGCGCGGAGCATCGAATCGGCGACCTGCACCGCGTACAGGAAACCCGAGCACACCGCCGCCACGTCGAACGCGACGCAATCGTCGATGCCGAGCGCCGCCTGCACCTTGGTCGCGGTCGCAGGGAACGTCTGGTCGGGGGTGGCGGTCGCCAGCACGATCAGGTCGATCTGTCCCGCTTCCAGCCCGGCGGCGGCGATCGCGGCGCGCGCGGCATCGGTCGCCAGCGTCGAGGTGGTTTCATGCTCGGCGGCGATATGGCGGAAGCGGATGCCGGTGCGCTCGACGATCCATTCGTCGGACGTATCGACCCGCTCGGCCAGATCGGCGTTGGACACGCGGTTGGCGGGGAGCGCCGATCCGGTGCCGGTAACGACTGCGCGAATCATGCTGCCTGTGCCTCGATACCGGCCAGATCGCTGGCGATGCTGCGGGTCAGATCGTCGCGCACCATCTTGGCCGCGACCTGGATCGCGTTGGACACGCCGATCGCATTGGCGCTGCCATGGCTCTTCACCACCAGCCCGTTGAGGCCGAGAAAGACCGCGCCATTGTGGTTGTTGGGGTCGAGATGGTGGCGCAGCAGCTCTGTCGCCGGCTTCGAGATCAGGAACCCGATCTTGGAACGGACCGACGAGCGGAACGCGCGCTTGAGCAGATCGGCGACGAAACGGGCGGTGCCCTCCGCCGTCTTCAAGGCGATATTGCCCGAAAAGCCGTCGCACACGACGACGTCGACCTGCCCGCGCGACAGGCGGTCGCCCTCGATATAGCCGGTAAAGGTCATCGGCAGATGCGGCGAGGCGCGCAGGGTCGCCGCCGCTTCCCGCACGCTGTCGATGCCCTTCAGCTCCTCGGTGCCGATGTTCAGCAGCGCGACGCGGGGGGATTCGAGGTCGAGTGCGGTGCGGGCATAGGCGGCGCCCATCACCGCGAACTGCACGAGGTTGCGCGCATCGCATTCGGCATTGGCGCCGAGGTCGAGCATGACGAGATCGTTGTCGCCGAGGCTGGGCAGCAACGCCGCCAGCGCCGGCCGGTCGATGCCCGGCATGGTGCGCAGCGCGAGCTTCGCCATCGCCATCAGCGCGCCGGTATTGCCCGACGACACGGCGGCGGCGGCGCGCCCCTGCTTCACCAGGTTGATGGCGATGCCCATCGACGTGGTCTTGGCCCGGCGAATCGCCTGGCTGGGCTTGTCCGACGACCCGACGACCTCGGGCGCGTGGACGATTTCCGACGCGGCACTGAGGTTGGGGTGCGATTCGAGACCGGCGCGAATCGCAGCCTCGTCGCCGACCAGCAGGAAGCGCATCGATTCGTGGCGTCGCCGTGCATGGGCGACGCCCGCCAGCATGGTGGCAAGCCCTTCGTCACCGCCCATCGCATCGATGGCGATCCAGGACCCGTCAGCCATGCGTGCCTTCCTGTCCGGTCGAGCGGATTACGCTTCGACCGAGACGACTTCGCGGCCGTTATAATGGCCGCACGCGGTGCACAGATTGTGCGGACGCTTCAGTTCGCCGCAGTTCGGGCATTCCTGGAACGACTCGATGCTCAGCGAGTCGTGGCTGCGACGCATACCGCGCTTCGAGGGCGTGGTCTTTCTCTTGGGAACTGCCATTTCGGCACCTTTATCACTTGGGTATCAGTTGGTTTCGCTATCAACTGACGACGCGGCCCAGGCAAGTGCCGGACCGCTTTCCCGCGACCGGCGACCCGCCGGACCGGCAGACAGGCTGGTCGCGAAGCGAACCGCGCCTATAGCGTTTTCCTGCGCGGTTGCAAGCATTGGGTTGGCGGGGGGTGTCCGAGGGCGCTGCGCCAAACACCGTCACCCCAGCGGAGGCTGGGGTCTCCCGCTGGTAGCACAGGACTGGAGCCGCGAGATACCCCAGCCTGCGCCGGGGTGACGTTTGGGGCGATCAGGGTCGCTTATCCGGCAGCCAGCACCTTGTCGCCGACGAACGGGTTCGTCGCCCGCTCATGACCGAAATTGCTGCCCGGGCCATGGCCCGGCACGAACGCGACATCGTCACCCAGCGGCCACAGCTTGGTCACGACCGACGTGATCAGCGCCTGATGGTCCGACAGCGGAAAGTCGGTGCGGCCGATCGATCCCTGGAACAGCACGTCGCCGACCAGCGCGAATCGCGCCGCTTCGTGGAAGAAGATCACATGGCCCGGCGTGTGCCCCGGCGTCTCGTACACCGCGAAGCGCGCCTCCCCCACGGTGACCGTGTCGCCTTCGACCAGCCAGCGGTCGGGTTCGAACGGCACGCCGCGCAGGCCCCAGCGCTTGCCGTCCTCGTCCAGCCGCGCGATCCAGAAGCGGTCCGCCTCGTGCGGTCCCTCGATCGGCACGCCGAGCTGTTCGGCGAGCGGCTTCGCCTCGCCGCAATGGTCGATATGGCCATGGGTCAGGATGATCTTTTCGATCGTCACCCCCTGCTGCTCGGCCGCGGCGAGCAGGCGCGGCAGGTCGCCGCCGGGATCGACGAACGCGCCGCGCATCGTCTTCGTACACCAGACGAGCGTGCAGTTCTGCTGGAGCGGAGTCACCGGAATGATCGCCGCGCGGATCGGAGATGGGGTCATGGCGCCGCCATATCGCTTAATCCCGCGTACACAAAGCACCGTCACAATGCTTGCCCCGCGCGCGCGCAACCGGCAAGCGTGGGTGGATGTTCGACACCACCCGGCCTTTCGTGCTGTTCGACGATGCCCGGCCCGGCGGAACCGCACGGCTGTACCGCGCGCCACGACGGATCGTCCGCGCCGATCGGGTGGACGAGGTCGCCGATGCGCTGGCGCAGTTGCAGGCGGCGACGGCGGCGGGCGAGAGCGTCGCGGGCTATATGACCTATGAGGCCGGGGCCGCGCTGGTCCCGGGTGCGCCGGTGCGGGCCGGTGCCGTTCCGCTGCTGTGGTTCGGCGTGTTCGAGGCGGCGGAGACGATCGGTGCCGCCAGCGCCCTGCCCGATCCGGCCGGGGCGTGGATCGGATCGGTCGCGCCCGACATCGCCGCCGATGCCTATGCCGCGCGCTGTGCCGACATCCTCGACCTGATCGCGGCGGGCGATATCTATCAGGCGAACCTGACCTTCGGGGCGCACGTGCCGGTGGTCGGCGATCCGCTGGCGCTCTATGCCGCGATCCGGCCGCGTGCCGCCGCCGGGCATGGCGCGGTGGTGTGGACCGGCAGCGACTGGCTGCTGTCCTTCTCGCCCGAACTGTTCTTCGCGGTGGAAGACGGGCGGATCACCGCGCGGCCGATGAAGGGCACCGCGACGCGCGATCCCGATCCGCTGCGCGATCGTGCCGCGGCGCAAGCGCTGGCGAGCGATCCCAAGCAGCGCGCCGAAAACCTGATGATCGTCGACCTGATGCGCAACGACCTGTCGCGCGTCGGCGTGGCCGGCAGCGTGCGGGTGCCCGAGCGATTCGTCGTCGAAACCTATCCCAGCATCCATCAGCTGATCTCGTCGGTGACCGCCGATCTCGCGCCGGGCAGGGATGCGGTCGATGCGCTGGCGGCGCTGTTCCCCTGCGGGTCGATCACCGGCGCGCCCAAGCGTCGCGCGATGCAGGCGATCGATGCGGTCGAACGGCGTGCGCGCGGCATCTATACCGGCGCGATCGGCTGGATCGACGGCAAGGGCGACGCATCGTTCAACGTCGCGATCCGCACGCTGCACCTGCCCGCCGGCGCATCGCAGGCAATGCTGGGGCTGGGATCGGGCGTCGTCGCCGATTCGGTGGCCGAGGCCGAATGGCACGAATGCCTCGCCAAGGCGCGGTTCCTCGACGTGACGCCGACGCCGATCGACCTGGTCGAGACGATGGCGTTCGATCCGCACACCGGTATTCCCCTGCTGGAGCGGCATCTGGCGCGGATGACCGAGAGCGCGCGGGCGCTGGGCTTCGCGTTCGACCGGCATGCGACGCGCAACGAATTGCAGGCGGCGACCTTTCGCCTGCGCGAGCCGTCGCGGGTGCGGCTGCTGCTGTCGCGCAGCGGGGCGATCGCGGTCGATGTGACGCCGTTGCCCGCTGCCATCGCCGGGCCGGTCGATGTCGCGGTCGCGCGCCTGCCGCTCGACGCCCGCGACCTGCGGCTGGCACACAAGACCAGCGACCGCCGCTTCTGGCCCGCGCCGCCGCCGGGCTGTTTCGAGACGATCTTCGTGGGTGAGGACGGCGAACTGACCGAGGGGAGCTTCACCTCGATCTTTGTCGGCGGCGGGGCGCAGTTGCTGACGCCGCCGCTCGACCGGGGGTTGCTGCCCGGTGTCCTGCGCGCGGAGTTGATCGCGCGGGGCGAGGCGGTCGAGATGCCGCTGACGCTCGCCGATCTCGCGCAAGGATTTTACATCGGCAACGCGGTTCGCGGACTGATTCGTGCGCGCTTGGTTGCGGATGCGAACATAGGGGGGTAAGGGCGCGTCCACCTGTTCCTTCTCAGCATCGGACGTCCCATGAAGCCCTCCGCCGCGCTTGACCGCATCAATCCGTCGCCGACCCTCGCCATCACGTCGAAGGTGCTCGAACTGAAGCGGCAGGGCGTCGACGTCATCGGGCTAGGCGCGGGCGAACCCGATTTCGACACGCCCGATTTCGTGAAGGACGCCGCGATCGAGGCGATCCGCGCCGGCAAGACCAAATACACGAACGTCGACGGTACCGCCGAGCTGAAGGATGCGATCGCCGCAAAGTTTAGCCGTGACAACGGCCTGACCTATGCCGCGAACCAGATCAGCGTGAATGTCGGCGGCAAGCACACGCTGTTCAACGCGCTGGTCGCGACGGTCGATGCGGGCGACGAGGTGATCGTGCCCGCGCCCTATTGGGTCAGCTACCCCGATGTCGTGCAGTTCGCCGGTGGCACGCCCGTATTCATCGCGGCGGGCGCCGACCAAAATTACAAGATCACGCCCGAACAGCTCGATGCCGCGATTACCGAGCGCACCAAATGGGTCATCCTCAATTCGCCGTCGAACCCGACCGGTGCCGGCTATACCCGCGCCGAGCTGCGCGAGCTGGGCAAGGTGCTGGAGCGGCATCCGCATGTGTGGATCTTCGCCGACGATATGTACGAGCATATCGTCTATCCCGGCTTCGAATTCGCGACGATCGCGCAAGTGAACCCGACGCTGTACGACCGCACGCTGACCGTAAACGGCTGTTCGAAGGCCTATGCGATGACCGGCTGGCGCATCGGGTACGCAGCGGGCGCGGCGTGGCTGATCAAGGCGATGGCCAAGCTGCAGTCGCAATCGACCAGCAACCCCTGTTCGATCGCACAGGCGGCGGCGGTGGCCGCGCTGAACGGCGACCAGTCGTTCCTCGCCGAGCGCAATGCCGCGTTCGAGCGGCGCCGCGATCTGGTCGTCGCCGAACTCAACGCCATCGAAGGGGTGACCTGCCCGACGCCCGAAGGTGCCTTCTATGTCTATCCCGACATTTCCGGGCTGATCGGCAAGGCGACCCCGGCGGGCAAGCGGATCGACACCGACGAGGATTTCGTCGGCTATCTGCTGGAGGATGCCCGGGTCGCGGCGGTGCAGGGCGCGGCGTTCGGCCTCTCGCCGGCGATGCGGATCAGCTATGCCACGTCGGACGAGCTGCTGGCCGAAGCCTGTGCCCGCATCCGTACCGCCTGTGCGGCGCTGCGGTAATTACGCAATAGAAACGGACTATTAGGGCATCGTCCCTATCACCACGACAGTTGTGATAGGGACCGCATGCTGCTCGATCTTTCCACCCTGTACGTCATGGTCGCGCTATGTTCGGTCGTGGCCGGGATCGTCCACCTGACGGCGGCGGCCGGCGGGCGGTTCGATTCATGGGCGAACTGGTGGGGTGTCGGCCATCTGCTGCTGGGGGTGAGCGCGATCACGCCGCTGCTGCGCCCGCTGCATATTCCCGGGCTGGTCAGTATCGGCAACGCGATCGCCGCGACCAGCTATGGCGTGATCTATATCGGCATGCGCCGCTTCATCGACCCCACGGCGCGGGTGCGGCCGTGGATCCTGATCGTCGGCTGCGTGGCGCTGCCGATGGTGTTCTGGACCGATCCCGCCGATGTCGGGTACCGCATCGCCTATCTGAACGTCATCCGGTCGCTGTTCGACATCGCGACGGTGGTGCTGGCGGTGCGCATCGCCCGACAGGATATGTTACGCACCGGCTGGATCGTGGCGGTCATGTTCATGATGACCGCGCCGATGTTCCTGGGACGGGCATGGTTCGCGGTCACCGGCCGGCTGGGCGGCGACCCGGCCGGCCTGCATGGCGGACCGGCGGCATGGCTGGCGGCCGGAGCGATCGCCTTCATCATGTTCCGCGGCTTTTCGCTGCTGACGATGGATGCGGAGCGGTGCGAGCGCCAGCTGGCGACGCTTGCCGAGCGCGACGGGCTGACCGGGGCGGGCAATCGCACCGCGTTCGACCGGGCGCGCGCCGGCTGGCGCGGCGACGGCGCGGTGCTGATGATGGACCTCGACCGGTTCAAGACGCTGAACGACCGGCACGGCCATGCCACCGGCGACGCGGCGCTGCGCATCGCGACCCGGGCGGCGATCGCGTCGATTCCGATGCATTCCCGCCTGTTCCGCTGGGGCGGCGACGAGTTCGTGTGCATCCTGCCCGACATCGACGATGCCGAGGCCGGCGCCATTGCGGAGGGCATCGCCGTCCGGTTCGATCAGGGCATGTCGGCGTTGCTGGGCACCGACCATGCGGCGGGCGTCAGCATCGGATGGACGACCGGATCGTTCGCGGCGCTGGACCTGCTGCTCGCGCAGGCCGACAGCCAGATGTACGCCGAAAAGCGGCGCGCACGGGCGGCACCGCCGATCGCGCAACGCAGCGTTGCCGAAACGATACCCTCCCCGCCCTTGATTTCGCAGTCGCAACATGGTTGAGGCTGTGCGCAACATGAACGAACGCGCCAGCGCCCGTTCAGCCCGACAACCTATATCTTGCACCCAACAACGGGCGGCTCCGCAGACGCGGTTCCGCCCGACGCCGCGAACCATCCGGGGGAGCGGCCGGGCAAGAGGATGAGACAGATGACAGCCAAGCGCACAGGTTTCTTTCGCCACTTCGTCAGCGGTTTCGCGCTGGGTGCCGTCGCGCTGGTCGCGGTGCAGGTGGCGGATCGCAGCGATGCGAAGTCGGTCCGTCCCGCACCGGCGGTGGTCGAACGCATCGGTTGATCTGGCGGTGCGCGGTGGCGCACCCCATCTCGGTTCCCGGTATCCCCGAGGAACCTGTCCCATGAAGCTTCTGCTGCCCGTCGCCATCGCCGCCATCGGCGTGGCCGCCCTGTCGATCCCGCCGGCGACCGCCGAGCGCGCGGTCCCGATCCCCACCGTCGCCAGCGACGTCCCCCCGACCCCCGGCCTTGCCACCGCCGTGCTGGCCGGCGGCTGTTTCTGGGGTATGGAGGCAGTGTTCGAACGGGTGAAGGGCGTCAAATCGGTCGTCAGCGGCTATGCCGGCGGCACGCGCCAGACCGCGACCTACGATCAGGTATCGACCGAGCGCACCGGCCATGCCGAGGCGATCCGCATCACCTATGACCCGCGCATCGTCAGCTATGGCACGCTGCTGCGGCTGTATTTCTCGGTCGCGCACGATCCGACGCAGCTGAACGGACAGGTTCCCGATTCGGGGCCGAGCTATCGCTCCGCGATCTTTCCGCAGACCCCGTCGCAGGCGCTGACCGCGCGGCGCTATATCGCGCAGCTGACGCGGGCAAAGGCATTCCCGAAGGCGATCGCGACGAAGGTCGAGACCGGCGCCTTCTATCCGGCCGAGGTCTATCATCAGGACTTCGCGCGGCGAAACCCGTCGCATCCGTACATCATGCGCTGGGACAGGCCGAAGGTCGCGGCGGCGAAGGCGGCCTATCCGGGGTTGGTCGGATAGCAGAAGATTCGTTTTCACGCGAAGGCGCGGAGACGCGAAGAGGTCGCGTTTGCGGCAAAGGGATCGCGCAGCGATCTATCCCTCCGATCGCTGCCACACAGATGGCGAGTTCCGGTGACGCGGAACGAGGGAAAGCCGCAACCTCCTCCGCGTCTTCGCGCCTTCGCGTGAAAACGATCTTCTTAAAGCAACCCCAACGCCATCAACTCACCAATCAGGCGGGGCGGCAGTTCGTCCGCGCCCGTCCCCGCACCGCCCAGATCGGCGGGCGCATCGGCATCCTCCAGATAGCGCCACCCCTGATGCGCACGCTTCGGCCGTGCCTCGACCAGCACCAGCTTCGGCCCCAGATGGATCGCGACGCGACCGCCCTCGGCCTCGCCGAACCCGAGGATCGGCGAACGCGCGACGAGGCGGTGCTTCAATATCCAGAACGGCGACCCGCCCTCGATCTCGGTCGCGCGTTTCGGCAGGTAGCGGGTGGTCAGGAACCCGCCTTCGGCATGGCGCGTGGCCAGCCGGTCGGCGAGCTGTTCGACCGATTCGATGGCGAAGGCGACTTTGGTCAGATGGAGCGGCACACGCCCCAGATGGGAAGCGTCCGCGCCCGCCTCAACCGGTCAGTCCGCTGACGGTCGCAAGCCCGAGAAAGACGAGGAACCCCATCGAATCGGTCGTCATCGTCACGAAGATCGACGACGCGACCGCCGGGTCGGCGTTGAACCGGTCGAGCGTCAGCGGCACGAACACGCCCGCGAACCCGGCAATGACGACGTTCAGCAGCATCGCGCTGCCGATCACCGCCCCCAATTGCGGATTGCCGAACCACAGGGTGACGCCGGTGCCGATCAGCGCGGCGACGGTCGCGCCGTTCATCAGCGCGATGATCATCTCGCGCCGGATCGCGCGCACCGTGTTCGACTGGGTCAGCTGGTTGGTGGCCAGCGCGCGGACGGTGACCGCCATGGTCTGCGTCCCCGCATTGCCGCCGAGACCGGCGACGATCGGCATCAGCGCGGCGAGCGTCACCATCTTGTCGATCGTCGCGCCGAACATCCCGATGATCGTCGCGGGCAGCAGCGCGGTGATCAGGTTGGTGATGAGCCAGCGGACCCGCGCCTTGTACGAATCGCGGATCGGTTCGTTGATGTCGCCTTCGCCGGCACCCGACAGCAGCAGCGCGTCCTCGCCCGCTTCGGCCTGGATGATGTGGACCACGTCGTCGACGGTGATCATGCCGACCAGCCGCCCGGCGCCATCGATCACCGCGGCGGAGATCAGCGCATATTTCTGGAACCGGAGCGCGACCTCTTCCTGGTCCATGTCGACCGGGATCAATGTCTGTTCGCGCGCCATGACGTCGCCGATCGCGACCGAACGCGGGGTGCGGAGAATCCATGACAGCTGGCAGGTGCCGACCGGCTTGTGCGCCGGATCGACCACGAAGATTTCCCAGAAATCGGTGGTCAGCACATCGTCGGCGCGCAGGTAATCGAGCGCGTCGCCGACGGTCCAATGCTCGGGCACCGCGACCAACTCGCGCTGCATCAGGCGGCCGGCGGATTCCTCAGGGTAGGACAGCGCCTCCTCGATCGCGGCACGATCGTCGGGGTCGAGCGCGCGCAGCACCGCGCGCTGTTCGGCATCGTCGAGGTCCTCGATGATCGCGACCGCGTCGTCGGTGTCGAGCTGGGCGGCGAGATCGGCGACCTGGGTCGCGGTCAGCGCCTCGATCACCGCGTCGCGGACCCAGTCGTTCATCTCCGCCAGCACGTCGCCGTTCAGCCGTTCGGCGATGGCGGCGGCCAGCGCGGCGCGCTGTTCGCCGGGCACCAGTTCGAACAGGTCGGCAAGGTCGGCGGGGTGAAGCGGTTCGACCAGCTCGCGCGCGGCCTCGTCGTCGCCGCGATCGACCGCTTCGCACACGGCACGGACGAATTCGGGCTTCAGCCGGTCGTCCTCGTCCAGTTCGCTGCTATCGTCGGGAAGGTCGAGTTCGGTCATGGTCGCAACCCTCCGCGCGCGTTTCCCGTTCGCTCTAGCCATGCTGCACCGCCGTGCCAATGTCCGTGCGGTTGCCAGCACCGTTCCGGCACCCTAGCTAGACCGCGACTTTCAAGGAGCTTTCAATGGCCGATACCCCCAGCACGCTCGTGATGACGCTCGATACCGGCGAAGTCCGGATCAAGCTGCGCCCCGACCTCGCCCCCAACCATGTCGCGCAGATCGTGAAGCTGGCCGATTCGGGCTTTTACGACGGCGTGCCGTTCCACCGCGTGATCGACGGCTTCATGGCGCAGGGCGGCGACGGCGGCCGTGGCGACGGCACCGGCGGGTCGAAGGAACCGAACCTTCGCCAAGAATTCAACGCCGAACCGCATGTGCGCGGCGTGTGTTCGATGGCGCGGACGATGGACCCGAACTCGGCCAACAGCCAGTTCTTCATCTGCCTTGACGACGCGACCTTCCTCGACCGCCAGTACACCGTGTGGGGCGTGGTCGAGAGCGGCATGGACGCCGTCGACGCGCTGCCCAAGGGCGAACCCCCGCGCAACCCGGGCAAGATCGTGACCGCGCGCTCGGAAGCGTAAGGTAAACCTTCGTCATTCCCGCGCAGGCGGGAATCCATATACGCTGACGCTTCGATTGGATTGCCGACGTCAGCGGCTATGGACCCCCGCCTCCGCGGGCGTGACGACTGGGCCGCCCCCCTCCGTCATCACGGCGCAGGCCGGGATCCATGGATGGGGGGACGGTTGCGAACCATCGACAACACCCGAACCAATGGATTCCGGCCTTCGCCGGAATGACGAAGCGAGCGGTTACTCCGCCGGCGCGTCCAGCGCCTTCACCAGCCAGTCGTGGAACAGCTTCACCGGCCGCTGCTGCAACATGCGCGGGCGGCACACGAACCAGTGGCTGTAGGTCGAATCGACCGCTCGGTCGAACAACGGCACCAGCCGTTCGTCGCGTGCGGTTTCGAAATGCGATTCGAGCATGAAGGCGACGCCCAGCCCCTGCGCCGCCGCCTCCAGCATCAGCGTGCCCGAATCGAACCGGTCGATCGCGGCGGGTTCGAGGTCGGGGAGGCCGGCGGCATGCATCCAGTCGGCAAAGGTGTCGGGCATGTCGCGGTGGATCAGCGCGGTATGCTGCGCCAGTTGCGACGGATCGGTGATCGGCGTGCGGTCGATCAGCGCGCGGCCGGCAATCGCATAGACGCGGTTGCGGTCGAGCCGCCGCGCATAGAGCGCCGGGTCGATCGCATGGTCGAGCACGATCGCGACGTCGATCCCCTCGCCCAGCCGCCCCAGCCCGTGATGCGCGGTGTCGAAATCGAGGTGCAGTTCGGGATGCTGGTCGTGCAGATCGCCCATGCGCGGCATCAGCCGCTGGATCGCGAACAGCGGGAGGACGCCGAGGCGCAGCCGCAGCACCTCCACCGCGCCCGACATCTGCTCCACCGCGTCCGACAGCGTGTCGAGCGCGCCCGACAGCAGCGCCAGAAGCCGTTCGCCATCGTCGTTCAGCCGCAGCGCCTGATGCCGTCGTTCGAACAACGGCTTGCCGATGAAGCGTTCGAGCGCCTGGACCCGGCGGCTGAGCGCGGGCGAGGACAATGCCAGTTCGTCGGCGGCGAGCTTGACCGACCCGAGGCGCGCGACGTGGACGAACGCTTCGATCGCGGTGAGAGGAGGAAGGCGGCGCATCCGATACCCTAGAATTTGGTTGCGGTGCGGTACACGCTGCACCGCGATTGTCACGCTTGCAACCATACGGACGGATGGCATTGCATTTTATGCAACATGAATTGATTTGTTCGCACTTGCACAAAAACACGCCGCACCGCACATAGGGCGTGCCTTTCAGGCATCCTCTCCTAAAAACTTTCCGGCCGGTCGTTTCGATCGGCCTTTTTTTTCGCCTTGTTGCTGGCAACCCACCCCCTATCTCCGCCGTTCGAACACGTTCAGCAGGACGGAATTTGATGGCGGACAGCGAAACAGGCGGACGGCGGCTACAGGTGGCGAATGCCCGGCCTGAAGATAGCGGGCGCGGCATCGCCCATCTCCCCCGGTCGGTCATGGCGCTGCTGGGCATCAACGAGGGTGACGTCGTCGAGATCGTCGGCAAGAAGACGACCCCCGCCCGCGCCATCGCGCCCTACCCCGAGGACGAGGGCCTCGACATCGTCCGCATCGACGGGTTGCAGCGCGCCAATGCCGGTGTCGGGTCGGGCGATCAGGTCGAGGTGCGCAAGGCCGAGTCGCGTCCCGCCAGCCGGGTCGTCTTCGCCCCCGCGCAACAGAATCTGCGGCTGCAAGGATCGGCCAACGCGCTCAAGCGCACCTTTTTCGGGCGGCCGCTGTGCCAGGGCGACATCGTCGCGACCACCGGACACCAGCGGGTCGACAATCTCTCGCCCAATGTCCGCCGCTATGTGAACGCCCCCGCTTTCTCGTTGCAGGAAATCCGCCTCGCCGTCGTGTCCGCCACGCCCAAGGGCGTCGTGCATATCGACGAATCGACCGAGATCGAGCTGCGGTCGGAATATGAGGAACCGCGGGAGGCGCGGCGGGCCGACGTCACCTATGACGATATCGGCGGCATGGGGCAGACGATCGACCAGCTGCGCGAGATGGTCGAACTGCCGCTGCGCTATCCCGAACTGTTCCAGCGTTTGGGCGTCGATCCGCCCAAGGGGGTGTTGCTGCATGGCCCGCCCGGCACCGGCAAGACGCGCCTTGCCCGCGCCGTCGCGAACGAATCCGACGCCGAATTCTTCCTGATCAACGGTCCCGAGATCATGGGATCGGCCTATGGCGAATCCGAAAAGCGCCTGCGCGAGGTGTTCGAGGAAGCGACCAAGGCATCGCCCTCGATCGTCTTCATCGACGAGATCGATTCGATCGCGCCCAAGCGGGGTCAGGTATCGGGCGAGGCGGAGAAGCGGCTGGTCGCGCAGCTGCTGACGCTGATGGATGGCCTCGAGTCGCGAGCCAACATCGTCGTCATCGCCGCGACCAACCGGCCCGAGGCGATCGACGAGGCGCTGCGCCGGCCCGGCCGCTTCGACCGCGAGATCGTGGTCGGCGTGCCCGACGAGCGCGGTCGGCGCGAAATCCTCGGCATCCATACCCGCGGCATGCCGCTCGACGACAATGTCGACCTGGGCGAGCTGTCGCGCACCACCTACGGCTTTGTCGGCGCGGACCTTGCGGCGCTGACCCGCGAGGCGGCGATCGATTCGGTGCGGCGGATCATGCCGCGCATCGACCTGTCGGCGGGCACGATCCCGCAGGACGTGCTCGACAGCCTGTCGGTGACCCGCGACGATTTCGTCGAGGCCCTGAAGCGCGTGCAGCCGAGCGCGATGCGCGAGGTGATGGTGCAGGCGCCGACCGTCCGCTGGGACGATGTCGGCGGGCTGGACGATGCGCAGATGCGGTTGAAGGAAGGCGTCGAGCTACCGCTCAAGTCGCCCGAATCCTTCCGTCGCCTCGGCATCCGGCCGGCCAAGGGCTTCCTGCTCTACGGCCCGCCCGGCACCGGCAAGACTTTGCTGGCGAAGGCGGTCGCGCGCGAGGCGGAGGCGAATTTCATCGCCACCAAGTCGAGCGACCTGCTGTCCAAATGGTATGGTGAGAGCGAGCAGCAGATCGCCCGCCTGTTCGCGCGCGCGCGGCAGGTGGCGCCGACGGTCATCTTCATCGACGAACTCGATTCGCTGGTGCCGGCGCGCGGCGGCGGTCTGGGCGAGCCGCAAGTGACCGAGCGGGTCGTGAACACGATCCTCGCGGAGATGGACGGACTAGAGGAATTGCAGTCGGTCGTGGTGATCGGTGCGACCAACCGACCGAACATGGTCGATCCGGCATTGTTGCGGCCGGGGCGGTTCGACGAGCTGATCTATGTCGGCGTGCCCGATCGGGCGGGGCGCGCCCGCATCCTCGGTATCCAGACGCAGAAGATGCCCTTGGCCGGTGACGTCGATCTCGACGCCGTCGCCGCGCGGACCGAACGCTTTACCGGCGCCGATCTGGAGGATGTGGTGCGCCGCGCCGGCCTGTTCGCGCTGCGTGCCTCGCTCGACACCCGCGAAGTGACGATGGCGCATTTCGAGGCGGCGCTGGCCGATTCCCGCGCATCGGTGACGACCGAGATGGAGGAGGAGTATCGCGCCATGTCCGCCCGGCTGAAGCAGGACGCGGTCGCGATCCAGCCGATCGGCTTCATCGCCCCCGGCATGGTCGAAGGGCGCGGCCCGAAGGGCTGACGAATGCGGGGACCGGCACGCACCGGTCCCCGCCCCGCATCACCCGTGGCAGGGGCAGCCGGCATGGTCGCAGCCGGCCGACTGCGCATGATGGTCGGCGCAATTGTCGCCACAGAACAGGCGGCCTTCGGCTTCGACGGCCTGGGCGGTGCTGACGACGCATACGCAATCGGCACAGGCGCACTTCACCATTTCAACGGCTACGGTCATCGGATCATTCCTCTTCGACGGAGTCTTCGGGTTCGAGCACATGGTCCATCATGTTGGTGAGCATCGAACGGACATGGCAGTCGGGCAGCGCGTAGAACATGTTCCGCCCGCTGCGCGTCTGTTTTAGCAAGCGCCCCGCGCGCAGCAGCCGGAGATGCTGCGACACCAGGCTTTGACTGACGCCGACCGCCTCGGTTAGTTCCCCGACCGATCGCGGACCATCCAGACATTCCGCCACCAGCCGCAGCCGATTGGGTTCGCCTAGCAGCCGGAACAGTTCGGACAGTTGCAATGCTTCGTCCTGTGTCATTTACCCATCAACATATGAACACGTCCTAATATGTTTATATAACCGGTCCCGTCAAGCGGCGTCGTGCAGGGCGGACATTCGTCGCAGCGGGAAACCGATCCGCTTGCAAGTTCGTTGCGCTTTTGCGACGACGCCGTGACCATGGCCCTGTGTGCCATCCGTTCGAGGATTTGCATGACGACGAGTTCAAACGCCGCGACCCGACGGAAGCCGCGCGGTGTCCCATCGCCGGCCGGTATCTTCCTGCGCGGATTTGTAAAACATCCGGTGATGGTCGGGTCGGTCATCCCGTCGTCGAACAAGCTGATCCGCAAGATGCTCGGCCCGATCGACTGGGCCAATGCGAAGGTCGTGGTGGAATATGGACCGGGCGTGGGCACCTTCTGCCGCCCGATCCTCGAACGGCTGGCGCCCGATGCGCAGCTGATCGTGATCGATACCAACCCCGATTTCATCGATTATCTGAACGCCACGATCCTCGATTCGCGGTTTTCGGCGGTGCATGGTTCGGCGGCGGATGTTCAACGGATCGTGGCGGAGCATGGCCATAATCATGCCGATTACGTCCTGTCGGGCCTGCCCTTCTCCACGCTGCCGCCGGGTGTCGGCGACATGATCGCGGCGGCGACGCAGGCGGTGCTGCGGCCGGGCGGTGCGTTCCTCGTCTATCAGTTCAACCCGCGCGTGCGCGATTTCCTCGACCGGCAATTCGCGCGGATCGATCACGACATGGAATGGTGGAACGTTCCCCCCGCCCAATTATGGTGGGCGTGGAAGGATTGATCGGGTAGCATAACCGCTTCCCACGCGTTGAGCGCCGGATGACCACCGCCCCCGCGCCCGTCGCCTGGCTGAACGCCGTCGCGACCGCGACCCCCTCGCACGATATTCACGACGCCTTTATCGGCTGGGC
The DNA here is from genome assembly GCA_036946325.1 of Sphingomonas paucimobilis. GTDB lineage: Bacteria > Pseudomonadota > Alphaproteobacteria > Sphingomonadales > Sphingomonadaceae > Sphingomonas > Sphingomonas paucimobilis_A. The sequence goes on from JAQIJL010000002.1 coordinate 910,797, forward strand.
GCGCCATCGGCTGCCGGACCACGAGGCGAAATTGTTCGACCGGATGGTCGAGCGTGCCGGGATCGGTCATCGCTGGTCGGTGCTGCCGATCGGCGCCGATGGCGGATCGCCGGTCGCCCCGGGCGGATTCTATGCCGATGCGATGCCCGGCACCGCCGCGCGCATGACGATCTATGCCGATGCCGCGCCGGCGCTGGCGATCGGCGCGATCGAGTCGCTCGGCCGCCAAGTGCCGCTGGACGGCATCACCCATCTGGTCGTCGCGAGCTGCACCGGCTTCGTCGCGCCCGGCATCGACCAGATCATTGCCGCCCGCATCGGCCTGTCGCCGCGGGTCGAGCGGCTGCTGGTCGGGTTCATGGGCTGTTATGCCGCCGTCGCCGCGCTGCGCAGCGCGCGTCATATCGTCCGGTCGCAACCCGAGGCCCGCGTGCTGGTGGTCACGGTCGAGCTGTCGACGCTGCACCTGCAACCGGCGACGATGCTGGAGCCGTTGCTGGCGATGCTGCAATTCGGCGACGGCGCCGCCGCAGCACTGGTGACGTCCGATGCCCAGGGGTTCGCGATCGAGGCGCCGTTCGCCGCGACCCTGCCCGATTCGGCGGAACTGATCCGCTGGGACATCACCGATGCCGGCTTTGCGATGCATTTGTCGGGCGAGGTGCCGGCGCGCATCGCCCATGCGCTGACCGATCCCGATTTCGCCGCCGCCGCGACCGGGGGCCGCGCGCTGTCCGAGGTCGATGGCTGGGCGGTCCATGCCGGCGGGCGGTCGATTCTCGACGCGGTCGAGCGCAGCCTGGCGCTGTCGCCTGATGCGCTGGCCGCGTCGCGCGCCGTGCTCGCGGCCAATGGCAATATGTCGTCGGCGACGTTGATGTTCGTGCTGGCGGCGATGCTCGACGGGCCGCCGGTGTCGAACGGCATCGCCCTCGCCTTCGGTCCCGGCCTCGCCGCCGAGGGCTTCGGCTTTCGGAGCGCGGCATGAGCTTTGCGCGGTCGCATGCCGAAGAGGCGATGGACGATCCCGCCCTCGGCGCCGAAACCTATGCGGCGGTGCTGCGCGATCTGGCGCACGTCAATACGGTGACGCTGGCGGCGCGGCCGACGCTGGCGTTTCTCGACAAGATGGTGCGGCCGGGCGAGCGGCTCAAACTGCTCGATGTCGGCTATGGCGATGGCGACATGCTGCGCCGGATCGCGCACTGGGCGGCGAAGCGCGGGGTGGCGGCGGAGCTGGTCGGCATCGACCTGAACCCCCGCAGCGAAGCCATCGCGCGTGCCGATACGCCCGCCGGCCTGCCGATCACCTATCGTACCGGCGACTATGCCGATCTGGCCGGCGCAGGCTGGGACGTAATCGTCTCCAGCCTCGTCGCGCATCACATGACCCATGACCAGCTGGTCGCGTTCCTGCGGTTCATGGAGCGGTATGCGGCGCGCGGCTGGTTCGTCAACGACCTGCACCGCCACCGCTTCGCCCATCGCGGCTATCCGTTGCTGGCGACGCTGATGCGCTGGCACCCGATCGTCCGCGCCGATGGCACGCTGTCGATCGCACGCTCCTATCGTCCCGATGAGTGGCCGGCGATCCTGGCGCAAGCCGGGATCGAGGATGCCAAGGTCCGACGGCGCTTTCCCTTCCGGCTATGCGTCGAACGTCGGCGCTGATCGCGGGCGGCGGCCCGGCGGGGTCGGTCGCCGCGCTGCTGCTCGCACGGGGCGGTGCAACGCCGCTGGTGCTGGAACGGTCACGCGCGCCGCAGGATGCGCTGTGCGGCGGGTTCCTGTCGTGGCGGACGCTCGAAACGCTGGCGGGGGCGGGAATCGATCCGGCGATGCTCGGCGGCCATGCGGTGCGGCGGGTGGTGCTGTTCGCCGGCAAAGACCGCGCCGAATCGCCCCTGCCCGCCCCCGCCATCGGCCTGTCGCGGCTGCGGCTCGACGCGCTGCTGCTCGACGCGGCACGGCGCGCGGGCGCGGCGGTCGAGCGCGGCGTGACGATCCGGTCGGCCGAAGGCACCGTGCTGCATACCGGCGACGGTGCGGCACTGGCCGGCGACACGCTGTTCCTCGCAACGGGCAAGCACGACCTGCGCGGGGCGATGCGCGATGCGGCGGTCGGCGACGATCCGGCGATGGGCGTGCGGGTCCGGCTGGCACCCCATCCCGCGCTCGCCCGGCTGGTCGGCGACGCGATCGAGCTGCACGCCTTTGCCGGCGGCTATGCCGGGCTGGTCCTACAAGAGGATGGCAGCGCGAATCTGTGCATGGCGGTGCGCCGGTCGCGGCTGCGGGCGGCGGGCGACCTGACCGGATTACTGCGGGTTCTGGCGGAGGAACTGCCGCAGCTGGGCGAACGACTCGCGCATATCGGCGATGCGCCCGCGATCGACGCCATCGCCAACGTCCCCTATGGCTGGCGCACGCGCGGCACCCTGCCCGGCATCTATCGGTTGGGCGATCAGGCGGGGGTGATCCCGTCGCTGGCGGGCGAAGGCATGGGAATCGCCATCGCCAGCGCCGTGCAGGCAGCGGCACATTGGCAGCGGCACGGACCGGCGGGCGCGCCGGGGTTCCAGCAGGCGCTGCGCCGGCGGCTGCATCGTCCGGTCGCGTTCGCCGGACTGCTCAGGACACTGGCCGAACATCCCTCCGGCCATAGGCTGCTGCTGGCGGGCGGTCGGATGTCCGCGCTGGTGGCGATGGCGGCGCGGTGGACCCGGATCGAGTCCGTCAGCCGAGGTTCAGCCAACCCGGCCTAGCGCGCGCCATTCCCAATGCGCCCAAGCGTCCGGGGCTTGTGCCGCCGGGGGCGGGCGCGGTATCCGGCGCATCCAGATGGCACGTACTCCCAAAAGCCCGCAGAAGCGGTCCGCCGCCGCCCCGTCCCGCTGGTGGCGCATCCTGCGCTGGGTGCTGGGGATCGGCTTCGGCGTGGCGATCTTCGCGGCGATCGCGCTGGTCGTCGCGGTCTATAACGCCAGATCGAACCTGCCGAGCTTCAACCAGCTCAAATCGTCGCCGAACGGACAGATGATCCGGGTGCGCGCGGCGGACGGGTCGATCCTCGTGTCGCTCGGGCCGAGCTATGGCGAATGGATTCCCTATTCGCAGATCCCGGTGCCGATGCGTGAGGCGATGGTATCGGTCGAGGATCGCCGCTTCCGCTCGCACTGGGGCGTCGATCCGGTGGCGCTGGCGCGCATCACCAAGTTCGCGATCGAAACCCGCGGCACCGGCCGCCGGTTGCAGGGCGCATCGACCATCACGCAGCAGGTCGCGCGCACCATCTTCCTGTCGAACAGCTATACGGTCGGGCGCAAGTTCCGCGAGATCATCCTCGCGCTGGCGCTGGAGCGCAAATTCTCGAAGAACCAGATCCTCGAACTATATCTGAACAAGGTCTATTTCGGCGGCGGGGCATATGGCATCGATGCGGCATCGCGGCGCTTCTTCAACCATCCCGCCACCAATTTGTCGCTGTCCGAATCGGCGGTGATCGCCGGGCTGGTCAAGGCACCGTCGCGCTATTCGCCGACCGCCGATGCCGAGGCCGCCGTGGGCCGTGCGGGCGTCGTGCTGAAGCTGATGCAGGAAACCGGCGCGATCAGCGCGAGCGAGGCGATGGACGCCGACCCGCAGGCGATCAAGCTGGCGCCCGAACCGCAGCAGAACAGCGTGCGCTATTTCACCGACTGGGCGCTGCCACAGCTCGAAACGCTGATCGACGAGACCGAGGCACCGCTCGACGTGTGGACCACGCTCGACCCGTCGATGCAGAAGAGCGCCGACACCGCGATCCGCGCCAATGCGCCCGCCGGGGTGCAGGGCGCGCTGGTCGCGCTCGACCGCGACGGGGCGGTCAGGGCGATGGTCGGCGGCAAGGATTACGTCTCGTCGATCTACAACCGCGCGACGCAGGCGACCCGCCAGCCGGGGTCGGCGTGGAAGCTGTTCGTCTATCTGGCGGCGCTGGAGGCGGGGATGAACCCCGACAGCCAGGTCAACGACGCGCCGGTCACCATCGACGGCTGGAGCCCGCGCAACAGTTCGCGGCGGTTCAGCGGGCAGGTGTCGCTGCGCACCGCCTTCGCCTATTCGCTCAACACCGTGTCGGCGCGGCTGGGACAGGAAGTGGGCTTCGCGACCGTCGCCGACATGGCGCGGCGCTTCGGCATCACCACCCCGGTCAACACCCGGCCGGCGATGGTGCTGGGCACGTCGGACGTGCGGCTGATCGACATGACCCGCGCCTATGCCTCGGTCGCGAGCGGCGGCACGGCGGTCGTCCCCTATGGCATCACCCGCGTCACCGCCAACGGGCAATTGATTTACCAACACCAGGTCGACAGCTCCCGCGTCCTCGTCGCCCCCTATGTCGCGCAGCAGATGACCGACCTGCTCCAGACGGCGGTCAACACCGGCACGGGTCGCGCGGCGCAGATCGGCCGTCCGGTCGCGGGCAAGACCGGCACGACCAGCTCGTACAAGGACGGCTGGTTCATGGGCTTCTCGTCCGGCATCACCACCGGCGTGTGGATGGGGCGCGACGATGCGAAGGCAGTCGGCGGCCTGCAGGGCGGCACTGCGCCTGCCCGCGCCTTTGCCGCGTTCATGCGACAGGCGGTCGCCAGCCGCCCGGTCGAGGAGTTCAATACCAAGGTCACGCTGCCCGAATGGCAGGAGGAGCCGGACGCGGAGAGCTATTATGGCGCGCCCGACGACCGGCTCTATGTCGATCCCGACGGCAATCCGATGGATCAGCCACGCGCGACCCAGCCCGAAGCGCCGGTCGAGGATGGCGACGAACCGCTGCCGCCGCAGCAGCGCGTTCCCGACGAACAGCTCGACCAGGAATGGATCGACCGCGCGCTCGGCCGGAATCCGCGCGGCGAGCAGCAACCGCCCCGCCGCCCCGCCCCGGACCGCCGCCAGCCGCCCCCGCCCGACCGCTATCCGGACGAGGACGTCCGCCCGTACCAGTGAAGCGCGGCTCCTTCGGCGCGTAGCCAGCGGCGCGCGTCGTCCGGATCGCCCTCGAACAGTTCGGCGACCAGCGCGTGGAAGGCGGGGCCGTGATGCATATGGACGCGGTGCGCGACCTCGTGCGCGACGGTCGCGCGGCGGACGTATCCGGGGGCGAGCAGCAGCCGCCAGCTATAGCGGATCGTGCCGTCGCCGCTGCAACTGCCCCAGCGCGCCTTGGGATCGCCGATCGCGACCTTGGTGACGGTGACGCCGGCCTTGGCGGCGTAGTGGGCGGTGTCTTCGGCAAGCAAGCGCAACGCCTCGCGCTTGAGCCAGCGTTCGATGCGGATGGCGAATTGATCGAGCGGGCCGCCGCAGGTGAGGAGGTCTTTGTCCTCCCCCTCGCCACCGACGTCACCCCAGCGCAGGCTGGGGTCTCCCGGTAACGAAGCGTCGCTCCTCGCCGCAGGAGACCCCAGCCTGCGCTGGGGTGACGCGGGAAGTTGGGCGGCAGGCAACAGCAGCACCGTCCGCGACGCCCCCTCCCGCCACACCAGCCGTATCGCGCGGTCGGCCACCGGCACCACCGTGCCGTCGACGAACGGCCGCCCCTGCGGCAGCTTCGCGCGCTGCGCCGCGATCCAGTCGGCCTTTTCCCCGGCCCACGCGACCGCCTTCGCCAGCGCCATCCGCTTCGGCACGGTCAGGCGCACCCGCCCGGTGGCCGGATCGACCGACAGCCGCGCGACGCGGGCGCGGGGGTGGCGGACGACCTCGACCCCGTCGATCACAGCGTCCGGTCGGTCAGATGATGTTCGAGGTCGCCGACATCGTTTTCCGACACCGTCCATCCGCGCGTCGACTGGCCGGCGGTATGGACGCTCTCCCGGTCGCCGCTGTTGAGATAATGCCAGTCGGGCAATGGCTTGCCCTCGTTCCGCAACCGATAGGCGCAGGTGGAGGGCAGCCATTCGATGGCGCCGACGTTGCGCGCGTTCAGGCGCACGCATTCGGGAACATAGGCGTGGCGGTGGCGATAGTCGCTGCACTGGCCCATGCGGCGGTCGAGCAGCTTGCACGCGACGTTGGTCGCATGGATTTCGCCGCTATCCTCGTCCTCAAGCTTGTGCAGGCAGCATTTGCCGCAGCCGTCGCACAGCGCCTCCCACTGTGCGCGGTCGAGCGCGGCGAGCGGCAGATCTTCCCAGAAGCGCCCGCTCACCGGACCCATTTCTTCAGTTCGGCCGCCACCGCATCGCCGCTTTCGTCCTGCGGCAGGAGGGCGACCGGGCGGCCCTGCGGGTCCATCAGGATCGCGGTGCGGCTATGGTCCATCAGATATTCGGTGGCGCCGGGCGATTGCGACTTGGCATAGGTGACGCCGTAAGCCCGCGCGGCATCGGCGATCGCCTGCGCGCTGCCGGTCAGGCCCACCATGCGCGGGTGGAAGGCGGAGACGAACTTGCCGACCACCGCCGGCGTGTCGCGTTCGGGGTCGACCGTGACGAAGACCGGCACGACCTTCGCGCCCAGTTCCGGCGCCTCCGCCTCGAACGCCTTCACGCCCGCCGCGATATTCTGGACATCGACCGGGCAGACATCGGGGCAATAGGTATAGCCGAAATACATGATCCGCCATTTGCCGGCGAAGTCGGTGTCGCGCACGACCTTGCCCGCGGAATCGGTCAGGACGAACGGCCCGCCGATGCGTGCACCGGCAAGCGGCGGCGTGGCCGGCGAGTCGGCCTGCCCGCCACAGGCGGCAAGGGCCAGCGCGAGCGCGGGCGCGAGGATGCGGACGATGCTGTTCATGGTGTTGCCAGCCATGATCTGATAGGCGACGGCTTGCAAGTCGCGTAACGTCCCAGTGGAGCCTGTTCCCATGCCCGCCATCCGCATCGCCCTCGCCGCCGCGCTGATGCTGCCCGCCGCCGCCGGCGCACAGCAGATGTCGCCGGGCTATATCTTTCTGAAGGCGATCCGCGACGAGGACGGGAACAAGGTGAACGACATTCTGGGGCAACCCGGACAGACGATCATCAACACCAAGGATCGCACCACCGGCGAAGGCGCGCTGCATATCGTCGCGAAGAGCGGCAACCTGACCTATCTGCGCTTCCTGCTGGCCAAGGGCGCCAACCCCAACCTCCAGGACAATCGCGGCAACACCGCGGCGCTGCTGTCGGTGGAATCGGGATCGGTCGAGGCGATCAACGCATTGGCCGCGCGCAAGGCGAACCTGAATCTGGGCAATAGCAGCGGCGAAACCCCGCTGATCCGTGCGGTGCAGTTGCGCAACCTCGACATGGTGCGCGCGCTGATCGCCGCCGGGGCCAACCCCGATCAGGCCGATGTGATCGCCGGCATGTCGGCACGCGACTATGCCAAGCGCGACACGCGGACTCCCGCGCTGCTCAAGCTGATCGACGAAACTCCGGCGACCAAGCCCAAGGCGGCGGTTTCCGGTCCGCGCCTCTGACCCCACCGTTCGTCCACAAACTTATCCACAGGGTAAGGTGACATGGAAACGGCCCGCTCTCCCCATCGGGACAGCGGGCCGTTCGCGTTTGCCGGTCGCGTAGGCGATCAGAACGGAACGTCGTCGTCCAGATCGTCGCCGAAGCCGCCGCTCGAACCGCCGCCGAAATTGCCGCCCTTGTTGCCGCCGGAATTGAACCCGCCGCCGCTGCCGCCGCGCGAGCCACCGCCGCCATAGCCGCCGCCCGAACCGCCGCCGAAATCATCGCCGCCGCCGAAGTCGCCACCGCCACGGTTGCCACCGCCGCCGCCCTGACCGCCGCCGGGACCGTCGAGCATCGTCAGCACGCTGTTGAACCCCTGCAGCACGATTTCGGTGCTGTACTTGTCCTGGCCCTGCTGGTCCTGCCATTTCCGCGTCTGCAGCTGGCCTTCGATATAGACCTTCGAACCTTTCCGCAGGAACCGTTCGGCGACGTTGGCCAGCCCTTCGTTGAAGATCGCGACCGAATGCCATTCGGTCTTTTCCTTGCGCTCGCCCGAATTGCGGTCCTTCCACGATTCCGACGTCGCGATGCGCAGGTTCACGACCTTGCCGCCATTCTGGAACGACCGCGATTCCGGGTCGCGGCCCAGATTGCCCACGAGGATGACTTTATTGACGCTGCCGGCCATGGCGCAGTTCTCCGAGAAAAGTATAGCCCGGCTTCCTATGCCACCGGACGGCGGGACGCCAGTGCTTGCCGAAACGGGTACGCGGGTTCAGTGTATCGCGATGGGCGACGTCATCAACCTGAACCGGTTCCGTAAGGCGCGGGACAAGGCCGCCAAGGCGCAGGACGCCGACGCCAATCGCCGCAAGTTCGGTCGGACGAAGGCGGAGAAGGCGGTCGAGGAGAATGAGGAGGCGCGGCGGAAAGCGTTGCTCGATGGGGCGAAGCGGGAGGAATAGAGCGACCCACAAATCATCCCAGCGAAGGCCGGGATCTCCCGGTGATGGCACGCCAGCAGGAACCGCTTGAGGCCCCAGTCTTCGCTGGGGCGACGCTCCGCGTCGGCCCCCTATCCCAGCCCGAAGGCGACCGCCGTCCAATAGGTCGCGCCCGCCGCGATATAGGCCAGCGCGAAGAGATAGCCGATCATCACCAGCGGCCATTTCCAGCCATTGGTCTCGCGCCGGGCGACCGCGATGGTCGACAGGCACTGCGGCGCGAACACGAACCATGCGAGGAAGGCGAGCGCGGTGGCGAGGCTCCAGCGACCGGCCAGCCGCCCGCCCAGTTCCTGCGCACCTTGTTCCTCGTCCGATGCGTCGATCGCATAGACGGTCTGGAGCGCCGACACCGCGACTTCGCGTGCGGCCATCGCCGGGATCACCGCCAGCGACATTTCATGATTGAAGCCGATCGGCCGCAGCACGACCTCCAGCCCCGACGCGATCCGCCCGGCGATCGAATATTCCGACTGCTTCACGCCGGCCGGGGCGACCGGATAGGAGGTGAGCAGCCACAACGCGACCGTCACCTGCAGGATGATCGTGCCGGCGCGGCGCAGGAAGACATAGGCCCGCTGCCACAGCCCGATCGCGATGTCGCGGATCGAGGGCAGCTGGTAGCGCGGCATCTCCATCAGGAAGCCACCGCCCACGCCCTTGGTCGCGGTCCGGCGCAGCACGAAGGCGGCGATGACCGCGCCCAAGATACCGGTCAGGTACAGCACCAGCAGCACCAGCCCCTGCAGCCCGACGCCCGGCAGCACCGCCCGCGCCGGAATGAACGCGCCGATGATGACCGCATAGACCGGCAGGCGCGCCGAACAGGTCATCAGCGGCGCGATCAGGATCGTGGTCAGCCGTTCCTTGGGATCGTCGATCGACCGCGTCGCCATGATGCCGGGAATGGCGCAGGCGAAGGACGACAGCAGCGGGATGAACGCCCGCCCCGACAGGCCGACGCCGCTCATCAACCGGTCCATCAGGAACGCGGCGCGCACCATGTAACCGGATGCTTCGAGCAGCAGGATGAAGACGAACAGGATCAGGATCTGCGGCAGGAACACCACCACCGATCCGACGCCGTTGATGATCCCTTCGACCAGCAGCGAGCGCAGGAAATTGTCGGGCAGGTTGGCGACGGCGGTATCGGCCAGCCAGCCTTGCAGCCCTTCGATCCAGCCGATCGGCGCTTCGGACCAGCTGAACACCGCCTGGAACATGACGAACAGGATGGCGAGCAGCAGGATCGGTCCCGCGACCGGGTGCAGCGCCACGCGGTCGATGCCGCGGGTCACGGCGCGCATCCGCGGCTGTTCGGCGGTGGCCGCGCGCGAAATACGCCGGGCCTCGCGCTGGAAATGGCGGATGTCGGATTCGACCGAGTCGACCGGAGCGGTGCGCGGGGCGTCGGCGAGGATACCGGCCAGCGCCGCGCGCAGTTCGTCCAGCCCGCGCTTGCGCACCGCGACGGTCGCGACCACCGGCAGGCCGAGTTCGGCGGACAGCGCGTCGAGGTCGATCTTCAACCCGTCGCGCGTCGCCATGTCGATCATGTTGAGCGCCAGCACCATCGGGCGCCCCAGCGACTTCAGCTGGAGGACGAAGCGCAGGTGATTGTCGAGATTGGTGGCGTCGGCCACGACGATCAGCGCATCGGGCACCCGCTCCCCCGCCTGCCGCCCGAGCACCACGTCGCGCGTGACGGCTTCGTCGGGGCTGGACGGATCGAGGCTGTAGGTGCCGGGCAGGTCGACCAGTTCGATCGGGCGCCCGTCGTCTAGCGCAAGGCGGCCCGAATGGCGCTCCACGGTGACGCCGGGATAATTGCCGACCTTCTGCCGCGCGCCGGTCAGCGCGTTGAACAGCGCCGTCTTGCCGGCATTGGGATTGCCGACCAGCGCGACCAGAGGTGCAGCGTTCACGTTAGGGGTGCCGTTCAACCCGCCAACGGTGCGACGCGGATCGCGCCCGCGACATGCGCGCGCAGCGCCACCGTCATCCGCCCGATCCGGCAGGCGAGCGGCCCGCCCGACAGCATCGCACGATGGAGCAGTTCGATATCGACCCCTTCGTCGAGACCGAATTCGCGCAGGCGCCGTGCCTCGCTGGGCGACATGCCCTCCCAATCGACCGATGCGACCGTCGCCCGGCAGGTGCGGGGCAGCTGGGTGAGGTGCAGATTGGGGGACAACATTGCGACTGATTAGCAATAAGCGCGCCGCAAGGGAAGCGGATTCTTTGCCTGACGTCGCAGGCCGTTAGACCGCGGGGTAGCGCAACCGCCCGATGAACCGCGACAGGCTCAGCCGCCGTTCGGGATCGCGCGACGCGAGGATGCGGCCCTTCATCTTCTCGAAGCGCATGATCCCGTCGATCCGCCGCGAAAGGAATGCGCGGGTATCGGCATGACCGCCGCTTTCGTCGTCGAGGAACACCGCGATCGTCGCCCCATAGACCGCCCCGAGCATCGCCCGCTTGGTATAATGGTTGTAATCGGTCGCGGTATCGCCGGCCAGCCGCCACATAAGGTCGACCGTGCGCCAGCCGAGCTTCGTCGCGCGCGCGACATTTTGCGGCATGGCGAGGATCGCCAGCGCGCGGCGCAGCGCCTCGCGCTCACCCGCCACCGCCGTCAGCCGCGCCTCGACCAGCGCGGTGATGCGCTGGCGGATCTTCATCGCCGCCAGCGCGTCGGCGCTCACCGCCTCGATCATGCGGCGGTCGATGTCGCCGAACCAGGCGTCGATCATCTCGACCGCGCCGCCCGCATAAGCCAGCCGGGCGACATCGGGATCGGCGCCGAAGGTCCGCGCGGCGGCCTCGACCGCCTTGTCGCTCCACCCGTCGAACGCGGCATTGGCCGCGACCAGCGGCGCCAGCGCGGCGCGCAGTTCGTCGAGCGTCAGGTCGGCAGGTGCCAGCGGTGCGATCGCGTCTTCGGTCATGGATCCTAGCTAGGGCGCGCAGGGCCAAACGGCAACGGCGGAACCGGTGCGCATCCGACACGCTATGGCGACGTAAACCCATCAAAAGGAACCGCCATGGCCGACACCCGCGAAGCGACGCTGTATCGCATGGTCCTGCCCGACCACATCTGCCCGTTCGGGGTGAAGGCCAAGCAGCTGCTGCAATCGGCCGGCTTCACCGTCGACGACCGCATCCTGCGCAGCCGCGAGGAGGTGGACGCATTCAAGGCGGAACAGGGCGTCGACACTACGCCGCAGGTCTTCATCGACGGGACCCGCATCGGCGGCAGCGACGATCTGGAGTGGTATCTCGCCGAGATGTGATCGAAGCGCCACGGCACCAGCATTCCTTGCCGGGAGATAGGATTTCCCCTGCCCTTCGCGACGTCGATCGGCCTATAGGCGGGCATCCATGCCGTCTCCGGGAGTTTTCATGCCGTTCCGTTCGCTGGTCGCCCAGCCCGCCGACTCGCTGCTTCGCCTGATCGGGGCGTTTCGCGCCGATCCCCGATCGCACAAGATCGATCTGGGCGTCGGCGTCTTCCGCGACGATCACGGCCATACCCCGGTGATGCAGGCGGTGAAGCAGGCGGAGATGCGCCTGATCGCGACGCAGGACAGCAAGGCCTATCTCGGGCCGGAGGGGGACAAGGGCTTCGTCGCATTGCTCGAACCGTTGGTGTTCGGGCGGGATTTCCCGGCGGATCGCCGCTGCGGATTGCAGACGCCGGGCGGTACCGGCGCGCTGCGACTGGGCGCCGAACTGCTGGCCAAGGCCGGGGTGCGCCGGATCCTGATCGGCCAGCCGAGCTGGGCCAACCATGCCCCCGTGTTCGCCGCAGCCGGCATCGTCGTGGTGCCGCACGCCATGTTCGACATGGCGGCGCAAGCCATCGACCTGCCCGCGATCCGCGCCGCGATCGGTCAGGCGGAAGCGGGCGACGCGATCCTGCTGCACGGCTGCTGCCACAATCCCGCCGGTATCGATCCGACACCCGAGCAATGGCGCGCCATCGCCGACGCCGTCGCCGACAGCCGGCTCGTGCCGTTCGTCGACCTCGCCTATCAGGGGCTGGGCGACGGGATGGAGGCCGACGCCGCCGGCACGCGCATGGTGCTGGATGCGGTGCCGTTCGCGGTCGTCGCCTATTCCTGCGACAAGAATTTCGGGCTGTACCGCGAACGCACCGGCGCGCTGTGGGCGACGACGACCGACGCGGAAGCGCGCGACATCGTGCTGTCGAACCTGCTGGCGCTGGCCCGCGCGAACTGGTCGATGCCGCCCGACCATGGCGCGGCGGCGGTGCGGATCGTGCTCGAGAACGAACAGCTCGCCGCCGACTGGCGCAGCGAACTGGATGCGCTGCGCACCCGGTTGCAGGGACTGCGCGGCGAGCTGGCGGCGCTGGGACAGGTCGGATCGGTCGATCTCGCCCCGCTGGCGCGCGGCAAGGGCATGTTCGCGACGCTGCCGCTGAACCCGGCGCAGATCGAATGGCTGCGCGCGACGCACGGCATCTACATGGCCGGATCGGGCCGGATCAACATCGCCGGCTTTGCCCCCGGCGACATCGCGCGGTTCGGCGAGGCGCTGGTCGATCTGGGTCGCGCCGGGATCGCCTGAGCTATTTCACCGGCGAGCGGCGCGCGCTGACGATCACCAGCGCCGCCGCGACAAGGACGGCGCCGACCGCGTCCATCGGCCCCAGCCGCTCGCCATAGGCCATCCAGCCGATCGTCGCGCCGACCAGCGGTTGCAGCAGCAGCGCGAGGCCGACGACCAGCGGGCTGAGATGCCCCAGCGCATAGATCATCAGCCCCTGCCCCGCGATCTGGCTGACCAGCGCCAGCGCGATCAACGGCCCCCAATGCTGCGGCAGGATCGTCTCGCCCAGCGCGATGGCGAACGCCAGCAGCGGCAGCACGCCCGCGACGCTCGACAGCGCGAGTGCCGGGAGCGGCGCCATCGTCCGCCGCACGCCGCGCATCGCGATGAAATAGACCGCGTACAGCACCCCGGCGAGCAGGCAGAACAGGTCGCCCGCCAGATTGCGCGACGACAGTTCGGCCGACCGGCCGAGCAGCAGCATGCCGCCGATCGCCGCCAGCAGCAGCGCCAGCCCCTGCGCCCGGGTCGGCCAGCGCCGCATCGCGATGAAGCCATAGATCGGAAAGATCAGCACCGCGCAGTTCCCGAACAGCGTGGCATTGGCCAAGGTCGTGCGGCGGATGCCGATATGCCATGATCCCAGGTCGATCGCGAAGGCCAGCCCGCCGATCAGCAGCGGCAACAGCAGGGCGCGGGTCGGCCGCAACGCGCCGCGATCGGTCCATGCCGCCATGACCAGCAGCACCGGCAGCGCCAGCGCGATCCGCCAGAAACCGGCCGCGACCGGTCCGGTATCGGCCATGCGCACGAACCATGGGCCGAAGGCGAGGGCGATATTCGCGCAGACCACGGCAACGATCGCGCTGCTCGGCGTTCTTGGGGGCGACATATTATTTGTTTCAGACGAGGCCGGCTGCATGCCGCCCCCTACCGCCCTATCTGTGCGACGTCGCCTGCCTTTGTGCGGCTTTCCGGAGTTTTCGTTTTATGCCCAGCCTCTTCGACCCGATCGCCTTGGGCGATATCCAGGCGCCGAACCGCGTGCTGATGGCGCCGCTGACCCGCGGTCGCGGCACGCGCGAGCATGTGCCGACCGCGATCATGGCCGATTATTATGCGCAGCGCGCGTCCGCGGGCCTGCTGATTTCCGAAGGCACCGGGATCAGCCGCGAAGGGCTGGGCTGGCCGTTCGCGCCGGGCCTGTGGACCGACGAGCAGGTAGAGGCGTGGAAGCCGGTCACCGATGCCGTCCATGCCGCCGGTGGCCGGATCGTGACCCAGCTGTGGCATATGGGCCGGGTGGTCCATCCCGATTTCCTGGATGGTGCCGCGCCGCTATCGTCGTCGGCGACCACCGCGCCGGGCAAGGCGCATACCTATGACGGCAAGAAGCCCTATGCGGAGGCGCGGGCCGCGACGCTGGACGATATCGCCCGCGTGCTCGACGATTATGCGCGCGCCGCACGCAACGCGAAGGCCGCCGGCTTCGACGGGGTCCAGCTGCACGCCGCCAATGGCTATCTGATCGACCAGTTCCTGCGCGACGGTGCCAACCAGCGCGACGATTCCTATGGCGGCAGCCCGGAAAACCGCATCCGGCTGTTGGGCGAGGTCGTCGACCGGTTGATCGCCGAAGTGGGCGCGGGTCGTACCTCGGTCCGCTTCTCGCCCAATGGCGATACGCAAGGCGTGATCGACAGCGATCCGGCCTCCGTGTTCGTGCCTGCCGCCAAGCTTCTGTCGGACAAGGGGATCGCCTTCCTCGAACTGCGCGAACCCGGCCCCGACGGTACGTTCGGCAGCGCGACCCAGCCACGGGTTTCGCCCGACATCCGCAAGGCGTTCGCAGGTCCCCTGGTCCTCAACCAGGATTATGACGGCGCGAAGGCGCAGGCCGAGCTGGACGGCGGCGTCGCCGATGCGATCGCCTTCGGCCGGCCGTTCCTCGCCAATCCCGACCTGCCGCTCCGGCTGGAGCGCGGTGCGCCGCTCAACAAGGACGAGATGGCGACGTGGTATTCGCACGGGCCGGAAGGCTATACCGACTATCCGACGCTGGAGCGCGAACCCGCCTGATGCCGATCGCGGATAGCTGGCGGCCCCGCCCGGCTATCCGCAGCGGATCGTCGCGCTGCCCTGCGTCCGGCAGCGTGGACTACCGTCGACCGTCACCATGCCCGACCCCTGCGCCATGATCTCGGCAGTATAGCGGGCACGATACCGGCCGGTGCCGGTCCCCTGCGCCTGTACCAGCAGCGCGTCGGTCGTCAGACCGGCGGCTTCGACGGTGGCGGCACCATTCACCAGAAACTGCGCCTCGCCGGCCTGCCCCGCCAGCGTCAGCCGCCCCGATCCGATCAGGCGCGCATCGATCCGCCGGGCGTCGACCGCCGCGACATCGATCGATCCGTCGCCGGTCAGCGACAGGTCCAGTTGCGCGCCCGCCATGCGGTCGATCCGCACCTGCGCCGGTCCGCGTACCGAAAGGCCGGCTAGCCGATCGTTGGTCAGTTCGATCACCAGCGGATCGACGGAGGCCGCGTCAGGCCGCCCGCGTTCATCGCGCGTCGGGGCGACGATCAGCGTCTGCCCCTCGACCCGCACATCCACCGCATCCAGCGCGCGCGGCGTGCCGACGACCCGCCCGCCGATCGTCGATCCCGCCGCGATCCGCACCGTGAACGGCCCGTCGATCTGTACCCGGTCGAACCCGGTGAGCATCAACCGCCGCTCCCCCTCCTGCGGCGTGGGCGCGGGAACGGCAGCGGGCGCCAGCAGCATGATGGCGAGCAGGACGGCGATCATCCTGCCTGCATCCCGCGTCCGTGCCGGCTTGGCAAGCTGGTCAGCCGCAATGCGCCTCACCGGTGCCGACGCGATCGACGGTGCAGCGCGCGCCGGTGCCGAGATCGGCCGATCCGCTGCCGACCAGCGACACCCGCGCCGGCCCCTCGACCTGCGCGGCGACGTCGCCGCTACCGGTCACCACTACGGTTGCCGCATCCGCGCGGAGCTGTTGTGCCGCGATATTGCCCGATCCGGCGACCGATAGCGTCAGATCGCGTACCGATCCTGCAGCGGCGATCGATCCGCTGCCGGACACGGTCAGCGTTGCCTTGTCACCCCGTAGCTGTCCGATCGTCATGTCGCCCGATCCGCTGAGCGTCGCGACGAACGGGTCCGCTGCCTGATCGATCGCCATATCGCCGGAGCCGGACAGCGTGGCCGCCTCGATCGACGGCATGGTCACCCGGATGCGCGCGACGCCCCGATCGACGGTCCATATCCCGCCCGACTTGCGGCCGATTCGCAGAACGTTGCCGTCGCGTCGCAACGTCAGTTTCCGGCGAACTTCGGGCGGTCCATCGATCGCGACGGCAAAGTCCTGGCCCCGCATCACATCGACCGTATCGGGACCGTCGAGCGCGACGGCGTCGAAGTCGCGTAGCGCGACGGTCTGCGCCGGCGTCACCCTATCCGATGCGGCAGTATTGCCGCCACAAGCGGCCACGCCCAGCGCTGTCACGACCACCCACCGCCGCATCCGACTCTCCATGTATTGCTGTGTTAATACACCATCATGGAATGCTGCGGCAAGCGCCACCAACGAAAAGGGGCGACCGTTGCCGGCCGCCCCTTTTCCTGCAGATCGGATCGCTCGCCCGTCAGGCGGCGGTCTTTTCCTTGTTATAGATCGCCGCGGCATCGCGCAGGATCTCGATGATCCGCTCCAGCGCCTTCGGCTCGTCGACCTGTTCCATCGCCGCCAGTTCGCGCGCCAGGCGGCTGGCTGCCGCTTCGAAGATCTGGCGTTCGGAATAGCTCTGCTCGGGCTGGTCGTCGGCACGGAACAGGTCGCGGACCACTTCGGCGATCGACACCAGGTCGCCCGAATTGATCTTCGCTTCATATTCCTGTGCGCGGCGCGACCACATGGTGCGCTTGACCTTGGGCTTGCCCTTCAGCGTTTCCATGGCTTCGCGCATGGTCTTGTCCGAGGACAGCTTGCGCATGCCGACGCTTTCCGCCTTGTTGGTCGGAACGCGCAGCGTCATGCGTTCCTTTTCGAAGCGCAGCACATAAAGTTCGAGTTGCATGCCAGCGATTTCACTACGCTGCAACTCAATCACACGGCCGACGCCGTGCTTGGGGTACACGACATAATCGCCGACATCGAAGGACAATGCCTTGGCAGCCATTGGTAACCTTTCCGTGGTCGTCGTCCCGAAAGCATCGATTCCTGCCAACGCTGGATCCGGCGGGGCAGGTTGAGCGACGTGGGACGTTGCTAAAGGTGGTCTCCGGGCGGGGCATGAAACTGCCGCCGTCACGTGTGATTATAGCAACGTTGCAACAAAATTACCAGCGCAAAGCCGAATGGCCGGAACCGCTGCTGCGGCCCGGCCCGGGTTTCACGTGGAACATGGTTGTTGTATCAGTCGCCCGCGCCGGGTTCGGCCGAGAAATGCTCAATCTTGTTCTCGACGCCCTTCCACTGATCGGCATCGGGTGGCGTCTGGTTGGCGTTGCGCGTCACGTTCGGCCATTGCGCCGAATAGGTGTTGTTCAGCTCCAGCCATTGTTCCAGCCCGCTTTCGGTGTCGGGCAGGATCGCTTCGGCGGGGCATTCCGGCTCGCACACACCGCAATCGATGCACTCGCTGGGGTTGATGACGAGCATATTCTCGCCTTCATAGAAGCAATCGACCGGACACACCTCGACGCAGTCCATATATTTGCAGCGGATGCAGGCGTCGGTGACGACGTAGGTCATGGGTCCGTCCAAACTCCGAGAAAATCGTATCGCGCCCGCGTTATGCCGGGTCGCCGCCCTCGTCAACGGGGCCGGACCCACTCGGTTCCAGCAGCGTGTAGAGCGTGCGCGCTTCGGCCGGCGGTCCGCGCCGGACCGGCAACGCCTCGACCCGCAGGATATGCACGCGGGTATCTTGTGGAAAGGCGATGACCATGCCGACGCGTACCGGACAATGCGCGCGCTCGATCCTGCGGCCGTCGAGGCGCAACGTACCGCGTTCGGCGATCGCCTGCGCCGCGCTGCGCGTCTTGGCGAAGCGCGCATACCACAGGAACATGTCGAGCCGCATGTGCGGCACCGGTTCCGGCGCGCGTGCTGCCATCAGCGGTCGAACCCCAGTTCGGCGAGCGCGGCAAAGGCATTGCCCGGTCGCGCGACCGGACGCGCGGCCGGCGCCGGCGCCCGGCGGCGGGCCGGTGCCCAGCGCCATTGCGGAACGTCCCCCGCCGGCGCGCTCGGCCGGAAGCCCAGCTTCGCCATCAGCCGCGCGATCGTCTCCGGCTTCAGGCCCATCGATACCGCCAGCGCCGGATCGGGTGCGAAGGGCGCATGGCCCTTGCGCGCATCGTGCGCCGCCTGTGCCAATCGCTCGATCAGGTCGACGCGTACCGCCTGCGGACCGAAGCGGCGGAAGCCCCATGCCCCCTGCCCGACCGGCAGCACCGTCGCACCCGTGGGGGCCAGCGGTTCGACCGGATGCCCGTCGCGTGCCGCCAGCAGCGCCGCGCGCCACCGTGCCGCCGCCGGCTTGAACAGCCGCGCATCGAACAGGTCGAGCGCGCCGATCACCACCCCCGCCTTGCGCAGCCGCCGCCGGTCGTCGCCGTCTAGGGGGGTCAGCATCGCATCGAACCCGTCGCGCGGGGCAATGCCGCCCACTTCCGTCAACGCGGCCGCGACAGCGCGGAGCGATCCGCTGGCGGCTGGGTCACGCGCCAGGGCCGCCAGCGCGCCGAGCGTCGGCGCACGTCGCGCGACGTCGCTCTGCACCCATTGCGCCAGACGGTCGCGCACCTCACCCTGCGCGGTGCGGTCGAGCACGTGGAGGCTGCGGTCGAGCGTCACGACCGGCCGGTCGAGCGTCGTGCCGCCGGTCAGCGTCGCGACGACCAGCCCGTTCCACGCCAGTTCGGGGACCGCGCCGGGTTCGGCCGACAGCGACAATTCGGCATCGGTCGCCGCGACCAGTTCGGCGCCCCGCTTGCGCAACTCGCCGGCCAGCCCCTTTTCGGCCGCGGCGATCAGCAGCCTCTTGTCGGCAACGCGCGTGTCCGACGATACCTCGAAGCGGAACCCGGTCAGCTTGCCCAGCGCATGCCCATCCACCGAAACCGCACCATCGGCAGCGACATCGACCGGCAAGTCCGCCGCACCCGCACCGATCCGCCGCAACAGCACTGTCGTCCGCTGATCGACGAAGCGCTGCCGCAACCGGTCGTGCAGCGCATCCGACAGCTTCTCCTCGACACCCCGCGTCCGCGCCGCCCAATGTTCGGGATCGAGCAACCAGTCGGCACGGTGCGCGATATAGGCCCAGCTGCGCGCCGCCGCGATCCGCCCGGCGATGGTTTCGACATCGCCGTTCATCTGGTCCAGTCGCTGCAATTCGTCGGCGAACCATTGGTGCGGGATGTGCCCCGCCCCTTCGCTCAAATGACCGAATATCCGCCCGACGAAGCGGCTGTGCGGATCGGGGCCGAGCTTGCGGAAATCGGGCAGACCGCACGCTGACCATAGCCGCCGGACCATCGCCGGCGACCGGGTCCGCGCCCGGACCCAGTCCTCCTCGGCCAGCCGCTTCAGCACGATCAGGTCGATCGCTTGCGGAGCCGCCGTCAGCACCGGATGGTTCGGCCGCGCCTCGAGGCTGTAGATCAGCGCGTCGATGCTGGAGAAATCCGGCTCGCCGCTGCGCCAGTAGAGCCGTTCGAGCGGCGGGACATGATGCCCTTCGATCGCCAGCACCTCTTCGGGCGTGAAGGCGTTCGGCCCTTCCTCCACCAGCGCGCCGAACGTGCCGTCGCGGTGATGCCGCCCCGCCCGCCCGGCGATCTGCGCCATTTCGGCAGTCGTCAGCCGCCGTTGCCGCCGTCCGTCGAACTTGCGCAAGCTGGCAAAGGCGACGTGCGCGACATCGAGGTTCAGTCCCATACCGATCGCATCGGTCGCGACGAGATAATCGACCTCGCCCGACTGGAACATCGCGACCTGCGCGTTGCGGGTGCGTGGGGACAGCGCCCCCATCACCACCGCCGCGCCGCCGCGCATCCGGCGGATCGCCTCCGCCACGGCATAGACTTCTTCCGACGAGAAGGCGACGATCGCCGAGCGGCGCGGCAGCCGCGACAGCTTCCGCGCACCGGCATAGCTCAATGTCGAGAAGCGCGGGCGCGAGATGATCTCCGCATCCTTCACCAGCGCGCGGACCATGGGTTTCAGCGAATCGGAGCCTAGGATCATCGTCTCCTCCCGCCCCCGCGCGCGCAGCAGCCGGTCGGTAAAGACATGGCCGCGTTCGGGATCGGCACCCAGCTGCGCCTCGTCCAGCGCGACGAACGCCGTCTCGCGCTCCAGCGGCATCGATTCGGCGGTACACAGGAACCAGCGCGCCTTGGGCGGGACGATGCGCTCCTCGCCCGTTACCAGCGCGACATTCTCAACGCCCTTCATCGCGACGACGCGGTCGTAATTCTCGCGCGCCAGCAACCGGAGGGGAAAGCCGATCATGCCCGAGGCATGACCGCACATCCGCTCGATCGCGAGATAGGTCTTGCCGGTATTGGTCGGCCCCAGCACTGCCGTGACCGGGCTACGCGCGAACTGGCTCATCGCATGCAACATCGGGGGTCGCGGGCCGCCGCGCAACGGGTTTCATGGGTTCCGCCGAAGCTTTCGTCCGGCCGTATACGCGCCACGCCCTGCCGCACGCGAGTCCGACGCCCCTGTGGTTCATTTGACTTTAAAGTTTTGCCTTCACAGGGGAAGAAGACCGGGCCGGGTCGGGCGGCCATCTCTGGGGGCTGGGTGTGTTCCTGCGCACCGATCATGGACTGGAACTGGCCGGCGGGACGAGCGCGTTGCGCTTCGGGCGTGCCCCGGTCCTGTCCGCCCCCGCCCGTACCATTGCGTGGCGCGGTCGCATCGAATCCTTCGACTGGACCCCGGACCTCGGCGCGGCGATCGGATCGCGCGACTGGTGGCGCGGGCTTGCGACCTGCACCGCGCTATGTGCCGCCGTCTGGGCATTGTCGCCGGGATGGGATCGCCCGATCCTGGCCGCGGTCCCCGCCCCGCTCGACGGCACTGCCCTAGACGAGGCGCGCAGCCTGTCGTTCGGCGCAAGTGCGCTGGGCGGGACCAGCGGGATGCGGCTGGCCGCCACGTCGCGCGTCGTACCGCTCGCCAATACCCCTGAACGCCCGATCGTCGAGGCGACGGCGACCCTGGGCAGAGGCATCGCCAGCGCGCTCGAACGCACCGGCGTCGGCGCAAGTGAGGCGCGGCAGGTCGCGGCGCTCGTCGCCGGCAGGGTCGATCCGGCGGAACTGACGCCCGGCACCCGGCTCGACATCACGCTCGGCCGGCGTGACGATCCGTCGCAGCCGCGTCCGCTCGAACATCTCGCCTTCCGCGCCAAATTCGATCTGGCGCTCGACATCGTGCGCGAAGGTGGCACGTTGCGGCTCGATGCCCGACCGATCGCGATCGATCATACGCCGCTGCGCATCCGCGGCCGCGTCGGTGCCAGCCTGTACCGCGCCGCCCGCGCGGCGGGTGCGCCGGCAAAAGCCGTCGAATCCTATATTCGCACCGTCTCCGGCCTCGTGCCGATGGGACAGGTCGGGCAGGACGATTCGTTCGACCTGATCGTCGAACAGGCCCGCGCCGCCACCGGCGAAATTCAGCTGGGCCAGTTGCTCTATGCCGGGCTGGCGGGACGCCGCGATGTCCGCCTCGTCCGCTGGCAGGATGGCAGCCGCACCGAATGGCTCGATCCCAAGGGCGTGGGCGAACGCAAGGGCACGATGATGTGGCCGGTCGCGGCGCGCATCTCGTCCAATTTCGGGTGGCGAGTCCATCCGGTGCTGGGCTTTCGCCGGTTGCACAAGGGCATGGATTTCGCCGCCGCCTATGGCAGCCCGATCCGCGCCACCACCGATGGCCGTGTCGCCAGCGCCGGGTGGCATGGCGGGTACGGCAATTTCGTGAAGCTCGACCATGGTGGCGGCCTCGCCACCGGCTATGGCCATATGAGCCGCATCGTCGTTCGGGCCGGCAGCCGCGTATCGCAGGGGCAGGTGATCGGCTATGTCGGTTCGACCGGCCTGTCGACCGGTCCGCACCTGCATTACGAACTGTGGAAGAACGGCGTGCCGGTCAATCCGCGTTCGGTCTCGTTCGCGACGGTGCAGCAACTACAGGGTGAGGAACTGGGACGGTTCCGCCAGCATGTCGCACGTCTGATGGGCGTCGGTGCGCGCTGACAAGGGTCGCCCGGAGCCGCAACGCAAAGCGCCAAGCGTGATCGGCCGTCGGAGTCTGATCCACCTTCATGGAACTCGACGTCATCCCAGCGCAGGCTGGGATCTCCCCGGTGATGACACGCGGCAAGAGTCGCTGGAGACCCCAGCCTTCGCTGGGGTGACGTTTCCGATCGGATGGATCGACCGTTAGCGTCCTTGGGACCGCCAGCGGCGGATGGTACGATCGACCATCGCGTCCTCGCCCCCCTCCTGCTGCCACATCGCGGTAAAGGACGGCGATGCCGATGCCGGACAGCGTTCCGGTTCGAGCAGATCGAACGACAGCCGGATCGGTGTCGTCACCCCTTCGCCGACGATGATGCATTCGCGATTGCGCAGCGCCGGAATCGCATCGAGGAAACCGCGCGCATCCTCGGGCATCGCCGCGCGGACGAAGGCCTGGTCGCGTTCGTTGTTCAGCCGCATGGTCAGGATCGTGCCACATTGCGACAGCACCCCTTCGGCAAGGTCGGATGGCCGCTGGGTGATCAGGCCGAGCGATACGCCGTATTTGCGACCTTCCTTCGCGATGCGGCTGAGAATGCCGGCGGCCGACGATCCCGAACCGACGCGTTCGTTGGGGACGTAGCGATGCGCTTCCTCGCACACCAAGAGCACCGGTTTGGGCGTTTCCCCACGCGACCACATTGCGAAGTCGAACACCAGCCGTGACAGGACGGCGACGACGACCGCGGTGATTTCGGACGGCACCGCCGATACATCGACGATCGAGATCGGCTTGCCATGCGCCGGCAAACGGAACACCCGCTTCATAAACGCTGCCATGGTGTCAGCGACCAGCATGCCCGAAAACATGAAAGCATAGCGCGGGTCGGAACGAATTTCTTCCAGCCGCGCCTTCAGCCGCAGATAGGGCGCATTGTCGCTGGCCCGGTCCATCCGCGTCATTTCCGCTTGCAGGATCGTCATCAGGTCGGACAACAAATAGGGGATCGGCGCATCGACGGTCAGGCGCGGAATATCCTGCGCCATCCGACTCTTGGCCTTGGCGGCGAGGATACAGCGCGCGAGAATATCCGCCTCGATCTGCCGCGCCGATCCTTCCGACGTCAACAGGATGTCGCAATGTTCGTGGAAGTTGAGCAGCCAATAAGGCAGCTGGAGGTTCGACGCGTCGAGCAACTCGCCCTTGTCGGCGAATGCGGTGCCATATTCGCCATGCGGATCGATCACGACGACATGGCCATGCGGGCTATGATCGCAAATCCGGTGCAGGATCAGCGCGGCGGACGTCGACTTGCCCGTCCCGGTCGATCCGACCAGCGCGAAATGCTTGCCCAGCAGCGGATCGACATACAATGCCGCCGGCAGGTCGGGCGTCATATGGACCTTGCCGACCGTGATGTGCGGGCGATCCTGCATCGCATAGATTCGGCGCAATGCCTCGCGCGGCACGGGATGCACCGCCGATCCCGGCAGCGGATAACGCGTCACGCCCCGGCGGAACCCGTGCATGCCCTGCCCCGGTTCCGGCTCATAGCCTTCGCCCATCAGGTCGACATCGGCGATCAGGTTCGATCCGTCATCGGCGAGGCGGGTCGAGCGGATGCTGGCCACGACCCAGGTTCGGCCGATCCGCATCTTGACCAGCGAGCCGACCTGCCCCGCCGGTTCGACATCGGCGCCCTGCTGCGCGGCAAAGGCCGACAGCGCCTGCATATCGAGCAACAACCGGCTGGAGGCACCGGAAATATCCAGCAATACGCCGATCGCCGTCGCGCCATCGACGGCACCGGCGCTGCGTGCCCCGGTCAACGGTGGGCGAATCGGCATGTTCATATCCATACCTTGTGCCCCTACCCGTAAATTTTGCGTATCAGATGCGCTCGCCGCTTAACCGTTGGCAAACCATATCCAGCTGGCCCAGCGTCGAATAGCCGATCGTGATCGATCCGCCCTTCTCGCCATGGTTGATCTGGATCTTCAACCCCAGCACGTCGCCCAATTGCCGTTCCAGCGCGCGCAGATCGGCGTCGCTGGCGCCGTCCTGTCCATCGCCCGCCGCTGCCGGATCGCGCGGGGTGCGGGTCCGCTTGGCGTCCGGTTCGCGCGCCTGCCGCGCCATCCGCTCGACATCGCGCACCGACAGGCCCTTGGCGACGACCTTGTCGGCAATCGCCTCTGCGCCCGGCACATGGATCAGTGCGCGGGCATGCCCCATGCTCAGCCGTTGGTCGCCGACCATATCCTGAATCGGCTTGGGCAGTTCGAGCAACCGCAGCAAATTGGTGACGTGGCTGCGCGACTTGGCGACGAGATTGGCCAGCACTTCCTGCGTATGGCCGAACTCGTCGATCAGCCGGCGATAGCCCTCGGCCTCCTCGATCGCGGTCAGGTCGCGGCGCTGGATATTTTCGACCAGCGCGATTTCCATCGTCTCGGCATCGGTAAAGTCGCGCACGACCACCGGCACCTCGTGCAGCCGCGCCCGCTGCGCCGCACGCCAGCGACGTTCGCCGGCGACGATCTGATAGCCCTTGCCATGGGGACGCACCACGATCGGCTGGATCACGCCACGCGCCGCAATCGATTCCGCCAGTTCGTCCAGCGCCGACTCGTCGAAGAACCGGCGCGGCTGGCCGGGCAGCGGCGATAAAGCGGTCACCGGCATCTGCCGCACACCGCTCGGCGGGGTCGATCCCCGCGCGGTCGATACCTCGCCATCGGGTTCGCCCAGCAACGAACTGAGGCCCCGGCCAAGCCCGCCCATGCGCGGGCGGCGCGGTGTCGCCTGCTCGCTCATGCCGCCTCCGCCAGCGACGGCAGCCGTGCGATCACCTCGCGCGCCAATGCGATATAGGCTTCCGACCCGGCGCAGCGATAATCATAGATCAGCGCCGGTACGCCGTGGCTTGGCGCCTCGGACAGACGGACGTTGCGCGGTATCACCGTATCGAACACTACTTTCCCCAACACCGCACGCACATCGTCCGACACCTGATCGGTCAGCCGGTTGCGCCGGTCGTACATCGTCAACACCACGCCCAGAATCGACAGCCCTGGGTTGAACCGTCCGCGAATGCGCTCGACGGTGCTCAGCAGCTGGCTCAGGCCCTCCAACGCGAAGAATTCGCACTGGAGCGGCACCAACAGCGCATGGCTCGCTACCATCGCGTTAATGGTCAGCAGTCCGAGCGATGGCGGGCAGTCGATCAGGATCACATCCCACCGGCCGCCGCTGGCCTCTACCACCCGGTCGAGCCGGTGGGTCCGCGCTTCGAACTCGATCAACTCGATCTCCGCGCCCGACAGGTCGACGGTCGCCGGGACGATCGACAGCCGCGGCACTTTGGTGGCGACCGCCGCTTCGTTCAGCATCAGATCGCCGACCAGCAGGTCGTAGGTCGAATATTCGCGATCGTTGCGACCGATGCCGAGGCCGGTCGAGGCGTTACCCTGCGGATCAAGATCGAGGATCAGCACTTCGAGGCCGGTCGCGGCCAGTGCCGTACCGACATTGATCGCCGTGGTGGTCTTGCCGACGCCCCCCTTCTGGTTCGCGATGGCAATGCAAATCATGCTTGGCGCACTCCCCTGGCGACCACGATCGACGACGTCGGATCGGTAATGCTATGTTCCACGTGAAACATTCCGCGCCAGTCAGCCTTGGCTTCGGCCAGTTCCTCGGCGGCGGAACGTCCCTTCGGCAACACCCATATCGTATCGGCATCGCTATGCCGATGGCCGATCGTAAATAACGCGGTCAGTCGCGCCACCGCGCGGGCGGTAACGATCGCGGCGGGACGATCGACCGGCAGCTTTTCGATCTTGGCCTGATGCACGACGACGTTCGTGAGTCCGAGATCGGCTGCAATGTCCGACAGCAACGACGCACGCCGCGCACGGGGTTCGACCAGAACGACCCTGCGGTCGGTCAGGATCGCAGCGACGATCCCGGGAAAGCCCGCCCCCGATCCGATATCGATCCAATCGCCCTTCCCGGCAGATTCGGCAAGCGGCACCAGCTGCGCCGAATCGAGCAGATGCCGTTCCCAAATATGGTCGATCGTCGAGGCCGCGATCAAATTCTGGTTGGCGGTTTCCGACACGATCCGGTCCGCAAATTGCGCGAGCACGGCGGTACGGTCGGTGCCGAAGCGGCTTTCGATCCAGTCGCGCGCGTCCTGTTCGGTCATGCCGCCAGCTTTCCGCCACGATGATGGAGCAGGATCGCGACCAACGCTGCCGGCGTCACCCCCTGAATCCGCCCGGCCGCGGCCAGCGTTTCCGGCGCGGCCGAGGTCAGCCGTTCCACCATCTCGTTCGACAGGCCCGGCACGGCGCGATAGGCAAAGTCGGCCGGCAGCACGACATGATCAACCCGCGCCGCCGCCAGTTCCGCCGCCTGCCGTTCGAGATAGGGGGCATAGCGTGCATCCTCGATCAATTCGCCCAGCACCTCGTCCCGGGTATCGATGCCCAGATGCTGCGCCGTGACACCCGGCACCAGCAGCCATTCGCCACCGCTACGGGTATCGGTCCCGGCGACCGGAGCACCCCTCGTCCCCAGCGCATTGGCGACATGGCGCGTCGACAGGGCGGTCGACAAGGTTGTGCGCCGTTCCTCGCGTTCCGCATTGAACGCCCGTCGCTCCGCCGACAACAATCCGGCCTGCGCACCGATCGCGCCCAACCGGGTCGCGGCATTGTCCGACCGCAACCGCAGCCGATACTCGGCACGCGCGGTCATCATGCGATAGGGTTCCGACACGCCCTGCAGCACGAGGTCGTCGATCATCACACCGATATAGCTCGACTCGCGCGACAGGATCAGCGGATCGAGACCCAGCGCCTCCCCCGCCGCATTGGCGCCGGCGACCAGCCCCTGCCCCCCCGCTTCCTCATAGCCGGTCGTGCCGTTGATCTGCCCGGCGAAATACAGCCCACGGAGCGCACGCAGACCCAGCGTCGCCGACAACGCCCGCGGATCGATATAATCATACTCGACCGCATAACCCGGCGTGACGATCTCGACCCGTTCCAACCCGGCGACACTGCGCAGCATGGCGCGCTGCACATCGGTCGGCAGCGAGGTCGAGACACCGTTGGGATAGACCAGATGCGTGTCCAGCCCTTCGGGTTCGAGGAAGATCTGATGCCCGTCGCGGTCGCCGAAGCGATGCACCTTGTCCTCGATCGACGGACAATAGCGCGGCCCCCGCCCCTCGATCGATCCGCTGAACAAAGGCGATCGGTCCAGCCCGGCGCGGATGATGTCGTGCGTCTCGGCCGTGGTCCGGGCGATGGCGCAGGCGAGCTGAGGCAACCGTTTCGCCGGATCGGACAGCGGCGACATGGTCCAGACATCGACGTCCGACGGCTGTTCGGGCAGCGCCGCCCAATCGATCGTCCGCCCGTCGAGCCGCGGCGGCGTACCGGTCTTCAACCGGGCGATCGGCAGCGACAGGTCGCGCAGCTGCTGCCCCAGTCGGGTCGCCGCCCGTTCGCCGACCCGACCGCCGACCGACCGCTCTTCCCCGCGAAACATCGTCCCGCCGAGAAAGGTGCCGGTCGCCAGCACCACCGTTCGCGTCGCAATCCGGCTGCCATCGGCCAGTTCGACGCCAGCCACCCGGCCGCCATCGGTCACCAGCGCCACGGTATCGCCGCCCAGCACGGTCAGGTTAGGATGCGCCAGCAGTCGCCGGACCGATGCCGCATAGCGAACCCGGTCCGCCTGGACACGCGGCCCCTGTACCGCCGATCCCTTCGACCGGTTGAGCATCCGATGATGGATCGCCGCTGCATCCGCCGCGCGTCCCATCAGCCCGTCGAGCGCATCGATCTCGCGGACGATATGCCCCTTGCCCAGCCCGCCGATCGCCGGGTTGCACGACATCGCACCGATCCGGTTGGGGTCGAAATCGATCAACAACGTGGACGCGCCACGCCGGGCCGCCGCTGCGGCTGCTTCGGTGCCGGCATGGCCGCCGCCGACGATCACTACATCAAAGGTCATGCTTCCCGTGGTTCCACGTGGAACATTATTTGCCGATACAGAAGCGACCGAACAGATCGTCTAGGACTGCCTCGGTCGCGCGCATCCCGGTCAGTGCCGCAAATGCCTGTACCGCATAGCGCAATTCCTCGGCGAGCAACAGCGGATCGTCCTGCGTCTCGGCACGGTCGAGCGCAGCGGCTGCCGTGCGGACATGCTGCGCCTGTCGCCGATTGAGCGACAGTTCGTCGACCTTGGGCAACAGCGATGCCGCTTCGCGCGCCAACGCCGCCCATATCGCATCGAGGCCCATACCCGTCGCCGCCGATACCATAACGCGATCCCCCGCCCCCGCCACGTCCCGCGCGTCCGCCCTGGGATAGAGCGCGATCACCCGGTCGACGGCCGGTGGTGCATCGTCCCCCAACCACAATACGACATCCGCTGCCGCAATCGATCCGGTCGCCCGGTCGATCCCGATCCGTTCGATCGGGTCGTCGCTGTCGTCGCGCAGTCCGGCGGTATCGAGGAACAGCCACGCCACCCCTTCGCGCGTTACCGGAATTTCGATCACGTCGCGGGTCGTGCCCGCCACCGGCGATACGATCGCCGCTTCCCGCCCGACCAGCGCATTCAGCAACGTCGACTTGCCGGCATTGGGCGGCCCGGCCAGCACCACGCGGATCCCGTCGCGCAACCGCTCGACCGGGGGCACCGCCAGCGCGGCGCCAATCGTGTCGGCCAGCGTCTTCGCCTGCGTCCGAATGTTGGACAGCACGTCGCCTGCCGTATCGACATCGTCCTCATCGGCATGGTCCAGCACCGCCTCGACCACCGCCGACAGCCGGGTGGCGGTGGCAGTCCATTCCGCCACCGCACGCCGCAGCCGTCCATCGCTGTTCGCAAGTGCCATCTGCCGTTGCGCCTCGGTCTCGGCCGACAGCAAATCGCCCAGCCCTTCCGCCTCGGTCAGGTCGATGCGCCCATGCGCCAGCGCGCGGCGGGTGAACTCGCCCGGCTCGGCCGCGCGCAGCCCCGCCATGCCGTTCAACACCCGCTCGACGCTCGCCACGACCGCGCGGCCGCCATGGAGATGCAGTTCGACCAGATCCTCACCGGTCGCGGTCGCCGGTCCCGGAAACACCAGCACCAGCGCCCGATCGAGCAACAACTTATCCACAGGGTCGCGCAACGCCCGCACCCCGGCCCGGCGCGGCGGCGGCAGGCGGCCCGCCAACTGCGCGGCGGCGTGCAGCGCGCCCGGTCCCGATATACGCAGCACGGCGATGGCGGCGGGCGGGCGGCCGCTCGACACCGCGAAGATGATGTCAGCCGCCACGACCCGCCGTCTCGAACATCTTGCGCCAGAAGGTCATGCCTGCCTCGCCCATCGGCGCCCAGCTCTGCATCAACTGGTTGAGCAGTTCGGGGCTGGCCCCCTTCTCCATCGTCTCGGTCAGCATCGCGACATAGCGTTCATGGACCGGCGTGAAGTCGGGCAAGCCCATCGCGCGGCGCGCTTCCTCCGGCGTGCAATCGACTTCGACGTTGATCTTCATGGGTATCCCCTGTGGTTTGAGGGGATGATAGGGGGAAAAGCTGTGGATGGCGATAAGGGTGCTTGGAAAGAGAACGTCACCCCAGCGCAGGCCGGGGTCTCCGTCCAAAGGAGCGCCGCTGCGTAGATAGGACAACGCCCGCCTTCTCCCTGTGGAAAAGACGGGCGGTTCGTTGTTGGCGGACGCGGGCGAAGCCCGCGTCGTCGGTCGGGGCGCTGCCCCGCCGGCCGGATCGGCGCGTCTCCTGCGACAGCATGTCGCAGGGCGCGTTCGATCACTGATTCATGCTATCGAAAAAGTCCTCGTTGGTCTTCGAATTCTTCATCTTGTCGAGCAGGAACTCCATCGCGTCGATCGTGCCCATCTGCATCAGGATGCGGCGCAGGACCCACATCTTGCTGAGCTTGGTCTTGTCGACCAGCAGCTCTTCCTTGCGCGTACCCGACTTGCCGACGTCCAGCGCCGGGAAGATGCGCTTGTCGGCCACCTTGCGGTCGAGGACGATTTCCGAGTTACCGGTGCCCTTGAACTCTTCGAAGATCACTTCGTCCATGCGGCTGCCGGTATCGATCAGCGCGGTGGCGATGATCGACAGCGACCCGCCTTCCTCGATGTTGCGCGCCGCACCGAAGAAGCGCTTCGGCCGTTGCAGCGCATTGGCATCGACACCGCCGGTCAGCACCTTGCCCGACGACGGCACGACCGTGTTGTAGGCGCGACCCAGACGCGTGATCGAGTCGAGCAGGATCACCACGTCCTTCTTGTGCTCGACCAGCCGCTTGGCCTTCTCGATCACCATTTCGGCGACCTGGACGTGACGCTGTGCCGGTTCGTCGAAGGTCGAGGAGATCACCTCGCCCTTCACGCTGCGCTGCATGTCGGTGACTTCTTCCGGGCGTTCGTCGATCAGCAGGACGATCAGGAACACTTCGGGATGATTGTCGGTGATCGCCTTCGCCATGTTCTGCAACATGACGGTCTTGCCGACGCGCGGCGGGGCGACGATCAGCGTGCGCTGGCCCTTGCCCTGCGGGCTGACGATGTCGATCACCCGCGCGGACTTGTCCTTGATCGTCGGATCGAGCTGGTCGAGCGTCAGCTTCTGTTCGGGATAGAGCGGCGTGAGATTGTCGAAATTGACCCGGTGGCGCACCGCATCGGGATCGTCGAAATTGACCGACACCAGCTTGCTGAGCGCGAAATACCGCTCGCCATCCTTGGGCGCGCGAACTTCGCCCTCAACCGTATCGCCGGTGCGCAGGCCGTGCTTGCGGACCTGGTTCGGCGAGACATAGATATCGTCCGGTCCGGCGAGGTAGTTCGCCTCCGGGCTGCGCAGGAAGCCGAAGCCGTCCTGCAGCACTTCGATCGTGCCGACGCCCATGATCTGTTCGCCATTTTCGGCGCGCGCCTTCAGGATCGCGAACATGAGGTCTTGCTTGCGCATCGTCGATGCGCCTTCGACGCCCAGCTCCTCGGCCATCGAGACCAGTTCGGCGGGCGCATGTTTCTTTAAGTCTTTGAGATGCATCGGGGGGTGGTCCAGATCAGCGATGGTGAGGCAAGGTCGGCAAACGAGGCGGACACAAGCGGCTGGGACGGGCGCACCGAGGACCGGGCGCCACTGTCGTTCGACCTAGGTGGCGGTCGCGATCAAGTCAAGCAGTTGGCGGTTCAGCGAGGCTGTTCGATCCGGGTAACTGCGCGATCCAGCCGGGCAAAGACCATCGACTTGGCCATGATGCGTTCCGCGCAGGGAAGCGCCGCTGCGTCCAGCGCCGCCTTCGCGCCCGGTGCCCGTTGGATACGCTCGACTGCCGCACCGATATCGGTCGAAGGGGACGCCGCATCCACGCGGCCGACGAAATAGGCCATACCGGCAGTAAGCACGGGGCGCTGCTCGGCCTTGGCTGCTGCCAGCGATTGCGAGATGCTGGCGATACAACGCAGATCGTTCTCGACGGTTGGCGCCCCGGCCTGTGCGGCGACCAACAGCCATGCCAGCATCACTTCTCGTCCTTCCGCTGCAATGCTTCGCCCCAGCGCTCCATCGATCCGCCGACCTCGATCAGCTTCGCGCTACAGCGCGGGGAAGCCGCCTGGATCGTTGCATCGCCGTCCTTCGTCTTGATCATCCGCGCAAGATATCCGCCATAGTCGAATCCGGGGGCGGCACGGTCGACCCGCCCCATGAAGTACATCAATCCGCTAATCAGCCCGGACTGCTGTTCCGCGGTTGCCCCGTTCGCGGCGATCGACAGGACCGCGATACAGGTGACGTCATCCTCGACCCCCGCGGGCAGCGGCGCTGTCGCCGCCTGGATCAATGCCAACGCCATCCACATCGCCCATCCCCCTTCAGAACGGCTTGACCACCGCCAGCACCACCGCACCGATCGCTGCCAGCGCGGGCAGTTCGTTCGCCAGCCGCAACTGCTTCGGCGTCAGCGTCGGCCGTCCCGCCGCCAGCTTCTTCGCATAGCCGACCGCCCAGCCATGATAGCCGCTCAGCAGTACCACGATGAGCAATTTGGCATGGAGCCACCCTAGTCCCGCGCCGCCATCGAACAACCCGACATTGGCCGCCAGCAACAACCCCAGCACCCATACGATCACCATCGCCGGGGTCAGGATCATCCGCCTCAGCAATGCCTCGCGCCGGATCCAGCGCGGCGGCTCGGCCGGGTCGGACAGCCCCTCCTGATGATGGACCAGATAGCGCGGCAGCATGAACAGCCCCGCCATCCAGAAGATGACGAACACGATATGCGCCGCCTTTATCCACAGATAGGCGCCGCCGAGAAACCCGCTCACGCCCCCCGCACCCGCGCGACCAGCCGCTCGACATGCGCGATCGGCGTGTCCTGCTGGATGCCGTGGCCCAGATTGAAGATGTGCGGCCGACCGGCGAAGGCGGCGAGGACCCGGTCGACCCCGGCATCGAGCGCCTCGCCGCCGGCGATCAATAGCAGCGGATCGAGATTGCCTTGCACGGGCAGCCCTGTGGGTAACTGGGCGTTCGCCCACACCGGATCGACCGTTTCGTCCAGCCCGATCGCATCGACCGTGGTTTCGCGGGCATAGGCGGCGAGCTTGCCCCCTGCGCCCTTAGGAAAGCCGATGATTGGCACGTCGCACCGTGCACGCAGTCCCTCGACGATTGCCACGGTCGGCGCGATCACCCAGCGTTCGAACTCGGCCGGGGCCAGGCTGCCGGACCAGCTGTCGAACAGTTGCACCGCCTGGACCCCCGAGGCGACCTGTCCGGCAAGATAGTCGATGGTAACGGCCACGATCCGGCCGATCAGTTCCTGCACCGCCGCCGGGTCGCCATAGGCCATCCGCCGCGCCTCGGCCTGCTCGCGGCTGCCCTTGCCCGCGATCATATAGGTCGCGACCGTCCAGGGCGATCCGGCAAACCCGAGGAACGTCGTCCGGGCGGGCAAGGCCGCCGCCACGCCGCGCACCGTCGCATAGACCGGGTCGAGGATCGCCATATCCGGCCGCAGAGCCTCGATAGCGGCCCGCGTCCGCAATTCGGGGGCCAGACGCGGTCCCTCGCCCGCTTCGAACCACAGACGCTGTCCCAGCGCGTTGGGGACCATCAATATGTCGCTGAACAGGATCGCCCCGTCGAACGCGAACCGGCGCAGCGGTTGCAGCGTGACTTCGGTCGCGGCTTCGGGATCGTTCACCAGATCGAGGAAGCCACCCTTCTCCGCCCGAAGCGCGCGATACTCCGGCAGATAGCGTCCCGCCTGTCGCATGAGCCAGAGCGGCGGGACGGCGAGCTTTTCCCCGGCCAGTGTCCGGAGAAGCGGTTTGGGATCAGGAGAACCGGTCAGCGTCGTCGCTCTCTCTACTATTAAAGTAGAATCTAAATGGGTGGTTGGAAGCAGTTGGGCAGTGGATAGCGGGGCTTATGGTGGATTACCCGAAATGCCAACAGATTGACGGCCCCGGACTCGCTTGAATCCGTCGATTCCCATGGGGCCGTCCACACTATCCACAGGCTGTTGGTGGAATCGCCCCCTGTGTCGGGATTGTGGATAGTTTGGGCATAAAACCGGGGTTGCCCACAGCTTGGCGGACCGGCCGAGTTGCGCTAGCCCCTGCCCCCGACTTATCCACAGCCTTGTGCAGAAAGGCGCCGATGCGACTGCACCTCCACCTCCTGTCCGACTCCACCGGCGAAACGCTGGAAAATATCGCCAAGGCGGCGCTGGCGCAGTTCGACGATGTCGACACCATGCGCCATTTCTGGCCGATGGTCCGGTCCGAAACCCATCTCGAACGCATCCTGGCGGAAATCACCGTCAATCCCGGCCTCGTGCTCTACACATTGGTCAACCCGGCGATCCGGCGGATGCTGGAGGCACGCTGCGCCGCGCTCGGCTTGCCGATCGTCGCGCCGATGGATGCGGTGAGCAACGCGCTGTCCAGCCTGCTGGGACAGGAGGCCAAGGCGCGGCCGGGTCGCCAGCACAGCCTCGACGCCGCCTATTTCGCCCGCGTCGATGCGATCCAGTGGACCATCGCCCATGACGACGGAATCGCATCGGAGGATTGGGAAGAGGCCGACATATTGCTCGCCGGCGTGTCGCGTTCGTCCAAGACGCCGACCTCGATCTACCTCGCCAATCGCGGGTACAAGACTGCCAACATTCCGATCGTGGTCGAAAGCCCGCCGCCGCCGATCCTGTTCAAGCTCCGTAACCCGCTGGTCGTCGGGCTGACCACCAGCGCCGACCGGCTGATCGCGATCCGCCGCAACCGGCTACTGTCGCTCAACCAGATGCCCGACACCGATTATGTCGAACAGGATGCGGTGGTGAAGGAATTGTCGTTCGCCCGGCGGATGTTCGCCGACAATGGCTGGCCGGTGATCGACGTCACCCGCCGCTCGATCGAGGAAACCGCGGCGGCGATCATTACCCTGTGCAACGACCGCAAGCTGGAGGCGCGCGTATGAGCTTCGTCCTCGCCTCGATGAGCGCCACCCGCCGCGCGATGCTTGACGCCGCCGGCATCCCGCACGACGCGATGTCGAGCGGCCTCGACGAGGAAGCGGCCAAGGCGGCGCTGGCCGGCGAAAAGCTGAAACCCCGCGATCTGGCCGATGCGCTGGCGGAGATGAAGGCGATGCGTGCCGCCACCCGGGTCGGCGGAGCGATGGTGCTGGGCGGCGATTCCGTCGTCGCGCTGGCCGACGGCACCGTGCTCGACAAGCCGGTCGACCGCGCCGATGCCGCCGCGCACCTCCGCGCCCTGTCCGGCGGGCGACACGACCTGTTCAGCGCGGCGGTGTTCGTCGAGGGCGGTCGCCCCGTCTGGCGCCATATCGGCCATGCCAGACTGACTGTCCGTCCGCTGTCGGAAGCCTATATCGAATCCTATCTCGACGCCGAATGGCCGGCCATCGCCGGCTGCGTCGGCTGTTTCCGGATCGAGGGGCCGGGCGTGCAGTTGTTCGACCGGATCGATGGCGATCACTGGACGATCCTCGGCATGCCCTTGCTCCAAATCGCGCGCTATCTGCGCCAACGGGGAAAACTGCCCGCATGAAAGCATATGCAGAGGTGATCGGCGATCCGATCGCCCACTCCAAATCACCCCTTATCCACAGCTTCTGGCTCGACCAGTTGGGGATGGACGCCGAGTATCGCAGGTTCCACGTGAAACCTGACGACCTCGCCGCCTATTTCGAAACCCGCCGGGGCGATCCCGACTGGCGCGGCTGCAACGTCACCGTGCCGCACAAGCTCGCCGCGCTCGATCATGTCGCCGATCCGGGCGATGTCCGCGGGTCGATCGGGGCGATCAACACCGTGTTCCGCGGCGAAGGCGGCGAATGGATCGGCACCAACACCGATGCCGCCGGTTTCCACGCGCCGATCGCCGGCCTCGATCTGACGAAGCAGCCGGTCGTCGTGATCGGCGCCGGCGGCGCGGCGCGCGCGATCCTCTTCGCCTTGTCGCGGCTCGGTGTCGGCCGGGTGACGGTGCTGAACCGCAATCCGTTGAAGGCGGCGGCATTGCTCTCGACCTTCGGGTTGAAGGGTGACGCCCTGCCGCTCACCGCTCCCCTGCCGGCGGCGAAACTACTGGTGAACGCCAGCACGCTCGGCATGACCGGACAGCCGCCGCTCGACATCGACCTGTCGCCGCTGCCTGATGACGCGGTGGTGTATGATGCGGTGTACGCGCCGATCGAGACGCCGCTGCTGGCACAGGCGCACGAACGCGGTCTCGACACGGTCGACGGTCTCGAAATGCTGGTCGGACAGGCGGCGCTGGCGTTCGAACTGTTCTTCGGGGTCGCCCCGCCGCGCGATCGCGACGACGAATTGCGGGAACGGTTGCTGGCGTGAGTGGCATCGCCCTGCAATGCGGTGCATCCCCATCGGACCAGGCGTCATCCCCGCGAAGGCTGGGATTTCCCGACGGTAGCACGGGACAGGAGCCGCTGGAGGCCCCAGCCTTCGCTGGGGCGACGCGCGTGGCCTGGAGGATCGGACGCTGACACGATGACCCACATCCTCGGCCTCACCGGCTCGATCGGCATGGGCAAGTCGACCGTGGCGCAGATGTTCCGCGATCTGGACGTTCCGGTGTTCGACGCCGACGCCACCGTCCACGCGCTGCAAGGTCCGAACGGGGCGCTGTTGCCCGCGATCGAAGCTGCCTTCCCCGGGACCACCGGTCCGGCCGGCATCGACCGCCCCGCCTTACGCGACCGAATCTTCGCCGACCCGCAGGCGCGCAAACGCCTCGAAGCGATCGTCCATCCGGCGGTCGCGGCGGAGCGGCAACGCTTTCTCGACATCCACCGCAACGCCCCGCTGGTCGTGCTCGACGTGCCGCTATTGTTCGAAACCGGCGGCGACTCGCGCTGCGACTCCGTGGCCGTCGTCTCCGCTGCACACGAGGTTCAGCGCGCCCGCGTCCTCGCCCGCCCCGGCATGACCGAGCCGGCTTTCGCCGCAATCCTCGCCACCCAGATGCCCGACGCCGAAAAGCGTGCTCGTGCTCAACATCTTATCCACACCGACACGACACTCGCCGCGACCCGCGCCCAGGTCGCCGCGCTGGTCGCTTGCATGGGGCCACGCGAAGGCGGATAAGGTGGGAATGCGTGAAATCGTGTTCGATACCGAAACCACCGGCTTCAAATTTTCGGAAGGCGACCGACTGGTCGAAATCGGTTGTGTCGAACTGGTGAACCGGGTCGAAACCGGTGCCACCTTCCACGCCTATTTCAATCCCGGCCGATCGATGCCGAAGGAAGCCGAGGCGGTTCACGGCCTGTCCGATGCGTTCCTTGCCGACAAGCCGGCCTTTCACACCGCGATCGACGACCTGCTGGCCTTTATCGGCGACAGCCCGCTGATCGCGCACAATGCCAGTTTCGACTTCGGCTTCCTGAACGGCGAACTGGGCGCGTGCGGGCGTGATGCGATCTGCCTGTCGCGCATGGTCGACACGCTCGCCATCGCGCGCAGCCGCCATCCCGGCGCCAAGCATACGCTCGACGCCTTGTGCGTCCGCTTCGGCATCGATCGCAGCCGCCGCGTGCTGCACGGCGCGCTGCTCGACGCGCAGCTGCTGGCGCAGGTCTATGTCGAACTGATGGGCGGCCGCCAGATCGGCTTCGGCCTCGACGCCACGCCGACGCTGGTCGCGGAGGTGGTGGAGACCGTCGCCCCCTCGCGCGTCCGCCCGCCGCGCCAATTCTCGGCCAGCGAGGCCGAACTTGCCGTCCACGCCGCGTTCGTCGGCACATTGAAGGACCCTTTATGGGGCCAGTCGCCGGTCTGAGGCGTTGACACCACCCGCTTTGAGCGGCTCACACGATTTCACAATGACGGAGGATTACATGGACATCCGGGTTTCGGGGCACCAGGTCGACACCGGGGACGCGCTGAAGGAGATGGTCCAGGAGCGACTCCAGGGCATCGCCGACAAATATTTCCAGCGTGCGATCTCGGCGACCGCGACGTTCAGCAAGGGTCCGCACGATAACGGCTTCGTCTGCGACATCGTCTGCCATGTGACCCAGGGTCTCGTGCTCAAGGGGCATAATAGCGGACAGGAGGCGCAAGGCGCGTTCGTGGGTGCCGCCGACAAGATCGAAAAGCAGTTGCGGCGCTACACCCGCCGCCTGAAGGACCGTAACGCTGCGCAGGTCGTGGCGATGAACGAAGCCGGCGGCTACGACAATGGCTTCGACAATGCCGGCTACACCGTGTTCGGCGGCGGCGAGCAGGAGGAAGAGGAGGTTGCCGACGCGCCGCTCATCATCGCCGAAACCCGGGTCGACGTGCCCGATGCCAGCGTGTCCGACGCGGTGATGATGCTCGACCTGCGCAACACCAACGCACTGCTGTTCAAGAATAGCGGCACCGGGTCGTTCAACATGGTCTATCGCCGCCATGACGGCACGATCGGCTGGGTCGAACCCAATCGCGCCGCCTGACTTGTACGATTTCCACGATCTCGTGACGTCCGAACGGGTGCTGGCGGAGAGTTCCGCCGGCACCCGCAAGACCTTGTTCGCGCACATCGCCTCCGTCGCCGAAAGTGCGACGGGGGTCGATGCGAAGCTGGTCGCGGACCGGATGGCCGATCGCGAAAAGCTCGGCACCACCGCGTTCGGCGGCGGCATCGCCATCCCGCATGCGCGGATCGATTGTCCGCAGGGGGTGTTCGGCGTCTTCGTCCGGCTGGACCGTCCGATCGATTTCGCGGCGGTCGACGAATTGCCGGTCGACCTGATCTTCGCGCTATTCTCGCCGCTGGATGCCGGCAGCGACCATCTCAAAGCCCTTGCGCGGGTATCGCGCGCGCTGCGCGATGCGGCGTTCCGGGCAAAGCTGCGCGGTGCCGGTTCGGCCGACGCGCTCTATGCGCTGCTATCGGGTGTCGAGGCGCGTGACGCAGCCTGAATTACCGGCCGGCGAAGCGGCGCATTTCCGGGCGCTGGAGGCACTTTATGCCGCCGCGCCGATCAACCGCCTGTTCGATTCCCGGCTGGAGATCGTGTCGGCCGGGGTGGCGCGCATCCATTTCAGCATCGACGAACGCCATTTCCATGCCGCCGGCGCGGCGCATGGCACGACCTATTTCAAGATGCTCGACGATGCCGCCTTCTACGCCGCCAACAGCCTCGTCACCGATCGTTTCCTGCTGACCACCGCCTTCAACCTGCTGCTGCAGCGTCCGCTCGGTCCCGGCCGAGTCATTGCCGAGGGGCGCTGGGTATCGGGCAAGCGGCGGGTGTTCATCGCCGACGCGCATCTGATCGATGCCGAGGGCGAGGAAGCAGCGCGCGGCACCGGCACCTTCATGAAAAGCCGCATCCCGCTCGCCACCCTGCCCGGCTACGCACAGGCGTGAGCGAATGGCCGACGGCGCTGCGCGTCAACGCCTTTACGCGCGCGGTCGAGGCGGCGGGCGGCACCGCTATGGTGCTGGCGCGGGGGGACCGGGAATCGGGCATCGTCCTGCTGCTGGCGATCGACCGCGATGGCTCCGCCCGCCTGCTGGAGCGCGAACGCGACCTTGATGGCCACGCGCGCATCGTACGGCGCAAACCCGATCTTGTGGGTGAAGCGGCACTGACCGACTATTGGCTGGGTCGCCGTCGCAACGATCCCGATTTGTGGGTGGTCGAGGCGATCGTCGCACGCCCCGAACCGCTCGCCGCTGAAACCCTGTGGGCCGATTGACCACGCGACTCGTGCAACCCTAAGCGCTGTGCATCGGAGACAAAGCGCTGGGCCGACCGAATTGGGTCGGTGGCGCAGTCGGGGGGCAGGCGCCAATGTTCCACGTGGAACCTGTGTTGGCGAGGGTCGACCGCAAGCTAGTGACGTCGGATGAAGCTGCGCTTCCCCATGGTGGTGCTTGCCGCCATGACCCTGTTCGCCGGACTGCCCGCTGCCGTATCGGCGGAGGAAGCATCGCCCGGTAACGTTACTAACTTGTCCGTGCCGGCAAAGGTTCCCGTCCGTTTCGCCCCCGCACAGGAAATCGTACAGGACATCGCGGCAAAGCCCGTGCCTCCGGCCGATGCGGTCGACCCGACCGACGCCGACTATGCGACCCTCGCCGCCGCCGTCGCTGCGCAGCCCGCCACGATCGACGACGACGAACTCAACTGCATCGCGATCGGCGTCTATTACGAGTCCAAGGGTGAACCGCTTGCCGGACAGCTCGCCGTTGCCGACGTCATCCTCAACCGCGCCAATTCGGGCCGTTTCCCCGCCTCGGCCTGCGGCGTGCTGACCCAGCGCAGCCAGTTCTCGTTCGTGAAGGGCGGTCGCCTGCCCGATGTCGATACCAGCCGCCCGGCATGGAAGACCGCCGTCGCCATCGCTCGCATCGCGCGCGACGAGCTGTGGAAAAGCCCGGCCAAGGGTGCCCTCTTCTTCCACGCCCGCCGCGTCAGCCCGAACTGGGGCAAGACCCGCATCGCCTCGCTCGGCAACCACATCTTCTACCGCTGATGGTTCGTCTCCAAACTCGCCGAGAAGCGAGTTTTGCTGCGGTGCCGGCCCGCTCCCCCACTCGGCCACCCACCAAAATACCGTGTGGGTGGCCGGGCCGGCACCGCTAAACGTGCTTTGGCACGTTTCGAACAAACGACCACCCTTTCCCTGTTCGCATAATGTTCCTATACTTCGCCGATGGCCAGTATCGCCCTCGGTGCCCAACCGCTTGCCCCCGACACCCATCCGCTAATCGCCGCGGAGGTCGCACGCGGCGTTACGCGCATGTTGCTGGCGCACGACCTGACCGCGATGGCAGAAGTGCCGCTCGACGGCGGACGGCGTGCCGACCTGATGGCGCTCGACGCGCGCGGGCAGATCGTCATCGTCGAGATCAAGGTGTCGCGCGCCGACCTGCTCGGCGACGGCAAATGGACCGATTATCTCGCGCATTGCGACCGCTATTTCTGGGCAGTGCCGGCGGGGTTCGACGTCACCCCGCTGGCGGGCGAGGCATTCCTGCCCGAACGCACGGGGATCATCGTCGCCGATCGCTACGAGGCGACGATCCTGCGCGAGGCGTCGACCACCGCCCTGCCCGCCCATGTCCGCAAGCGCTGCACCCTCGCCTTCGCCCGCCGCGCCGCCCGCCGCCTGATCGGCGCGGTCGACCCCGAAGCGATCCAGGGTTTTTAGTTAGCAATCCCTCTCCCGCCGGGAGAGGGAGGGAGGCGCGCAGCGCCGGAAGGGTGAGGGCGACCTCCGCCGCGTCCGATACGCTTTCCTACAACACGTACCCATGCCAGCTTCGCCGTACGTTCTTGGTCATGCCCGCCGCCGATACGCTCCGCGTCGATCATGACAAACTGCGGCGAGTGTGAACTTAGTGAACTTTGGAACGGCTCTGCGAATTTTATCTATAAAAAACAATAGTTTGATATTGTCAGGTCAAAACCGCCGCCACAAGGCACCTGCCGCCCAGCCGAACCCGACCGACAGCAGCACCGCCGCCAGCCCGTACCATAACGACGCCCGGTTCGCCGCGAGCGCCACGAAGCGTTCGAACCCCGACTTGCGGATCTCGATGTCGCGCACCGCCGCCGCCAGCACGCGCCCGTCGCGGATCAGGAAGGTTTCGGCAGTGAACTTCCCCACCGGCACCCGCGCCGGAATGGTGATCGATGCGCGGTACAGCACGTCGTCGGTGATCTCGACCGCGTTCGGCGTCTCGCGGTACAGCCCGGCGCGTCCGCGCAGATCGACGAACCCCTTGGCGAAGCGCGCCTGATCCTCGGCCGAAGTCCCGGCGGCGGGCGACAATTGCAAGCTGTCCAAGCCCAGTTCGTAGATCGCGCGTGTCCGCTCGTCGACCATCTGCTCGATCGGCCGCGCCGACGCGATGGCATAGAAGGACGGTGCGGAGCGATAGCGCATCCGGTCGGCATTGACCCAGATGCCGGCAACCTTCTCCTTCTCGCGCACGACGATCGATTCGGGCGGCCCCTTCACCACCACGACGATGTCCGCCGGCCGGTCGCCCTGCGGCACCCGCCCGCCGGGATAGAGGATCGCCCCGAACAGCAGCAGTTCGGCCCCGGTGAAGGAATAGGCGATCTGCACATCGCGGGTCGACACATCGGGCACCAGCACCGGTCCCGCCGCACCCATCGCCAGTGGTGCCAGCAGCGTCAGGGCCATCGCCCGCCTCATGCCGGCTGCACCGTATAGATGTCGTCCGGCCGCCATCCCAGCCCCAGCGCCATGCGGAACGCCACCGCCAGCACGATGATGGCGAGCGCGAGGCGGAGATATTCGGGCTTGGCCTTCTGCGCGAACCGCGCGCCGATCTGCGCGCCGGTAACGGAGCCGACCAGCAGCAGTACCGCCAGCACGATGTCGACCGCCTTGGTCGTCAGCGCATGGACCATGGTCGACGCGGCGGTGACGAACAGGATCTGGAACAGCGACGTACCGACGACCACCCGCGTGCCCATGCCGAGCAGATACAGCATCGCCGGCACCAGGATGAACCCGCCGCCCACGCCCAGCAGCACGGTCAGCATCCCCGTCGCGAACCCCAGCAGCAACGGTGCCAGCGGCGAGATATACAGCCCCGACGCATAGAAGCGCCACCGTAGCGGCAGTGCCGCGACCAGCGGATGATGCCGCCGCCGCGCCGGCCGGGGCGGGATCGCGCCGCGCAGCACACGGACCGCGACGATCGCTTCCTTCAGCATCAACCCGCCGATCGACCCCAGCATGACGACGTACAGGATCGCGATGACGGTATCGATCTGCCCGCTCGCCTGCAGCAGCCGGAACACGCCGGCGCCCGCGACCGACCCCAGCACGCCGCCCGCGACCAGCACCCATCCCATGCGGAAATCCACGCCGCCGCGCCGCAGATGCGCGAACACGCCCGACACGCTCGCCCCCGTCACCTGGCTGGCGGCCGACGCCGCGGCGACGGTCGGCGGAATGCCGTAGAAGATCAGCAGCGGCGTCGTCAGGAACCCGCCGCCGACCCCGAACATGCCCGACAGGAACCCGACCCCGCCGCCCAGCAGCACGATGACCAGCGCATTGACCGACAGGTTGGCGATGGGGAGGTACAGGTCCATGGGCTTCCCGGTTACCGCGTTCGCGTTCCCCGTGCCACCCGGCGCGTCAAAAGTCGCTGCCGAGGGTCAGGGCCGGTCCCGATCCGGGCGCGGCGTTACCCCCCACCCGTTGCCGCCAGTCGAGCGACAGCCGCACCGCGCCCCGCCCGACCGGCAGCGTCGCGACCGCGGACGGCCCGATATCGATGCGGGCGCCCTCCCGCTGCGCCCCGCCCCAGCTGCCGATCCCCAGCCGGATCGCACTGCGGCCGATGGTCGCCACCGGATGCAGCACCCGCGCCGCGCCATCGGCATAGGGTTCGATGCCGTCGCGTGCGACCGCACCTGCCTGTCCATAGGCTTCGACGGCCAGATTGCCGGGCAGCGCCCGATCGATCCCGGCGATCAGTCCCATGCCGGTCCCGCCATGCCCCTTGTCCAGCGCAACGCGCCGCTCGACCACCATTGCGACCGGTGCCGGCAGCGGACGCCATTCGACGCCCAGCGCCGCTTCCCGCCCCTGCCCCGCCAGCGGCGTCGCCACCCGTGCCGCGACCGCCGCCCGCCCGTCCGGCGTTACCG
This sequence comes from Sphingomonas paucimobilis, assembly GCA_036946325.1. GTDB lineage: Bacteria > Pseudomonadota > Alphaproteobacteria > Sphingomonadales > Sphingomonadaceae > Sphingomonas > Sphingomonas paucimobilis_A. Next base: position 954,344 of record JAQIJL010000002.1, read on the forward strand.
GCATCCGCACGCGCAGTCCCGCCTGTCCGCCGCCCAGCTGCACCGGCCCGCCGGTTGCCGCCCCCGGTCGCGCCAGCGCCCAGAGGCTGACCGTCATGTGCGGTCCGGACGCCGGCGGCACCGGTGGCGACAATATCGGCGCGGCCGGCCCGTCGACCAGTTCGGCAGAGGTGAACCCGACCATCGCCAGCAACGCCAGTCGCACCCGGTCGGGATCGGCGGCTGTGGCGGTTCCACCGTTCGTCTCGAAAGCCACTGCCCGCTCGACCGGCACCATTGCGGCTGGAACGGCGACAGTAGGAACGCTGACGGGGCGTGCCATCGCGCCGCTCGGGCGCACGGCGGCGATCGGCCGCGCGACCGGCGCCCCCTGCCCGCCCGGCAGCACGATCCGCACCCAGCGGTCCGGCGGCAAGCCTTCGGGCCACAACAGCGCGACCCGCATGCCCACCCAGCCGGTCGTGACCAGCGCCAGAAAGCGCAACGGGCGTCCGCGCGCCGGTGTCATCGCTTCGACAACCCGGCGATGTCGGGAAAGTGATGCGCGGTCTTGTCCCAGCGAAGCGGCCGCCCGCGCAGCGTCGCGGCATAGCGCAGGATCGCGCGTCGCGCGGCGAGCAGCGCGACGAGGTTGCCGACCAGCATGCGCGGGATCGACCGCCACGCCTCCCCCCGGCCATAGGCACGCCGCACCAATGCCCAGCGCATCGCCGTCCGCCACACCAACAGGCACAGGTTGATCGCCAGCACCAGCTGCAGCGCCGGATCGACCGCCGGCGCCACGCTCCCGCGCAAACCATGCGCCATCCCGGCGAGGCCCCACGCGATCAGCGCGATATAGGCGACCGCCAGCACCGGTATCGCCAGGATCGCCCGCCGGTCGCGCATCCGCATCCAGTGGTCGTGCAGCCCCCCGCCCGCCTGCCATCCGATCCGGTCCCATCCAGCCAGCGCGATGCCGGTCATCCACCGCGCCTTCTGCCGGACGGCGGCGTCCAGCCGCGCGGGGAAATAGGCGCGCACCGCCACCGGCGGCCCGCCCGGTGCCTCCGCCACGCGCACGAATAGCCCCCGCCCGCCCAGCGCGCGGACGGTCAGGCCCAGCTCGTAATCCTCGGTCAGGCTGATCTCGTCGAACGGCAATCCGCCGCGTCGCTCGGCGATGCGCGCCAGCATGTCGGCCGAAATCGCGCAGCCGACCCCGGCCAGCGGCAGCTCCGCCCCCAACGCCCCGCGCACCGGCAATTGCCGGCCATGCGCCTCGGCAAATTCGTCGATATAATGGCCCGATACCCAGCGCGATTGCGCATCGGCCAGCGGCAGGACCGGAATTTGCACCGTATCGGCCGTGCGCAGCAGATGGTCGTACACCCGCAGCTCGCCGGGATGAACGACGTCCTCGGCATCGTGCAGCACCATCGCGGTGAACGGTCGCTCCTCCGCCCCGCCATCGGCCACGACCGCACGCCACAATGCGTTCAGGCAATCGGCCTTGGTCGTCGGACCGGGGGTCGGCGTCAGCGTCAGCCGTACCCGGTCGTCCTCGGTCGCGATCGCCACGATCGCGGCGATGGTCGCACGGTCATTGGGATAGGCGCCGACATAGAGCCGCCAGTCGGGATGATCGAACCGAGCCAGCGTCGCGCGCAGCATCGCGCCGATCACCGCGGCTTCGTCCCATGCGGGCACCAGTACCGCGATCCGCGCGGTACAGCCCTCGACCCGAAAATCGTCCAGCGTCGCCTGAGGCGTATCGCGCCACCAGCGGCGCAGCGCGCGGATCAGGAACGCGGTATCGACCGCCAGATCGTCCAGCCCGCCGATCAGGAATCCGACGCCGGCGAACAACATGGTTTCGCGCGCGATCGCATCGATCCATGCGATGACCGCGTCCATGCCCGTTCCCCCCGAAACTGCCCCGGGGCTTATCGTATAACGATGCGATTCGGCGGGACAAGCAATTCGCCGCGGTCACGCCCGCGTTCATCCTTAATATTTATCGATCGCGATTGAACCGGTCGGGACTCGGGACGTTGGCGCAAACGGTCCTAAATCCCCTTTCGGGACTGGTGCCCCGCGCACCGGCCGCGCCGAGCGTATCGACGGCGCGGCCGAACCGCCTGATCACCAATAGAAATTGCGGATCACGTCGACCACCCGGCCGCGCCGGTAATCGACCAGCACGACGTCGTTATAATGCCGTACCCAGCGCTGGGCGCCACGCGTGGGCGGCAGGCGATAGCGGCCCGGATCGGCGATCCAGTAACGCTGCGCATAATAGGGCCGGCCGATCGCCAGTCCGGGGCGGAAGGTCTGATAACGGAACGGCGCGTTCCAGTTGCCGCGCGCGTACAGGTTGCGATGCCCCTGACGATAGGCCCGCCAGTCGTTGCGGCCCCATGCCCGGTCCCGCCGGGTCTCGCGATACTGCCACCGCGCACGGTTCAGCTCGCGGCGTTCCTCGCGAATGTCGCGCGGGCTGCCATGGCGCAGCGCCTGCCGATATTCGCGCCGTTCCTCGCGAACGTCCTGCCGGTCGCGGCGCAGGTCGTAGCGCGACTGCGCCATGGCCGGGGTGGCGACGGCGGGGAGGGCGACGGTGGCGGCCAGCGCCGCCAGAATGATCTTTCGCATGGGGATTGCTCCTTTCCTCGTGATGAGGATGGCAATGCCCGAGTCGCGCTGAACGCTCCGCGAATGCGATCGTCAGGGTTTTGAAAGGCTTGGCGTGCGAGCTGCCGGAAGAAAGCCGTCACCCCGGACTTGATCCGGGATCCCGCTTCTTCCTTCCACCGCCTGCTACTCTTGTCCGGCGGCCGCCGAAACGACGGTGCAACCCTTACCGGTTCTGCGCCGGACCGCCGGTGCCGGGCGCCCCGACCGTGCCGATATTGCCGAACAGGTCGCGGAAGAAGTTCGATTCGCGGCCCAGCGTCGGGGTCTTCTTGTCCCACGGGCTGATGCCGACGACCTGATCCACGCCGGTGCGGTCGATCGCGGTCACGTTGCCCGCCTGGTCGAAGGTGACCTTCAACGTCGTCTGGTCGACGGCGCGCGGTCGGTTGAACGCCAGGTTGCGGCTGTCGCGCGACAGATAGAACCATTCGCGGTCGGAAAACTGCCCGACGAAGGTCGGCGTGCCCAGCGTCTGCAGCACCGACTGACGGGTGTCGACGCCCGGCTGCACCGCGTTCACCAGATCGGGGTCGATGACATAGCCCTGATGGCTGCGCAGCTTCGTGCAGCCTCCCAGGCCCGCCGCGGCACAGGCGATCATCAGCGCCACTGCGCCACGGGTGGGGAACCGAACCATAAAATCTCCGTCCAGCGAACGCGCGACCGGGCGCACGCGATTGCATCGCGCGGCCATGCGTTCAATATGACGGACCCGCGCCATCCACAAGCGCGCCCTTCATCTGCCCGGAGAGTCATGCCGCTATCCCGCCTGTTCCGTCGCGAACCGCTGCCGCGCATTGCCGCCACGCTGTATCAGGCGGTGGTCGCGCGCGGGCGGATGCCGCACTGGTATCTGGCCGGCGCAGTGCCCGACACGCTCGACGGCCGGTTCGACATGATCGCCGCCATGCTGTCGATGGTCATGCTCCGGCTGGAGGGCGAGGGGGCAGGGGCCGTGCCTTCCGCAAGCCTCGCCGAATGTTTCGTCGACGACATGGACGGGCAACTGCGCCAGATCGGGTTCGGCGACATGGTCGTCGGCAAGCATATCGGGCGGATGATGGCCGCGCTGGGCGGACGGCTGGGTGCCTATCGCGACGGGCTGGCCGATGGCGGCCTCGACGCCGCATTGGTCCGCAACCTGTATCGCGGGCAGGAACCCGCGCCCGCCGCACTCGCCCATGTCGCGACCGAATTGCGCAACTTCCGCGCCGCGTTGGACGGCGTGGCCATCGACGATCTTCTTGCCGGAACCCTGCCATGACCCCCGAATTTCACCGTCCCGTCCGCATCGACCAGATCGGGGAGGGCGAGATGCGCCAGCATATCGCGGCCGATGCCGACGAACGCCGCCGGCTCATGGGGCGCTTCAACCTGCTCGAACTGGATGTGCTGGAGGCGGACTATAGCCTGCGCCGCGACGCCGCCGGCATCGTCGCTACCGGTCGCCTGACGGCCAAGGTCGCGCAACCCTGCGTCGCCAGCGGCGAACCGGTGCCCGAGTCGGTCGACGAAGCCTTCACCCTGCGCTTCCTTCCCGAAGGCAGCGTCGAGGGCAGCGATGTCGAGCTGGACGACGATGCGATGGATACGATGTTCTATACCGGTGCGTCGATCGACCTCGGCGAGGCGGCGGCGGAAACCCTCGCGCTCGCGCTCGACCCCTATCCCCGCAGCCCCCATGCCGAGGAAGCGCTGCGCTCGGCCGGCGTGCTGAAGGAGGAAGAGGCGGGACCGATGTCGGCGCTGGGGGGCCTCAAGGACCTGCTCAAGAAATAGGTTCGCGCAGAGACGCGGAGGCGCAGAGAGAGGGCCGGCTGCGAAGCGGCCCTTATCTGTCGTCATCACCGGGCGCGCCGTCTTCCGAACGCGCGCCGCTCGCCAGGCAAGCAACCCCTCCGCGTCTCCGCGTCTCCGCGGGAACCCCTAAACTTCTTCCTTCGCGCCTTCGCGTGAACCAAAAATCCCCCGCGCCAGCAGCGAAGCGATAACATCCGCCACGTCCTCGGGCGCGCGATCCTCGTCCCACACGCCGTAGCGCAGGCCCAGAAACACGTTCATCCCCATGATCGCCCATGCCTGAACCTCGGCCTGCGCATCCTCCGGCCCGGTGCGGATGCGCGCCGCGATCCGCTCCGCCGTGGTCGAATAATGCCGCCGGAAGCTCGCGGGATCGACGAACTCCGCCTCGTCGATGATTCGGTAGATTTCCTTGTGCGTCCGCACGAAGCGGATGAATTCCAGCAACCCGGCGCGCTCGGCGGCGATCCGCCCGTCCGCTCCGCGAATCGCCGGCGCGACATGGTCGCGCACCTGCGCCGACATGTCGGCGACCAGCGCACGGAACACCGCGTCCTTCGAATCGAAATAGGTATAGAAACTGCCGAGCGCCACGCCCGCCCGCCGCGTAATCCCGCTGATCGATCCTTCGTGAAACCCCTTTTCGCCGAACTCGGCGGCGGCGGCGTCGAGGATCGCGCGCTGCGTCCGGCGACCGCGTTCGGTGCGCGGTACCTTGTCCACCGGCGCGCTTCCGCCGGGACCGGCAGCGTCGGTCGCCATGATTTTTCTCCCCTATGCTCCGGGCATAAGTTGAAACCCGGTTCAGCTTTCAGTATAGCGAAGCGCAACGGCGTACAACCCGGCCAACGGGTGGCGTTGAACACAGGGAGAGGTCGATGCGTCGCACATTCGGAATCCGCGCCACGCTGTTGATGGGGGCGGCCCTCGCCGCATCGCCAGCGCTTGCGCAAACCACGGAAACTCCGCCCACGGCACCGGCCGAATCGGCGTCGGTGGTTGAGGATCAGGGCGACGGCGACATCGTCGTCACCGCCCGGCGCCGCGCCGAAAGCGTCATCGACGTGCCGATCGCCATGTCGGTCGTGACCGGCGACCAGCTGGAGCGGACCGGCGCGGTCGATATCACTGCGTTGCAGGACAAGACGCCCAACCTGACGCTGCAGATCGCGCGCGGATCGAACTCGACGCTGATCGCCTTCAGCCGCGGCGTCGGGCAGCAGGACCCGCTATGGGGCTTCGAACCGGGCGTCGGCCTCTATCTCGACGATGTCTATGTCGCCCGGCCGCAAGGTGCCGTTCTCGACATTTTCGACGTGGAGCGGGTCGAGGTGCTGCGCGGGCCGCAGGGCACGCTTTATGGCCGCAACACCATCGGCGGCGCGATCAAATACGTCACCAAGCGGCTGGGCAACGACTATGCCGCCACCGCCCGCGCCTCCTACGGCTCGTACAACCAGTTCGATCTGGTAGGGCAGGTGACCGTGCCGATCGGCGACACCTTCGCGATCGGCGGCGCGATCGCCCGCTACAAGCGCGACGGTTACGGCACCAACCTGACCACCGGCGCCGACCAATATGACAAGGACGTGCTGGCCGCGCGCGTGTCGGCCGAATGGACCCCGACCGATGCGATCTTCGTGCGCGTCGCGGGCGACCGCACGCTCGACCGGTCGAACCCGCGCCACGGCACGCGGCTGGTCGGCAATGGCAACGACCCGCGCTACGCTCCGACCGGCAATGTCTACGACACCCGCGCCGGCATCGGCGACCGCAACCGGGTGGTGGCGCAGGGGCTGTCGCTGACCGGCGAGTTCCAGCTCAGCGACCTGCTGACCTTCAAATCGATCAGCGCGTACCGCGAAGGTGCCACCAACACCCTCATCGATTTCGACAATACCGCGCTCCCCACGCTCGACGTGCCGGCGGAATATGACGACTGGCAGTTCACGCAGGAACTCCAACTGTTGTTGCAAGGCGACCGGGTTCAGGGCGTCGTCGGCCTCTATTATCTCAACGCCGATGCCTCGGGCGCGTTCGACACGGTGGTCGGCGGGCTGAACCTCACCACGCTGACCTCGGGCGAAGTGAAGACCAAAAGCTACGCCGCATTCGGCGACATCAGCTTCGACGTGACCGACAAGCTCAAGATTTCGGGCGGCCTGCGCTATACCAAGGACGACAAGACCGGCACGGTGTTCCGCCGCAACTATACCGGCATCCGTTCGCCCCGGTTCGGCAACGCCGCTGCGGTGCCGGGCCTGATCCGCACCGATTACACCAACGACCGCAGCTTCGACCAGTTCACCCCGCGCGTCTCGATCAGCTATGAACCCCGCCGGGACCTGAACCTCTACGCGTCATGGGGCAGGGGGTTCAAATCGGGCGGCTTCGACATGCGCGGCGACGCGGTGTTCACGCCGACGACGGTCAATGGCTATGACCCCGAAAAGATCACCAGCTACGAAGTCGGTATGAAGGGCGCGTTCCTCGACCGTACCCTGTTCCTCAACATGGCCGGCTATTATTCGCGCTACACCGATCAGCAGGTCACGATTCAGGTGCCCAACGTCGCCGGCGGCATCGCCAGCTTCGTGGATAACGCCGGCAAGGCCGACATTTACGGGCTGGAGATCGAGGGGCGGATGGTCCCGTCGCGCAATTTCTCGGCGCAGGTCTCATTCGGCTACACCAATGCCGATTACAAGGAATTCCTGACCTTCATCGGCGGCGGCACCACGCCGGTCGATGTGTCGAACCAGCGCGTGTTCCAGAATACGCCGGAGTTCACAGCCGCCGCATCGTTCACCGCCTCGACCGATTTCGCCGGGGGCATGCTGTCGGTAACCCCCGAAGTCACGCTGCGCAGCGATTATGCGCTGTTCGAGATCCCGACGCCGGCACTCGATCAGGACGGCTATGCGCTGGTCAACGCCGCCGCCAACTGGATTTCGGGCGATGGCCGCTATCGCCTCGGCATGGCGCTGCGCAACCTGACCGACCAGCGCTACCGGGTCGGCGGTTACAACTTCCCCGGCGCGCTCTTCGGCAATTCGATCATCGGCTATTACGGCCCGCCGCGCACCGCCACGGCAACGTTCGAGGTGAAGTTCTAAATCCTCCCCGCTCCGCGGGGAGGGGGACCAGCGAAGCTGGTGGAGGGGGGTGTCCCCGAACGCAACCGTGGCGGAGGTGGCGACGCCCCTCCACCATGCTACGCATGGTCTCCCTCCCCGTGCCGGGGAGGAGCAAGAGTGTCCCGATGACCAAAAACCCCCGCATCACCCTCGCCATGTTGCTGCTGGTCTACAGCTTCAACTTCCTCGACCGGCAGATCCTCGCGATCCTGGCGCAGCCGGTGCAGCGCGACCTTGGCCTCGACGACGGGCAGATGGGGATACTTGGCGGCATCGCCTTCGCCGCGCTCTATTCGACGCTGGCGATCCCGCTCGCCCTGATCGCCGACCGCACCAGCCGCACCTGGGTCATCACGCTCAGCCTCGCCGTCTGGAGCGCCTTCACCGCGCTGTGCGGCACCGCGCAGAACTTCACCCAGATGTTCCTGTATCGCTTGGGGGTAGGGGTGGGGGAGGCGGGCGGCGTCGCCCCGTCCTATGCGTTGATCGCCGACACCTTCCCCCCCGAACGTCGCGCCCGCGCGCTCGCCATCTATTCGCTCGGCATTCCGCTCGGGGCGGCGGGCGGCGTGTTGCTCGGCGGCTATATCGCACAGGCGGTCGAGTGGCGTACCGCCTTCTACACCGTCGGCATCGCCGGGCTGGTCATCGCGCCCTTCTTCCGCTGGATCGTGAAGGACCCGCCCCGCGCCGCTGCCAGCGCCGACCGTATCCCGGTAGGTCGCGTGTTCGGCATCCTCGCGCGCAAACCCAGCTTCTGGCTGCTGGCGTTCGGTGCGGCGGCGGGGTCGATGTGCGGCTATGGCGTCGGCTTCTGGCTGCCCAGCCTGATGATGCGCAGCTTCGGCCTCGACCTGATCCAGACCGGCCAGTTCTTCGGCGCGCTGCTGCTGAGCGGCGGGGTGGCCGGCATCCTGCTCGGCGGCTCGCTCGGTGACCGGCTGGGCGCGCGGAACAAACGCTGGTACGCGCTGCTGCCGGCGCTGTGCTACGTGCTGGGCACGCCGCTGTTCATCGCCGGCGTGCTGTCGAGCAGCTGGCTCGCTGCCTTCGCGCTGTTCGTGATTCCGCAGGCGTTGGTCTATGTGTGGCTCGGCCCGGTGCTGACCGCCGTCCAGCACCTCGTACCCGCCCATATGCGCGCCACGGCGTCGGCGTGCTTCCTGCTCATCAACAACCTGATCGGCTTGGGGCTGGGCAGCTGGTTCGTGGGGCAATTGTCAAAGGGTCTAGCCCCGACCTACGGTACCGAATCGCTCCGCTACGCGATCGCAGCGGCGCTGTGCCTCTATCTAGTAGCAGGCGCACTAATGGCCCTCGCCAGCCGCCGATTGAGCCGCGACTGGGTGGCGTAACGCCCGATCATCGCCACGAACGTCACCCCAGCGAAAGCTGGGGTCTCTTTCGGATCAAGTGCGCCCCCGCGGCGGGAGACCCCAGCCTGCGCTGGGGTGACGATCCAAGTTTCTCAGCGCTCCCGCGTAGCCGCGAACGTCACCTTCGAATAGCGGTCGGCGATATACCCGACCTCCCACGCGCTCTTCGCCAGAAACACCGGGTTTCCGTCGCGATCCTTCGCCATCGCGCTACGATGCAAATCGGTAAACGCCTTCAAATCCGCCGCATCCGCCGCCGACACCCAGCGCGCCGTCTCGAACGGTGCCATTTCCAGCCCCGCCGCGACCTTGTACTCGACCTCCAGCCGGCTCAGCAGCACTTCCAGCTGCAACTGCCCGACCACCCCGATCACCCAGTTCGATCCGATATCGGGATAGAAGACCTGCGTAACGCCCTCTTCGGCCATGTCGTCCAGCGCTTTGCGCAACTGCTTGGTCTTGGTCGGGTCCTTCAGCACCACGCGCCGCAGGATTTCCGGCGCGAAGTTCGGCAGCCCGGTAAAGCGCACATCGGCCCGCTCCGACAGCGTATCGCCGACCCGCAGCGTGCCATGGTTGGGAATGCCGATAATGTCGCCCGGATAGGCCTCGTCCGCCAGTTCGCGTTCGCGCGCGAAGAACAGGATCGGCGAATGGATCGCGATCGGCTTGCCATGGCCGGTCGGGGTCAGCTTCATGCCGCGCTTGAACGTCCCCGAACACAGCCGCATGAACGCGATCCGGTCGCGGTGATTGGGGTCCATGTTCGCCTGCACCTTGAACACGAACCCGGTGACGCGGTCGTCGGTCGGATCGACGGCAGCCGGCTCGGCCGGCTGCGGGCGGGGCGGCGGGGCATGGCGCGCGATCGCGTCGATCAGCGAATCGACGCCGAACTCCTTCAATGCCGACCCGAAATAGACCGGGGTCAGGTCGCCTGCGCGATACGCCGCGCCATCGAACGCGGCATAACCGCCGGTCGCCAGTTCGGCTTCCTCGCGCAGCCGCTCGGCGCCTTCGGCCGACAGCACATCGTCGATGCGCGGATCGTCCAGCCCGACGAACTGTTCGACCTTGCCCTGAAAATCCTTGGTCCCGGCCTCGGGCTGCAACAGCCGGTTGTCGACCAGGTCGTAGATTCCCTCGAACTGCCCGCCCATGCCCGCCGGCCATGTCATCGGGCACACATCGAGCTGGAGCATGTCGGCGACTTCATCGAGCAGCGCGAACGGATCGCGCCCTTCGCGATCGACCTTGTTGACGAAGGTGATGATCGGCACGCTGCGCAACCGGCATACTTCGAACAGCTTGCGGGTCTGCGGCTCGATACCCTTCGCCGCGTCGATCACCATCACCGCCGAATCGACCGCGGTCAGCGTGCGATAGGTGTCTTCGCTGAAGTCCTCGTGGCCCGGCGTGTCGAGCAGGTTGAAGGTCAACCCGTTGCGTTCGAACGTCATCACCGACGAGGTGACCGAAATCCCGCGCTGCTGCTCGATCTTCATCCAGTCCGACCGCGCCCGCCGGGCGGCACCGCGTGCCTTGACCTCACCCGCCAGGTGGATCGCACCGCCGAACAGCAGCAGCTTTTCGGTCAGCGTCGTCTTGCCGGCGTCGGGGTGGGAGATGATCGCAAAAGTGCGGCGATCGGAAATATGGTCCATCGCCGGCCTTTAGTGTGGGCCGGGGGAGGCGGCAAGTTTGGGTTCGTGTGGTTCGGGGGAGAAGAAGGAGGTGGGTTCACGCGAAGGCGCAAAGGCGCGGAGTTTGGTTTCGCGCAAAGGCGCAAAGGACGCAAAGAGGTTGCGTCCGCAAGGAAGCTTCGCCGCGACAGCGGCCTTCTCTTCGCTGCAACCGTAGTAACGGTCTGCCGAAGGCACCCGGTCGCCAAGACCGCAATCCCTCTGCGTCCTTTGCGCCTTTGCGCGAAACCAACCTGCCTTCTTCTCTTCGCGTCTCCGCGCCTTCGCGTGAAAATCAGCTTTCCAACGTCACCGACATCGCCGCCCGATGCGACTGCCCCGGCGCGACCCGGTGGATGCCCGGCTTGTCGAAGATGTCGCCGGAAAACCCCTCGGGGTCGGCGATCCCGTTCCACGGCTCGATACACACGAAGCTGGCACCCGGCTTGGTCCAGATCCCCAGCTTCGGCATCCCCGGAAAATCGACCCGCAACTGCGGCCCGTCCCCGGCCCCATACCGCACCCAGGTGCTTCGAACCGGATCATACACCAGCGCATCGTTCGCGAACAATTCGTCGGTCAGCGTCAGTACCCGGTCCACGACCGGATCGGGCCGCCGGTCCGGCGCGATCGTCCCGTTGGCCGCGATCGCGGCGACGGTGCCGACTTCGGCGTCCGAAAACACCATGCGATGGTCCGCCCGGTCCCGCCCATAAGGCAGCGGCCAGGCAAAGGCGGGGTGAAAGCCGATGCTCGCCGGCAGGTCGCGGTCGCCAGTGTTGGTCACCGTCACCTCGCTATGCAGGGTCGCCCCGTCCAGCCGATGTTCCACGTGAAGCACGAACGCGAACGGATAGACCTTCCGCGTCTCCGCATCATCGACCAGTTCGAACCGCACCGAAGTCTCGGTCCGCGCAACCGTCGCGAACCTCGCCCGGCGCGCAAAGCCATGCTTGGCGAGATGATAGACCTCGCCATCCACATGATAGCGGTCGTCCTGCACCGCACCGATGATCGGGAACAGGATCGGCGCATGCCCGGTCCAATAGGCCGGATCGGCATCGGTCATCAACTCGCGGCCTTGCCGGTCCTTGATCGAATGCAGCTCCGCGCCCAGCGGTTCGATCGCGACGGTCAGCGTGCCGTTGGTCAGCGTCACGGTCATGCGCGCAGGCTCCCGCCGATCTTGGCTGCCGCCGCGACGATCTTGTCCGACACCGCCTTCAGTTCGGCATCGGTGAAGCTCTTGGCACCCGGCTGCAACGTAACCTCGATCGCAAGGCTCTTATGCCCCGGCTCGACGCCAGCGCCGGCGAACACGTCGAACAGCCGCGCATCGACGATCGCCGCCTTGTCCGCGCCGCGCACCGCCCGCACCAGCTGGTCGCCACTCACGCGTTCGGCCACCACGAACGCGAAGTCGCGCGTCACCGCCTGCAACGCTGGCGGCGCATAGGCCCCGCGCATGGCCCCGCCGCCGCGCTTGGCCGGCAGCGCGTCGAGATACAGTTCGGCCGCGACCGTGCCCGCGGGCAGGTCGAACGCTTTGGCGACCGTCGGGTGCAGCACGCCGAAGCTCGCCAGCACCGTCTTCGGCCCCAGCCGCAGCGTCGCCGACTGCCCCGGATGATAGACGTCGCCCGGCGCCTCCATCACCTGGAGGTTGCCGACCGGCGCCCCTGCCGCTTCCAGCAGCGCCAGCAACTCGGCCTTGGCATCGAACGCGTCGAACCCCTGCGCCTTGCCCCCGCGCCAGCCGCGTGGGGACCGCTCGCCCGCGAACACGATGCCCAGCGTCATCCGCTCGGCATCGGCCAGATAGCGCCGCCCGATCTCGAACAGCCGCACGCTCGACTGGCCGCGCTTCAGATTGCGTGCCGCCGCACTCAGCAATCCGGGCAGCAGCGACGGCCGCATGATGCGCATGTCATTGGCGATCGGGTTCACGACCTCCCACGCACCGCCCCCGAACGGCGCGGCTTCGTCCTCGGCGATGAAGCTCCACGTGATCGCCTCGGCCAGCCCGCGCGCCGCCGCCGCACGCCGCAGCCGCCGCTCCAGCTTCTGCTCCGCCGTCGCGGTCGGCACGGCGACGCCCGCCGGGCGGTCGAGCGGGGTCGAGGGAACCTTGTCCAGCCCCTCGATGCGGATGATTTCCTCGACCAGATCGGCGGTGCCGTCGATATCGCGCCGCCACGACGGGATCGTCACCTGCCAGCCATCGCCGACCACGAAGCCCAGCCGTTCGAGAATCTCGCGCTGCCGGTCCTCGGCGACGTCCAGCCCGCCCAGCGTCGCCACCCGTTCGGGCTGATGGGTGATCGTGCGCGGCGTAACCGGCGGCGATCCCGCCAGCGTCACCCCGCTCGGCCGCCCGCCGCACAGGCGCAGCACATAATCGGTCGCGATGGCAAGGCCCGCGTCGAGGAACGCCGGGTCGACCCCGCGTTCGAACCGGGTGCGCGCATCGCTGGTCAGCGCCAGTTTCTGCCCGGTCCGCGCGATGGCTTCGGGGGTGAAATAGGCGCATTCGATCAGCACGTCGGTGGTCGTCTCCGACACGCCCGAATGCTCGCCGCCCATGATACCGCCAATGTCGTGCACTGCGCTGTCGTCGGCGATCACCGTTTCGCCGCCGTCCAGCGTATAGGACTTGCCGTTCAGCGCCATGACGCTTTCACCCGCCACGGCTTTCCGCGCGACCAGCCCGCCGGTCAGCTTCGCCATGTCATAAACGTGCAGCGGCCGCCCCAGATCGAACATCACGTAATTGGTGATGTCGACCAGCGTCGAAATCGGCTTCTGCCCGATCGCGGTCAGCCGGCGGCGCATCCATTCGGGCGACTCGCCGTTGGTCAGCCCGCGCACCGCCTGCGCATAAAAGGCCGGGCAGCCCGCTGCGTCCTCGATCCGCACGTCCGGTCCGTCGCCGTCGCCCGCGACCACCGGCACCGCCAGCGGCTTCAGCGTCCCGTACCCTGCCGCCGCCAGATCGCGCGCGATGCCGCGCACGCCCATGCAATCCTGCCGGTTCGGCGTGATGCTGACGTCGATGACCGGATCGTCCAGCCCGGCATAGGCGGGGAAGGGGGTGCCGACCGGCGCATCGTCGGGCAGTTCGATGATCCCGTCATGATCCTCGCCTAGCTCCAGTTCGCGGGTCGAACACATCATGCCGTTCGATTCGACGCCGCGGATCGCCGCGACCTTCAGCACCATGCCATTGGCCGGCACCGTCGCGCCGGGCATCCCGAACACGCCGACAAGGCCCGCCCGCGCATTGGGTGCGCCGCACACGACCTGCAACGGACCGTCCCCGGCATCGACCGACAGCACCTGCAGCTTATCCGCCTGCGGATGCCGCTCCGCGCTCAGCACGCGGGCGACGCGGAACGCCGCCAGCTTCTCGCCCGGATTTTCGACGCCTTCGACCTCCAGCCCGATCGCGTTCAGCGCGCCGAGGATCGTGTCGAGCGACGCGTCGGTGTCGAGATGCTGCTGCAACCAGCCATAGGTGAACTTCATGCCGTCACTCCCCCCGACAGCGTGGGAACGTCCAGCGCCGAAAATCCATAATGTTTCAGCCAGCGCAGATCGCCGTCGAAGAAGGCGCGCAGATCGTCCATGCCGTATTTCAGCATCGCCAGCCGGTCGACGCCGGTGCCGAACGCAAAGCCCTGCCACTCGTTCGGGTCCAGCCCGCACGCCTCGATGACCTTGGGATGGACCATGCCGCTGCCGAGCACCTCCATCCAGCCGCCATTGCCCTTCGCCGGATCACCGCCGACGACGCGGCGGCCCTTTTCCAGCGTGTAGCCGATATCGACCTCCGCCGACGGTTCGGTGAACGGGAAATAGCTGGGGCGCAGGCGGAGCACGATGTCGTCACGCTCGAAATACGCTTTCAGGAACGTCTCCAGCGTCCATTTGAGATGCCCCATATGGATGCCGCGATCGATCACCAGTCCCTCGATCTGGTGGAACATCGGGGTGTGGGTCGCGTCGCTGTCGCTGCGATAGACCCGGCCCGGCGCGATGATGCGGATCGGGGGTTTTTGGGTCATCATCGTGCGGATCTGGACGGGCGAGGTGTGGGTCCGGAGCACGAACCGTTCTACGGTTCGATCCTGCTCCGCACCGGCCGGCGGTGCGCCCGCACCGTCCGACGGCGACGGGCTTTGCCCGGCGCGGGCCGATTGGGGCGCGCCGGTGGCGGAGCCACCGTCGTCGGACGCTGCTTGGGCAGCGCCGGCCGCGCTTGCCTGCTGCTCGCCCTGCGGGCGTCGCGGCTGCGCGTAAAACGTATCATGCATCGCACGCGCCGGATGCGTCTCCGGAATGTTCAGCGCGGTGAAGTTGTGCCAGTCGTCCTCGATCTCCGGCCCGGTCGCGACGGCGAACCCCAGATCGGCAAAGATTTCGGCCAGTTCGTCCATCACCTGCGCCACCGGATGCACCCCGCCCGGCGCCGGCCGGTCGACCGGCAGCGTCAGGTCGACCTGCTCGCTCGCGAGCTTCGCCGCCAGCACCTTCGCCTCCAGCTCCGCCTTGCGCGCGCCGATCGCGGTCGTCACCGCCTCGCGCAGGGCATGGATGCCGGGCGCTACCGTCTGGCGTTCTTCGGGCGACAGTCCGCCCAGCGTCTTCAGCAGGCCGGTGATCGCCCCCTGCTTGCCCAGCGCATGAACACGCACCGCCTCCAGCGCATCGACGCCGGCAGAGGCATCGATGGCGGCGAGCAGGTCGGCACGCAATTGGTCGAGATCGGGGGTCACGGTCGCTCCGGTGGTCGGGATAGGCGACCGGCTTTATTGCGGAACGGAAGAGAAGCCTAGCCCCGAGGACAGGTCGTGCCAGTGGGGGGTGTCCCGCTCGACCAGATTCTGCTTCCAGTCGCGGTTCCACTTCTTGATCCGCTTCTCGCGCTGGATCGCGGTTTCCATGGTCTCATGCCGTTCGAACCACACGAGGCGATGGCGATCGTGGTCTGCGGTGAAGCCGCGGAAGGTGCCGGTGCGATGCTGATGGATGCGATGGACGAGGTTGCTGGTGACGCCAGTGTAGATGGTACCGTTACGGCGACTGGCGACGATGTACACGCAGGGTCCGAAGATGCGCATTCGCCCGCCCCCCTTTCGTCGTTCCCGCGAAGGCGGGAACCCATACACGCTGACGATGCTAATAGAGCCGAGACGGCAGCGGCAATGGATTCCACGGACTCACGAAAGAAGTGCACCACCGATAAGGTGGTGTCGCGATGGGAGTGAGATACAGGCAGCTCAGCCTGGATGAGCGGATCGAGATTGACCGACTGCGGCGATCGGGCTGGTCGTGCCGCCGGATCGGTGCCGCAATCGGGCGCAGTCATACGACGGCAGGCCGCGAGCTGTGCAGCAACAGCCGTGCGACGAAGGCATGGCCGGGCGGCTATGCGCCGGCCCGTGCCGACACACTGGCATCCCGACGACGACGATGGGACTGCCGTTTCAAGCTGGTGCGCCAGCCGGACCTGCGGGACCGGGTCAGGCAAGGCCTTGCGATGGGACATTCACCCGAGCAGATCGCCGGCCGACTGGCGCGCGAGGCAGGTCGCACCGTCATCAGCCATGAGTCAATCTACCGCTTCCTCTATCACCGCTCGGCGCAAAAGGATTACTGGCACCGCCTGCTGCCCCGCGCCAAGCACGCCGGGGACGCCATGCCCGACGAGGCGGCAGCCCGGCCAGCTTCATCAAGCACCGCCGCTCCATCCACGAACGCCCGCCCGAGGCCCGGGAACGCAGCGAGCCAGGCCATCGGGAAGCCGACTATATGCTGTTTGCCGCCTATGGCCACAACGTGCTCGTGCTGCACGAGCGCACCACGCGTTTCACCCTCCTCGACCGGCCGGCAACCCGCAAGGCAGCCACGACCGTCCGCCACATCGAACGGCAATTCCGAACCATCCCCAAAGCGCTTCGCCACACCATCAGCTTCGACAACGGCACCGGGTTCGCCGAACATCATCGCCTGCACTCCCTGGGGTTGCAGACCTTCTTCTGCGACGTACGCTGCCCCTGGCAGAAAGGCAGCGTCGAAAACACCATCGGCCGCCTCCGGCGCATCCTTCCGCGCAAAACCGACCTCGATGCGCTCTCGCCCGCTCGATTGCGCGCCATCGCACAACGCCTCAACGACACCCCCGGAAAATGCCTCGACTTCCAAACTCCCGCCGAGGCATTCTCCCAGCTCTCAACCGGTGCACTTCAAACGTGAATCCACATTCCCGCCTTCGCGGGAATGACGGAAGAGACGAGAACAACGAAAAACGCCGGCGGGTCACCCCACCGGCGTTTCTCTTACCCAAGACAGGAACCGTCCGCGTTACGCGGCGACGGCGGCCTGTTCCGGCAGGGCGGCCTTCGCCTGCGCGACGATCGCCTTGAAGGCGGCTTCCTCGTGCATCGCGATGTCGGCCAGGACCTTCCGGTCGAGTTCGATGCCGGCCAGCTTGCAGCCGTGCATGAACTGCGAATAGGTGATGCCTTCCGCGCGGACACCGGCGTTGATGCGCTGGATCCACAGACCACGGAAGGTCCGCTTCTTCACCTTGCGGTCGCGATAGGCGTACTGACCGGCCTTTTCGACGGCCTGGCGAGCGATGCGGATCGTGTTCTTGCGACGGCCATAATAGCCCTTCGCCTGATCCAAAATACGCTTGTGCTTCGCCTTGGTGGTCGTGCCGCGCTTGATACGTGCCATTGCTCAGTACTCCTTAACGAAGGCCGTAGGGCGCCCACGCCTTGACACGGGCGGTATCGGCGTCGGCGAGGACCGAAGTCCCGCGGTTCTGGCGGATGTACTTCGCGTTGTGCGAAATCAGGCGGTGGCGCTTGCCGGCGACACCGTGCTTGATCTTGCCGGTGGCGGTCAGCTTGAAGCGCTTCTTCACGCCGCTCTTGGTCTTGAGCTTGGGCATTTTGGTCTCCTCATAAATCACGACGTGCGGATTGCCGCGGCAGCCCCAGATGGCCGGGCGAATCCCTTAAAGGTCGTGGAAAGAGCGCGCCCCTAACCCGTCGCCGGACAAAACGCAACCGCTGGAACTCGTTTCGCCCCCGAACGCTGTTGCCGCGATGGCCGAGCTTTCCCCGACTGCCGGCGCGCCCGACGCCCCCCGCCGCCGTGACTGGCGGAAAATCGCGATCCGGACGGTGCTCGGCATCGTCGCCGCGATCTTCCTCGCCTGGCTGGTGCTGTTCGTCACCAAGGGGCGGTTCCTGAAAGGCACGTTCGAACGAATCGCTTCCTCGCAAAGCGGCCGGACGGTGCGGGTGGCGGGCGACTTCCAGTTCTACTTCAATCCCATCGACCTCAAATTCCTCGCCGAAGGGCTGTCGGTGTCGAACCCCGACTGGGCCGGCGGCGGCAATCTGTTCGAAGCGAAGAAGCTCGACAGCTCGACCGCGACGTTGACCTTCCTGTTCGGGCGGCGGCGGGTGAACTGGCTGGAACTCGACGGCGCGCGGGCCGACCTGCACTGGGATGCGGCACGCAAGCGCAACAGCTGGACCTTCGGCGACCCGAACGAGCCGGGCAAGAAGCTCGACCTGCCGGTCGTGCGCAGCGGAATCTTCCGCGATACGCAGATTCGCTACCGCGATCCGCAATTCCTGCTCGACGGGACGTTCGACCTCGACACGACGATCAGCGAGGGCACGCAATTCGCCAGCGCGATTCGGGCGACCGGACGCGGCACGGTGCGCGGGCGCCCGTTCCGCCTGACCGGACAGTTGCAATCGCCCAACACGACGATCCGCGGCGGCGAAAATCAGCTGACCGCGCGGATCGAGGTCGCCCGATCGGTCGCGATCGTCGCCGGCACGCTGCCCGGCCCGACCCAGCTCGACGGATCGAACCTCGCCCTGCGCCTGCGCGGTCGCAACCTCGCCGACGTCTTCGCAACCCTCGGCATCGTCACCCCCGACACCCGCACCTACCGTCTGACCGGGCGCATGACCAAGGACGGGCCGGACTGGAAATTCACCCGGCTGAAGGGCGTGTTCGGCGACAGCGACCTTGCCGGCAGCCTGACCGTGACCCAGCGCGAACCGCGCCTGCTGCTCACCGCCGACCTGACCTCGCGCACGCTCGACATCGTCGATATGTCGGCCTTCGTCGGCTACGACCTCGAACGGATCGAGAAACAGGGTGCAGCCGGCGCGATCGTCCGCGAAGGCGGCGCCCCCCGCCTGCTGCCCGATGCGAAGCTGAACGTCGACGCGCTCAGGAATTTCGACGCGAAGGTCCGCTACAAGGTCGGCACCGTCCGCGCCCGCAGCCTGCCGGTGTCGAACGTCGACCTGACGCTGGACCTGAACGACCGGCTGCTCAAACTCTCGCCGCTGACCTTCGCGATGGCGCGCGGCAACGTCGCGTCCGACATCGTCATCGATGCCCGCCGCCGCCCTGCCGTCACCGATTACGACATCCGCCTGTCGCCGACGCCGATGGGGCGCCTGCTCGCCGGCTGGGGCGTCGAGGAAGCCGGCACCACCGGCACGGTCAAGGCGCGGGTGCAGCTGACCGGCACCGGCGACACGGTGCATGATTCGCTCGCCGCCTCGAACGGGCGCATCGCGATCATCCTGCCCGCCGGCAGCTTCTGGACCCGTAATATCCAGCTGTCCGAACTCGACCTCGGCACCTTCGCGCAGAAGATGTTCGAGGGGAAGTTGAAGGAGCCGGTACGGATCAACTGCGGGCTGATCGGCTTCACCGTGCGCGGCGGCGTGGCGGCGGCCGACCCGATCCTGATCGATACGCAGAAGAATGTGATGATCGGGCGCGGCGGCTTCAGCTTCCGCAACGAAACGATCGATCTGGCCGTCCGCGCCGATTCGAAGAAATTCTCGCTGTTCGCCGGCCAGTCGCCGGTCGGCATCGGCGGCTATTTCGCGGCGCCGCGTTATTCGGTCATCAGCCCCGAACTGCTGGGCCGCGCCGGCGCCGGCCTCGGCCTCGCGGTGGTGGCCAGCCCGGTGGCGGGCGTGCTCGCCTTCGTCGATCCGGGCGATGCGAAGAGCGCGGCATGCGGCCCGGTCCTCGCCGGCGCCACCGCCCGCGCGCAGCGCACCACCAAGGGCGAGGCGCGGGACGATGTCGGTCGCGGGACGACGGCCAAGGCGGAAGACGGCCGTTCGAACCGGGGTGAGCGCAAGGAGCAGCGGAAGAAGTTTCTCGGGATTTTCTGAGAAAGAAGAATGGGTTCGCGAGGAGGCGCGGGGGCGGAGAAGAAGGAGCAGATGAATTTTCGCGCGAAGGCGCGAAGGGCGCAAAGCGGGAGCGTCTGCCGCGACAGCGGCTCTTCAACTTGACCGCAACGAGCAAGAGGCTTCGCCGGAACTGCAATAGTCGTCCCGGACGCAACCCCTTTGCGTCCTTTGCGCCTTCGCGCGAACAGCCCTTCTACTTCTCTGCCCCTTCGCGCCTTCGCGTGAAAATCACAAAATCCCCGGAAACGCCCCGCCATCGATCAACAGGCTCTGCCCGGTGATGAACCCGGCCTTGTCCGAACACAGAAACGCACAGGCCGCACCGAACTCGGCCGGATCGCCGATCCGCTTCGCCGGGATCGATTCCGCCCGCTTCGCCTTCTCCTGCGCCGGAGTCGTGCCGTTCTTCTCCGCCGCCGCCTCGGTCATGGAAGCAATGCGCGCCGTATCGAACGATCCCGGCAGCAGCCCGTTGATCGTGACGTTCGCCCCCGCCACCTGCCGCGCGATCCCGGCGACGAACCCGGTCAGCCCGGCCCGCGCCCCGCTCGACAGGTCGAGGCCCGGCAGCGGCATCTTGACCGACCCGGAGGTGATGTTGACCACCCGCCCGAACCCACGCTCGACCATGCCCGGCAGCACCGCCTGAATCAGCAGGGCAGGGGTCACGAAATTCGCCTCGATCCCGGCGCGGATGCCGTCGGCTGCCAACTCGGTATAGGGTTTGAGCGGCGGCCCACCATTATTGTTGACGAGGATGTCGGGGTCCGGACAGGCGGCCAGCAACGCCGCGCGGCCTTGCTCGGTCGACAGGTCGCCGACGACCTCGGTCACCGTGACCCCCGTCTCCGCCCGGATCGCCGCCGCCGTCTCGGCCAGCTTCGCCGCATCGCGCCCGTTGACCACGACATCGACCCCCGCCCGCGCCAGTTCCAGCGCACACGCCCGGCCAAGGCCCGCGCTCGACGCGCATACGATCGCCCTGCGGCCGGCAATTCCCAAATCCATCGCTCGTCCCTTATTTCTTGAGCCGCCACCCGGTGCGGAAGATCATGGTGATGACCATCACGCAGATCAGCAGAAAGCCCAAGGTCGCGCCCAGGCTCGCCGCCACCGAAACATCGCCCGTCCCGAAAAAGGTCCAGCGAAACCCGCTGATCAGATAGACGATCGGGTTGAACAGGCTGAGCGTCCGCCAGACGCCCGGCAGCATGTCGATCGAATAGAAGGCACCGCCCAGGAACGTCAGCGGCGTGACCACCAGCAGCGGGATGACCTGCAACTGTTCGAACCCCTTGGCCCATAGCCCGAGGATGAAGCCGAACAGGCAGAAGGTGACCGCCACCAGCAGCAGATAGCATAGCGCCCAGAAGGGATGCGCCACCTGCACGTCGACGAACAGATGCGCGGTCGCAAAGATCACCAGCGCGACGATCGTCGACTTGGTCGCCGCCGCCCCGACATAGCCGACCAGCGTCTCCAGCGTGGAAATCGGTGCCGAGAGCAGTTCATAGATCGTGCCCGACCATTTCGGCATGAAGATGCCGAAGCTGGCGTTGAAGATGCTCTCGGTCAGCATGGTCAGCATCATCAGCCCGGGCACGATGAACGCGCCGTACGGCACGCCCGATACCTCGTTCATCCGGCTGCCGATCGCGGTCCCGAACACCACGAAATAGAGCGAGGTGGTGATGACCGGCGTCATCAGCGAGGTCCAGATCGTCCGCCCGAACCGCGCCAGTTCGAAGCGATAGATTGCCAGCACGCCATGCCAGTTGAAGGTCATGCCCGTGCCTCCTGTTCGTGGACCAGCCCGACGAAAATGTCCTCGAGGCTCGATTGCTTGGTCGCGATGTCCTTCCACGCGATGCCGGCCTCGTCGGCCGCGCGCAGCAGCGCCCGCACGCCATTATCCTCGGCATTGGCATCGAACGCGAAGGTCAGTGCGTGGCCTTCGTCGGTCAGCTCCAGCGGCCAGTGCGACAGCGCCGTGGGCACCTCCGGCAGCGGGTCGGACAGCGTCAGCGTCAGCGTCTTCTTGCCCAGCTTGCGCATCAGCGCCTGTTTTTCGTCGACCAGGATCAACCGGCCCTTGGCGATCACCCCCACCCGGTCGGCCATTTCCTCGGCCTCCTCGATATAATGGGTGGTCAGGATGATGGTCACGCCGCGTTCGCGCAGGTCATGGACCAGCCGCCACATGTCGCGGCGCAGTTCGACATCGACGCCCGCGGTCGGTTCGTCGAGGAACAGGATGTCGGGTTCGTGCGACAGCGCCTTGGCGATCATCACCCGCCGTTTCATGCCACCCGACAGCTCGGTCATCTTGGCGTCGCGCTTGTCCCACAATGTCAGGTCGCGCAGCAGCTTTTCGATGAACGCCGGGTCGCCATGCCGCCCGAACAGCCGCCGCGAAAAGGTGACGGTCGCCATCACGCTTTCGAACGCATCGGTCAGCAATTCCTGCGGCACCAGCCCGATCCGGGTCCGCGTCTCGCGATAGTCGCTGACCGTGTCGAACCCGGCGGCGGTGATCGTGCCGGCGCTGGCGGTCACGATGCCGCAGATGATGCTGATCAGCGTCGTCTTGCCGGCGCCGTTCGGCCCCAGCAGCGCGAAAATCTCGCCCTTCGCAATGTCGAGGTCGGTTGGCTGGAGCGCGACGGTGCCCGACTTGTACGTCTTGGCGACGCCCCGGATCGAAAGAATGGTTTCCATGGCAACGGCTTGTTCCATGCTTCGATGACCGGGGGAAGTCGCCTTCAGGTCGCGGGTGCGGTTTTCGCCTTGCGTGCCTCCGCCACCGCCGTCTGCAGCGCGGGCAGCATCTGCGCGCCGCTCAGCACCTGGTCGCCGACCACCCAGGACGGGGTGCCGGTAAAGCCGAGCGACCCGGCGGTCTTCAGATTGCGCTCGATTTCGCCCACGACCTGCGGCGACTGGATCGCGGCGCGGGCGGCGGCGATGTCTAGGCCCGCCGTTGCGGCCGCCTGCTGGATCGACGCTTCGTCCACCCGGCCGCTGGCGTAGAGGGCGTCGTGGAACGGTTTGAACTTGTTCTGCAACGCCGCAGCCAGCGCCCACTCGGCGGCGGTGCGGCTGTCGGGCGACAGGATCGGCAACTCGCGATAGACGATGCGGACATTGGGATCGCTGGCGATCAGGCCGGTAATCGCGGGCAGGCTCGCGCGGCAGAAGCCACAGGCATAGTCGAGATAGGCGACCACGCTGACATCGCCGTTGGGATTGCCGGCGATCGCGCCGGGGAACGGCTCGACGATCGCGTCGCGGTTTGCCGCCACCGCCTTGCCGGCCTCCTTCGCCTGCAACCGGCGCATCGCTTCGGGCAGGATTTCGGGGTTGGCGAGGATATAGTCGCGCACCACCGTCTCGGTCGCGGCCTGGTTGCTGGTCGCACGCTGCGCCACGATTGCGCCGCCCGCACCCGCCAATGCCGCCGCGGCCAGCATCAGCGCATTTCCGATTCTTCCCATCATCCTCCCCGGCGGCGCCGCTGGCGCTGTTCTTCCTCGAACGCCGTCTGCGACGTCATTTGTATGTCCTGCGCGCGAATCCAGTCGCGAGAGCCTTGCGGCAGCAGCCCCATCGCCCGTCGCGCACTGGCCAGCGCCATGCGCGTATCGCCGGCGAGCGACGCATATTCCGCCATGGCGAGCGCAACCCGCGCCGGATCGCCGCGCCGTTCGTACAGGATGCTCAGCTGATACCAGGCGAACGGATTCTGGTTGTCGCGCGCGATCGCCTGTTTCAGCACCCGTTCCGCTTCGTCCAGCAGCGCCGGGTCCTCGGCGGCGATCAGCGCATGGCCGAAGGTCGCGGCGATCAGGGGCGACGACCGCGTCCGCTCGGTCGCCTCGCGCAGCGCCGACAACGCATCCCTGGGCTTGCCCGATTCGAGCAGCATCTGCCCTTCGAGTTCGAGGAAATAGGGGTCGTCCGGCGCGGTCTTCACCAGCGCCAGCGTCTCCGCCGCCGCCTGCTCGGGGTATCCCGACTTATGATAGGCATAGGCGCGGGCATAATGGGCGTACACGCTCTGGTCGCTCGCCGGATAGCGGCGCAGCGTGTCCTTGGGATCGCTGACATAGCCGCGCAATTTCGCCTGCACCCGCTTGAACCGCGTCTCCAGCGCCTGATCTGCCGGCGCCTTGAACGACGGCGATGCTTGAACATCCTGAGTCAGATTGGCGATACGCTCCCCGGTCAACGGGTGGGTGCGTTGATAGCCATTGTCCTGCGGGATCGCGAGGCGATATTCCATGTTCTGAAGCTTCTTGAAGAAGTCCAGCATGCCTTGGCCCGAGATATTGGCCCCGCGCAGGAACCGCGCACCGGCGGCATCGGCCGAGCTTTCCTGCGTGCGGCTGAACGCCAGATAGCTGCCCATCGCCGCCTGTTGCCCGGCGGCGAGGATGCCCGCGCCCGCCTCTCCGGCACCCGCCGCCATCGCCGCCACGCCCAGCAACAGGCTGAGCACGGTGATGCCGGTCGCGGGCGCCATGCCGCGCCCGGCCAGCGGTACGTGCCCGCCGACGATATGGCCGATTTCGTGCGCGATGACGCCCTGCACCTCGTTGGCGTCGTCCGCCGCGTCGATCAGCCCGCTATGGATATAGACCGTTTGCCCGCCCGCGACGAAGGCGTTGATCGATTTGTCCTGCAGCAGCACGACGTTGAAGTTGCGCGGGTCCAGACCGGCGGCGACCGCGATCGGACGCGACATGTCGTTCAGCAGCGCCTCGGTCTCGGCATCGCGCAGCATCGACTGGGCAGCGGCGGGCTGGGTCAGGAGGAGGATGGCGGCAACGATGCCGCCCAGCGCGCGCTTCATAGCGTTCCTTATCGGCGATGCGGCGGACATGGGTCAACGCCGCGATGCCGTCAGCCGGCTGAACCCCGCGTTAAGCCGATCCGTGGAACCCGGTCGTCGCGGAGAACAGCTTGATCCCCGTGGGCGGCTGCGACAGGTCGCCATGCCGGGCGCGCACCGCGAATTCGACCAGTTTGCCGACCGAATCATACGCGCAAGGCTTCGACACGACGCCCAAAGTCCCGTCGATCCCGTCGTCCAGCATCGCCGGATTGGCGGTCAGGAAGATGACGGTCGTGCCATAGGTCTGCCCGAGCATCCGACCGATGAGCGGACCGGTCGGACCGTCGCGCAGATTGCAGTCGACCAGCGCCACGTCGGGGCGGGTCGAGGCCAGCTCCATCGCCCGCGACATGTCTGCGGCGATGCCCACCGGGCGATAGCCATGCTCCTCCAGCGATGCCTCCAGGTCGATCGCGACCAGCATTTCGTCTTCGACGATGAGGACCGTGGGGGTTTGCATGGGGTTTCCGGACATAATCTAGAGCAAGGCAACGCGGAATCGCCCGGTCGGTTCCGCGTTGCCGCATCATCCGTCGCAACAATGTTGCGCCGATCATGCTTGTGCCGCATCGCCGACGCCGCTAATGGCCGCGACGGGCCACGCTGTCCCAACGCAGCGCGTGCTCTCTGTGAGGAGAGACTGACATGACTGATCTTCCGCCTAAGCCGGCCACGACTCCCGCTCGCCCGTATTTTTCGTCCGGGCCTTGCGCCAAGCCGCCGGGCTGGTCCGCCGACCGCCTCGACCCCGTCAGCCTCGGCCGGTCGCACCGCTCGAAGATCGGCAAGCAGCGTCTGCAATATTGCATCGACCTGATGCGCGAATTGCTCAACCTCCCCGACACCCACCGCATCGGCATCGTGCCCGGTTCGGATACCGGCGCGTTCGAAATGGCGATGTGGACGATGCTGGGCGCCCGCCCGGTCACCGCGCTTGCCTGGGAAAGCTTCGGCGAAGGCTGGGTGACCGACGCGGTCAAGCAGTTGAAGATCGATCCGACCATCGTGCGCGCCGATTACGGCCAGCTGCCCGATCTGGATGCGATCGACTGGACCAACGACGTGCTGTTCACCTGGAACGGCACCACCAGCGGCGTGCGCGTGCCGAACGCCGATTTCATCCCCGCCAACCGTGAGGGGCTGTCGTTCGCCGATGCGACCTCGGGCGTGTTCGCCTATGACATTGACTGGGCGAAGATCGATGTCGCCACCTTCTCGTGGCAGAAGGTGCTGGGCGGCGAGGGCGCGCATGGCGTGCTGATCCTCGGCCCGCGCGCCGTCGAACGGCTGGAGACCTACACCCCTGCCTGGCCGCTGCCCAAGGTCTTCCGCCTGGTGTCGAAGGGCAAGCTGACCGAAGGCATCTTCAAGGGCGAGACGATCAACACGCCGTCGATGCTGGCGGTCGAGGATGCGATCTTCAGCCTCGAATGGGGCAAGTCGCTGGGCGAAAACGGCCTGATCGCGCGCAGCGACGCCAATGCCGCCGCGCTCGACAAGATCGTCGCGGACCGCGACTGGCTCGGCCATCTCGCTGCCGATCCCGCGACCCGGTCGAAAACCAGCGTCTGCCTGACCGTCGAGGGTGCCGACGAGGCGCTCATCAAGAAGATAGCGTCGCTGCTCGAAGCCGAAGGTGCTGCGTACGACGTCGCGGGATATCGCGATGCGCCGGCGGGCCTGCGCATCTGGTGCGGCGCGACCGTCGATACGGCGGATATCGAAGCGCTCGGGCCATGGCTCGACTGGGCCTACGCCACCGCGAAGGCGGCTTAAGCCCTCTCCCCTTCAGGGGAGAGGGTTGGGAGAGGGGCAGTCGCGCTGCCCTCTCCACCCGCTCCCCGACTTCCCCCTCTCCCCGGCCCTCTCCCCTGCAGGGGAGAGGGAGAAGGAACGAAACATGCCTAAAGTTCTGATTTCCGACAAAATGGACCCCAAGGCCGCCCAGATCTTCCGCGAACGCGGGGTCGAGGTGGACGAGATCACCGGCAAGACGCCCGAAGAGCTGATCGCGATCATCGGCGACTATGACGGCCTCGCCGTCCGGTCGTCGACCAAGGTCACCAAGGCGATCCTCGACGCCGCCAGGAACCTGAAGGTCGTCGGCCGCGCCGGCATCGGTGTCGACAATGTCGACATCCCCGCCGCCTCGGCCGCTGGCGTCGTCGTGATGAACACCCCGTTCGGCAACTCGATCACCACTGCCGAGCACGCCATCGCGCTGATGTTCGCGCTCGCCCGCCAGCTGCCCGAAGCCGACGCCTCGACCCAGGCCGGCAAGTGGGAAAAGAACCGCTTCATGGGCGTCGAGCTGACCGCGAAGACGCTGGGCCTGATCGGTGCCGGCAATATCGGTTCGATCGTCGCCGACCGTGCGCAGGGCCTGAAGATGAAGGTCATCGCCTTCGATCCGTTCCTGTCGCCCGAACGCGCGATCGAGATCGGCGTCGAGAAGGTCGAGCTGGACCAGCTGCTCGCCCGCGCCGACTTCATCACGCTGCACACCCCGTTGACCGACCAGACCCGCAACATCCTGTCGGCGGAAAATCTGGCGAAGACCAAGAAGGGCGTGCGGATCATCAACTGCGCGCGCGGCGGGCTGATCGACGAAGCGGCACTCAAGGCCGCGCTCGACAGCGGTCATGTCGCGGGTGCCGCGCTCGACGTGTTCGTGCAGGAGCCGGCCAAGGAATCGCCGCTGTTCAACACGCCGAACTTCATCTCGACCCCGCATCTGGGCGCGTCGACCAGCGAGGCGCAGGTCAACGTCGCGATCCAGGTCGCCGAACAGATGGCCGATTTCCTCGTGTCGGGCGGCGTCACCAACGCCCTCAACATGCCGTCGCTGTCGGCCGAGGAAGCACCGCGCCTGAAACCCTATATGGCGCTCGCCGAAAAGCTCGGAAGCCTCGTCGGCCAGCTGACCACCGGCGCCATCGCCCGCGTGTCGGTGCATAGCGAAGGCGCCGCCGCCGAGCTGAACCAGAAGCCGATCGTCGGCGCGGTGCTGGCCGGGTTCCTGCGCGTCCAGTCGGACACGGTCAACATGGTCAACGCCCCGTTCCTCGCCAAGGAACGCGGCATCGAGGTGCGCGAGGTCCGCAACGACCGCGAGGGCGATTACCACACGCTGATCCGCGTCAGCCTCAAGACCGAAGCCGGCGAACGCTCGGTCGCGGGTACGTTGTTCGGCAACGCCCAGCCGCGCCTGGTCGAACTGTTCGGCATCAAGGTCGAGGCCGATCTGGCCGGCCACATGCTGTACGTCGTCAACGAGGACGCGCCGGGCTTTATCGGCCGCATCGGCACGACGCTGGGCGAGGCGGGCGTCAATATCGGCACCTTCCACCTCGGCCGCCGCGATGCCGGGGGCGAAGCGGTGGTGCTGCTGTCGGTCGACGAAGCGGTCACGCCGGAGCTGGTCGCGAAGGTCCGTGCGCTCCCGGGCGTCAAGACGGTCATGCCGCTCAAGTTCTGATCGGTTTGTAGTGTGAAGCAACGGGCTGTCGGAGCGATCCGGCAGCCCGTTCGCGTTTGCCCCGTTTCGCCACCGTCACCGCAGCGCAGGCCGGGGTCTCTTTCGGTTCCAGCGTGGCGTGCTGTCAGGGGAAAGCCCCCGCCTGCGCTGGGGTGACGTATGCACAGTAAGGCAATGCGTCCACGCTTTCCCGCTCGCCCCGCACCCGCTAGGGAAACGCCCATGAACGATACCGGCCTCCTGCCCGAAGGGTTTCACGACCGCCTGCCCCCCGCCGCCGATGGCCTGCGCCGTTTCGAAGGGGCGGTGCTGGGGGTCGCGCATGGCTATGGCTATGAGCAGGTCGACCCGCCGCTCGCCGAGTTCGAGGCGGGATTGGCTAACCGGTTGAAGGGCACGGCGGCGACCGATGCGGTGCGCTTCGTCGATCCGGTCAGCCAGCGGACGCTGGCGATCCGTCCCGACATCACCGCACAGGTTGCGCGGATCGCAGCCACGCGTATGGGCCACCATCCCCGCCCGGTGCGGCTATCCTATGCCGGACCGGTGCTGAAGCTGCGCGCGGGGGAACTGGCCCCGCGCCGGGCGTTGCGGCAGATCGGCGCCGAACTGATCGGTCTCGACAGCGTCGCCGCCGCGACCGAGATCGTGACCGTCGCGGTCGAATCGCTGCGGGCGGCGGGCGTGACCGGCATCTCGATCGATTTCACCCTGCCCGATCTGGTCGCGACGCTGGCGGGCGATCCGCCGGGGCCGCAGCATGACGCGCTGATCGCGGCGCTTGATGCGAAGGATGCCGGGCGGGTCGCGGCGATCGATCCCGCCTATCTGCCGCTGGTCGAGGCCGCCGGACCCTTTGCCGCCGCCGTCACCCGGCTGCGCGCGACCGATGCCGCCGGGCGGCTGGCGTCGCGGCTGGATTCGATCGAGGCGGTGGTGGCGACGCTGCCCGCCGATGTCGGCGTGACGCTCGACCCGACCGAACGCCATGGTTTCGAATATCAGAGCTGGCTCGGCTTCTCGCTGTTCGCGCGCGGCGTACTGGGCGAAGTCGGGCGCGGTGGCAGCTATGCGGTGTGCCATGCCGATGGCCGCGAGGAAGCGGCGGTCGGTTTCTCGCTCTACGCCGATGCGCTGCTCGATGCCGGGCTGGGGGCGAAGGACCGGCAGCGGCTGTTCCTGCCGCTCGGGACTGCCCCGGCCGTGGCGGCGCGGTTGCGGAGCGAGGGCTGGGTAACGGTCGCGGCGCTGGCCGAAGGCGACAGCCCGCAGGCACAGCTGTGCACCCATCACTGGGACGGCGACGGCGCGCAGCCGATCGCCTGAACCAAAAGGGGCGACCGGGTGGCCGCCCCTTCTATCGTTTATTCGGCAGCCTTCGGCTTGCGGCCGCGACGCGGCGCGGCGTCGCCTGCGGCTTCACCGCCTTCGCTAGTCGTGCGTGCCTTGCGGCCCAGACCGATCCGCTTTGCCATGTCGCGGCGGCTC
The DNA here is from genome assembly GCA_036946325.1 of Sphingomonas paucimobilis. Lineage (GTDB taxonomy): Bacteria > Pseudomonadota > Alphaproteobacteria > Sphingomonadales > Sphingomonadaceae > Sphingomonas > Sphingomonas paucimobilis_A. The sequence goes on from JAQIJL010000002.1 coordinate 984,129, forward strand.
TGCGAATAGGTTTCGGCGACCATCGGATAATCGGCGCGCAGGCCGTACCGCTCGCGATAGCTTTCCGGGGTCAGGCCGTGGCCCGCCAGGTGACGGCGCAGCGTCTTGTACGGCTTGCCGTCGATCATCGAGATGATGTGATCCTTCGACGCCAGCGACTTGCGCACCGACACCGCGGGAACATGGTCCTGCTGCGGCGCGGCCTCTTCCGGTTCCGACGTACCCGACGCCAGCCCGAGAACGGTCGCGTGCATCGTCTGCAGGAATGCCGGAACATCCTCTGCGGCGACGCGGTTGTTGCCATTGTTCAACCAGGCGATGGTAAGTTCGGTGGCCAGTTCGATCGCGTTGAGTTCGGAACTATCTTCGGTCATGGAGATCTCCTCAATGCCGGCGAAATGCTACGTGTCCGGTGGCAGGTCAATGGCTGTGCCGCCGATAATCTTATTTTCAACTGAATTATTCGGTCAATCCGCCAATCCCGGCCAACGGCGTACGAATTGTTCATCGTTCATCGACCTGAATCCGTCTTGCGTGCGTTGGGCGATAAGCCTCATCCGCCGCATATGGCGCGATGGGGGCATGGTGAATATTCTTGGCGCAGGGACATCGCCCATGCCGGGCAGGTCGACCTTGGACAAATGATGTGAACATGACAGGCGGTACCATCGATCCATCATCGGCGATCTGGCACGATATTGCCGATGCGATGCCGATATTGGCGTGGGTCGCCGACGACGACGGACGGTTGTTGTGGGGCAATCGGCGCTGGCAGGCCGATTTCCGTGAAACGATGGACCGGACTTTGTGGGAATGTTGTCACGACGGTCCGGGGCGGTATGCGGTGCGGCGCGCATGGCAGGACGGTGTCGCGACGCGCGCACCCTTCGCATTGTCGCTGCCGCTGGTCGCCGGCCATATCGACCTGCCGGTCGGCTTTCGTGTGCGGCCGGACGGGGGCGGGTGCTGGATCGGGATCGCGTCGGGCGAGGAATCGCGGCGCCAGGCGGAATCGGCCCGGGCGGCCACCCGCGCCGAACTCGACACGCTGACCAACGCCATGCCGCAGATGGTATGGGCGACGCGGCCCGACGGGCATCACGACTATTATAACGCGCAATGGTATCGCTTCACCGGCATGCCGGAGGGATCGACCGATGGCGAGGGTTGGAACGGCATGTTCCACCCCGAGGATCAGGATCGTGCCTGGGCACGGTGGAGGCACAGCCTGTCGACCGGCGACGATTACGAGATCGAATACCGCCTGCGCCATCGCAGCGGTGTCTATCGCTGGGTATTGGGGCGCGCGCTGGCGGTGCGCGACGCGGACGGGACGATCGTGGGCTGGATCGGCACCTGTACCGACATCGATTCGGCCAAGCGCGCCGCCGAACAGAACGACATATTGAGCCGCGAACTGAGCCACCGGATCAAGAACATCTTCGCGATCATCAGCGGACTGGTGCGGATGTCGGCGCGGCGGATGCCGGCGGTGCGCGAGTTTGCCGACGACCTCGCCCGGCGGATCGCGGCGCTGGGCGCGGCGCATGACCTTGCCCGTCCGCACAGCGACATATCGCGCCCGCTGATCGGCGATGCGACGCTCCACCATGTCCTGCGCGAGTTGCTGACGCCCTATTCGGCCGGGCAATGGCAGGTGGAGGGCGACGATGTGCCGATCGACGATCGCGGCGCCACGCCGGTCGCGCTGATCTTTCACGAACTGGCGACCAACGCCGCCAAATATGGCGCGCTGTCGGTTCCCGAAGGCCAGGTGGAGGTCCGCACGCGGCTGGACGGCGATGCGCTCCGCGTCGACTGGCGCGAATCGGGCGGTCCGGCGATCGACGGCGAACCGCATGCGACCGGGTTCGGCACGCGGTTGGCGGCGCTCAGCATCGAACAGCAACTCGCCGGCAGCATCGCCCGCGACTGGCGGCCGGAGGGTCTCGCGGTACGGATCGACGTCAGCCGTTCCTCGCTGGTCCGCGAACGCCCCGTCATGGCGGACGCCTGAACGAAAAGGGGCGGCACCCTTGCGGATGCCGCCCCCTTTGTCGTGACGCTCCCGGCGATCAGTTGCCGAAGGTGCGTTGCCACCAGCCGCGGCGCGGGGTTGCCGAACCGTCGGCGGCCGCTTCCTCGACCTGCACGTCAGCCTCTTCCGTAGCAGCCACGGGTGCTTCCACGACGGCGGCGGCCTCTTCCGCCTGCGCTTCTGCCGGAGCGACCGCCTTGCGGCGCGGCGCGCGACGCTTCTTGGGCGCGGCTTCCGGCTCGGCTGCTGCCGGGGCGGGGGCCTCCGCTTCGGCTTCCACGACCGGCGCGGCATCGACCTTGCGCTTGCGGGTCCGCTTCGGCTTGGGCGCTTCCGCCGCCGGCTCGGCGTCGACCTTTGGCGTTTCGACCGGTTCCGGCGTGACGATCGGCGCGGCGTCGCCGGCTTCGACGGTCGCCGGTTCGGCCGAAGCCGCCTCGGTCACGCCTTCGACCTTGGCACGCGCGCTCGGGCGGCGCCGCGTGCGCTTCGGGGCAGGAGCTGCCTCGACGACCTGCGGTTCGGCGACCGGCTCGGGTGCTGCCGGCGCTTCGGCAACCGCGTCGCTCGCATCGTCCTCGGCGGGCAGGTCGGCAACGGTGCCGGCACCGTCGGCCGCATCGAACGCGCCCTCGCCACGACGACCGCCACGACGGCCGCGACGGCGGCGCTTGCGCTTGATGCCTTCGTCGCCCTGCTCCGCTTCGGAAGCGGCATCGTCGGTCGACGCCTCGCCCTCGTCGTCGCCGGCCTCGCCTTCGGCATCATCGGCGTCTTCGGTCGTGTCGGCATCCTCGCCGGCATCGCCTTCCTCACGGTTGCGACCGCGACGGCCGCGACGGCGGCGGCGGCGCTTGCCGCGACCTTCGCCTTCGTCGTCGTTGCGCGGGGTGCGGGCGACTTCCTCGACCGCGTCCTCCTCGACCTCCTCGTCGATCTCGTCCTCGATGTCCTCATAGGCATCGTCCTCGTCGTCGATGACGACCAGCGGCTCGATCTTCGGCGGATGCGCGGGCGGCGGGCCGGACGCCTCGACCGCCATGCGCGCGCCCTCGATTTCGGCATCGGGCACGATCTCGACGGTCACGCCATAGCGGTCCTCGACCTCGGCGATGTCGGCGCGCTTCTTGTTGAGGACATAGAACGCCGCTTCCTGGCTGGCGCGCAGCACGATCAGCGACCCGCGACCGCGCGCGGCCTCGTCCTCGATCAGGCGCAGCGCCGACAGACCCGCCGACGACGCGGTGCGGACCAGCCCGGTGCCTTCGCAATGCGGGCACTGGCGGGTCGATGCCTCCAGCACGCCGGTGCGCAGCCGCTGGCGGCTCATCTCCATCAGCCCGAAGGCGGAGATGCGGCCGACCTGAATCCGGGCGCGATCGTTCTTCAGCGCCTCCTTCATCGCCTTTTCGACCTTACGGACGTTCGATCCATGGTCCATGTCGATGAAATCGATCACGACGAGGCCCGCCATGTCGCGCAACCGCAGCTGGCGCGCGATTTCCTGCGCCGCTTCGAGGTTGGTCGCGGTTGCGGTCTGTTCGATATTATGTTCGCGGGTCGAACGCCCCGAGTTGATGTCGATCGACACCAGCGCCTCGGTGGGGTTGATGACCAGATAGCCGCCCGATTTCAGCTGCACGACCGGATTGTACATCGCGGCCAGCTGATCCTCGACATGCGCGCGCTGGAACAGCGGCACGGCGTCGGCATATTGCTTCACCCGGCGGGCGTGCGCCGGCATCAGCAGCCGCATATAGTCCTTGGCGTGGCGGAAGCCGTCCTCGCCCTCGACGATCACCTCGTCGATATCCTTGTTGTAGATATCGCGGATCGCGCGCTTGATCAGGTCGCTGTCGCCATAGACCAAAGCCGGTGCCGACGACGTCAGCGTCTGTTCGCGAATCCCGTCCCACAAACGGGCCAGATAGTCGAAGTCGCGCTTGATCTCTTGGCGGCTGCGCTGGAGGCCGGCGGTGCGGACGATGCAGCCCATCGACGCCGGCAGCGTCAGTTCGGCCATGATCGACTTCAACCGCTTCCGGTCGGCGGCCGAGCTGATCTTGCGCGAAATGCCGCCACCATGCGCGGTGTTGGGCATCAGCACGCAATAGCGGCCGGCCAGCGACAGATAGGTGGTCAGCGCCGCGCCCTTGTTGCCGCGCTCTTCCTTCACGACCTGCACCAGCAGCACCTGCCGGCGGCGGATCACGTCCTGGATCTTGTAGCGGCGACGCAGGTTCAGCCGGCGCTGGCGCAGCGCCTCGACCGCCGCATCGTCGCTGCCGCCCTTGCGCGGTCGGCGCGCCGGGGCCTCGCCTTCCTCTTCGTCGTGATGGTCGTCGTCTTCCTCGTCGCGCTCGACGACTTCGACGCCGCCTTCGGCATCGTCGTCATGATCGTCGTAGTCGAGGTCGTCGTCATGGTCGCCGGCACGCAGCGCGGCTTCCTCGGCGGCGTGCTCGGCCTCTTCGGCCAGCAGCGCGTCGCGGTCTTCCTTGGGAATCTGGTAGTAATCGGGGTGGATTTCGGAAAAGGCGAGGAAGCCGTGGCGGTTGCCGCCATAATCGACGAACGCCGCCTGCAACGACGGTTCGACCCGCGTCACCTTGGCCAGATAGATATTGCCCTTGAGCTGCTTGCGCTCGGCCGATTCGAAATCGAATTCCTCGATCCGGTTACCCTTGACGACGGCGACCCGGGTTTCCTCCCGGTGGCGAGCGTCGATCAACATCCGCGTGGTCATGATAGTGTCTCCGGGCGCGCGGGACGGCGTGGCCAGTCGGCGCGCCTAAACGCGCGGCGGGGGTCAAGCCCGGTGCCTGCGCGCGATTGCTGGGATATGCGTCTGCTGGCATGGGCAGCCCGGAAAGCTCAGGGCGGACAATTGTCGGCCCGACGCCGGCCGCGACAGCGGCACAGGCGGTACGGGACGGAACTTGCCACATGCGAACATCAACCTGGTTAAACCCCTTGGAGCGGGTACGCTTTGGGGGTGTCGCATCGGTTTCCCCGAACCATGTCCGGGACCGACGTAATGGGGGGCGTAGCACCCGGTTTCGCCAACGGCAACAGTATCGGGGCGTTCGTTACGCTAACGAAGCAAATCCGAATAAATGGTTAAAGCCCGATTCATCGTGCTGGTTCACCGCAGGTTGAGCCGGGGGGTCTATGAAAATGCTTCCAAGAAAGAGGGAAGCGGACCCCATCGATGGATTTGCGCTGGACCGAAAATGTGATTGGACGGCATAGCGCGCCGATGGGCGCATGGCTGGCCTTTCTGTCGATCTGGTTCGGCGTCCCCGTCGCCGCGCAGACGGTCGACACCGTCGACGCGGACTCCGACCGCATCACCATCCGTCTCGATGCCGCCGCTACGGCCGCGTCCAGCTTCGTGCTGGCCGGCCCCGACCGCCTCGTCGTCGATCTCGACGGCGTGCGTCCCGGCGGGCGCAGCGAATCAGGCGGCGGGGTGCGCGCGGTGCGACAGGGCGCGCGCGACGGCGGCAGCCGGATCGTGTTCGACCTCGACCGGCCTCTGGTCGTCACCGCAGGCCGCTTTTCCGACGACGGCCGGCGCCTGACGCTCACGCTCAGCAACGCCGCGCCGGAGCGTTATGCCCGCGCGACTACCGCCGGGCGGATGCGCTTTCAGCCGCAGATCGCGATGGCGACCGTGGTGCCCGCCTCGTCCTCCGCGGCGATGATCGTCGACCGGCGCCAGCGTGCGACGGCGTCGGTCCCGGTGCCCGGCCGCCGGCGGGGCCAGCGGCTTCCCCGGATCGAGGGCGATTCCGACCGGCCGCTGGTGGTAATCGATGCCGGCCATGGCGGGCATGATCCCGGCGCCATCTCGCCGCATGGCGGGATGCAGGAAAAGGATTTGACGCTGAAGACCGCGCGCGCCGTCCGCGACGCGCTGCTGGCGAGCGGCCGGGTACGCGTGGCGCTGACCCGCGACCGCGACGAATTTCTCGTGCTGCAGGAACGCTATGCGATCGCGCGGCGACTGGGCGCCAGCCTGTTCATCTCGATCCATTGCGACAGCGCCGACAATCCGCAGGCGACCGGCGCCAGCATCTATACCCTCTCGGAGGTCGCCTCGGACCGCGAGGCCGCCCGGCTGGCCGCGCGCGAGAACAAGGCCGACATCCTCGCCGGCGTCGATCTCGGCCGGCAAAGCGCCGACATCTCGTCGATCCTGATCGACCTGACCCAGCGCGAGACGATGAACGCTTCGGCCGGCTTCGCCCGGCTGCTGGGCCGCGAGGCGACCGGCGTGATCCCACTCAAGCCCAATTATCACCGCATGGCGTCGCTGATGGTGCTGAAAGCCCCCGACCTGCCCTCGATCCTGTTCGAAACCGGTTATCTGTCGAACGAAGAGGATGCCCAGCGGCTCGATTCGGCCGAGGGCCGCCGCGCGATCGCCCGGAGCGTGGAACGCGCAGTCGAGGTATATTTCGCGCGGCGGCTGGCGGCGCGGTAGGGAGAAGAGGTTTCCCGAAAGGGATGGTATTTCGGGAATCTGGCAAGCCTCCCAAAACCCCGTCTGCTTCTGAAGCGAGAATGTCGTAGCGAATTTGGATTAGCGTATTGGCTTAATCAGCCCGACTCCTAGGATGCCGGTATGGTACGGGGACTACCGGGCATGTCATCGGCAGACTTGAAAGCGGGGCGTCTGTTTCGTCAGGATCGGCTGATCCTATTCAACACAATCCGGGCGACGTTCGCTGGCTGGCATGATCGCGTCATCGCCGCGTTCATGCTGGTAGCGGCGTTCGCGGCCGTCCGTGCGTGGTTCGTTGATCACCCCTGGATGATTGCGGCATGGACGGCGCTCGCTGCCGGTGTGGTGATCGGCACCGGCGCAGGACGCCTCGTCCGCACGCGCCTCGCCTTCCACGCATTCGACGGGTTGCTCGCGACCGACGCCCTGCACCCGCAGACACGATGGCGCTACATGACGGCATGGCATGGCGTCGGACTGGCCCTGCTGGCTGTGACGACCCTGATCGTGCTCCCTTCGCTGCTGGTCGTAAGCGTGCCCGGCTATCTCGCCGGCGTGATGATCGCCGGACTGACAGGTGGCATCAGGATGCCGAAGCGGATCGCTGGCACTGCGCGACCGGGATGGACGCTCCGGGCATGGTCGCATCGCCCGATCGCCGGGGTAGCGGCTGCGACGATCCTGCTCCTGCTGCTGTTGCCGGCCCGCACGCTGGGCACCAACGCGATGATGGCAGTGGTCGGCACAGCCACGGTGCTGCTTGCGCTGACGCTGACCAGCGTCGATGACGCCATCGTCCGCTTCATGACGGTCGCCGGACACGGATCGCGGCGCATTTTCGTTCACCATGGCAAGGGAATCGCGACCTTCCTTGCCGTGTCGGCGCCGGGATGCTGGATCATATTGGGGCCGGTTACAGCCGGCATCGCCGCTGCCGCCTGTGTCGTCATGCTGTTGCTGCTGAACCTGCGCATCTTCGCCTATCGGCTGCATACCAAGCGATTCGCCGATTTCCTCGTCTCCATCCTCGCAGGATTGCTCATGCTGGTCGCCTATTCGATGCCGGTAGCCTTGCCCGTCCTCACGCTCGCCATGCTCTGGCAGTTGCAACGCCGCGGGCGGACGAAGACGTGGCTGCTGATATGAACCTCGCCGTCGAACTGACGGGGGCAAGCGTCGAGCGGAGCGGACAGCGCGTCGTGCAGGACGTCGATCTGACCATAGCACCCGGATCGTGGTTCGGCCTCATCGGTGCTAACGGATCGGGCAAGACCAGCCTGCTTAGGGCGCTTGCCGGCCGGCTGCCCTTCGCCGGCGGATCATGCCGGATCGGTGGCAAGGAGCTGGTCGGTGAGCGTGCCGCTCGCGCGCTGCGTTTCGGCTTCTCTCCTCCTGCGGACAAGCTGCCGGATGCCTTGCGTGGTCGCGACGTTCTCGAACTCGTCGGCGGCAGCATTAACGATGGCCGCTCCCGCCTGGGAACGCTGCATGAAGCGCTGGGCTTGGCTCCGCTGCTCGACCGCTGGATCGGCGACTGCTCTGCGGGCATGCGACAGCGGATCGCCATCGCTGCGGCGTTCGCGGGTGGCCACTCCCTTGTGATCCTCGACGAGCCATTCAATTGGCTCGATCCCGTCGCGATCTTCGATCTGCGCGAGGTTCTGCGCGACATGGTCGATGACGGCCTGACGCTCATCACTGCCCTCCACGACCTCGGCACGCTGGCATCGGCATGCGACGCCGGTCTCATGCTCGCCGATGGTAAGGTCGCACTGGCGCTGGACGAAGACGCTCTGCGAATTGCCGCCGAAAACCCTCAGGTGTTCGAGCGGCAGACCATCGACCGCCTGCGGTCGGGATCGATCGGGGAAATCTAAGTGAAAATGTTCCCAATTGGGAACCTGTGACAGGAATCCGATGAATCTGGCGAAGTGACTGGGTGGGGTTCGGGATAGTTTCCCGCAACCTGTTCCCGATCGCATTTTACCGAAACCACCGAACGGACATGGGATATCGAGAAAATAATATGATGCGGCCTGCCAAGTTCGAGACTTGTCGGAAAGATCAGGCGTTAGCCGTCCGTCAGCCCCTAATCGTGATTCGGCCCCAGCGACGGGTCGAGATCGCGCGGCCGCACGAAGCTGGTCAGATGGCCGCAGCCATCGCACGCTCTCGCCCACGCGCCATCCAGTTCGAGCACCGCGACGCTGGCGGTCGGGAACTTCTCCTCCACCGCCCCGCGCAGCGGATTGCTTTCCGCCGACAGCAGCAGGACGAGATCCTCCAGCCCCGGATTATGACCGACCAGCAGCGCGCGCTCCGCATCGGCGGGCAGGGCGCGAATCACGTCGAGCATCGTGCCGGCCGAAGCGAGGTACAGCGTGCGGTCGTGCCGCGCGTCGGGCATCGCGCCATAGCCGCGGCGAAAATGGTCGAGCGTTTCGACCACCCGCGTCGCCGAACTGGCGACCACCGTGTCGAACGTCAGCCCCGCCTGTCGCGCATGCGCGCCCATCGCGGTCGCGGCGCGCGCGCCCTTGGCATTGAGGGGCCGTTCATAGTCACTGAGCGCCGGATCGTCCCAGCCCGACTTGGCATGGCGCAGCAGCGTCAGCGTCTTCATAGGGGCGGCTCCATCGGCAGGGCCTGCGCCCCATGCCCGACTTCGTGCCCCAAGGAAAGGGCGCGCGCCACCGCTTCGTCCAGCGTGCACCGGACGATCGGCGTGCCGGGCGGAAACGCGCCCAGCAATCGCGAGGGCATGGCGGCCGACAGCAGCACGAACAGCCCGCGATCGTCGGCGCGGCGGATCAGCCGGCCGAACGCCTGCGCAAGGCGGGCGCGGACCATCCGGTCGTCATAGGCGCTGCCCCCGCCGGCCAGCCGCCGCGCGGCATGCAGCACGCCCGGCTTAACCCACGGCACGCCCTCCATCACCACCATCCGCAGCGAATGGCCAGGCACGTCGACCCCGTCGCGCAGCGCATCGGTCCCGATCAGCGAGGCGCGCGGATCGTCGCGAAAGATGTCGACCAGCGTACCGGTATCGATCGGATCGACATGCTGGGCATAGAGCGGCAGCCCGTCGCGCGCCAACCGGTCGGCGATCCGCGCATGGACCCCGCGCAGCCGCCGGATTGCGGTGAACAGCCCGAGCGTGCCCCCACCCGCCGCGACGATCAGCCGGCCATAGGCATTGGCGAGCGCGGGCAGGTCGCCGCGCTTCACATCGGTGACGATCAGCACCTCGGCCTGCTGCGCATAGGCGAACGGGCTGACCGCTTCGAAATGACTCGGCTGGCGCATAAGGTGCGGCGCGCCGACCCGGGCATCGGCTTGCGTCCAGTCGCCGCCGGCGCGCAACGTCGCGGAGGTGACGAGCACGCCATGCGCGGGTTTGAGCACGGTTTCGGCGAACGGTCGGCTGGGGTCGAGCCAGTGGCGATGCAGCCCCATGTCGTATTCGCGCCCTTCGACGCGATCGACCGTCATCCAGTCGACGAAATCGGGATCGACCGGCCCGCCGATCCGCGCGAGCAGCCGGCCCCATGCCGCAACCGTCTCCGCCCGCCAGCCGAGCGAGGCGATCGCCCCCTCGATCCGCGCGCGCGCCGGCCCGTCCATCCAGTCCGGCCCCTCGGTCAGCACCGCCTCCAGCCGCTTGCCCAGCGCAATCAACGGGCGCAGCAGCGCATCCAGCGCCTGCGCGGCCGGACCGGATGCGTCGACCAGCTCGGGCGGCGGTTCGCTCAGTTCGGTTTCGAGGCCATAGCCCGCCTCGCCATCCTTCGCGCGGGCGAACACCGCGCCGCGCACGCAGGCGAGCAGTTCCTCGACCGGCCCGAACGGATTGCCCTCCTGTATCCGCGACAGCCAGCCCTCGGCCGGCAGCAACCGCGCGGCATCGACCGCCGCCGCCACCGCCTCGCCGCCCGCCGCGTCATAGCTCGCCACGTCCGACAGCCGCGCGGCCAGGCCCCGCCGCCGCCCGCGCCCGCCGCCTTCCGGCCCCAGCACCCAGCGGCGAATCTCGATCGCCTCCATGCCGGTCAGCGCGGCGGAGAACATCGCGTCGGCCGCCTCGAACAGATGATGGCCCTCGTCGAAGACATAGCGGGTCGGCCGCGTGCCGGTTTCCCGCCCCCGCGCGGCGTTGACCATCACCAGCGCATGGTTGGCGATGACGATATCCGCCTGCGCCGACGCCCGTGCCGCGCGTTCGATGAAGCATTTCCGGTAATGCGGGCAGCCGGCATAGATGCACTCGCCGCGCCGGTCGGTAAGGGCAGTCGACCCGTTGCGGCGGAACAGCGTCGGCAGCCATCCCGGCAAATCGCCGCCGACCATGTCGCCATCGGCGCTATACGCCGCCCAGCGCGCGACCAGCTGCGCCAGCACCGCCGCCCGCCCCTGAAACCCGCCCTGCAACGCATCCTCGAGGTTCAGCAGGCACAGATAATTCTCGCGCCCCTTGCGCGTCACCACCTTCGCCCGCCGCTCGGCCGGGTCGGGAAAGACGCGGGTGCTCTCCTGCGCCAGCTGGCGTTGCAGCGCCTTGGTAAAGGTCGATACCCACACCGCGCCATCGGCGGTTTCGGACCATAGCGACGCCGGCGCCAGATAGCCCAGCGTCTTGCCGATCCCGGTCCCCGCCTCCGCCAGCACCAGATTGGGCGTATCGCGCGCGACGCGCGGCGAAAAGGCGTCGGCGGCCGCGGCGGCAAAGGCGCGCTGTCCCGGCCGCGCCTCCGCCGCGCTGCCGGTCAGGGTCGCCAGCCGCTCCGCCACCGCGTCGGGCGCCAGCGTCACCGTGCGCGGATTGGCGCGCGGCGGTGCCTCCTCCCATTCGGGCAATTTGCTGAACAGCCAGCGCTCGGCGGTATCCGGCTTGGGCAGCACCTGCCCCAGCGCCGGGGCCCATGGCCAGCGCAGGCGGAACAGCGACTGTGCGGCGGTCCACGCCCCTTCCTGCTCGGCCCATGGCGCCGAGGCGGTCGCGACCAGCGCCGCCGCCGCCCGGCGCAACAGGTCGGCGATGCCCGCTTCGTCGGTCGGCAGCGGCAGCGCGAGCGCCTGCGCGATCCCCTTGGGCGTCGGTACCGCGAAGCGCGCCGGATGGACGAAGGCGAACAGTTCGAGCAGGTCCAGCCCCGACAGCTCGGCATAGCCCAGCCGCTGCCCGATCAGCGGCGCGTTGAGCACGATCGTCGGCGTATCCGCGACCAGCGCGATCGCCTCCCCCCGACTGACCTCGCGCGTGCCGTCGGCCGTCGCGATCCAGACGCCCGAATGGCTGGCGTGCAGGGCGGGATAGGGGAGCATCGGACCGCCTTACCGAGGTACGCCCAAGAACGGAAGTGGAACAGCAAAATCCTCCCCGGCACGGGGAGGGGGACCAGCGAAGCTGGTGGAGGGGGCGGACCACGAACGCCGCCGTTCCGTATGCGGACACCCCCCTCCACCATCCTGCGGATGGTCCCCCTCCCCATGAATGGGGAGGATTTTAGTCGTCGATCTTCTCGCGTTGCCGGTCCGCCCAGTCGCGACCCTCGTCGCCGCCCCACAACAGCCACGCGATATACCCCGCCGACGGGTCGTTATCGTCGCCCCAGTTATGCGCCTTGGTATCCTTGTCGACCTTGTGCCGCGCGAAATAGCTGTGCATCGACTTGACGTCGGCGTCCGACATCGGCCCGCCATCGGCGATCTGCTTCGCCCGCTTCACGCCGACCTCGGTCCCGCCGCGATCGAACTGCTCGCGCAGTTTCAGGCCCTTTTCGGCGTTCGCCGCCATCTTCTTGGTGGGTGTATGCTCATCGGCCATGGGCAATCCTTTCTGGATAGCCCAACCGTTTCAGCCGCTTGCCCGTTCCGTCACCACAACACGCCCTTTTCGGGCTTGAGCGGTTCGGGCGCCGGATCGCCGATCGCCTGCAACAGGTCGATCTCGATCGTCCGGCACATGCCCGTCAGCGGCAGGTCGTGCACCGTATTGGCGAACGGATCGGCCAGGTCCTCGCCGACCTGCAACACCGCAAGGAACATCAGCCCCGCAAGGCCCGAGCCGAGCGGCGTGGCGATGCCCAGCGTCTCGACCAGCCCGATCGGCAGGACGATGCAGAACAGTTTGGTGAACAGCGACGGCAGGAACCGGTATTGCACCGGCAGCGGCGTATTCTTGATCCGCTCCATCCCGCCTTGCGCATTGGCGATGTCGATCAGCACGCTTTCGAGGCTGGTCTGCTGGATGCTGTCGATCCAGCCGCGCCGCTGCGCCTCGGCGATGCGCGCGCCGGTGCCGTCGAGCAGCCCGTTGGCGACGTTGGTCCGGCCGAGCGGCTCGCCCGCCTCGTCGCGCGACAGGAAACGGTGGACGTCGTCCTTCGAATCCAGCCGCCGCAACTGGCAGCGCAGCGCGTTGACATAGGCGATATGGCGCAGCGCGATCGACCGCTTCAGGTCGCGCTTCGGCCCCTCATCCTCCGGCCCGATGAACGAGATCGCACCACGCGCCAGGTTGCGCGACGCGTTGATCATCAATCCCCACAGCGAACGCCCTTCCCACCAACGCGCATAGGCCGAATTGACGCGAAAGCCGAGGAACAGCGCCAGCGCCGAACCGAAGATCGTCAGCGGCAGCGACGGCGCGCGGAACGGCAGCACGAAATAAACGACCGTGACGATCACGTCCCAGATGAAGAGGGCGAGCGCGGGTCGCCAGACTTCGGAAATGATGCGGGGCAGGCGGGGTGCGTCGGAAACGATCATCGTCGGACGCTACGCCCGACTTGACGCAAGGTTGCGTCGCAACAGGTGGAAATTATGCGGCCGACCGCGTATCTGGATCGGATGATCGACGCAGAACTTCGCAATGCAGCAATGGTTTCAAAGGCTTGGCCCTATGAAGAGGCGCGCAAGCTGCTGAAGCGCTATCCGGATGGAAAGCCGGATGGTGCGCCGATCCTGTTCGAAACCGGCTATGGCCCCTCGGGCCTGCCGCATATCGGCACGTTCAACGAAGTGCTGCGCACGACGATGGTGCGTCGCGCCTTCATGGAACTGTCCGACCAGCCGACCCGGCTGATCGCCTTTTCGGACGATATGGACGGGTTGCGCAAGGTGCCGGACAATGTGCCGAACGGCGACATGCTGCGCGGCCATCTCGGCAAGCCGCTGAGCGAAATTCCCGATCCGTTCGGCACCCATGCCAGCTTTGCGGCCCATAACAATGCCCGGCTGCGCGCCTTCCTCGACCAGTACGGCTTCGATTATGAATTCGCCTCGTCGACCGACTATTATCGCGGCGGCCGGTTCGACGATGCGCTGAAGAACGTCCTGCGCAACATGCAGGCGATCCTCGACATCATGCTGCCGACGCTGGGCGCCGAACGCCGCGCGACCTATTCGCCGGTGCTGCCGATCTCACCCGCCAGCGGCATCGTGCTGCAGGTGCCGGTCGAGGTGCTGGACGCCGACAGCGGCATGGTCGCGTTCATGGACGGCGACACCCGCGTCGAACAATCGATCCTGTCGGGCGGCGCGAAGCTGCAATGGAAGGTCGACTGGGCGATGCGCTGGGTCGCCTTGGGAGTCGATTACGAGATGGCGGGCAAGGACCTGATCGATTCGGTCACCCAGTCGTCGAAGATCGCCCGCGTGCTCGGCGCCCGCCCGCCCGAAGGCTTCAACTACGAAATGTTCCTCGACGAACATGGCCAGAAGATTTCGAAGTCGAAGGGCAATGGCCTCAGCCTCGAACAATGGCTGACTTATGGCCCGCCCGAAAGCGTCGCCTTCTACGCCTATCGCGAGCCGAAAAAGGCCAAGCAGCTCCATCTGGGCGTGATCCCGCGGGCGATCGACGAATATTGGCAGTTCCGCGGCAATTACGATGCGCAGCCGATCGAACAGAAGCTGGGCAATCCGGTCCACCACATCCATGGCGGTCCGCCGCCGGCGGAAACGCTGCCGGTGACCTTCGGCCTGCTGCTCAACCTCGTCGGCGTGATGGGGGAGGCGACCAAGCCGCAGGTCTGGGGCTATCTCGCCAACTATGTCGAGGACGCCTCGGCGGAACGCTATCCCGCGCTCGACGCGCTGATCGACCATGCGCTGGCCTATGTCCGCGACGTGGCGGACAAGCCCGAACGCCGCGCCCCGACCGAGGTCGAACGCGCCGCGCTGGAACGGCTCGACGCCGATCTGGCGGCGATGCCGGCGGACGCCAGCGCGGAAGACATTCAGAACGCGGTGTACGAGATCGGCAAGACCGCCGGCTTCGAAAGCTTACGCGACTGGTTCAAGGCCTGCTACGAAACGCTGCTCGGCACCGCACAGGGGCCGCGCATGGGCAGCTTCATCGCGCTCTACGGCATCGACAACACGCGGAAACTGATCGCCGAGGCGCTGGCGCGGTAAAGGTCAGTACGCCGCTTATTTCGAAGCCCCGGACGTCACCCCGGCGCAGGCCGGGGTCTCCCGCGGCTCCTGCGGTGCTACTTACGGAGAGACCCCAGCCTTCGCTGGGGTGACGCTTTTGGTGAGCGGGAAGCGCGTTGACCGCCGCTTCCCATCGTCACCCCGGGCTTGACCCGGGGTCCCGCTTCTTCTTCTGCGACGGTCGGTATAAAGCGGGACCCCGGATCAAGTCCGGGGTGACGGGCGATGTAGGGCACGGACCCGCCCTCCCACACACGTCGCCCCAGCGCAGGCTGGGGTCTAGAGTTTGATCCATCTAAGCTGAAGCGTAGCCGCTGTTGCGGAGGTAGTTGGCGCATTCGTGTGGAGGGAAAGCGTCGAGAAGCGAGCCGATCTGCTTCCATGTCGCCTCGACCGATCGGGTGTTGGCCTTGCGGAGCAGCGTCTTGAGCTTGGCGAAGACCTGCTCGATGGGATTGAGGTCGGGCGAGTAGGGCGGCAGGAACAGGAGCCTGGCGCCGACGGAGCGGATGAGCTGGCGGACGGCCTTGCCCTTGTGGCTACCGAGATTGTCCATGACGACGATGTCGCCGGGCGAAAGGGTAGGCAGCAGGAACTGCGCGACATAGGCGGCAAAGCTCTCGCCGTTGATGGGGCCGTCGAGCACGAGCGGCGCGTCGATGCGATCATGCCGGAGCGCCGCCAGGAAGGTGAGTGTGCGCCAATGACCGTGCGGCACCTTGTCGACCAGCGGCAGGCCACGGGCACACCAGCCGCGCAGGCGCGTCATGTTGGTCTTGGCCCAGGTTTCGTCGATGAAGACGAGGCGCCTGGGATCGATCCGGCCCTGATACTTGCGCCATTGTGCGCGACGTCTGGCGATCACGGGCCGATCCTGCTCGCGGGCGATCAGCGTCTTTTTTTGAACGTGATCCCGGCCTCGCGCACGATCCGCCACACCGAACCGTAGCTCGTCACCACGCCGCGCTCGCTCAATTCCGCCACCAGCCCGCGCAGCGTCACGTCCGGCTTGACCGCCAGCCGCTCCAGCAGCCACTCACGTTCAGCGGCCAGCGAACGCGGCTGCTTGCGTCCCAGCGGTCGCGCCGCGGCGCTGCCCGTCGCCCGACGTCGTTGCGACCACTTCACCGCACTCGCCACGCTGACGCCGAACAATTCGGCCGTTGCCCGGCACGACCGGCCACCCACAACCGATGCCGCTACCCGCTCACGTAGATCATCCGAATAGGCTCGACCCACACCTGCCGACCTCCGCACGGCAAGCAGCTTGAATCAGACTTCCTGCGCCTTGTGAATCCCCAATCGATTCCGCTCAGATGACTCAAACTCTATCGCGGTTCCTGCCCTTACCCTCACCCGGAGACCCCAGCCTGCGCAGTCGGTACGGCGGTCGGGTCCACCCCCTGACAGGGCCGGGGCCGGGTCGGCCCGCAAGGAAAGCCGAGCGCGCCGCGAACGGCCGACCCGCCCCCGACCCCTCCCTTCGCCGAGAGGGAAAAAGCCCGCCCTACTTCCGATCCTCGTAGAACTTCTTGACTACGTTCCACCCTTCCTCCGCCGTCTCGACGAAGGTGATGAGGTCCAGATCGCGTTCCGAAATCACGCCTTCCTCGACCAGCGCGTCCCAGTTGACGACCCGTTCCCAGAATTCGCGGCCATAGAACAGCACCGGGATCGGCTCGATCTTGCCGGTCTGGATCAGGGTGAGCAGCTCGAAGCTCTCGTCGAACGTGCCGAAGCCGCCGGGGAACACCGCGACTGCGCGGGCGCGCAGCAGGAAATGCATCTTGCGCAGCGCGAAATAGTGGAACTGCATCGACAGCGCCGGCGTGACGTACGGGTTCGGCGCCTGCTCATGCGGCAGGACGATGTTCAGGCCGATCGATTCGGCGCCCGCTTCGTTGGCACCGCGATTGGCGGCTTCCATGATCGACGGGCCGCCGCCCGAACATACGACGAAGTGGCGCTTGCCGTTCACGTCGTCGGGAAACTGGCTGGCGTTGAACGCCAGTTCGCGCGCGACGTCGTAATAATGCGACTTGGCGACGATCCGCTCGGCGATCGCCCGCGCCTTGTCGTCCTGCGCCAGGTCGAGCAGCACCTCGGCCTTTTCCGGCTCGGGAATCCGCGCCGATCCGTAGATGACGAAGGTCGACGCGATATTCGCCTCGTCGAGCAGCAGCGAGGGTTTCAGCAGTTCGAGCTGGAACCGCACCGGCCGCAGATCCTCGCGCAACAGGAACTCCATGTCCTGGAACGCCAGTCGATAGGCGGGATGTTCGGTCTGGGGGGTCGACAGCTGCGCGCGGGCCGCTTCGGCTTCCTGCTTGGCCCCGCGGAACACGCGGGACGGTACTTTTGTATCGGTCATAGGTGACAGGGTTGTAAGCACGCCTGTGAAAACCGGCAAGCGCGATACATCACCGGCACGTCAGCGACACAGCGGTCGCCCGCCCATGTCGAAATGGAAGTGGTTGCGGTGCGCGGCGTTATAATCGGGGCCGAGCGTGGTCACGAATCGCTTGCAGGCCGAGCGGTGCACGATGCGCAGGAATTCGCGGATTTGCGGGTCGGTGCCGTTCCAGTCGCGATCGATCACGATCCGCCGCCCGTCGGCCAGGGTGAAGCCGCCGATATCGACCGCATTGGCAAGACCATGTTCCGACACCCGCCCCGCGGATCGCGGCCCGCCGCCGATGATGCCGCGACAGGCATAGGTGCCATAGCTGTCGATCCGGACCACCTCGCTGCCCAGTATCTGTCGCGCGGCGGGGCGCACGCCATGCCGCACCCAGCCGACCAGCGCCCGCGCCGCCGGACAGCGTATCGCCTTCATGCCCGGAACCGGCGTACCGATGTCGAGCAGCTGGACCGCCCCCCGCACGACGCAGCCCGATCCATAGTCGCGATCCGGCAGCGGGCTGAACCGCACCTCCGCGCGCGACAGGTCGGCAAAACATTGCTGCGTATCGCGCGGCGTCGCTCCCGGCAGCGTCACCGGCCCCGACGGGCGCTGCGCGATCGGGTGGGGCGGGGGCGGGGCGTCGCGGCGTTCGCCTCCGACACAGGCGGACAGCATCGACAGGACGAGCGGGAACAACCGGCGGAACGCAACCATCGGCCGGTATCGTTCCATGGCGTCCGCCGCGCGACAAGCGGCGATGCGCCCAGCCGTGCAATCGATGCCATCGGCTCTTCGGGGGTAACCGCTGTCACGAAGGGATTGCTCCTACTAGTATTTTTTGAATATGTACTACTTTCGGATGACCCGGTGACGGGCGACCTCACCTCCTGATCCGGTAACGGACCGCTTCGCAAAGGAATGCAGCGTGACCATCCTCGTTCGAACCCTGTCCGACCGCGTGTTCGAGATCGTTCGGGAACGTATCGTCAGCGGCGCATTGCCCGAAACCGTGCCGATCCGGCAGGATGCGCTCGCCAGCGAACTGGGCGTCAGCAAGATTCCCCTTCGCGAGGCACTCGCCCGCCTCGAACAGGAAGGCCTCGTCGCCGGACAGGCCAATCGCGGCTATACCGTGCGGCCGATGTCGGCGTCGCAGGCCGAGGAAATCTACGAACTGCGCATCGCGGTGGAACCGAGCGCGGCGGCCTATGCCGCGCGCCATGCCGGCGAAGACTATCGCGCGGCGGCGATCGCGGCGTTCGACCGGTTGCAGGACAGCAGCGACAACGACCTGCTCGACGCCGCGGCACGCAACCGGGCCTTCCACGCCGCCCTGGCCGCGGCGGCGGGGCGCGACCTGACGATCGAGCTGGTGCAGCGGCTGTCGGTGCTCGCCGAACGCTATGTGGTTGCACATCTGCGCCCCGCCGGCCGCGGCGACCGCGCACAGGAAGAACACCGCGCCTTGCTGGAGGCGTGGCTGGCGCGTGATGCGGATACGGTGCAGGCCATGCTCACCCGCCACCTGAC
Source organism: Sphingomonas paucimobilis (assembly GCA_036946325.1). Taxonomy (GTDB): domain Bacteria; phylum Pseudomonadota; class Alphaproteobacteria; order Sphingomonadales; family Sphingomonadaceae; genus Sphingomonas; species Sphingomonas paucimobilis_A. Next base: position 1,003,050 of record JAQIJL010000002.1, read on the forward strand.
CGATACGATCGAGGATCTGCGCGGCGAATTCGCGGCGGCGGCCGCCGCCTGACGCCGGGATGGGCCGTCCGGCGTCAATCGGCTATAGCGTCGCCATGGTTCGCTTTCTCTCCGGCATCGCCGCCCTCCTCCTCGTAGCAGGACCTGCCACCGCGCGCGACATCCTGTTCGTCGGCAACAGCTTCACCTTCGGCGCAGGCTCCCCGGTCGAACGTTATCGCCCCGACAGCGTCACGGACCTCAACCGCGAGGGGATAGGCGGCGTGCCGGCGCTGTTCCGCAGCTTCGCCGAACAGGCCGGGCTGGACTGGACCGTGTCGCTCGAAACCTCGCCGGGCAAGGATCTGGCGTTTCACTATGCCAACAAGCGCGCGGCGATCGACCGGCGCTGGGACGTGGTGATCCTGCAGGGTTATTCGACGCTCGATGCCGACAAGCCGGGCGACCCGACGCGGCACGGTATCGCCGCGGGGCAATTGGCGGCACTGGTCCGCGCGCGTAACCCACAAGCGACGGTGAAGCTGGTCGAAACCTGGTCTCGCGCCGACCTGACCTATCGTCCCGGCAGCCGCTGGTCGGGCAAGCCGATCGCGACGATGGCGCGGGACCTTGCCGCCGCGAACCGTCGCGTGGCGCGGACGACGCCGGGCATTTCCGGCACGATTCCCGTCGGATCGGCGTGGAATCGCGCGATCGCGACTGGGGTGGCGGACGCCAATCCCTATGACGGGATCGACCCCGGCAAACTGGGGCTGTGGGCCGACGATCATTATCATGGCAGCAGCGCGGGCTATTATCTGGAGGCGCTGACCATTTTCGGTCGCGTCACCGGTTATGACGTCCGCCGCCTGGGCGCCGAGGAGCGTTCGGCCACCGATCTCGGCCTGACCGGCCAACAGGCGGTCGCGTTGCAGCGTATCGCTTGGGAAACGCTGCGCCGGAACCGTTGATGCGGCAACTGGCGGTGGGCGCGCTACTGTTGCTGACGGGTTGCGGTGGTGGAGACGCGGACCGGGCCGCTCGATTGCGCAGCGCCGGACCGAACCCCGACCTGCCGGCGCTGCTGCGCGTCGCCGATGTCGATGCCGGCCGCCATGCCTTCGGACAGTGCGCGGCGTGCCATACCATCGGCGCGGGTGGCCAGTCGCTCGCCGGACCCAATCTCCACGGCATCATGGGACGTGCGGTCGCGAGCAATCCGCGCTTCGGCTATACCCAGGCGCTGATCGACCATGGCGGCCGCTGGGATGCTGCGCGGATGGACACATGGCTCGCCGCGCCGGCGCGGGTGGTGCCGGGCACGCGCATGGCCTTTGCCGGCGTGCGCGACCCGATGGAGCGCGCCGACCTGATCGCCTATCTGCAGTCGGAGAGCCGGTAGCCACTCCCTCGCTGCCAGATGGGGGAGCAGGTCGCTACAACTGATGTCCGGTACGGTCGCGCTTGGTTGCCAGATAGCGTTCGTTGTGGGGGTTGGGGGGGAGATGGTGTGCAACCCGTTCGACCACGGTGATGCCCGTCGCCTCCAGCCCGGCGACCTTTGCCGGGTTGTTGGTCAGCAAGCGGATCCGGCGTTGGCCGAGCAGCGACAGCATCCGCCCGGCCACCCCGAAATCGCGCGCGTCGATCGCGAAGCCCAGCCGGGTGTTCGCGTCGACCGTGTCGAACCCTTGGTCCTGCAACGCATAGGCGCGCAGCTTGTTGACCAGCCCGATCCCGCGTCCTTCCTGCCGCAAATATAGCAGGATGCCCCAGTTGGCGTGCGAAATGGCATGGATCGCGGCGTGCAGCTGTGGCCCGCAATCGCATTTCAGGCTGCCGAGCACATCGCCGGTCAGGCATTCGCTGTGCAGCCGGACCAAAGGCGGCCGTCCGTCGGGCTGGCCGACGACCAGCGCGACATGCTCGCCGGCCGCATCGGGGGTGCGGAACGCGACGATCTCGCTCTCCTCCGCCCCCGCCACCGGCAGCTTCGCCCGCGCGACGATCGCCAGCCGGTTCGCATCCTCATGCGCGTCGATCGCCGCCGGGGTGATCGTCACCTCCGAACCCGTCCCGCCCGCGAAAAAGGCGGGCAGCAGCCCCGCTACCCGCGCCAGCCGCAGCGCGGCGGCGGCGGCACGCGGGGCAGGCGAGTCGATCCCGCGAAACGGCCCTTTCATCGGCGTGGCGAGGTCGAGCTGCGGATCGGCCAGCGCGGTCGCGGCGGCGAAGTCGGTCCATGCCTCGCGCCGGATCGACACCGGCTGGTCGGGTTCGGCCGCCGCGCGCTGGTTGACGATGCGCAGCGTCTCCGCCCGGCCGAACGACAGCAGGATATGCGAGTCGCCCGCAGGATCGAACCGCGCCAGCCGTTCGGCGTCCGCCGTCTCGATCGGCAGCAGGGTCAGCGCCGGCTCGCCCTGCGCCTCGATCGCGATCGCCCAGCCGCGCCGGAGCGCATCGATCGCGCGGGCAACGTCGCGGGTTTCGCTCAAAATGCGAACTCGGTCACGATCGGGATATGGTCGCTGGGCTTCAGCCAGCTGCGGGCATGTTCGTGTACGCGGTGCGCCGTCGCCTTTGCCGCCACGTCGCGGCTGGCCCACATATGGTCGAGTCGCCGCCCGCGATCCGACGCCGCCCAGTCCTTCGCACGATAGCTCCACCAGGTGTACAGCCGCGCAGGCGCCGGAATGAACTGCCGTCCCAGATCGACCCAGTCGTTCGCCGCCTGCAACCGTCCCAGTGCCTCGACCTCGACCGGCGTATGGCTGACGACGTCGAGCAGCTGCTTGTGGCTCCACACATCGCTTTCCAGCGGGGCGATGTTGAAGTCGCCGCACAGCAGGGTCGGAATGCCCGACAGGCCGGTCGACCACGTCGTCATGCGTTCGATGAAATCCAGCTTCTGGCCGAATTTCGGGTTCGCTTCCCGGTCGGGCACGTCCCCGCCCGCCGGGATATAGACATTCTCGATTCGCAGACCGTTGGCCAGCCGCACGCCGATATGCCGCGCCTCGCCATTGGCCTGCCAGTCGAGGCGGTCGTCCTCGGCCAGCGGCACTTTCGACACGACGGCGACGCCATGGTGCATCCGCTGCCCGTTGATCGCGATATGGGTATAGCCCAGCCGCCGCAGCGGATCGTGCGGGAAATCCTGGTTCACCACCTTCGTTTCCTGCAGGCACAGCACGTCGGGCTGCGCCTCGCGCAGGAACTGCTCGACGATGTCCATGCGGAAGCGGACGGAATTGATGTTCCACGAAGCGACCGAAAGCGTGTCCATGGGCACCGCCTGTATCGCCGCAAACGCCCTCGCGCCAGATGGCGGACGGACCCCGAAAAAGGAAAGGCCCCCGCTCCGGGGGCATGGAGCGAGGGCCGACCTAGCGTTGGTCACGCAGGCGGGCGTTGGAGACCCGGGCAACAGGGGGGAAAATCCCGGACGCGCCCCAACGCCGCAAGGGCATGCATAGGATCAGAAACCTGTCGCCAAGATGAACGTCATGCGTATTTTTTGGAATTTGGTCGTATTGCCAGCCTTGAAGGAACGGCGTCGACGCCGGTCGAGTTGGCATATCCCCTCTTCGAAAGGGGTGCCGCCCCGTCCCGGGGCCTGAGCCAGCCGGCTGGAAACGTCACCCCTGCGAAGGCTGGGGTCTCAAACGGCTCTTGCCGCGTGCCGTCTCCGGGAGATCCCGGCCTGCGCCGGGACGACGTCTGGTTCGATGTCGGCGGACGAAACGCTAGCGGCGGACGCGGCGCGGTTCGTTGAAGCGGAAGGCGTTGTCGGCGACCGGCACGTTGAACTGCTGATTCGTCAGCCGCACCGTCGTCCGATTCGCCTGTGCGTCGAGCGCGACCCAGCCTTGCAGCATCAGCCCGGCGGGAGCGGATGGCTGCCGCGCGAAGATCATCGTAATCCGGCCATATTCGGGACGCTTCGGGTCGTACGCCTCGACGCTGACGATTCGCGGATCGTTCGACGGCACGACGCGCGCGAATTTCGACGCATCGCGTTCGGGGTTCAGCAGGATGCCGAGCGGCGAGTTGCCGATCGGCCAGCGCTGCTTCTGCCCGACCTGATAATCGAGGAAGTAGAGCGACTTGCCATCCGACACGAGCAGGATCGGCACGCCCTTTTCATACTGAAACCGGATCTTGCCCGGCTTCTTCAGTGTCAGCTGTCCGGTCAGCACCCGGCCGTTGCGATCGGTCTGCGAAAAATTTGCGGTCATCGTCTGCGTCGCCGCGAGATGCCGCTGGACCGAGGCAAGGTCGTTCTGCGGTGCCTGTGCATGCAGGGCAACGGGGGCGGCAAGGGCGAACGCGAGCGCGAGGGGGCGAATGGGAAGTCTCCAGATCATGGGACGGGGGTAGGATCGGCGCATTGAACGCGGCGTGAACCCGTGGGTTCACGCCTCCGTTCCTTGCCAACCCCCCTTTGAACCGGATGTCATCCCAGCGCAGGCTGGGATCTGCCGGTGATAGCATGAGGCAGGAGCCGGCTGAGGCCCCAGCCTTCGCTGGGGCGACGGCCCGTTGCCGCGTATGCAGTTCGTAACTGCCCCTTACAGCCGATGTTCGCCCTTCACCCAGCGCACCGTGCCCGAGCTGGCGCGCATCACGACGCTTTCGGTCGTCATCTTGCCCGGCATCCGCTTTACGCCCGCCAGCAGCGATCCGTCGGTCACGCCGGTCGCGGCAAAGATGCAGTCGCCGCGCGCCAGTTCGGTCAGGTCATATTGCTTGTCGAGGTCGGTCACGCCCCACTTCGCCGCGCGGGCGCGTTCGTCGTCGTTGCGGAACACCAGCCGTCCCTTGAACTGTCCACCGGTGCAGCGCAGCGCGGCGGCGGCCAGCACGCCCTCCGGCGCGCCGCCCTGACCCATATACAGGTCGATCGTGGTGTCGGGGTCGCTGGTCGCGATCACGCCGGCCACGTCGCCGTCCCCGATCAGCATCACGCCGCAGCCGACCGCACGCAGCTCGGCGATCATCGCTTCGTGGCGCGGACGGTTGAGGACACAGACGATGATGTCGTGCGGATCGACGCCCTTGGCCTTCGCCACCGCCTTGACGTTGTCGGTCGGCGACTTGTCGAGGTCGATGATCCCGGCGGGATAGCCCGGCCCGCAGGCGATCTTGTCCATATAGACGTCGGGTGCGTTCAGCAGGCCGCCCTTTTCGGCGATCGCCAGCACGGCGAGGCTGTTCGGGCCAGCGGTGGCGCAGATCGTGGTGCCCTCCAGCGGATCGAGCGCGATGTCGATCTCGGGACCTTTGCCCAGCCCCACCTTCTCGCCGATGAACAGCATGGGCGCCTCGTCGCGCTCGCCCTCGCCGATGACGACGGTGCCGTCCATATAGAGTTCGTTCAGCGCGGCACGCATCGCTTCGACGGCGGCGGCGTCGGCGGCCTTTTCATCGCCCCGCCCGACCAGCGTCGACGCGGCGATCGCCGCCGCTTCGGTGACCCGCACCATTTCGAGGACGAGCACGCGATCGAGGGTGTTGCTGACAGGCTGCATAAGACGAAGCTCCCGGCCGTTAAACGGATTAAACGCGGCGATAGGCGACCTGCCCTTGTCGGGCAAGCGGTGTTGTGGATAAGCTCGTCTATCGGCTGCGAAAGGCACGGGCATGACGGGATGGGCGATGCTGCTGGCGAGGGCGCAGGATGGCACCGCCGCCGCTGCGATGATCGCGCGGGCGCGTACGATGACCCAGGTCGTGCAGCCGTGCCGAAGCGATGCCGATGCGGACGAGATCGTGGTGTGCGCCGCGCGGACCGCCGATCGTTTCCGCGTGCCGCTGATCGCCGCTCCGGCCGAAGGCGATCCAAGGGCGGTCGACGCGCTGGGCGAGCGCGAGCGGTTGCTGGCGGTGCCGCAGCCATCGTGCGGCACGGCGGCGTTTTTGCAGGGTTGCGGCTTTGTCGGGGTGACCGCCTCCACTCGCAAGGGCGGCAGTATCGGTCGCGCGCGACCGCTGGCGCGATAGCAACCAAAGTCGGCGCAAGACGTTCGGAACGAACGATCTTTCAGGGGGATGCGCCGATGATGCTATCACTGCTGCTGCTCATGGCACAGGCGGCGCCCGCGACGCCCAAGCTCGGCATCACCGATCCGGTCAACTGTATAGTGACGCCCCGCGCGCTGGGCTGTCCCGACCGGAAGAACGATCGCTACCGCCTCGACGACGATACGCCCGAATTCGATCACAAGGCGGACGGATTGCGGCAGGGGACGCCGCGTTGCGGGCTGATGGGCATGCCGGTCTGTCCCAGCAACGGGCGGCCGATTCTGCAAAGCCGGCCGGAATAAGGGGCGGCGTCGGCTGCCGCCCCCTTTCCGCATCACGCTTCGGCTAGTTCGGCCTGCGCATTGACCTTGTGCTCGGCCATGGTCGTCAGCTTCTCGTCGGTGGCGCGTTCCTCGGCCAGCGTTTCGGCGAGCAACGCGGCGATGTCCTCGCGGCCCAGCTGCCGCGCCCATGCGATCAGCGTGCCGTAGCGGGTGATCTCATAATGCTCGACCGCCTGTGCCGACGCGATCAGCGCGGCGTCGAGCACCTTCTTGTCGGCGATTTCGCCCGCGACCTCGTTCGCTTCCTTGATGATGCCGTCGATCGCCGGGCAGCTGACCGCCTTCCTGGTCGCGCCGTGCAGCTCGAACACCTGCTCCAGCCGGCGGACCTGCCCTTCGGTTTCGGCCAGATGGCGTTCGAACCCGGCCTTCAATTCGGGGTCGGTCGCCTTGGCCGCCATCTTGGGCAATGCCTTCAGAATCTGGTTCTCAGCATAATAGACATCCTGCAACTGATGGACGAACAGATCGTCGAGCGTCGCAATATCCTTGGAAAACAGTCCCATGATAGTTCCTTCGCAAATTGGGGGGCGCGTGCATCCTCAACGATGCGCCCCGCGCGCGGTTGCGAAGAAAATCGTCAGTGGCCGCGACAACCGAGCAGTTCGACGACATCCTCCAGCCGGGCGGCATCGCCCAGCGCGATGACCTCGCCGACGCTGCCGGCGTGGAGCGGGTCGCCCGACCAGTCGCTCATCGTGCCGCCCGCCCCCTCAACTACCGGGACCAGCGCGGCGAAGTCATGCAGCTTCAACCCCGCCTCGACCACCAGGTCGATATGGCCGGACGCCAGCGTGCCGTAGGAATAGCAGTCGCCGCCGAGCACGGTGGAGCGCACCTTCGCCTCGACATGCTCGAACCCGTGCAACTGCCCATCGTCGAACAACGCCGGGCTGGTGGTCGCGAGCAGCGCATCGGCAAGGTCGCGACAGCGGCGGGTCTGCGCCGGTCGCCCGTTGAAGGTGGTGCCGCGTCCGACCGCCCCGACCCAGCGTTCGCCGATGATCGGCTGGTCGATGACGCCCAGCACCGGCCAGCCATCCTCGACCAGCGCGATCAGCGTGCCGAAGATCGGGCGCCCGGCGATGAACGAGCGCGTACCGTCGATCGGGTCGAGCACCCAGACGCGGCCGCTGGTGCCCTTGGCCACGCCATATTCCTCGCCCTGGATACCGTCCGATGGGCGTTCGCGTTCGATGATCGCACGCATCGCTGCCTCGGCCTCGCGATCGGCGAGCGTCACCGGGGAGGCGTCGTCCTTCATCTCCAGCCCGTAATTGCTGCGAAACCGCGGGCGGATCGCGGCGCCGGCGGCATCGGCCAGCAGGGCGGCAAGGGTCAGGTCGGCGGCGGTGACGGGCATGGCGGGCCTTTATATGAGCTGTCGGTGACGTGCTTCTGCACCGTCTGGAAACAGGCTCCAGATAGGCGGGCGAACCGGCAAAGCGCAAACGATGCTCGCGGTTGTTGCAAATGCCTGTCACATCAGGCGCATGATCGCGCTCGCCCTGCTCGCCGCCGCCGCCGGCCAACCGCAACTCCGCATCGTCGCCGAACCGCCTGCCTCGGTCGCGGCGGCGGAAGGTGGCGTGACGGTGTTCCTCCTGAACGAAGGGGCAAGCGAGGCCGACGCCACGCCGGCCCCGATGGAGGTCGTCACCGCCGATCAGGTGCCGCTCAGGATCGTGCCGGTCGACACCGCCACCGCGCGAGTCGCGCCGGGGGGCTTCCGCGCGATCCGCTACCGCATCGCGCCGGTGGCGGTCGCCGCGACTCCGGCACCCGCTGCGCCGAAGGGCGAGACGGTGGTCGCGACCGCCAACGGTCGGGCGTCCGGGCTGCTCGCCCGGTTCGAACCGCACGAACCGATCTATGGCGCGTTCGGGCTGGGGTCGGACGGGGCCAAGCTGCAACTGAGCCTCGCCTTCCGCCCGTTCGATGGGGCCGGCGCGCTGGATGGAGTGCGGCTGGCTTGGACGCAGACGATGTTCTGGGCGATCGACCGGTCGTCGGGGCCGTTCCGTTCGACCAACTACAGCCCCGAAGTCTATTATCAGCGCCGGCTGGACGATCGCCTCGTCGCGGCGGCGGGCTATGCGCATGATTCGAACGGGCGCGATGCCGGGTCGATCGACGTGAACCGCCTCTTCGCCTCGGCCAGCTATGTCGTGCCGCTGGGCGACGACTGGCGGATAGAGGCCACGCCGAAGGCTTGGACCTATGTCGGCACCGGCTATCGCGATCTCGACCGCTATTGGGGCAACTGGTCGCTGGGCGGCGCGATCGGGCAGGTCGACGGGCTGCGCATCGCCGCGTCGCTGCGCAATCCGCTGGGCAGCCGCCGCGCGGGCGAGCTGTTCCTGTCCTACCCGGTGGGGCGGACCGGTCTGTACGTTTTCGGACAGGCATTTGCCGGCTATGGCGAGGCGATCGACGATTACGCCCTGCGCAGCTCCAGCGCGCGGCTGGGCGTCGCCTTCACTCGGTGAGCACAGCCGCTGGCGCGGCGCGGCCAAGCTGCTAGAATGCGGGCAACTTCGCGCAAGGAACCACTCGATGCGTCTCGCCCTGTTCGCCGCTGCCCTGACCCTGCCGTTCGCCGCCCCGCTGTCCGCCGCGCTGGCTCCCGGCGCCCGCGCGCCCGACTTCACCACCAAGGCGGCGATCGCGGGCAAGGCGTTCACGCTCAACCTGCGCTCGCAGCTGCGCAAAGGTCCGGTCGTGCTGTACTTCTTCCCGGCGGCCTTCACCGGCGGCTGCAATGCGGAGGCCAAGGCGTTCGCCGACGCGGTCGACGATTTCAAGGCGGCGGGCGCGACCGTCATCGGCATGTCGGCCGACGACATCGGCAAGCTGCAGGAATTCTCCAAGGCGCACTGCGCCGGCCGGTTCGCGGTGGCGAGCGCGAGGCCACGCGTGATCCAGGGGTTCGACGTCGCGCTGAACCGCCCGGCCGGCGCCGATGGCAAGCCGCGCACGATGACCACGCGCACCAGTTATGTCATTGATCGCGATGGCAAGATCGCCTTCGTCCATTCCGACATGAACCCGGCCGACCATGTCCGCACCACACTGGAGGCGGTGCGCGGTCTCGCCAGGCGCGGCTGATCCCTTCCGCCAAAATCGTGGATTTCCGGTAAATCCCGGCGAAACCCGATTTTAGCAAACGCGTCCTATGTCCGTTTCGTACGATCCGGCGCATCGGGTGCGGGGCGGGGGCAAAGGGACCGGACGTGTATCTGGAAAAAATCGGAGACGGTGGGGCATCGGCCGGACACGGCCTGATCCACGCTGTCCTCGCCTTTCTGGAGGATCAGCGGCTCGACCCGACTCCGCTCAACTACAGCTTCGCCTATCACGTCGTCAGCGAACCGGCGGGCGCGCTGGCGCTGGAGGTCGCGCGGCGGACCGATGGCGGCATCCGCCTGACCGGCAGCGAGGTCGAGCAGCTGGGCACGACGATCGACGCGGCGGCGCATGTTGCCGTCGCGCGGCCGGATGCCGGAGCGGCCCCGCCCGCCGCCCCCGCCGCGACCGAGCCGGACATCGCCGCTGCCGAGGCACTGGTGACCGAGACGCTGCGCCAGGTCGCAGGCTTTGCGACGATGGTGTCGGAAATCCGCACCGAAACCCGGGATTTCGGCCGCGACCTCGCCGCCAGCGCCGATGCGTTGCAGCGTTCCGCACCGATCGATTGCACCGACGCCGCCGTCGCCGAACTGGCGCGGATCACCGCCGCGATGCGCGCGCGGGTCGAGATCGCCGAGGCGCGGCTGGAACAGGCGACGCGCGAGGCGAGCGAGTTGCGCGAACAGCTGGCCGCCGCACATGACGATGCGCGCCGCGATCCGCTGACCGACCTGCCGAACCGCCGTGCGTTCGAGGAAGCGGTCGAGGCCGCCGAACAGGCACCGCTCCACATCGCGATGTGCGATGTCGATCATTTCAAGGCGATCAACGACCTCCACGGCCATCCGGTCGGCGACCGGGTGCTCCGCGCCATCGGAGCGACGCTGACCCGCGAATGCCCCGGCCATCTGGTCGCGCGCTATGGTGGCGAGGAGTTTGCGATGCTGATCGCGGGCGTCGACGCCCCCGCCGCCCGGGCGCTGCTTGAAAACGCTCGATTGGCGGTGGGCAGGCGCCGCTACCGCCTGCGCGAAAGCGATACGCTGATCAAAGGCATCACCCTGTCCGCCGGACTGGTCACGATCGCGCCGGGGGAAAAGCTGTTGTCCGCGATCGAGCGGGTGGATGCCCTGCTGTACGAGGCAAAGCGCCGGGGGCGGAACCAGCAAATTGGGCAAACAGCCCGATAGGTGGTGTGTTTCACCGGGAAATTGCACCAGCTTCCGATGATCTTTCCGAATAAGCCTTGTAAAACAATATCATAAAGATTTGGCACGTCCCCTGCAGAGCTGGTGGCATAGCCGGCGAGATGTCTCGCACGGCAGCAGGGAGTAGCCACCATGATCCGTACCGAAACCCTTCGCCAGCACTTTGCCGCGCTGTTCGGCGCGCTGTTCGTCTCGACGCTGCTGCTGTCGGTCGCCGCGCCGGTCGTGCCGATCGCCTGACCCCGGAGCATGATCCACCCGGCCGGAAACGTCGCCCCAGCGAAGCCTGGGCTTCGAGCGGCTCTCGCCGCGTACCATGCCGGGAGAATCCCAGCCTGCGCCGGGATGGCGTCCGTTTCGGTACGGGGGATAAAACCTCGGCGCCGGTTTCCAACCATGGCGAACCATCGTCATCGCCCTGCGCGTGACTGATTCGCGGCGGAGCGACTTTGCTCGTCAGTCACGATGCTTTGACATCGCTGCTTCCTCGAACCGAAATCAACTCCGTGCCGGTGATCCGATCTGGTCGGAAACCGCGCTAGCCTTTCGCGGTCATGGCGCGGGCGACCGCCTCCGCGACCTTGATCCCGTCCACCGCCGCCGACAGGATGCCGCCGGCATAGCCCGCGCCTTCGCCCGCCGGGAACAGGTTGGCGGTGTTGATACTCTGGAAATCGTCGCCCCGCGTGATCCGTACCGGTGACGAGGTGCGGGTTTCCACCCCGGTCATCACCGCGTCGGGATGGTCGTAGCCGGGAATCGTCCGCCCGAATGCGACCAGCGCCTCGCGCATCGCGGTGATCGCGAAGTCGGGCAGGCATTCCGACAGGTCGGTCAGCGTCACGCCGGGCCGATAGGAGGGCAGCACGCTGCGCAGCGCCGTCGATGGCCGTTGGCTAAGGAAATCTCCGATCAGCTGTGCCGGCGCGCGGTAGTTGCCGCCGCCCGCTGCATAGGCGCGTTCCTCCAGCTGCCGCTGGAACGCGATCCCGGCCAGCGGGTGCCCCGGATAGTCGCGCGCCGGATCGATTCCGACGACGATCCCGGAATTGGCGTTGCGTTCGTTGCGCGAATATTGGCTCATGCCGTTGGTCGCGACCCGGCCCGGTTCGGAGGTCGCCGCGACGACCGTGCCGCCCGGACACATGCAGAAGCTGTAGACGGTGCGCTGGTTGGTGCAGTGATGCGACAGCGTATAGGCCGCCGCCCCCAGATCGGGATGGCCGGCGCACGCCCCGAAGCGCGCACGGTCGATCCAGCTTTGCGGATGCTCGATGCGCACGCCGATCGAAAACGGCTTGGGTTCGAGGAACACGCCGCGATCGTGCAGCATGTGAAAGGTATCGCGTGCGCTGTGCCCCAGCGCCAGCACCACCGGTCCGTCCGCTGCCAGCGTCTCGCCGGTCGACAGCTTGAGGCCCGTAAGCCGGCGGCTGCCATCGGGGCGCTCCTCCAGTTCGATATCGTCGACCCGGTGCGAGAAGCGATATTCGCCACCCAGCTCCTCGACCGTGGCGCGCATCGATTCGACCATGGTGACGAGGCGGAAGGTGCCGATATGCGGATGCGCCTCGGTCAGGATTTCCTCGGGCGCACCCGCCTTCACGAACTCGGTCAGGACTTTCCGGCCCAGATGGCGCGGGTCCTTGATCTGGCTCCACAATTTGCCATCGGAAAATGTGCCGGCCCCGCCTTCGCCGAACTGCACGTTCGATTCAGGGTTCAGCTCACTGCGCCGCCACAGTCCCCAGGTGTCCTGCGTCCGCTGCCGCACCACCTTGCCGCGTTCGAGGATGATCGGGCGGAACCCCATCTGCGCCAGGATCAGTCCGGCGAACAGCCCGCACGGTCCGGCCCCCACGACGATCGGGCGCGGTCCGGCATAGTCGGCCGGCATTTTGGTGACGAAGCGATAACCGGTATCGGGCGTCGGTCCGACATTGCGGTCGCGCCTGGTGCGGTTCAGCACCTGCCCTTCGTTCTTGACCGTTACATCGACCGAATAGACGAGCTGGATATCGTCCTTGTCGCGCGCATCATGCGCGCGCCGCGCAATGGTGTAGCGGATCAGGTCGCGCGGCGTGATGCGCAACCGCTCGCGGATCGCGGCGGCCAGCGCCTCCTCGGGATGGTTGAGCGGCAATTTCAATTCGGTGATGCGCAGCATCGGCCCATCTAGCGTCACTGGGAACACATCGCCATGGCCGCGATTGTCCGCAGCCGTCGATCGCGATAGGCGAGGACGCATGATCGGATCGCTGCTCCGCTGCCTCTTGTCGCTGCTGCTGGTCGTGACGGCCGTGCCCGCGCTGGCCCAGACCGCCGCCGCGCCCGACTATGCGACCCTGCTCGACCGTGCCGCCGACGAACTGGGGCGGGTCGACGGTGCGCTCGATACGCGGCTGGAACGCGGCGACCGCGACGATCTGCGCGCCCGGGCGCAGACGGTGCGCGCGACGACGCTCGATACCGCGCAACAGCTGACCGCCGACATGGCCCGGGTCGATGCGCAGCTGGCGCAGCTGGGACCGGCCGCATCGGGCGAGGACCCGGCGATCCGCAACGAGCGTACGGCGCTCACCAAACAACGCACCGCGATCGATTCGGAGACGAAGCGCGCGAAGCTGCTGTCGGTCGAGGCGCAGCAGCTTATCGATGAGATTCAGGAAGGGCAGGCGGCCGAACTGAACCAGAAGCTGTTCGGACGCGGTGCATCGCCGCTGACCCCGGGCTTCTGGAGCGCGATCCTGCGGTCGATCCCGCGCGACGCGCACCGGATCGAACGCTTCGTCGCCGCCGAGGTCGCGACGATCCGCGGCGCGTCGATGGCGCAGGCGTGGCCGGCGCTGCTGGGCCTAGCCATCGCGATCCTGTTGCTGGGACCGGCGCGGCTGGCGGCGGCGCGGGTCGGGCAGCGCCTGCTGATCGAGGGCGCGCCGGGACGGCGGGTGCGGCGGTCGGCCAATGCGCTCGGCCGTATCCTCGTCGGTACGCTCGCGCCGCTGCTCGCCGCCGCCGCGCTGCTGACCGGTGCGCGCTGGGCCGGGCTGGTCGCGCCGCGCTGGGACCCGCTGCTCGACCAGTGGCTGGTGGCAATCGGCTTTGCCGCCTTTTCCAGCGCGGTGCTGGGCGCGACGTTGATGCGGCGCAGTCCCAGCTGGCGGATCGCACCGGTCAGCGATGCGGTGGCGACGCGGTTCCGGCCCTATTCTTTCCTGCTGGCCGGGCTGGCCGGCTGCGTGATCGCGCTGGATGCCGCCGACAGCGCGATCGGGACCAGCGCGGCGATCCGCATCGCGACCCATTCGCTGCTGGCGCTGGCGCATATCCTGTTGATCGCGGGCGCGCTGTTCGCGCTTGGCCGGATGCGCGCGGAGGCGAGCGTTCCGGCCGAGGGCGGCGCCGATGCCCCGGCGCATACCGGGCTGGCGGCGATGACGCTGTTCGCTTGGGCCATTGCCGGCATCGCGCTGCTGGCGCTGGCGGCGGGCTATGTCGGGTTCAGCCTGTTCGTCGGGCAGATGACCGCGTGGACGCTGGTGCTGGGCGCGGCGGTCTATCTGGTGCTGGCCGCAACCGATGACGTCGCGACATCGGTGTTCGAACGGGGCAGCCGGCTGGGGCTGGCGCTTACCCGTGGACTGGGGCTGCGTGGCGGGACGGTCGACCAGTTCGGCGTGCTGCTCTCAGGCGTGCTGCGCGTACTGATCGCGGTCATCGCCTTCGCTTTGTGGCTGTTGCCGTTCGGCGGCAGCGGGGGTGTCGGACGCACTGACCCGGCTGGGCGACCTTGCGCGCGGGGTGCAGGTCGGCGGCGTCACCATTTCGCCCGGCGCGATCCTGCGCAGCATAGCCGTGCTGGCGATCGGGCTGGCATTGGTGCGTGGCTTCATGCGCTGGCTGGAGGGGCGCTATCTGCCCGCCACCGATCTGGACGGCAGCGGGCGCAACTCGGTCAGCCTCGTCGCGCGCTATGTCGGCATCGCGCTGGCGGTGATCTGGGCGCTCGCCTCGCTCGGCATCGGGGTGGAGCGCATCGCGCTGCTGCTTTCCGCGCTGTCGGTCGGCATCGGTTTCGGGTTGCAGGCGATCACGCAGAATTTCGTCTCCGGCCTGATCCTGCTGGCGGAACGGCCGATCAAGATCGGCGACCTGATCCGCGTCGGCACCGACGAAGGGGACGTGAAGCGGATCAGCGTGCGCTCGACCGAGATCACGCTCGCCGATCATTCGACGCTGATCGTTCCCAATTCCGAACTCATCACCAAATCGGTGCTGAACAAGACGCTGGCCAGTCCGCTCGGCCGGATTCAGGTCCAGTTCTCGGTCCCGCTCGGTACCGATGCGGCGCGGGTACGCCAGCTGGTGCTCGACGCCTTTACGAACGAGGAAGCGGTGCTGGCCGACCCCGCGCCCTCGGCGTTCATCGATGCGATCGTCGACGGCAGGATCGCGTTCAACTGCTTCGCGCATGTCGAATCGCCCCGCGCCGCCTATGGCGCGCGCAGCAACATCCTGCTCGAACTGCTCACCCGCTTCCGGGCCGAGGGGATCGAGATGGGCACGGTACCGCAGCGGCTGGAACTGATCACCGCGCCCGGCGATCCCGTTCCCCCCTTGCCAGCCGACCCGGCCGGCGGCACGGCGCGTTCATGATCCTGCTCAGCGACGAATTCGCCGACCTGCCCTGCGCCGATGGCGGCGTGATGCGCACCCATGTCTTTCGGCCGGCGGGTGAAGGGCGGTTTCCCGGCGTCGTGCTCTATTCCGAAATCTATCAGATGACCGCGCCGATCCGGCGGCTGGCGGCGTTCATCGCCGGCCATGGCTATGTCGTCGCGGTGCCGGAGGTCTATCATGAATATGAAGCGCCGGGCACGGTGCTGGCCTATGACAAGCCGGGCACCGATCGCGGCAACGACCTGAAATTCCTGAAGCCCGTCGCGGGGTTCGATGCCGATGCGACAATGGTGCTGGACTGGCTGGCGCAGCATCCGGCCTGTTCGGGGCGGATCGGGGTCGCCGGCGTATGCCTGGGCGGGCACCTCGCCTATCGTGCCGCGCTCGACCCGCGCGTTGCGGCGGCCGCGTGTTTCTATCCGACCGATATCCATTCGGGCACGCTGGGCGAGGGACGCTCGGACGACAGCCTCGCGCGGATCGGGGAGATCGGTGCGGAGATGCTGTTCGTGTGGGGGCGACAGGACCCGCATGTGCCCTGTGCCGGACGCGAGGCGATTCGGGGTGCGCTGGAGGCGGCCGGGACACGCTACGAATGGCATGAGGTGAATGCGCAGCATGCGTTCCTGCGCGACGAGGGGCCGCGTTACGATCCGGCGTTGTTCGTGGTGGCTACGGGGTGGATGTTGGGGTTGTTCGCGCGGGTGTTGGGCGGGCGGGTTTGAGGGGCGGTTAAGGCAACCACCTCTTATCCCCTCCCGTTTGCTTCGAGCGCAGGTTCGAGCCTGTCGAGAACCGTAGTCGAGAAGGGGTTGCCCCGAACGCAGGGTTCTCGACAGGCGCTTCTCGACAAGCTCGAAGCTGCTCGAACCGAACGGATTTGGTATGGGTGGATGGGCCGAACCTACCCGACCTTCTCGACCCCCAACCGCGGGATCTCGATCTTGGGACAACGATCCATCACCACCTGCAACCCGGCAGCTTCCGCGCGAGCCGCAGCGGCTTCGTTGACGACGCCCAGCTGCATCCACACCGCTTTCGCCCCGGCAGCGATCGCCGCATCGACCGCCTCGCCGGCCGCCGCCGAATTGCGGAAGATGTCGACGATGTCGATCGGTTCCCCGATCTGGTCGAGATCGCGGAACACGAACTCGCCGTGGAGATGTTCGCCGGTGATCTGCGGATTGACTGGGATCACGCGGTATCCACGCTGCTGGAGGTACGCCATCACGCCATAGGACGCCCGGTCGGGCCGGTCCGATGCGCCGACCAGCGCGATGGTCCGCGCCTCGGTGAGCAGAGTGCGGATGCCGTTGTCGTCGAGCATGTCAGTTCCTTAGCAACCAGTCGCCGACCTTTGCGGCTATCGACAGGAACGGCTCGGCCTCCGCACCGTTCCCGGCGGCAGGCGGCGTGCCGGCATCCGATGCGGTGCGGATGTCGATCGCGAGCGGTACGCGGCCGAGGAACGGGATGCCCAGCGCTTCCGCCTTGGCCTCCGCGCCGCCCGCGCCGAACGGATCGGACGCCTGCCCGCAATGCGGACAGCAATAGCCGGCCATATTTTCGACCAGGCCGATGATCGGCACCCCGGCCTTGGTGAACAGGTCGATCGCGCGGGTCGCATCGATCAGCGCCAGGTCCTGCGGCGTCGACACGATGACCGCGCCTGTCGGCTTGTGCTTCTGGATCATGGTCAGCTGCACGTCGCCGGTGCCCGGCGGCATGTCGACGACCAGCGTATCGACCATTTCCCAATGGGCATCGACCAATTGGGTCAGCGCCCCCGCCGCCATCGGCCCGCGCCACGCGATCGCCTGTCCCGCCGGGACCAGCTGCCCCATCGACAGCAACGGCACGCCGACCCCGGTCGCGACCGGGACCAGTTTCTTGTCATGCGCTTCGGCCTTGATCCCTTCGACACCCAGCAGGCGCGGCTGCGACGGGCCATAGATGTCGGCATCCACCATCCCGACCTTACGACCGTTCCGGGCAAGCGCGATGGCGAGGTTGGCCGACAGCGTCGATTTGCCGACCCCGCCCTTGCCGCTGGCGACCGCGACGATGCGCTGCTGCACGCGTTCGCTGGTCTGCGCTACGCGCACGCTGGCGATGCCGGGTGCGGTCGCCGCCGCCGCCTTCACATCGGCTTCCAGCGCGTCGCGTGCCGCCGGGGGCAGGCCGGTGACGTCGAGGATGATGCTCGCCGAATCGCCGGTCACGCGGACCGTGGCGCGTCCGGCCGCGACGGGGCCTAGCAGCGCGTCGAGCGCGGCGGCGGGGTTCGATGCGGAAGCCATAGGCGGCGATGTAGCGTTCGAACGGCGCGTTACCACTGTAAAACGCAAGGCGGCCCCCTATAAAGGAAGGATGCGATGGATCATGGGGCGGCGCGCACGCGCGCAAGTGCTGGGGATGAGCGACAAAGGCCCATGGGGCGGCGGGTGGCGATTCCGGTAATGGATCGGGCGGCGGCGGTGGCGGCGATGACGGCCCGCGCAACCCGTGGTCGATGCCGCCCGCGGGCAAGCGCGGCAAGATCGGCGGGTCGACCTCGCTCGACGATTTCCTGAAGCGCGCGCGTAGCGGCGGTCCGGGTGGCGGTCCCTCGCTGCCGGCCAATGCCGGCCGGCTGTGGCTGGCGGCGGTCGCTGCACTGATCCTGGTATGGATCGCCTTCACCAGCTTCCATTCGATCGGCCCGCAGGAACGCGGCGTCGTGACCATGTTCGGCAAATATACCGGCACGCTCAATCCGGGCATCCAGTTCACGCTGCCCGCCCCGATCATGCGGGTGCAGGTGGAGGATGTGCAGAACACCCGGACCGAAAGCTTTCCGGCAGGCGGCAATCAGGCGAACCTGATGCTGACCGGCGACCAGAATATCGTCGACCTCGCCTATTCGGTGCGCTGGAACATCAAGTCGCCTGAAGATTACGTCTTCGAGATCAAGAACCCGCAGGAAACGGTGCGCGCGGTCGCCGAAAGCGCGATGCGCGCCGCGGTCGCGTCGAAGAACCTGACCCAGGCGATCGGATCGGGCCGCGGCGAGATCGAAGCCGATGTCCAGACCCGGATGCAGACGCTGCTCGACGAATATCAGTCGGGCGTGCGCGTGCTGGGCGTCAGCATCCAGAAGGCGCAGGCCCCGGCCGAGGTCGACGACGCGTTCAAGGCGGTGACGGCGGCGCAGCAGGAGGCGCAGTCGAACCTCAACCGCTCGCGTGCCTATGCGCAGCAGGTGATCGCGCGGGCGCAGGGTGACGCGACCGAATTCGACAAGATCTACGAACAATATCGCATGGCCCCCGACGTGACCCGGCGGCGGCTCTATTACGAGACCATGGAGCAGGTGTTGAACCGCGCCGACAAGACGATCGTCCAGCCCGGCGTCCAGGCCTATCTGCCGCTGCCCGAGGTGCGCCGCCAGCAACAGGCGACGCCCGAACCGGAGGCGCCGGCACCGGCCCCCGAACCCACCGGAGCGGCACGATGAACCGCGCGCTCCGCAATCCGATGACGGCGGGCATCGCGCTGCTGGTGCTGGTCATCCTGCTGTTCAGCACGATCGTGATCGTGCCGGAAACGCGCCAGGCGGTGATCCTGCGCTTCCAGCAGCCGGTCGGCATCCTCAACCCGTATCGCGCCGATCAGCCGTTCGGCCGGACGGGCGCGGGTCTGGTCGCCAAGATCCCGTTCTTCGACCGGGTGGTGTGGATCGACAAGCGCGTGCTCGATATCGAGCTGAACAACCAGCCGGTGCTATCGACCGACCAGCTGCGGCTCGAGGTCGATGCCTTTGCCCGGTTCCGCATCGTCGATCCATTGCAGGCGGTGATCTCGACCGGCTCGACCGCCAATACCGAGGAACGCGTCGCCAACCAGCTCGAACCCTTGCTGTCGTCGGCCCTGCGCGCCGAACTCGGCCGACGGACCTTCGCGTCGCTGCTCAGCCCGGAACGCGGTGCGGTGATGGACAATATCCAGAACGCCTTGCAGCGTACCGCGCGGCAATATGGCGCGGAAATCGTCGATGTGCGGATCAAGCATGCCGATCTGCCGACCGGCAGCCCGCTCAATTCGGCGCTGGCGCGGATGCGGTCGGCCCGCGAACAGGAAGCGGCGACGATCCAGGCACAGGGGCAGCGCGACGCACAGGTGGTGCGCGCCAATGCCGAGGCGGAAGCGGCACGTATCTATGCGCAAAGCTTTGGCAAGGATGCCGATTTCTATGCCTTCTGGCGGGCGATGCAGTCCTATCGCACGACCTTTGCCGGCGCGCCGGGGCAGAGCGGATCGACGTCGATCATCCTGTCGCCGGAGAACGGCTATCTCCGCGAATTCGGTGGCCGGGAACGCTAGGGCGCTTCCGGACATTCAATCCGCGTTCAGCAACGTAGTGGCAGGTTCGCCCCCGAAGGGGTTGCGAGCCAAATTCGAGAGGACCATCCAACCGTGCGTTACGCCTACGCCATTACTTCCGCACTTTTGCTGGGCGGCGCTGCCGCCACCTTGACCCTCAACCCGTCGGGCGCCCAGACCGCGCAGAACGAGCCGGGGGCGATCAACGCCATCTCGGCCCCGCGCGCCGGCGCGCCGATGAGCTTTGCCGACATGGTCGCGCGCCTGTCGCCCGCCGTCGTCAACATCTCGACCACGCAGCGCATTACCGTGCAGCAGCAGGCCAACCCGTTCTCGGGCACGCCGTTCGAGCAGTTTTTCGGTGGCCGTGGCGGCGGCGGCGCGGCGCCCCGCACGCAGGAGGCGCAGTCGCTCGGGTCGGGTTTCCTGATCTCCAGCGACGGCTATATCGTCACCAACAACCATGTCGTGTCGGCAGGGGCGGAAGGCGCCACGGTCGAATCGATCACGGTGACGCTGGCCGACCAGAAGGAATATAAGGCGAAGCTGGTCGGCCGCGACGAACTGTCCGACCTGGCGGTGCTGAAGATCGAGGGTGCGACCTTCCCCTTCGTGCGCTTCGGCGATTCACGCCAAACGCGGGTCGGCGACTGGATTCTGACGATCGGCAACCCGCTGGGCCAGTCGGGAACGGTTACCGCCGGCATCGTGTCGGCGCTGAACCGCGTCGGCCAAGGACCATATGACCGCTTCATCCAGACCGATGCTGCGATCAACCGCGGCAATTCGGGCGGTCCGATGTTCGACATGCAGGGCAATGTCATCGGCATCAACTCGCAGATCCTTTCGCCGACCGGCGGCAATATCGGCATCGGTTTCGCGATTCCGGCCGAACAGGCCAAGCCGATCGTCGACAAGCTGATGAAGGGTCAGTCGGTCGCGCGCGGCTATCTGGGCCTGACCCAGCAGGAGATCAGCGCCGACATCGCCACCGCGCTGAACATCACGAAGGATCGTGGTGCGCTGGTCAACAGCGTCTCGCCGGGCGAACCGGCGGCACGCGCGGGCATTCGTCCGGGCGACGTCATCATCGCGGTCAACGGCAAGGAGATCACGCCGCAGCAGTCGCTAACTTATCTGGTCGGCAACGAAGCCCCCGGCAGCCGCGTCAACCTCGACGTCCTGCGCGACGGCAAGCGCCAGCAGATTCCGGTGACTCTCGGCACGCGTCCGTCGAACGATCAGCTGGCGGCACAGACCGAGCGGTTCGATCCAGACAGCGCCCCGACGACGCCCCGCGCCAGCACCAATCTGGCGGCGACCGCCGGACTGGTCGTGCAGCCGCTGACTCCGGCGATCGCCCGCCAGTTGCGGCTCGATTCGACCATCCGCGGCGTCGTCGTGGCCGATGTCGATCCCAGCAGCGATGCCGCGACCAAGGGGCTGCGCCGCGGCGTGGTCATCCAGAGCGTCAACCGCCAGCCGGTCACCTCCGAAGCCGAACTGGTCCGCGCGATCCAGCAGGCGCGCGCCGCCGGTGCCAAGCAGGTACTGATGTACGCGC
This sequence comes from Sphingomonas paucimobilis, assembly GCA_036946325.1. Taxonomy (GTDB): domain Bacteria; phylum Pseudomonadota; class Alphaproteobacteria; order Sphingomonadales; family Sphingomonadaceae; genus Sphingomonas; species Sphingomonas paucimobilis_A. The sequence goes on from JAQIJL010000002.1 coordinate 1,024,343, forward strand.
AGGTGCCCGGATCGCCGATGCCGGCATTCGTGCCGATCAGCATCGAACCTGCCAAGTAGGCAACGCAACCGGGGCGGTGGATCATTCCACCGCCCTTTTCGGTTCGCCGGCCATCATTTACCCACGCCCGAAACGCGCTACTATCGGCGGATCATCAAGGGCTGGGCATGACCGACACCGAACTCTTCATCGGCGCGACCGCAGACGGCATTCGCCAGTCGCTGATCCTGAAACGCGCCAATCGCCACGGGCTGATCGCGGGCGCGACCGGCACCGGCAAGACGGTGACGTTGCAGGGACTGGCCGAGAATTTCTCCGCCGCCGGGGTGCCGGTGTTCGTCGCGGACGTGAAGGGCGACCTGTCGGGCATCGCCATGGCGGGCAGCGCCACCGCCAAGCCGCATGCCGCCTTCGCCGAACGCGCCGCTGCGATCGGTGACGGCGACTGGCAATATCGCGACACACCGGTCGTGTTCTGGGACCTGTTCGGGGAGGCGGGTCACCCGATCCGCGCGACCGTATCCGAAATGGGTCCGGTGCTGCTCGGCCGCATGCTCAACCTGAACGATGTGCAGGATGGCGTGCTGACCATCGCCTTCCATGTCGCCGACGCGGACGGGCTGTTGCTGCTCGACCTCGACGATTTGCAGGCGATGCTGGCGCATGTCGCCGAACGGGCGGATGAGCTGACCACCCGCTATGGCAATGTCAGCAAGCAATCGGTCGGCGCGATCCAGCGCGCACTGTTGCAGTTGCGGGGGCAGGGCGGCGATCGCTTCTTCGGCGAACCGGCGCTCGATCTGGCCGACTTCATGCGCGTGGCCGAGGATGGGCGCGGCGTCGTGTCGGTGCTCGCCGCCGACAAACTGATGGCCTCGCCCCGGCTCTACGCCACCTTCCTGTTGTGGCTCTTGTCCGAATTGTTCGAGACGCTGCCCGAGGTGGGCGATCCCGACAAGCCGAAGCTGGTCTTCTTCTTCGACGAGGCGCATCTGCTGTTCGACGATGCGCCCGACGCGCTGGTCGACAAGGTGGAGCAGGTCGTGCGGTTGATCCGGTCGAAGGGCGTCGGCATTTATTTCGTGACGCAGAACCCGATCGACATTCCGGATGCGATCGCCGGGCAGCTGGGCAACCGTGTTCAACATGCGCTGCGCGCCTTTACCCCCAAGGAAGCGCGAGCGATCCGGGCTGCGGCCGAAACCTTCCGCCCCAACCCCAGGCTCGACGTCGTGCAGGCCATCACCGAGTTGAAGACCGGCGAGGCGTTGGTGTCGGTATTGCAGGCTGACGGTTCGCCTAGCCCGGTTGAACGCACGCTGATCCGCCCGCCGCGCTCGCGCGTCGGGCCAGTCACGCCGGTCGAACGCGGCGTGCTGATGCAGACCGATATGGTCGGCGACCGCTACGACACCGCGATCGACCGTGAGTCCGCCGCCGAGCTACTGGGTGCCAAGGCCGACGAGGCCGCCGCCGCCGCTGCTGCGACCAAGGCACAGGCCGCAGCCGACAAGGAAGCTGCATTGCAGGCGAAGGAGGACGCCCGCCTCGCCAAGGAGGCGGAGCGCCAGCGTATCGCCGACCAACGCGCCGCCGACCGTGCCGCCCGCGAGGACGAACGCGCCGCGCGTGCCGCCGAGCGGGAGGCGGCGAACAGCCCGTGGAACCGCGCCACGCAATCGGCGACGCGGTCGGCCGGGTCGGCGGTGGGGCGGATCGTCGTCAACGAGATCGGCAAACAGGTGTTCGGCACCACGCGCGGCGGTCGCGCAAAAAGCGGTGGACTGGCCGGCGGGCTGCTCCGCGGCGTCCTGGGTGGACTGTTTCGCGGATAATATTGTGGATTTACAGGATATCACCGGCGGGACGGAGACGCCCGGCATCCCCCCGTCGCTGTTCGAAATGCGTCCGGGCATGGCGATCCGCTACGAACAGCCCGACCCGAAACTGGCGGATTACGTCACCGGCTATCACCTCTATGCCGCCAGCGGACCGGGAGCGATGGGTCTTGAAAACTGGTTCCTCCCCGGCACCGCCAATGTTCGCGTGACGCTGGGTGCCGGCCCGATCGCAGTGTCGATCGGCCGGTTCCATAGCGATCCGTTGCCCCAGGCCAGCCTGTTCGGGCCGACCAGCCATGCGATCCATACCGTCACCAATGGCGGGGTGATGATCGGCTTCGGCATCAGCGCGCTGGGCTGGGCGCGCTTCTTCGACGGCGGCGCGGATCGCTATGCCGATCGCATCGAACCGCTGTCGGCGGCGGCGCGGCCGGGCTTTGCCGACCGGCTGGTGGCGCTGCTGTCGGCCGTGCGCGACGAACAGGGCGTCAAGCCGGCGCTCGACCGGTTCCTGCTGGCGGAAATGGGGCCGCAGGTCGCCGACGAGGACCGGATCCGCAGTATCGCTCGGATGGTGACCGACGACCTGCCCAATGCGGTGGCGGATACGGCCGCGTCGTGGGACATGTCGCCCGAACGCCTGCGACGGCTGTGCAAGCGGCATTTCGGCTTCGTCCCGAAGACGCTGCTGATCCGCGCGCGATTCCTGCGGTCGCTGGTGCCGCTGATCGAATCGAAGGGCGAACTGGATTATTCGCGGATCGATCCGGGCTATGTCAGCGCATCGCATTTCCTGCGCGACGCCCATGCCGTACTCGGCACCACTCCGCGACGGTTCCTGCATGCGCAGACCGAGTTTCTCGTCGCCAGCCTGCGCGCGCGGGCGGCGGTGCTGGGCAGCGCGACGCAGGCATTGCACCGGTTGTAGCGGTGCTGGGCAGAAGCGGACTCTCGCCTTTCTACTCTCCACCAACGTCATTCCAGCGCAGGCTGGAATCTCCCGCGGCAGACCAGCCGCATCACCACAAACGTCATCCCAGCCTTCGCCGGGATGACGTTTGTGGTGATGCTGTGATGCGCGGGACGATGGCAGACGGTTGCCCGCCTACCTGCCCCCTCACATCGCCGCGAGCAACGCCTCGATCGTTACGAAGGCGAAGGCTACCGAGGAATCTGCCACGCCATAGGGAATGAATATCCGGTCGCCGTGGCGCAGCGCGCCGCACGAATAGACGACGTTGGGCACATAGCCTTCGCGGTCTTCGTTCGCGGCGGCGAGGATCGGTTCGCGGGTGCGGCCGATGACCCTGGACGGGTCGTCCTTGTCGAGCAGCACCGCGCCGATCGCATATTTGCGCATCGCACCGACGCCGTGGGTCAGCAGCAGCCAGCCCTGATCGATCTCGATCGGCGGGCCGCAATTGCCGATCTGCACCAGCTCCCATGGATAGACGGGTTTCAGCAGCAGCTGCCCCTCGTCCCAGTGCGTCAGCGTGTCGGACTTGATCAGGAACAGGTTTTCCCCGTCCTGCCGTCCGATCATCATATATTGGCCGTTCACCTTGCGCGGGAACAGGCCCATGCCCTTGTTGCGCGCCGCGCTGCCGGTCATCGGCACCAGATCGAACGCGCGGAAATCGCGGGTGCGCAGCAGCTCCGACTGGATCATCGACCCGTTATAGGCGGTATAGGTGCCGAGCCATTCGGCGGTGCCGTCGTCATGGGTGAAGTGGACGAGGCGCATATCCTCCAGCCCCTTCGACTGCGCCTCGGTGATCGGGAAGATCACCGTACCCGACAGCGTCGAGTCGCGATGGCGATAGACCGTCACCTCGCCCTCGGGCGCCTCGTCCTCTTCGCCGATCGCGTCGGCGGCGGTGGCGAAGGGCGGTTCGGGCGCCAGCACCAGTTCGTTTTCGTCGGTGATGATGCCTTCGCGGAACGCGACCGACGAAATATGACCCTCGCCGACCGCGCGCAGCGACATCAGGATGCGCAACGACCCATCGGGCATGCCGGACTGGTCGAAATGCGGCACGGCGCTGGGGTTCATCAGCGCGGCGGCGGCGTAGCTATATTCGTGGCAGAAATAGGCACCGATCAGCTGGCGCTTCTCGTCGCTGATCGTGCTGCCGTCGAGGCCCAGCACCGCTTCGATCTCGTCATAGCGCGTCATGAACACGCGCCGCGTCTGCCAGTGGCGCGCCTCGAAATCCTTGAGCACCGTATCGAGCTGGGCGCGCGCCTCTTCGGGCGTCATTGCCATCACCTCGCCCACCAGCCGTTCGGTGCGGCTGGGCGCCGAACCGTTGCGCTGCCATGCGATGTGAAACGGGCGCACCACCACGCGCGAAGGATCGGCGTACAGCCGCAAGGGGTGGTTGTAGATATCCAGCATTCGCGCGTCCAAATAGTCCCGGCCGAAGCCGCGGCCGGATCAGGCCACGGCGCGGCGCGGGTCTGCCACGGAAGCGCGACCCTTTGAAAGGGCGGAAATGGCACAAGACGCCAATTGGAGCGCCAGAATCGACTCCGCACCCTGATTGCGGTTCAATCCGGTGGGCATCAGCCCGTCGAAACAGCCGCCATCGCTGGCCGTCGCCAGCGGCAGGTCGAGATCGTTGGCGCCGAGATACCAGTTATACGCCTTCACCGCCTCGTCGCGCCACCGGACGTCACCGGTCGCGTCCCATGCGGCGGCGCAGGCTTCGACGGTCGCCTGCGCTTCGAGCGGCTGCTGATCGAACGGCAGCGGTTCGGCGAAGGGGCGGCCGAAGCTTTCGGTCCCGACCGCGCGGAAACGGCCTTCGGGAGAGGTCTGGCGGCCGACGATCCAGTCGAGCGTTTCGAGACCCACCTTGAGGAAGTCCTCGCGACCCAATGCCTTGCCAGCGCGGATCATCGCTTCGGGCAGGCGGGCATTGTCATAGGCCAGCACGATTTCGAACCAGCCCCATTCCGGACGGCGCGTCGCGTCGAGCAGGGTGACCAGTTCGCTGCCGAAGCGGGTCGCGATCTCGGTCGACAGGGCATGTCCCGGATTGACGTCGAGCATGGCGACGGCACCGAGCATCGCAAAGGCGCGCGCGCGCGGGCTGCCCAGGTCGAGCGCGATCGACGCGGTCTGGTCGTAGAGCGACATCGCCCAGTCGCGATGCTTGCGCGCCTGCGCATCGCGCGCGGTGATCGCCAGCGCCCAGAGGGTACGGCCGTTCGAATCCTCCGACCCTTCGTCCTCGCACCAGGTCCGGTCGAAATTCATGAAGTTGCGGAAGCGGCGACGATCCGGGTTCCAGGCATATTGCAGGAACGAGGCGTAGATGGTGGTCCATTTGTCGCGGAGGACGGGATCGAGGTCCTCGATCTGCGACATCAGGATCAGCGCCCGGGCATTGTCGTCGATGCAGTAGCCGTGACGGCGATCAGGCACCGAATAGATCGAATGCTGCAACATGCCGGTGGCATCGCTCATCCGCTCGACCGCGGCGAAATCGGGCTTGAGCGCGGTCAGGTCGGCGCTGGGCCGCACCCGCCGGGGACGCGCCGCTACGGCACGTGCAACCTCCTTCATCGCGGCCTCCGCAAGACAGGGGAACAACATCGTCCGGCCGCGCGCATAGGCACGGCTGGCCAGCCCGTCGCGCCGCGCGTCATTGCCCAGCAGGTCGACGATCTCGCGTGCGAATGCCGCCGAATCGCCGAAATCGACGATCACGCCATGATCGTCCGCGAGGATTTCGGTGGCATGGACGTACGGGGTCGAGACCACGACCTTGCCCACGCCGACTGCATAGGACAGCGTGCCCGAGGTGATCTGCGCGGGGTTGCTGTACGGGGTGACGTACAGGTCGGCGGCCTGCAGATAATCGAGCAGTTCGTCCTGTTCGACGAAGCCGTCGAGGAAACAGACATTGTCGGCCACGCCCAGCGATGCCGCCTGCGCCTTCAGCCGGTCGCGATAGGCTTCGCCTTCATGCGCGACCAGATGCGGATGGGTGGCACCGAGCACGACGTAGAGCGCGTCGGGATGCGAAGCGGCGACAGTCGGCATCGCCTCGATCATCGTCTCGATCCCCTTGTTCGGGGCGAGCAGGCCGAAGGTCAGCACGACCGGACGACCGCTCCAGCCGAACCGCGCCTTCATCGCATCGGGCTGCACGAACGGACGGTCATGAACGCCGTGCGGGATCGTCACGATCTTGCGCGCATCGGTGCCATGCACCCGCATCAGGATTTCGCGGCCCTTGTCGGCCATGACGATGATCTTGGACGCCCGGCGCAGCAGCGCTTCGAGCACGCGGCGTTCATCGGCATTGGGATGTTCGAGGATGGTGTGCAGCGTGATGATGACCGGCACGTTCACGCGGTCGAGCAGCGCGACGATATGTTCGCCGGCCGACCCGCCATAAATGCCATATTCGTGCTGGACCCACACCGCCTGCGCACCGCTCGCCTCGATCCGGCGCGCCGCGTCGAGATAGGCGATGCGGTCGTCCTGCGCGATCGCATGGGTCACTTCGGGCGGATAGGCATAGGCGCCGGGCCGGTCGTCCATCGCATAGACGTCGACCGCCATCGCCGGATAACTCTCCCGCAACGCGTTGTAGGTGTCGGTGGTAAAGGTCGCCAACCCACATTTACGGGGCAGGAAATTACCGATCAGCGCGATGCGATCGAGCGATTCCAGGGCGACCCTCTGGTCCATCTGCGTTCCTCTTTGCGTTGCAATATCCGCACCATGTCGGGCGGTGTCCGCAAACAGAAACATTTCGACAGACTGAATGGTTGCACAGTATTGTGCGCTGCGACACGATTCAGTGGCGAAGCGTGTCGCCGCTGCGACGATCAGCCGCGCCCGCGATATCCAGGCACGTCCTGATCGGGAATCCACACCGCCTTCGGAGGTTCCCCCGACTGCCAGAACACGTCGATCGGAATGCCCCCGCGCGGATACCAATAGCCGCCGATGCGCAACCATACCGGCTGCATCTCCGCGACCAGCCGCTCGGCGATGCCGACCGTGCAATCCTCGTGGAAGGCGGCATGGTTGCGGAAAGATCCGAAGAACAGCTTCAGCGATTTCGACTCCACGATCGTCGCGGCCGGCACGTAATCGATCACCAGATGCGCGAAATCGGGCTGTCCGGTCACCGGGCAGAGCGACGTGAATTCGGGCGCGGTGAAGCGCACCAGATAGGGCGTGCTGCGCGGGTTGGGAACATAATCGAGTTCGGCGGCTTCCGGAGTCGTCGGAAGCGGGCTGGCCTGGCCAAGGAATTTCGGGTCCATGGGCCTGTATGTAGAAGGGGCGGCGCACGAATGGAACGGGTGCTGATCCCGATACTGGGCGATCAATTGTCGTTTGCGCTGTCGTCGCTGAAGGACGCCGACCCCGACACCGCCACGATCCTGATGATGGAGGTGGTCGAGGAAGCGACCTATGTCCGCCATCACCCCAAGAAGATCGCGTTCCTGTTCGCCGCGATGCGCCACCATGCCGCCGCGCTGGCGGAAAAGGGCTGGAGCGTCGACTATGTCCGGCTGGACGATCCCGACAATGAAGGCAGCTTCACCGGAGAGATCGCCCGCGCGATCGAACGCCACGATCCGACCGGAATCGTCGTCACCGAAGCCGGCGAATGGCGGGTGCAGGCGATGCTGGAGGCGTGGGAGACGATCTTCGGCATTCCCGTATCGATCCGCGCCGACACCCGCTTCCTGTGTTCGCACGACCGGTTCAGGGCATGGGCCGATACCCGGCGCGAACTGCGGATGGAGTTCTTCTATCGCGAGATGCGGCGCGAAACCGGACTGTTGATGGAGGGCGCCAAGCCGGTCGGCGGCAAATGGAATTTCGACCATGACAATCGCAAGCCCGCACGCCGCGACCTGCTGATGCCGCGCCCGCTGTCGTTCAAGCCGGATGACGTGACGCAGGATGTGCTGGCGCTGGTCGCCGACCGGTTCGGCGACCATGCCGGCACGCTCGACGGGTTCGACTTCGCGGTGACGCGCAAGGACGCGCTGCGCCAGCAACGCGCCTTCCTGACCCATGCGCTGCCGGGGTTCGGCGACAATCAGGACGCGATGCTGACCGGCGAACCCTATCTGTGGCACGCCGTCCTGTCGCCATACATCAATGCCGGGCTGCTCGACCCGCTCGACCTGTGTCGTGCCGTGGAAAAGGAGTATGTCGCGGGCAAGGTGCCGATCAACGCGGCCGAAGGGTTCATCCGCCAGATCATCGGCTGGCGCGAATTCGTCCGCGGCATCTATTGGCGCGAGGGGCCGGACTATGTCACGCGCAACTTCCTCGGCGCGAAACGCGACCTGCCGGGCTTTTACTGGACCGGCGAGACCGACATGCACTGCCTGTCCCAGGCGATCGGCCAGACGCTCGACCATGCCTATGCCCATCATATCCAGCGGCTGATGGTCACCGGCAATTTCGCGCTGCTGATCGGTGCCGAGCCGCATCAGGTCCATCGCTGGTATCTGGAAGTCTATGCCGACGCCTATGAATGGGTCGAACTGCCCAATACGCTGGGGATGAGCCAGTTCGGCGATGGCGGGCTGCTGGGGTCGAAACCCTATGCGTCGTCGGGTGCCTATATCGACCGGATGTCCGATTACTGCCGGTCGTGCCGCTATGACGTGAAGCAGCGCACCGGGCCGGATGCCTGTCCGTTCAACGCGCTCTATTGGGACTTCATCGCGCGCAATCGCGAGAAGCTGGGTAATAATCCGCGCATGGCGATGCCGTACCGGAAGTGGGACCGGATGGGGGAAGAGACGCAGCAGGAACTTCGCGGGCAGGCGAAGGGGTTTTTGAAGGCGCTGGACGAGCTGCCGAAATATGGGGGGTGAACCCGACTCCTCTCCTCCCTTGTCAGGGAGGGGAGGATGATCGCTTGACCCGACGCGTCGCGCGCCTAAGCCTTCCGCCATGCAACCGCTCGTCTCCACCGCATGGCTTGCCGACCGGCTCGGCACTCCGGGTCTGGTCGTCCTCGACGCGACGTTCGTGGCCGTGCAGCCCGATCCGCCGCGCGACGAAGCCGCCGAGTTCGCCGCCGCGCACATTCCGGGCGCGCGCTTCCTCGATCTGCGCGTGCTGTCGACCGGGCAGGCGACGTCGCTGCCCGCCGCCGACAGGTTCGCGGCGCGGCTCGGCGAACTGGGCCTGACCGACGATGTGCGGGTGGTGCTCTACGACAACTCGCCGCACCATACGGCGGCACGGGGCTGGTGGCTGCTGCGTCGCTTCGCCCGTGCGCTGCCGGTCGCGATCCTCGATGGCGGGTTCGCCAAATGGCAGACAGAGGGGCGGCCGGTCGAGCGGGGCGAGCACGTCGAGCCGCCGACCCGCTTCGCTGCCGATCCCGATCTGGCGGCGGTGCGGACCAAGGCGATGGTGCTGTCGGGGCTGGACAAGGGCGGCGCGCAACTGGTCGACGCCCGGTCTCCTGCGCGGTTCGACGGGCGCGAGGCCGATCCGCGCGGGCTGCCGTCGGGGCATATTCCGGGCAGCACCAACCTGCATTATGCCCGCTTCTTTCGCGACGACGGGACGTGGCGGTCGCCGGAGGAACTTGGGCGTCTGTTCGCCGATGCCGGCATCGATCTCGACCGGCCGATCACCACCACCTGCGGGTCGGGCATCACCGCCGCCATCCCGGCGTTCGCGCTGCATCTGCTGGGGCGCGATGCGGCGCTCTATGACGGCAGCTGGAGCGAATGGGCCGCCGATCCGCAGACGCCGAAGGTGACCGCATGAGCGCGTCCGACCCGAGCCACGCACCCGAGACGCAGGTCGTCACCGGCGGGCGTCGCGACGAATGGACCGGCGGCGTGGTCAACGTGCCGGTCTGGCGCGCCTCGACGATCCTGTACGACGACGTCGCCGAGCTGCGCGCGGCGGCGGGGGCGAACACGCATCACCGGCTCTATTACGGGCGGCGGGGTACGCCGACGCAATGGTCGCTGGCCGAGGCGCTGACCGAGCTGGAGCCGGGCGCGGAGGGAACCTTGCTCTATCCGTCGGGCGTCGCGGCGATCACCACCGCGCTGCTCGCCTGTCTCAAGCCCGGCGATCACCTGCTGCTGCCCGACAGCGCCTATGATCCGACCCGCGCCTTCGCGCAGGGGATGCTCAAGGCGATCGGCATCGAGACGACGCTGTACGATCCGGTCGTAGGCGCTGGGATCGTTGAGTTGATCCGGCCGAACACCAAGGTGCTGTTCCTCGAAAGCCCCGGCAGCCTGACCTTCGAGGTGCAGGACGTGCCGGCGATGACCCGAATCGCGCGCGAACGCGGCATCACCACCATCCTCGACAATACCTGGGCCACGCCGCTCCTGTTCCCGGCGATGGCGCATGGCGTCGACGTGACGATCATGGCCTGCACCAAATATGTCGTCGGCCATTCCGACGCGATGCTGGGATCGGCTACCGCCGTCGCGTCGCATTGGCAACGGCTGCGCGATGCGACCTATCAGCTCGGCCAGCATGTCGGTCCGGACGATGCGGCGCTGGGCGCGCGGGGGCTGCGCACCATGGCGGTGCGGCTGAAACAGCATGGCGAATCGTCGATCCGCATCGCGCAGTGGCTGGCCGAACAGCCCGAGGTCGCGCGGGTGCTGCATCCCGCGCTTCCCGGCTGTCCGGGGCACGACATCTTCGCCCGTGATTTCCGGGGCAGCGCCGGGCTGTTCGCCTTCGTGCTGAACGGCGGCAGCGATGCCGGGCGGGTGGCGTTGATCGACGGGCTGACGCTGTTCGGCATCGGCTATAGCTGGGGCGGGTTCGAAAGCCTCGCGCTGCCGATCGACCCGCATCGCTATCGCAGCGTGACGCGCGCGGCGGCGGAGGGGCCGATGATCCGGTTGCAGATCGGACTGGAGAATACCGACGACCTGATCGCCGACCTTGCCGCCGGGCTGGCGCGGTTCCGGGCGGCGCAGTGAACGACCTCGCCGCCGGGCTGGCCGGACAGGGATTGCCGGTCGCCGATGGCCGCGAACTGATCGAGGCCGGCATCGGACTGGGGCTGGTGCTGCTGTCGCTGCTGCTCGGCTGGCTCGCCGGACGCTGGGCCGGGCCGCACCTGACCGATTTGTGGCGGCAGCGGGTCGGCGACCATGCCGTCGGCCTCGCATCGCGGATGTGCGACATCGTCCGGCATCTGGTGGCGGTCATCGCGCTCGCGCTGGTGGCGCAGGTCCGCGACTGGGGAGCGTTGGGCGACATCGTCGTCGGCGTTGCGCTGGCAGCCGCCGTCGGCCGCCTTGCGATGCAGCTGCTGCGCGGCGTCAACCTTGCCCGCTGGCTGGCATGGGCGGTGTCGTCGATCCTGTTCGTGGCGGTGCTGGCCGGGTCGGTCGGCGGGCTGGAGCCGATCACCACCACGCTCGACGCGATCGGGTTTTCGGTCGGGCGGCGGCGGCTATCGCTGCTGGCGCTGGTCAGCGCGCTGCTGACCGCCGTGGTCCTCTATGCCGTGGTGCGCGTCGCCAACAAGCTGGTCGGCCATGCGGTCGGGCAGGCCAGGAGCCTCGACCCCGCGCAGAAACTGCTGGCGCAGAAGCTGGCGTCGATCGCGGTGGTCATCACCGCCTTCTTCTTCGGGATCGACCTGCTCGGGATCGACCTGACGACCTTCGCGATCTTTTCGGGGGGCCTCGGCCTCGCGGTCGGTTTCGGCTTGCAGAAGACGGTCGGCAACCTGATCGCGGGAATCATCCTGCTGATGGACCGTTCGATCAAGCCGGGCGACGTGATCGTCGTCGGCGACAGCTTCGGCTGGGTGAACAAGATCGGCGTGCGCGCGGTGTCGGTCATCACCCGCGACGGCAAGGAGCATCTGATCCCCAACGAAATCCTGATGACGCAGGAGGTGGAGAACTGGTCCTTTTCCGACCGCAACGTGCGCGTGCGCATCCCGGTGGGGGTGGGGTATGAAACCGACCTTCGGCTGGCGCAGAAATTGATGTTGCAGGCGGCGACCGAAAGCCCGCGCGTGCTGCGCAGTCCGGCGCCGAATGTCTGGCTGATCTCTTACGGCGAATATGCCGTGGAACATGAGATATTGGCGTGGATCAGCGACCCCGAACAGGGGGTTGGGAATGTCCGGTCGGACGTGCTCAACCGGTTGTGGGATTTGTTCGCGGAGAACGGGATCAGGATTCCGGTGCCGCGGCGGGAGTTGCTGTTCCACCAGCAAACGGACGCCACCCCAGCGAAGGCTGGGGTCTCTCCGTAAGAGCGCGGGACAAGAGCCGCGGGAGACCCCAGCCTTCGCTGGGGTGACGATCAGCGCCGGGTGACGCTCGTTGTCATGGCCGTGCCGTGCGCACCTTTCCGTCGTGCATCGCATCCCCTATCTTGCCCTCCGTGACGACCATCACCGCCCGCATCGCCGAGGGCGTCCGCGCCGTGCCTGCCGAGCAGTGGGATGCTTGCGCGGGCAAGGGCAATCCGTTCCTCCGCCACGCCTTCCTGTCGGCGCTGGAGGAATCGGGCAGCGTCGGGCCGGGTTCGGGCTGGCAGTCGTTGCCGATCATCGTCGACGATGCGGACGGCGTGCCGCTCGCCATCGCGCCCGCTTATGCCAAGGGGCATAGCCAGGGCGAATATGTGTTCGACCACGCCTGGGCCGATGCGTGGGAGCGTGCCGGGGGCGATTATTATCCCAAGTTGCAGATCGCGGCACCGTTCACCCCGGTGCCGGGTCCCCGGCTGCTGCTGCGCGAGGGTGCCGATGCCGCCGCGCTGATCGGCGCGGTCGAGGCGGTGGTGCGCCAGAACGGCCTGTCGTCGGCCCACGCCACCTTCGTCGACGAGGCGCAACTGCCGGCGTTCGAGGCGGCGGGCTGGCTGATGCGCGCGGGCACCCAGTTCCACTGGGCCAATCGCGATTATGGCAGCTTCGACGATTTCCTGAACGATCTCGCCAGTCGCAAGCGCAAGGCGATCCGCAAGGAACGCGCCGCCGCGCTCGACGGGCTGACCGTCCGCCACATCAGCGGCCGCGATGTGACCGAGGCGCATTGGGACGCCTTCTGGACCTTCTATCAGGATACCGGCAGCCGGAAATGGGGCCGTCCCTATCTCACCCGTCGCTTCTTCTCGCTGCTGTCGGAAACGATGCCGGACGCGGTGCTGCTGATCCTCGCCGAGCGGGACGGGCAGCCGATCGCCGGGGCGCTCAACCTGATCGGTGGCGATGCGCTCCATGGCCGCTATTGGGGCGCGGTGGAGGAGGTGCCGTTCCTCCATTTCGAGCTATGCTATTATCAGGCGATCGACGCCGCCATCGCGCGCGGATTGCAGCGGGTCGAGGCGGGCGCGCAGGGCGAGCACAAGCTGGCGCGAGGCTATGTGCCGGTCACGACATGGTCGGCGCATTTTCTGCCCGATCCGGGGTTTCGCCGGGCGGTGGCCGACTTTCTGGATCGCGAGCGGGCGGCGGTCGGGCAGGAGCAGAAATTCTTGAGCGAGTTGACGCCGTTTCGGCGGGCGTAGGGTCCGGTCGACCCGGGTAAAAACGTCACCCCGGCGCAGGCTGGGGTCTTCAGCGGCTCTTGTCTCGCCTTGTTACCGGGAGATCCCAGCCTTCGCTGGGATGACGTTCATGTCTAGAGCATGATGACTTCAGGCATACCCGTTCGTCCTGAGTAGCCCCTGAGCTTGTCGAAGGGGCGTATCGAAGGACTACTAGCCAACTGCTTCGATACGGGTCTTCGACAAGCTCAGCCCCTACTCAGCACGAACGGGTAGAGTTCATGTCATCAGAATCTAAGGAGAGAAGCAGGCTGCGTAGCTCGCCTTACTTCTTGCCGCCCATCAATCCGCCGAGACCACCGGGCAGCACGTCGCCGATCCCGCCGAGCGCACCCGGATCGATGTCGAGGCCGAGCATCTGCGCGAACTGGCCCAGCGCGTCGGGACCGCCGACTTCGGACAGGATCGCCTCGATCTGATGGCGCGACACGCCGCTATGGTCGGCGGCTTCCTGGGCCGGGTCGGCATGGCCGGCGAACTTGGCCAGCAGCCCCAGCACGGTCTGTACCTGTTCCTGCGAGATGCCCGCCTTGTCGGCGATGGCGGGCAGGTCGAACTGGCCGGCCAGCTTCAGGGCGTTGTTCAGCAGGTCCATCAGTGTTTCCTTACCGGTTCATTGGCCGCCATCTGTCGCGATGGATGGCGGCGGGGTTTGGCGAACGGACGATTGCCCAGATCGCTCCATGTCAGGTCGGGCGGCGGGACATTATGGTCGATGCGGAACAGCGCGGAGCTGCCACGCCGCCACAGCGGCACCAGCCCCTGTTCCAGCCGCCGGTCATATTTGGGCGGGCGGATCAGCCACACATAATCGAACGCGTCGCGCGGGAATTTGTACAATGCGCCGGCGATCGGCCGCCAATATTCGCGCGGGCATTTGACGTCGGTGACCAGTTCGGACGGATCGTGCGAGAATCCGCGCGCCTGCCTGTACCGGACCGTCAGCAGCTGCCCGCCGGCCATCGACCATTGATCGTTGGCATAGGCCAGCCGCCGGGCGAGCGCGATGCCGGGCAGATGCTGCAGCCGGGTCATGCGCCATTCGTTGTAGCAGGTCTCTCCGACAAAGGTGACCAGCCGCGCGCCGACCGGCACATGGTCCAGTGCCGCCAGTTCGCGGTCGTAATCGCGGTCGTACAGCCAGAAGCTGTAGGTGGTCGCGCCGATCCGCCCGACGAAGATGGCCAGCGCGATCGCCGCCAGCACCCCGGCATGGCGGATCGACAGGCCGGGCCTGGGCCGAAGCGCGATCAGGCTGATCCCGAACAGATAGGGGACCAGCCGCATATCGGCATAGGCCGACCCGAACACGATGCGCGGCAACAGGATATAGACTGCGATCAGGAACAGCGCCGACAGGCCGAGATTGCGCGAATAGCCGATGTTCGGATCGCGCAACCCCTTGAACAGGACGAGGTAGAAGACGGCGACCGAGGCGAGGTCGTAGAGCTGCCAGCGATCGCGCAGCGTCATCGTCATCCACAACATCTTCGCGCGCCAGTTGAACCAGTCGGCGGTCTGCCCGCCGACATGGCCGCCCGAGCGCCACAACAGCATCAGCAGCGCGGGCGGCGCGAGGACGAGGCAGTGGAGGCCGGCATGGAAGGCGGCGGCGAACCAGTTGCGACGCTTGTCATGTTCGCGGATCAGTTCGGCCGAGGCGGCGAGGACGCCGAGCGTCCCCCAGCCGAAGGTGTGGGTCAGCCAGATCAGCCCGGCGATCGGTACGAAGACGATGCCGCGGAGCACCAGCCGCCCCTGCCGCCCCAGCCGCAGCCACAGCGCGAAGGCGTTGAGCGCCAGCGCCATCGACAGCACGAAATTGGCGAAGCCGAAATGGAACGGGAAGCTGTAGACGATCGGCAGCGCGAACAGCGCGGTCGCCGGAATGCGGCCATGCACCTCGCGCGCGATCCACAACAGGCCGACCGCGGTCAGCGCCGGGATCGTCAGGATGATGAGCTTGACCGCGGGTTCGAGGCCGATCAGCGGTTCGAGCAGCCATACGAGCAGGTCGACGCCCAGATTGCCGATCAGGCTCCAGTCGAAATTATACCAGTCGTGGAACCACGGCGCCTGTCCGGTGTCCCACAATTGCTGGACGCGATACCGGCCCATATGCCCCGGCAGGTCGACCATCGGCGGGATGTCGGGCCATAGCAGCGGCACCGCCGCCAGCACCGCCATCAGTGCGACGAACCAACGCGTCTGCCACCAATGGAGCTGTTCGGCGGATCGGATCATATCCCTGCGTCCTTACGGGCTAGGCAGGCGGCCTCGCAAGAGGGCGGACCACCCGCCACGCCAATATTGGCGAGTCCGGAATCGGCACCGGCTCCAGCCAGTCGAAGCGTTCGCCGTTTTCGAGACGCGCCCACAGGCCGTGCGGGGCTTCGTTGACGAGGTTCGCATTGTCGGGATTGCCGGGACAGCCGACGATATAGTCGACGCCGTAAGCGGTCACCGGGCCGCGCGCGATCGCGGGCTTCGCCATCAGGCTGGTCAGGACGAAGCGCATCCGTTCGAGATTGCGGTGATGGCCGCTGGCGATCGGGCGCAACCGGGTGAACAGGACGATGTCGGGACTGATGTCGAGCGGGGCGAGCACCACCGCGCCGGCGGGCAGGACCTGGAGCGCCGCGACGTCGGGACGTTTCAGGCAATAGGGCCGGCGTCCGTCGCTGTAGCGCGCGGGGATATGGGCCTGGGCGCTGCCGGGCACGC
This sequence comes from Sphingomonas paucimobilis, assembly GCA_036946325.1. Lineage (GTDB taxonomy): Bacteria > Pseudomonadota > Alphaproteobacteria > Sphingomonadales > Sphingomonadaceae > Sphingomonas > Sphingomonas paucimobilis_A. Next base: position 1,040,471 of record JAQIJL010000002.1, read on the forward strand.
CCAGCGCCAGCAATGCTTCGGACGCGACCGCGCCGACCGCCGCCAGCGCGAGAAGCCCGGCCAGCGCGATCGTCCGCCTGGCCGGTGCCGCGATGGTCCGCGCGACGCGCAGCCGCGCTTCGATGAACACCGCCATCGCCGGTACCGCGAGCGCATTCGCCAGGGCGCCCGCCCGCAGCACCATCAGCGCACAGACGGTCGCGCCGACCAGCAGGCCGAGCAAGATCGCCCAGCGCCGCCGGCCCGCCGGGTCGGTCGCCTGCCGCATGCCGCGCCAGGTCGCGCCGATCGACAGGAACGGCAGCGCGAAGGTCGCGACGGCGACCACCGGCCATTGCTGCCAGATCGGCAGTCCCTCGGCGACATTGTCGAACCACACGCGCCGCGTCAGCGGGTCGAGATGGCCGAACGGTCCCCCGGCGCAGTCGCGCACCAGCAGTATCATCGCGCCGATCGTCACGATCCCGGCCAGCGCCAGCCAGCCGAACCGGGCGATGGCGCTACGGGCCGGCAGCCATGTCGCGGCGAGGATGCCGAGCGCGGCGGTGGCGATGACGCCGAGCCATGCCGGCGACACCGCGTCGCAGGCGGGCGCGAACATCGCCGGCCCGCGCGTCGCGGCATGGAGCAGCGTCAGTGCGACGATCAGCGTCGCCGCCTGCATGCGCAGCGCCGCCCGGGCCTGCGGATCGGTCACCCATAGCAGGCCACCGGCGGCCAGCGTCAGCAACGCGAAGGGAAAGCCTTCGAACGAGATCGCGACGAGGAACGCCGCGGCGATGCCGGCGATCAGGCCCGCCTGCCACCCGCGGCGGCAGATCAGCGCATGGGATGCGCAAAGTGCGGCGACCACCTGCCAGCCATGATGGTCGATGCGCAGCGGCTGGGCCTGCGCGATGACCGGCGCGGTCAGCGGTACCATCAGGATCGCGAGCAGCGCGCTCGGACGATCGGACAGGGCGCGCGTGATCGTGCCGACCAGCGCCATGATCGCCAGCAAGGTCAGCAGCGGCACCACTATGATCGCGATCCGGTCGCCGACCATGGTGCCGAAGATCGGGCGCAACACGACCATCGCCGCCGCCAGCGGCAGGTCGACGAGGCGCGACCAGTGCATGACCTGGCCGCTACCCGAAAAGCCATATTGGCCGACGTCCCACCAGCTCTGCCCGGCCAGCCATGCACGGACCTCGAGCAGGCGGAGCGTGTCGTCGGGATCGGGAAGTTGCAGCCGCGCGATCCGCTGCGCCGCGACCGCGATCAGCACGCAGGCGGCCAGCGCCCAGGAGATCAGCAGCGGCCGCGCCAGACCGCCGTCCGGCGCGTCGGTCCGCGCCGGGTCGGTCACGCCGCGGCCCGGATCGCCGTCGGCACCGCACGCACGCTGGCAAGCGCAGCCTGTTCGCCTTCGCGGCCGGCCTCGTGATATTCGGCGTCCTCGTTCACCTGCCACACGTCGTGGATGCGCGCCCCGGCGAGGATGTTGCGGACGGTCAGCATCGCCGTCATCATCGCATGGTCCTGGTTATTGTAGCGATGCATGCCGTTGCGGCCGACCATGTGCAGCGTCGGGAAGCGGGTTTCGAGTTCGGTGCGCAGCGCCTCGACCCGGTCGGCATAGCCTTCGTCATAGACCGGATAGGCCTTGGGCTGGCGCACGACCGCGCCGCCGACCACGTCTTTGGCATCGACCAGTCCGAGCAGCGCCAGCTCGCGCGTCGCCTGCGCAATCAGATCGTCGTCGCTGCTCGCCCATAGCCCGTCGCCTTCGAAGCAGAAATATTCGAGGCCGACGCAGGCGATGGCGGGATCGGGCACCATCTCCGGCGACCAGCTGCGGAAATTCTGGACGCGGCCGACCTTTACCCGGTTGTCGTGGATGTAGATCCAGTTGTCGGGGAACAGGTCGTCCGACCGGATCATCAGCGCGACGGTCAGGAAATCGCGGTAGCGCAGGGCGCTGGCGTCGGGCAGCGTCGCGGGCAGCGGATGGATGCGCGAGGCGAGTTCGCGAAGCGGCGCCGAGGAAATGACGTGGCGCGCGGTGATGACCCGGCTCGAATCGTCGGCGCGGTCGGTCGCGACCATCCGCCAGCGATCCGCCACCGCATCATGTTCCAGCGTGCGCAGCGCATGGCCCATCAGCACGGTGTTGCCGCCCGCGACGACATGGTCGCGGGCCGCTTCCCACATCATGCCCGGCCCCTTGCGGGGATAGCGGAAGCTTTCGAGCAGCGTCTTGGCCGCCATGCCGTCGTTCGGCGTGCGGTTGAGGCCCAGCGACCGCTTCAGCCCGTCGAGCACCGCCGCGCCGAGGCTCAGCCCCTTGATCCGCTGCGCCGCCCAGTCGGCCGACATGGTGTCGCACGGCATGCCCCACACCTTCTCGGTATAGGTCTTGAAGAAGATCGAGTAGAGCTTGTGGCCGAACTGGTTGACGACCCAGTCCTCGAACGAGGCGACGTTGCGCCGGGGGAACAGCTTGGCCTTGGCATAGCTCGCCATGCACAGGGCGGAGGTGACGAGGCCGAGATTGCCCAGCGCCTCGAACGCGCGCAGCGGATAGCTGTAGAATTTGCCGCCATAGAAGATGCGGCTCATGCGCGGGCGGTCGATGAAGTCGTCGGGCAGGATCTCGTTCCACAACGCCACGACCTCCTGCGACTTCGAAAAGAAGCGGTGGCCGCCGATGTCGAAGCGGAAGCCGTCATGTTCGACGGTGCGGCTGATCCCGCCGACATAGCGCGGGTCCTGTTCGATGACGGTGACCGACAGCCCGGCCTTCGTCAGCAGATAGGCGGCGGTGAGGCCGGCCGGCCCGGCGCCGACGATCGCCACATCCACAGTATCGCTAGCCACCCGCATGTCCCCCTGCATCTTTCGGGATGCGGGGTGCCATGCGAGTGGCTAAAATGTAGTTAAGGCAATGTTACCCGGGCGGCCGGATCAGCGGTCGCGCCGGCCCAGCAGGCGCAGGCGCAGCGCGTTCAGCTTGATGAAGCCCGCCGCGTCGCGCTGGTCGTACGCGCCCTGATCGTCCTCGAACGTCACGACCTTTTCGCTGTAGAGCGAATTGGGCGAGCGGCGGCCGATGACATGGACGCCGCCCTTGTAGAGCTTCAGGCGGACTTCGCCCGACACCTTTGACTGGCTGTGGTCGATCGCCGCCTGCAACATCTCGCGCTCCGGCGAGAACCAGAAGCCGTTATAGACCAGCTCGGCATAGCGCGGGGCCAGTTCGTCCTTCAGATGCGCGGCGCCGCGGTCGAGCGTGATCTGTTCGATCGCGCGGTGCGCGGCATGCAGGATCGTGCCGCCGGGCGTCTCGTACATGCCGCGCGACTTCATGCCGACGAAGCGGTTCTCGACGAGGTCGAGCCGGCCGATGCCGTGCGCGCGGCCCAGCTCGTTGAGCTTGGCGAGCAGCGTGGCGGGCGACATCCCCTCTCCATCCACGGCGACCACATCGCCGCGTTCGAACGCGACGGTGACGACCTGCGGCGTGTCGGGCGCGTCCTCCGGATTGACGGTGCGCGAGAAGACGTAATCGGGCACTTCCTCCCACGGATCCTCCAGCACCTTCCCCTCGGACGAGGTGTGCAGCAGGTTCGCATCGGTCGAGAAGGGCGATTCGCCGCGCTTGTCCTTCGGCACCGGGATCTGGTGCTGTTCGGCGAAGGCGATCAGCGCGCTGCGGCTGGTCAGATCCCATTCGCGCCAGGGTGCAATGACCTTGATATCGGGCTGGAGCGCGTAATAGCCGAGCTCGAAGCGGACCTGGTCGTTGCCCTTGCCGGTCGCGCCGTGGCTGACCGCGTCGGCATTGACCTGACGTGCGATCTCGATCTGGCGCTTGGCGATCAGCGGCCGCGCGATCGAGGTGCCGAGCAGGTACAGCCCCTCGTACAAGGCGTTCGAGCGCATCATCGGGAACACGAAATCGCGGACGAACTCCTCGCGCAGGTCGTCGATGAAGATATGCTCGGGCTTGATGCCCATCAGCTCCGCCTTCTTGCGTGCCGGCTCCAGCTCCTCGCCCTGCCCCAGATCGGCGGTGAAGGTCACCACCTCGCAATGATATTCCTGTTGCAGCCATTTCAGGATGACGCTGGTATCGAGGCCGCCCGAATAGGCGAGGACGACGCGGTTGATGGACTCGGCCATGGGCGGCTCCTTGGATGCAGTGGTTCGGCGCGCGGTTAGGCGAGGCGGGGCCGCTACGCAAGGACGCGCGCTTGCGCCGGCGGGGACGCGGTGCAATCGTGCGCCGTATCGCCCCTCGTGGAAAGAAGCTGCCCCGATGTTGTTCGCGCTCCTCGCCCTCGCGTTCCAGACCGCTCCCGCCCCGGCGCAGCCGACACCGGCGCCGGTCGTCGAACCGGCGCCCGAAGACGAAACCGAGTTCTTCGCGCTGTTCGACACCGACAAGGACGGGGTCATTGGCAAGGCCGAGTTCGACGCGATGAGCGTCAAGATCGATGCCGAGGCGGCCAAGGAGGACCCGTCGCAAAAGGGACAGGCGGCGAGCGGCCTCGCCACCGCGTTCGCGCTGATGGACCAGAACAAGGACGGCAAGATCACGCGCGAGGAGTTTCGGGCGGTGGTGAAGGCCGGGCTGTAGGGGGCGCGTCACCCGCCCCCGGCCACACACGTCACCCCAGCGCAGGCTGGGGTCTCCCCGTTATGAAACGCGCTCCTCGCCGCCCGAGACCCCGGCCTTCGCTGGGGTGACGCTTTTTTCTTGGTGGCGCTCTACTCCGCCGCCAGCAACGTCGTGGCGCCACCCAGATCGACCGAGACCAGCCGGCTGATGCCGCGTTCCACCATCGTCACGCCGAACAGCCGGTGCATCCGGCTCATCGTCGCGGCATTGTGGGTGACGATCAGATAGCGGGTGTCGGTATCGGCGGCCATGCGGTCGAGCAGGTCGCAGAAGCGGTCGATGTTCGCATCGTCCAGCGGTGCGTCGACCTCGTCCAATACGCAGATCGGCGCCGGGTTGGTCAGGAACAACGCGAAGATGAGCGCGACCGCGGTCAGCGCCTGTTCGCCGCCCGACAGCAACGTCAGCGATTGCAGCCGCTTGCCCGGCGGCTGGGCAAGGATTTCGAGGCCGGCTTCGAGCGGATCGTCGGCATCGACCAGTTCGAGCTGTGCCTGTCCCCCTTCGAACAAGGCCGCGAATAGTCGCCGGAAATGCGCATCGACCGCGGCGAACGCCGTCAGCAACCGCTGGCGCCCTTCGCGGTTCAGCGTGCCGATTGATCCCCGCAGCCGCTGCACCGCCTCGGCCAGTTCGGCGCGTTCGGCGGCGGTTTCGCCTTGCGCGGCTTCGAGTTCGGCCAGTTCGGTTTCGGCGATCAGGTTGACCGGGCCGATCCGGTCGCGGTCGGCGAGCAGGCGGTCATAGGCGGCACTTTCCGCGACGGCATCGCCGACCTCCGCCCCGATAAAGCCGATCCGCGGCAACAACGGCGGCGGGCATTGGAAACGCTCGCCCGACAGCCGCCCCATTTCCAGCCGGCGTTGCTCGTGTCCTTCGGCGCGTGCGGTCGCTCCGGCGCGGGTTTCGCGGGCGGCGGCCAGCGCTTCGGCGATGCCGCTGGCGGTGCGTTCGGCGGCGCGCAGACGGGTGTCTTCGGCCGATTCGGCGGTGGCGGCCTGCGCAGCGGCGGTGTGCAGCCGGGCGAAGTCGGTATCGATCCGTGCCAGTTCGGCGGTCAGCGCGGCGGGGCGGTCGCGCAGGGTATCGCGGTCGGCGGCGATGGTCGCCATTCGCTGGTCGATCTCGCCGATGCGGCCGGCGGCGTCGGCGGCGCGGGCGTGCCACGATGCGATTTCGGTTGCCGCCGCCGCCGCCCGGTCGCGATCGCGGACCAGCGCGGCGTCGAGCGCCGACCGGGCGGCGCGGGCGTCGGCGACGTGCGTCCGCGCCATGGTCGCCTCGGCCATCAGGCGCGCGACCTGCCCCGCCGCCACGGTGCGATCGGGCAGCGCACCTACCGCGATGGCGGCGCGATCGGCATCGGCCAGTGCCTCGGCCAGTTCACCGCGCAGCCGGCGCAACCGTGCCGCGATGTCGTCGGCACGGGCCTCGGCGCGTTCGATCGCGGCGGCGGCGCGGTCCTCGGCGCGGGCGGCGTCGCGTGCGGTGGTTTCGGCAGCGTCGAGCGCGCGACGCGCGGCGGTCAGCGCGGCACGCGCGCCGGCGATCGCGGCATCCTCCGCGGCCAGCGCGGCGTCGGCGGCGTCGCGCCGCTCGATCGGTGCCGGTCGCCCGTCGCGCAGCATCCGCAGGCGGTTGGTGCGCGCCAGCCGTTCCGCCGCCGCGGCACCCGAACCGGCCCGGCTGCACAACCCGTCCCAGCGACGCAGCGCCCCGTCCAGCGTCACCAGCCGCTGCCCGACCGCCAGCGGCGTGCCCTCGTCGCGTTCGACCACCAGAACCTGCGCCAGCCGCCGGGCGAGCGCCGGGGCGGTGACGTGCGCCGACAGCCGGCCGATCCCGATCGGCACCGGCGGACCGTCGGGTCCGGAGGAAGCGCCGTCCCAATAGCGGTCGTCGGCCGGATCGGTCCCTGCGTCGAGATCGTCGCCCAGTGCTGCTGCCAGCGCCGCTTCGAAGCCGGGTTCGACGACGACCGAATCGATCAACCGCGCCCGGCCGCTGCGACGAAGCGCACGGTCGAGCGCGGTGATCTCGCTATCGATCGCGGCCAGTTCGGCGGCAGCGGCGGCGCGGTCGGCCTGCGCCCGGCCGCGCGCCTCCTGCGCCGATCGTTCGCCGGCATCGGCCGTGGCGATGGCGGCGCGGGCGGTATCGGCATCGGCCAGCGCCGACGTGCGCCGCCCGGCCGCCGCGTGTCGCTCGGCGAGCAGCGGTTCGACCGCCGTCAACGCCGCCTGTTCGGCGAGCAACCGCGCCTCGTCCCGCCGCACGCGGTCCAGCCGGGCGCGGGCGGCGTCGTGCGCGGCGGTGGCGACCCGCGCTTCGGCCAGTTCGGCGGCCTGCGCCGCCAGCGCTTCGGCATGGGCGGCGTCGGCCGTGGCGGAACGCTGCGTAACATCGGACAGCGCGGCGTCGAGCGTCGGCAGCCTGGCCGCGCCATCGGCCAGCGTCGTTTCCAGCTGCGCCCGCTCCGCCATCAGCCGGGCGACCGCGGCATCGGCATCGCCAGCCAGTGCCGCCTCTCGCGCCCGGTCCTCGCCCAGCCGAACGGCCTGCGCGGTCAGATCGGCCAGCCGCCGGGTCGCCGCATTGGCCTGCGCCTGCACGCGCTCGCGGGCATGGCCGACGTCGCTGACCTGCTGGCGCAGGCGCTCGGCATCGGCACGGGCGGTGGCAAGCGCTTGCGTCGCGGCGGACAAGGCGTTCGCCGCTTCGCCCTGCGCGCCGGCCTGATCCGCGACCTGCGTCTCGGCGGCTTTCGCCTCGGCAGTGGCGGCATCGGCGGCGGCGGCGGCATCGCGCCAGCGGGCGAAGATCGCGCGCGCCTCCGCCACCCGGATCGCATCGGTCAGTTCGCGGTAGCGCGCGGCGACCTTTGCCTGCCGCCGCAGCGTCGCGGCACGTGCGTCCTGTTCCTGCGCCATCTCTCCCAGCCGGTCGAGATTGGCCTCGGTCGCGCGCAATTTCGATTCGGCGTCGCGGCGGCGGACATGCAGGCCGGAGATGCCGGCGGCGTCCTCCAGCATGGTACGGCGTTCGGCGGGGCGGGCGGCGATGACCGCGCCGATCCGGTTCTGGCTGACCAATGCTGGCGAATGCGCGCCGGTCGCGGCGTCGGCGAACAGCAGCGACACGTCCTTCGCCCGCACGTCGCGGCCGTTGATGCGATAGGCGGAACCGGCGCCGCGTTCGATCCGGCGGACGATCTCCACCTCGTCGCCCGCCGCATCCTCGGCAAGGATCGCGACCTCGGCGAAGTCGCGTTGCGGGCGGGTTTCGGTGCCGGCGAAGATGACGTCGTCCATGCCAGCGCCGCGCAGCGACTTCGCGCTGTTCTCGCCCATGGTCCAGCGCAACGCTTCGAGCAGGTTGGACTTGCCGCAGCCATTGGGGCCGACCACCCCGGTCAGCCCGCGCTCGATCACCAGATCGGCGGGGTCGACGAAGCTTTTGAACCCGCTGAGCCGCAGCCGCCGGAGCGTCAGCCCCGGCGTGGGCGGTGTGGCCGCGTCATCATCCGCGGCCATCGGGTCAGGCGCCAGCGCCCTTCAGCGCCGCTTCGATCTGCGCCCAGGTAACGGCATTCTCAACCTTTTCGCCGTTGATCAGGAAGGTCGGGGTGCCGGTGACGGTCGCGCCGCCTTCCTCGGTGATCTTGACGATTTCCTGCAACAGCTTCTGGTCGGCAAGGCATTCGCGCGCCCGGGCTTCGGGTACGCCGCGCTGCTTCACGAAATCGACGAAGCCGGCGGCATCCGCCCAGCCGCTGACCGCCTGCAGCGGCGGGATCGACTGGAGCCGGGCCTGTTCGGCCTGCGGGATCGCCTGCATCCGCTCCAGCGTCGCGGCCTGATCCTGATACATCGCTTCGAGCAACGGGAAGAAGGTCGCCGGGCCGTTGCAGCGGCCGAGCACCGCCGCCGCCAGATCGGGCGCGCCATGCACCGCGAAGTCGCGGAATTCGAAGCTGACCTTGCCGGTCGAGACATAGTTGTTGATCAGCGGTTCATTGGCTTCGCGGGCGAAGGCGCCGCAGGTCGGGCAGGTGCGCGAGCCATATTCGACCAGCTTCACCGCCGCGTCGGGGTTGCCGATGCGATAGCCGCCTTCGGGTGTGACCGCGACCATGTCGGTCCATGCCTTGCCGGCCGGAGCCGCGACATTGGCGACCGGTGCGGCGGCGCTGCCGTTGGTGCCGGCGCCGGAGTCGCCACCGCCACATGCCGACAGGGCGGCAAGCGCGATCAGGGGGAGTGCGAAACGCATGGGATCTACTCTCTTTACGGGGATCAGGAGGCGGTCAGGAACGGCTTGAGCGTCGCCCAGTCATGGGCTTCGACCTTCTTGCCGTTGACCTCGAAGCTGGGGGTGCCGTCGACGCCGGCGGCCTGTGCCGCCTCGGCAATGGCGATCACCCGCTTCTGCGCGGCTTCGTCGTTCAGGCAGGCGGTGATCTTCGCATCGTCGAGGCCATGGCCACGCAGCAAAGCGCGCAGGCCCGTGGCGCCGGCGAGCTGTTCCAGCCGCTTGCCGATGGTCGGCGTCGGCTGCTGTGCGGCCGGGGTCGCGGCGAATGCTTCCGCCTTGTCGAGCATCGCCGTCTGCTGCGCGAAGATCGCGTCGTGCGCGGCGAGGAAGCGGTTCGCCCCGCCGCAACGCGCCAGCAGCGCGGCGGTCAGGTCGAGCGCGTCGCGCGGCAAGGTGCGATATTCGACGCGGACCCGGCCCGACCGGATCAGCGCGGTGAGGTCAGGCTTCGCATCGCGGGCGAAGGCGGCGCAGTGCGAACAGGTATAGCTGGCCCATTCGACCAGCTGCACCCGCGCCATCGGATTGCCGACCGCGATGCCGCCGGTCGGCAGCATCGTAACGCTGTTGGTCCAGTTGCGGGTCGTCGTGGCATGGGCCGGGGCCTGCGCCTTGGCCGGGGGCATGCCGAACAGCGCGAGAATGAACGAACAGAGCAGGATCAGGATACGCATCAGCGGACCTTGCCGAGGATCGGGATGGCGGGGGGCGGGGGTGCGGCGACGGCACCGGCGAGCGCGGCGAGCACTTCGCGCAGTTCGGGGTCGGCGATGTCGCGCAGGCTTTCGTGCATTTCGGCCGGGATCGGCGGCGGTTCGCGGCGCGGCGGCACCGCGCGGCGCGGGCGGACCTCGCCGTGGCGGAACTGGAGCCGGGCGACCGCCGGATAGCCGAAGAAACGGTTCACCCGCTCGACGATTTCCGGCGCGATATGCTGCATCATCGTGCCGTGCGCGCCCGATACGATCAGCGTCAGCGTTCCGTCGGCGCGCTTGCCCGGCGGAAAGCGGATCGATTCGGGGGCGGAGACGCGGGCGAAGCGTTCGCCGACGATCTCTCCCCAGCGGCTGACCACCGCCGATTGTACGAAACCGAACTTGCGGAACGCTGCGCCGCCGATATCGGGCAGCAATTCGGCCACGGGCCGCGCACCGCCACGACGGCGGGGTTCGGGAATCGTCGCATGGGGGCGGGGGCGCGTCGTCATTATGGGCATCCCATGCCATAGAGCCGGCGTGGACGCCAAGCATCTCTCTGTCGCCGAACGGTTGCTCGACTGGTATGATCGCAACTATCGCAGCCTGCCATGGCGCAGCCCGCCGGGGACGCCCGCGCCCGATCCGTACCGCGTGTGGCTTTCGGAAGTGATGCTCCAGCAGACGCAGGTCGCGAGCGTGCGGCCCTATTTCGAAAGCTGGACCGCGCGCTGGCCGTCGTTCGCGGCGCTGGCGGCAGCGGACGACGCCGATGTGATGGCGGCATGGGCGGGGCTGGGCTATTATGCGCGGGCGCGCAATCTGCTGGCCTGTGCGCGGGTGGTGGCAGGACTGGGCGGGTTGCCCGAGACCGAAGCGGAATTGCGCAAATTGCCGGGAATCGGCGACTATACGGCGGCGGCGATCGCCGCGATCGCCTTTGGCCGGCGGGCGGTGGTGGTCGATGCCAATGTCGAGCGGGTCGTATCGCGCCTGTTCGCTGTCGCCGAGCCGCTGCCCGGTGCGCGCCCTGCGATCCGCGCGGCGACCGATACGATCACGCCGGACGCGCGCGCGGGCGATTTCGCGCAGGCGATGATGGACCTGGGGTCGATGGTCTGCACCGCGCGGTCGCCGCGTTGCCTGCTCTGTCCCCTACGCGACGATTGCGCCGCCTATGCCATGGGCACGCCCGACGCCTTTCCGGTCAAGGCCGCGAAGAAGGCGAAGCCGCAGCGATTCGGCACCTTGTTCTGGGCGGAGCGGGACGGACGGGTGCTGCTGGTGCGGCGGCCGGACAAGGGGATGCTGGGCGGCATGCGCGCGCTGCCGACCGGGCCGTGGAGCGACAGCGATCCGGGCACCGAAGGCGCGCCGTTCGCCGCCGACTGGCGCGGCATCGGTCTGGTCCGCCACGGTTTTACCCATTTCGATCTTGCCTGCACCGTCATGGTGACGGATGCAGTTGCCGACACCGCGCAGGGCGAATGGTGGCCGGTCGCGGACATTGCCGCCGCCGGCATGCCGACGCTGTTCGCGCGGGCGATACCGTTGGTGGAGGGAATGCGATGAGGGACAAGAACCGGATGCGGAACTCGCTGGCGCTGACCGGCGCAATGCTGCTCTTGCAGCCGGCGGTGGCGTGGGCACAGGCCGCGCCGCCGCGCGCCCCCGCCCGCCCCGCCGCGCAGCGCGCGCTGCCCGCGACCGAGGCGATGGTCCGTGACTATGTCGCGCAGAAGAAGGCGCCGGGCATGGTGGTCGTCGTCGGCGGGCCGGACTGGACCAGCGCGCATGCCGCCGGCCGGGTCGCGACCGAGGCGAACGCGGCACCGGCCACGGTCGACACGCTGTGGCGCGTCTATTCGATGACCAAGCCGATCACCGGCATGGCGGCAATGATGCTGGTCGAGGACGGCAAGCTGAAGCTCGACCAGCCGATCAGCGACTTCATCCCCGGCTTCAAGTCGATGAAGGTGCTGACCGATCCCGACAAGAGCCTCGCCAGCCGTCCGGCGACCACGCCGATCACCGTACGCCATCTGCTGACCCACACCGCCGGCCTTGGCTACAGCATCGTGACCAAGGGGCCGCTGCTGAAGGAATATGAGCGCCTCGGCATCGTGCCCGCCGCGGTCAATGCCCAGGCCGAGGTCGCGATGGCGCAGGCGCGGCCCAAATCGCTGGAGGAATTCGCCAACCGCGTCGCCACGCTGCCGCTGATCGCCGAGCCGGGGACCAAGTGGAGCTATTCGATCGGGCTGGACGTGCTGGGCCGGGTTATCGAGGTGGCGAGTGGCATGTCGTTCGAGCGGTTCGTGCAGACCCGGATGTTCGGGCCGCTGAACATGACGTCGAGCTATTGGACGGTGCCGGCCGCGCAAAAGGGGCGGCTGGTGACCAACTATGCCTGGGCCGGCGACAATCTGGTGCCGGTCGATCCCGGCGCGACCTCGGTCTGGCTGTCGCCGCCGAGCTTTCCCTATGGCGGGGCGGGGCTGGTCATGTCGGCCGCCGATTACGACCGGTTCCTCCATATGCTGCAAAATGGCGGCACGCTGGATGGCAAGCGGGTGATGAAGCCGGCCACGGTGGCGCTGGGCATGTCGAACCTGTTGCCCCCCGGCGTCACCTTCGGCGGGGTCGATGGTGCGACCGGCGGACAGGCGGGGCCGAAAATGGGCTTCGGCGCAGGCGGTTCGGTCTATCTGGAGACGCTGCCCGGACGGCCGGGCAAGGGCACCTATGGCTGGGGCGGGGCTGCGGGCACGGTCGCGTTCGTCGATCCGGTGCGGCAGGTGCGCGGCACGGTGATGGTGAATTATTTCCCTGCCGACAAATGGCCGCTGCGCGACGATCTGGTGAAGGCATTGGCGAGCGATCTGGCCGGGCCGGTGCGATGATCGGCTTCACCGGCGCCGCGCTGGTCCGCGCGGATAACGAGCGGGACGATCCGGCGGCTTTCGCGCGCGCGCTGGCCGATCCGGCGGCGCGGTTGCTGGTGCTCACCGGCCTCGAACCGCCGGTGGCGGAGGACGGGGCGCTGCAACTCGACGCGATGGAGCCGGCGCGGGACGATGCGCTGCTGCTCGGCTATCTGGAGGGCGCGCCGCTGTTCGTCGCGGGCGCGGGCGACGGCAGCGCGCCGGCGATGCGGTCGCCCGCGCTGATGGCCGCGCTGGCGGTGATGCCGCCGGCGGACGTCGCACTCTATGGCATCGCGCGCAGCCTGGTCGACTGGCATTCGCGGCACGGTTTCTGCGCACGGTGCGGCCATGCGAGCGTCGTCGCACGCGGTGGCTGGGCGCGGTCGTGTCCGGCATGCGGCGCGCTGCATTTCCCGCGGACCGATCCGGTGGTGATCATGGCGGTCGAACATGACGGCCGCGTGCTGCTGGGGCGCCAGCCGAGCTGGCCCGCCGGGCGCTATTCGGCGCTGGCAGGATTCGTCGAGGTCGGCGAATCGATCGAGGAAGCGGTGGCGCGCGAGGTGCTGGAGGAAGCGGGCGTCGCGGTGACGTCGGTGCGCTATGTCGCCAGCCAGCCCTGGCCGTTTCCGTCGCAACTGATGATCGCCTGCGTCGCGACGGCGGCGGACGATAAGCTCAGGATCGATGCGACCGAACTGGAGGACGCGTTCTGGGCGACGCAGGACGAGGTTCGTGCGGCGCTTGCCGGCGATACGACGCGGTTCATCGCACCGCCGGGGCATGCGATTGCGCGGAGTTTGTTGATGGCGTGGGTGGCGGGGTAGTTCTGCCTCCCCGCATTCCCGTTCGGTTCGAGCTTGTCGAGAAGCGTCTGTCGAGAACGCCCCGTTTGTGGCACCGCCTTCTCGACTTCGGTTCTCGACAGGCTCGAACCTGCGCTCGAAGCAAACGGAGGAGCGAATGGGGGCGGAGGGAAGGACCCTATCCCCGCTCCCGCGCGCGCGCGTAGCTTCCGAGCAACCGCACCCATTTGCTGTGGAACCGCAATTCGTCGAGCGCGCGGTCGACATGCGCCTCGCCCGGGCGCCCCTCGATATCGCAGAAGAATTCGGTCGCCGCGAAAGTGCCGCCGCGCTGATAGCTTTCCAGCTTCGTCATGTTGACGCCGTTGGTCGCGAAGCCCCCCATCGCCTTGTAGAGCGCGGCGGGGACGTTCTTCACCTCGAACACCAGCGTCGTCATGCACGGCCCCGCCGGCAGTTCGGGCGGCGCGGCGCGGGCGAGGATGACGAAGCGCGTCGTATTATGGTCGGCGTCGGCGATGTCGTCGGCCAGCAATTGCAGCCCGTACAGTTCCGCCGCCGCCGGGGGGGCGAGGGCTGCGACCGCCGGGTCGCCGATCGCCGCGACCGATGCCGCAGCGCCGGCCGTGTCGGGATGGGCTACGGGCTCGATCCCGCGCGCGCTCAGCCAGTGGCGGCACTGGCCCAGCGCCTGTTCGTGGCTCATCGCTTGGCGGATGCCGTCGACCGGACCCAGCCCCATCAGCGCGTGGCGGATCGGTAGGAAATGTTCGCCGGTGATGACCAGCCCGGATTCGGGCAGCAGGAAATGGATGTCCGCCACGCGTCCGTGCAGCGAATTTTCGATCGGAATGATCGCGCAGTCCGCCTGACCCGATCGTACCGCGTCGATCGCATCGGCAAAGCCGAAACAGGGCAGCGGCAGTCCGTCCGGAAACGCCTGTGCCAGCGCGACATGCGAATTGGCGCCGGGCGCGCCCTGAAAGGCGACGGTGCGATTCGGGTCGCGCGCGGCGGCTTCGATCATCTGCGCCACCAGCGGGCGCGCGGGTGCGGCGTATTTCTGCATGGGGTGCGGCGATTATCGGTCGCGGGCGCACCCGGCAACCCTGTCTTGCCAGTATCGGATGCCGCCATCAGGGAGCAGACCCACAAACCGCAACGGCCGGGACGGAGCACAAGCTGGCGCCGCCGTGCGCCAGCTTGTGCCCGCCGCTTTGCGGTCGCCGTGGAAAGGCCGCTGGCCACGTCGCTTGCTTGCGCGTGGCGTTGCCACGCGTCTGCGCTGCGCTCCTTGCCAGCGGCCTTTCCACGGCGATCACGGCCATTGCAGTTTATGGGTCTGCACCCTAAGCATGGCCCCAAACAAAACCACATTTAGGTGAGACGGCTCAGGGCATGGACGACCGGACGAACACCATCGCAGGTTGGGTATTGGCCGGTTGCGCCGCCGCCCTCGGACTTTCCATTGCCAGCGGCATGGTGTTCCACTCCGGAGCGCCGGACAAGCCGGGCTATCCGGTCGAGGGTGCCGCCGAAGCCGGAGGCGGTGCCGCCGCCGCCGTGCCGATCGCCACGCTGCTCGCCACCGCCGACGTCGCCAAGGGCGCGGAAGTGTTCAAGAAATGCGCCGCGTGCCACACGGTGAACCAGGGCGGGGCCAATGGCATCGGTCCGAACCTGTGGGCTGTGTTCGGCAAGAAGCACGGGCATGTCGCAGGCTTCGCCTATTCGGGCGCGCTGACCGGGACCACGGGCAACTGGGACTTCGAATCGATGAATGCGTGGCTGACGAGTCCGCGCAAATACGCTCCGGGCACCAAGATGACCTTTGCCGGCCTTGGCAGTGCCGAGGACCGGGCGAACGTCATCGCCTATCTCAATTCGCAGGGGTCGAACCTGCCGCTGCCCACCGCGCCGGCCGCCGGGGCCGAACCGGCCGCGACCGAAGCGGAGGCCAATGTCGCCGAAGGCGCGCCGGCGAACACCGCCGAGGTCGTGAACGCCGCGACCCCGGCATCGGGCGCGCCGTCGGTCGATCCGGCCGCGGCCGAGCAGGCGGCGAAGAAGGGCGAGTAACCGTCCGGCGTCGGACAGAAGAACTGGTTCACGCGAAGGCGCGGAGACGCGAAGAAGGTAGAAGTTCAGATTTCGCGCAGAGGCGCGGAGGCGCAGAGAGGTTGTTCTCGACGCAATCTTATCCGCGCCAGCGGCCTTATTCTCGGCTGAAGCGGGCATACTTGTCTGCCGAGCGTGCGCGACGTGGCCACAAACGCAACGTCTCTGCGCCTCCGCGTCTCTGCGCGAACCAATTTCTTTTTCTACTCCACGCTAGCGGAGACGGGTAAGGCCGCACCAACCGCAACCCCTTCGCGTCTCCGCGCCTTCGCGTGAAAACAACCTTCTGTTTCCCGCGCCTCCGCGTGGACTGACCGCCCTGCGGCAATCAGGCCGCAACCGGCTCCAGCCCCAGCAGCCGCGCGACCTCGTCGAAGCCATGGGCGATCTCGGTCACACCCAGCGCGCGCAGGCGCTCGTCATGGCCGACGCCGCAATGCGACCCCGCGCACAGTCCGATCACCCGCGCGCCCGATGCGACCGCGCCGGTGACGCCGACCGGCGAATCCTCGAGGATCGCGCAGTCCTCGATCGCGACGCCCAGCTGCTTCGCCCCGTAGAGATACAGGTCGGGCGCGGGCTTGCCGTTCGCGACATGCTCCTTGCCGCTATAGATGTGATCGCCGAACGCGTCGCGGATTCCCAGATGGTCCAGATGCGTCGCGATCCAGTGGCTCGTGCTGGAGGACACGATCGCGCGCGGCAGGTCGGCGGGAAGCGAGCGGACGAAGGCGACCGCCCCGGCCACCGCCTCGACCCCCTCGGCCAGCACCCGTGCATCCTCGACGGCGCGCGCGTCCCAGAAGCCGTCGGGCACCGGGCCGCCGACCCATTTCTCGATCGCCTGGGTGAAATGGACGCCCGACAGGCCCATGAAATTGGCCATCGAATCGGCGGCGCTGGTCGGGTGGCCGGCGCTGGTCAGGAATTCGGCGATCTGGCGATTGCCGGCGAATTCGCTTTCCAGCAGCACGCCGTCGAAATCGAACAACAGGGCCTTGGGACGGGTCATCATCGTTCCTTTATTCCCCCCGCGCGCCGAACAGCGCGGAGCCGATACGGACATGGGTCGCGCCCAGCGTCACGGCGGTTTCGAAATCGTCGGACATGCCCATGCTGAGGCCGGTGAGGCGATGGTCGCGCGCCAGCTTGGCGGTAAGAGCGAAATAGGGGGCGGCGTCGAGGCCGGCCGGGGGCACGCACATCAGCCCGGCGATCGGCAACCCGGCGGCCTTCGCTTCGGCCAGCAGTGCCGGCAAGTCCGACAGCGCGCAGCCGCCTTTTTGCGGTTCGTCGCCGATATCGACCTGAATGAAGCAAGCCGGCGCGCGGCCGGTCTTCTCGATCGCCTTGGCCAGCGCGGCGACCAGCGACGGGCGGTCGACCGAATGGATCGCATCGAACAGCTTCACCGCATCCTCGGCCTTGTTCGACTGGAGCTGGCCGACCAGATGCAGTTCGATCCCCGGTGTCGCCTCCATCAGCGCGGGCCATTTGGCCTGTGCTTCCTGCACCCGGTTCTCGCCGAACACGCGCTGTCCGGCGTCGATCAGCGGCTGGATTGCGGCGGTGTCGTAGGTCTTGCTGACCGCAATCAGCGTCGTCGCGCCCCGGTCCCGCCGGGCGATCGATTCGGCATGGGCGATCCGGTCGCGAATGGGGCCAAGCGGGGTGTCGGTTTTGGTCATCGCGCGCGCTATAGAGGCCGCCATGCGCCGCCGCCACCCTTTGCCGCCCCGCTGGCTGATGACCGACGAGCGGCTGGGCAATGCGCTGCCGGCGATGGTGGCGAAACTGCCGCGCGGGAGTGGGGTCGTGTTCCGGCACTATGCGACGCCGACGTGCGATCGGCGGCGGTTGTTCGCGCGGGTGCGGCGGATCGCGCGGGCGCGGGGGTTGGTGCTGCTAGTTGCGGGGCCTTCCCTGCGCGGCGGCGATGGCGTGCATGGGCGAAAGGCGCGCAGAACCAGGGGATTGGCGACGCGGCCAGTGCATTCGATGCGCGAACGGATCGCGGCCGAGCGGGCGGGGGTCGATGCCATCTTCGTATCGCCCGTGTTCGCCACGCGGTCGCATCCCGGCGCGCCGGTGCTGGGCCGGGTGCGGTTCCAGCGGCTGATCCGGGGCGCGCGCGTGCCGGTCATCGCGCTGGGGGGCATGACGGCGGCACGGGCGCGGACGCTGAAAGGCATTGCCGGCTGGGCAGCGATCGATGCGTGGGTTTAGAACTTCGCGCGCAGCTCGGCAAAGACCGTGCGCGGTTCGCCGGGGAAGTGGCCGGACTGCGCCGAAAAGCCCGAAGCGGCATAGACCTTGTCGAAGATGTTATCGATCCGGAGCATCAGTTCTGCAAAGGCCAGCTGTCTGGTGATCGACGCGTCGAAGATGGTGTAGGGCCGGACCGACTGTCCCGACAGGCTGATCCGCCGCGACACATGCTCGCCACCCAGCGCGAAGGCGGTTTCGATCATCGGCACCTGATAACGGGTCCAGAAACCGACCTTGTGCGCCGGCGCGTTGGCGAAGCGGTCGCCGACCGCGTTGGTGATCGCTTGTCCGGGCGCAGTGCCCGTGATCCGCGCGTCGTTATAGCCGTAATTGGCCAGCAGCACCCAGTCGCGGGTGAGGTCGGTGGTCAGGTCGAGTTCGAACCCCTTGCTGGTCACTTCGCCGATCGGGCGGAGCTGATCGACGCCGTTGATCGGGGCCAGCGCGGCATCGACCTGCAGGATGTTCCGGCGGAGGATGCGGTAGAGCGCGGCATTCGCCTGTAGCCGGCCGTCGAACAGGCGGGATTTGACGCCGCCTTCCCATTGGTTGCCGGTGATCGGTGCGAAGGGGCCACCGGCATCGCGCGCCTGCGACGCGCTGGCTTGCGGTTCGAACGCCTGCGACCAGCTGAGGTAGAGCGACAGGTCCCCCCGCGGCTTGTAGATCGCGCCGCCACGGAAGGTGACCTCGCTGTCGGCATAGTGCGAGCGGGCGGTGACGCGCCCGCTGGTGGCGACGGTCACGCCATCGTCGAACCGGTCATAGCGCACGCCGCCGACCAGCTGGAGCTGGTCGGTCAGGCTCACCTGATCCTGCGCATAGAAGCCGTAGCGGGTCGAGCGGGTGTCGGTGACGGTGAAGGGCAGCGCCATCGCCCGCGCCGCATCGCCGTCCGAGCGGCCATAGACCGGGCGGCTGAGGCTGAGCGGCAGCACGCCGCTGCGCAGGATGCGCGATTGCAGGATATTGGTTTCGCGAAACCAGTCGCCGCCGATCTGGAACCGGTGGTCCATGCCCAGCAGCACGGTCTCGGCCGTCGCATTGGCGGCGAAGGACAGGCCGTCGACCGGACGAATCTGGTCCCGGAACTCGCGCAGGACCAGATCGCGGTTGGTCGTGCTCAACCCACGGGGTTCGTGATATTTCTGTCGCTCGGTCGCCTTGAAATATCGCGCGCCCACATCGAAGTGGATCGCGTCGCCGATCGCCGTCGCATAGCGCGCCTGGGTCGCGGTCGAGGTCAGGTGGAGGAAGTCGCTCCGTTCATTGGCGTTCCACCGGATCGAGGTGAGGAAGTTGCCGCTATTGTCGACCAGCACCCCGCGCAGCCGGTTGGCGCGCAGGTAATTGTCATAGGTCGTGACCTGCAACGTCAGCAGCCCGTCGCGATTGGTACGGATCGACAGCCCGGCATCGCCGATCAGCGACTTGTGCAGCGTATTGAAGCGATAGGGCTGCATCGCTTCGTAGAAGCCGCCGAGGCGGTAGCTGACGACGCCATCGGCATCGATCCGGTTGGTCGCCTCCGCCGAAATGCCGAAGCGGTCGTAATTGCCGGCGGTGACGACGGTGCGTAAGGCAGCGCGGTCCGATGGCGTCTTCGACACGTAATTGATGATGCCGCCGGGCGATCCGGGACCGAAGAACAGCCCCGCCGGCCCCTTCAGCACCTCGACCCGGTCGATGTTGAACAGTTGCGGGACGGAAAAGCCGATGAACGGATTGCCGCGCTGTCCGTCGTAGAAGGACTGATCCTGCCGGAAACCGCGAAAGGTGACGCCGGCATAGCTGAACGCGCTGACGCCCGAGATATTGCGATAGATGTCGGTCGCGTCGCGTGCGCCCTGATCGATGAACAGGTCGGCGTTGATGACCTGCAACGCCTGTGGAATGTCGAGCGGGTCCTGCGCCGATTTGCCGACGGTGGTGACGAGCGCGCGGTAGAGTTGCTGCGCGCGGCCCTGCACGATGATCTCATTGTCCGCAGCGGCCTCCGGCTGGTCCTGCGCCAGCGCGGGAGCCGAGACCATGGCCGCCACCGCGACCGACATCCAAAACCGCGTCACCCCTGTCCCCCAAGTGCAATGTTGCAATTGGGTCGCATTAGCCACCGGGTCTGCATGATGCAATCCAATTGCGAACGATCCGCAACAACGAAGTGAAGATCATAACGCAGGCGAACCGGAACGTGCGGGGGCGCCGTCCGTTGGGACCGGCAACAGGGGGAATCCAAAATGGCGGATCACGATACCCAGCGATCGATGCCCGGTTACGGCCGGGTCGCGGCGATGACGGTGATGGTGCTGGCGATCGTCGGCACGGCATGGCTGCTGGTCAGCATGACGCGGCTGATCCTGCTGGTGTTCGCCGCGACGACCATCGCCGTGTTGTTCAGCGCGGTGGCCGATCGGATCGCCCGGTGGACGCGGTTGCCGCGCGGGCTGGCGCTGGCGCTGTCGGTCGTCCTGCTGCTCGGCGCGATCGTCGGCATCTTCTATGCGTTCGGTGCGCAGATCGCGCAGCAGTTCGACACGATCAAGGAACAGATTCCGGCAGCATTCCAGGCGATCCAGCGCCAGTTGAACGCATGGGGGCTGGGCGAGCCGTCGCGCGAATTGCTGTCGCAGGGCAGCAGCGACCTGTCGACGATCATGTCCCAGGCGGGCGGCTATGCGTTGTCGATCGGATCGGGGCTGTCGGATGCGGTGCTGGTGCTGGTCGGTGCGATCTTCCTGGCGGCCGATCCCGAACTCTATCGCCGCGGGCTGGTGAAGCTGGTCCCGCCCCGGGCCGAAGGGGTCGCGCGCAAGGCGGTCGACGATGCCGCCGGTGGCCTGCGCGGCTGGATGAAGGGAGAGGCGGTGGCGATCATCGTCGTCGCGGTCCTGACCGGCACGGGGCTGTGGCTGCTGGGCGTGCCGGCCGCCATCGGCCTCGGCCTGATCGCCGGGTTGATGGACATCGTGCCGTTCGTCGGCCCGATCATCGCCGGTATCCCCGCCGTGCTGCTGGCCTTTACCGTATCGCCCTCCACCGCGTTGTGGACGGTCGGGCTGTTCCTGATCGTGCAGCAGATTCAGGGCAATATCCTGCAGCCGATCGTCCAGAAGCACGCGGTCGACGTACCGCCCGCCGTGCTGCTGTTCTCGGTCATCGGCATGGGGCTGTTGTTCGGGTTCATCGGCGTACTGCTGGCCGCGCCGCTGACCATCGTGATGTTCGTGCTGGTGCAGCGGATCTACGTACAGGCGTTGTTGGGGCGGGACATCACCGTGGCGACGGACAAGGTGAAGGAGGAGGAGTGACCTTTGCCCGCTTGCCGTAAGCGATAGCGTCGCCCCAGCGAAGGCTGGGGCCTCTCTCGGCTCCTGTCCCGCGCTACAACCGGGAGATCTCAGCCTTCGCCGGGATGACGTTTGTGGCCCGAAGTGCCCGGGTCCACAACACCGCATCGCGCGGCGTATCGGGGGCCGGGCGCCAGCGGGCGGCAACGAAGGCGCGGGCGATGGCGGCGATCTTTTCGCCCTTCGACGTCGTCTGGCGCTTGGCCCACGCGGCCGGACCGGCGGCGGCGACCTTGCGCGCGATGCCGCCATAGATGTCGGCCGCCGCGAGCACCGCCCAGGCCGAGCGCCATGGCAGGCGCGCCGCGCCGACGCGGGCGCTGTCTTCATGGAGCGCGGCGCGGGCCGCCATGCGCCGGGCGAGCACCGCGACGCGGTCGGGCGTCGCCATCGGATCGGCGGGGTCGATGCCCTGTTCGGCGAGCCACTCGCGCGGCAGGTAGCAGCGGCCGACATCGGCATCCTCGCGCACGTCGCGGGCGATATTGGCGAGCTGGAACGCCAGCCCCAGATCGCAGGCGCGGTCGAGCGTATCCCTGTCCGCAGCGGGCACGCCCATCACCACCGCCATCAGCCCGCCGACCGCGCCAGCGACATGATAGCAATATTGGTAGAGGTCGCCCTCGGTCACCGGCTGCCAGCCATCGGCGTCGAGCTGGAACCCGTCGATGACGTCATAGACTAGGCTGTGCGGCAGGCCGACCTCGGCCGCGACCACGCCCAGCGCGTCGAAGGCGGGGTCGCCGGTCGGCTGCCCGGCCAGCGCCGCTGCCGTGCGTTCGCGGATCAGCAGCAGGCGGGCGGGCGCATCGTCCAGCCGCTGCATGCCATGGCCCATGTCCTGTCCGTCGGCCAGATCGTCGCAGGCGCGGCACCAGGCGTAGAGCAGCCAGGCGCGTTCGCGGGTGACCGGATCGAACAGCTTGCTCGCCGCCGCGAAACTTTTCGAGCCGCGCGCGATCGTGTCGCGGGCATGCGCGACCAGTTCGGCGCGGGGCGGGATCAAAGGTCTTTGCTACTCATATGGATGATCGCCTGCACCGGTTTGTGCGCGGCCATCTTGTCGAGCAGGGCGTCGAGCGTATCGGCGACCAGCAGGATGTCGCGGTGCATCGGACGCATGAAGCCGACCTCGGCCATCTTGGCAACGAAGGCGATCAGATGGTCGTAGAAGCCGGCGACGTTCAGCAGCCCGACCGGCTTGGCGTGATAGCCGAGCTGCGCCCAGCTCATCGCCTCCCACAATTCGTCCATCGTGCCGGTGCCGCCGGGGATGGTGACGAAGCCGTCGGACAGGTCGGTGAACGCCTGTTTGCGCTGGTGCATCGTGTCGACGACGTGCAGTTCGGTCAGGCCCTTGTGCGCGGCCTCCGCCTTCACCAGCGCGGTCGGGATGACGCCGATCACCTCGCCGCCCGCCTCGATCGCGCCATCGGCAACCGCGCCCATCAGGCCGAGCTTGCCGCCGCCATAGACGATGCCAATGCCGCGCTGCGCCAGCGCACGACCGACGGCGCGGGCGGAGTCGATATAGACGGGATCGGCAGGGGTCGCGGACCCGCAGTAAATGGCCAGGCGCTTCATGGCCGCGAGCGGTAGGCGATTGGGGGGTGGGGGGCAAGCGGGGGCTTGGTCGGTCCCTTCCTATCCACCCTTACCTCCCCCATCCACTCCGTTTGCTTCGAGCGCAGGTTCGAGCCTGTCGAGAACCGTAGTCGAGAAGGGGGTGCCCCAAGCGGGCGGGTTCTCGACAGACGCTTCTCGACAAGCTCGAAGCTGCTCGAACCGAACGGTGGGGTTTGGGTTTGGTGGGTGAGGCGAGGAGCTTAGCCCTCACCCCCCAGCATCAACCCCGCCGTCGCCTTGGCACTCCCGACAACCCCCGGAATCCCCGCACCCGGATGCGTCCCGGCACCCACCACATACAGGTTCGGAATGTCGTCATCCCGGTTATGCGCCCGGAAATACGCACTCTGCGTCAGGATCGGCTCCAGCGAGAAGGCCGAACCCTGATAGGCGTTCAGATCATGGGTGAAATCGCTCGGCATATAGCTGAACTTGGTCACGATCCGCTCGTGAATGTCGGGGATCAGCCGGCGGCCGACCTCGTCCAGAATGCGCTTTTCGAGGATCGGGCCGATCTGGTCCCAGTCGACCGGGAACTTGCCGGTGTGCGGCACGGGGCACAGCGCGTAGAAGGTCGAATGCCCGTCCGGCGCCATCGACGGGTCGGTGACGGTTGGATGGTGCAGGTAGAGTGAGAAATCCTCGCTCAGCACGCCATGGTCGTAAATGTCGGCCAGCAACCCCTTATAGCGCGGGCCGAACAGGATCATGTGGTGCGGGATGCCCGGCCACGTGCCCTTGATGCCGAAATGGACGACGAACAGCGAGGGCGAGAAGCGCTTCTTCTCCAGCCGTTGCACCTTGCGCTGCGCGCTGCGCGAGCCGCTGAGCAAATCCTTGTAGCTGTGCATCAGGTCGGCATTGGTCGCGACCATGTCGGCGCCGATCACCACGCCGCCCTTCGTCGTGACACCGGTCGCGCGGTCGCCCAGCGTGTCGATGCTCTTGGCGGGATCGCCGAGCATCAGCGTGCCGCCGAGCTTTTCGAACAGGCGGACCATGCCGGCGACCAGCTTGTTGGTGCCACCTTGCGCGAACCATACGCCGCCGTCGCGCTCCAGCTTGTGGATCAGCGCATAGATGCTGCTGGTCTTCATCGGGTCGCCACCGACCAGCAGGGTGTGGAACGACAGCGCCTGGCGCAGCTTCTCGTTCTTCACGAAGGACGACACGATCGAATAGACCGAGCGCCATGCCTGATATTTCGCCAGCGCCGGCGCGGCCTTGATCATCGAGGCGAAGTCGAGGAACGGCACATGGCCGAGCTTCACATAGCCTTCCTCATACACGCCCGCCGAATATTCGAGGAAGCGGGCATATCCGGCAAGGTCGCCGGGATCGAGCTTGGCGATTTCCGAACGCAGCAGCGTGTCGTCGTTGGTGTAATCGAAATTGGTGCCGTCGGGCCAGTTGAGTCGATAGAAAGGCGACACCGGTTCCAGCGTCACATCCTCGCGCATGTCGCGGCCGGTCAGCTGCCACAATTCCTGCAACGCTTCGGGGGCGGTGATGACGGTCGGGCCGGCGTCAAACACGAAGCCGTCGCGTTCCCAATAATAGGCGCGGCCGCCGGGCTTGTCGCGGCCCTCGACCAGGGTCGTCTGCACGCCCGCCGACTGCAGCCGGATGGCGAGCGCGAGGCCGCCAAACCCTGCGCCGATAACGACTGCCGTCTTCACCCCTGTCTCCCCATCAACGCCAGCACCGCGCGCCCGATCGGCACCGGCGGTTTCCCGATCAGCACCCGGGCCTGATCGAACAAACTCGATCGCCCGGCATAGAAGCGTCCGATCAGCCCCGCGTCCAGCCGGTAGAAGCGTTCGAGCACGCGGTAGCGTTCCACAGGGTCCGCCGCGCGGAACAACATTGTTGCGAGCATCCGGTAGAAGCCGCGCTTTTTCCACAGCGACGCCGCATGATCATGGGTCAGCGTGTGCAGCGCGCCGCCCGACCAGTCGGCGCTGTCGGCGACCATCTGCGCCAGGCGCACCGCATCGGGCAGCGAATAGCCGGTCAGCGGATGGAACAGCCCGGCGCGCATCCCGCCCTTCGCCACGCGGTTGCCGCCCGATCGCCAATATTCCTCGAAATCGCCACCCATCGCCACCGGCAGCACGCCGGTCTCGCTGCGCCCGACCGTTGCCGCATCCCAGCCCTTCGCCGCGGCATAGGCGGCGATGCGTCCCGCCAGCACCTGCGTGTCGAGATCGGGCGTGTCGCTATAATAGGTATCCTCGACGAACAGGGTCGAGGCGTCGAACGGCAGGGTGTAGAGAAAGCGATAACCGTCGATCTGCTCGACCGATCCGTCCATCACGATCGGGCGCTCGACGCCATGGGGATAGGCGGTCTTCAGCTCCATCCCCATGAATTTCTGCCAGCCGAGGTCGAGATGCGACAGGTCGCCGGGGCCGCGACAGTCGATCACCCCCTGCGCCTCCACCCGGTCGCCGTCCGCCAGGACGACGGCGGTCGGGCTGGCGCCCAGCACCCGCGCCGACGCCATCAGCGATTCGGGGGGCAGCGTGTCGCGCACCACCGTGTCGAGCCGTTCCGACGTGATCGAATAATAGGTGGTGTCGAGTGTGCGGGCATGCGCCGGAAAGGCGATGTCGTAGCCGCGCCAGCCATAAGCGACCAGCGGCGCGACCAAAGCGCGCTGTTCGGTCGCGACGTCGCTGCCGAAGAACGACCAGACATGGTTGCCGCCGAAGGTCGCCGCCCCCTCGATCAGGCGGATCCGCGCATCGGGCCGCCGCTTCGCCGCCGCCAGCGCGATGAGGGCGCCGGACAATCCCCCGCCGACGATGGCGAGGTCGCATTGATGGATGGTTGGCATGGGCGTGCCCTAGGGGAGGTGGGCAAGAGGTGCAATGACATGGCAAAAATCCTCCCCGCTCGCGGGGAGGGAGGCCGTCGCGAAGCGATGGTGGAGGGGGTGTGCCGCGCAACGCAGCGGTTCCGAATGCGGACGCCCCCCCCTCCACCATCCTGCGGATGGTCCCCCTCCGTGTGCCGGGGAGGAGCTTGGGGTGTCATCCCGGCGGACAATCCGCTACAGCGCCCCCATGTCAATCCCGCTGGCTATCCTGTTGTCCGCCGTGGCGATGACGCTGATCGTGGGCGTGCGCTATCTGCTCGCCTCGGCCGGCTTCGCCTTTGCTACGCGCGTGCGGCATCCGGGGCTGTATCGCGGTCTCGATCCGCAGATCGCCAAGGAAATCCGCTGGTCGCTGCTGTCGGCGGCGATCTATGGCATTCCCGCCGGCATCGTCGCCTGGGGGTGGCAGCATCGCGGCTGGACGCAGATCTACGCGCAGGTCGACGCGTACCCCTTATGGTATCTGCCGCTGTCGGTGCTGCTGTATCTCTTCGCGCACGACACCTGGTTTTACTGGACGCATCGCTGGATGCACCGGCCGAAATGGTTTCGCATCGCCCATGCCGTGCACCATGCCAGCCGCCCGCCGACCGCATGGGCGGCGATGGCGTTTCACCCGATCGAGGCGCTGACCGGCGCTGTGGTAATTCCGCTACTGGTATTCGTCATTCCGATCCATATCGGCGCACTGGCATTGGTGCTGACGATCATGACGGTTATGGGCGTCACCAACCATATGGGCTGGGAAATGTTCCCGCGGTTCATGTGGGCGGGGCGATTGGGGGGCTGGTTGATTACCGCCAGCCATCATCAGAGGCATCATGAACGCTATGGCTGCAATTTCGGGCTATATTTCCGTTTCTGGGACCGGCTATGCGGCACCGATGGCGGCCTTGGCGACTTCGAGAAGGAACGCGCGCGTGCGGCGCGTCGCGCTGGCGGTACTGGCGCTGGCCACCTTGCCGGGGGCGATGCCGACCGGCACGCTTGACGTCCGGATCAGCGACCTGCGATCGGCCAAGGGGGTGATCCGCCTCTGCCTGACCGCCGATCCGAAGAATTTTCCCGGCTGCACCGACGACCGCAACGCCGTCACCCGCACGTTCGCCGCCGATGCGGGCGGCGTGCGCATCGCGGGGCTTGGCCGCGGCGATTATGCCGTGTCGGTGATCCATGACGAAAACAACAATGCGAAGCTCGACACCTTTGCCGGCATCCCGCGCGAAGGCTTCGGTTTCTCGCGCAATCCGGTGATCCGCTTCGGTCCGCCCAAGTTCAGCGCGGCCGAATTCCCGCTGGCGGGTGATGTAACCATGCAACAGGTTCGGATTCGCTACCTGTTGTGACGTCCGTCATGGACCAAAAGCCAGCAACCTAGCGTTACGCGGCTGTAATATTTGCCGGAGCTACGCCCTTGCGCGCCATTTTCGCCGCCGTCCTGACTGCCGCCGTCCTCGCCACCCCCGCCTTTGCGCAGGATGCCGCGGGGCCGGCGGTGCCCGCCTCCGCCATGCCGAACGACGATACCGGCGGCGATTTCTATGTCGTCGGCCTCGGCGCGGCCGTGCTGCCCGATTATGAAGGGTCGGACGATTACAGCTTCTCGCCGGTGCCGGCCGCCACGGGCCGCGTGTCAGGGTTCAATTTCCTGCTGGCCGGCAACCGCGCCAGCGTCGACCTGATCCGCGACGGCGTCGGCCCGACCTGGGATTTCCAGGCGGGACCGATCGCGGTGGTCAACCTCAACCGCAACACGACCAAGGGCATCGACGACGCACAGGTCCGCGCGCTGGGCAAGGTCGGCACCGCGATCGAACTGGGCGGCTATGTCGGCATCGGCAAGACCGGCGTCGTCACGTCGCAATTCGACCGGCTGTCCGCCTCGCTCAGCTATCGCAAGGACGTGGCGGGCGGTCACAAGTCGACCATTCTCGCTCCGACGATCAACTATGTCACGCCGCTCAGCCTGCGCGCGATCGCCGGGGTGTTCGTGTCGGCCGAGCGGGTGGGCGAAGGCTATGCCGACCGTTATTTCTCGATCGACCAGGCACAGTCGCTCGCCAGCGGCCTGCCGATCTACAATGCGCGCAGCGGGTGGAAGAACTGGACACTGGGCGCTCTGGCCGGCCATTCGATCAGCGGCGACCTGCGCTCGGGCTGGCAGCTGTTCGGCACGGTGGTCTATCGCAAGCTGCTGAACGACTTCGCCGACAGCCCGATCGTGGCGCGCAACGGGTCGAGCAACCAGTGGCTCGGTGCCGTGGGCGTCGCCTACAGCTTCTAAAGAGAACTTCGCTTCGTCACCCCGGACTTGATCCGGGGTCCCGCTTCCTTGGCGACGGCAGAAGAAGAAGCGGGACCCCGGATCAAGTCCGGGGTGACGGTGGGGCTTCCGGTACCTCGTGTATCAGCGCGCCAGCCGGCCGTCGTTGATCGCACTTTCGTCGAACGGGAACAGGATCTTCGGATCAGGCAGATCCTGCTCATGGGCGATGGTGTCCGGCGCGATGCGGGCGACGACATGGGCGAGCGCCGCGATCCGCGCCTGTTTCTTGCTGTCGGCGCGGATGCAATGCCATGGCGACAGCGCGGTATGGGTCCGCGTCAGCATGCGGTCGCGCGCGGCGGAATAATCGTCCCACCGTTCCTGCGCCACCGCGTCGAGGTCCGACACTTTGAGCTGCTTCAACGGATCGGTCCGCCGGGCGTCGAGCCGGGCCTTCTGCTCCTTGCGCGAAATGTCGAGCCACAGCTTCACCAGCCGGATGCCGCTTTCGATCAACATCCGTTCGAAATCGGGGGCATCGCGCAGGAAGGATTCCTGTTCGGTCGCACTCGAAAAGCCCATGACCGTCTCGACGCCCGCGCGGTTGTACCACGACCGGTTGAGGATCACGATCTCGCCCGCCGCCGGCAGATGCGCGACATAGCGCTGGAAATACCATTGCGACCGTTCGCGGTCGGATGGCTTGGGCAGGGCGACGACGCGGGTCGACCGGGTCGAGAGATGCTCGACCATTCGCATGATCGTGCCGTCCTTGCCCGCGCCATCGCGCCCTTCGAGCAGGATCACGACTCGCTCGCCGCTCTCCGCCGCCGCGACCTGGGTCCGCACCAGCGCCAGCTGCAATGCCTGCAGCCGCGATTCATACACGTCCTTCTTCATCGATGGCAGCATGACACGGGCGACGCCCCGCCGGAAGCGGTTTGACGGACGGGAATTACAGCATCCGGGGCAGGACGTCCGTCTCCGGCGTGCGATCGAGAAAGCGATGCTTCAACACGCCGAGGACATGCGCGGCGATCAGCGCGAGCAGCAGATAGGCCAGCGTCCTGTGCAGCCACGCGAAGACCGCGAACGCCGCATCGTTCTTGGGCAGCAGTTCGGGCAGGTGTCCGACGAAGAACGGCACGCCATCGCTCTGGGTGAACGAACTGGACATGGCATAGCCCATCAGCGGCACGACGATCGCCAGTGTCAGCATCGCATGCTGCACCACCGTCGACAGCCGCACTTCCCACCGCGCCAGCCCGGCGGGATGGGCCGGCACGCGGCTGCGCAGGCGCCAGACGAACGCGACGCCGCCGACCAGAAAGGCGAGCACGCCGAACTCCTTGTGGACCGGATACATCCATTCGAACTTGGCCGGGCTGGTGTCGGGCAAGGTCGTCATCAACCAGCCGAGCGCGATCAGCCCGAAGATCAGCGCCGCGCGGGTCCAGTGCAGCAGCCGCATCGCCGGCGGATAGCGAATGGTCGTCATATGGTCTCCTGCGGCATGGCGCTGCCGGTACGGGGCATAGGCGGTATACCGGGCATCGGGCAACGCTCGCCGATCAGGCGGTCAGCTCCGCACGAACGATCGCGGCGCCGGCGTTCAGCGCCCGCAGCTTGGCGCCCGCGACGTCGCGCGACAGCGGCGCCATGCCGCAATTGGTGGCGGGCAGGAGCTTGTCGGCATCGACGAAGCGCAGCGCATTGCGCAGCGTGTCGGCGACCTGTTCGGGGGTCTCGATCGTGTCGGTCGCGACGTCGATCGCGCCGACCATCACCTTCTTGCCGCGGACCAGCTCGATCAGGTCCATCGGCACGCGCGAGTTTTGGCACTCGAGCGAGATGATGTCGATCTTCGACTTCTGGAGGTTGGGGAAGGTTTCCTCATACTGGCGCCATTCGGTGCCGAGCGTCTTCTTCCACTCGGTATTGGCCTTGATGCCATAGCCGTAGCAGATGTGGACGGCGGTCTCGGCCGTCAGCCCTTCGGCCGCACGCTCCAGGGCAGCGATGCCCCAGTCGTTCGCCTCGTCGAAGAAGACGTTGAAGGCGGGTTCGTCGAACTGGACGATGTCGACCCCGGCCGCTTGCAACTCGCGCGCTTCGTCGTTCAGGATGCGGGCGAATTCCCATGCCAGCTTCTCGCGGCTGCGGTAGTGGGCGTCGTAGAGGGTATCGATCATCGTCATCGGCCCCGGCAGCGTCCATTTGATCGACCGGTCGGTCTGCGCCCGCAGGAAGCGGGCATCGTCGACGAAGACCGAACGGGGCCGCGTCACCGCCCCCACGACCGTCGGCACGCTGGCATCGTAGCGGTTGCGGATGCGCACCGTCTCGCGCTTCTCGAAATCGACGCCGTCCAGATGCTCGATAAAGGTCGTGACGAAATGCTGGCGGGTCTGTTCGCCGTCGCCGAGAATGTCGATGCCGGCCTGCCGCTGGTCGTCGACCGCGAGGCGCAGCGCGTCCTGCTTGCCCGCGACCAGTTCCTCGCCCTCCAGCTTCCATGGCGACCACAGGGTCTCGGGCTGGGCGAGCCAGCCGGGCTTGGGCAGGCTGCCCGCGGTCGTCGTCGGCAACAATGTCGTCATGCTGGAACTCCTTGAAGCGCGTGGGGGATCAGAAGCCGCAGGTCGCGGACCAGCGTCGCAGTGCGGCGCCGTGCGGCTTGATGAAAACTTCTTCGGCGAACCTGCCCTGCTGCGCGGCGAGCCGGCTGCGCTCCTCGCGGTCATAGACGATGCGGGTCAGCGAATAGTCCTGATAGGTCAGGCTCGGCCGATACTGCTCCGCCGCCACGGAATTGGCGTTGTAGATTTCGGGGCGGTAGATCTTCTGGAAGGTCTCCATCGTCGCGATCGTGCTGGCGAGTTCGAGGTTGCTGTAATCGCTGACCAGATCGCCGATATGGTAGAAGGCCAGCGGGGCGACGCCGTGCGGCGGCATGAAATAGCGCACCTTCATGCCCATCTTCGCGAAATAGGCATCGGTCGCGGAACCGGCGTCGGTGCGATATTCGACGCCGAGGATGGGGTGCAGGTTCGCCGTCCGGCGATAGACCTCCCGGCTCGATACGCTCAGGCAGATGACCGGCGCCTTGCGGAAATGGTCGCGATAGGCGTCGGAGCGGAGGAACTGCCGGAACAAGGTGCCGTGAAGGTCGCCGAAATCCTCCGGCACGCCGTCCCGTCCGGCGCCCAGATGATCGGGCAGGACCACGCTGAAGTCGTAGTCGCGGACATAGGAGGAGAAGTTGTTGCCGACCATGCCGTCGATCCGGTCGCCGCTGGTCCGGTCGGTGACGATCGTGTGCAGGATTTCGATCAGCGGGAAGGCTTCGCCCCGGTCGCCCCCACCGATCCGCAGCGCGGCGGAGACGATGTTCAGTCCCACGGCATAACGGTCGCCCACGGGATTGTCCCAGTGCATCAGCGCGTTGAAGCGATGGTCGATCATCGCCAGCGTGTTGCGCAGATTCTGCCGGCGGCTGGTCCCGCGCGCGAGGTTCGCGAAGTTGGTGGTGATCCGCGTATTGTCGGCCGGACGATAATCCTCGTCGAAGGGCACGCTGCCGATCGTGAAGTGGAAGGCGCTATCCGTCATGACTCACCTGACTGTAGGAACGGAAGTCAGGCGAGAGCGCGCAAGGCGGAAGCAGGCCCGGAGGCGACGAACCACGGACCCACGCGTCGAGCGCGATCCACCGGAGGAACCCCCGTCCGAGGAACGTTATGGCGTCGAAAGGCAGGTCTCCTGGCTCACGGGTCGACGCGGTGGCTCCGGCCTTCCCAGGTTCCTTGCGGGAACCCAGTGACACGAAATGGAGCCGCCGCTCGCCGCTTACAGTTGCGGGGGCAGCGCCGGATTCTGTCCGCAAGGACACCACCGGCTTCCCGTCTTAGCCCCATCGCCATGCCTGGGATGGGGAACCTCGACAGGGTGCTTCGACACCATCGCGGCCCCGGTGTCAACCATCATATAAAGAAATCTTTATATCGTGTGGCGGCGTCCCACAGCGATCGATAAGATAATGATATATTGTCTCGTGTCGTCTTATGGTGCACAGGGCGCGCATCCCGATAGCCGAGGTTTTCATGTCGCACCCCTCCTCCGCGCCGATCCTGATCGAGGATCTGACGGTCGCTTACGGCCACCACCGCGTTCTCGACGGATTGTCGCTGCGCGTCGGCGCGGGCAGCATCACCGCGCTGCTCGGCGGCAATGGCGCGGGCAAGTCGACGACGCTGTCCACGCTGCTCGGCTTCACCCGCGGCCAATCGGGCCGGGTGACGATCTGCGACGTCGATCCGGGTGCGGACCCCGACCGGGCGCGCCGCCATATCGCCTATCTGCCGGAAAACGTGGCGCTCTACGACCATCTCTCGGCGATCGAGAATGCCGATTACCTGCTGGCGCTGAGCGACGAGCGGCAGGGGCGGGGTGCGATCATCGATGCGCTGCGCGCCGCCGGATTGCAGGAAAGCGCTTGCGACCAGCGGCTGAGCGGCTTTTCCAAGGGGATGCGGCAGAAGGTCGCGATCGCCGTCGCCCTGTTGCGCGCGGTGCCGGTGCTGTTGCTCGACGAGCCGACCTCCGGCCTCGACCCGCGCGCGACCGCCGACTTCAACGCCCTGCTGTGCGCCGTGCGCGAACGCGGCACCGCCGTGCTGATGGTGACGCACGACCTGTTGAGCGCCGCCGACGTCGCCGACGACATCGCGTTCCTCGAAGCCGGTCGCGTCACCCACAAGGTCGCGGCGAGCGGCGCGGAGCGGTTCGACGTGCGCGCGCTGCATGCCCGTTTCCAGGTCGGAAGCGAGCGGATCGTCGCATGAGCGTTATACGGCTGATTGCGCGGGACGAGTTGCGGTTGATGATACGCAACCGCGTCGCGGTCATCGCCTTCGCGCTGATCGTGCTGCTGACGCTGGTCGCGGTCGCGAGCAGCTGGTCGCACCAGCGTGGCATCGCCGAACTGCGCGCGCGGCACCAGCACGAGGCGGAGCATGCGTTCGACGCGCAGCCCGACCGGCATCCGCACCGCATGGTCCATTATGGCCATTTCATCTTCCGCCCGCTCAGCCCGCTGGCGGCGTTCGATCCCGGCGTCGACGCCTTTACCGGCAACAGCATGTTCCTCGAAGGGCATCGGCAGAACACCGCCAATTTCGGCGACGTGCGGCAAAGTTCGCTGCTGATCCGCTTCGGCCAGCTGACCCCGGCCTTCGTGTTGCAGATCGTCGCCCCGCTGCTGCTGATCTTCCTCGGCTTCGGCAGTCTGGCGCGCGAGACCGAACGCGGCACGCTGCGGCTGCTGATGCTGCAGGGCGTATCGCGGCGACAGGTGGTGGCGGGCAAGCTGCTGGCGCTGGGCGTAGTGGCGCTGGCCGCGGCGGCGCCGGCGATGCTCGGCCTGGTGGTGATCGCCGGACAGCCCGGCGCGCTGGCGCTGCCGATGCTGGCGATCGCGACCGGCTATCTGCTGTATCTCGGCCTGTGGGTGGTGCTGATCCTGCTGGTGTCGGCGGTGGTACGCCGCAGCCGCGACGCGCTGCTGCTGCTGGTCGGGCTATGGGCGGTGACGACCGTCCTGCTGCCGCGCGCCGTGCCCGATCTCGCCAGCGGCACCGTGCCGCTGCGCAACCGGTTGCAGACCGATGTCGCGATCGGCCGCGACCTGCGGCGGATGGGCGACAGCCACAATCCCGACGATCCCCATTTCGCGCAGTTCAAACAGGCGCTGCTCGACCGTTACCGGGTGACGCGGGTCGAGGACCTGCCGTTCAATTACAAGGGGATGCTGGCACTGGAGGGGGAACGGCTGACCTCCGCATTGTTCGACCGTTATGCCGGGCAGAGCTTTGCCGCGCAGTCGAAACAGAACGATCTGGTGAACACCGCCGGACTGTTCAGCCCCGCCATCGCGCTGCGCAGCCTGTCGATGGCCGCGGCGGGCACCGATTTCGCGGCGCATCGCCGGTTCCTCGAACAGGCCGAATCCTATCGTTACGCGCTGGTCCAGCGGCTGAACCGGATGCAGGCGGAGGATGTCAGCTATGCCGATGACAGCGCGACCGATGCCGGCGCCGACCGCCGCAAGCGGATCGGCGCGGCGAACTGGCAGGCGGTTCCCGATTTCCGCTTCGTCGCGCCGACCGGGGCGACGCTCGCCCGCGCGGCGCTGCCCGGCCTTGCCCTGCTGAGCCTGTGGCTCGTCGTCGCCATCGCCCTATTGGGACTGGCGACCCGTCGACTGGGAGCACGCCGATGACCCTGTGGCGCCACGAACTTCGCCTGCTGCTGCGGCAGCGGCTCAGCATCTTCGCATTGGTCCTGCTCGCGCTGCTGAGCGTCGCGGCGGTCGGCACGGGCATGGCGGAGGTCGCGCGGCAACGCGCCGCCATCGCCGCCATTCCCGCCGCGCAGGCCGAAGATATCGGCGCGGTCGCCGATTATGTCGACCGCAGCAAGGATGCGGGAAGTGCTGCCTATTACAGCTTCCACCCGACCTGGGATGCGCCCGCGCCGCTCGCCTTCGCCGCGCTCGGCATGCGCGACGTGGCGCCGTACATCCTGCGGGTCCGCGCGCTGGGGCTGGAGGCGCAAATCTATGACGGCGACATCTTCAATCCCGAAATCGCGCTGCCCGGGCGGTTCGACTTCGCCTTCGTGCTGGTGTTCCTGTCGCCGCTGTTCGTGATCGCGCTGTTCCACGACCTGGTGTCGGGCGAGCGGGAGGCCGGGCGGCAGCGTACGCTCGACGCCCTGCCGCGCGGCGGCCGGGCCTTGTGGCGGCGGCGGACGGGGTTGCGCCTGTTGCTGCTATGGACAGCGCTCGGCCTGCCGTTCGCGGTCGCGGCGGCGATCGAGGGGGTGGCGGCCGGCATCGTCCTGCTCGTCCTCGGCGTGATCCTCGCCTATCTGCTGTTCTGGATCGCGCTGGCCGCGTTGGTCGGGCGGCTGCGGTGGAGTTCGGTGGCCAATGCCGCGACGCTGGCGGCGGCGTGGCTGGTGCTGGTGCTGATCGTGCCGACGCTCGGCAATGTCGCGATCGACCGCGCCATTCCGGTCGGGCAGGGGGCGGAGATCGCGCTGGCGCAGCGCGAGATCGTCAACCATGCATGGGACATTCCGCGCGAGGACACGATGCGCCGCTTCTATGCCGCGCATCCGCGATGGTCGGATGCTCCGCCGCTCGGCACCGCCTTCCACTATAAATGGTATCTCGCCTTCCACCAGAATGGCGACGCGGCGGTGGCGCCGCGGGTGCGTGCCTATCGCGCCGCGCTGGAACGGCGCGACCGGGCGGGCCGCGCCTTTGGCTGGGTCCTGCCCTCGGTCGGGGTGCAGGCGCTGCTGACCCGGCTGGCGCGGACCGACCTTGCCGCGCAACTGGCCTATCAGGACCGCATCCGCGCCTTCCACGCGCGCCTGCGCTCCTTCTATTATGGCTATGTCTTTTACGACCGGCCGTTCGGCAAGGCCGAGTTCGACCGCGCGCCGCGCTTCGGCGACCGCGCCGGGGGGTGACCGTTGGCGGTCGATCCACCCTGCGACCCGGACGTCATCCCGGCGAAGGCCGGGATCTTCCGGTGGCAGCACGTGGCAGGCGCCGCCGGAGACCCCGGCCTTCGCCGGGGTGACGTTTCCCGTCGGGCGAAGGGAGCCTAAAAAGCGGCGCTGACCGTCAGGCGGACGTTGCGCGGCGCCCCCGGCACCGTCCAGACGTTCGCATAGGAACTGCTGATATAATAGGTGTCGAACAGGTTATCGACATCCGCCCGCGCCGTGACCCGGTCGGTCACGGCATAGCTGACCACCGCCCGCGCGATCGTATAGGCCGGCAGGCGGTAGCTGGTCCCGAACGGGTCGCCCGCGCGCCGGCCGACATGGGTGACCCCGCCGCCGATCCCGACCCGCCCCAGCGTCTTGAGCGCGAACAGGCTGGCATTGTGGCGCGGGACGTTGGACAGCGGCTTGCCGATCAGCGTCCGGTCCTGATCGTTGCGGATCGCCGCATCGACGAAGGTGTAGGTGGCGGTCGCATAGAGATCGTCCGCGCGGGCATAGGTCATCTCGGCCTCCGCGCCGCGCGACCTTTGCTGGCCGATCTGGCTCTTGACGAACGGATCGATCGCATTGGGGTTGATGACGTTGCGCTTCTCCATATCGAACACCGCCGCCGTTCCGGTCAGCCGGTTGCCGAGCAGCGCGATCTTGACGCCCGCCTCGGTCGAATGGCTGCGTTCGGCATCGAAGGTGGCATTGCCGTCGGACGGGTTGAGGCGCAGCGATTCGCCCCAGCTCGCATAGAGCGACACGCCGCTGGCGACCTGCCACGACAGCGCCGCGCGGGGTGTCACCCCCCGGTCGTCGGTCGCGAGGTCGCGGCGGGTCAACCGGTTGAAGACATCCTCGCGAAAGCTGTTCCACCGGGCGCCCAGCAACAGCGTGAACGGCCCGCTGCGCACCACATCCTGCGCATAGACGCTTTCGCTGCGGAACGATGCGGTCCGGCTGAGCGACGCGGGCGGCGTCGGCAGCGTCTGCCGGTAGGTCGGCGCGAACAGGTCGATCAGCAGCGCGGGCCGGGCGGCGGTGCCGCGCAACCGGTCCAGTCGGAAATCGAGCGCATGGCGCACCCTGTCGACGCCCATGCGGACATCATGTTGCAGGCCGAACAGCTCGACCGCGGCGGTCAGTTCGGCGCGCAGCGTCAGGTCGTTCCAGCCGAAATCATGATAGCGGCGATCGCGTCCCGCCGTCCGGTTGTCCGCCTGCAACCCGCGCCCGCCGAAATCGACCATCGTGCCGAACCCGCGCAGCGATCCGTCGCGATGGCTGCCGCCGATCTCCAGTCCGATCCCGCCGCCCAGATCGGCAAAGGCGCTGGCCTGTTGCCACAGGATCTTCTGCACGATCCGGCCATCGGCCGGTTCGCCGATAAAGGTCGACCGGTCCATCGCCCGGGCATTGCCGGCGATCCCGACGATACCGCGATCGAGCACGGAGGAATTGCGCATATATTCGGCCTGATACAGCAGGCGCAGGCCCGCGCCCGGCTGCCATGCGATCGACGGGGCGATCAGCTGCCGATCTGCGCCGACATGGTCGCGGAAACTGTCGCGATCCTCCAGTGCGCCGATCAGCCGGACCGACAGGGTGCCGGCGACCGGGCCGCCGATATCGCCGGTGACGCGCGCGGCGTTCCAGCTGCCATAGCTGGCGCTGACCGCCGCATGCCGGTGATCCAGCGGCGCCTTGGTGACGATATTGACCGAACCGCCCGGTTCGCCCCGGCCCGACAGCGCCGCGCTGGCGCCTTTCAACACCTCGACCCGTTCGATCGTCGCGCTGTCGACCGGCGCGTTGAAGCCCAGATTGCTGCCGAAGCGATTGACGAGGATGTCCGGCCCGGCATTCTCGTCGCCGGCAAAGCCGCGGATCGCATATTTGTCCCACAGCCCGCCGAAATCATTCTGCCGCGAAACGCCGCCGGCATATTCCAGCGCGTCGTCCAGCCGCTGCGCATTCAGCGCGACGAGCGCTTCGCCGTCGAGCGTCCGGACCGATTGCGGATATGCCAGCAGCGGCGTGTCGCTGCCGGTGATGCTGGCACTGGCGCGGCGTGCGGTGACGACGATCTCTTCGCCCGGTTCCGGATCGTCGACCGGTTCGGCGAACGCCGCACTGCCCATCGAACCGGCCAATGCGGTGCCCAGCAACCCAAGCAAACGCAGATGATCGCGAACCGTCGTCACAGATGAAACCCCCCAAGGTCACGGACGAGCAGGTCCGCGCCGGGGCCGATACTGCACCTGCGTATCGTTCGCAACAGAGTTGATTTGGGTTATGAAGATGGCGAAGCGCCCGCGACTCCTACTTGCCGGTTTCGCGGAGGATCGGATAGCGCAGCGGATAGGGATGACCCGGTCCGGCCTGTGCGTAGAGCCACGCGAGACGCGCATCGGGATCGGCCGCGAAATCCGGTTCGGCGGCGAGCTTCGCGTCGAACGCGGCCTTCACCCTGGGATCGGTCGCCAGCACCTGCTCGCCCAGCGCCGCGAGGATGAAGGCATCGGTGTTGGGCGCGGGGGCCAGCATTTCGGGAAAGAAGCCCCATGCGAGGAACGAATCCTGGCTCTCCGGCTCCAGCAGCGCCGCCGCCAGCAGCCCGAGCGGCTGGTCGGCGGCCACGCGCACGCTGCCTGCGGGCAGGACCTGCTCGGTCTGGCCATGCTGAAAGCGCGCGGCGATCGGGTAGCGGCCTTCATGGGGTTGCAGCACCTTGGGATCGATCAGCCGGACCTGATCGACGGTCAGCGTGCGCGGGGTGGCGATCGTCTCGACCGCGATGCCGTGCAGGCGCAGACGCTCGATCACCTCGGTCTGCGCCGGCGGCACCCACCACGCCTTGGGCAGGCGGACGCGCTCGGTCGGGGTCTGGCCGATGATCGGCATGCGGAAGGTGACCGGCCGGCCCCGCCAGCGCTGCTCCCGCCGGCCCGACGCGGGCGACCAATAGGTGTCGAACGCCACGCCCTTGAAATCGTCGATCCAGCCGATCGGTTTCGGTGCGGGCTGCCAGCGGGTGAGCAGTTCGGCGGGGCGGCTGGCGCGATCCTCGGCCTTGGCGGCGGCGATGCGCGGCGCGTCGGTCGCGGCGAGCTTCAGCGCCGCCTCCAGCAGGACATAGGTGCCCAGCACCCGCCGCCGATAGGGCTTGAGCATATGGTTTTCGACCAGCACCGTCGGCATGCCGATGAAATCGCCATAGCCGGTCGAATAGCGCGGCCCTTCGGGGCTGTAGCGGATGCCCTTGTCCGGCTGGCGGACATCGACCGGGCTGGGATAGATGGTCGGCACATGCCCCGCCGCGGTCAGCGCCTGCGACACGGCCGGGCCGAAGCGATTTTCCAGCCAGCCGGCGGTCGCACGGTGGCGGGCATATTTTCCCCAACCCGCATAGGTAAAGGTCACGTCATACTGCATGTCGAAGCCTTCGCTGACATGGCAGTCGATATAGAGGATCGGGTCGAGCGACCGGATCAGGGCGACCATCGCCCGCGATTCCGGCGCGTCGAGCTTCGCGTAATCGCGGTTGAGGTCGATGTTGCGCGCGTTCGCGTCGCGACCCTTTTCGGCCGGACCGCGAATATGCGGGAAGTTGTACGCGCTCGCCTGTTCGTGGCCGTCGATATTGTAGACCGGCACGAAGACCAGATCGACCTTGTCGAGCAGGGCGTCCTTGCCGCGCAGCGCGATGTCGCGCAGCAGCATCAGCCCGGCATCCTTGCCGTCGATCTCGCCGGCATGGATGCCGCCCTGCACCAGCACGACGGGCTTGGCCGCACCGCCCTTGCTGGCGCGGACATAGAGCATCTCGCGCCCCTCGGTCGTGCGACCGAAGCTTTTGACGGTGATCAGCGGCGATGCCGCGTCGAGCCGCTCCAGCCATGCCCGCATGGCGGCATAGGGCGGCGTGGTACGGAAGCCCGCCGCCTCGGCCGGGGTGATCCACGGGTCGTTCGACGGCGCGATCAACCGCTCGCTCGCCCCGGTCCAGGGCATCGTCGGGGGCAGGATGTCGCGCACCGTCGGACGCGGCGCGCTATCGGCGACTGCCGGGACGGCGATCGCAGCCGCCAGCGCGGCGAGGGTTCGAACGGGCGATAGGGAACGGGCAAAACGGGTCTGCTGCAACATGCACTTCCATGGGACGACTTTCGGATGGATGCGCTGCTGCACCATCGGCGCATCGGCGACAATATATCATTTCTTTTGCGGTCCGTATCGGTGCGTCGCCCGCCGGTCCGCCCGACCTAGGGGTGCCGGTCGATAACTTACCGGATAGTCCTTGCAGAAAATCCCGTCCGGAATAGGCGCAGCGGATCCTTCAGCCCTTCCGCGAGAAGGTAGGCGCCATACCGCAATTGCCCCGAAGACGCGCGCACGCTGCCACAGCGCGGGGATGTCGCATTGATTCTGCCGCCGTCCCGTCCCTACGGTGCGCCATGACCGACCGGACCGACATCCATCCCGAAGCGATCGCCGCGCCGGGCTATCTCGCCAATCACGCCGCGACGGTGTTCGACCGGGTCGTCGACGCCGCGCTGCGACCGCACGGGGTCACGCTGGCGCTGATCGGGCCGGTCATGCTGTTGTCGTGGAAGGGGCCGATGGCGCAGCGCGATCTGGTCTGTTCGTCGGCCGTGAAGCAGCCGGCCATGGTCGCCTTGCTCGCCCGCCTCGAAACGATGGGCCTGATCGTCCGCACCCCGCATGCCAGCGACCGCCGATCGGCGATGATCGCGCTGACCGAGCGGGGACAGGCGATCGCCGCGATCGGGCGGGACGTATTGCTGGGAAAGAATGCCAAGGCGCTGCGCGGGTTCAGCGCGCTCGAAACCGACATTCTGGTGGCGCTGCTCCACCGCCTGATCGAGAATCTCGAAGCGGACGAACAGGCGGCGGGCGCCGGCGCCTGAAGCGCGGTGCGGCGCGGCGGCGCACGCTCGCCGTGGCGGGTCTGCGCGCCAGCCCGGCAACGGCCGGCCGTACGACACGCGGCAATCGGTGCCGGTATCGGCGCATGAAGATTTTGTGCATCTGCCCAAAACATCGCCCGGACTGCGGTGGCTTCTGCACCGGCGGCACAAGGCGCGCGCCGGGCAAAGCGCCTATCACCGCCGCAACCGTCGGCTTGCCGCGCATCGCGACGGAACGATAAGCGATTCTAGGAGAGTGGGATGACTGGGTCACCTTCGGCGCTCGCACCGCGCGACGTCGGCCGTACGTACAGAAAGATCGCGCTGCGGGTGATCCCCTTTCTGTTCATATGTTACCTGTTCAATTACATCGACCGCGTAAATGTCGGCTTTGCGAAATTGCAGATGCTCGACGATCTGGGGATGAGCGAAACCGTCTACGGGTTCGGCGCCGGGATCTTCTTTCTCGGCTATATCGCCTGCGGCGTTCCCAGCAATCTGATCCTGCAACGCCTCGGCGCGCGGCGCTGGGTCGCGGTGATGATGGTCGCCTGGGGCATCTGTTCGACCTGCCTGATGTTCGTCACTACGCCGGTCGGCTTCTACGTGCTGCGCTTCCTGACCGGCGCGTCGGAAGCCGGCTTCTTCCCCGGCATCGTCCTGTATCTGACCGGCTGGTTCCCGCGGGCGCAGCAGGGCCGGGTGATGACCATCTTCATGTCGGCCATTCCGGTGTCGGGCGTGCTGGGCGGCCCGATTTCGGGCTGGATCCTCAGCCATTTCTCGGCGGGGCAGGGCGATCTGGCGGCATGGCAATGGCTGTTCCTGCTGCAAGGGCTGCCGACCGTGTTCCTCGGCATCGCCGTCTGGTTCGTGCTGACCGATGGCATCGCGACGGCCCCGTGGCTGGATGACGAGGAGAAGGACGCGCTGCGCCGCAATCTGGTCGAGGATGAACGGGCCAAGCCGGTGACGGCATCGGACAGCTTCGCCTCGGTCGTCCGCAATCCGGCGATCTGGATGCTGGGCATGCTCTATTTCTGTATCCAGAGCGGGGTCTACGCGATCAACTTCTGGCTGCCGACGATCATCAAGACCAGCGGCCAGAATGATCCGCTGATGATCGGCCTGATGAGCGCGATCCCCTATTTCGCCGCGGTCTTCGCCATGCTGATCGCGGGCCGCTCGGCCGACCGTCGCCAGGAACGGCGCTGGCACCTCGCCATCCCGTTGATCGTCGGCGCCCTCGGCCTCGTCATCGCCGCGACGGCGCAGAACGACCCCGTGGTTTCGCTTTTCGGCATGACGCTGGCGGCGATGGGGGCATTGACCGGCCTGCCGATGTTCTGGCCGCTGACCAACAGCTATCTCAGCGCCGCCGCCGCAGCGGGGGGCCTCGCGCTCATCAATTCGACCGGACAGATGGCCGGCTTCGTCAGCCCCTATCTGGTCGGATGGATCAAGGACGCCACCGGCGGAACGCAGGCGTCGCTCCTCGCATTGGCCGCCGCGCTGGTCGTCGGCGTCGTGCTGACGCTGCGTGTCCCCGCCCGCACCGCCAACCAGTAAGCATGGGACGTCGCATGAAAATCGTCATCGCTCCGGATTCGTTCAAGGAAAGCCTCTCGGCGATCGAGGTTGCCGAGCAGATCGAAGCCGGCTTTCGCGAAGTCCTGCCGGACCCTGTCTATGTAAAGGTGCCGGTCGCCGATGGCGGCGAAGGCACGGTGGCGGCCCTTGTCGCCGCGACCGGGGGACGCACCGTCCACCGGACCGTGACCGGCCCGCTGGGCGATCCGGTCGATGCCTTTTTCGGCATTTCGGGGGATGGAGCGACGGCGGTGATCGAAATGGCCGCCGCCAGCGGACTGATCCTGCTGCCCCCCGACCGGCGCGATCCGCTGCGCGCCACGACTTACGGCGTCGGCGAGCTGATCCGAACCGCGCTCGACC
This sequence comes from Sphingomonas paucimobilis, assembly GCA_036946325.1. Lineage (GTDB taxonomy): Bacteria > Pseudomonadota > Alphaproteobacteria > Sphingomonadales > Sphingomonadaceae > Sphingomonas > Sphingomonas paucimobilis_A. The sequence continues at coordinate 1,082,832 of JAQIJL010000002.1, forward strand.
TCGGCGCGCGGCACTTCATCATCGGCATCGGCGGCAGCGCCACCAATGACGGCGGGGCCGGCATGGCCGAAGCGCTCGGCGTGCGTATGCTGGATGCCGACGGTGCGCCGATCGATCGTGGCGGCGGCGGCCTGTCGGCCCTCGCCCGGATCGACGCGTCGCAGCTCGATCCCCGGCTGCGCGAATGCCGGATCGAGGTCGCGTGCGACGTCGACAATCCGCTCGTCGGGCCACAGGGCGCCTCCGCGATCTTCGGCCCGCAAAAGGGCGCGGACGACGCGATGGTCCGCATCCTCGACGACAATCTGCGGCGCTATGCCGACCGGATCGAGGCGGATCTGGGCGTCCGGGTCGATACGCTTCCCGGCGGCGGCGCGGCGGGCGGCCTCGGCGCCGCACTGGTCGCGTTCGTGGGCGGGCAACTTCTTCCCGGAGCCGATATCGTCACCGCCGCCGTCGGCCTCGACGCCATCGTCGCCGACGCGGATCTGGTGATCACCGGTGAAGGTCGCATCGACAGCCAGAGCATCCATGGCAAGACCCCCGTGGGCGTCGCCCGCGTCGCCAAGCGTCACGGCAAGCCCGTGATCGTGATCGCCGGCTGTCGCGGGGACCGTGCCGAACGCGTCCACGACTATGGCATCGATGCCGTCTTCAGCGCCGTCCATCGATCCTGCACGGTCGAGGAGGCGCTGGCCGATGCCGCCACGAACGTCCGGACGACCGCGCGGAACGTCGCCGCCGCGCTCAAGGTCGGCATCGCCCTGTCGCACCATGCGGCCGTTCCCGTGTCCGACCATCACGACCATCGCGACGCCTCTCCCGGAGCCATGCTATGACCAGCGCAACGCGTCTTCGCTTTCGACAGACCAAGATCGTCGCCACCCTCGGCCCCGCGACCGGCAGCCGCGCGGCGATCGCCGCCTTGCATGCGGCGGGGGCCGACGTGTTCCGGCTGAATTTCAGTCACGGCAGCCACGCCGACCATGCCGAACGGATCCGGATCGTGCGCGAACTGGAGCAGGAGGTCGGGCGGTCGATCGCGCTCATGGCCGATCTGCAGGGGCCAAAGCTGCGTCTCGGCACCTTTGCCGACGGTGCCGTCGATCTGACGCCGGGTCAGGCGTTCCGCTTCGACCTGTCGGACGTGGCCGGAGACGCGACGCGCGTCGGCATGCCGCATCCGGAAATCTTCGCAGCCCTCGAAAAGGGCGCGGATCTCCTGCTGGATGATGGCCGGGTCCGGCTGACGGTCACGGCTTGCGGACCGGACTTTGCAACGACCCGGGTCGTCAGCGGCACGCGCCTGTCCGATCGCAAGGGCGTGAACGTGCCCAGCGTCGTGCTGCCGGTGTCGCCGCTGACGCTCAAGGATATCGCCGACCTCGCCTTCGCACTGGAGCAGGGGGTCGACTGGGTGGCGCTGAGCTTCGTGCAGCGCCCGTCCGATATCGAGGAGGCACGCGCGATCATCGGCGGACGTGCCGCCCTGCTCGCCAAGATGGAAAAGCCGCAGGCGATCGAGCATCTCGACGCGATCGTCGCCCTGTCGGACGGCGTGATGGTGGCGCGCGGCGATCTGGGCGTCGAGGTGCCGGCGGAGAATGTGCCGTCGATCCAGAAGCGCATCGTGCTGGCGGCACGCCGCGCCGGCCGGCCGGTGATCGTCGCCACCCAGATGCTCGAATCGATGGTGTCCGCGCCTGCACCGACCCGTGCCGAGACCTCCGACGTCGCCACCGCCGTCTTCGACGGGGCCGATGCCATCATGTTGTCTGCCGAGACGGCCGCCGGTGCCTATCCGTCCGAAGCCGTCGCGACGATGGACCGGATCGCCCGGAACGTGGAGGGCGACGTCATGTACCGGACCATGCTCGATCAACAACAGGCCATCGCCGACGAAACATCGGCGGACGCCATCGCCGTTGCCGCCCGGCATGTCTCGGGCAGTATCGATGCCGCCGCCATCGTCACCTACACCGCGTCGGGGGCGACGGCGTTGCGCGCCTCGCGCGCACGGCCCGACGTACCCATTCTCTGCCTGACGCCGTCGGTCGCCACGTCGCGGCGGATGACGATGGCCTACGGCGTGCATCCCGTCGTCAGCGCCGAGGTGCGCAGCGTCGCGGACATGGTGCGCGAGGCGACGATCCAGGCCCGCGCGCGTGGTATCGGCAGCGATGACGAGCGGCTGGTGATTACCGCGGGGGAACCGTTCGGGACGCCGGGCACGACCAACCTGCTGCGCATCTCGCGGATCGGCGACGACCATCACGACAGGGCACGTCGCGATCATCCTGAAGCGTTGCTTGCCTGACGCGCGGAACCTCAGGCAAGCAACATATATGCTGAAGCTCGATCAGGCGCTTGCGCAGTCCATCGTCGACCGGTCGATGAAGATCATCGACGGCAATGTGAACGTGATGGACGATCAGGGCAGGATCATCGCGAGCGGCGACCGCGACCGGATCGGACAGACGCATGGCGGTGCGCTGCTGGTGCTGGCCAAGGGCGCACGCGTCGACATCGACGGCATCATGGCGGGGCAGCTGACCGGCGTGCTCCCCGGGGTCAATCTGCCGCTGCTCGCCGACGGGCTGATCGTGGGCTGCGTCGGCCTGACCGGCGATCCCACGATCATCCACCAGCATGCCGCACTGGTGCAGATGGCGGCCGAGACGATGCTGGAGCAGGCCGGACTGCTCCGGCTTCTCGCCCGCGATGCCCGGCTTCGCGAAGAGGTCACGCTGGGCCTGATCCGCGACGGCGGCCCCTCTCCGGCACTGGGCAACTGGGCGAAGCGGCTCGGCATCGATCTCGCCCTGCCGCGCGTCGCCGCCGTCATCGAAGTCGACAATGCGGCGATGCCGCTGGAGGCCATGCTGGTGGAATTGCAGCGACTGCATACGCTGCTCGCGACCCCCGAACGCGGCAATCTGATCGCGGCGACCTCGCTCAACGAACTGGTGATCCTGAAACCGGCGCTCAGCCATCGCGGGCTGTGGAACCCGGAGGAACAGCGGCATCGGGCGCACGATCTGCTGGCGCGGATGAAGGCCAGCAGCCCCCTGCCGATCCGGCTGGCATTGGGCCAGTATTTCCCGGGAAGCGCGAACCTCGCACGGTCCTGTGAAGTCGCCCGCACGACCATGCGCGTGGGCAAGGCGCGCTGTCCCGATGCGTCGCTCTATTGCTACGAGGATTTCATGCTGCCGGTCCTGGTGGACGGACTTCGTCGGGACTGGCGGTCCGACGAATTGCTGCGGCCGCTCCTCGCCCTTTCCAGGGGGGAACGGTCGGGCAAGCAGGTGCTGCGCCAGACGCTCGAAACGTGGTTCGCCGTCGGTATGAAACCCGCTGCGGCGACCAAGGCGCTCCATCTGCACCGCAACACGCTCGACTACCGGCTCCGGCGGATCGAGGAATTGTGTGACATCGACCTCTCGGTGACCGAGGATTGCGTGCGGCTGTATCTCGCGCTGCAAATGGACCCGCGCGGCACGGCCTGATCCGGTGCGGATCGCCGTCGGGCGACCTTGGTCGTTTGCACGAAAATAGCCGATATCCGCGTGGACTTTACGGCGCGCTGCACGAAGACCGCGATGGCCGTGCAGGGCATGATCGCCCCACTCGGTCGCACCGGAACATGGGCGGCCGACGACGCATCGCCAACGCGCTGCGGAACGACGAAACGGGGCCGGAACCCCGTCGGGAGAGGTTCATGAACGGTTCGTGTCTTGTGCGGTCCGCCGCACGCCATCCTTTCCGATCCCGAACGTCCAACGGATAGGCCCTCCGGATCATCCCGTCGCCCGCCCGGAAAGGGTCGGCGTCCGTCGCATCCCACGGATCGGATCGAACCATGCTGCTTCTACTGGCAGCGGCGCAACTGGCGCCGTTGAACAACAACGCCCCGCGCCCGACGAACCAGTCGACCCCCGTCGCGCCATCGCGGAACCTCGGCCCGCCGCCGCCGGCACCCTCGGCGGACCCGCATATCCTGAACGATTGGCGCGGGCTGCGGCCGACATTGGCCGAAAGGGGGATCACACCGTCGGTGCAATTCGTTAGCGAGTTCGCCGCGAACCTGTCCGGCGGCACGTCGCGCGATGCGACCAACGTGACCCAACTCGCCATCGGTGTGGGTGCCGATCTCAAGACGCTGACCGGAGCGATCCCCGGCAACGTTCAGCTGATCGTGACGAAGCGCAGCGGTCCCCGGCTGGATGACGAGGCCGGGCTGGGGCTTCTGCAATTTTCGCAGGAGACGTGGGGCCGCGGGCGCATGTGGCGGCTGACGCAGGGCTGGTATCATGTGGCGATCGGCCGGGCCGATCTCAAACTGGGCCGCATGGGCACCGGCGAGGATTTCCATTCCGCGCGTTGCGATTTCCAGAGCCTGTACTTTTGCGCTGCAGGCACCGGACAGATATTGCCGAAATACTGGTATAATTTTCCGGTGAGCACCTGGGCGATGCGCGTTCGCCTGAACATCTCCGACAAGCTTTATGTCCAGACCGGTGCCTATCAGGTAAACCCGCGCAACATCGACAATGAAACCGGCGGCTTCTATCTCGGCTTCAAGGGCGGTACCGGCGTGCTCCTGCCGACCGAAGTCGGATGGAATACCAGATTGTTCGGCACGCTTCCGGGCACGTACAAGGCCGGTTTCCTCTACAGTAACGCACCCGGGCCGGACGCGGTTCTCGATGTCGACCGGGGCATACGTGTCCTGACCGGCCGTCCGGCCCTTGTCGACCGCAACCAGTGGGCGATCTTCGGCAACATCCGCCAGCAACTCGTCCCGCCACGGCCTGACGGGTCGCATGGGGTAAGCGTCTTCTTCAACGGCGTCTGGGCCAGCCAGGGGACGACCGCGGTCGAGAGCAAGTTCGTAGCGGGCCTGCATTATGGCGGACCGATACCCGGACGCCCGAAGGATGAAATCGCCATCGCAGTCGGCAGGGGACGCGTAAACGACCGGCTGACCGACCTGCAACGTCTCCTCAACGCAACATCCTCGTCGTACGGCCCCGTCCGGGCGAGCGAATACACGACCGAGATATATTATGGGATCAACGCCCTTCCCGGCTTCGTCATCAGGCCGAACATCCAGTTTACGGGCAATCCCGGCGGGGATGCGGGCAGGGCAAACGTGGTTGTGCTGGGCATGAAATTACTGGCCACTATCTGATCGGAGAGGAGTCCGATTTCGAACATACTTGCACGAGCATCGGTATAGACTTCGCGCAAGCTGACAGCGTCTGCCAGCAGTTGTTCGCTTCTGTCGCCTGAGCAGAGGTGTGGAGCTTCGCCTCAGACCGATGCTTGGACCGTAGTGAGAGTATAAACGCAGCCCCACCGCCAAAGGGAGGTCTAAGCTCGACAGGTATTGCCCGCCGAAAAGCAAGTGGCACCGCGGTTGGCGAGATAGGTACATGTGGATTTCAGCGACTGTTACATCTGTAACATCCGCCTGTAAAAACCGCTGCTTCTCAGCTATTTCCTAGGCGTTTCGATCGCCTAGGGAAAATGGTGCCCAGAAGAGGACTCGAACCTCCACGACCTTGCGATCGCCAGCACCTGAAGCTGGTGCGTCTACCAATTCCGCCATCTGGGCACGGGGTAGGAGGGCGCCTCTACGGGGGGTGCGGCGGGGTGTCAACAACTTGTTTTGCGATTTTTACGTTGTCCTTGCCGTTTTGCTGCAGGAGCGGCATGGGGCCTGAGGATAGAGACAGGCAAAGGCGGACTCGATGAAGAACCAGTTGGTGACGCTGTTCGGCGGCGGCGGCTTTGTCGGCCGCTATGTCGTGCAGGAATTGTTGAAGGCGGGTGCGCGCGTTCGCATCGCGCAGCGCGATCCGCGCCAGGCGCTGTACCTGCGCACGCAGGGCGGGCTGGGGCAGACGCAGTTCGTGGCCGCCGACCTGTCGCGGCCCGACACCGTCGCTCGCGCCGTGGCGGGGTCGGATGCGGTCGTGAACCTCGTTGGTATCCTCGAGGGCGATTTCGACAAGGTGCATGTGGCGGGTGCGCGTACCGTGGCGGAGGCCGCAGCGGCCGCCGGCGTGAAGGCGTTCGTACAGATTTCGGCGATCGGCGCCGATCCGGCATCGCCATCGGCCTATGGCCGGTCGAAAGCGGCCGGTGAGCAGGCGGTCCTTGCGGCATTTCCGACGGCGACGATCCTGCGGCCGTCGATCGTGTTCGGGCGCGAGGACGGCTTCGTCAATCGCTTCGCCGGCATGATTTCCGGCGCGCCGGCGCTGATCGGGCGCCCGCTGGTGCCGGTGATGGCGGCAGCCACCAAGTTCCAGCCTATTTACGTCGTCGATCTGGCGCAGGTGGTGGTCAAGGCGCTGGCCGAGCCGGAGCGGTTCGGCGGGCAGACCTATGCGATCGGCGGGCCGGACGTCATTTCGATGGGCGAGCTGAACCGGTGGATCGCCGGCGCGATCGGCCGCGACGTGCGCTTCCTCGAAATCCCCAACGATCTGGGCGGCGCGATCGCGGCCATGCCGTTCACCCCGATCAGCAAGGACCAGTGGGCGATGCTCTCGCGCGACAATGTCGTCGGTGATGGCGTCGCCGGGATCGAGGCGTTCGGCGTGCGTCCGGTGCCGCTGGCGACCGTCGCCCCCGACTGGCTGGTCGTCTATCGCAAGAATGGCCGCTTCAACAAGGTCGCCCGCGCGTGAACCCTGCGACTGCGTGGCTGGAAGCCGCGATCCTCGGCATCATCCAGGGGCTGACCGAGTTCCTGCCGGTATCGTCCAGCGCGCATCTGCGGATCGCCGGGGCGTTCCTGCCGTCGCAGACCGATCCCGGCGCGGCGTTCACCGCGATCATCCAGATCGGGACCGAGGCGGCGGTGCTGCTGTATTTCCGCAAGGACATCTGGCGGATCGCGACGGCGTGGCTGGGCCAGTTCGTCGGCGCACAGGATCAGGCGGCGCGCGACAATGCGCGGCTCGGCTGGCTGGTGATCGTCGGCACGCTGCCGATCGTCGTGTTGGGGCTGTTGTTCAAGGACGCGATCGAGACGTCGCTGCGCAACCTGTGGTTCACCGCGTTCAGCCTGATCGGCTTCGGCATCCTGCTGGGGATCGCCGATGTCGTCGGGCGGCGGCGCTGGGGGATCGACCGGCTGCGCTGGGGTAGCGGTATCGCCTTCGGCTTTGCGCAGGCGATGGCGTTGCTGCCGGGCGTGTCGCGCTCCGGGGGGACGATCACCGCCGGGCTGTTCATGGGTTTTACGCGGGAGGCGGCGGCGCGCTATTCGTTCCTGCTCGCGATTCCCGCGGTGCTGGCGTCGGGGCTGTACCAGCTGTTCAAGACGTGGGGGCAGTTCGGCCCCTATGGCCCAGGACCGACCCTGCTCGCGACGATCATCTCGTTCGTCGTGGGATATGCATCGATCGTCGGATTCCTGAAGCTCGTGTCGACGCGAGGCTATATGGCGTTCGTGATCTATCGCGTGCTGCTGGGCGGAACGTTGATTTACCTGCTGTCGCAAGGGCGTATCGCTGCTCTTGGATAGGTCCGGACCGGCCCCAAAACCTGTTGTTGCGAATGGTTCTTGAAAACGAGCTGTTTTCTTGGCAGTAACTAGGTCAGCATAGCTTACCAAAAGATCGTTTGTTGCGTGACTCATGTTCGAAAATATGCTTTCCGAAGGATCGGAGGGCATTATGGCCGAGCAAGCAATGTTGAAGTTCGTTTCGCGTCCGCAGTCCTATCCTGCGAAGCGCGAACCCGAATTGCGGGCGGAGGATTTCCGCGAGATCGCGGAGCGCTATGCCCCGCCGACCGCCGAGGATCAGGCGGGACGCTGTTCGCAATGCGGCGTCCCCTATTGCTCGGTGCACTGCCCGCTGCACAACCATATTCCCGACTGGCTGCGCCTGACCGCCGAGGGGCGGTTGCAGGAAGCGTATCAGCTGTCGAACAGCACTTCGACCATGCCCGAGATTTGCGGCCGTATCTGTCCGCAGGACCGGCTGTGCGAGGGCAATTGCGTCATCGAATTTTCGGGGCACGGTGCGGTCACGATCGGATCGGTCGAGAAATTCATCACTGATACCGCGTGGGAAAAGGGCTGGGTCGAGCCGGTGGCGGTCGGTCCGGCACGCGGCCAGTCGGTCGGCATCGTCGGTGCGGGTCCGGCGGGGCTGGCGGCGGCGGAATGGCTGCGCAATCTCGGCTATGACGTGCACGTCTATGACCGCTACGATCGTGCGGGCGGGCTGCTGACCTACGGCATTCCCGGCTTCAAGCTCGAAAAGCCGGTGGTGATGCGCCGCGTCGAGCGGTTGAAGGAAGGCGGCATCGTCTTCCACGAAGGGTTCGAGGTCGGTCGCGACGCGAAGCTCGACGAGCTTCGGCAGAAGCATGACGCGATCCTGATCGCGACCGGGGTGTACAAGCCGCGTGCGATCAAGGCGCCGGGCGTCGGCAGCGGCGGCGTGGTCGATGCGCTCGACTATCTGACCGCGTCGAACAAGATCGGCTTCGGCGACAGCGTGCCGGCCTATGACGACGGCTCGCTCAATGCGGCGGGCAAGAATGTCGTCGTGGTCGGCGGCGGCGACACCGCGATGGACTGCGTCCGTACCGCGATCCGCCAGGGCGCAAAGTCGGTAAAGTGCCTCTATCGCCGCGACCGCGCCAACATGCCGGGGTCGCAGCGCGAAGTCGCCAATGCCGAGGAAGAGGGCGTGGAGTTCGTCTGGCTCTCCGCCCCCGCCGCGTTCGACGAACGTGACGGTGCGGTGGTGCAGGTTCGCGCGACCGGCATGCGGTTGGGCGCGCCCGACGCTTCGGGTCGCCGCGCACCGGAAGCCGATCCCGGCAACGAGTTCGTGCTCGACGCCGATCTGGTGGTGAAGGCGCTGGGCTTCGATGCCGAGGATTTGCCGATACTGTTCGACGCGCCCGAACTGGGCGTGACCCGCTGGGGCACGGTGCGTGTCGATGGCAAGTCGATGATGACGTCGCTCGACGGCGTGTTCGCGGCGGGCGATATCGTGCGTGGGGCGAGCCTGGTGGTGTGGGCGATCCGTGACGGGCGCGACGTGACCGAGCGGATGCATGGGTATCTGAAGGCGAAGGCCAAGGCGGAAAGGCAGGCGGCGTGAGGCTGAAGCCGAACGAGGTGCAGGCGATCAAGACGGCGGCGCGTGAAGCGTTCGGCGAGGATGTCGTCGTGCGCCTGTTCGGCAGCCGGGTCCGCGACGATCTGCGCGGTGGCGATATCGATCTGCTGGTTGAGGTAGAGCCGAACCTCGCGACCGAGGCAATGGCCGATCGTTTTCGCGATCGGCTGTTCGAACGGATCGACGAACAGAAGGTGGACGTGGTCTTCGCGCCGCGATCGGGCGAATGGTCCGATTTCGCTCGGATGGTCGCGCCGCAAGCGGTGATGTTGCCATGACCGATACCGATGCGGTCCTGCGGTCGACGTTGCTCAGGTGCCGGCGCCTGTCGGATGGCATCGACGAACTGCGACCACTATTGTCAGGGCATCTGCCGACCGCAGTGTCGGAACTGGAAACGCTGCCATTGATCGAACGGGTCGCCTCGATCGCCCTGCTCAAGCGTGTCGAGCAGTTGCAGGACATGATCGCGCGGCTGGTCCGATTGGTCGCCGTTTGGGAATTGCTCGACACCGCGACGATGACCCGGCGCGACATTGCGAACTGGATGGAAAAAAGCCGGTTCGTCGACGATGCCGACCAGTGGGTCGACCTGACCCTGCTGCGCAATCGGCTGGTCCACGAATATCCGATCGACGAGGCGGAGCAGGTCCGCCGGGTCAATCAATGCTGGGATGCCGCGACGCAATTGCAGTCGATCGTCACAGCCATCGAAACGTATCTTTCCAAGAAAGGGTTTGCGGCATGACCGACATGACCTCCGAACGCCTCCGCCTCGCCGCCGAAGGCATGTACCGTCCCGAGTATGAGGGCGATGCCTGCGGCGTCGGCATGGTCGCCGCGACCGATGGCAAGCCGTCGCGCCGCGTCGTGCAGTCGGCGATCGATGCCTTGCGCGCGGTATGGCACCGCGGCGCGGTCGATGCCGATGGCAAGACCGGCGACGGCGCCGGCATCCATGTCGACCTGCCGCACCGCTTCTTCGACGATGCCATTGCCGCGTCGGGCCATAAGCCGCTCCATGCGCGCCTTGCCGTCGGCATGGTGTTCATGCCGCGCACCGATCTGGGTGCGCAGGAAACCTGCCGTACTTTGGTGGAATCGGAGATCATCGAGGCGGGCTGGTCGATCTATGGCTGGCGGCAGGTGCCGGTCGACGTGTCGGTCATCGGCATGAAGGCGCAGGCGACCCGGCCGGAGATCGAGCAGATCATGATCGCCGGTCCGGCTCCGGAAGAAATGGACGAGGCCGAGTTCGAGAAGAACCTGTATCTGGTCCGCCGCCGGATCGAAAAGCGGATCATCGCCGCGCAGATCACCGGCTTCTATTTCTGTTCGCTGTCGTGCCGCTCGATCATCTACAAGGGGCTGTTCCTCGCCGAGAGCCTGTCGGATTTCTATCCCGACCTGACCGATGAACGCTTCGAATCGCGCGTCGCGATCTTTCACCAGCGTTATTCGACCAACACCTTCCCGCAATGGTGGCTGGCGCAGCCGTTCCGCTGCCTGGCGCATAATGGCGAGGTCAACACGATCCGCGGCAACAAGAACTGGATGCTCAGCCACGAGATCAAGATGGCGAGCATCGCATTCGGCGAGCGCTCGGAAGACATCAAGCCGGTGATCCCGGCCGGCGCGTCGGACACGGCGGCGCTGGACGCAGTGTTCGAGACGATCTGCCGGTCGGGGCGCGACGCGCCGACCGCCAAGCTGATGCTGGTGCCCGAGGCATGGCAGGGCGCGCCGGACATGCCGCCGGCGCATACCGCAATGTACGAATATCTCGCGAGCGTGATGGAGCCGTGGGACGGCCCGGCCGCGCTGGCGATGACCGATGGCCGCTGGGCGGTCGCGGGTCTCGATCGCAACGCGTTGCGCCCCTTGCGCTATACGCTGACCGGGGACGGGCTGCTGATCGTCGGGTCGGAAGCGGGCATGGTCCCGGTCGCCGAAGCGACGGTGGTCGAGAAGGGCCGGCTGGGACCGGGCGAAATGCTCGCCGTCGACCTGACCGAGGGCAAGCTCTACAAGGATCGCGCGATCAAGGACAAGATCGCGGGCGAGGCCGACTATGCCGGCATGACCGCCCGCTTCCTGACGATCGACGACCTGCCTGCCCCGGCCGAAGCGCCGCTGCGCTACGACCGCGCCGAACTGGCGCGGCGGCAGGTGTGCGCCGGGCAGACGCTGGAGGATATGGAACTGATCCTGTCGCCGATGGTCGAGGGTGGCAAGGAAGCCATCGGGTCGATGGGCGACGACACGCCGCTGGCGGTCATTTCCGACAAGCCGCGGCTGATCAGCCATTTCTTCCGCCAGAATTTCAGCCAGGTCACCAACCCGCCGATCGATCCGTTGCGCGAACGCTACGTCATGTCGCTCAAGACGCGGTTCGGGAACCTCGCCAACATCCTCGACACCGGAGACCGGGCGAGCGCGGTGCTGGTGCTGAACAGCCCGGTGCTGACCAATAGCGACTGGCTGCGGTTGAAGGCACATTTCGGGGCGCAGGCGGCGGAGATCGACTGCACCTTTCCGGCGGGGGAAGGACCGGAGGCGCTGCGTGCCGCCATTGCCCGCATCCGGGCGCAGGCCGAACAGGCGGTGCGCGAAGGGCGCAGCGAGCTGTTCCTGACCGACGAGCATCTGGGGCCGGACAAGGTGCCGATCGCCGGCGTGCTGGCGGCGGCGGCGGTGCATACGCATCTGGTGCGCAAGGGCCTGCGCTCCTACGCATCGATCAACGTGCGGTCGTCGGAATGCCTCGACACGCATTATTATGCGGTGCTGATCGGTGTCGGCGCGACGACGGTGAATGCCTATCTGGCCGAAGCGGCGATCGCGGACCGCCACGCGCGCGGCCTGTTCGGGGAGATCGGCATGGACGAGGCGTTGAAGCGCCACCGCACCGCGATCGACGAAGGGCTGCTCAAGATCCTGTCGAAGATGGGGATCGCGGTGATCTCCAGCTATCGCGGCGGGTACAATTTCGAGGCGGTGGGCCTGTCGCGCGCGCTGGTCAACGACTTCTTCCCCGGCATGCCGGCGAAGATTTCGGGCGAGGGCTATCACTCACTCCACGTCAACGCGACGCAACGCCATGATGCGGCGTTCGATACGGCGGTGGCGACGTTGCCGATCGGCGGCTTCTATCGCCAGCGCGGCGGTGGCGAGGCGCATGCCTATTCGGCGCAGCTGATGCACCTGCTCCAGACCGCGGTCGCGACCGACAGCTATTCCACCTATATGCAGTTTTCGCGGGGCGTCCGGGATTTGCCGCCGGTGTATCTGCGCGACGTGCTGGAGTTCAATTTCCCTGAGCAGGGCGTGGCGATCGAGCAGGTCGAGGCGATCACCGAGATCCGCAAGCGGTTCGTGACGCCGGGCATGTCGCTGGGCGCGCTGTCGCCGGAAGCGCATGAGACGCTGGCGATCGCGATGAACCGCATCGGCGCGAAGGCGGTGTCGGGCGAGGGCGGCGAGGATTCGATCCGCTATCAGCCCTATGAGAATGGCGATAACGGCAATTCGGTCATCAAGCAGGTGGCGTCGGGCCGGTTCGGCGTCACCGCCGAATATCTCAACGCCTGCGACGAGATCGAGATCAAGGTCGCGCAGGGTGCCAAGCCCGGCGAGGGCGGGCAGCTGCCCGGCTTCAAGGTGACCGAGTTCATCGCCAAGCTGCGCCATGCGACGCCGGGGGTGACGCTCATCAGCCCGCCGCCGCACCACGACATCTATTCGATCGAGGATCTGGCGCAGCTCATCTACGACCTGAAGCAGATCAACCCGAAGGCACGGGTGTGCGTGAAGCTGGTCAGCTCGGCCGGCATCGGCACCGTCGCGGCGGGCGTGGCGAAGGCGCATGCCGACGTCATCCTAGTATCGGGCCATGTCGGCGGGACGGGTGCGTCCCCGCAAACGTCGATCAAATATGCCGGCACCCCGTGGGAAATGGGGCTGTCGGAGGTCAACCAGACGCTGACGCTGAACGGCCTGCGCGGTCGGGTGGTGCTGCGGACCGATGGCGGGTTGAAGACCGGGCGCGACATCGTCGCCGCCGCGATTCTGGGCGCCGAGGAGTTCGGCATCGGCACGCTGTCGCTGGTGGCGATGGGCTGCATCATGGTGCGCCAGTGCCATAGCAACACCTGCCCGGTCGGCGTGTGCGTGCAGGACGAGCGGCTGCGCGCCAAGTTCACCGGCACGCCCGAAAAGGTCATCAACCTGATGACCTTCATCGCCGAGGAAGTGCGCGAGATCCTGTCGCGCCTCGGCGTGCGGTCGCTCGACGAAGTGGTCGGGCGGACCGAGTTTCTGCGGCAGGTCAGCCGCGGGGCCGAGCATCTCGACGATCTCGACCTCAACCCGATCCTGGCCAAGGTCGATGCGGACGAGAGCGAGCGGCGGTTCAGCCTGTCGACCTTCCGCAACGAAGTGCCCGACAGCCTCGATGCGCAGATGATCAAGGACGCGGCGGCGGTGTTCTCGCGCGGCGAGAAGATGCAGCTGACCTATTCGGTGCGCAACACCCACCGCGCGGTCGGCACGCGGCTGTCGAGCGAGATCACCCGCAAGTTCGGCATGTCGAAGCTGGCCGACGGCCACGTCACCGTCCGCCTGCGTGGGAGCGCGGGCCAGTCGCTGGGTGCGTTCCTGTGCAAGGGGATCAAGCTGGAGGTGTTCGGCGACGCCAACGACTATGTCGGCAAGGGGCTGTCGGGCGGGATCATCACCGTCCGGCCGATGGTGTCATCACCGCTGAAAAGCCATGAGAACACCATTGTCGGCAACACCGTGCTGTACGGCGCGACGTCGGGCCGGCTGTTTGCGGCGGGTCAGGCCGGCGAGCGTTTCGCAGTGCGCAATTCGGGCGCGACCGTGGTGGTCGAGGGCTGCGGTGCGAACGGCTGCGAATATATGACCGGCGGGACCGCGGTCGTGCTGGGGCGCACCGGCACGAACTTCGGTGCGGGCATGACCGGCGGCATGGCGTTCATCTACGACCATGACGCCAGCTTCGAGGCGAACCATAATCCGGAGAGCATCACGCTGCACCGGCTGGGGTCGGTGCATTGGGAAGGCGTGCTGAAGACCCTCGTCGCCGAACATCATGCGATGACCGACAGCCGCTGGTCGGCCGCGATCCTCGAGGATTGGGACCGGGCGAAGCGGCATTTCTGGCAGGTGGTGCCCAAGGAAATGCTGACGCGGCTGGCGCATCCGCTGCACGACGATGCGGCGGTGGCGCAGCAGGCGGAAGTCGCCGCCTGACCGGTGGTCCCGGGCCGGTCAGCCGGCCCGGGACGCCGAGCGCATCGATGGTTCGGCGGCGAGCAGCCAGTGTTCCGCTTCGTCGAGTTCGTCGAAATAGCGGGTGTCGCGGCCCTGTGCCGCCCGCCTGATCTGCATCGCCGCCAGCGAGCGTCCGGTCACGAAGGCGATCCGGCGCGAAACCGTGCGCGGATCGGCGAGCACCCGGCCGAACCCCGCCACGCTGTCGGCCGCCTGAATGTCCATCGCCCGGATGTCGACGAGCGTCAGATGATCGTTGGAGCGCGTACCGAGCGCGACCAGTTCCCGGTTACGGGCGACGAGGAACCGGGCGATGTCGGCGTCTTCGAAAAAGCCGGCCATGGTGATCCGCATCAACCCGCGGGACCGGTCGTTGACGATCGAGAATGTCGCTTCCATGGCAAGGGTATATCGAAAAATCCTTGCCAGCCGGTTAGCTGCCGGAGCGCGCCGCGCCGCGCCGGACCGCGAGCCATCCGAACGCGGCATAGACCGCCAGCGCGGGCCAGCCGCCATCGGTCGCGAACAGATAGGCGATCCCGACCAGCGCCAGCGCCGCTGCGGTCGGCAAAGCGAGGCGGAGCGGCAGTGCCGCCGCCAGCAGCACCGCGCCGATCAGCGTTGCGGCCAACGCCTGCACCCCCAGCCATGCGTAGGAACCGGTGGCGCCAAGCGAACCGAAGCCGGGCAGCTTGACCGTGGCATAGCCGCGCATCGCATTGGGAAAGGTGTCGGCGGCGAGATGCAGCCCGATGCCGATCGCCAGCCCCGCCATTACCGGCCGCCGGCGTGTGGCGAAGAGCGCGAACGCCAGTGGCAGCAGCGAATGGGTCAGGCCGCTGCGATGCCCGATCGGCAGCAACAGGTCGAGATCGGGTAGCGTCGTGCCGGCGATCCCGGCGCAGACGATCGCCACCGCCTGCATCCAGGGGCGCGGCGACCGGTCGGCCAGCACGATCGCCGCGACCAACCACAACAGGCTTACCAGCAAACCCACACGAATCCCCTTCCGCCCGGCCAGCCTGCGCCCTAACACGGGACCATGTGGCAGCTCCTGCAATTCCCGCTATGTCCTTTCTCGCGGAAAGTCCGCCTGCTGCTGGCGGAAAAGAGCATCGGCTATCAGCCGGTGCGCGAATCGCCCTGGGCGCGGCGCGACGAGTTCCTGCACATCAACCCCGCCGGACAGACCCCGGTGATGATCGACGACGCAGCCGGCATCCGGTTGATCGATTCGATGGCGATCTGCGAATATATCGAGGAGACGGGCGACAAGCCCGCGATGCTGAACGGCAGCGCCGCCGACCGCGCCGAACAGCGGCGGCTGGTGACGTGGTTCGACACGCAATTCTACCGCGAGATCACGGGTCCCTTGCTGATGGAGCGGATGGAGAAGCGCATCGTCCACCGCCAGACGCCCGATACGCGGGTGCTGCGCGAGGCGATGAAGGCGGCGGTCGAGCATCTCGACTATATCGACTATCTGCTCGACCATCGGCAGTGGATCGGCGGCGCGACGATGAGCCTTGCCGATCTGGCCGCCGCCGCGCAGATTTCGATCGCCGATTATCTGGGCGGGATCGACTTCAAGACGCATGACCTGGCCAAGCGCTGGTATGTCGGCATGAAGAGCCGGCCGAGCTTCCGTCCGCTGCTGGCCGAGCGGATGGAAGGCGTGCCGCCGCCGGCGGATTATGAGAAATTGGACGTTTAGGTAGCCGCTCAACCTCGAAATTATCCGTTCGGTTCGAGCAGCTTCGAGCTTGTCGAGAAGCGTCTGTCGAGAACGCCTGCCCAGCGGAACCCCGTTCTCGATACGCGCTCTCGACAAGCTCGATCGCTACTCGAACCAAACGGGTATATGCTAGGCAGGGGTAGCGTCAGAACGAATAGGACGTCATGATCAGCAGGCCGCTTTGCGAACCGCGGCGGAAGCGGACTTCCTTTTCGGTGCCGGGCGGGGCCTGATTTTCGACGAAGCCGTCGCCCAGAATCTGCGTGTTGACGTCGTAGAGGACGCCGATGCCGATGTTGAAACTGGCCGATTTTTCCTCACGGCGGCGAAAACCGATCATGACGCCCGCGCCGATCGCGTCGATGATGTTGTCGGTGCCGGGCTGGATCGCCATGAACGGGCCGATGCCGAAATTCTTCCAGCGCGCGACACAGTCGTCATACTGGTCGGGATAGTCCTTCAGCGTGTCGCAATGCGCGCCACCGTAATTGCCGAACAGCGTGTGGCGCGGCGTGAAGAAATAGTGCGATTCGAGGATCAGCCGCGCGCGGACATTTTCGGTGCGGGTGACGCGGACGATGTTGTCGACGATCGTCGCTTCCCTGATCCGTTCGTTGTTGCCGAGATCATAGGTGAAGGCGACGCCGATGCCGAAATCGATGCCGCCGAACTTCTGGCGGCCGGTTTCGCTAGCGGCGAGGTCGGCCGGCGCGGTCGTGACCTTCGTGCCGGCGCTGTCGATGGTGGTGGTGACGACGCCCTGTTTGGCGGCGGCGACGGCTTCGGCGCTGGGTGCCGCACTCTGGGCATAGGCGGCCGGCGACAGGCCGGCGAGCGCCGTCGGCAACAGGATACGGATCATGCATTTCCCCCCGGATCGATGCGAACGCGGGAGATACGCCCCGGCACGGGCATAGCCGGTCGGGCGACCCGGCGGCGGGCGGTCGATTCCATTCCGGAGCTAATGCACGGAAAATGCATCGGAATCGGAGGAGCCGGCGGCCAAAGTTCACTAAGTTCACACTCGTGCGCGTTTTGCGCGAAGCGTGATCTTATCCGCGGGAAGGCATAGCGGGTTGTACAGTCGGAAAGAGCGCCCGCCAGCTTGGCAACGCCCGGCGCTGTAGGAAAGCGTTACCCGCCCAGCGCCTTTTGCCGGCGGCGCTGCACCGACGAACCCAGCCCGATCGCCTCGCGATATTTGGCGACGGTCCGGCGCGCGATGTCGAAGCCCTTGGCGTTGAGCAGTTCGACCAGCGTGTCGTCGGACAGGATCTTCTTGGGGTCCTCGTTCGCGATCAGCGTGCGGATCGCGTCCTTGACCGCGAGTGCCGACACCGCTTCGCCGCCATCGGCCGACTGGATCGCCGAGGTGAAGAAATATTTCAGCTCGAACAGACCGCGCGGGCAGGAAAGATATTTGTTCGAGGTCACGCGGCTGACGGTCGATTCGTGCATCTCGATCGCCTCCGCCACCTTGGCCAGCGTCAGCGGGCGGAGATGGGCGACGCCCTGACGGAAAAATGCTTCCTGCTGCTTCACGATCTCGGTCGCGACCTTCAGGATGGTGCGCTGCCGCTGGTCGAGTGCCTTCACCAGCCAGTTGGCGCTGGCGAGGCAGTCGGACAGCCACGCCTTCGACGATTTGTCGCCATTGGCGCTCAACTCGGCGAAATAGCCGCGATTGACCAGCACGCGCGGCAGGGTGGCGCCGTTGATCTCCACCGCCCAGCCGTCCTTGCGCGGGGCGACGAACAGGTCGGGGACCACCGACTGGGTGCGTTCCCCGCCGAAGCGGCAACCGGGCTTGGGATCATAGCCGCGCAACTCGCGGATCATGTCGGCAAGGTCTTCGTCATCGACCTCGCAGATGCGGCGCAGTTGCGGCAGCGCACCGCGCGCGACGAGGTCGAGATTGTCGATCAGCCGCGCCATGCACGGGTCGTAGCGGTCGACCTCCTTCGCCTGGATCGTCAGGCATTCGGCGAGGCTGCGCGCGCCGACGCCGCTGGGGTCGAAGGTCTGGACGATCCCCAGCACCGCTTCGACCCGGGCGAGCGGCACGCCCAGCCGATGCGCGATGTCGAGCAGCGAGCCGGCGAGATAGCCGCATTCGTCGATCTGATCGACGATCGCGCTGGCGATGAACAGGTCGGCCCCGGCGACGCAGGTCCCGGCCTGTTGCAGCAGATGGTCGGCGAGCGAGATGTCGTCGCTGGCGAAGCCGTCGAGGTCGGGGCCTTCGTCGAACCCGCCGCTGCCGGTCGCGGCGAGGCCGAGGCCGCCGTCGAGCGATCCGACCCCGTCCGACGGGCTGTCATGGTGGAAGGTGTCGCCGAGATCGAGGTCGAGCGATTCGCCGCTCGCCGCGCCCAGCCCAAGCAACTCATCCGACCCGGCGGGTTCGCCGGCGGTCGCGACCGGTTCGGCGGCTTCGAAGGCGGGACCGTCGTCATCGCCGCCGCCGCTCCCCGAATCGAGCAGCGGGTTCTTTTCGACCTCTTCGGCGATGAACCCTTCGATCTCCAAATTCGACAGCGCGAGCAGGCGGATCGCCTGCTGCAGCTGCGGCGTCATCACCAGCGATTGCGACTGGCGCAGGTCGAGGCGAGGGGCGAGGCTCATGGGCGTTAGAGTTCGAAGCCTTCGCCGAGATACAGGCGGCGGACATTGGCGTCGGCGACCAGTTCGGCGGGTGATCCCGCGAACAGCACGCGGCCGTCATAGATGATATAGGCGCGGTCGACGATTTCCAGCGTCTCGCGGACATTATGGTCGGTGATCAGCACGCCGATGCCGCGCGACTTGAGCTGGATGACGAGGTCGCGAATATCGGCGATCGAGATCGGGTCGATACCGGCGAACGGTTCGTCGAGCAGGATGATCGTCGGATTGGCGGCCAGCGCGCGGGCGATTTCGGCGCGGCGCCGCTCGCCGCCCGACAGCGCCATGGCAGAGGCGGTGCGCAGGCGGGTGAGGCCGAATTCGTCGAGCAGCTGTTCCAGCCGTTCCGCCCGCGCCACCTTGTCCGGTTCGGCCAGTTCGAGCACGGCGAGGATGTTCTTTTCGACCGACAGGCCGCGAAAGATCGAGGTTTCCTGGGGCAGATAGCCGAGGCCGAGAATCGCGCGGCGATACATCGGCAGCGCGGTGATATCCTCGCCGTCCAGCAGGATGCGGCCGGCATCGGGCTTTACCAGACCCATGGCGGAATAGAAGCTGGTGGTCTTGCCCGCGCCATTGGGGCCGAGGAGACCCACGACCTCGCCGCGTCCGACCGACATCGACACGTCGGACAGCACCACACGCTTGTCGTACGACTTCGCGATCGACACGACCGACAGGCCGCGATCCGACGGGATCTCGGCGAAGGGGCGGGCTTCGGTGGCGGGGGTCAGCAGGGTGGTGTCGGGCATCGGCAACGTCCTGATCGCATGGCGATGGTTACCGCGACGTTATCGCCGCGACTTTGGCAGGATTATTGCATGCGGTGAGCGGAAAAGGAAAGAGTCGATCGGTGGTTCGGGTGGCTGGAGCGATGAAAGCCGAGCCATCCGGATCAAAACGTCACCCCAGCGCAGGCTGGGGTCTCTATCGGCTCCTGCGGCGCGCTACCACCGGGACATCCCAGCCTGCGTTGGGATGACGTTCGTTTCGGTCGGGAGTATCGTCGCGCTAATTCCGCTTGGGCACCGAGAATCGGCCCGTCACCCGCCCGCCGCTCTGTTGGACGCCGCCGCCCGGAGCCGGGCTGCTGCCGACGCCCGATCCGTCGATGGTCGCGCGGCCGGTGTCGAGGTCGATCGAGAGCCGTCCGCCGTTCAGCGTATTGGCGCCCTGCGTCAGTCGCACGCCGCCGATCATCGTCACCACGCGGCGGTTGATGTCATAGACGGCGAAGCGCGAGCGGGCGGTCTGGTCCGGGCGGGTCAGCACGACATTGCCGGTGGCGTCGATCCGCGTCGCCTGTGGCGAGCCGTCGGTGATCTGCCCGCTATAGGCGATGACCACGCGGTCGGCGTTCAGCGTCATGGTCGACTGGCGGAACACCGCGCCGCCGGTGAAGACCGCGCGCTGCTGCTTGTCCTGCAATTCGATGGCGTTGGCCGACACGTCGATCGGCGCGTTCGAATCGTGCCGCGTCTGTGCCGGCGCCGACCCCGCGACCGCGAGGAGACCGAAGGTGCCGAGAAGGCCAGGGAGCGCGGGACGAATCATGGGCGACTATTTCGTGCGTGCCGGGTCGATGCGCAAGCGCGCATTGCCGGTCAGCCGCACGGTGCGTTCCTCCAGATCGGCGTCGAGCCGGTCGCCGCTGAAATTGCCCATCGACGTGGTGCCGGTGACCGCGCCGCCGCTGCGCAGCCGGCGGGTTTTCAGGTCGACGGTGGCGTTGGTGGTGTCGAGCGAATAGCCGTTGGCGGCGCGGAACTGGATCGGCCCCAGCACGTCGACCTGTTCAGAGCGCATGTCGTAGCGCCCGCGCGGCGCGGTGAGGCGGGCGGGGCCGTCGGGCAGGCGGATGCCGGCGGCCAGTTCCTGCAACTGCACGACCGGTTCGGCCGAGCTTTTCTGCACTGCGGATCCGGCGTCGAGGACGAAGGGCTGGCCCTTGGCATCCTGTCCGCGATATTCGGCGGCGCGCAGGCGCATGCGTTCCTGCGCGACATCGACCTTGTTCTTGTCGAGCACGAAGCTGGTGTCGCCGCGCATGAACAGCGGCGCCATGACGAGGAACGCGGCCAGCACGCCGATCGCGATCGGCAGCGCGACCATCAGCGTCGCGATCAGCCGGTCATGCGCGCTGCCCGGCGCGGCGCGGCGTTGCCGGCGCGTTCGTTCCTGGCGGGCGATTTCCGACATGGCCGTCCCTTACATGTGCGCGAAGATGTCGATTTCCGGCCAGCCGGCAATGTCCAGCCGGGCGCGATGCGGCAGGAAGTCGAAACAGGCCTGCGCCAGATCGGTCCGCCCCTCGCGCGCCAGCCGCTTCACCAGTTCCTCGCGCAGCGCGTGGAGGAAGCGCACGTCCGACGCGGCATAGTCCCGCTGCGCCTCCGACAGGACCGGACCGCCCCAGTCGGACGATTGCTGCTGCTTGGAAATGTCCTGACCGAGCAGTTCGCGGACCAGTTCCTTCAGGCCGTGCCGGTCGGTATAGGTCCGCACCAGCCGCGACGCGATCTTGGTACAGAAGACCGGGGCCGCGACGACGCCCAGATAATATTCGATCGCAGCCAGGTCGAACCGGCCGAAATGATAGAGCTTCACCCGGTTCGTGTCGGCCAGCACCGCCTTCAGGTTCGGCGCGGCGTAATCGCTGCCGGGGTTGAAGCGGACGAGATGCTGATCCTCGCCGCCGTCCGACAGCTGGACGACGCACAGCCGGTCGCGCGGGGTGATGAGGCCCATCGTCTCGGTATCGACGGCGATGTCGGCGCCGGGCGCAAAGACGCCCTCGGGCAGGTCTTCTTCGTGGAAATAGACGGTCATGCGTAGCGCCTAGCGGTTGGAGCGCGTTTTGGAAACTCGCTCACGCGAGTTTTGCGGTGCCGGCCCGCTCCCCCACCCCGCCACCCACACGGTATCCTTGATGGGTGGCGGGGTGGGGGAGCGGGCCGGCACCGCCTTAGCGAACAGATTCACTCGCAATGGCTTCCCGCGCCAGACGCTTCTTCGTCTTGGACCGGCGCGAGACGATGTTGAGTGTCTCGACGCCGGCGGAAAAGGCCATGGCGGCATAGATATAGCCCTTGGGCACATGCACGCCGAAGCCGTCGGCGATCAGCACCGCGCCGATCATCAGCAGGAAGCCCAGTGCCAGCATCACCACGGTCGGGTTGGCGTTGATGAAGCGCGCCAGCGGATCGGCGGCGACCAGCATGATCGCGACCGTCACGATCACCGCCGCCATCATGATCGGCACCTCGTCGGTCATGCCGACCGCGGTCAGGATCGAATCGATCGAGAACACCATGTCGAGCGCGACGATCTGCGCGATCGCCGAACCGAAGCTGATCGCGGCCTTGCCCTTCTTGTCGAGCGCGTCGCTGGTCGGCTCGTCGTCCATCGTGTGATGGATTTCCTTGGTCGCCTTCCACACGAGGAACAGCCCGCCGACGATCAGGATCAGGTCGCGCCACGAAAAGGCGGTCTCGAAGCTCGGGCGGCCATAGCCGTCGGGCGATCCCTGTATCCCCAGGTCGAACACCGGGTTGGTCAGCGAGACGATGAACGCGATCATCGACAGCAGCAGGAGGCGCATGACGAGCGCGAGGCCGATGCCGATTCGCCGGGCAAGCTGCTGCTGATGCGCGGGCAGCTTGTTCGAGAGAATCGAGATGAAGATCAGGTTGTCGATACCGAGAACGACCTCCAGCACGACCAGCGTGAGAAAGGCGGCCCAGGCGGAAGGGTCGGCCAGAAGCGCGAAAATGGTATCCATGGGGCGAATCTGTGCCGGTTTCGCCACAATTGTACAAGGTTCGGGACGACGGGAAGCATTGCTGCGGTGAAATTGGTTTGGGCCTGCGGTGTTTTAGGCTATGGCAGGGAAGTGGCACCCGGTTTGGCGGTGCCCGGACACCTGCGTTTTTCGCTCGACGCTTGGGTTTACGATGAAGTTGGGCGAACCGGGAAGACGAACAGGGCAATGAGTTTCGATCGAGGACGGCGCGGCGAGCGCGGTGGGCGCGGCAGGGACAAGCGCGACGGTTTTGGTGACGAAGGCGGCAGCTACGGCGGCGGCGGCTTCGGTGGCGGCTTCGGCGGCGACCGTGGCGGTTTCGGTGGCGGCGGCTTCGGCGGTGGCGATCGTGGCGGTTTCGGCGGCGGCGGCTTCGGCGGTGACCGTGGTGGTTTCGGTGGCGGTGATCGCGGCGGCTTCGGCGGCGGCGGTGGCGGCTTCCGTGGCGGTGGCTTCGGTGGCGGCGGCGGCGGTGGCCGCGGCATGCCCCCGCAGGTCGTTGGCGAAGCGACCGGCGTGGTCAAGTTCTTTAACGCGCAGAAGGGTTTCGGCTTCGTGGTCCGCGATGACGGCGGCGAAGACGTGTTCGTCCACATCTCGGCCGTCGAACAGGCGGGCCTCAGCGCCCTTGCCGAAGGTCAGCCGATGGGCTTCACCCTCGTCGATCGTGGCGGCCGCATCTCGGCGACCGACCTCAAGATCGACGGCGAACCCCTGCCGGTCACCGGCGGCGGCGCCCCGCGCGAACCGCGCGAAGGCGGCCCGCGCGGCGGCGGCATGGGCGGCCCGCAGCGGCAGCTGACCGGCGAGCGCGCGAGCGGCGTCGTGAAGTTCTTCAACGCGATGAAGGGCTTCGGCTTCATCCAGCGCGACGATGGCCAGCCGGACGCGTTCGTCCACATCTCGGCCGTCGAGCGCGCGGGTCTGCCGACGCTCAACGAAGGCGACCGGCTCGAATTCGAGCTGGAAGTCGATCGTCGCGGCAAGCACGCAGCGGTGAACCTCAACAAGCTGTGAGGTTCTCGCATCGGCGATGAGTAAGGGGGGCCGGCTGTCCGATGGGATAGCCGGCCCCTTTTTCATTTTGGGGGAAGCCGCATGGACCGGGCCACGCCCAATTTGCCGTCGCGCGATTTCGCGGTGACGTCGGCCTTTTATGCCAGGCTGAGCTTTGTCGAGGGCTGGCGCGATGCGGGGTGGATGATCCTGACTCGCGGGGACCTCCAGCTCGAATTCTTTGCCTGGCCCGATCTCGATCCTGCGACCAGCAGCTTTGGCAGCTGCCTGCGGCTGGACGATGTCGATGCCTTCTATGCGGAGGCGCAGGCGGCGGGGATACCGGAGCAGGCCGCCGGCTTTCCGCGCCTGCAGCCGCCGGTGTTGCAGCATGGGCTGCGGATCGGAGCGCTGCTTGATCCCGATGGGTCGTTGTTGCGGTTGATCGGGGAGGGGTGAGCGGGTCGTTGCAGCGTGTCGGGAGGGCGTTCTCGACGGACGCTTCTCGACAAGCTCGAAGCTGCTCGAACCGAACGGCATGGGGGGCGCGGCCGCTCAAGCGTGAAAGCGCTGCGCGACAGGGTGGCAGGAACCCCGACGCGGCGTGCGTGCGTTGCACCGGCGACGACAACTGAGGGAATCGCCGATGGGAATGCTGCAGGACGGGGTGTGGACCAACGAAACGCCGGTCGCGCCGACCGATTCGGCGGGTAATTTCCAGCGGGCGGAAAGCGGGTTTCGCGACTGGCTGACTCGCGACGGATCGCCGGGGCCGGATGGACAGACCGGCGTTCGGGCGGATGCGGATCGCTATCACCTGTATGTCAGCCTTGCCTGTCCCTGGGCGCACCGCACGCTGGTGGTGCGCGCGCTGAAAGGGCTGGAGGCGATGCTGCCGGTGACGGTCGTCGGGCCGCTGATGGGCGCGCAGGGGTGGAGCTTTGCCGAAGCGTTCGGCGGGACCGGCGATCCGGTCAACGGCGTCGATCATCTCCACCAGCTTTACACCATGGCCCAGCCCGCCATGACCGGGAAGGTCACCGTGCCGGTGCTGTGGGACAAGCAGGATCGGCGGATCGTGAACAACGAATCGTCCGAAATCATCCGGATGCTCAACACGGCGTTCGACGATCTGGGTGCCAAACCGGGCGATTTCTATCCACAGGCGCTGCGCGGCGAGATCGATGCGGTGAACGAGCGGGTCTATGCGACGGTCAATAACGGCGTGTACCGCGCGGGCTTCGCTACGACGCAGGCAGCCTATGACGAGGCGGTGGCGGCACTGTTCGAGTCGCTCGACTGGCTGGAGGAACGGCTGACCGGCGAGTGGCTGGTCGGCGACCGGCTGACCGAGGCGGATATCCGGCTGTTCACGACGCTGGTGCGGTTCGACCCGGTCTATCACGGGCATTTCAAGTGCAATATCCGCCGGCTGGTCGACTATCCGCGGCTGCGCGCACTGGCCGAACGGATCGCCGCATTGCCGGGCGTCGCCGACACGATCGACCTCGACCAGATCAAGACGCACTATTATCGCAGCCACAAGGACATCAATCCGACCGGCATCGTGCCGGCCGGGCCGGCGGTGCCGTTCTGAGAAGTTCAAACGCGGACAAGGATGGGGCGAGGAAGACAATGCGCATGATCCGCTGGACGTTGCCGCTGGGCCTTGCGCTCGCCACCACCACCGCCGTCGCGCAGACCGGCGCGCCGCCCGCCGCGCATGTGCCGGTGCCGGTCGAGGGAATCTCGGCGCGGATCGTCGCGCGCTATCCGCATGATCGCACGGCGTTTACGCAGGGGCTGGTGTGGCATGACGGCAGCCTGTTCGAAAGTACCGGCCAGCCCGGCGTGTCCGACGTGCGGCGGGTGCGGCTGAACGATGGCAAGGTGCTGGCACGGACGAAGCTGCCGGGATCGCAGTTCGGCGAGGGGCTGGCGGTCGATGGCAAACAGCTGGTCAGCATCACCTGGCAGGACGGGATCGCGCATCGCTGGGACGCAGGCACGCTGAAATCGGTCGGCCGTGCGCGCTATCCGGGTGAGGGTTGGGGGCTGGCGAATGACGGCACGTCGCTGATCCTGTCGGACGGGACGCCGACGCTGCGCTTCATGGACCCCAAGACGTTCAAGGAGAAACGGCGGGTGACGATCACCGCCAATGGCCGCCCGGTGCACAACCTCAACGAGCTGGAGATGATCGACGGCAAGCTGTGGGGCAATATCTGGCACCGCGACTATATCGTGCGGATCGATCCGGCGACCGGCGAGGTCGATGGGCTGGTCGATCTGGCGCCGCTCCGGGCGGAGCTGGGGCCGCTCGATCCCGAGGCGGTGCTGAACGGGATTGCGTGGGATGCGGGGGCCAAGCGGTTGTTCGTGACGGGGAAATGGTGGCCGACGCTGTTCGAGATCGCGTTGGAGCCTATCAAATAGTTCGCCACAACCGTCACCCCAGCGAAGGCTGGGGTCTTTCGGTTGTCGGTCGGGACAAGAGCCGCAAGAGACCCCAGCCTGCGCTGGGGTGACGGTTGTAGCGGCGCGAATGGGGGGAGCGGGCGGCGGCTGGCTCAACTCACCCATTTCAGCAGCGTCGCGATATGGTCCGCCTCGGCTGCAGGCTTGTCGGTGCGGATGCGGCTGATGCGGGGGAAGCGCATCGCGACGCCCGATTTGTGGCGTTTGGAGGCGTGGATCGAATCGAACGCGACCTCGAACACCAGCGTCTTCTCCACCTCGCGCACCGGGCCGAAGCGGTTGATGGTATGCTGGCGGACGAAGCGGTCGAGGTCCTTCAGCTCGGCATCGGTGAAGCCCGAATACGCCTTGCCGACCGGCAACAGCTCGCCGCCCTCGGCCGGGTCGGCGGTCCAGCAACCGAAGGTATAGTCGGAATAGAAGGACGAGCGCTTGCCGCTGCCGCGCTGGGCGTACATCATCACGCAATCGGCGACGAGCGGATCGCGCTTCCATTTATACCACAGCCCGACCCGGCGCCCGGCGACATAGGGTGAGTCGCGGCGTTTGAGCATGACCCCCTCGATCGCCGAATCGCGCGCGCGGCTGCGGATGTCGGCCAGTTCGGCGAAATCGGCGGCGTCGATCAGGCGGGAGAGGTCGAAGGTCGTCGGGTCGAGCCGGGGGACGAAGGATTCCAGCCGGGCGCGACGTTCGTGCCATGGGCGCTCGCGCAAATCCTCCGCGCCGTCGAACAAGATGTCGTAGAGGCGGACGAAGGCGGGATAGTCGGCCAGCATCGCCTTCGACACGACCTTCCGCCCCAGCCGCTGTTGCAGCGCGTTGAAGCTGGCCGCGCCGGTGTCGTCGGCGTGGAGCGCGTCGCCCTGTCCCTGGCCCCGCACCAGCAACTCGCCGTCGAGCACGCCGGGGGTGCGGAAGGCGGCGGCGACTTCGGGGAAGGCGGCGGTGATGTCGTCGCCGGCGCGGCTGTAGAGCCGGGTTTCGCCACCGACATGGACCAGCTGCACGCGGATGCCGTCCCATTTCCACTCGGCGGCATAGTCGGCGAGGTCGACGACGCCGTCGTCGAGCGGGTGGGCGAGCATGAACGGGCGGAACACCGGCAGGTCGGCGGCGTGCGGCTGCTCGGCGCGACCCTCCGCCCAATCGAACAATTCGGCATAAGGCGGGGCGAGGCCGTGCCACACCTCCTCCACCGCATCGACGTCGAGGCCGAACGCCTGCGCCAGCGCGGTCTTGGCGAGGCGGGCGGACACGCCGACGCGCAGGCCCCCGGTCGCCAGCTTCAGCAGGGCGAAGCGTTCGTCCGATTCGAGCCGGTCGAGCATGTCGGCGAGCGCCCGCGGGGCGTCGGATCGCGACAGGCTGCGCAACCGGGTGACGACCGTATCGAGCGTCAGCGGATCGCTATCGGCGATCGCGCCCGCCGGCGGTTCGGGCCACAGCAACGCGACCGTTTCCGCCGTATCGCCGACGAAATCGCGGCTCATCGCGAACAGCACCGGATCGGTCCGTTCGGTGATGAGCGCGCGGATCGCGGCGGATTTGACCGCCGGCAGGTCGAGATCGCCGGTCAGCGCGGCGATCGCCCAACCCCGGTCGGGATCGGGCGTCTCGCGCAGATAGGCGCCGATCAATGCCAGCTTGGCGTTGCGCGATCGGGTATAGATCAACCGGTCGAGCAGATCGGCAAAGGCGCGCATCGCTCGTGGCTTTAGTCGATGGCGTTCTTCACGCCCTTGCCGGCGAGCAGCCCGAGCACCAGCAGCACGGCGAAGATCGCGATGGCGACGAAGAACAGGATTTTCGCGATGCCGACGAATGCGCCACCAACGCCGCCGAAGCCCAGCGCACCAAGCACCAGACCCAATACGAGAAAGATGACGGCCCATTTCAACATATCGGTGCTCCCGTTCGCCCGGGGCAGGATCGCCCCCGTTGCCCAGTAGCGCGCGGGGGACGGTCGCGGTTCCGGTCGCAGCAAAAAGCCCGCCGGTGCGCATCGCAACGGCGGGCCTCGTTTACGCCGGGGCGGCGGGCGATCAGCCCTTGCGCGCGGTTTCGAACAGGAACCACGCGCGTTCCTCGGCCTCGTCGATCCAGTCGTCGGCGAGGCTGCTGGTGGCGGTGTCGCCGGCTTCCTCGGCGGCTTCGCGGGCCTCGCGCAGGCGCTCGACCAGCTTGAGATTGTCGTCGCGCAGCTCGGCGAGCATGTCGTCGGGCTTCACGAAATCCTTGTCATTGTCCTTGATCGCGGTGCGGCGGGCGATGTCGCCGATCGAGCGCAGCGACGTGTTGCCGGTCTTGCGCACGCGTTCGGCGATCACGTCGGTAACGGCGAGGATTTGCGCGGCCTGATCGTCGAGCATCAGGTGATAGTCGCGGAAATGCGGGCCGGAGACGTGCCAGTGAAAATTCTTGGTCTTGAGATACAGGGTAAAGCAGTCGGCGAGGGCGGCGTTCAGGCCGTCGGCGACGCTGGCGACCTTGTTGTTGGGCAGGTCGGTCGGCGTGTCGAGCGCGGGGTTGGTCACGGGAGTTTCTCCGGCTGGATATGATTCGGTTGGGCAACGATCGCGTTGCCGAATCTTTCCCATCCTGTAGGGTCAAAAAATCGGTCGGGCTGATCGACCGGCTGGATCACAGCAGGCGCAGTGCACCCAGCCCGACGATCGCGCCGCTGATCAGAAGCAGCCCTCCGACCACTGGCCGGATGATGCGGAACGGGAGTTTCAGCCAGCCGCGTTCACCCAGCGTCGCGGCGGCGCTGCACAGCGCGATGGTCGCCAGCGTCGCGCCGATCGTGCCCGCCACCGGGTCGGGCGTGCGGGCAACCAGTGCGAAGACGAGGAACTGCCCGCGATCGCCGAGCGCGAGGATGCCGAGGCCCAGAAAGCCGGTCAGCCAATCGGGCAGGCGCCAATGGTCCAGCCGGTCCTTGATCCGCGCCGGGAACAATGCCGCGCCGCCGGCCGACAGCAGCGCCAGTGCCAGCAACAGGCTGCGCGCATTGGGGGTGAGATAGGGGGCGACGAGGATGCCGCCGACCGCTGCCAATACAAAACCGATCGCCTGCGCGACGATGCCGGCGATGGCGGCCGCCGATCCGTGCCGGTCGGCGAGGATCGCGCTCAACAGCGCCGGGCGATCGCCGACCCCCGCCAGCAGGACCGCGACCAGCGCGGGAACGAGCGGGTCCATGCGTCTGGGGGTATCAGCCGGCGAGGCGCACCGAGCAGGCGGCGGCATAGGCCTGCGCCGTCGCGACGTCGCTGCGGCCGCACCGCACCGCGTCGCGGGCCAGCGCGGTCCATTCGTGGAGCGAGGCACGCTCGCCGCGCGCGATGGCGGCGTCGACCAGTGCGAGGACCGACAAGGCGGGCAGGCTGGATTCGGCAGTGGCGATGGCGCGAATCGCCTCGATCTCCGCATAGGGGTGGGCCGAGCCGCCCAGGGTCATCGCCCGCTCCGCATCGATATGCACCGACTCGATCCGCATCGCCGTCTCCTCATCCTCTTGAATCCTAACCTGCAACGCAGAGGTTACGTTCCGATGAAGGTGTCCGGTCTTGACTCAAACCCGGTATTGCCGCATGCGCCCCCAACTTGCAGCAGCCCGCGTCGTGGCGGGTCGCTTTCCATTGTCATTTGCGGGCGTCATGCCCAAGGGAATTTTGGGTCATGGCAAAGCCGACCACCGTCAAGATCAAGCTCGTCAGCTCGGCCGATACCGGCTTCTTCTATGTCACCAAGAAGAACCCGCGCAACCAGACCGAGAAGCTGACCTTCCGTAAGTATGACCCGGTCGTGCGCAAGCATGTCGAGTTCAAGGAAGCGAAGATCAAGTAAGCGCGTCTGGCCCGTATCGGGGCCGGTGCGTTTCGCGAAAACCCGCCGGGGGCCGACAAGGCATCCGGCGGGTTTTGCGTTTTGGGATGATCGGGGTGTCCGCCCAACGTCACTCCGGACTTGATCCGGGGTCCCGCTTCTTCTGGCGTCGGAGAGAAGCGGGACCCCGGGTCAAGCCCGGGGTGACGGGTAGGGTGGCCGGTCTTCCTTCTCCAGCGTCCGTCATTCCCGCGCAGGCGAGAATCCGTAGCCGCTATCGTTTCGGCAGGAGCGAGAAGGTCGGCGCGTATAGACTACCGCCTTCGCGGGAGTGACGAAGATTACGCTTCAACTACCCCTGCGAATCGCGTCCCGGATCGCGATCGGCATTGAACGCATCGACCGCGGCGTCATGGCCCGATCCGTTGCTGAGGAACACCAGCGCCATCAGCGCGCCGCCCAGCATCACCGATCCGCCGACCCCGCCCAGAGTCGCGGCGGCGATGATCCAGTTCATCGATCCGATCCACCACCAGATGCCGCCCAGCGCCACCAGCGCCGCGACGATCGACACGCCGGCCATGACCTTGAGCAGCCAGCGAAAGCGGCTCCACGCGAAGGCGGCATAGTCGGGATCGTCGAGATCGTTCGCCATGGCTTTTCAATGGGGGCGAAGCGTGGAATTCTCAAGGCCGTGGACGCGATGCGGGAGGGAACCGTGGCGCCGGCAACAAGGAGAGGGCGATGACGATCGCAGCGATTTCGGGCGGACGGGACGTGGTGTCGGTCGGGGCCGACATGCCGGTGCGCGAGGTGGTGGCGCTGCTGACGCAGCACCGCATCGGCGCGGTACCGGTGCTGGTCGACGGACAGGTGGCCGGCATCTTTTCGGAACGCGACGTGGTGCATGCGCTGGTCGAGGTCGGGGCGGGTGCGCTCGATATGGCGGTCGGCGAACGGATGAGCAGTCCGGTGGTCACCGTGCCGCCCACGGCGTCGATCCTGGGCGCATTGTCGCTGATGACGCAGCGGCGCATCCGCCATCTGCCGGTGGTGGACGGCGATGCGCTGGTCGGGTTCGTGTCGATCGGCGATCTGGTCAAGCATCGCATCGACGGGATCGAGGCGGAGGCGAACGCCATGCGCGCCTATATCCAGCAGGCGTGAGCGCATGTTGACCGGCGGTTAAGGCGGCGGCGATAGAGCGGCATCATGGCAACTCCCTCGCTCGCCGAGCATCTCAACTGGCACGTCAAGCAATGGCTGCACCGCCGGCTGGCGCGGCGCGTGCTCGCCACCCCGCCGATCGCGCGGAGCGACGACGGCGTCATCCTGTTCTCGATGATCGGGACGGCGGTGCTGCTGCCCTATCTGGTCGCGGTGAAGTCGCTCCGGCAACAACTCGGGCGCGGGCGGGTGGTGATCCTCGACGACGGGACGCTGACCGCCGTCGACCATGCGGTGCTGGCGCATCACCTGAACAACCCGCGGATCATCGCGATCGGCGATGTCGATACCGGGCCGTGTCCGCGCGGGGGGACGTGGGAGCGGTTGCTGACCATCCTCGACCTGCGTAGCCATGCCTATGTGATCCAGGTCGATTCGGACACTGTGACGCTGGACGACCTCACCGAGGTGCGCGCGGCGATCGACGCCGGGCGCGACTTCACGCTGCGCGGTGAGGCGAGTGCCGAACTCCGTGCGGCGTCGGACCTTGCCCGCGACCGGGCCGGCATCGATCCCCGCGCAGCCGGGTTGCATGTGCAGGACGCCGCGGAGGCGGCGATCGGGTCGGTCGAGCTGCCGGGGCATGAGGCGCTGCACTATGTGCGCGGCTGTTCGGGCTTTGCGGGCTTCGCGCCGGGCGGGCCGGGGCGGGCGCTGGCCGAAGGTTTTTCGCTGGCGATGGACGCCGCGATCGGCCGGGCGAGCTGGTCGCGCTGGGGCAGCGAGCAGGTGACGTCGAACTTCGTCGTCGCCAATGGCCGCGATCCGCTGCTGCTGCCCTATGACCGCTACTGGAATTTCTGGAACGCGGCGCTGTTCGGTTGCGCGCGCTTTGCCGGCGATCCGGCGTTCGTCCACTTCATCGGGACGTACCGCTTCCACGGCGACGCCTATCTGGCGGCGACCCGCAAGGCGATCGAGCGGCTCAGGACCGCCTGAGCATCGCCCAGGCGTCGAGCACGGCGCTGCGGGCGAACAGCCAC
>JAQIJL010000002.1:1120000-1290380 GCA_036946325.1 Sphingomonas paucimobilis
GGCATGACCAGGATGAAGGTGGGGTAACACCCACTGGAGGTCCGAACCGATTAACGTTGAAAAGTTACCGGATGAGTTGTGTTTAGGGGTGAAAGGCCAATCAAGCCGGGAAATAGCTGGTTCTCCGCGAAAACTATTGAGGTAGTGCCTCGGATGGACACCTTATGGGGTAGAGCACTGGATGGTTGCGGGGGTCGCGAGATCTACCAATACTAACCAAACTCCGAATACATAAGAGTGATATCCGGGAGACAGACGGCGGGTGCTAAGGTCCGTCGTCAAAAGGGAAACAGCCCTGACCTACAGCTAAGGTCCCCAAGTCGTGTCTAAGTGGGAAAGCATGTGGGAATCCCAAAACAACCAGGAGGTTGGCTTAGAAGCAGCCATCCTTTAAAGAAAGCGTAACAGCTCACTGGTCTAAACAAGGGTTCCTGCGGCGAAGATGTAACGGGGCTCAAGACACGCACCGAAGCTTAGGGTGTACACTTTTGTGTACGCGGTAGCGGAGCGTTCCGTACGCCTGTGAAGCGGTCTGGTAATGGACCGTGGAGGTATCGGAAGTGCGAATGCAGACATGAGTAGCGATAAAGAGGGTGAGATGCCCTCTCGCCGAAAGACCAAGGGTTCCTGCGCAAGGCTAATCCGCGCAGGGTGAGCCGGCCCCTAAGACGAGCCCGAAGGGGGTAGTCGATGGGAACCACGTTAATATTCGTGGGCCTGGTGGTGTGTGACGGATGGCGTGTGTTGTCGGATCTTATCGGATTGATCCGGCTTCGAAGCTGTCCCGGGAAATAGCCCCACCGTATAGACCGTACCCGAAACCGACACAGGTGGTCAGGTAGAGTATACCAAGGCGCTTGAGAGAAGTGTCCTGAAGGAACTCGGCAAATTGCCTCCGTACCTTCGGAAGAAGGAGGCCCAGCATAAGCGCAAGCTCTTGCTGGGGGCACAGGCCAGGGGGTAGCGACTGTTTAGCAAAAACACAGGGCTCTGCTAAGTCGGCTTCAAGACGACGTATAGGGCCTGACGCCTGCCCGGTGCCTGAAGGTTAAGTGGAGGGGTGCAAGCTCTGAAATGAAGCCCAGGTAAACGGCGGCCGTAACTATAACGGTCCTAAGGTAGCGAAATTCCTTGTCGGGTAAGTTCCGACCTGCACGAATGGCGTAACGACTTCCCCACTGTCTCCAGGACATGCTCAGCGAAATTGAATTCTCCGTGAAGATGCGGAGTACCCGCGGTTAGACGGAAAGACCCCGTGCACCTTTACTGCAGCTTCAGAGTGGCATTAGGAAAGAACTGTGTAGCATAGGTGGGAGGCTTTGAAGCATTGGCGCCAGCCGGTGTGGAGCCATAGGTGAAATACCACCCTGTTGTTTTCTGATGTCTAACCTGCACCCGTGAAACCGGGTGAGGGACCCTCTGTGGCGGGTAGTTTGACTGGGGCGGTCGCCTCCTAAAGAGTAACGGAGGCGCGCGAAGGTTGGCTCAGGACGGTTGGAAACCGTCTGTTAGAGTGCAATGGCATAAGCCAGCCTGACTGCGAGACTGACAAGTCGAGCAGAGACGAAAGTCGGTCATAGTGATCCGGTGGTCCCTCGTGGAAGGGCCATCGCTCAACGGATAAAAGGTACGCCGGGGATAACAGGCTGATAACCCCCAAGAGCTCATATCGACGGGGTTGTTTGGCACCTCGATGTCGGCTCATCACATCCTGGGGCTGGAGCAGGTCCCAAGGGTTTGGCTGTTCGCCAATTAAAGTGGTACGTGAGCTGGGTTCAGAACGTCGCGAGACAGTTTGGTCCCTATCTGCCGTGGGCGTCGAAATTTGAGAGGAGTTGACCCTAGTACGAGAGGACCGGGTTGAACGTACCTCTGGTGTACCTGTCGTCGTGCCAACGGCGCAGCAGGGTAGCTATGTACGGACGGGATAACCGCTGAAAGCATCTAAGCGGGAAGCCTCCCTCAAGATAAGATTTCTTAGGACGGTCGGAGACCACGACCTCGATAGATCGGATGTGGAAGCGCAGTAATGCGTGAAGCTAACCGATACTAATTGTCCTATTCGCGCTTGTAGAGTTCACACCCCCAACGTCAGCACTGGCTGCTGGACGCTGCGTGGTTGAAAACCCTCAGCCCTTGAATATCGATTTGAAAATCCGTGCACCCGCTTCATTGCCTGGTGGCTATAGCGTCTGTGAACCACCCGATCCCATCCCGAACTCGGCCGTGAAACCTGACCGCGCCAATGGTACTACTGCCTAAGCAGTGGAAGAGTAGGTCGTCGCCAGGCATTGAAGCCGGTGCACAAAACCATTCACAACTGTCATACACCCTTCCAGCAGAACCACACGACGACACGCATCAAGCGTGCCGCCGGGCGGCTCAGCTAAGGTGGCGCGGGGTGGAGCAGCCCGGTAGCTCGTCAGGCTCATAACCTGAAGGTCACAGGTTCAAATCCTGTCCCCGCAACCATTCCTACAGACACAGCAACCCGCCGGTCACCAGACCCTCGAGATAGTTGCGTTCCAACTACGCACAGCCCGCTGGTTTCCGACCAGCGGGCTGTTCGCGTTTGGCGGCACAGCGATGGGCTGGTTGCCCGAAATGCTACTCTGAACAGTCGCGATGCGGGCAGCCTGCCCGCATCGCGACATTCGCCATCGAAGGACGCCGCCGGTCAGCCCCACACGTCTTGCGCCACTTCCAGCACCAGCCGCAGCTTTGCCGCCTGCTGTTCCACCTCGATGTCGTTGCCGTGCACCGTTGAGGAAAAACCGCATTGCGGCGATAGCGCCAACTGGTCGAGCGGGGCGTAGCGGGCGGCTTCGTCGATCCGGCGCTTCACGTCGTCGGCCGATTCCAGCTCGCCGAGCTTCGTCGTTACCAGTCCCAGCACCACCGTCTTGCCCATAGGCACATGGCGTAGCGGTGCGAAGTCGCCCGAGCGGGGATCGTCATATTCGAGGAAATAACCATCGATCGCGAGTTCGTTGAACAGCACCTCGGCCACCGGTTCATAACCGCCCTCCGCCGCCCATGACGAACGGAAGTTGCCGCGGCACAGATGGACGCAGACGGTCATGTCGTCGGGCCGGTCGCGGATCGATTCGTTGATCAGCCGCGCATAGAGCCGCGGCAGCGCGTCCGGGTCCATGCCGCGCGCCCGCGCATTTTCGCGCTGGGTCGTGTCGCACAGATAGGCGAGGTTGGTGTCGTCGAGCTGGAGATAGCGGCACCCCGCCTCGGCAAGGCTGGCGATCTCCGCGCGATAGGCAGCGGCGAGATCGGCATAGAAATCCTCCAGATCGGGATAGGTCGCCGCGTCGATCGCGTCGCGGCCGCCCCGGAAATGCAGCATCGTCGGCGACGGGATCGTCACCTTGGGCGTGCGCGTCGTGCAGCGGGCAAGGAATTCATAGTCCGCGCGCTGGATGTCGCGGGCGTGCGCCACCTTGCCGGTGATCTTCATCACCGGTGGAGCGTATTCCAGCGCCTTGCCGCCATGCTGGTGGAACTTGACCTGCGTGCCGCCGGCTTCCTCGACGCCGTCGAGTTGCAGCAGGAAGTCGGTATGGAAATAGGTGCGCCGGAATTCGCCATCGGTAATGCCCTGCAGCCCCAGATCCTCCTGAAAGCGGACCACGTCGCGGATCGCGGCGTCCTCCGCCTCGCGCAGCGTTGCGGCGTCGATTCCGCCGGCGCGATAGGCGTCGCGCGCCTCGATCAGCGCCTTGGGGCGCAGGAAGCTGCCGACATGATCGGCGCGGAACGGGGGTTTCGGCATCTTCACTCTCCTGCCTTCGGCAATAGTTATCCACAGGGGTTATCCCCCACTTATCCACAGCTTTCCACAGGCGGCTGTGGATTGTTGCGGCAATCCGGCAATGCCGGTTGTCGCGCCCCCTGATAGCGGTATATGTTACCCGGCATAACAAAAAATTCCGGAGAGGGTGCAGAAGTGGCCCATGACCCACGCATAGCGATCGAGCAGGGACCGATGTCGCGGTTCCAATGGGGTATCGTCGCGACCATGATCGGGCTGAACGCGCTCGACGGATTCGACGTGCTGTCGATCAGCTTCGCATCGCCCGGCATCGCCGCCGACTGGGGGATCGATCGCGCGGCGCTCGGCATCGTGCTGTCAATGGAACTGGTCGGGATGGCGATCGGGTCGCTGCTGCTGGGCGGCGTGGCCGACCGGTTGGGGCGGCGAACGACGATTCTGTCGTGCCTCGCGATGATGACGCTGGGGATGCTGGGCGCGGCGAGCGCGTCGGGCATCGTCACCCTGTCGATCTGGCGGGTGCTGACCGGGCTTGGCATCGGCGGCATGCTGGCATCGACCAACGCCGCCGTCGCCGAAGCCGCCAATGCGAAGCATCGCTCGCTGGCGGTCGTGCTGATGGCGGCGGGCTATCCGATCGGCACCATCGTCGGCGGATCGGTGTCGGCGATCCTGCTGACCCACTATGACTGGCGCGCGGTGTTCGTGTTCGGCGCCCTGTGCAGCGCGCTGTTCGTGCCGTTGGTCCTGTGGCGCGCGCCGGAATCGGTCGCGTTCCTGATGCACCGCCGCCCGCCGAACGCACTGGCGCGGATCAACGCGACGCTCGCGCGCATGGGCCATGCGCCGGTCGCGGCACTGCCCGACCCCGAGCCGCGTGCCGCCGCCGCCAAGGCGCCGGTCGTCGCGCTCTTCTCCCCTGCGCTGCTGCGCACCACCATTTTGCTGACGCTCGCCTATCTGACGCATATCATGACCTTCTATTTCATCCTGAAATGGATTCCGAAGATCGTGGTCGACATGGGCTTTCCCGCGCCGCAGGCGGCGGGCGTGCTGGTATGGGCTAGTATCGGTGGAGCGACCGGATCGCTGATCCTGGGGTTGCTCACCGGCAAGCTGCGGCTGCTGGCGCTGACGATCGGCGCGATGCTGTTGTCGACCGTGCTGGTGATCCTGTTCGGGCGGGCGCAGAGCGACCTGACCGGCCTGTCGATCGTCGCCGCCGCCGCCGGCTTCGCGACCAATGCCGGGGTCGTCGGCCTCTATGCGCTGGTCGCCGAGCGATTCCCGACCGGCGCCCGCGCCACCGCGACCGGCTTCGTCATCGGCATCGGGCGGGGCGGATCGGCGCTGGCGCCGATGGTCGCCGGCTTCCTGTTCGCCGCCGGATACGGGTTGCAGATCGTCGCGGTGCTGATGGGCGTCGGGTCGCTGGTCGCGGCGGTCGCGCTGATGCTGCTGCGGGGCAAACCGGGGGTGGCGGCATAGCGGCGTGTCATTCGCAGAAGAAGAAGAAGCGGGACCCCGGATCAAGTCCGGGGTGACGTGGAGGGGGGGGCAGGTCGGTTGCACCTCAAGCGATTTGCCCGATTGACGCCGCCCCCGACTCGATTTAGGCTATGAAGCATAACAAATAGGAGAGGGCCGATGGCGTCCGCAGCAACATTCGACCGGATGAACCCAGTAACCGGTGAAGTCGCGACCACCGCCGAGGCGTTCGGCCCCGCGCAAGCGAATGAAGCGGTCGAAGCGGCCGCCGCCGCATTCCCGGCATGGTCGGCGCTTGGTCCCAATGCCCGCCGCGCCGCGCTGACCAAGGCCGCCGATGCACTCGCGGCCAAGGCCGATCAGTTCGTCGATGCGATGATGGGCGAGATCGGCGCGACCGAGGGCTGGGCGCGGTTCAACCTGATGCTGGCGGTCGGCATGGTGCGCGAGGCTGCCGCGCTGACCACGCAGATTGGCGGCGAGGTAATCCCGTCGGACAAGCCCGGCTGTATCGCGATGGCGCTGCGCGAGCCGGTCGGCGTGATGCTGGGCATCGCGCCGTGGAACGCGCCGATCATCCTGGGCGTGCGCGCGGTCGCGGTGCCGCTGGCGTGCGGCAACACGGTGGTGCTGAAGGCGAGCGAGCAATGCCCGCGCACCCACAGCCTGATCGCCGAAGCCTTTGCCGAGGCGCTGCCCGCCGGTGCCGTCTCGATCGTCACGAATGCGCC
This sequence comes from Sphingomonas paucimobilis, assembly GCA_036946325.1. GTDB lineage: Bacteria > Pseudomonadota > Alphaproteobacteria > Sphingomonadales > Sphingomonadaceae > Sphingomonas > Sphingomonas paucimobilis_A. The sequence goes on from JAQIJL010000002.1 coordinate 1,126,004, forward strand.
GCAGGATGCGGGGGAAGTGGTCGGCGCGCTGATCGACAATCCGCATATTCGCCGGATCAACTTCACCGGTTCGACCCATGTCGGCCGGATCATCGCCAAGCGTGCCGCCGAGCATCTGAAGCCCGTCCTGCTGGAGTTGGGCGGCAAGGCGCCGCTGATCGTGCTGGAGGATGCCGACCTCGACGAAGCGGTAAAGGCCGCCGCGTTCGGCGCGTTCATGAACCAGGGCCAGATCTGCATGTCGACCGAGCGGATCATCGTCGTCGATGCCGTCGCCGATGCGTTCGTCGAAAAGTTCAAGGCGAAGGTCGGCACGATGCCGGTCGGCGATCCGCGCGAAGGCAAGACGCCGCTGGGCGCGGTGGTCGACCAGAAGACGGTCGATCATGTCCGCTCTTTGGTTGCCGACGCAGTTGCCGCCGGCGCGGTGCAGGTGAATGGCGGTGAGGCGAACGGCGTGCTGATGCCGGCGCATGTCATCGACAAGGTGACGCCCGACATGCGGTTGTTCCGCGACGAGAGCTTCGGTCCGGTCGTCGGCATCATCCGCGCGCGCGACGAAGCCCATGCGATCGAACTGGCCAACGATACCGAATATGGCCTGTCCGCATCGGTCTTCACCCGCGACACCGCACGGGGGCTGGGCGTCGCCCGGCGGATCAAGTCGGGCATCTGCCACGTCAACGGTCCGACCGTCCATGACGAGGCGCAGATGCCGTTCGGCGGCGTGAAATCCTCCGGCTACGGCCGGTTCGGCGGCAAGGCCGGGATCGATGCCTTTACCGAACTGCGCTGGGTCACGATCGAGACCCAGCCCGGCCATTATCCGATCTGACCGGAGCGGGCCGTCATGTCGATCCTCCCCCTCGTCCTCGCCGGTGTCGCGACGACCGCGTCCGTCGCGGCGGAGGCGCCGGTGGCACCGCGGCTGACGCCGGTGTTCACCGTGCGGGTCGACATCGCCCCGCCGGTCGAACAGGGGGAGATCGATGGCGGGCGCCGGCGGTTCATCCCGATCACCGGCGGTACCATCACCGGGCCGCAGCTGACCGGTACGGTGCTGTCCGGCGGCGGGGATTGGCAGACCATCTATCCGGGCGGCTTTACCCGGGTGGAGGCGCGCTATTTCCTGAAAGCCGCCGACGGCACCGTCATCGGCATCCACAATCCGGGCGTCCGCGTCGCCAGCCAGGACGTGACCGACCGTATCGCGCAGGGGCAACGCGTCGATCCGTCCGCCTATTATTTCCGCAGTTCGCCGGTGTTCGATCCGCCGCCGGGCAAGCACCAATGGCTGCGCGAAAAGACCTTTATCGGCCGCGGGATCCGCATGCCCGACCATGTCCTCATCGAAATCTTCGCCGTCGAATGACGCGCCAGCAAAGGGTTACAGCATGACCGACTATAGCAGCAACGGCGTCGTCGCCTACGACGTCGAGGACCGCATCGCATGGGTCCGGTTCAACCGCGCCGAAAAGCGCAACGCGATGAGCCCGACGCTCAACCGCGACATGATGGAAGTGCTCGACGCGCTGGAGTTCCGCGAGGATGTCGGCGTGCTCGTCCTGTCGGGCGAAGGGCCGGCATGGACCGCGGGCATGGATTTGAAGGAATATTTCCGCGAGACCGAATCGCAGGGGCTGGCCGGAACGCGCAAGGCGCAGCGCGAGAGCTATGGCTGGTGGCGGCGGCTGCGCTGGTATCAGAAGCCGACGATCGCGATGGTCAATGGCTGGTGCTTCGGCGGCGGCTATGGTCCGCTGTTCGCCTGCGATCTGGCGTTCGCGGCGGAAGAGGCCAAATTCGGCCTGTCGGAGATCAACTGGGGCATCCTGCCCGGCGGCGGCGCGACCAAGGTGGCGCAGGAACTGATGCCGTTCCGGAAAGCGATGTATCACGCGATGATGGGCGAGAATATCGATGGGCGGACCGCAGTCGAATGGGGGCTGGTCAACGAGGCGCTGCCGCTTGAGCGCCTGAAGGACCGCGTGGCCGAGGTGGCGAAGGTGCTGCTCGCCAAGAACCCGGTCGCGCTGAAGGCGACCAAGGACGCGATGAAGCGCGTCGGGGTCATGAGCTACGACGATGCCGAGGACTATCTGGTCCGCGCGCAGGAAGCGGCCAATTCCTACGACAATGACGGCCGCAAGGAAGGCATAAGGCAGTTCATCGACGAGAAGAGCTACAAGCCGGGGCTGGGCGCGTACGACAAGGACCGGGTGAAGGCCTGAGCCATTTGAAGCCCCTCCCCTTTAGGGGAGGGGTTGGGGCGGGGGATGTCTCACTCGAGATCGTCGCTCGCCGGACTGCCCCTCCCCAACCCCTCCCCTAAAGGGGAGGGGCTTTTTAGAGAACGTCATGCCCGACCTTTCCCGCCTGCTCACTCCCCGTTCGGTCGTCATCGTCGGTGCGTCGCCGACGCCGGGGGCGCTCGGCAATTCCGTGCTGCGCAACCTCGAACGCCATGGCTATGCCGGCGACATCCATCTGATCAACCCGAAGCGCGACACGATCGACGGGCGGCCCTGCCTGACGTCGATCGACGACCTGCCGATGGGCGTCGATGCGGCGGTGCTGGCGATCCCGGGGCCGGCGGTGCTGGGCGCCGTGCGGGCGCTGGCCGCGCGCGACGTGGGGGCGGCGATCATCTTTTCGGCCGGCTTCGCCGAAGGGGGCGAGGAAGGGTTGGCCGCACAGGCGGAGGTCGCGCGGATCGCGACGGAGCATGGCATGGTGGTCGAGGGGCCGAACTGCCTCGGCCTGGTCAACTATGCCGCCGGCGTGCCGCTGACCTTCGTCGAGGCGCCGGTGCTGGACCTCACCGACAAACCATCGGTCGGCATCGTCAGTCAGTCGGGGGCGATGGCGGTGGTGCTGGGCGCGACGCTGATGGCGAAGGACCTCGGCATCACCGCATCGGTATCGACGGGCAATGAGGCGGCGTCGGGCGTCGAGGAGTTTGTCGAGCATCTGCTCGGCGATCCGCAGACGCGGGCGATCGCGATGATCGTCGAGCAATTCCGTCAGCCCGCGCGCTTCCTCGCGCTCGCCGAACGAGCGCGGGCGGCGGGCAAGCCGATCGTCCTGCTGCATCCGGGTACGTCGAGCGCCGCGCGCGAAAGTGCCGCGACGCACACGGGGGCGATGGCCGGCGACTGGCAGCTGATGAAGGCGAAGGTCGAGCGCGCCGGCGTGATACTGGTCGACAGCCTCGAAGCGCTGGGCGACGTCGTCGACATCGCGGTGCGGGCGAAGCCGGTGCGGCGCGGCGGCACGGCGGTGCTGACCGAAAGCGGCGCGTTCAAGGCGCTGACGCTCGACCTGGCGGAGGCGATCGGCCTCGACCTGCCGGCAATGGCGGGGGAAACGGCCAGCGCGATGCGCGCGGCGATCCCCGATTTCATTCCGGTGTCGAACCCGATGGACCTGACCGCGCAGGCACTGGTCGATCCCGACCTGTATCGCCGCACGCTGATCCCGCTGCTGGCCGACGATGGCTATGCCGCGTTGGTGTTCGGCATCATCCAGACCGATGCGGCGACCTCGGCGCGCAAATTCCCGCCGATCATCGACGCGGTGCGCGCGCTGTCGCCCGACAAGCCGGTGATCTTCGCCGGGCTGGACGACGGGGCGCCGGTGCCGGGCGACTATATTGCGGGCCTGCGCGCGATCGGCGTGCCGTACTTCCCCTCGCCCGACCGGGCGTTCCGCGCGCTCGGCCATCTGCTGCGCCATGCCGCGCGCGATTTCGCGGCGGCGGCGGCGGCACCGGTCGCGCTCGACCTGCCGGGCGGGGTGATCCCCGAATATCGCGCCAAGGAACTGCTGGCCCCGGTCGGTATCCCGTTCCCGGCGGGCGGCTTCGCCGCCGATGTCGCGGCGGCGCAGGCGATCGCGGCGCGCGTCGGCTATCCGGTCGCGATCAAGGCGCAGTCGGCGGTGCTCAGCCACAAGAGCGATGCCGGTGGCGTCATCCTGAACATCGCCGACGATGCCGCGCTTGCCGAGGCGTGGCAGCGCCTGTTCGCCAATGTCGCCGCCTATGACACGTCGATCGCGCTCGACGGGGCGCAGGTCGAGGCGATGGGCAGGCGGGGCGTCGAACTGATCGTCGGCGCCCGCAACGATCCCGATTGGGGGCCGGTGATCCTCGTCGGGTTCGGCGGGGTGACGGCCGAGTTGCTCCACGATGTCCGGCTGCTGCCGATCGACCTGACGCATGACGCCATCGTCGCCGAACTGCGTGCGCTCAAGCAGGGCGCGCTGCTCGACGGCTATCGCGGCAGCCCGGCGCTGGACGTGGACGCGGTCGCGGCGCTGATCGCGGGGCTGGGGCGCGTACTGGCCGGTACGCCGTCGATCCGCGAGATCGACCTGAACCCGGTGGTCGTCTATCCGAAGGGCGAGGGCGTCGTCGCGCTCGATGCATTGATCCTGGCGCATCCCGCCTAGTATAGGATGTTTTCTATATTGTTTGTTTGTACAACTTTGTCGTGATGCGAAGACCACGTTCGCGACAATTGTAGCAATGTAGCATTACAGTTATTGACAATAGCATTAGCGCAATTAGCCTGAGGCAATAAGGGGAGCGACAGATCTCCCCGTCTTGGGAGGATGCTATGACTGGCCTTCGTTCGACGATGGTTGCCGCCTTGCGTTGTCATGCCGCGATCGGCGCGCTGGCGTTCGCCACGATTCCATCGGCCGCGATGGCGCAAGACACGCCGCCCGCCGCCGCCGAACCCGAAGATGGCGAAATCATCGTCACCGCGCGCCGGCGCGAGGAAAGCCTGCAGGACACGCCGGTCGCGATTTCGGCGTTCAGTTCGGAAATGCTCGACCAGCGCCAGATCGTGCAGACGCAGGACCTCGAACGCATCACCCCCAGCCTGCAATTCAAGCCGGCGGGCCAGCTGTCGGGCAACAGCGCGGCGTCGGTCGTGTTCATCCGCGGCGTGGGGCAGGTCGATCCGACGGCAGCGGTCGATCCGGGCGTCGGCATCTATCTGGACGAAGTCTATCTCGGCCGCGCGGTCGGCGGGGCGATCGATTTCGGCGATATCGACGGCGTGGAAGTGCTGCGCGGGCCGCAGGGCACGCTGTTCGGGCGCAACACCATCGGCGGCGCGATCTTGGTGCGCACCCGCCAGCCGCAAATGGGCAAGACCAGCGTCCGCGCGCGGCTGCGCGTCGGCGACTATAATCTGCGCGAAGGCTTCGCGGCGGTGAACGTGCCGCTGGGCGATACGCTGGCGGCACGCGTGTCGGGCGGGTTCCGCCGCCGCGACGGCTATGTCATCCGCGCGTTCGACGGCCTCGATCTCGGCAACGAGAATGGCTATTCGCTCAACGGCGCGCTGAAATGGGAGCCGTCGGACCAGTTCGACCTGTTCCTGCGCGCCGATTATTCGCGCCGCGACGAAAATGGTGCGCCCTTCGTGCTGGCAGGGGTCAACGAACAGGCGCCGGTCGCCGCCATCGCCAGCGTCGCCGCCGGCTGCCCCGGCGCGACCATTCCCTTCGCCCCGATCGTAGCGGGCGATCCGCGCTTCGGTGCGCCCAACGTGCCGATGATCAACGACGCGCGCTGCGCCAACGATCTGCAGGCCAAGGGCGATTTCGTGAACGGCGGCAACGCGCCGGTCATGAGCATGTCGGAGGTGTGGGGCGTCGCCGGCACCGCCAACATCCACCTGACCGAACAGGCGCTGGTGAAGCTGATCACCGCCTATCGCGAAACCAGCTCGCGCGGCATCCGCGATGCCGACAACACACCGCTGACGCTCATCACCACCGATGTCGGGTCGCAGTCGCAGCAGTTCAGCCAGGAGGTCCAGCTCCAGCTCGACTTCGGCAAGGTGAGCGGCATCCTCGGCGGCTATTATTTCAACGAATCGACCGACGAGCGCGCGACGGTCTTCCTCGCCTTCCCGCCGTCGCCGCCGGTCATCCGCTCGCTGCTGGCCGGTGGTCCCGGCAGCCGCGATTTGCAGGTGTCGCGCCTCAAGACCAATTCGGTCGCGCTGTTCGGCGAGGCCACGTGGTCGCCGACCGAGCGGCTGGAGCTGAGCGGTGGCCTGCGCTACACCTCCGACCGCAAATATTATCAGGGGACGGTGCTGAACCTGTTCCCCGCGACCCAGCCCGATCCGAACCCGCTGCCGACGCTGGCGACGACGCAGGGCGGGCCGCTGTTCATCTTCCCCCGCCCGTTCCAGCGCGATTTCGCTGCGCTCACCGGCTCGGCCAGCGTGCAATATCGCTGGAGCGGCGCGGTCAGCACCTATGCGTCCTATGCCAAGAGCTTCAAGTCGGGCGGGTTCAATACCCGCTACAATGCGGCGACGTCGAACAACCTGCCGGTGCCGTTCTCGGACGAAAGCGTCACCAGCTACGAACTGGGCATGAAGACCAATATCGGCCGGCTGCGGCTGAACCTCGCCGCGTTCCAGGCGGAATATCAGGACATTCAGCTGATCTTCCGTCAGGGGGTCGTGCCGCTGCTGTTCAACGCCGGTGAGGCGCGCATCCGCGGGCTGGAGGCGGAGGCGAGCTGGCGCGCGCCATGGGGCCTGATGGTCGATGGCGGGCTGAGCGTGCTGAAGGACAAGATCAAGAGCATCACCCCGATCCCCGGCGCCACCGCCACCGTGACGCCGAACGACGACCTGCCCTTCACCCCCGACCTCCAGGCCAATCTCGGCCTGTCGTACAAGATCGAACTCGGGAACGGCATGACGCTGACCCCGCGCGTCGACGGTAGCTATACGTCGAAGATCACCTTCATTACCGGCAGCATCCCGATCATTGAGGAGGACGGCTATTTCGTCGGCAACGGATCGGTGGGCCTGAAGCTGGCCAACGGCATCGAGATCAGCGCCGGGGTGAACAACATCCTCGACCAGCGCTATCTGATCCAAGGCAACGCCTCGCTCGCGACGCTCGGCTATGCGGAGCGCATCTTCGCCCGCCCGCGCAACTGGTTCGCGCAATTGTCGACGTCGTTCTGATCCACGCGTCACCCGACCTACTCTTCGTCACCCCGGATCAAGTCCGGGGTGACGTTGTTTGCTGGCCGCCCGCCCATCTCCACCACGCTTGTCACGCCCCACGAAACCCGCCTAGTCGTCGGACAACCCCAAGCGGAGCGCATCTTGTCCCACGACCCTGCCCAGAGCGACATCCTCATCATCGGGTCGGGTGCCGCCGGCCTGACCGCCGCGCTGCATCTGGCCGAACGGTTCCGCGTGACGGTGCTGGCCAAGGGCGCGCTGAACGAAGGGTCGACGGCATGGGCGCAGGGCGGGATCGCCGCCGTGCTGGAGCCGGGCGATACGTTCGACAACCATGTCGAGGACACGATGGTCGCGGGCGCGGGGCTGAACGACCGTGCGATCGTCGAGTTCGTCGTGGAGTCCGCGCCGGCGGCGATCGAGCGGCTTGCCGGACTGGGCGTGCCGTTCAACATGGACGGCGAGGCACTGCACCTGACGCGCGAGGGCGGCCATTCGCACCGCCGCATCGTCCATGTCGACGACGCGACCGGCTGGGCGGTGCAGGAGGCGCTGATCCGCGCGGCGAAGGCGCATCCCAACATCACCCTGCTGCCCGACATGGTCGCGGTCGACCTCGCGACCAGCCGGCACGAACAACGCTATTCGGGCGCGGGCAATGTGTGGGGCGTCTACGCGTTCAACCGCGCGACCGACCGGGTCGAATTGTTCACCGCGCGCGCGACGATCCTCGCGACCGGCGGGGCGGGGCGCACCTATCTGTTCAGCACCGCGCCGCGCGGGGCGACCGGCGACGGCATCGCGATGGCGTGGCGCGCCGGGTGCCGCGTATCGAACATGGAATTCATGCAGTTCCACCCGACCTGCCTCTACAATCTGGAGGTCAAGAATTTCCTGATCACCGAAGCGGTGCGCGGCGAGGGCGGCAAGCTGATCAACCCGACCACGGGCAAGAATTTCATGCCCTATTACGACGCCCGCGCCGAACTGGCCCCGCGCGACATCGTGGCGCGGGCGATCGATGCGGAGATCAAGCGCTTCGGCCTCGATTACGTCCATCTCGACATCAGCCATATGGACCCGGCGTTCGTGCGGGGGCATTTCCCCAACATCCATGAAAAGCTGCTGGGGTTGGGCATCGACATGACGACCCAGCCGATCCCGGTGGTGCCGGCGCAGCATTATACCTGTGGCGGCGTCGTGATCGACCGCGACGGTCGCACCGACCTGCCGGGGCTGTACGCGGTGGGCGAGGTGTCGCAGTCGGGGCTGCACGGCGCCAACCGCCTCGCGTCGAACTCGCTGCTCGAATGTTTCGTGTTCGGCGAAGCGGCGGCGAAGGACATCGCCGCGCGGTGGGACGCCCTGCCGCCGCCGCCCGCCATCCGCGGCTGGGACGAAAGCCGCGTGACCGATTCCGACGAGGAAGTGGTCATCAAGCAGAACTGGACCGAGATCCGCCGCTTCATGTGGAATTATGTCGGCATCGTCCGCTCGACCAAGCGGCTGGAGCGCGCGCGCCACCGCATCGCGATGCTGACCGAGGAGGTTGCCGATTATTACGGCCATTTCCGCGTCACCGCCGACCTGATCGAACTGCGCAACCTGCTGCAATCCGCCGACCTGATCGTACGCTCGGCGCTCAGGCGGCAGGAGAGCCGCGGGCTGCACTATACGCTGGATTATCCCGAAACCGCCCCGGAGGCAGTCGACACCATCCTGGTTCCGTGAAGCGGGCAGCGCGCTGCCGCCATTCGTCGTCCATCCGGGGGGATTCGTCGCAAGCGCGCCACCACGCCCTGTTATGTTAACACCCGGACAAGCATGGTTGCGGCAACTTCCGGGGTGAGATGGTCGCACAGATGGTAAATCGAATCGGGTCGCGCAAAGCGGCGCTGATGGTGGCGGTGGTGGCATTGGGCGGCGCCGGGCTGGCGACGCGGACCTTGCCGCCGACGGCACAGGCCGCCGCGCAGCGTTATGCGGTGCCGGTGCCCCTGCCGGCACAGACCCGGCCCGCGCCGCCGGCGTTGGTCTCCGCGATCAACGCGCTGGGCGGCGGGTTCCAGGGCAAGGTCGGCATCGCGGTGCGCAGCATCGATGACGGCTGGGTCGTGGGGCATGCCATGGACCAACGGATGCCGCAGCAATCGGTCAGCAAGCTGTGGGTCGCGCTGACCGTGATGAACGCGGTCGACGAAGGCCGCCTTGCGCTCGCCACGCCGGTCACGATCACCCGCAGCGACCTGACGCTGTTCCACCAGCCGATCGCCTATCTGATGAAGGACGGCGTGTTCAGGACGACCGTCGGCGACCTGCTGCGCCGCGCGCTGACGATGAGCGACAATACCGCCAACGACAAGCTGCTGAACCTTGCCGGTGGCCCGGTCGCGGTGCGCGACTTCATCGCCAGCCGGGGCCTTGGCAATATCCGCTTCGGCCCGGGCGAGCGGCTGTTGCAGGCGAAGACCGCCGGTCTGCCGTGGAAGCAGGAATATTCGCAAGGCAATGCCTTTGCGCAGGCGCGCTCGCGGCTCGACCCCAATGTCCGCCGTGCCGCCTATCAGGCCTATGTCGCCGATCCGCCCGACGGCGCGGGTGCGGGCGCCATCGCCGATGCGCTGGCCCGGCTGCACCATGGCATGTTGCTGACCCCGCAGTCGACCAGCTGGCTGCTCGACACGATGAGCCATACCCGCACCGGCCGCGCCCGCATCCGCGCCGCGCTGCCCGCCGGGTGGAGCGTCGCGCACAAGACCGGGACCGGACAGGATCTGGGCGGGCGCACCGCGGGCTTCAACGATGTCGGCATCCTGACCGCACCCGACGGCAAATCCTATGCCATCGCGGTGCTGATCGGCGACACGTCGCGCCCGGTGCCCGAACGCCAGCAGCTGATCCAGACGGTCGTGTCGTCTATCGTCGCGGTGCACGGGTAACGGTAAAACCGTTCGTGCTGAGTAGGGGCTGAGCGAAGTCGAAGACCCGTATCGAAGCACCTTGTGGCGGTCCTTCGATACGCCGCTTCGACAAGCTCAGCGACTACTCAGGACGAACGGATCGTTACTTGGCTACGGGCGTGCCTTGTCGTTTTGCCAACGCCCTCGGCGCGACGCCCCTGTCGGTAAGTACCACCGGCACGATGCTGCCATCGGCGCGGAAATGGAGGCGGTCGATCGCAACTTCGCGGTGGTTGCCGTCGGTTTCGGTCAGCGGGCGGCGGTGATAGACGATGGTCCAGTCGTCGGTGCCGGGAATCTGCAACAGCGAATGATGCCCCGCGCCGCGCGCGATCCGCGCATCCTGTTGAAGCACCACCCCGCGCGGGGTGAACGGTCCGATCGCAGTGGGGCCGGTGGCATAGGCGACGCGGTAATCCGGCCCGGTCCAGTCGCCCTCCGACCACATCAGATAATAGACGCCGTTCCGCTTGGCCATGAACGGTCCCTCGACATAATCGGGGGACGGGGTGATCGATTTGAAGCTGGTGCCGTCGGCAAAGGGCACGATGTCGGTCAGCGTATCGGACAGCCGCACGACGTTGCAGTGCTTCCACCCGCCATAATAGAGATAGACCTGCCCGTCATCGTCGCGAAACGCCATCTGGTCGATCGGCTGCGCGCCGTTCACGATCCGGCCGATCAGCGGCTTGCCGATGGCGTCGCGAAACGGTCCCTCCGGCCGGTCGGCGACTGCCACGCCGATCCCGCCCATCTGCGCATCGTTCTTGATGTCGTTCGCGCCGAAGAACAGATAATAGCGCCCGCGATGCTCGATCGCCGAGGGCGCCCATAGCGAATAGGCGGCCCAGCCGACCCGCTCGACGTCCAGCACACGGGGATGCCGCGTCCAGTGCACCAGATCGGGCGAGGAAAAGGCGTCGAGGAACGTCTGGCGCAGGAACGGGTGCCAGATATGCGGGGCTTTCCGCTCCTGTACCTGCCACGGTGTGAGGCGGCTTGGTGGCGCGGGCGTGCCCTGATCCGCCGAATAGGTCGGATAGATCCAGTAGCGGTCGCCAAAGAGGCGGATTTCGGGATCGGCGTACCAGCCGGGAAAGGCCGGATTGGCGGCCAGCGCCGTGCGCGGCAGGGCCAGCGACGCGCCCAGCCCGGCCAGCAGCGTGCGGCGATCGACCGCCATGTCAGCGATAATCGGCGATCGCATAGGTCCCTTCCTCCGCCGCCACGCGCGGCCCGACGATCGCGACCGCCGCGCCGGCCGCCTTGCCCGCCGCGACGCCGGCCGGCGAATCCTCGAACACCAGGCAGTCCTCGATCGCCACGCCCAGCCGTTCGGCGGCAAGGCGGAAGCCCTGCGGGTCGGGCTTGCCCTGCGTCACATCCTCGGCGGTGATGAAGACGGCCGGTTCCGGCAGGCCGATCGCGCGCAACCGCACCTCGGCCAGATTGCGCGGCGCGGAGGTGACGATCGCCCAGCCGTCCGGCGCCAGCCCGTCGATCAGCGCATGGATGCCGTCGATCGCGACGACGCCCGCGACATCCTCCAGCTCGGCGGCGTTCAGCCATGCCGCTTCGGCGTCGATATCCATCCCCGGCGTCGCGAAGCGGCGGACGGTGTCCTCCCCGCGCACGCCGTGGCACACCGCGATCAGCGCCTCGGCATCGATCGCGTGACGTTCGCACCAGCGCCGCCAGACGCGCTCCACCGCTTGGGATGAATCGAGCAGCGTCCCGTCCATGTCGAACAGGAACGCGGCATAGGGGATGTTGTGGAACGATGGCATGGGGGCGTCGTACCGGGTGGGGGCGGGGGAGGCAAATGGGGGTTCGAACCGCCCATCCATCCCGTCACCCCGGGCTTGACCCGGGGTCCCGCTGCTTCTGGTCAACTGCGGTAAAGCGGGACCCCGGATCAAGTCCGGGGTGACGAAGGGAAAGGGAGCAGCGCTCCCAGATCAATGCCGGAAGTGGCGCATCCCCGTGAACACCATCGCGAGGCCCGCTTCGTCCGCGGCGGCGATCACTTCGTCGTCGCGGATCGATCCGCCCGGCTGGATCACCGCCGTCGCCCCGGCCTCGACCGCGGCGAGCAAGCCGTCGGCGAACGGGAAGAAGGCGTCCGATGCGACCGCCGACCCGATGGTGCGCGCTTCGGTCCAGCCGGCCTTGTCGGCGGCGTCCTTCGCCTTCCACGCGGCGATGCGCGCCGATTCCAGTCGGTTCATCTGCCCCGCGCCGATGCCCGCCGTGCTGCCGCCCTTGGCATAGACGATCGCGTTCGACTTCACATGCTTGGCGACGGTCCAGGCGAAGCGGCAATCGGCCAGTTCCTGTTCCGTGGGCTGGCGCTTGGTCACGACCTTCAGCTCGACCTGACCCAGATTGCCGGCATCGCGCGACTGGACCAGCAGCCCGCCGGCAATCGTCTTGACCATTAGCCCACCGCGCGCCGGATCGGGCAGGTCGCCGGTCAGCAGCAGGCGCAGATTCTTCTTGGCGGCGAACACCGCCTTCGCCTCGTCATCGGCCGAGGGCGCGGCGACGACTTCGGTGAAGATACCGCTGATCGCGCGGGCGGTTTCGCTGTCCAATGGGCGGTTGACCGCGATGATCCCGCCGAACGCCGACACGCTGTCGCACGCCAACGCGGCCTGATACGCCTCGATCAGCGTGTCGCCGGTGGCGACGCCGCACGGATTGGCGTGCTTGACGATGACCACGGTCGGCGGCCCGTCGCGGAATTCGCTGACCAGCTCCAGCGCGGCATCGGCATCGTTATAGTTGTTGTAGCTCAGCGCCTTGCCCTGCACCTGCTCCGCCTGCGCGATGCCGCGTGCCGAGGCCCCACGCGGAATATAGAGCGAGGCCGACTGGTGCGGGTTCTCGCCATAGCGCAGCTCGGCGCCGCGGGTGAAGGCGAGCGGAAGCGTGTCGGGGAACATCTGCCCCTGATCGGCAAAGGCGAACCACTGCGCGATCGCCGAGTCATAGGCGGCGGTCGCGGCATAGGCCTTGGCGGCGAAGCGGCGGCGGGTGGCAAGCGTCGTCGCGCCGCCGGTTTCGGTCAGTTCGGCGATCAGCGCGGCATAGTCGGCGGGATCGGTGACGATCGCCACCGCATCATGGTTCTTCGCGGCCGAACGCACCATCGACGGGCCGCCGATGTCGATATTCTCGATGATCGTGTCGCGATCGGCGCCCTTGGCCACGGTCGCTTCGAACGGATAGAGGTTCACGACAACGATATCGATCGCGCCGATCGCATGTTCGTTCATCGACGCGACGTGCTGCGGATTGTCGCGCACCGCCAGCAGCCCGCCATGGACCACCGGGTGCAGCGTCTTGACCCGCCCGTCCATCATCTCCGGAAAGCCGGTCAGCTCCGAAATGTCGCGGACGGTGAGGCCCGCATCACGCAGCGCGGCGGCGGTCCCGCCGGTGGAAACCAGCTCGACGCCATGGGCGGCAAGGGCGGTGGCGAGGTCGACGATGCCGCTCTTGTCGGAGACCGAGAGGAGCGCGCGCTTTGCGGTGACATGATCCATGGCCGCGCCCTTTCGCGCGAATGCGGCGGCGGGGCAAGGGGGCGCGACTTGCGACTTTCGACGGGTGGACGTAGCCTGGCGACACGTCCCAAACGGAGTCGGAACGATGGTCCAGTCCCTCAGCTGAACCGGCGGAAGGTCCGCCGCACGATCACTCGTACCGGGATACCATCATGCAACGTCTGCAATCGAAACTCTGCGTCGTCACCGGCGCGGCGCGCGGCATCGGCCACGCCATCGCCACCCGCTTTCATGAAGAGGGCGGCGATGTCGTCCTGACCGATATCGACCCGCACGCCGGACGGGCCGCCGCCGATGCGCTCGGCTGTCGCTTCCTGCCGCTCGATGTTCGCGAGGAGGATGACTGGGCGCGGCTGGCCGCCGAGGTGCCGGTCGCCGATGTCGTCGTCAACAATGCCGGGGTGACCGGGTTCGAGGGCGGCATGGTCGCTCACGATCCCGAACATGCGTCGCTGGCCGACTGGCGCGCGGTCCATGCCGTCAATCTCGACGGCACGTTCCTCGGCTGTCGCTATGCGATCGGCGCGATGAAGGTCGCGGGGACGGGATCGATCATCAATATCTCGTCGCGCTCGGGGCTGGTCGGGATACCGGCGGCGGCGGCCTATGCCTCGTCCAAGGCGGCAATCCGCAACCATAGCAAGAGCGTCGCGCTCTATTGCGCGCAACAGGGCTGGCGCATCCGCTGCAACTCGGTCCACCCGGCGGCGATCCTGACGCCGATCTGGGAACCGATGCTGGGCGACGGTCCGGGCCGGGAGGCGCGGATGGCGGCGCTGGTCGCCGACACCCCGCTCAAACGCTTCGGTTTGCCCGAGGAAGTGGCGGCGGTCGCCGCGATGCTCGCGTCGGACGAAGCGGCGTATCTGACCGGGACCGAGGTCAATATCGATGGCGGGCTGCTCGCCGGATCGGCGGCTTCGCCGGGGTAGGCGACCTCGCCGCCACAAACGTCACCTCAGCCTCGCGCTGGGGTGACGTTGCGATGCCGCCCGACCCTCACCGCGTCGGGTGGAATGTTTGGCGTTTTAGTCCGCCAATCGCCGCTGGTCAGTCGCAACCATAATAGGTCGTTTCTTCATACAGGGTCGGCGTACCCGAACGGAACGACCCGCCATCGCAGAACGCGATGCGTTGCCCGGAAACCGTCGACATGCTTTCGTCGGTGTACCAGACGATGACATAGTCCTGTCGGCGCACCTGTGCCGCCACCGGCAACGCGATGGACGTCGATACGATGGTGCCCAGGGCAAGTACTTCGAAGAGCTTGCGAATCATCGTGTTTCTCCCGTTCTCCCCGGAGGTAAGCTGACGGGCGCGGGGGGCGGGTGTCAATGAATCGCTGCGTCCGCAGTTCGACGAACGCCTACCGCGCCCGGTGGAACCGCCACGAAAAATCATGCCCGCCCGCCGGCGTCGCGCCCGACAGCACCAGCTGGAACGTCGGCACCGGTTTGCCCGCTTCGTCGATCCACAGGCTTTCCTCGACGCCCAGCGTCGCGCCCTTGCAGCGGAATTGCCAGACCGGGCCGCCATCGGGGATGCGCAGGAACGCCGCCTGCCCGTCGGGCGTCGGTGCGATTTCGATCCCGGGCGCCAGATGGAAGCGGGCGACGAAGCCCGTCTCGCCCTTGCGCCCGCGCCGGCCGGTCGGGATTAGCATATCCTCGCCCTGCACGTCGCGACCATCGGCGGAGAGGGTCAGGACGCGGCGATGCTGGAAGCCCAGCCGCCTGGCATAGCCGTCATGCGCGACCTCGATCCGGCTGATCGCGTCGCTTTCCTGCCGGTGCATGTCGACCACGCCGACGCCCTTGCCCAGCGACCCATCGGCATGGATCGCGGTCGAATTGGCATCGGCCAGCACCAATGTCGAATGGGCGGCGGTGGTGCGCAGCGCGCGGCGCAGTTCGGGGGAGAGCGTCAGCAACGCCGCGCCCGCGCCGCCGCAATTGACCACGATCCGCTGCCCGCCATCGGACAGTTCGAACGCCAGCGTCGACGCGCAACCCTCGCGCGCCGCCCGCGCGACTGGCGGCGGCGCGGAATCGACCATCAATATGGTCCGCCCGGCGGCGAGGCGCTGATAGCCCCAGTCGCCCGCATGGCGTAAGGGGCGGGTGCGCACGGCCGTAGCCGCGACGACATCGGCGATGCGTTCGCCGTCCATCGGTCCCGATCCCTGCCAGCAGGCAAGGCCCCCCTCGCCATGGCACACGCCCAGCAGCGCCGCGACCATCCGGGTCAGCGCCAGCCCCTGCGCCTCCGGCACGTCCAGCCGCCGCGCGGCATAGATTTCGCGCAAGGCGGTCAGCGTCATCACCGCATCGAGCTGTTCGGCGGGCGAGCGCCCGACGATGCCGCCATCCTCGAACAGGCCGTTGGTGAGCGCACGGGCGAGGCCATGTTCGCCGAACGCCCGGCGCGGATCGCCGCCGGGAATGACGAGGCCAGCGGCGACCACGCCCGCCCAGGCGGTGATCGCCCGGATACCCGCGGGCGCCTTGCCCGCTTCGCCGTCGAGGTGGCGGGCGGCACGCGCGATCGTGTTCAGCACGCGCGAGCGATAGACGAGATCGGTCGACGACAGGATCAGCGGCGCATGCGCGATCCAGAACAGCATCCGCCGCCCGGTGACATGCGCGCTCCACGCCGGTTCCGACACGCGGTCGCCATGCGCCGCCAGCCATTGCAGCATCAGCGTCTCGGCGATCGGCACGGCGGTCACGCGCGGCGCGACGCTCGACAGGTCGCGCAGCCATGCGAAGCTGTGGAGATGGTCGGCGAGTGCGGCGGAGAATTTCGGCCGGTCGAGGCCGAGCCGGTCGATCGGCACCGCCTCGCCCCGGAACATCAGTTCGCCGTTCAGCAGCGCCTGTCCGCGCGCGACGTCGCCGAAGAACGGATCGTCGGCGACCGCGATCAGCTTCAGCGGATGCCGCCCTTTCAACCGCAACCCGTGCAGCGGCGTGCGCCACGCAAGGCGCTGCAATTTCTCGGCGATCCGTTCGGACAGCGACAGCCCGGTGCCGCCGCCCTGTCGCACCAGCCGCTTGCCGACGTCGATCCCGTCGCGCGGTTCGTCGATCGGCTGGGGCGGGATCATGCGCCGCGCAGTGCGGCGATATTCGCGGCATAGGCGGTCGGGCCGCCGGTAAAGGTCGCGGTGCCGGCGACGAGGCAGTCCGCCCCCGCTGCAATCGCCCTGGGCGCGGTCACCCGGTCGATCCCGCCATCGACCTGCAGGTCGATCGGCCGGCCGGTCGCGTCGATTTTGCCACGCAGCGCCTCGATCTTGCGCAGCTGGCTGTCGATGAACTTCTGCCCGCCGAAACCCGGATTGACGCTCATCACCAGCAGCAGGTCGGTCAGGTCGATCACCTGATCGACCACCTCGACCGGCGTGCCGGGGTTCAGCACGACGCCGGCGCGCTTGCCCAAGCTCTTGATCCGCTGGAGCGTGCGGTGGAGGTGCGGGCCGGATTCCGGATGGACCGACAGGATGTCGGCGCCCGCCTCGACAAAGGCTTCGACCAGCGGATCGACCGGCGACACCATCAGATGCACGTCGAACGGCTTGGGGCTATGCGGGCGCAGCGCCTTCACCACCGCCGGGCCGATGGTCAGGTTGGGCACGAAATGCCCGTCCATCACATCGATATGGATCCAGTCGGCCCCGGCGGCATCGATGGCACGAACTTCCTCGCCCAGCTTGGCGAAGTCGGCGGACAGGATGGAAGGCGCGATACGGACAGCTTGCATGGTCGCCGTCCTAGCACGGTCTGCCAAAGGGTAAAGGTAGCGGAAAGATTTGGTTCGCGCGTAGCTCAGCCCAAATCGTCACCCCGGACTTGATCCGGGGTCCCGCTTCTTCCTCTGGGCTGCAGTAAAAGCGGGACCCCGGGTCAAGCCCGGGGTGACGAAAGAGAGGTAGCCTTGTTTCTGCCCCTCAGCTCCGCCGCAACCGGACGATGAAGAACCCGTCCAGCCCGCCCTGGTCCGCCAGCATCCCCGGCAACGTCCGCACATAGCCTTGGCGGTTCGCACGCACGCCCTCAGGCAGTTCGTCGGCGGTCGCCGGCTCCACCGCGAAATCCGACCGGCCGCTCAGGAACCGGTCGAGCTGCGCCTCGCCCTCCGCCGGCTCCAGCGAACAGGTGGCATAGACCAGCCGCCCGCCGGGCTTCACCCAGTCGGCGGCGCGCGACAGCAGCCGTGCCTGCAACGCCGCCGTCTCGGCGATGACGCTGGGGCGCACCCGGTGCAGCACGTCGGGGTGGCGGCGGAAGATGCCGGTCGCGCTGCACGGCGCGTCGAGCAGGATCGCATCGACCGGCTCGGCGGGCTTCCACACCAAAGCGTCGCCGGTCACGACCTTCGCCGACAGCCCGGTCCGCTCCAGATTTTCGGTCAAGCGCATCAACCGGCTCGCCGAATTGTCGAGCGCGGTCACGTCCCATCCGGCGGCCGCCAGCTGCAACGTCTTGCCGCCGGGCGCGGCACACAGGTCGAGCGCACGGCCCGGCCCCTTGCCCAGCAGTCGTGCCGGGATCGACGCCGCGAGGTCCTGCACCCACCATTCGCCCTCGGCATAGCCGGGCAGGTCGGCGATCGCGCCATGTTCGGCCAGACGGCGGTGATGCGGGGCGAGCGCCAGCCCTTCCGGTCCGTCCTGACCTTTAAGCGACAGGTCGACCGGCGGCTGCTGCGCGATCGCCTGTGCCGCCGCGATCACCATGTCCTCGCCCCATGCCGCGACCCAGCGGGCATCGGTATCGGCAGGCAGGGTCGCCGCGTCGGGCAGCCGGGCATTGCCGCGCATCAGCGTGCCGAACACGCCATGGACCAGCTTGCGCGGCCCGCCATCGACCAGCGGCAGCGCGGTCGCGATCGCGGCGTGCGGCGGGGTGTTCAGCACCAGCGCCTGCGCCAGCGCGAGGCGCAGCACGAACCGCGCCTTGGCATCGTCGGGCAGGGGGCGCTGCGTGGCGCCGTCGATCAGCGCGTCGAGATCGGGAAGGCGGCGCAGCACCGCGGCGGCGATGGCATGGGCGAGGCCCCGATCCTCGCGCCGGTCCAGCTCGGCGGTGGAACTCGCCAGCGCCGCCTCCAGCGGCAGGCCGCGCCGGATCACGGCATCGAGCAGTTTGAGCGCGGCACGGCGCGCGGGAACGCCGGGGGGTTCGGGGGCAAGACGGGGGCGGGCCATGATCGGGTTCCGATGCGGGAAAAGGGGTACTTGAATCCTGTCGCCGGTCCGCCAAGTGCAGTTCCGAGCGAACCGGAAAGGAACCCCTATGGGCAAGCGGCCCCCGCATGTGAAGCCACCAGCGCATCTGTCGAAGTCGCCGCCGGTGCCAACCCCCGAACCGCTGCCGCCCAAATCGGACGGCGACGATCCGCTCGGCCTCAGCCCGACTCGCTATGGCGACTGGACGCACAAGGGCATCGCCGTCGACTTCTGACCGTCCGCCGGGCCACGCCGGAGCGTAGCCCGGACGCCGGCATCAGAACATCGCGCGCAGCGTCACCGATGTCGTGCGGCCGTTGATCGACCGCGCGCGCACGATGCCATTGGCCGGGATCACCGCATCCTCCGCCTCGGTAAAGCCCTGCACGTCGAACAGGTTGTTGGCGTTCAGCGACAGCAGCAGCCGCTCGGTCGCGCGGAACTGCACGAAGCCGTTGGCGACGGTATAGCTCGGCAGCTTCAACCGGTTGCTGTCCTGCGCATAGCTGCTGGTCGTGCCGATGACGTTCGCGCCGACCGCGATCCGGTCGATCTCCACCTGCGGCGTCGCCTGAAAGATCAGCCGGGCCTGACGGCGCGGGGTGTTGCCGACGACGCCGGGATTGAGCGCGTCGCTGACGATCGTCGCATCGGTCCACGTCGCCCCGCCGGTGATGCCGAACGGCCCGGCCCGGTAGGCGCCGTCCAGTTCCACGCCATATGCCCGGTACGCGCGGTCGATGAACACCTGACGGGTCGCCTCGTAATTCTGCTCCTCGGTCCGCGCCCAGAAGCCGGTGACGTTCACGACCGCATTGCCATGCCGATATTTCGCGCCGGCTTCGGCCTGGCGGACGAAATCGACGGCGGCCGACCTGCTGCGCAGCGACCCGTCGACCGTGCTGACCGCCGGACCGAACAGCAACCTGTCGGCATTGGCCCGCCCGCCGCGGCTATAGCGGGCGAACACCGCGAACGGCTCGGCGATGCGGAAGTTGATGCCCGCCGAATAGGACAGATAGTTCCAGCCATAATCGACCGGTGCCGGGCTGCCGAGCGGGATGACCGCCACGCGCCGTTCCGCCGCCGAGATCACGCCGTCGCCGTCGATGTCGCGCGCAACCACGCCGGTGCGGCCCCCGCCCAGGTCGGACCCGAAGATCGACCCCGACGCATCGCCGAAATCATAGCGGATGCTGGCCCCCAGCGCGACGCGGCCGATCTTGTAGTTCAGCGAACCGAACGGCGCGTTGACGTCGTAATCGACCCGGTAGCTCCGGCGGCAGCAATCGCCGAAATAGCTCGCGCCATAGCCGTAGAAGCCGTTCTGCGTGACCGGCGTGCCGCCTGCCGACACGATGTCGACCAGCGCGGCGCGCCCGTCGCCCCGCACGTCGAGCAGGGTCGAGGTCCACAGCCAGTCGCTGTCGATCGTCTGGCGCGATTTGTAGAAGCCCGCCGTCGTCGTCAGGTCGCCCTGACCCACGCGGAAGACCCGGCTGGCGCGTACGTCGTTGGTCACGTTGTCGAGGCTGTTCAACTTCACGTCGAACACGACGATCTGCGCCAGCAGGCCGTTGTCGTTCAGCGCGGCGGGGTTGGTGATCGCCTGACCGGCCGACGGGCCGCTGGCAAAGCGCAGCGTTGCGCCCGCGCCGCCCAGCGCGGTCGCGATCTCGCTCGCCGCGGCGACGTTGGACGGGAAGAGCGACGAAAATCCGCCGCTGATATCGGCATATCGAAAGCGGTTGGTCACGGTCCAGCCCGCCAGGTCGATCTGCGCTTCGACGCCGAACGCCTTCACCACCGGATGCTGCCCGTCGCGCAGGTCGCGGTTGACCGGATTGTTCCGGCCGTCGAGCGTCAGGTTGTTGGTGAAATAGCGTGTCAGCAGCGCATCGTCGGTGATCGAGAAGTTCGGCAGGCTGCGATATTTCGGATCGGCATCGGTGCCGGTGACGCGGACCGGATTGGGCAGATAGCCGACGGCGCGATCGTTCAGATATGCGCCGTAGAAGCGGATATAGCCGCCGGCAAAGCTCTTGGTCAGGTTCGCCTTGAACTGGCCGCCGCGGTTGCCGTCATAGCCGATCCGGCGCGGCCCTTCGCCCTGGCGATAGAAGCCGCCGACATGATAGCGCGTGGTGCTGTCGATCCTGCCGCCATAATCGACGTCGACCCGATATTCCTCGTAATCGAGGCCCGCGCCGAACTGGATCGCGCCGCCTTCCTGCTCGCCGGTCTTGGAGATCAGGTTGAGCACGCCGCCCGGCGAATTGGACGAGAAGGTGGAGGCAGATCCGCCGCGGATCGCCTCGACCGACGACAGGTTCAGGTCGGCGCGCAGAAAGATGTCGGCATTGCCGAAGGTGATGTCGCCGAATTCCAGCACCGGCAGGCCGTCTTCCTGCAACTGCAGGAACTTGGCGCCGCCCGATGCGATCGGCAGCCCGCGGATCGAGATATTGGCATTGCCGTCGCCGCCCGAGCTTTCGGCGCGGATGCCGGGCACGTTGCGGAAAATCTCGGCGGTCGATCGCGGTGCGGCCTTCAAAATGTCGTTCTCACGCAGCGAACTGGTGGAAATGGCGCTGTCCAGCCGGTCGCGCCCCCGTGCGACGGCCGTGACGACGATGTCCGCCGGCGGCTTTGGCTGTTCCGCCGTTTCGCCGGCCGGCTGGTCGCCACCGGCGACGGTCTGGGCATAGGCCGGCGCACAGGCCAGCAACGGAATCATGCACGCGGAAATTCGATACGGACGCACGGTCGCAACCCCCCTTTAGGATGATCGCGGCGCCTACCGAATACGATTTAACAGTCCGTTGACAACGATTGCATTCGGGGCTGCCAACCTACATCGCTGTCAGTAATTCCATTGCGGAGATGGAACGAACCGCCCGCTTCCGGTTTGTCGCCCTATGGCTCGGCTTTCGCGTATCTGGCGGTTCATCCTTGGCGGCATCGTCGCCCTGCTGCTGCTGATCCTGCTGGTCCTCGCCGCGTTTCCGTGGGGCGTGCTGCGCGACCGGGTGTCAGTGAAGCTCGCGGAGCGCTTCGGCTCCGACGTGTCGATCGGCACCATCGAACGGGTCGAGCCTTTGTCCTTCTCGCCCACGCTGATCGTCCGCGACCTGACGATCGCGCAGCCCAGTTGGGCGGGCAAGGGCGACCTCGTCCACCTTGACCGTATCGACTTCCGCTTCCGCGTCCTGCCGCTGCTGCGTGGAAAGTTCGACCTGACCGCGCTCGCCATCGATGGCGGGCGGGTGGCGATGGTGCGCGCGCGCGACGGGCGCAAGAACTGGGCACCCGACAAGCGTGGCGACAGCGGGTCGGCTTCCGCCATCACCAGTCTGACGGTGCGGAACCTCGTGATCGACTATCGCGACGCGGTACAGAATCGCCGCTTCGCCGTGACCGTGGCATCCGACGAACAGGGGTTCCGCGCCAGCGGCGACGGCGCGATCGACGATCGCCCGGTCAAGGTCGCACTGACCGGCCCGACCATCGCCGGCGACGGCGCATGGCCGTTCACCGCGCGGGTCGCCGGACCGACCATCACCGTCGATGCGAAGGGGACGATGGCGTCGCCGCTCGACACGCGCAAGATGACCGTCGAGCTGACCGCGCGCGCCGACAATCTCAAGACGCTCGACGCGCTGATCGAGGCCGGGCTGTTCGGCACCCAGCCGGTGAACCTGACCGCGCGCGTGCGGCATGACGAACCGACCTGGGTGATCGAGAAGCTGTCGGGCAGCATCGGCCGTTCGCGCCTCGCATCGGCGAACGCGACCGTGACCAAGGCGGATGAGCGGACCGGCATCGACGGGCGGCTGCACTTCGCCCGGCTGTCGTTCGACGACCTCGCCACCGACGAAGGCCGCGCCGAAGCCGCCGCGATCGAGCGCCGCATCGGCCCGCGCGTCGTCCCCGGCACCCGCATCAACCTTGCCAAGATGGGCAATCTCGACGGGAAGCTCGGGGTCCGCGTCGACCGGCTGCTCGACATGGATGGCCTGCGCAGCCTCGATACCGTGCTCGCGATCGATAACAGCCGCCTGACCGTCGCGCCGCTGACCGTGCGGCTGGCGGAAGGGAAGATCACCGGACAGGTGGTGGTCGACCAGCGGGGACGCACGACGCCAAAGGCGACCTTCGACCTGCGCCTGACCGATTCGCGCATCTCCACCTTCGCCGGCGGCGCGCCGGTCGATGCGCCGCTTCGCGCCCGGCTGCGGCTGGTCGGCAGCGGCGACACCATCCGGCAGGCGGTCGGCCGGTCGAACGGCACCATCGGCTTCGTCGCGGCGGGCGGGGTGCTGCCGGCCAAGATGGCGTCGATGCTTGGCGCCGATGTCGCGCGCGGGGTGCTGACCGACGACGATGCGCAGGCGCGGCTGCGCTGCCTCGGGCTGCGGCTGGACGTCACCAACGGCATCGGCCGGATCGATCCGCTGCTGATCGACACCTCGCGCGCACAGACGCGGGGGCAGGGGATGGTGCGCCTGTCCGATGAAACCCTGTCGATCGCGCTGACCGGCACGCCCAAGCAGCGCACCCTGCTCCACCTCGACCAGCCGGTGCGCATCACCGGCCACCTCCAGACGCCCGAGGTCCAAATCCCGCAGGGCGTGAAGAGCGCAGGCGGAATCCTCCGCATGCTCGGCCGCGCCATCGGCGGCGACGACACCCCGCGCGCCGGCAACGCCGATTGCGGCGCGCTGGTCCGCCGGGTGCTGGGATAACGCTTTCCTACATCGCGACCCCCAGCCATGATCGACGACGCGCGACCCGCGCCCGCTCTTTCTCATGGCCGCAACCCCAACGTCACCCCGGACTCGATCCGGGGTCCCGCTTCTCCTTCTATGAGGCAACGTGCGCGCGCGAGGAAATGCGCACGAGTGTGAACTTGGTGAACTTTGGCCCTCACGGCCGCTCCGGCGTGCTCCGTTCGGCGACCATTCGTTCGCTCCGACCTGATCCGGGTGCGGCCACTTCTTCGGGTCAGCGCGACCGCGCGACGAAATGCGCACGAGTGTGAACTTAGTGAACTTTGGCCTTTGCGGCCGCTCGGGCGTGCTCCGTTCGGCGACCATCTGTTCGCCCCGACCTGATCCGGGTGCGGCCACTTCTTCGGGCAATGCGACCACGCGACAAGCTGCGCACGAGTGTGAACTTAGTGAACTTTGGACCTCACGGCCGCTCCGGCGCGCCCCGTTCGGCTACCATCCGTTCGCCATCGATCACGATCGGACTGGCGAGACCCGGCAGGCCATCGGGCCGGATCGCCATGCCGCGCGCAATGACCTGCGGGTCGGCGAAGACCTCGTCCAGTGCGTTGATCGGCCCCGCCGGAATGCCGGCGGCCTCCAGCGCCTCGTACAGGTCGGCCTTGCGCCACGTCGCGATCGCCGCCTGCACCGCCGCGATCAATGCGCGGCGATGCATCACCCGCGCCGGATTGGTCGCGAAGCGCGGATCGAGGTGCAACGCCAGCCCGAGCACGCCGCAAAGCCGCGCGAACTGCCCGTCATTGCCGACCGCGACGATCAGCGCGCCATCGGCCGTCTCGAACGCCTGATAGGGCACCAGATTGGCGTGGCCATTGCCCATCCGCGTCGGCACGCTGGCGCCGGCCATATAGTTCAGCGCCTGATTGGCCAGCACCGCCACCTGCGTATCCATCAGCGCCATGTCGATCCACGCCCCCGCGCCGGTCACGTCGCGGCGGCGCAGCGCGGCGAGGATCGCCACCGCCGAATACAGCCCGGTGAACAGGTCGGCATAGGCGACCCCGGCTTTCTGCGGCGCCCCGTCCGGCTCGCCGGTCAGCGACATCGCCCCGCCCATCGCCTGAATGATGAAGTCGTAGCCGGCGCGATGGGCATAGGGACCATCCTGCCCGAAGCCGGTGATCGAACAGGTGATCAGCCCCGGGCGCACCGTCGACAGCGACGCATGGTCGAGACCATATTTGGCGAGACCGCCGACCTTGTAATTCTCGATCACGACATCGGCGCTGGCGACCAGCGCGCGGACCTCGGCCTGTCCCTCCGGCGTGGCGATGTCGATCGCCACCGACCGCTTGCCGCGATTGGTCGCGTGGAAATAGGCGGCGTCGCGCGGGGTGCCGTCGGGCGCGGTGACGAAGGGCGGCCCCCAATGGCGGGTGTCGTCGCCGCTGCCCGGCCGCTCGACCTTCACCACCTCCGCCCCCAGATCGGCGAGCAGCTGCCCGCACCACGGCCCGGCGAGGATGCGCGCCAGTTCGACGACGCGAACGCCCGCCAGCGGCTTCATGGACGGCGCAGTTCGTAGATCACGCGCGGCACGACCTGTCCGCCGCGTTCGACCATCGCCTCGGGCAGTTGCATCGCGCCCAGCGCCTCGATCGCACGCCGCGACCGGTGGTTGTCCTCCCCGGCGCTGAACCGGACCGCGTCGACCTGGACGAGCGCATGGTCGATCATCAGCCGCTTGACCTCGCGATTATAACCCCGTCGCCAATGGCTGCGCGCGAGGAAGGTCCAGCCGATCTCCACGGCGTGCGGCTCGGCCGGGACGAAACGCGTCGCACCGATGACCGCGCCGTCCGCCGCGTCGCGGATCGTCAGCATGCCCCCGGTCGCCAGCCCCTCGTCGAAGAAGGCGCGAAACACGTCTCGTTGCCAGCGGTCATGCGCCGGATGCTGGTCCCAGATCGCCGGGTCGGACGCGACGCCGAAGAGCGCATCATAATCGTCGGCAGTCGTCGGCCGGACCGTGACCAGTTCGCCGATCAGGACCGGCTGGCGATCCATCAACATCGGCCCATCAGAATGCGGCGATCCCGGTGATCGCCCGGCCGAGGATCAGTCCATGGACGTCGTGGGTCCCCTCATAGGTGTTGACCGTTTCCAGGTTGATGGCATGGCGCATCACATGGAATTCGGCGGCGATGCCGTTGCCGCCATGCATGTCGCGCGCGGTGCGGGCGATGGCCAGCGCCTTGCCGCAGTTATTGCGCTTGATGATGCTGATCGTCTCAGGCGCCAGCGCGCCCTCGTCGAACATCCGCCCGGCGCGCAATGCCGCCTGCAACCCCAGGGCGATCTCGGTCTGCATGTCGGCGAGCTTCAGCTGCACCAGCTGCTTCGACGCCAGCGGCACGCCGAACTGCTGTCGGTCGAGCGTATATTGGCGGGCGGCCTGCATGCAGAACTCGGCGGCGCCCATCGTGCCCCATGCGATGCCGTAGCGCGCACGGTTGAGGCAGCCGAACGGCCCCTTCAACCCCTCGACATTGGGCAGCAGCGCGTCTTCGCCGACCTCGACCCCCTCCATTACGATCTCGCCCGTGATCGATGCGCGCAAGCTCAGCTTGCCCTCGATCTTCGGCGCGGACAGCCCCGCCATGCCCTTTTCCAGCACGAAGCCGCGGATCTTGCCGCCATGCGCGTCGGACTTGGCCCAGATCACGAAGACGTCGGCGATCGGCGAATTGGTGATCCACATCTTCGCGCCCGAGATGCGATAGCCGCCGTCGATCTTCTCCGCCCGCGTCCGCATGCCGGCCGGGTCGGACCCGGCATCGGGTTCGGTCAGCCCGAAACAGCCGACCCATTCGCCGCTGGCCAGCTTGGGCAGATATTTCGCCTTCTGCTCTTCGGACCCATAGGCGTTGATCGGGTGCATCACGAGGCTCGACTGCACGCTCATCGCGCTGCGATAGCCCGAATCGATCGCCTCGACCTCGCGCGCGACCAGCCCGTACGCGACATAGCCCATGCCCGCGCCGCCATATTGCGGGTCGATCGTGACGCCCAGCAGGCCGAGCTGACCCATCTCGGTCATGATCTCGCGCGCGAAATCCTCGTCGAGGAAGGCGCGGGTGACGCGGGGCAGCAGTTTGGTGCGGGCATAGCCATGCGCCACGTCGCGGACCATCCGCTCTTCGTCGGTCAGCTGCGCATCGAGGGCGAAGGGGTCTTGCCAGTCGAACCGGCCCATATCGGCCATGGGCGTTTCCTTTAGAGCGTGGGGGCGACCGTCTCGGCGGCCTCGGGGGGGGCGGGTTGCAGCGGCACGGGCTGCAGGATCACCGGCGGTGCCACCGGTGCGGGGCGCGGCGTGGTCAGCGCGACCGATTCGAGATCGACCAGCGCCTTGCGCGCATCGACATAGCGTTTGGCGGCGGTGGTCCATGCCGCGGCATTGGCGGCACCGGGCATCCGGTCGATTTCGGCCATCGCCTGTTCGACCTGCCCCGTATCCAGCCGGCGGCGCGCGCGTTCCAGCCGGTCGCTCGGACGGCTGCTGGGGGTCGTGCCCTGACGGATGACGATCAGCTGGCCGACCTCGCGGCGCAGCCCGTCCCACCAATTCTCGTTCGCCGGGCCGGCGGTCAGCGGGATCGCGGCGGCATCCAGCGCGGTGCGCAGATCGTCCAGCGTCACCGGGTTCTGCGCGGTGGCGATCAGCGTACGGACCGCATCGGGCCGGCTGCCGCCGAACCGGTCGCGCAGCTGCCCCTCCAGATATTCCAGCGGCCGTCCGCGATCCAGCGCGCGGCGGGTGGCGACGATCACCATCATGTCCTCGGCCTGCGTCGCATAGCCCGCCGCGTTGCGCGCGCTGCTGTCCAGCCCAACGATGCGCGTCTCCAGATCGGCGATCCGCGCGGCCAGCGCCGCCTCGCGCGCCGACAGGATCGGCAGCGCCGACACCTGTGGCTGCGGTGCGGCATTGGCGACGGCGGGGGTCGGCTGCGCGGTCGGCGTCGCGGCCTGTCGCTGCGTCCCCCATCCGAAGCGTGGCGCCACATAGCGCAGCACCGCCAGCGTGACGCCGATCCCGATCACGAACGCGATGAGGGCGATGGCCAGCCATCCCCGGCTGCCCCGGCGACGCGGGCTACTGGTCGTCGGGAAAGGCGCATCTTCGCTGATCATACCGCCTTATCCCCGCGCCCGTCCGTCGGGTCAATCATGCGTCGGCAAGCGCGATGGCGGCGGCGATGGTCGCGCTGTCGTCGGGCTGGGCGGCGATGGCGATGGCCTGCCAGCCGGTGCCCAGCGCGTCGGCGACGGCGGGGGCGATGGCGGCGACGGCGATCGCGCCGCGATCGTCGGCGAGCATCGCCAGTTGCCGCGCGGCGCGCTGCGAATGGACCAGCGCCACCGCGCCGTGCAGCGCTCCGACATCGACCCCGTCCACCGCCTCGCTGGCATAGACCGCACGGATCATGTGCAACACCGGGTGGCCGGCGACCGCGCGGTCGCGCGCCGTCAGCAGCAGCGCGCGGCGCACGCCCGCCCGCTCGGCGGCGTCGAGCAGCGCCTGCCCATCGGCATCGCCGGTCGCGACCACATCCAGCCCCGCCGCCCGCGCCGCCGCCGCCGTCGCCGCGCCGACCGCATGGACCGGTAGCGTCGCATAGGTTTGCAGTGCGGCCCCCGCCTGTCGCACCGCATTGGCGCTGGTCAGGATCAGCGCGTCATGGTCGCTCGCCGGCGGGCGGTCCCAGTCGAGCGGAACGATGCGGAACAGCGGCAGGCGGATCGCCCGCCGCCCCAATGCCTCGATCGCCTGCGCCGTGGCGGCATTGCCCGGTTCGGGGCGCAGCACCGCCAGCGGCCGGCTCATCGCGCGAACAGCCTCGCCACGCTGTCGGGTGCACGCGCCAGCATCGTTTCGGCAAGGAGGCGCGGCAGGTCGATATCGTCGATCGCGCCGCTGGCGCTGTCGACCACCTGCGCGCTGCCGTCCTGCGCCAGCAATTGCGCGCGCAGCGTCAGGACGTCGCCCTCGATCGTTGCCAGCGCGCCGACCGGGGAATGGCAATCCGCGCCCAATGCCGCGAGGAAGCCGCGCTCGGCACGCACCGCCTGATGCGTCGGCGCATGGTCGATCGCGCGGACGAAGGCGAGCGCATCGGCATCCTCCGCCCGGACCTCGACCCCGACCGCGCCCTGCGACGGGGCGGGCAGCAGCGTGTCGATCGACAGCGCGGTGCCGACATCGTGCCGCCCCAGCCGCTCCAGCCCGGCGGCGGCGAGCAGCGTCGCATCGACCTCCCCCGCCGCCAGCTTGGCCAACCGGGTGTCGACATTGCCGCGGAACAGCACGATCCGCGCGTCGCTGCGGTGGCTCAGCACCTGCGCGGCACGGCGCGGGCTGCTGGTGCCGACCACGCCGTCCTTCGGCAGATCGGCGAGCGAGGCGATCCCGACCAGCCGGTCGCGGACATCGGCGCGCGGCAGCATCGCGGCGATGCGGATTTCGGTCGGGCGGACCGTCTCGACATCCTTCATCGAATGGACCGCGGCGTCGATCTCGCCGCAGCACAAGGCGCGGTCGAGTTCCTTGGTCCATAGCGCCTTGCCGCCGATCTCGGCCAGCGCGCGGTCCTGCACCCGGTCGCCGGTGGTCTTGATCGTCACGATGTCGATGTCCGCCGGGTCGATCCCGTGCGCCTTCGCCAGCGCGTCGCGCGTCGCGTGCGCCTGCACCAATGCCAGCGGCGATCCGCGCGTGCCCAGTTTGAACGTCATGGGTGCTCGCTATCCATCGCGTTCGTTCGGGGCAAGGTCGAGAAGGCTGGTTCACGCGAAGGCGCGAAGGCGCGAAGAAGAAGTAGAAGGGATTTTGATCGCGCAGAGGCGCAGAGGGCGCAAAGAGGGTGCGTGCGCTGCCGCGTCAGCGGTTCTCACCAACGGTCTCCCGATCGCGAGCGGGTCATTCCGAACGCACCCCCTCTGCGCCCTCTGCGTCTCTGCGCGAAAACAATCTTCTTCTCCGCGCCTTCGCGCCTTCGCGTGAACCAATCTTCCTACCGCCACCCGATCCGCGCTACAGCCGACCGCATGTCCACCCCCCTCATCCTCGGTATCGAATCCAGCTGCGACGAAACCGCCGTGGCGCTGGTGCGCGGCGACCGCACCATCTTGTCGCATCGCCTCGCGGGACAGGAGGCGGCGCATGCCCCCTATGGCGGAGTCGTGCCCGAAATCGCGGCGCGCGCGCATGTCGAGATCCTGCCCTTGCTGGTCGAGGGCGCGCTGGCCGATGCCGGCGTCACGCTAACCGACGTCGATGCGATCGCCGCCACCGCCGGCCCCGGGCTGATCGGCGGGGTGATGGTCGGGCTGGTGACCGCCAAGGCATTGGCGCTGGCGGCGAACAAGCCGCTGGTCGCGGTCAATCATCTGGAAGGCCATGCGCTTTCCCCCCGGCTGACCGATCCGGACCTCGCCTATCCCTATCTGCTGCTGCTGGTGTCGGGCGGCCATTGCCAGCTGCTGCGGGTCGACGGCGTCGGCCAATATCGGCGGCTGGGCACCACGATCGACGATGCCGCGGGCGAGGCGTTCGACAAGACCGCGAAGGTGCTGGGCCTCGGCTATCCCGGCGGGCCACGGGTCGAAGCGGCGGCGCAGGCGGGCGATGCGAAGGCGGTGCCGCTGCCCCGGCCACTGGTCGGCACGCCCGATCCGCATTTCTCCTTTGCCGGGCTGAAAAGCGCGGTGCTGCGTGCACACGATGCCGGTATCCACACGACCGCCGACATCGCGGCATCGTTCCAACAGGCGGTGGTCGACTGCCTGCTCGACCGGACGAAGCTGGCGCTGCATCTGGCCGGCCCGGTCAGCGCGCTGGTGGTGGCGGGCGGGGTCGCCGCCAATCGCGCGGTGCGTTCGGCGCTGGAGGGACTGGCCGAGGCGAACGGCCTGCGCTTCGTCGCGCCGCCGCTCTGGCTGTGTACCGACAATGCCGCCATGATCGCGTGGGCCGGGGCGGAGCGGTTCATGGCCGGGCATAGCGACCCGCTCGACGTGGCGGCGCGGCCGCGCTGGCCGCTCGATCCGTCGGCGGAAAAGGTGCGTGGGGCAGGAGTGAAGGCATGAAGATCGGGGTCATCGGTGGCGGCGCATGGGGCACCGCGCTGGCACAGGTCGCGGCGCGGGGCGGCGATGTGACTTTGTGGGTGCGCGAGGGCGAGGTCGCCGATGCGATCAACGCCACCCGCACCAACCCGCTGTTCCTGCCAAGCGTCACGCTGTCCGATTCGATCCGTGCGACGACCGATGCCGGCGAACTGCACGATGCGGAGGCGCTGCTGATCGTCGCCCCGGCGCAGCATGTCCGCAGCGTGTTGTCGGCGATCGATGTCGGCACCCGCGCGCTGGTGCTATGCGCCAAGGGGATTGAGGCGGGCACGCGGATGCTGGTCGGCGAGGTGGCGCGCGCCGTCCACCCACAGGCCCCGGTTGCGGTGCTGTCCGGCCCGACCTTCGCGCATGAGGTTGCGGCGGGCAAGCCGACCGCCGTCACCCTCGCCTGCGCCGACGCTATGCTGCGCGACCGGCTGGCCGAACGGCTCGCAGCACCTGCCTTCCGCCCCTATGCCAGCGACGACGTGATCGGCGCGGAGATCGGCGGCGCGGTCAAGAACGTCCTCGCCATCGCCTGTGGCGTCGTCGAGGGCGCGGGGCTGGGCCAGAATGCGCGGGCATCGGTGATCGCGCGCGGCTTTGCCGAAATGACCCGCTTCGGGCTGGCGCGCGGTGCACGGGCGGAAACGCTGGCCGGGCTGTCGGGCCTCGGCGACCTCGTGCTGACCTGTTCCTCCACCGCATCGCGCAACTATTCGCTGGGCGTCGGGCTGGGGCAGGGGCGTGCCGCCGCCGAACTGATGGCGGATCGCCGGACCGTGGCGGAGGGCGCGTTCACCGCGCCCGTCCTGTGCGAGGCGGCGGCCGAGGCCGGGGTCGACATGCCGGTGACGGCGGCGGTCGGCGCGCTGCTCGACGGTACGCCGGTGGCGCAGGTGATCGACACGCTGCTCGCCCGGCCGCTGCGCCACGAGGGGCTGTAACCGACCCGGCTGGTCGGTCGCGACATTCTTCCCTATGGGGCGGCGCCTGTCATGGGGGGAAGAAAGTTGCGACCGACCGTTAGCGCGCCGACACGATCGGCCATCGTCGCGGCGTTGAGCCTGTGTGCGACGCCGGCCTTGGCGCAGGACCGGCCGGGCGACAGCGACATCATCGTCACTGCCCAGCGGCGCGAGGAGCGGGCCGACGACGTGCCGATCGCGGCGACGGTGCTCGATGCCGCACGGCTCGACGATCAGGACGTACGCAGCCTCGACCGGCTGGGCGCCAATGTCCCCAACCTCTATCTCGCGCGCAATTTCGGGACGACGTCGGGCGCGCTGGTGTTCCTGCGCGGGGTGGGCGAGGGCGATTCGATCTTCACCAACGATCCGCCGGTCGGCATCTATGTCGACGACGTGCTGTTGCCGCGCGCGACGGGATCGCTGCTCGACCTGATCGACATCGAACGGATCGAGGTGCTGCGCGGACCGCAGGGCACGCTCTATGGCCGCAACACGTCGGGCGGCGCGATCAAGGTGGTGACGAAGCGGCCGACGACCGACGGCGTGAACGGCATGGCCGACCTGACCATCGGCAGCTATCGCCGGGTGGACGCGCGCGGCACGGTCAACCTGCCGCTGTCGGACAAGGCGGCGCTGCGGCTGTCGGGCATTTCGCGCAACCAGCGCGGCTGGGGCCGCAACCTGACCGATGGCGCGGTGGTCAACGGACAGGATGTGCAAGGCGGCCGGGCGAGCCTGCTCTGGACGCCGACCGACCGGCTGACGCTGCTCGCGACCGCCGACCTGACGCGCGAGCGCTCCACCCCGCGTTTCCCGCAGCAATTCCTGCCCGATCCGGCGCGTCCGGGGCGCTTCACCAATGTGTTTCGCGAGCGTGACGGCGATATCGACCGGTTCCGGTCGGCCGATACGATGCCGCTCAACAAGACCGACAGCGGCGGTGCGTCGTTGCGCGCCGATGTTGCGCTGGGCGAGGGGACGACGCTGACCTCGATCACCGGGTGGCGGCGCTTGCGGTCGCGGATCGGCTTCGATCAGACCGCCAATGCGCCGGGTAGCGGGACGGCGGTGATCCTGTTGCAGGACCAGCGCCAGCATAGCGTGAGCCAGGAGATCAACCTCGCCGGCGAGGCGCTGGAGGGGCGGATCGAGTGGCTGGCGGGCGGCTATTATTTCCACGAACATAATGACCAGCTGACCGCGATCAGCTTCGCCACCCCGGCGGGGACGGCGGCGCGCTACCGGACGGACGATTTCTTTGCGGCACCATCGCGCGGGTCGGGCACCACCGGCACCTGGTCGCCCTATCGCCCCGCGCTCGATACCGACAGCTGGTCGGCCTTCGCCTCGGCGACGGGCAAGATCGGGGCGAAGGCGCGCGTGACGCTGGGCGCGCGCTGGACCGATGAGTGCAAGCGCTACGACGTGCAGTTCCTGACCGCGCCGGACACCGTGCTGATCCTGCCCGATGGCCGCCGCGCCGAACGCACGATCCGGCAATCGTGGCGCGACCTGTCGCCGCGCGTGGCGATCGATTACCGGCTGGGCGACGTGCTGGCCTATGCGTCTGTCGCCAAGGGGTTTCGCAGCGGCAGCTTCGACGGGCGGGCGCGCAACATCGACTTCGTGCTGAACCGCCAGTCGGCGATCGCCCCCGAACGGGTATGGACCTATGAAGTCGGGGCCAAGGGCAGCGCGGCGGGCGGGCGGGTCCGCTGGGACGTCGACTATTTCGTCAGCGACTATACCGACATCGCCTTTTCCGCCGCCCGCGCCGGCACCCCGCCCGAAATCTTTCGCCAGAATGTCGGCGACGCCCGGATTCAGGGGCTGGAGGCCGACGCGAGTGTGCGGCCCCTGCCTTGGCTGGAGGTCGGCGGCTGGATCGCGACGCTGGCGGACCGCTTCACCCGGCTGAAGACCAGTCCCGGCTGCACCGCCTTCGTCGCCGATGAGCGCGACCTCGACCTGCGCTTCACCCCGGCGGTGCGCTATCAGGCACGTGCGGCGGTGACGCGCGGCAGCTGGCGGCTGGGCGGCGATATCAGCGGGGCGTCGCCCTACAATATCGCGCTGTGCAACGAACCGCAGCACCGGGTGACCGACGCGCAGCAGGCCAATGCCCAGCTGGCCTATGCGGCCGGGCCGTGGACGGTGATGCTGGCCGCGACGAACCTGACCGACCGGCGTTTCAACACCGGCAGCGTCGGCGCGATCGGCTATCCGGTCGCACCGCGCGAGGTGTCGGTGACGCTGCGCCGGGCGTTCTAGCCCTCCAGTTCCTCGCCCGTCAGCAACTCGGTATCGATCTGCGCCTGTGCGGCGGCGGCATAGCGCGCGCCGGTCAGCGCGTTGGGTGGGAACAGCGCGTCGACCGCGGCCAAGACGTCAGGTGCGATCTCCAGCGTTGCGGCGGCGACATTCTCCTCCAGATGCGCGATCGAGCGCGTTCCGGGGATCGGCACGATATGCGGTGCGCGGGCGAGCAGCCAGCCGAGCGACAGCTGCGCCGGGGTGATACCGGCCTCGGCCGCGATCCGGTCATAGGCGTCGACGATGCTCAGGTTCCGCGACAGGTGCGGCTCGACGAAGCGCGGCATGGTGCGGCGGATGTCGCCTGCCACATAATCGTCGGCGCGCACGCTGCCCGCCAGCAATCCCCGCGCCACCGGCGAAAAGGCGACGAAGGCGATGCCGAGTTCCCGGCAGGTGTCGAGCACCGCGACCTCGGGATTGCGGACGGCGGGCGAATATTCGCTCTGCACCGCGGCGATCGGGTGGACGGCTTGGGCGCGGCGGATGGTCGCGGCGGCCATCTCGCTCAGCCCCAGCGCGCCGATCTTGCCCGCTTCCTTGGCGCGGACAAGGGCGCCGACCGATTCCTCGATCGGCACCTTCGGGTCGAGCCGGTGGAGATGATAAAGGTCGATATGGTCGGTCCCGAGCCGGCCGAGCGCGGCGTCGAGCGTGGTGGCGATCGCGTCGGGCGATCCGTCGAGGATGCGCTGCCCGTCACGCATATCCAGCACGCATTTGCTGGCCAGCGTGAATTCCGACCGGCGGTGCAGCACCTGCGCCACCAGCCGCTCGTTCGCCCCGCCGCCATAGAGCGCGGCGGTATCGAGCAATGTTACGCCTAGATCGAGTGCGCGGTTCAGAAGGGCCAAGCCCTCCGCCTCGGTCGTCGGCTCGCCATAGGCGTGGCTGAGGTTCATGCAGCCAAGGCCGATCGCCGAAACGGCGAACGGCCCGATCATGCGGGTCGGCAAGGATGTCATGGCGGCACTCCCACTTGGCACTCGCGGTCTGCAAGACGCGCGAACGGGGGCCTTAGTCAACGCCTTAGCGCGCCGCCATGCGGTAGCCGCCGCCGGTGACGTCGGTCGATGCGACGAGGATTTGCGGATCGACCTTCAGCATCGGCACCTGTCCCGCCTGCCACGCCGCCAGTTCGACGCGATACTGGTCATAGGCGCGGTAGAAATCGACGAAGGGCTGGTCGAGCGAGGCGATGCCCGGCGCGGCGAAACCGTCGATGCCGCCCACGGGCAGGTCGGCGACCTGTGTCAGCATCGGCAGCGCGGTGGCGCAGAACTGGTCGCGCACCGGCGGCTGGGCGAAATAATTATAGACCCGGGTCATCGCGTCGTCGAACCGGTCCTGCCAGTCGCCGCCACCCCGGCGATATTCCGCCTCCAGCGCCTTGTGCGCGGCGGCGAAACGGGCGGTATGGACCTTCAGCAGGCGGTTATACTGCGCGACGCCGGTCGGAT
This sequence comes from Sphingomonas paucimobilis, assembly GCA_036946325.1. Lineage (GTDB taxonomy): Bacteria > Pseudomonadota > Alphaproteobacteria > Sphingomonadales > Sphingomonadaceae > Sphingomonas > Sphingomonas paucimobilis_A. The sequence goes on from JAQIJL010000002.1 coordinate 1,161,429, forward strand.
CGGCGATATTGCACTGGAGCGCGGCGACGTTCAGCGCCGACCGCAGATGCCAGACCGCGGCATCGGCCGACAGGGCATGGTTGGGCGTCGCATAATTGCCGTTGGCGAGCACGGCGGGGATGGTGAGGTTGGCGGCGGCGCCCATCGGCGGCTTCGGCTTGGGAGCGGGCGTCGCGACCGGCACCGGCGGCGGCGTCACCACCGCGACCTCGGGCGTCTTGCGCGCGCAACCGTGGAGCAGCGCGGCACCACAGGCAGCGAGCAGGAGCAGGCGTGTACGCATCGAACCGATTCCCGTCTTGTCCCCCGACAGACGGAAATATCGGCCGCAAAGCCTTCACAATGGTTAACGCGGCGTCAGCGTTTGAGCAGGAACACCGCATGTTCGGCACGGAAGTTCGCCGCCGCCGCCGTGGTCCGCGTGCCCTTCGACAGGAACCATGCGTCGACCACCGTGATCCCCTGCTTCGCGACATAGGCGCGGAAATCGTCGATCGTCAGGTGGTGGATGTTCGGCGTCTCATACCATTCGAGCGGCAGCAGCTTCGTCACCGGCATCCGCCCGCCCCACAGCAGCGACGCGCGCACCCGCCAATGGGCGAAGTTGGGAAAGGAAACGAACGCCTGCGCGCCGATGCGCAGCAGATGGTCGAGCACGACATGCGGCCGCATCGCGGTCTGCAACGTCTGGCTGAGGATCGCATAGTCGAAGCTGGCGTCGGGATAATCGGCGAGGTCGCGATCGGCATCGCCCTGCATCACCGACAGCCCGCGCGCCATCGCATCGGCGACATTGCCCGGATCGATTTCCAGCCCGCGCGCATCGACGCCGCGTTCGTCGCGCAGCGCCGCCATCAGCTGCCCGTCGCCGCACCCGACGTCGAGGACACGCGATCCGCGCGCGACATGGGCGGCGATGATCGCGAGGTCGGGGCGCAAGGATGCCCGTGCTCCGTTCGTCATCGTCATGGCACTGCCTTCAGCATCGCCGCCGCGTCCGGCGACAGTCGCTCCATATAGCGATCGGGTCGCAGCAGGGCATGAAAGCCGAGCTTCGCATACACGCCGTGCGCGTCCGCCGTGACCAGGCCGATGCGGCGGATACCGGCCAGATCGGGATGGTCGACGAACCAGCTGACCATCGCCCGGCCGATGCCCCGACCGCGCACGGCATCGTCGACGAACACGTCGGCGATCCATGCGAAGGTCGCCCGATCGGTGATCGCGCGCGCGAAACCCACTTGAACGCCGTCGCGATAGGCGCCGAGCGGCTGCGATCCGGCGATGGCGCGCTCGACCAGCGCGCGGTCGATGCCGGGCGACCAATAGCTCGACGCCAGCCACCCATGGACACGCGCAATGTCGATCCGGTCGCGATCGTCGGAAAGATCGATGGTCATGCCCCCGCCTCCAGGAAACCGCGCATGATCCGGTCGAGTTCGGGCGAATCGAGCAGGAACGCGTCATGGCCGAACGGCGAGGACAGTTCGACGAAGCTGGCCGGCGCCCCGGCGGCGTTCAGCGCGTGGACGATGCTGCGCGACTCGGCGGTCGGGTACAGCCAGTCGGTATCGAAGCTGACGATGCAGAAGCGCGCTTTCGTCGCGCGGAACGCGTTGGCGAGCACCCCGCCATGTTCCTCCGCCAGATCGAAATAATCGAGTGCGCGGGTGATGTAGAGATAGCTGTTCGCATCGAACCGGTCGGTGAACGCCAGCCCCTGATGCCGCAGATAGCTTTCGACCTGGAAATCGGCGTCGAAGCCGAAGGTCTTGGCCCCCGCCTGTCCATCGGCACGCGCCTGCAGCTTGCGGCCGAACTTGGCGGTCAGCCCCGCTTCGGACAGATAGGTGATGTGCGCCGCCATCCGCGCCACCGACAGCCCGGCCGCAGGCGGCGATCCGTCGGCATAATAATTGCCGCCGCGCCAGTTGGGATCGGCCATGATCGCCTGACGGCCGACTTCGTGAAAGGCGATGTTCTGCGCCGAATGCCGCGCGGTCGACGCGATCACGACGACCGCCTCGACCCGATCCGGCAGCGTCGCGGCCCACGACAATGCCTGCATGCCGCCCATCGATCCGCCGACCACCGCGCGCAGCCGCTCGATGCCGAGATGGTCGAGCAGCATCCCCTGCGCCCGCACCATGTCGCGGATCGTGAGCACCGGAAAGCGCATCGCGTACGGCGTTCCGGTCGCGGAGTCGATGCTGGCCGGTCCCGACGACCCCATGCAGCTGCCCAGCACGTTCGAGCAGATGACGAAATGCCGGTCGAGGTCGATCGGCTTGCCCGGACCGACCATGCGCGACCACCAGCCGGGCTTGCCGGTGCGGGGGTGCGCGGAGGCGACATGTTGGTCGCCGGTGAGCGCGTGGCAGATCAGGATCGCATTGTCGCGCGCCGGCGACAGCGTGCCATAGGTTTCATAGGCGATGTCGATCGCGGGCAGCATCGCGCCGCCATCCAGCGCGAGGCCGGTGGACAGGGTAGCGCGGCGATCGGGACCGAAACGGGAATCCATGCGGGTTGCGGTAGTTGGCCGGGGCGGCGGGTTCAAGGGTCGGGGTGGGGCAAGACGTCGGCCACCCGACCCCGGTCGTCATCCCAGCGAAGGCTGGGATCTCCCCGTGGTGGGCCGGGGCAAGAGCCGCTTGAGGCCCCAGCCTTCGCTGGAGCGACGTTTCGTGGCGATAGTTGGATGCTTGCAGGTCGTTCCCCCGCCCCAAAACCTTGCGTTCACGTCCCGCATTTGCCACTGCGCGGACCCATGAACGCGCCCGCTCCCAAGCCCTGGATCCTCGACATCGCCCCCTATGTCCCCGGCCGGTCCAAGACCGATGACGGGCGGCAGGTGGCGAAGCTGTCGTCCAACGAGAACCCGCTCGGCACCTCGCCGCATGCCCGTGCCGCCTTTGCGACCGCGGACCGCAGTCTCGAGCGCTATCCCGATGCCGGTGCTGCCGATCTGCGCGCGGCGATCGGGCATGCGCATGGGCTGGACCCGGCGCGGATCATCTATGGCACCGGATCGGACGAGGTGCTGCATCTGGCCGCCGGTGCCTATGCGGGGGCGGGCGACGAGGTGATCTTCGTCCGCTACGGCTTTGCGGTCTATGAGATCGCGGCGCGGCGGGTCGGCGCGACGCCGGTGATCGCGCCGGACAAGGATCATGCGACCGATGTCGACGCGATCCTCGCCTGCGTGACCGAGCGGACCCGCGTGGTGTTCGTCGCCAATCCCAACAACCCGACCGGCACCTATGCGTCGCGATCGGAGATCGCGCGGTTGCATGCCGGGCTGCCGTCCGACGTACTGCTGGTGCTCGATCAGGCCTATGCCGAGTATCTGGAACCGGCCGAGGACGATCATGGCCTCGAACTGGCAAAGAGCCAGCCGAACGTGCTGGTCACGCGGACCTTTTCGAAGATCCACGGCCTTGCAGCCGAGCGGATCGGCTGGGGCTATGGATCGGCCGAGGCGATCGACGCGATGCATCGCATCCGCGCACCGTTCAACGTCACCACCGCCGGGCAGCAGGCGGCGATCGCCGCGATCTGCGACAAGGGGTTCGTCGAGGCGAGCCGCGCGCATAACCGCCAGTGGCGGACATGGTTCGAGGGCGAGATCGCCGCGATGGGCAATGCCGGCCTGCGTGCCGTGCCGTCCAAGGCCAATTTCGTGCTGGTGCTGTTCGAAGGGCCGGTCGGCGCGGGCGACGCCTATCAGGCGCTGATGGACAAGGGGTTCATCGTCCGCTGGCTGCCGGGTCAGGGGCTGGCCAACGGCCTGCGCATCTCGATCGGGACCGAGGCGGAGGTGCGGGGCATCGCCGCCGCGCTGCGTGAGATCGTGGGCGGCTGATGCTGCCCTTTTCCCGCGTCGCCATCATCGGGCTGGGGCTGATCGGGTCGTCGATCGCGCGGGCGGTGCGCGCCGAGATGCCGACGGTGCGGCTGACCGGACATGATGCCTCGGCCGAAGCGCGCGAGCAGGTACGGGCGCTGGGACTGGTCGACGACTGTACCGATCATGCCGGCGCGGCGGTGATCGATGCCGATCTGGTGATATTGTGCGTGCCGGTGGGGGCGATCGGGACGGTCGCCGCCGAGATCGCCGACGACCTGCCCGCAGGCGTGATCGTCAGCGATGTCGGGTCGAGCAAGGCGGGCATCGCCGCGGCGCTGGCCGAGGCATTGCCCGGCGTCGCGATCGTGCCGGCGCATCCCGTGGCCGGGACCGAGCGTAGCGGGCCGGAGGCGGGCTTCGCGACCCTGTTCAAGGGGCGGTGGTGCATCCTGACCCCGGCGGTGGATGCCGATGCGATAGCGGTCGAGCGGGTCGCCGAGTTCTGGCGGCGGCTGGGTGCCGAGATCGACCGGATGGACGCGCAGCATCATGATCTGGTGCTGGCGGTGACCAGCCATTTGCCGCACCTGATCGCCTATACCATCGTCGGCACCGCGTCCGATCTGGAAGCCGTGACGCAGAGCGAGGTCATCAAATATTCGGCGGGCGGCTTCCGCGACTTCACCCGCATCGCCGCGTCGGACCCGACGATGTGGCGCGACGTGTTCCTCGCGAACAAGGATGCGGTGCTGGCGATGCTCCAGCGCTTTTCGGAGGACCTGTCGGCGCTGCAACGTGCGATCCGCTGGGACAAGGGCGACGAACTGTTCGACCTGTTCACCCGGACGCGGGCGATCCGGCGGTCGATCGTCGAGCAGGGGCAGGACGATGCCCGCGAGGATTTCGGGCGGAATCACGGGTAGATTATCAGGCGTCACCCCAGCGCAGGCTGGGGTCTCTGTGTTGCAGGCGATCCGCCAACCAACAGGGAGACCCCAGCCTGCGCTGGGGTGACGTTCGGGGCGTGGCCGATGCCCTATTTCGCCTCGACCACCGGGAGCCACACCGCACTCGGGCTGCTGCCGCCGCGTTCGATCGTCACCGTCGCCTTCTTGTACGCGTCCTTGGGCGCGGTGAAGATGTTCGGGACATAGGTCTGCGGGTTGCGGTCGTAGAGCGGGAACAGCGACGACTGGACCTGCACCATGATGCGATGGCCCGGCTGGAACACGTGGTTCACCGTCGGCAGGCGGAAGCGGTAGCGCTGCGTCTTGTTGGCCGGGATCGCCGAGGGCTTGGCGAAGTCGTTGCGATAGCGGCCGCGGAAGATGTCGAGGCTGATCGGAAGCTGGTATCCGCCCATCGCCGGCTGGCCCGGCACGACGTCGGGATAGACGTCGATCACCTTCACCACGAAATCGCCATCGGTCCCGGTCGTCTTCGCAAAGATGTCGGCGATCGGCGCGCCGGCGACCTTGACCGGCTGGGTCAGCACCGGGGTCTGATAGGTCATGACGTCGGTGCGGCCGTCGACATGGCGCTGGTCGCTGACCAGCCACGCCTTCCACCGGCCATCGTCGAAATTGACCGGACGCGAAAGATGCGGGACCGGCTTGGCGGGGTCGGACACATAGCTGTCGCCACCGGTCCTGGCAGCGGTGAAGCCCAGGTCGCCGTCCGCGCCGAGATAGATGGGCTTGAGCGGTGCCGCGCAGCCCTTTTCGCACGACAGCGGCCATTGCGACAGTTCGTCCCAATGGTTCTCGCCGGTATTGTAGATCAGCGCCTGCGGCGGGGTGAAGGCCGGGCGGCCGTCGCGCAGATACTGGTCGAAAAAGGGGAACAGGTAGTTCTGCCGCCATTGCAGCGCAGTGTCGCCGTTGAACTTGATGTCGCCGAGCGACGACCCGTCATAGTTCGCGCCGCTGTGCCGCCATGGCCCCATGACGAGGAAGTTGTTGCCGCCCTTGCCCTTGGCCTTCAGCGCTTCCCATGCGGTGATCGCGCCGTACATATCCTCCTGATCCCACAGCCCCTGTTCCCACATGGTGGGGACGTTGGAGGGATTGGCGGCGATCATCTTGTCGAGCGCCTGCCCCTGCCAATAGGCGTCGTAGGAAGGATGGGCGACGAAGCGCTGCCAGAAGGGGAGCTGGGCATAGCCCGACGCCTTCGCCCAGTCGTTCGCCGAGCCGATATTCCGGAACTGGTCGTAATCGTCATAGGTGGTCGAGGGCGGCGAGGCGCCCGGCCCCTTATAGCCGGTCTGGCTGCCGATCCAGCCGATATTAGCCAGGCGGAACGCGCCGTAATGGAACCAGTCGTCGCCCATCCAGCCGTCGATCATCGGGCTTTCGGGGGCGGCGACCTTCAGCGCCGGGTGCGGGTTCAGCAGCGCCATGACGACGGTGAAGCCTTCGTACGACGACCCCAGCATGCCGACGCGGCCGTTGCTTTCGGGGAGGTTCGCCTTGTTCACCAGCCAGTCGATCGTGTCGTAGGCGTCGGTGACGTGATCGACGTTGGTCGGATTGAGAGGACCGCGCACCGGGCGGGTGACGACATAATCGCCCTCCGACCCGTATTTGCCGCGAATGTCCTGGAACACGCGGATATAGCCGGCGCGGGTGAAGACCTCGTCGCCCTGCGGGAGTGCCGCGACATAGCTGGTGCTGTCGGCACGCGCGACGCGGCCCGAGGCGTTGTACGGGGTGCGGGTCAGCAGGATCGGTGCGTTCGCCGCGCCCTTCGGGATCATGATGACCGTGTGCAGCTTCACCCCGTCGCGCATCGGGATCATCACTTCGCGCTTCACATAGTCGTATTTGTCGGTCGGCGGCACGAACTTCGCCGGGATGTCGCCATTGGGCGGCCAGATGTCGGGGCCGGGCTTGGCGGTCTGGGCGGCAAGGGTGGACGCGCCGAGCGCGAGGGTGCAGGCGAGAAGCAGCGAACGGATACGCATGAGAGCAAGGGACTCCTTACCCGTCGCCGGGCGGCGATGGGATGATGTCACATCGTTCGGCGGCGCGTCGGGGAAGTCAATATGGGCGACGTGGATATCGGCGATATCGGCCCAAAGTTCACTAAGTTCACCCTAGGCCGTATCGACATTCAGCGTAGCCAGATCATGGCAGCCGCGAGGTGGACGAAGCCGATGAAGTGGATGGTGCGACGGTCGTATCGGGTGGCGAAGCGGCGGAAATGCTTGAGGTGACCAAAGCATCTCTCGATCTGGTTGCGATGCTTGTAGATGCCTGCATCGTGCGGGATGGCGACCTTGCGGTTGCGCCTGGACGGGATCACCGCCTCGGCGTGCATCGCCTTGATCTGGCTACGCAAGTCGTTGCCATCATACGCCTTGTCGGCGAGTACCGCTTTGCCGCGCTGACCTTCGAGCAAGGCAGGTGCCGAGGCGATGTCACTGGCTTGTCCCGGCGTGATGCGGAACCGCAAGGGCCGGCCAAACGTGTCGGCGAGCATGTGGATCTTGGTGGTCAGTCCACCTCGGGAACGCCCCAGCGCCTGATCCTTGGCCCCCCTTTTCCGGTCGCCGCCTGCTGATGGGCGCGAACGATCGTACTGTCGATCATCAGATACTGGTTGTCCCGGTCGGCGGTCAGCGCCTCGAACACCCGCTCCCAGACCCCAGCGTGACACCAGCGGCTGAAACGCCGGTGCACCGTTTTCCACTTGCCATAGCGCTCCGGAAGGTCGCACCAATGGGCGCCAGAGCGCAGCACCCACAGACATCCGTTCACGAACAGGCGATTATCCGCGCCTGTCCGGCCAGGATCAGCCGTCTTGCCCGGAACCAGCGAGGCAATTCGCAACCATTGCGCCTCGCTCAACTCGTATCGCTTGATCCCCATTATCCGCTCCACGTCCGACATGGATGCCTATGAATCAGCCTTCACGCCGTTTGGGAATCCTGAATGTCGATCCGGCCTAGTGACGCTTTCGCGCACGGGTGTGACGACCGGTGGCGGAGCGATCGCCCCGCCACCGGAAAGGTCGTTCAGGCGCCTTGCGGCGTCGGCGATCCGAAGGGGCCGCGCGGGCGGCGGGTCTTCGGAATCGAGGTGCCGGCGGCGGCCAGCGGGGTCGACGGCGTGCCTTCGTCCCGGCCGATATCCTCGCCCGCGATCAGCCGCTTGATCTCGTCGCCCGACAGGGTTTCGAATTCGAGCAGCGCGCCGGCCAGCAGGTGCAGCTGATCGACATGCTCGGTCAACAGCTTGCGGGCGCGGTCCAGACCGCCTTCGACGATACGCTTGATTTCGCTGTCGATCAGTTCGGCGGTCTTGTTCGACATGCGCGCCGGCGCCGAGGACGAATAGCCGAGGAAGCTCTCACCCTGCGGTTCGGCATATTCGACCGGGCCGACCGCGTCCGACATGCCCCAGCGGGTCACCATGTCGCGGGCGAGGCTGGTCGCCTGCTGAATGTCGCCCGAGGCGCCCGACGATACCTTGTCATAGCCGAAGACGATTTCCTCGGCGATGCGGCCCCCCATGGCAACCGACAGGTTCGCGTACATCTTGTCACGGTGATAGCTATACGAATCCCGCTCGGGGAGACGCATCACCATGCCCAGCGCCCGGCCGCGCGGGATGATCGTCGCCTTGTGGATCGGGTCCGATGCCGGTTCGTGGAGCGAGACGATGGCGTGGCCGGCCTCGTGATAGGCGGTCATCCGCTTTTCGTCGTCGGTCATGACCATCGAGCGCCGTTCGGCACCCATCATGACCTTGTCCTTCGCTTCCTCGAATTCCGAGTTGGCGACCAGCCGCTTGCCCTTGCGCGCCGCCATCAGCGCCGCTTCGTTGACGAGGTTGGCGAGGTCGGCACCGGAGAAGCCCGGCGTGCCACGCGCGATGACGCGGGCATCGACGTCGGGTGCCAACGGCACCTTCTTCATATGGACCTGCAGGATTTTGATCCGGCCTTCGATATCGGGGCGCGGCACCACGACCTGCCGGTCGAAGCGGCCCGGACGCAGCAGCGCGGGGTCGAGCACGTCGGGGCGGTTGGTCGCCGCGACGATGATGATGCCCTCGTTCGCCTCGAACCCGTCCATTTCGACCAGCAGCTGGTTCAGCGTCTGCTCGCGCTCGTCATTGCCGTTGCCGAGACCAGCCCCGCGATGGCGGCCAACCGCGTCGATTTCGTCGATGAAGACGATGCAGGGCGCCGACTTCTTGGCCTGTTCGAACATGTCGCGGACGCGGCTGGCGCCGACGCCGACGAACATCTCGACGAAGTCCGACCCCGAAATGGTGAAGAACGGCACGCCCGCTTCCCCCGCGATCGCGCGGGCCAGCAGCGTCTTGCCGGTGCCGGGCGAGCCGACCAGCAGCGCACCCTTCGGAATCTTGCCGCCGAGACGGGCGAACTTGGTCGGGTCTTTCAGGAAGTCGACGATCTCGGTCAGCTCGGCGCGTGCCTCGTCGATGCCGGCGACATCGTCGAACGTGACCTTGCCTTCCTTCTGCGTCAGCATCCGCGCGCGCGACTTGCCGAAGCCCATCGCGCCGCCGCCGCCGCCGCCCTTCTGCATCTGGCGCAGGACGAAGAAGGCGATGCCGAGGAACAGCAGGAACGGCAGCGACTGGACGAGGATCGCCATCCAGATATTCGGCCCTTCCTCCGGACGTGCGTTCATGACGACGTTCTTCGCGCGCAGCCGTTCGATCAGGTTGGGATCGTTCAGCGCGTTGGTGCGGAACTTTTCGTCATTGGTCTGAATGCCGGTGATGGTGTTGGTCGCGATATTGACCTCGCGCACCGATCCTTCGTCGACCCTGTTCAGGAAGGTCGAATAGGGGATCACCTGCCCCTGGGTCTGCGTCGACGGGCCGTTGAACAGCTGGACGAAGATCGCCAGCGACACCAAGATGCCGACCCAGATCAACAGGCTCTTCATCCAGGGGTTGCCGCCGTTGTTTTCGGGGCCGTTCTGCTTGTCGTTGTCGTTCATGCGGACGTGCTACCTCTCAGTGCACCCAAGATAGGCGAGGCGAGGTTAATGGCAATGGAACAACGTCGATCAGTCTGATCGGCGCGGCGGAGCGGGGCGAAAGTGCCAGATTCCGCCTTTTGTCGATGCCAGGACACCGGCTTTCGTCGCTTTTCCGCCCGACTCGAGCGCGTTCAGCAGCGATTCGATGTTGGCGGCGTCGGACCATGGGCCTTCGGTGATGCGGGTGGCGCGGCGGACGTCGGCGATCGCGCGGCGGGCGAGTCGGCGGCGCAGTTCGCGGGGCAGGTCGGTCGCATCGAAGCAGCATTCGCCGGCTTCGGAGTCCGTGCGGCGGGTGCGCCATAGCCAGTCGACGGTTTCGGTGAGCGTTGCGTCGACCTCGCGGCAATGCGCGGCGGCAGCGGCGAGGGCAAGCGGGTCGATGTGCCCCACGGCCAGCAGCGCGCGGGCGGCGGTGCGGTCGTGGCGCGGGTCGGTGTTCGACGGGTCGTCGATGAAGGGGAGACCGGCGGCGAGGGTGCGGAGATCGGCACGGCGCCGGCCGAGAAGCGGGCGGACGATGGGGAGGGTGTCGTCATGGACGTCGCCCCGGCGCAGGCTGGAATCTCCCGATTGGTTGGCGTCGCTTTGCCGCGAGGGAGACCCCAGCCTGCGCTGTGGTGACGTCTGGGGGTAGGCGGCGTGCCACCGTGTCGCGTCGAACTCCCAGCGTGGGCGGATGCCAGCGAGGCCCGCCGGTCCGGAGGCGCGGGCGGCGCGCATCAGGAAGGTTTCGGCCTGATCGTCGGCGTGATGGGCGGTTGCGAGCGCGGTTGCGTTGGCAGCGCGTGCCCAGTCGGCGAGCAGGGCGTAGCGGGCGTGGCGGGCCTGAGCCTGAATGCTGGCGCCGGCGGGGGGATTGGCGGGCCGAAGCGTCGCGTGGGGGATGGCGTGGGTATGGCACCAGTCGGCGACCATCGCCGCTTCCTCCGCTGCGGCGGGGCGGAGGCGGTGGTCGACGGTGGCGGCGATCACGCTGCCGGGGAAGGCGGTGGCGGCGAGGGCGAGGAGCGCCATCGAGTCGGGGCCGCCGGAGACGGCGATCGCCAGCGGACGGTCGGGTGTGGGGGCGGGGGTGAGCGCCGTCAGGTCGCGGGTGAAGCGGGTGAGGGCTTCGGGGGGAAGGGTCATGATGCGGGCGAGTCGGACTGCGGCATGGGTGCCGTTCCCTTATCCTTTCTCCCCGTCTGCTTCGAGCGCAGCTTCGAGTCTGTCGGGCCGGGGGGTGTCTTAAACGGCGGGTTCTCGACGGACGCTTCTCGACAAGCTCGAAGCTGCTCGAACCGAACGGGTTTGTTGGAATTACGGGCGTTCGGAACCGTGTCGCTTCGACTCGTCACCCATTATCCGTCAACTCGCCAACACCTTCCTTGCCAACCCGTTTGCTTCGAGCGCAGGTTCGAGCCTGTCGAGAAGGGGTTGCCTCAAACAGGGCGTTCTCGACGGACGCTTCTCGACTTCGCTCGAAGCTGGTCGAACCGAACGGATGGGTATAAATCCCGTTCGTGCTGAGTAAGGGCTGAGCGTAGTCGAAGACCTGTATCGAAGCACCTGTGGCGGTCCTTCGATACGCTGCTTCGACAGGCTCAGCAGCTACTCAGGACAAACGGAGCGGCGGCAAAGCAGGCCCCTCACGCCGCGCACTTGTTGGCGCTGCGCCCCCTCGCAACGTCCGCCTTCATCGCGCCCGAAATCTTGTCGCCATAGACGTCGCTCAGTTCGCCATAGACGTCGCAGGCTTCCTTGGTCTTCTTCAATTTGGTCAGCGCGTCCGCCAGATAGAACAGGCTGTCCGGAGCGCGTTCGCCGTCGGGCATGTTCTTGTAATTGTCGTAGAATTCGCGGCTGGCGAGGCTGGGCTTGCCGTCGTCGAGATAGGCGCGGCCGATCAGGTTCTGGGCGTAGCTGGCGCGGCGGTGCTTGGGGTATTTTGATACGACCGGGCGCAGCGCGGTGATCGCTTCGGGATAGAGTTTCGCGCTCCACAGGCGGAAGCCGTAGAGATAGCCGTCCTCCGCCGCGTCGCCGGTGGCGGGCTTTTCGATCGCGGCGATCCGCTGGGCGCGGGCCGGGTCGGCGGTGGCGGCGGGCGCGGTGACGACCGGCGGGCGGACGGTGGTGCCGCCCAGCGTCCCGCCGCCATTGCCGGGGCCGCGCGTGGGGGGTGGGGTGTCGGTCGAGGTGTCGCCCGCCGCCGCAACCGCGCCGGGGGTGGCGGGGGCGATGGCCGGCGCCCCGGCCGATTCCAGCGTCCTGAGCTTGCCATCGGTCGCGGTCTTGTACGCCTCGAACGCCGATTCGAGCTGGCGCAGCTTATATTGCGCCTGTTCGAGCTGGCCGGTCAGCGACTGCTGCTGCGATTCGAGCGCGTCGACCCGCGAGGTCAGCGTGGCGAGCGGGCCGCTCGACGGGCTGCCGGGGATTTCTGTCGGCTGGGTCGGCGCGGTGATCTGCGGTTCGACCTGATTGGGGGAACCGCCCGGAAAGACCTTGCGCTGCACGGCGCGCATCTCGCGCTCCAGCTTGTTGACGCGCGGTTCGATCTGGCTGGTGGTCTGGGCTGCGGCGGGCCATGCGGCGAGCAGGGCGAGAAGCGGAAGGGCTTTGAAATGACGCATGAAAACTCCCCCCGGAGCAGGTTGGACGGGCCGCGCGATCCTAGAGCGTGATGACATGGTTTCAACCCATCGTGACTGAGCAGTCGTTTTCGCCCGCCGCTGTGCGGTTGCGCCTGGGCGCCCGCCGGACGTCGTCAGGAAGCTTGCCCGGGCCGATAGCCCGCGTTGCGCGCCCTTCCTCGCCGGCAACCGCCCAGACGCAATCCCGATGGGTCGAAACCATGCCATCACGCTCTAGACAGGCGAGCTGTCGCCACGCTTAACCGGCGGGCGACGGCGTCGGCGTGGGACTGGCCGACCCACGGTTGCGCAGCGCCTCCGCGCTGATCGCGACGGTGACCGGGCGTTCGGCGGTGCCGAGCGGCGGCACGTTCGATCCGTTGACGGTGACGGTCAGCAGGTCGGGGCGGCCGGTGCGGATCTGCGGGTTCTTCGCGGTCATCGGCACGTCGTAGCGATCGCCCTCCCTCATCTCCTTGTTCACCAGCGTGCCGGTGTCGTCGAAGATGCGGACCCAGGTGGTGCCGGTCGCGGTCAGCGTGACCTGTCCGCCGCCGGCCGGGACCGGCGGAGCGACCGGGGCGGCGCCGCCGGTCGCGGGGGTGGCGGTCGGCGGCAACATGCCGAGATCGCCGGCGACGGTCGCCTGTGCGTTCGCCGGTTCGTCGCGGCGGAACAGCGAGGTGCCGAAATACAGCCCGACGCCGAGCAGCAGCACGATCGCGATCGCGGCGGCGATCACGACGACGCTGGGCGAGGGGCCGCGGCGCATGTCGATCGGTTCGAGGTCTTGGAGCGGTTCGGGGCGCTGGTAATTGGCGGCGAGTTCGGCACGCAGCGCACGCGCCACCTCCGTCTCGTCCACGCCGACCGCGCGGGCATAGGCGCGGCCGAAGCCCATCGCATAGGTGATCGAGGGCAGCGCCTGAAACTTGCCGTCCTCGACCGCTTCGAGGTGGCGCAGCGGAATCCGCGTGCGCTGCGCGACGTCCGACAGGGTCAGGCCCTGCGCCTCGCGTGCCGAACGCAGCATCATGCCCGCCGTGCGTGGCGCGCCCGTGGTGCTGTCGCCGTCCATCATCACTACCCTTCCAACCCGCTGATCGTCCGCCCCCGGTTCATGGGCGGTTTCGGCCAGCACAGGGCGGCTGTCAACGCCGGAGCGGAGAGATGGCGGGGAATTGGGGCGGGAGTCGCATATCCTCCCCGGTACGGGGAGGGGGACCGGCGAAGCTGGTGGAGGGGGCGGGCGGCGCAAAGCAACCGTGCCGTATGCGGGTACCCCCCTCCACCATGCTGCGCATGGTCCCCCTCCCCGTGCCGGGGAGGAGCTTCAGGACAGTTCTATGCCGTTGGTCTTGGCCCATTCTTCAAGGGCGGGGCGGAGCGTCCGGGTGGGGGTGGCGAGGAGGCGGTCGATCTCGGCCATCGCCGCCTGCCGGTCGAGCGAGCGGATCATCGCCTTGACCGGGCCGACCGCCGCCGGCGTGATCGACAGGCGGTCGATGCCGAGCGCGATCAGCGCCATCGCCTCCAGCGGACGCCCGCCCATCTCGCCGCACACCGCGACGGGCTTGCCCGCGTCCTGCGCCGCGCGGGTGACGCGGCGCAGGAAGCGCAGGATCGCGGGGCTGAGCCAGTCGTAGCGGACCGCGAGGCGCGGGTCGGCGCGGTCGGCGGCGAACAGGAATTGCGTCAGGTCGTTGGTGCCGATCGACAGGAAGTCGAGGCTGGGCCACAGGAAATCGAGTACGTCGGCCAGCGCCGGCACCTCGAGCATCGCGCCGTAGCGGATGTCGGTCGGCAGCGGCTTGCCGCGTCCGCGCAGCCATTCGCGCTGCGCCTCGAACAGGGCGCGCGCTTCGTCGAATTCCCAAGGTTCGGACACCATCGGGAACATGACGTTCAGCGTGCGGCCTTCTGCTGCCTCGATCAGGGCGCGGGCCTGAGCCTTCATCAATCCTTCGCGGCCGAGCGCGAGGCGGAGCGCGCGCCAGCCCATGGCGGGATTCTCTTCGTCATGCCCCTCGGCATGGTCGAGATAGGGCAGCGCCTTGTCGCCGCCGATATCGACGGTGCGGAACACGACCGGGCGATCGCCAGCGACGTCCAGCACGTCGCGGTAGAGCCGCTGCTGGCGCTCGCGCTGCGGCAGCGTGGCGGATACGAGAAACTGGAATTCGGTGCGGAACAGGCCGATGCCGTCGGCACCGGTCAGGTCGAGCGCCGCCACGTCGTCGCGCAGCCCCGCATTGACCATCATCGTGACGCGGTGGCCGTCCTTCGTGACGGGCGGTTCGCCCTTCATCGCGGCAAAGGCGGCGCGGCGCTTCTGCGTCAGCGCCAGCTTGGCCTCGAACGCTTCCTCCATCGCCGGGGTCGGGCGGATGACCAGCAGATCCTCGACCGAATTGAGCAGCAGCCGGTCGCCCTCCGCGATCAGGCGGCGGATGTCGCGGACGCGGCCCAGCACCGGCACCCCCATCGCGCGGGCGACGATGACGACGTGCGCGGTCAGTGACCCTTCCTCCAGCACGACCCCTTTCAGGCGGCGGCGGTCATATTCGAGCAGTTCCGCCGGGCCGAGATTGCGCGCGAGCAGGATCGTGTCCTGCCGCAGGCCCATCTGCGCGGCGGTGCCGAGCTGACCCGACACGATGCGCAGCAGCCGGTTGGACAGGTCCTCCAGATCGTGCATCCGGTCGGCGAGCAGCGGGTCCTTGATCTCGCGCATCCGCATCCGGGTGCGCTGCTGAACGCGCTCGATCGCGGCTTCGGCGGTCAGGCCGCTGTCGATCGCCTCGTTGATGCGGCGTGCCCAGCCTTCGTCATAGGCGAACATCTTGTAGGTCGCGAGCACCTCGTCATGTTCGCCACCGACGCCGAATTCGGCCTGGTTCGACATGCGTTCGATCTGGTCGCGCATCTTGTCGAACGCGGCATAGACGCGGTGGCGCTCCGCCTCGACATCTTCCGCCACGGTATGTTCGATGACGATGCGCGGCTGGTGGAAGACCGCGACGCCCGCCGCCATCCCCTCGACCAGCTTGAAGCCCGGCACGCGCACCGCGCCGGTCGCCTGCGGCCGGGTGGAGGTGGCGCCGGTCGCGTCGATCAGGTCGGCATTGGCGATGAGTTCGGACAGCACCATCGCGACGGTCTGCAACGCCTCGATCTCGACATCGGCATAGCGGCGCGGATCGGCATGCTGCACCGCCAGCACGCCCACCGCGCGTTCGCGGCGGATGATCGGCACGCCGGCGAAGCTGTGATAGATTTCCTCGCCGGTTTCGGGGCGATAGGCGAAGTCGGGATGGGTCGCGGCTTCGGCGAGGTTCAGCGTTTCGACATTGGCGACGATGGTGCCGACCAGCCCCTCGCCCGGGGCCAGCTTGGTGACGTGCACCGCCTCCTGCGCCAGGCCGACGGTGGCGAAGAGTTCGAGCAGCCCCTCGCGCAGCAGATAGATCGAGCAGACCTCGCTATCCAGCGCCTCGGCGATGATGCGGACGACCGAGTTGAGCTTCGCCTGCGCCGGACTTCGCGACGCCATCACGTCGTGAAGGTTCGTCAGGATTTCGCGGGCGGAGGCGGTGGCCGAGACGGGCATGGAGAAGGGCTAACACGGGAAGGAGGGGGCGTCATCACGGTTTAGGTCGGGGGTGGAGAAATGCTGTGCAATGCGCTTTCCACAAAGGCGTCACCCCGGCGCAGGCTGGGGTCTCTGTGGGGCGAGTGTTGCGCTCTCCAAGCGGGAGACCCCGGCCTGCGCCGGGGTGACGTTCGGGTTGGGGGCGTTACAGGTTACGGACCAGCCGCTCAGCCACCGCGATCCACGCGCTGCGCAGACCCACCGGGCTGGCGCCGAGCGTCGCAGGGAGGATCGACACCATGTCGCCGTCGAACGCCAGCAGCCGCCCGAAGGCGAAGCGGCCGGCGGGGGCGGGGGCGAGCACGTCGCGGTGGAGCGCGGCGATATAGTCGGCGGGGGCGAGGCGACGGCACCAGATCATGTCGCCCGCGCGATAGTCGCCGGTGGTCGCCTGTACGATGATCGCGATCAGATCGCCCTCGCTGCGCGGCGGGGTGACGCTCATCGCGCGGCGGGGGGCGCTGGCGCCGCTGCCGTCGAGGATTGCGGCGACCGGAAGGTCGGGGCGTTCGGGCAGGCGGACCAGATCGGCGGCGTCGACCATCAGCGCGGCGGCGATGCGGTTGAGCCAGCCGACCGACACGGTGCGCGTGCCGGTTTCAAGACGGCCGATCGTTTGCGCGGTGGTCGGCGGTACGCAGCGTATCGCGACCTCCTCCAGCGTCAGGCCCTGTGCGCGACGGACCTCGCGAATGGCGGTAATCATGTCGGGTCCTTCCTTTGCGCGCAAACCAAATCGGTACAAACGCTTTCCTACAAAGGTGCCGTCATGGCAACCCCATGGCCGAATCGAGATGTGGAGGCGGGGTTTGCGCGAACTGGTGGAACGGCGGCTGGTCGAGGGGCATGTGCGAGACGAGCCGGGCGGACGGCGGGTGCAGGTCAACGCACGCGAATCGCCGCTCGACTGGCTGCGGTCGCGGTCGCTGGTCGATGCGCGGCAATATGCGGCGGGCGAGCGGCTGCGCGGCGATTATGAGCGCGCGGCGCTGGGGCCACGGGTGACGATGCGGTGGGATGGGGCGCCGCGCGGGGGCAAGGGTGTTCCGGTCGATCCGTCGGGCGGACAGGCCGCGGCCAAGGCGCGGTTCGATGCGGCGGTGGCGGCGGTCGGGCCGGGGCTGTCGGATATTCTCTGGCGGACGGTGTGTGCGAACGAAGGACTGCCCGCAGCGGAGAAGGCGCTGGGCTGGCCGGCGCGGGCCGGGCGGCTGGTGCTTACGCTGGCGCTCGATCGGCTGGCGGAGCATTACCGGCTGGCGTGACGAACTTCCGATAGGCCCAGCCGATGCCGATCAACGCGCCGCCCAGCGCCATGAACGAGAGGATGCGCAGCACGCCTTCGAGCGCGGAGGCGTCGATCAGGAAGACCTTGAGCGTGGTGAGGGTGAGCAGCGTCAGGCCGAAGCGGCGCAGGTCGGCGCTGTCGCGCGCAATGCCGCGCCACAGCCACAGGATCGCCAGCGCCAGCATCGCCGCCGAATAGCCGCCATTTTCGGTCAGGCCGACCGGGCCGGTCAGGAGCGAGCCGTGCGCGATCTGGCGGATGGTGGCGAGCGTCGCGGCGAGGGTGAGCAGCGCCGCGATCAGGCTGCGGCGCGGCAGGCCGATGAGGCGCCACACGATCGTGGCGGCGAGGCCGAGGTGGAGGGTGGCGGCATTGAGGAGCGGGAGTGCACCGACCTCTTGCGGGGTGAGCGCGGGGTTGAGGCCGAGCAGGTCGAACCACAGGATGCGGGTAAGGGCGAGCGCCACCAGCGCCCGGGCCGGCGGGCGGTGGCGGGACCAGAGCAGCCAGCCGGCGAGGAGCGTCAGGTCGGTCAGGACCGCGCGTTCGATGAAACCCCGGCTGCGAAAGGCTTCGGGGGTAGCGATGGCCAGCGGCTGTTTGGCGAGGACGTAAAGGCCGGCCAGCGCGATCGTGGCCGTGACTGGCAGGACCCAGCGGCGGGCGGGGCCGAACAGCATGCGCTGCCACAGACCCGCGCCGAACAGGGCGAGGGCGGGGACGAGGAGCAGGCGCGCGGCGTCGCCTGCCGGAGGTAGCTGGAGATAGGGCAGTTCCTCCCAGATCAGCGAGACGGCCAGGGCCTGCGCGACGTCCGACAGCGGCGGGAGGGCGAGCGCCAGCAGGATCACGACCGGGAATAGCGCGAGGCGCTGCGGGATCGCTTCGTCGAAGCGTATGGCAGCCAGCAGGACGCCGAGCGCGGCCAGCGGGGCGAGCGGGGCGAGGCTTGGGGGAAGGACTGCCGCGACGGCGAGGCCGACCCCGAGCGCCGCGACCGCTACGCCGCCGACCAGCCCCATATCGCCCTGTCCGGCGCGGTCGCGGTGGCGGTGGGCGAGGAAGGCTGCGGCGAGCGCGAGGGCGAGGTCGGCGAACGCCCAGCCGATCGGCGGCAGCATCTGCGGCGCGACGATCTGCGCCGCCAGCAGCGGGGCGGCGGTGCCGGCCAGCGCGACGACTGCCCAGCCCGGTGCGCGGCGCGCGGCGATGCCGCCGCCTCCACCGAACAGCAGCAGCGCGGCGGGTAGCGCGAGCGGCGTTGCGTTGTCGCCTTGGGCAAGGCCGAGCGCGACCAGCAGCGTGACGAGGAGCGCGGCGCCGATCGCGGCGGGGAGCAGCGTCGCATCGCGCCATGCAAGGAACAGCGCGGCGGCGGAGAGGGTGAGGTAGAAGCTCCATGCCAGGGCGGAAAAGTCGAGCATCGGCGCCAGCGCGAGCATCTGGACCAGCGCCACGAGGACCGGCGCGGCGCGCAGCCATGGGCGGGCGATGGCGGCGCGCGGTGCGGCGAGCGTGCCGCCGATGGCGAGCGCGATCAGGAACGCACCCACGCCGCCGAGGCCGGTCGGGGGCACCAGCGCGATCAGCAGGCCGACCCAGCCGAACGCCGCGACCAGCGCCGACAGCGCCAGCCATGCCCAGCCGCGCACGATCGCCAGCGCGAGCAACGCGGCGACGAACAGGCCGAGATAGACGAGCAGCGCACCGATCCCGGCGGCGTCATAGCCCGCGACCAAAGGCGCGGCGAACCCGCCGACCAGCGCCATGATTGCGGTCGGCGGCCCGTGACGCAGCGCGAGGAACAGGCCGAGCGCGGTGACGCCCAGCATGATCGCGAAGCCAAGGGCCGGGCCGATCAGGTGATAGAGCGCGGCGGCGAGATAGAGCGTGGCATAGGCCGATGCGATGCCGGCGCCGGCCAGCACCTGTGCGATGCGGGGATCGTCGCTCGTGGCGGGCAAGCGACGCGCGGCCTCGCTGCCGACCAGCAGGGCAAGCGCGAACAGCGCGGCGAGCACGGTGCGGATCGCCCGGGTCAGCCACCCCGCCTCGATCGACAGGCGGACGAGGAAGATGCCGCCGACGACCAGCGCCAGCCCGCCGATCCACACCGGCAGGCGGCTGCCGACCAGGGTTTCGAAGTCGATCTTCGGGCGCGGCGGCCGGATCGTTGCGGGGCGACTGCGCGGCTCGGACGGGCGTGCCGGTTCGGGGGCGGCACGGACCGGCACGGCGGGGGGCACCTCTTGCGGCACGGATCGCAGGCGCGATTCCAGCACCCCCACCCGCCGGTGTAGGCGGATCAGCGCGACCGTCAGCGCGATCACAGCGAGGAGGAGGACTATCGTCACGATAGCGGATTGTGGCACAGCCGACCGACCGGTGTCGCCCCCTTCGCGACCGCCGGACGGAGATTGCAAGCCGATGCAGCTGTTTGGCTCGACCATTTCGCCCTATGTCCGCAAGGTCGCGGTGTTCGCCGAGGAAAAGGGAATCGCGTTCGATCTGGTCCCGACCGCACCCGGCGACAGGTCGCCCGCGTTCCGTGCGATCAGTCCGTTCGGGCAGATCCCGGCGCTGGTGGATGGCGATTTCACGCTGGCCGATTCGAGCGCGATCGTTGCCTATCTGGAGGCGAAACACCCCGAACCAGCGCTGATCCCCGCCGATCCGCAGGCGCGTGGACGCACCATCTGGTTCGACGAGCTGGCGGATACGGTGGTGTTCGGGGCGGGCAGGGCGATGCTGTTCAACCGCGTGGTCGGGCCGCTGTTTCGGGGCGGAGCAGGCGACGGGGCCGTGGCGGACGCGGCGGAGCGCGACCAGTGGCCGGCGATCCTCGCCTATGTGAACGGGGCGATCGGCGATCGGGACTTTCTGGTCGGCGATACGCTGACACTGGCCGACATCGCCATTGCCAGCGCGTTCGGCAGTGCGTTGCATGCCTGTGCGCCGGTCGATGTCGCGGCCTATCCCGATCTGGCGCGCTATCTGGATGCGATGCTGGCGCGCCCGGCCTTTGCCACGCGTCTGGCCGGCGAGCGGGCGTTCATTCAACGCGCACGGGAAAAGGTTTCCGCATGAAGTTCGCGTTTGTGAAGTGCCATGGGTCGGGCAACGACTTTCCGCTGATCGATGCGCGGGAGATCGCGTTGGCCGATGCCGAATGGGCGCGGGTGGCGCGGGCGCTGGCGGATCGGGCAGGCGATGTCGGGGGCGATGGGCTGTTGCTGCTAACGCCTTCGGATGGCGATCATATTTTCGGGATGCGGATGTTCAATCCCGATGGGTCGGAGGCGGAGACCTGTTTGAACGGGCTGCGCTGTACCGCGCGGCTGGGGTTCGAGGTGACGGGGACCACCGGGGGGCAGGTGCGGTTGAAGACCAGCGTGGCGCAGGCGCGCCCGGTCGCGCCGATCGCGCCGGGGGTGACGACGATCGAGACGAAGGTCGGGCCGGTGTCGCTGGTGCCCGGCGATGTCGGGCTGACCGTCGGCAGCGAGCCGTTCGTCGACGCGGTGATCCCCGGCCTGCCGAGCGCGCGGCGCTTTACCGCGGTGGCGATGCCCAACCCGCATCTGGTGGCGTTCGTGGACGTGGTGGACGAAGAGGAGCTGGTCGCCTTGGGAGACTGGTGCGAGGCGGGGCCGGCGCTGATCCCGACGCGGGCCAATGTGAGCTTCGTCGAGGTGCGCGAGACCGAGCATGCGCCGGCGCTGTTCGTGCGGACCTATGAGCGCGGCGTCGGGCTGACCAACAGTTGCGGCAGCGCGATGGCGGCGTCGACCCATGCGGCGGCGCGGACGGGACGGATCGGCTGGGGCGTGGAGACGCGGGTCTTCAATCGCGGCGGCATGGTGCGCGCGAGGGCCGATGCCGATGCGGTGGTCACGATCGCGGGGAATGCGACGTTCGAATGGGACGGCAAGATCGAGGTCGATCCGGCGACCGGGGACGTGGGGGCGCTGCGGATCGTGGCGCGGCGCGACGATGAGGTTGCGGCGTGGGAGGGGATGTTGGCGGCGTTGTGATCCCGGTCCGTACGCTTCCCCTTGTCCCTGCCCGTTTGCTTTGAGCGCAGGTTCGCGCTTGTCGGGAACCATAGTCGGGAAGGGGTGGCTCAAACCGGGGGTTCTCGACGGACGCTTCTCGACAGGCTCGAAGCTGCTCGAACCGAACGGTGCGGGTGGGGATAAAACGGGGTGGGGAGCGGGGGAGCCGGTTACCCGTGCTTCGATATGGGCCTTCGACTTCGCTCAGTCCCTACTCAGCATGAACGGTTTTGGGTGACAGGGTTGGAAGGTCAGGCCTTCCGCCCCGCCATCGCCGCCTCGACCAGCGCCAGTCCTTCCGCGCTTGCGATGGCGAGGTCGAGCGGGCGGCCGCCGAGCGCTTCGTCATGGGCGTTGAGGAACGCCATCGCCGCGTCGCGTTCGCCGAAATGGCGGAAGGCACCGGTCGCGACCTGGCCCTGGCGGGTGGCCTGATCGGGGGTCAGGCGGACGGTAGTGTATTTGCGGCGGAACTTCATCGCGCCGGGACGCGCGGCCGGTTCGGCCGGGGCGTCGGCAGCCGGGGCGTCGGTGGCCGGCGTGGGATCGAGGACGGCGGTCATGCCGCCACCATCCGGCCCGAGGCACCGAGCAGGTCGCGCATCGACGCGATCCGGCGTTCGTAACCGCGGGCCATGCCGCCATGCGAATGGGCGGCTTCGACCGATTTGGCGTTGGCGGCGCGCATCAGCGCGACCTGATGGCGGTGGAGAAGATCGTTGAGGTCCATGTGGTGACGCTCCCGACAGCGTAAGCGGAAGCGCGTGCGTCTCCCGGTCGCTGGCGCCTACGGACCATTTGCCAGCGATGGATACGATATGGGGATGCAGGTCCCGATCCGCCATGGCCGCGCAAAAACGAACCATATGGGAACATTCCTGTTGACATCGTCACGCTGATATGGCACAAAACAGGAACATCGGGAAATGTAGGGATCGGGGCCGGGCGGAAACGTCGTCGGCTCCGAATGGCGTCTGGGGGTGGGGATATGGACAGGGAAGAGGTGCTGACGACGGGTGCCAATCGCCCGGTACAGCAACAGCGCATCACGCAGGGATGGACGCCGAACCGGCGCGAACGGTTTCTCGATCACGTCGCCGCGACCTGCAACGTGCGCGCCGCGACCGAGGCGGTCGGTCTGTCGCAGGCGAGCGTCTATGCGCTGCGGCGCCGCGATCCGGCCTTTGCCGAGCAATGGCGCATGGCGTTGCTGACAGGGTATGACCGGCTGGAAGGAATATTGGTATCCAAGGCGATCGCGGCGCTGGAGGAGGTGCAGGTCGGTGATCCCGACACGGTCGTGGTCGGGGCGATCAGCGTCGAACAGGCGATCAAGCTGCTCGACCGGCATCGCGCGGTGGTCAAGGCGGGCACCGGTCGCCGCGAGGCGCAGTTGCGCGCGACCCAGGCCGAAACCGATGCGATGCTGATCGCCCGGATCAAGGCGATGCGCGGCAAGCAGGAGCGGCGGGTATGAGCCGCGTCAACCCGCTGGTCGCGGCGATGGCCGAACTGGACGATGCGCAACTTGAACGGTTCCTGTTGAAAGTCACGCCGCATCGCCGACGCGAGCTGCTGACGCGGTTCAAGCTGTGGGCGCATGATGGACAGACCATCGCCGACAATGACTGGACGGTGTGGCTGATCCAGGCGGGGCGGGGGTTTGGCAAGACCCGCGCCGGGGCCGAATGGGTATGCGCGCGGGCGGCGGAGCAGGGCGATCTGCGTGTCGCGCTGGTCGGGGCGACGCGGCGCGATGTCGAAAGCGTAATGGTGCGCGGACCGGCGGGGGTGCTGGCGATCGGGCGGCATTACGGGCCGGTCACCTACCGCCCGTCGCGCGGTGTCGTCGAGTTCGGATCGGGGGCGGAGGCGCATGTCTATGCCGCCGAAAGCCCGGAGGGCTTGCGCGGGCCGGAGCATCATATCGCGTGGTGCGACGAACTGGCGAAATGGCGCAATGCCGACGCGACCTGGGACAATCTGATGATGGGAATGCGGTCGGGCGCGCAGCCGCAGACGCTGGTCACGACCACGCCGCGCGTCATCCCGCTACTGCGGCGGATCCGGGGGATGCCGGGGGTGCGGATCACCGGCGGGCGGTCGCGCGACAACCGGCATCTGGCGGAGAGCTATTTCGCGCAGATCGAGGGGGCCTATGCCGGGACGAGGCTGGGGCGGCAGGAGCTGGACGGCGAGCTGATCGAGGATGTCGCAGGCGCCCTGTGGTCGCGCGCGATGATCGAGACGCGACGGGTCGACACGATGCCGACACTAATGCGGGTGGTGATCGGGGTCGATCCGCCCGCCGGGATCGGCGGCGATGCGTGCGGGATCGTCGCGGTCGGCAAGGGCGCGGACGGCCATGCCTATGTGCTGGAGGATGCCAGCGTGTCCGGCCTGTCGCCCGAGGGCTGGGCTTCGGCGGTCGCGGCGTGTGCCGCGCGGCATGGCGCGGACCGGGTGGTGGCGGAATCGAACCAGGGCGGGGCGATGGTCGCGAGCGTGCTGCGCGCGGCGGATGCCGGGTTGCCGGTCCGGCTGGTCCATGCGTCGCGGGGCAAGGCGGCGCGGGCGGAGCCGGTGGTGGCTTTGTATGAAAACGGGCGGGCGTTTCATGTGGGGGCGTTTCCGGCGTTGGAGGACGAGCTGTGCGGGCTGGTCGCCGGCGGGGGGTATGAAGGGCCGGGGCGGTCGCCGGATCGGGCGGATGCGCTGGTGTGGGCGATGTTCGAGTTGATGCTGGGGGGTAAGGGGGAGGCTGTGGTTCGGGTTTTGTGATTTTCGGGGCTTGGGGTTGGGCTGGGTTCTCGACCGGGGGGCGACGGACGGGTTCTCGACGGGCGCTTCTCGACAAGCTCGAAGCTGCTCGAACTGAACGGGGTGGGTGGGGGAAGGTTGGAGGTTGGGGGTGTTGGTGCTGTGCCCTCTGCCTCTCCCTCACCATTGGTCCTCTGCTTCGCTGCTCCCTTTCCCCTTTCCCCTTTCCCAACCCGTTTGCTTCGAGCGCAGGTTCGAGCTTGTCGAGAACCGAAGTCGAGAAGGTGGAGCCGCGAGCGCACCTTTTCGGAGGCGGAAGAAGAAGCGGGACCCCGGATCAAGTCCGGGGTGACGGGTGGGGGCGTAGTTCACTTCCCTCTGCCGTATCCCCGCGTTCGCAGGGGTACGCCGCCGGTCAGACGGCACGGTTACGGCGTGCCTGCCGCGCGATCAAACCAACCGGGCACCGCCCGGCAACAGGAGAAAACCGATGAAATGGTTCGGACGCAGGTCCGGGCGCGATGGCGTGCGTCCGGTGTTGGCGCGCGGTGGCGCGACCCTGTGGCGCGATGGCAGCGGGCCGGCGGCGGGGGATTGGGCGCAGGGCTATGAGGCGCAGCTGCGCGACGCCTATCTCGGCAATCCGATCGCGCAGCGGGCGGTGCGGATCGTGGCGGAGGGGCTGGCGTCGCTGCCGATGAAGGGCTACGCGCGTGCCGTGGTGTTGGTCGCGGCGCGATCGGCCGGGCAGGAATTGCTGGAGAGCGTGGCGGCGCAGTTGCTGCTGCACGGCAATGCCTATGTCCAGATCATCGACGACGGCGCGGGCGGGATCGGCGAGCTGTATGCGCTGCGCCCCGAGCGGGTGACGGTCGAGGCGGATGCGACCGGGTGGCCGGTCGCCTATCGCTACCGGGTCGGCGAGCGGGTGATGCGGATCGCGGCCGAGGTCGAGGGCGGGCGACCGGGGCTGATCCATCTGCGCGGCTTTCATCCGCTGGACGATCATTATGGGCTGGGGTGTCTCGGCGTCGCGGCGGGGGCGGTGGCGATCCACAACCAGGCGGCGCGGTGGAACAAGGCGCTGCTCGACAATGCCGCGCGGCCTTCCGGAGCGCTGGTGCATGATCCGGGCGATGGCGGGGTGCTGTCGGGCGAGCAGTTCGACCGGCTGCGCGCGCAGATGGACGATGCCTTTGCGGGCGCGGCCAATGCCGGGCGGCCGATGCTGCTCGACGGGGGTCTCAAATGGCAGGCGATGAGCCTGACCCCGGCGGACATGGATTTCGTGGGGCTTAAAGGCCAGGCCGCGCGCGAGATCGCGCTGGCGTTCGGGGTGCCGCCGATGCTGCTCGGGCTGCCGGGCGACAATACGTTCGCCAATTATCGCGAGGCGAACCGGGCCTTGTGGCGGCAGACGATCGTGCCGCTGGGTACGCGCTTGCTGGGCGCGATCGGGCAGCGGATCGACGGGTGGCTGGGGACGGGGGCGCTCGACATCGATGTCGAGGCGATCCCGGCCCTGAGCGACGAGCGGGACCAGTTGTGGACGCGGGTCGCGGGGGCGGGTTTCCTGAGCGATGACGAGAAGCGGGCGTTGGTGGGGATGTGATTCCCACCACCGGCGTCATCCCAGCGAAGGCTGGGATCTCTTGGTGGGGTTCGGTCTGCTTGCCGCGAGAGACCCCAGCCTGCGCTGGGGTGACGTACGTGGCGAGGGGGATCAGCGCTGGGGGTCGGCCGGCGTGCAGACCAACGTCGTGCGGTCGAACTGGCCGCCGGCGTCGAGGCAGCGTTTCCCTTTGAGGAACGGCAGCGCGAAGGTGAAGGCGAGCAGGGCCGCGGCGAAGGCGGCGGCGATGATGCGGAGGCGCGGTCTCACCGGGTGGGGCTAGCGCGGGCGAGGGTGGGAGACAAGACATGGGCGATACGGGGCTGCTGGCGCAGCTGATGGGGCAGGCGGCGGACGATGGCGCCGACCTGCAGACGCTGCGCGCGATCGCGGAGGAGGCGGGCGAGCTGGGCGCGACGCGGGCGATGGCGCGGATCGGGCTGTCGGATGCGGCGGCGGCGGGCGATGTGCAGGAGCTGCGCGAGCTGTTGAAGGCGTGGCGCGACGCGAAACGCTCGGCGCTGCGCGCGGCGGTGGCGTGGGTGATGCGGATGGCGTTCGCGCTGCTGCTGGTCGGGATCGCGGTCAAGACCGGGTGGCCCGAATGGGCGCGGTGAGGTTCGCGGGCTATGCCGCGATCTTCGGGCGGGCGGACCGGGGCGGCGATGTCGTGCTGCCC
Organism: Sphingomonas paucimobilis; assembly: GCA_036946325.1. GTDB lineage: Bacteria > Pseudomonadota > Alphaproteobacteria > Sphingomonadales > Sphingomonadaceae > Sphingomonas > Sphingomonas paucimobilis_A. The sequence goes on from JAQIJL010000002.1 coordinate 1,187,965, forward strand.
GGCGCGCTGAGGGCGGCGGGGGCGGTGCCGCTGTTGTGGCAGCATCGGGGCGACCCGATCGGGACGGTCGAGTGGCTGGGCGAGGATGCGCGCGGGCTGCGGGTGATCGGGCGGATCGACGACGGAGAGGCGGCGCGGCTGGTGCGGGTCGGCGCGGTCGACGGGCTGTCGTTCGGATACCGGGCGCGCTCCGTTCGGCAGGGGGCGTGGCGGGCGATCGCCGCCGCCGACCTGATCGAGGTGAGCGTCGTCGCGCAGCCGATGCAGGCGCTGGCGCGGATTCATGCGGTCGAGGACGGGTGAAGGGCCGCTCGATTGACGAACTTTTCCAACGGGGGTGTCGCAGTCGCGCGGCGCCCCTTTTTTCATGGGGACGACGAGTATGACGATCGAGACGCTGGCGGGGAGCTTTTCGGGTGTGGCGGCGGGCGGGAGCCGGCCGATGCTGAGTGCTGAGGTACAGGGCGGCGGCTTCGGCGCGTTCGTGCGCAGCGGGATGACGGTCGAGACGAAGGCGGTGGCGGGCACCAGCGATGCGGCGGGCGGCTATGCGGTGCCGCGCGAGATCGATGCGATGATCGGGGCGACGCTGAAGACCGCCAGCCCGATCCGCGCCATCGCGCAGGTGGTGAGCGTGGGGTCGGCAGGCTATCGCAAGCTGGTGACGAGCGGGGCGACGCCGTCGGGTTGGGCGAGCGAGGGCAGTGCGCGGCCGGAAACGGCGACGCCGACCTTCAACGAGATCGCGCCGCCGATGGGCGAGCTTTACGCCAATCCCGCGGCGAGCCAGGCGATGCTGGACGATGCGGCGTTCGACGTCGAGGTCTGGCTGGCCGGGGAGATCGCCGGCGAGTTCGCCCGGGCCGAGGGGCAGGCGTTCGTCAACGGCAGCGGGGCGGGGCGGCCGAAGGGGTTCCTGACCTATCCGACCGCCACCACCGGCGATGCGGTGCGGCCGTTCGGGACGCTGCAGCACCTGCCGAGCGGCGCGGCGACGGATTTCGGGAGCGATCCCGAGAACCGGCTGATCGACCTGGTGCATAGCCTGCGCGGTGCCTATCGGCAGGGCGCGTGCTGGGTGATGAACGCGCAGACCGCGGCGCGCATCCGCAAGTTCAAGACGGCGGACGGCGCGTTCCTGTGGACGCCGGGCCTCGCCGAGGGGCAGGCGAACACGCTGCTCGGCTATCCGGTGGTCGAGGCGGAGGACATGCCCGACATCGCCGCGGGCAACCTGCCGATCGCGTTCGGCAACTTCAAGGCGGGGTATCTGATCGCCGAGCGGGCCGAGACGCAGATTCTGCGCGATCCCTATTCGAACAAGCCGTTCGTCCATTTCTACGCCACCAAGCGCGTCGGCGGGGCGGTGATGAATTCGGAGGCGATCAAGCTGTTGAAGGTGGTTGCCTGATCTGGCGGGGCGGGGAAACCCCGCCCCGCAACGGTGCCGGCCCGTCCCCCCCCCCCCCCCCCCCGGCCACCCATCGATGTACCTTGCGGGTGGCGGGGCGAGGAGCGGGCCGGCATCGCCCATCCGCGCGAGCGGATCAAAAACTCTAGGAGAAACACATGAGCGCAGCGCCCTTTCCGGCGGCGGTGATCGCGGGGGTGCGCGTGGCGGCGCGCGACCATCTGCGGATCACCGGGACCGCCGAGGACATGGTGATCGACCGGCTGGCGGCGACCGCATTGACGCTGGCCGAAGCCTATACCGGCACGGCGATGATCGCGCGGCCGCATGAGGCGATGATGGCGGCGTCGAACGAATGGCGGCCGCTGCCGGTCGCGCCGGTGACGTCGATCACCGCCGTCGCACCGATCGTGGCGATCGACATCGACGAGGCGGGCACCGGATGGGTGCGGATGGCGGTGGCGGGGCCGGTGCGCTTCGTCGCGGGGCTGGCGGCGGCGTGGGACACGGTGCCGCCGCCGGTCGCGCAGGGAATCGTGCTGCTGGTCGCGCATCTGTTCGACGCGCGCACGGCGGCGGCGGCACCCCCGGCGGCCGTGGGAGCGCTGTGGCGGCCGTGGCGGCGGATGCGGCTGACGGGGGCGCGGCGATGATCGGCGCGCTGGAGCGGGCGGAAGCGCTGGGCGAGCGGCGGGCGGCGGTCGTGCGCGAACGGGTGGTCGCGGCGGCCCGGCAAGTGCCGGGCGTGGCGGCGGAAGTGGTCGGCGACGGCGTGATGCTGTCGGGGCGGGGCCTGGTGCGGCGGACGGTCAGCGATCCCCGGCTGCAGGATTTGGCGGGGTGGGGGCGATGATCGCGGGGACCGTGTTGCAGGCGATGCTGGTCGCGCGGCTGCGGAGCGTGTTGACGACCGCGAGCGTGTTCGATGCGCCGCCGGTACGGGGGGCGCGGCCTTATGTCGTCGTCGATACGCCGGTGCTGACCGACTGGGGGACCAAGGACGCCGCCGGGCGCGAGGGGCGGGTGGTCGTGCAGCTGTTCGATGGCGGCGAGGTGCCCGAACGGCTGCGGGGGCTGGCGGCGGCGGCGGAGGTGGCGGTGTTGTCGGCGCCTGCGGTGCTGGCGGGGTGGCGGGTGGTGAGCCTGTCGTTCGTGCGCAGCCGGGTGCTGCGTGAGGGGGATGGCTGGGTCGGCGCGCTGGAGTTTCGGGTGCGGATGCTGGCGGGGTGAGGGGGCTTCCCCCTTACCCTTCCGCGGCTGCGCCGCTCCCTCCCTCTCCCGGTGGGAGAGGGATTTTGACGGTCGCGACCGTCCGACAGGTCGTACCCCGGCGGAGGCCGGGGTCCAGTTGGGGAAGGTGTCGATCGGTCAGCAGCGTCCCCCAAGCAGGCCCGGCCTTCGGCGGGGTGCGGGAGCGGTTTGGCAGGCGTCGGGGCATGCGGTGGGAGAAGGATTTTGACGGTCGCGACCATTTGCGCGGCGCGGGAGAGCGTGTCGGGCGAGCGTCGGAGCATGCGGTGGGAGACCCCAGCCTTCGCTGGGGTGACGGTTATGGTTTGGGAGACAATCGATGGCGGCGGAGAAGGGTAGTGCGTTCCTGTTGAAGATCGGGAACGGGGCGGTGCCGGTGGCCTATGCGACGGTGGCGGGCCTCAGGACCACGCAACTGAGCGTGAATGGCGAGGCGGTGGCGATCACCAGCAAGGATTCGGGCGGGTGGCGCGAATTGCTGTCGGGGGCGGGCGTTCGGTCGGTCAGCGTCAGCGGGGCGGGGGTGTTCACCGGATCGGCGGCGGAGGTGCGGTTGCGCGGCAATGCGCTGTCGGGGGTGATCGACGACTATCGGCTGAGCTTCGAAAGCGGCGAGACGATGACCGGGCGGTTCCTGGTCACGCGGCTGGACTATGCCGGCGATTATAATGGCGAGCGTAATTACACGCTGGCGCTGGAATCGTCCGGCCCGGTGGTGTCGGCATGAGCGCGCCGGCCAATCCGGTGCGTGGCGAGGCGAGTCTGCGCGTCAATGGCGAGACGTTGGTGCTGCGCCCGAGCTTTGCCGCGCTGGTCGCGGCGGAGGGCGAGGTCGGGTCGCTGTTCGCGCTGGTCGAACGCGCGGCGGCGGGGCGGCTGACGCTCGCCGAGCTGGTCGCGCTGCTATGGCATTGCCTGCGCGATCCGGCGCCGATGGGACGCGATAGTTTTGCCGAGGGGGTGACGGCCGGCGGGCTGGCGGCGGCGACCCCGGCGCTTAAAATTCTGATCGCGCAGATTCTGGGCGGGCGGTGAGCTTTGCCGAGGCGGCCCGGCGGATGGCGGGACTGGCAGGGGTGGCGTTCGGCTGGGCGCCGGACGCCTTCTGGTCCGCGACGCCGGCCGAGCTGGGGGCGCTGGTGCAGGCGATGCGGGGCGATGCGCCCGAGCCGTGCGACCGCACAACCATCGACCGATTGAAGGAGCGTTTTCCGGATGGATGAGGAAATCGAACGGCTGGTCGTGCGCGTGCGCGCCGATACCGCCGGCTTTGCGCAGGATGTGGCGACGATGCAGGCGAGCCTCGACGGGCCGTTTGCCGGCGGGATCGACCGGGCGGGGCGGGCGGTGGAGACCACGCTGGCGCGCGCGATCCGCAGCGGCAAGCTGGGCTTCGACGATCTGCGCGATACCGCGCTGAAGGTGCTGGGCGAGATTGCGGCGGCGGCGGTGGTCGGGGCGGTAAGCCCGAGCGGCGGTGGCGGGCTGATCGGCCTGTTGGGGCAGTTGATCGGTGGCGCGCCGGGACGGGCGACCGGCGGCCCGGTCAGCCCGGCGCGGCCGTACTGGGTCGGCGAGCGGGGGCCGGAGCTGTTCGTGCCGACCAGCAGCGGACAGGTGGTCGCGGCGCAAGGCGGCGGTGCGCGCGAGGTGCGGGTGGCGATCACCGTGAATGCGGCGAACGGCGATGGCCCACGCGCGCTGCAACAGTCGAGCCGGCAGGTGGCGCGGGCGGTGCGTGCCGCGCTGATGGAGGCCTGAGCCATGGGATATTGGCTGGCCGAGCAGCGCACGGTGCAGGAGGCGGGGGTGCTGACGCGGTTCGACCCCGCCTATTGGACGGTCGATTTTCCCCGTCCGACGATGGCTTCGGTGGTGACGGTGGGTTCGCAAGCGCTGCGGGTCGATTGCGTCTTTTACCGAGCGGACGATCTGGCGGGGCTGATCTGGGCGTCGGAGGATGTCCATGACCATCCGTTGCTGCGCTACGACACGGTGCGCGATTATCGCGACTGCACCTTGCGGTTTCGCTGGCGGTCCGGGGGCATAAGGCCGCTGGATGCCCGGCATGGGCCGGTGCTGACGATCGAGGGGCGCGATGCGGGCGGCGTGGCGCGGGCCTGGTATGTGCGGCTGTGGAATTACGCGACCGGCACGCCGGAGGATGCCGAGATCGTCATCGATTTTGCGAACGTCGTCGGCGGGTACAAGTTGCCCGAGGACGGCGTGCCGGTGTGGGCGGGCGATGTCGACCGGATGTTCGTGTCGCTGGTCCCGCCGGACTATGCCGAGGGCGGCGGGTTGCTGGCCGCGCCGGCCGAGGGCTGGGCGGAGATGTCGGCGATCCGCTGCGACGGACCGGGGTCGGTGCTGGGCGTCGGCGATGTGGTGCTGCCCGAACATCGCTTGCGGATCGCGATCGGCTATGACGACAGCTATCACCTGACGCCGGAGCGGTTGCTGCACAATGCGCTGCGGCTGGGGTATCGCGGCGCCCTCGTCCATTATGTCGGGATGAGCCATTATTTCCGGCTCGAACGGTCGGGCGAGGGGCTGTTCGTGTCGCTGGCCGGCGGGGTGCTGAATGCACCGTGTGCGGCGTGGCATCGCGACTTTGCGCTGCGAGCGGGGGCGCTCGGGTTCGATCCGATCTGGTCGCTCAGCTACGAATTGTTCGACGCGCATTGCTGGGGCGACTGGAAGCAGCGAGCGGCGGACGGGGCGCCGGCGCTGACCGGATGGGTGCCGCCATCGACCTTGCTGTCGCCGGCGCATGTCGGTGCGATGGCCTATCTGCAGGCGGTGGCGCGGACGTTCGTCGCGATCGGGCGCGCGGCGGGCGGTCGCGGGCGGTTCCAAGTCGGCGAGCCATGGTGGTGGGTGACGGTCGATCATCGCATCTGCCTGTACGACGATGCCGCGCAGGCTGCGCTAGGCGGCGAGGTGCCGGTGATCGACGATGTGCGCGGGCGTTTGAGCGCGGCGCAGCGAGGGTTGCTCGATCGGGCGGGGGCGTTGCTTGCCCGTTCGACGGCGGCGCTGGTCGCGGCGGCGCGCGAGGCGGGGGCGGAGGAGGCGCTGTTGCTCGCCTATCTGCCGACGATCCTGAATGCCGAGAGTCCCGAGGTCAGCCGGGCGAACCTGCCGGTCGGCTGGGCACGGCCGGCGTTCGATGTGTTGCAGCTGGAGGATTATGACTGGGCGGCGACCGGCAATGTCGGGGCGACCGCGCGGGGCGTGGCGGCGGCGGGGATAAGGCTCGGCTATCCGGCGCACGAGCAGCATTATTTTTCGGGCTTCGTGTTGAACCGCGAAGACCGGGCGCAGTGGCGGGCGATTGCCGATGCCGCCGAGGTGGCGATGCGTCGGGGCGTGGCGGAGACGTTCGTCTGGGCGCTGCCGCAGGTGCTGCGCGACGGGTTCACCTATTTTGGGGAGGAGGGGGCGATGGAGGCGTTCGACGATGTGCGCTTTCCGCTGGCGCTGGGCGCGGAAGCCGAAGTGATGCCGGAGACGTCGACCGCGATCGCGGTGGCGGCGGGTGGGCATGAGGCGCGCAATGTCGACTGGGCGGAACCGCGTACCCGCTACGATGTCGGGCCGGGGGTGCGGTCGCAGGCGGACGTGGCGTTGCTGCTCGATTTCTTTCGGGCGAGGCTGGGGCCGGCGCGGGCGTTCCGGTTGCAGGACCCGTTCGACCACGCGACCGCGGCGGTGCCGGGCTTTGGCGATGTGGCGATCGGGACCGGGGATGGCGTCACGACACGGTTCGCGCTGGTGAAGCGATACGGGCAGATGGTGCGGCGGATCACGCGGCCGGTGGCGGGGAGCGTGCGGGTCGGCGTGGGTGGCGTCGAGACGCAGGGCTTTGGCGTGGGTGAGGGCGGCGTGGTGCTGCTCGACGTCGCGCCGGGCAAGGGCGTGGCGGTGACGGCGGGGTTCGCCTTCGATGTGCCGGTGCGCTTTGCCGAGGACCGGTTGCAGGTGGCGCGGGCGACCCATGGCGCGGGCGTCGCGGCCAGCGTGCCGCTGATCGAGGTGCGCGAGGCATGAGCGCGGTGACGACGCTGACCCTGTGCTGGCGGATCGAGCGGCGCGACGGGGTGACGTTCGGGCTGACCGCGCATGACCGCGATGTGGTGGTGGACGGGCTGACCTGTCGCGCCGCGCCGGGGATGACGCCCTCGGCGATCGTGCGCGACGATACGCTCGACGCGTCGGCGATGTCGGTCGAGGGGGCGCTCGGCCATGCAGCGATCCGGGAAAGCGACCTGCTGGCCGGACGCTATGACGGGGCGCGGGTGGCGGTGTTCGCGGTGGACTGGGAGCGGCCGGGGGTGGCGGTGCCGGTCGCCAGCGGGCGGATCGGCACGGTCGAGGCGGGGCGCGGGAGCTTTGCCGCCGAGGTGCTGGGCGGCGAGGTGCGGCTGGAGGCGCCGGTGGTCGAGGCGACCTCGCCCGGATGCCGCGCGACGCTGGGCGACCGCAGGTGCCGGGTTGCGATGCGCGGGCGGCGGAAGGTCGTTCGGGTCGTTGCGCAGGACGGCGAGCGGCTGGCGCTGGCGGCGGGGGCGGGGTTCGCGCGCGGGCGGCTGCGGTGGATCGGCGGGGCGAATGGCGGGCTGTCGGCGATGATCGTCGCGGCGGATGCGGGGGGCGTGACGCTGGAGACGGTGCCGCGCTTCGACGGGACCGGCGCGCTGGTCGAACTGAGCGAGGGGTGCGACGGGACGCTGGCGACGTGCCGCGACCGGTTCGGCAATGTCGCGAACTTTCGGGGCGAGCCGCATCTGCCGGGGATCGACCTGCTCACCCGCTATCCGGGGGCATGAGCGCGCTCGGGCGGGCGCGCAGCGTCATCGGGTGCCGCTTCCGGCGGCAGGGGCGGACGCCCGCGGAAGGCTTCGACTGTGTCGGGCTGGTCGGGTGGGCGCATCGCATCGCGGTGCCCGACGATTATCCGCCGCGCAGCAGCGACGTGGCGCGGGTGGTGGCCGGGCTGGGGCGGGGGTTCCGGCGAGTCAGGCAGGCGGCGGCGGGCGATGTGCTGCTGCTCGCGAGCGGGCCGGGGCAGCTGCATCTGGCGATCGCGACCGGCGACGGGGTGATCCACGCCGATGCGGTGGCGCGGGCGGTGGTCGAGCGGCCGGGGCCGCCGCCCTCGCCGGTCCTGAGCATCTGGCGGAAACGGGAGGACGAGCATGGCGACGATGGTGTTGACGACGCTGGGTGGCGCGGTGGCGGGGCCGATCGGGGCGGCGCTGGGGCGCTTGGGCGGCGGGGCGGTGGACGGCGCGATCTTTGACCGGGCGCGACAGGGGCCGCGGCTCCGCGAATTGCAGGTGCAGCTGTCGAGCTATGGCACGCAGATCCCGAAGCTGTTCGGCTGCATGCGGGTGGCCGGCACGGTGATCTGGGCGACCGACCTGCGCGAGGCGGCGGCGACCAGCGGCAAGGGCGCGGGGCGGACGACGCAGTACAGCTATAGCGCGTCGTTCGCGGTCGCGCTGTCGGGCCGGCCGATCCGGGGCATCCGCCGCATCTGGGCCGAGGGGAAGCTGTTGCGCGGGGCTGCCGGCGACTGGAAGACGCGCACCGGCGGCTTTCGCTGGTATCCCGGCGACGAGGCGCAACTGCCCGATCCGCTGATCGCGAGCCGGGTCGGGATCGCCGATGCGCCGGCCTATCGCGGCATCGCCTATGCGGTGTTCGAGGATCTGGCGCTCGCCGATTTCGGCAACCGCGTGCCCTCGCTGACCTTCGAGGTGGAGGCGGATACCGGGCCGGTGGGGGTCGGGACGATCGTCGAGGCGCTGGGCGGCGGGGCGATCCGGGCCGAGGGCGCGGGGCCACCGTTCGCGGGCTATGCCGCCAGCGGCGAGCGGGTGCGCGACGCGGTGGAGGCGGTCGTCGAGCCGCTGGGCGGATGGTATGCCGCCGAGGGGGACGGCATGCGGCTGCGGATCGGGGCAGGGGCGGCGCGGGAGCTGCCCGACATGCCGCTGCCGGTCGATGCGCCGGCGTGGCGCCGTCCGCCGGGCGTGCCGGTCGATGTCGCGGTCGCCTATCACGACCCGGCGCGCGACTATCAGGCGGGGGTGCAGCAGGTGCTGCGGCCCGGCGGGGCGGGGCGGGTGCTGCGGATCGAACTGCCCGCCGCGCTGGATGCGGCGACGGCGGCGGGAATTGTCGGCGGGTTGGCGGCGCGTAGCGCCGTGGCGGGCGAAGTGCGGACGATCGCGCTCGACTGGCGGGCGATCGATGTCGCGCCGGGCGAGCGGGTGACGCTGCCCGACGAGGCGGGGCTGTGGCGGGTGCGGCGCACGCGGATCGAGGCGATGCGGATCACGCTGGAACTGGTGCGGATCGCGGGTGCGGGCCAAGGCGTGCGACCGGCGACGGGGACGCCGCTACTGGCAGCGGATGTGGCGGCGGGACGGACCGTCGTCCGGTTGATCGAGCTTCCCGGCGAGGATGCCGGCACCGTCCCATGGGTCGGGGTGGTCGCGGCGGGTACGGCAGCCGGCTGGCGCCGGGCGATGCTGTCGGTCGGCAGCGATGCGGAGGGCTGGCGCGAGGTCGGCGAGACCGCCGCTGCCGGGGTGTTCGGGGCGGTGACGGTGCCGCCTGCCGAGGCGAGCGCACTGATCGAGGATCGGGCGTCCGCGATCGAGGTGGCGCTGCTGCACGACGGCATGTCGCTGGAGCGTATCGATGCGGCGGCGATGGATCGCGGCGGCAATGCCGCGCTGGTCGGCGACGAGATCGTGCAGTTCGGATCGGCGGAGCGGATCGCGCCGGCGCGCTGGCGGCTGTCGCGCCTGTGGCGCGGACGGCGCGGGACCGAAGCGGCGATGGCGACCCATCGGGCGGGCGAGGATTTCGTCCTGCTCGACCCGGTAACGCTGAAAGCCGTCGAAGGGGCGACGACCGGCGTGCCGACCGCCGCGATGGCGGTCGGCATCGCCGACGAGGATGTGGCGATGGCGACGATGGTTCCCAGCGGACGGTGGCTGGTGCCGCCGGCGCCGGTACATTTGTCGATCGTACGCGACCGTGACGGTCCGCTGCTGCGCTGGAGCCGCCGCGCGCGCCGGTTCGCGCCGTGGCGCGACGGGGTCGAGCAGCCGCTGGTCGAGGAGCGCGAGGCCTATCTGCTGACCGTGACCGATGCGGGCGGAACCGCGCGGACGATCGAACTGAACGAGCCGTACTGGCGTCCGGTCGATGTTGCGGGTGCGGTGACGATCGCGGTGCGCCAGATCGGTACCAACGGCCTGTCGCCGCCGGCCACCCTGTTCCTTTCCCCGGAGATGTCGCGATGAACGAGCTGACCCAACGTCTTGCCCTGCCGCTGTTGCACGTTGCGCAGGCGCACAAGGAAATGGCGCATAACGAGGCGCTTATGCTGATCGACCTGCTGTTGCATGGATGCGTCGCCGGCGTTGCGCAGGACGTTCCGCCACCCGCGCCGGCGATCGGGCAATGCTGGATCGTGGGGACGGCGCCGAGTGGCGACTGGGCCGGACAGGCGGGCCGGATTGCCGGGATGACCGAGGGCGGCTGGCGCTTCGTTCCCCCACGCGAAGGCATGCGATTGTGGTGGACCGGTGGCGAAACGACCGTGGAGTTCCGCGGAGGTGCGTGGGTCCGGGGTGAGGTCCGTGCACGCCGGATCGTCGTCGATGGAATCGCGGTCGTCGGTGCGCAACGGCCGGCGATCGCAAACCCCGAAGGTGGCGCGACGCGCGATGAGGAGGCGCGAACGGCGGTGTCGGCGATGCTGGCGGCGTTGCGGACGCATGGGCTGATCGCACCCTGAAAATCGTGTCTTTCGTGCAACAGCGTAGAATTTGTGCGCTTGCGTGGAAACTAACGCTTCGGTACTTGGTTTGCGCTGTCCGTAGGACAACTGTGAAAGGGGACTAGAATGCGGAAGCTTGCCGTCACTTTGGCGCTCGCGACCACTGCGCTCGCAACTCCCGCCCTCGCCCGCGACAACGCGTGGTATGTGGGTGTGGAAGGCGGCGCGATGATCGTCGAAGACATCGACTATGATCTGACCACGCCGGCCGGTGGCGTCACCACCGTCGATAGCAACTATGGCTACGACGTCGGTGGCACCGTCGGTTACGACTTCGGCGCGCTGCGCGTTGAAGCCGAAGTCGCGTACAAGAGCGCGACCGTCGACGAACTGCGCACGACCGGTTCGATCGCAACCGGCCCGACCACTGCGGTCGGTGCAGGCACCTATAGCGGCGGTGGCCGTACCTCGGCGCTGTCGTTCATGGCGAATGCCCTGCTCGACTTCGGTGACGACGACGCGATCAGCGGCTTCGTCGGCGGTGGTGCCGGTGTCGCTCGCGTCAAGGCGCACGACTATCGCGTGAACAACAACTTCGCGGCGCTCGACGATTCGGACACCGTGTTCGCATGGCAGGCTCTGGCGGGCATCCGCGCGCCGCTGAGCGAAAATGTCGACGTGTCGCTGAAGTATCGCTTCTTCAACGCCGATGACGTCCGCCTCGTGAACGTCCGTGGCGTCGGCTATGACGGTCGCTTCCGGTCGCACAGCCTGCTGGGTGGCCTGACCTTCAACTTCGGCGCGCCGACCCCGCCGCCGCCGCCGCCGCCGCCGGTCGAAACGCCGCCGCCGCCGCCGCCGCCGGTCGAAACGCCGCCGCCGCCGCCGGTCGTCTGCACGCCGGGACCGTACATCGTGTTCTTCGAATGGGATAAGTCGGACATCACGCCGGAAGCGGCTGGCATCCTCGACAACGCCATCTCGAACTACCAGTCGTGCGGCAACGCGCAGGTCATGCTGGCCGGCCACGCCGACCGCTCGGGTTCGGCTTCGTACAACGTCGGTCTGTCGCAGCGTCGTGCTGACTCGGTCCGTGCGTACATGGAAGGCCGTGGCATCTCGGGTGGCGTGATCTCGACCGAAGCGTTCGGTGAAGGCCGTCCGCGCGTCGAAACCGCCGACGGTGTTCGCGAACTGCAGAACCGTCGCGTGGAAATCACCTACGGTCCGGGTTCGGGCATGTAATTCAGCTTCTTTGGAAGCGGAATTTCGGAAGGGAGGTCGGGCAACCGGCCTCCCTTTTCGTTTGTCCCGCCATCCGGGGCAGGTAGCGAGGCTTGTCGGCCATGATCGGGTCGGACGGCACCGAAATGGTTGCCGCCGGTCGGTTGCGACGGGCGTCGCTTCGATCCGGTGCACATTGCGCCGCAGCGCATCTGCGTGATCGGCAACGACTTTCCCTCAAGCCGGTCGTCAGCCGGCCGGATATCGGATAAGCGGGTATCATGTCAGCCAGTCACATCAATCCGCGCGTTTTCTGGGGCGCGTCCGCCATCATCGCCGCCCTGCTGATCGCCACGCTGGCGATGCCCGGCAGTGCCGATCATGCGTTCAAGGCGGCACAAGCCTGGGCGATCGATACGTTCGGCTGGTTCTACATCGCCTCGGTCGCGATCTTTCTGGTCGTCGTCCTGACGCTCGGCTTCGGCCCGGCCGGCAGCCTGAAGCTCGGCCCCGACGATTCCGAACCGGACTTTCCCTATGTCTCGTGGCTGGCGATGCTGTTTGCCGCCGGCATGGGCATCGGCTTAATGTATTTCGCGGTCGCCGAGCCGATCCAGCATTATATCGCGCCGCCCGATGTGCAGGCCGGCACGATCACCGCCGCGCGCGAGGCGATGGCGATCACCTTCCACCATTATGGCGTCCATGCCTGGGCGATCTATGCGCTGGTCGGGCTGAGTCTTGGCTATTTCACCTATCGCAAGGACCTGCCGCTGACGCTGCGGTCCGGCCTGTCGCCGCTGCTCGGCAAGCGGATCAACGGGCCGCTGGGCGATGCGATCGATATTTTCGCGGTGTGCGGCACGGTGTTCGGCGTTTCGACCTCGCTGGGGTTCGGCGTGTCGCAGATGACCGCCGGGCTGGCCTATGAATATGGGATGCCGGACGGGACGATCACCAAGCTGGTCGTCATCGTCGTCGTGATGGGGGCGGCGACGCTGTCGGTGTTGAGCGGTGCGGATCGCGGGCTGCGCCGTCTGTCCGAACTCAACCTGTCCATGGCGGTGCTGCTGATGCTGTTCGTGCTGGCGCTGGGGCCGACGCTGTTCCTGCTGCGTGCGCTGGTGCAGAATTTCGGGCTGTATCTCGACCATTTCGTCCAGCGGACCTTCACGCTCTATGCCTATGAACCGCGGGCGTGGATGGCGGACTGGACGCTGTTCTACTGGGCGTGGTGGATCGCATGGTCGCCGTTCGTCGGCATGTTCATCGCACGCATCTCGCGCGGGCGTACGATCCGCGAGTTCGTCATCGGCGTGCTGTTCGTGCCGACCGCGTTCACCTTCCTGTGGATGACGGTGTTCGGCAATACCGCCATCTCGCTCGACCTCGGCTCGGCCGCCGGAGGGATCGCGCGGGCGGTGCAGGCCGACCTGTCGACGGCGCTGTTCAAGTTCCTCGAATATCTTCCCGCCGCGAGCGTCACCTCGACGCTCGCGATCGCGCTGGTCGGGGTGTTCTTCGTCACCTCGGCGGATTCGGGGGCGCTGGTGATCGATACGCTGGCATCGGGCGGGCGCGAGGACACGCCGCGCTGGCAGCGTATCTATTGGTGTGTGCTGCTGGGCGTCACGGCCGCGCTGCTGCTGGTGATGGGCGGGCTGGGTGCGTTGCAGGCGGCCACGTTGCTGGCGGCGCTGCCATTCTGCTTCATCATGCTGCTGCTGGCATTGGGGCTGATCCGGCAGACGAATGCCGATCTGGCGGGGGTGACGCTTCCCGACGAAGCCCCGATCTCCGAACGGCTCAAGCGTCTGCTCGTGCCGGCGCGGCGCACCGACATCCTGCGACAGCTGGCCGGCAACGGCGACGCGGCGCTCCGGTCGGTTCATGAAGCGTTGCAGAAGGAAGGCTGGTCGGATTCCTGCGTCGAGGTGGACGAGGACCAGCATGTGCTGATCCTGGGCGCGCAGACCGGGCGTTCGTTCACCTATCGCCTGATGCCCCGATCCCGGCCGCTCGCCGCCTATACCGCGCTGGAGGCGTCGGAAGAGCGGCGCAGCAAGGCGTGGTTCCTCGCGGCGGAGACGAACGGCAATGCGCGCTACCGCGACCTGACCGGGTTCACCATCGACCAGATCGCGGCGGACGTGCTGACGCAGCTGGAGCGATGGCGGCTGGGGGCGTGAGTCCGGGGGGCGGTCGTGCGCGGAAAAGCGGTGCAGGGGCAACTCGCGGACGAACGATTTGCAAGGTGGGAATGAAAAGGGCGGGTCGTCGAAAAGCCAGTGATCGCAACAGATCCTGGCGGAGACGGAGTCTGCCGGTATGTATTCCGGCGTGATCCAAGGCGTTCCAGAAAAGACAATGAAAACAGATATTTGAGAATTGGTTCAGTCCGATAAGGTCCAAATTGTTCCTAGGTATTCCCAACATTTATGTTGGACGATATGTAGGGCGTATGAGCGGCATCAAACCATCAGGACGGCACTAAGAGAAGCGTCTTAGCGCCGCCTTTGTGCGAACGGTAAAGGAACCGGGCTTCTACGGCGACGGTCATGGACTGCACCTAAAAGTCGATGCATCGGGTGCGAAGCGTTGGGTGCAGCGGTTGGTGATACACGGCAAACGCCGTGATATTGGGTTAGGCTCTGCCTCGTTGGTAAGCCTCGCAGAAGCCCGCGAAGCGGCTCTACAGCATCGGAAGGCAGCAAGGACAGGTGATGATCCTCTGGCGGCCAAAAGGCGCGCTATGGGCGTCCTGTCGTTCGAAGAGGCCGCGCGGAAGGTCCATGAGCTATCCAAACCAACTTGGCGCAACGACAAGCACGGCGATCAGTGGCTAAACACCCTGTCGACTTACGCCTTTCCAACCTTGGGCGCTAAGCGCATCGACACGATTAGCAGCGCCGACGTGTTGGGGGCGCTGTCCGGAATATGGAACGAAAAGCCTGAAACAGCTCGTAGAGTGAAGCAGCGCATTGGCTCTGTATTCAAATGGGCAATGGCGAACGGTTGGCGGGTCGATAACCCTGCTGATACCATTACGAAGGCGCTACCTAAGCATGACCGATCGAAGGTCGAGCATCGACAAGCATTGCCCTACGATCAGGTCGCCGGGGCGTTAGCGATCGTTCGTAACAGCGATGCCGGTATAGTGACGAAACTGGCCTTTGAACCGCACCGGGTCTGCCGGAGGCGTTGGGTTGTGAGTTATGCCGCCATATCGAGATTGCGTGCGGCAGCATAATATTGCGCTTCGGCTTCGGCAGGCGGGATGTTGCCGATGGGCTCCAGCAGCCGACGATGGTTGAACCAGTCGACCCATTCGAGGGTCGCGTACTCTACCGCTTCGAAGCTGCGCCACGGTCCTCGCCGGTGGATCACCTCTGCCTTGTAGAGGCCGTTGATCGTCTCAGCTAAAGCGTTGTCGTAGCTGTCGCCGACGCTGCCGACCGACGGCTCGATCCCGGCTTCGGCGAGGCGCTCGGTGTACTTGATGGACACATATTGCGATCCGCGGTCGCTATGATGGATGAGGCCGCCCCGATGGGTCGGCCGGCGATCGTGAAGCGCCTGTTCCAGGGCATCGAGGACGAAGCTGGCATGCGCCGTCCTGCTGGCCCGCCAGCCAACGATCCGCCTGGCGTAAGTGTCGATGACGAAGGCGACGTAGACGAACCCCGCCCAGGTCGCGACATAGGTGAAGTCTGACACCCACAGCATGTTCGGTGCTGGTGCGTAGAACCTGCGATTGACGTGATCGAGCGGGCACGGTGCGGCCTTGTCGCTGATCGTCGTGCGCACCGGCTTGCCCCGGATCACCCCTGCCAAGCCCATCTCGCGCATCAGCCGCGCGACCGTGCAGCGCGCGATCGGAAAGCCTTCTCGCATCATCTGCCGCCAGACCTTGCGGACGCCGTAGACCGAGAAGTTCTCGGCGAACACGCGCGCGACCTCGGGCTTGAGGACTGCATCCTGACGTGCCCGCGCCGACAGGCGCGTCGGATCCTGTCGCTGCGCGACCCGCTCGTGATAGGTGGATGGGGCGATCGGCAGAACACGGCAGATCGGCTCGACCCCATAGGCATCGCGGTGATCATCGATGAACGCGATCATCGCTTGAACGGGCGGTCGAGCTCCGCCTGGGCAAAATACGCCGACGCCTTGCGCAGAATCTCATTGGCCTGGCGCAGCTCGCGGACCTCGCGCTCCAATGCCTTCATCTTGTCTGCTACCTCGGTCGGGACACCAGCACGCTTGCCGCTGTCGACCTCAGTCTTCTTTACCCACTCATGCAGCGTCTGCGGTGCGCAGCCAATCTTCTCCGCGATCGACACCACCGCCGCCCAGCGGGAAGGATAATCGGGCTCGTGATCGGTCACCATCCGCACCGCACGACCGCGGACTTCCGGTGCAAACTTGTTCGTCGTCTTGCTCATCCTGGCTCCACCTTCTCAGGAGTTGGAGCCTCCGGCAAACCCGGTGCGGTTCACTTCAGAAATTTTGTGGTTGGCGTGATGGAAGCCGTTTACGTCAGCGTGTCGACGCGCACTGCGTAACCTTCACGCTGAGCAGCCGATGTGCGGCATTGCGCACGCGAAACAGCACGTAGCATAACTGGAAGGAGTGCGCCGCCTACGAAACCATCGTGACGGCTTCCACCATTGCGCTAGGCAGAGCGGATTAACTTATCTAACTCAGGATTTAGCAGTGACTTTAATTGTGTGCCTCAAGGCAAGAGATTGCATTGTCATGTCCGCCGATAGCCTAACCTCGCTCGGCGGGAAGATCGTCAGTTGCACAACCGAAAAGCTGCATCAGGTCGCGACGGACGCAGTGACCGTCGGCTGCGGGCTCTCACGCGTACAGGGTACAAGTTGGGGGACGATCCTGGCAGACTTTCCCGCGCCACCGAACGGCACGGCCATCGCTGTCACTGCGTCGCAGCTGCAAGCCTTCCTTGATGGGATCATAGGGCGCGTACCGAAAAGCAGTGTTGGAGCCTGCCGAGGCGGGAACACCTTTCTGCTAGCCGGCCACGATGTTGCCAATTCGGGCATGGCAGTCACCCGGTTGACCCGACTCGGAGACCGGCGCCAGTTCGAGGCCGGGGCGACGGCCTCGAATACGTCGGATCACAACTATATTGAATGGATCGGCGATACGACGCCGGTATCGACCTATATCGCTAGCAAAACTGCGCAGTACGATCCAGACATGTCACAAGACGCTGCGGTCGACTTTGCGATCAGGGCGATCATCGACGGCATCGCTGCAAGCCTGGCTGCGGGCAACCACACGATCGGAGGCGAGTTCGTGTCGGTCGCGTTGGTGAAGGCAGGCAATGTCACTTTCTCGCGGCACCCAACCGGCGTTCCTTGTATGGTCGCGCCGTTGATTAACAGTTCGTCTGCAGCACCTGACGACGGCCCGTCGCTGGCTGGCTCTGAATGCAGGTCGCAAATTTGAAGACCCACTATCGGTCATTCGATGGCACCTGGACCGATCGCGAGACCGGACATTCGTCTATGGCAGTCGGCTACAGAGGAGTCGGCCGATGCGGGGGGAATCGCTTACGAGGCCACCGCGACAGGAGAGAATGTGAAGCGGATCAATCTAGGAATGGCCGTCAATTCGGCGACTAGCGTCGCGGTGATTGCCGATCGCCTTGAGCAGCTGACTAAGGATCTCGCCCCTGACGGGAGGACGAGCGCCAGTCCATTGGGCCTGCTCATGGACTTTCATGTTGGGGTGCAGGACCTCACGGACCTGGCGCGGGATCTCAATCTTCCGGCGACCGGGGCGGCCGCCGCCCGCTGCAAATCGTCGATCAACAGATTCATCGGCGCCAATCGCGGCTTCATCAGCGTCGCGAACGCCCGGGAGATCATCTCCGACGTGCGCCAGCTACTGACCGCCCTGCGGGACGAGACTAAGGAATATCGGACGTTCGTGATCGCGCCGACGGAAGCCAAGATGCTCGACGGTGGTCGCGAACTGTTCGGGGAGACCGTTTCCGTGATGTTCCCGTCGGTCCAGGAGGACATCGACGCCGCCGCAAGGTGCCGTGCCTATGGGTTATGGCATGCCACCGTCGCTCATTCGATGCGGATCGCCGAGGTGGGCATCGAATCTCTCGCGAAGAGCATGGGCTCGGAGATAGGAAACAGCTGGGGTGAAACCGCCGCGAAGCTGAGCAAGACACTGGCCGCAGTAAACGCGAAAAACGGCGACAGCACAGAGAAAGAGTGGGCATCGGAAGCCGGTGCCCATCTCGAATTCATCCGGAAGGCTTGGCGGAACCCTGCGATGCACCCGGGGAAGACGTTCGACCGCGAGCAGGCGCTGTCAGTCTACGAAAACACTCGCTCGTTCATGCGGATGCTGGCGGAGAAGCTGGCGCACTGATCAGTGGTTCGATCTGCTTAGATCGACGACGAGCAGCCCATTGAGTGCGGGCGGACCGGCTCAACCTTCTAAGTGACGCCGCGCCGAGCTCTGCAATGGTGACAACTGGTCGGAGGCAGATCGCCCGCTCGGTGCGGTCAAAACGGCCGCTTCTGTCGCAAGCGGCCGTTCACCATTAGATGCACGAACGTCCGACTCTGGTCGCCTACTGCCGGTCGTTCGTGGGACAAGGCCGTCGTTCGATGCCGCAGGTTGAGCGTCAGCTCGTGCCAGAACCCGACGTTCAGCACTCGGCCGTGCGGCGTAGTGTCGTCGTAGCACCTCGGTGCTAGCTCGTTGCTTTCGCGCAACATACCCGTCATGGTAGACGGCGCCAACGGAGGGGCTTTGGTGTTTATTCAACGTGTCGTCGTGAAAAACTACCGTTGTCTCAAGAGGGCGAACGTCACGCTCAACGAGAAGTTGAATGTCATCGTCGGCAACAACGAGTGCGGGAAGTCCACCTTGCTCGAGGCCGTCCACCTCGCGATGACCGGGCAACTTAACGGACGGCCGCTACTCGTCGAACTGCATCCCTACCTGTTCAACCTCGATCAGGTGAAGGCCTACGCGGACGCGCTGGTGAAGGGAGAGGCCGCAGAGCCGCCAAGCATCCTGATCGAGGTCTACCTCGCGGACGATCCTTCCCTCACCAAACTCAAGGGTGACAACAACAGCCTCGGCCTGGACCTACCCGGCGTATCTCTCGTCGTCGAGCTGAACCCCGGCCACGCGGAGGATTTCCAGCAGTATGTCGCTGATCCCTCGGAAATCCGGACGCTGCCGGTGGAGTATTACTGGATCAAGTGGCGCGACTTCGCCGACAACGACATCATCAACGCGCGCGGCATTCCGCTGCAGACGAGCCTCATCGACGCCAGCACGATCAGGAACAACACGGCTGCGAACCGCTACGTCGTCGACATCGTGAAGGAAAGCCTGAGCAGCAAGGAGAAGGTCGACCTGGCGCTCAGCTACCGTCTGATGAAGGACCGGTTCCTAGAGCAGCCGAAGGTGAAGTCGATCAACGACGCGCTGGCCGCTCGGAAGGGCGGCATCAGCGACAAGGTCATCTCGGTGTCGCTCGACACGTCGTCGCGAGCGAGCTGGGAGGCGGGCATCATGCCCCACCTGGACGAGATCCCCCTGACGCTTGTCGGAAAGGGCGAGCAGAACTCGGTGAAGATCAAGCTCGCGATGGAGACGTCGGCCAACTCGCACATCATCTTGATTGAGGAAGCGGAAAACCACCTCTCCTATGCGAGCCTGAACGAACTGATCGGGCACATTTCGGCCAATGCCGGATCGAGGCAGATCTTCATCACCACCCACAGCAGCTTCGTGCTGAATAAGCTCGGCGTGGAATCCGTGCTTCTCTTCCAGCGCGGCGAATGCCTCCGCCTGACCGACCTGGAGGACAAGACGACCCAGGACTATTTTATGAAGCTGCCTGGGCACGATACGCTGCGACTGATCCTCGCCCGACGGTCGATCCTAGTCGAGGGCCCGTCGGACGAGCTGATCGTGCAACGCGCGTACGAGCGCAAGCATGGCAGGATGCCGCTCGAGGACGGCGTCGACGTGATCTCGGTCAACTCGCTCGCATTCAAGCGCTTCCTGCAGATTGCGGTGAAGCTGTCGCGGACCGCAGACGTGGTGACCGACAACGACGGGGACGTCGCCGCTCTGCAAAGGAAATACGCCGACTACCTGACTTCCACGCTCGTCACCGTCCAATACGACGATGACGAGAGCGCGCGGACCCTGGAGCCCCAGCTGCTCAAGAAGAATGGGATCGCGGTGATCAATGCAGTGCTCGGCAAGTCGTTCTCGGACGGCGGCTCGGCGATCGAATACATGACGAGCCACAAGGCCGACACGGCGCTCAGGTTCTTCGAGACCGATGTCGATTGGTCGCCACCGGACTACATCGCCCGTGCCATCCGCTAGCCGCATCGTCATATCGGCCGCGGGCGGCGGCAAGACCACGCGTGTCGTCGATCAGGCGCTGGCGAACAACAGCGGTATAACCGCGCTGATCACCTACACCCGCAACAACGTGCGCGAGATCCAGCTCAAGGCTTACGAGCGATCGACCGTGATCCCGGCGAACGTCGAGGTGATCTCGTGGTATTCCTTCCTCCTCCGCGAGCTCGCCCGGCCATATCGGTCGGCGATGCATGGTCGGCGCATCGAGGGGATACATTGGGTCGAAGGGAAGTCGGTCCCGTATGTGCCGGAGGACAAGACCGACGCCCACTATTTCCTGGGTGGCACCCGCATCTATTCCGACAAGATCGCCAAGTTCATCTGTCGTTGCGATGCGCGTTCCGGTGGTGCCGTCATGCGGCGGCTGAAGGCCCGCTACACCCACCTCATCATAGACGAGATCCAGGACATGGCGGGCTACGATCTCGACCTGCTCGAGCTAATCCTCCGGTCGGGCATCCCGGCGACGCTAGTGGGCGATCACCGGCAGGCGACCTTCGCTACCAACAACGCGGCGAAGAACAAGGGATTCGCCGGGCCAGCGATCATCAAGAAGTTCGAGCAGTGGAGAAAGGCCGGACTCGTCACCATCGACTACGAATGTCACACGCACCGCTGCAATCAGGCGATCGCCAACCTGGGCGACGGCTTCTTCCCGCTCGAGCCGAAGACCATCTCGAGAAACGCCGTGGTGACCGGGCACGACGGGGTTTTCCTCGTCGCCGGCGCCGACGTCGACGCATACATGGCCGCGTTCGCGCCGCAGGTCCTGCGCTACTCCGCGAAGACGAAGTGCGAGCCCTATGAGGCTATGAACTTCGGCGAGGCCAAGGGGCTGACCTTCGAGCGTGTCCTGATCTACCCGCACGGAAAGGCGGCTTCTTGGCTCGCCACGGGCAACCTCATGCACGTCGAAAAGTCCGCGACCAAGATGTATGTCGCCGCCACCCGTGCACGATACAGCGTCGCGTTCGTGTTCGACGGTAAGACCTGCGCGGTCGCGGCTACGCGCTGGCCAAGGCCTGCGCCGGATCCAAACTGAACTGATCGCCGCGGCACGCGAGCGATCGACATTAAGAAGCCGGTCGATCGTATGTTACTGCGCTGCGGCCAACCAGTGCGACGATTGCGCCTTCGAGCAGGCGGGCGGCTGATCCGCGCGCGGCGCGGGTCCGGGCGATCGACGCCCGGCTTGTCGGAGACTGCCATTTTCCCAAGAATCCGGGTAGCTGTGGGCAATGTCGTCACGTCCCTCTAACGCATTGCGTCTCCTCCACACTTCGGACTGGCACATCGGCCAGGAACTCCACGGGCATGACCGCCAGGAGGAGCACGATGCGTTTCTGGGCTGGCTGCTCGAGCAGATCGGCACGCTCGGGGTCGACGCACTCGTTGTGACCGGCGACATCTTCGATGTGGCGAACCCGCCGGTCACCGCAACGGCGCGCTTCTACGGGTTCCTCCGCGACGCGCTCACCTCCCATCCGCGGCTCCAGATCGTCATCGTCGGCGGCAACCACGATTCGGCTGCGCGTATCAACCTGCCCGGGGCGTTGCTGGGACGCGGTCGCGTCCACCTGGTCGGCCAGTTGCCCCGGTGCGAGGGCGCGCTCGATCTGGACGGGCTGTTCGTGACACTCGCGGGCCGTGGCGGGGATCCCGCCGCCCTCCTAGCCGCCATCCCATATTGCAGGCCGGGCGATCTCGGTCGTGGCGACCTTGCCTCGCTCTATGCCGAGGTCGCGGTCGCCGCCGAGGCGCGGGCGTCGGGTTTGCCGGTGGTCCTGACCGGCCACCTCCATGTGTCTGGCGGCGACGTGTCGATTGACTCCGAGCGCAGGATCGTGATCGGCGGAGAGGAGGCTGAGGCCTCGACGCTGTTCGACCCTCGCGCCGCCTATGTCGCCCTCGGCCACCTGCACCGCCCGCAGAACGTCGCCGGCTCGACGCTGATCCGGTACGCTGGGTCACCGATCCCGCTGTCGGTCGCCGAGCGCGACTACCGCCACTCGGTCACGGTCGTCGACCTGGGCGACGGCGAGCCGCGGGTGAGCGTAGTGGAGATCCCCCGCCTAGCGGAGTTCGTGTCCTTTCCGGCTGCTGGCGCACAGTCGCTCGACGAGCTGGAACTCGCGCTCGCCGCCTTCGACTTCGGCGAGCCTGAGACGCTCGGCCGCAGGCCGTTCGTCGAGGTCGCGGTGCTGCTCGACCGGCCTCAACCGGGGGTGACGGCCCGTGTCCACGCGGCGCTCGAGGGCAAGCCGGTCCGCCTCACCCGCATCCGTTCCGTCTATCCAGACGCGCCGGTGCGCGACGGCCTCGCCGCGAGGGGCGAGGCGCTGGATGCGCTCGAGCCCTCGGCGGTGTTCGCCGCGCTTCATGCCGAGCGCCACGCAGCCGAACCCGACCAAGCCCTCGCCCGTGCATTCGCCGAGCTGGTGATAGCCGTGCAGTCAGAGACCCAGCCGTGAGGGTGCTCGCGATACGCGGTCAGAACCTGACCAGCCTCGCCGGCGATTTCGAGGTCGACTTCGAGTCCGAGCCACTGGCGTCGGCGGGCATCTTCGCGATCACCGGCCCGACCGGGGCCGGCAAGTCGACGCTGCTCGACGCCGTGTGCCTCGCGCTGTTCAACCACGTGCCCCGCCTGGCATCGGCGGCGCGCGGCCAGGTCGGCGCGGCCGGCGGAGAAACCCTTTCGGCGGACGATCCCCGTGCCCTGCTCCGCCATCGCGCGGGCGAGGGGTTCGCCGAGGTCGACTTCATCGGTCTCGACCGCGGCCGCTACCGTGCGCGCTGGTACGTGAAGCGTGCGCGGCTTCGGAGCGACGGTGCTCTCCAACTAGTCCAACAGACCTTCACGAACCTCGACACCGGCGAGGTCTACGGGGGCACGCGCACGGAGACGCTGAACGCGATCCGCGGTAAGGTCGGGCTGACCGCCCAGCAGTTCGGGCGGGCTGTGATGCTCGCGCAGGGCGATTTCAACGCCTTCATCGACGCGGACTCGAACACGCGGGCCGAACTGCTCGAGAAGCTGACTGGCACGGACCTCTACGCACGCCTCGGCATGGCGGCGCGCGCGAAGGCCGATCGTCTTCGCGAGGCGCTGAACGCGATCGAGTTGCGCATCGCAGCTCAAAACGGCCTCGACGACATCCAGCGTGCCGAGGCCGAGGACCGTCTGTCGAAGGCGAGCGGCGAGCACGAGAAGGCGAAGGGCGTGCTGGCGGCGCGCGAGCGTGATCGGAACTGGCATGCGCGGGCGGGCGAACTGGCCTTGCGCGTCGAGGCAGCCGAGCAGGCGCGCGGCGCGGCAGAAACCAAGCGGTCCGAGGCCGAGCCGCGTCGCGTAGACATGGCCAACCGGCGGGTCGCGTTCGCCATCGTCCCGGCATGGCAGGCGGCCGCCGACGCGAGCGCAAAGGTCGCCGCGACGCAGCTGCGCATCTCCGAGCTCGATCGCGAGGCCGTCGCTGCACGGGGACGCGAGGCTGAGGCCTTGGCCGTTGACGGTGCTGCCGCCGAACGGCTGAAGCTGGTTGAGCAGGACCGCGAGCGCGAGCGGCCCAAGCTCGAGGCCGCGCGCGCCCTTGATGCCCGGATCGCCGAGCTCGGTAACAAGCTGACGCCACTGACAGCCGCGCGGAAGGCCGCCGCCGGCGACGTCAATGCAAGCGCTGCTCACCTGGCGACCGCCACCGCCGAGCGGGACGAGGCGACGGCTGGCCGCAAGTTGCTGGCAGATTGGCTCGATGCCAACAAGTCACGCAGCCCGCTTGCGGCACGGCGCGACGATCTCGCCGCGGACCTCGTCGAACATGCCGATCTAGCGGAGCGCGCGGATGCGTTGCAGACCAAAGCCGGCACGCTTGCCACCCGCTTGTCGGAAGCCCGCGTTTCGCTCGCCGAGGCCGAGAAGTCGGCGACCACGGCCCGCGAGGCGCTGACAACGGCGGAGGAAGCCGGCAGGATCGCTCGCGCCGCGCTGCCGACGCTCGATGCCGCCGCCGACGCGGAGACAGAGCGTGATCGGCTGACCGGGGTCGAGCCCTGCCTGCTGGCGTTCGAGCGCGCGGCATCTGAACTCGGACGGCAGAGCGATGCGATCGACGCCGACCGCGCCGAACTCGGGCGCATCGACGCCCAACTCTCGGCGTTGAACGAGCGCAAAGGCGAGATCGATGCCGCGTCGCCGGTCCTCGAGGCGCGCCACGCGGAGGCGATGCGGGCGGGCGCGCTGTCCGCCGCCGCGTCTGGGGATGCCGCCGAGCGGCTTCGGGCGGAATTGGTGGCGGGCGAGCCCTGCCCGGTCTGCGGTGGTACCGACCACGCTGTCGAGGCGCTGTTCGGCTTGATCCATGGCCGCGCGACCGAAGACGCGCATCGCGTCGCGGAATTGGCGGCGGAGATCGCGGCGCTCGGCAACGAGCGGGCCGTCCTGCTCGATCGAATCGGTCAAGATGGTACCCGCCGCGCGGCCGTCACGGTGCGCATCGAGAAGGGCGAGACGGCGGTCTCGAGCGCGGCCGACGTGCGTGACGCCGCATTGACGAAGCTGCAGGAGGCCTTGGCCCCATGCGCGATCGATGTCGCGATCGGGCCGCAGGCGATCCGCGCGGAGGTGACCTCCCGGCTGCGGGCGGTCGAGGACCGCCGCGCTGGATTCTTGCGGGCGCGCGAGGATGAGAAGCGGTTCTCGGCAGCGCTCGACACCGCCCGCATTACCTCATCGGACGCCGTCGAGCAGGAGCGTGTCGCCAGGCAGTTCGTCCGGGATCTGGAGACCGAGGCGGGGCGCAACACGGAGCGGCTCGGTGATGCCGGCAGACGGCGCGACCAGGTTGCCGCTGGACTGGATGCCGCCCTCAACCCGCTCTTCGACTGGCGCATCGACACCACGGCGGTGGGCACGCTGGACGGCCTCGTCGACGTTTGGCGGGAGAAGACCCGTGAGATGGCGGCGATCGACGCTGCGTTGCCCGGTCTCGGCAAGGCCGCGAGCGATGCCGAGATCGAGCACGGTCGCGAGGCCGCCCGGCTCGAAGGTGCGGCAAAGGCCGAACGCGCGTGCGGCGACGAACGCGACAAGCTGATCGGCGAGCGCGCGCCGATGCTCGCCGGGGAGACGGTCGAAACCGTCGCCGACCGCATCGCAAAGGCCGTCGAGGCGGCCTCGACGGAACGCGAGGCCGCGCGGATCGCGTGCGACGGTGCCCGGTCGGCCGCCGCCGCCGCGCAGGCGCGCCACGGGCAGGCGATCACGTCGCTTGAGCTCGAACAGGCCGACGCGGCGATGCGGACCCGGACCTTCGACGCAGAACTCGTCGGGAGGCGGGTCAGCCTAGAACTCGTCGAGCGGGTTGCGGCCGACGGCGAGTCCGCACTCGACGCGGAGGCGAAGGCGCTGGCCGAGATCGACCGCGCCGTCGTGGTCGCCGAGACCGAGCTCCGCTCGCGTGTGGAAGACCGCGACGCCCATGCCGCGACTGAGACGCCGGCGATCCAGCGGGAGGCGCTCGAGGAGGCGCTCCACGATGCAGGGACAGCCGAGGCTGCAGCGCGGGCCGAGCTGAGCGAGGCGGAATTCGTGATACGTCAGGATGACCGCGCGCGCGACGCGACGGCGGCACTGCGGTTGACGCTAGAGCAGGAGCGCGCCGCCGCGCATCCATGGTTCCAGCTCGACGTCCTGATCGGCGACGCGACCGGCAACAAGTTCCGGAGATACGCGCAAGGGCTGACGCTGGAGCGCCTGTTGCTCCACGCGAATGCCCGCCTCGAGGAGTTGAAGCCGCGCTACTCGCTGGAGCGCGCGCCCGGGGGCGAGATGCTAGTGCAGGTGGTCGACAGCGACATGGCCGGTGAAATCCGCGGCCTGCCCAACCTGTCCGGCGGCGAGCGCTTTCTTGTCAGTCTCGCGCTGGCGCTCGGCTTGTCCGAGATGTCGACCGGCCAAGGTCTGCGGGTCGAGAGCCTGTTCATTGACGAGGGGTTCGGCGCGCTCGACAGCGCCACCCTAGGCCAGGCGATCGGCGTGCTCGAGCAACTGCACGCGACCGGGCGCCGCGTCGGTGTCATCAGCCACATAGAGGACGTGAAGGAGAGGATCGCAGTCAAGATCGCGGTCACGCCGGCGGCGAACGGAAGCAGCGCGATCGAGGTGCAGAGTGAATGATGAAGCGCCGACCACACCTACACAGAAGGATCGAATGGTGCGCAATGAGTAGCTGCGGGCTTCGCGGAGCGGCCGCGTAGACGTCCGGAATTGAGGCGCAAAGCCAACCGGCTGGATTGCGCGATACGAATGGCGGGTTTCAGCAAGAGCCGCCGCCCATATCAACGACGATGAATGTCTTGAGTTGGTCGCAAACGGCCGCTCCACTTTCTTGATCGATGTCGCCGCGTGCGCCCCATAGCATAAGTAGGTCGTTGCGGCAGTTGACCGCGCCCGCTGCCGGCTTAGCGCAATCGGTCAGGAGCGGGCGGGTCGACGAGGGCCAGAACGGGCCGCTCTCCACTAGAAGCGCTTGGCGCACCTCCCCCTCTACAACTCCTTCCCCTATTCGAGGCCAAGCTCAGGCCTTGGACTCGTCGTCCCGGTTTTCGTCCGACGCAGGGGGCGTCTTTTTGCAGAACAATGCCCATTCACGCATGAGTAGTCGGCGTTTGTCGAGGAAGTCGGTTCGCCGATAGGCCGCCTCGACCTTATTCGAGACTGTGTGGGCGAGCGCCGCTTCTGCGATCTCCCCGGAATAGTCCGTCTGCTCTGCGACCCAGTCCCGGAATGCGGATCGAAACCCGTGCACGGTCACCGCAAGATCCATGTCACGCAGGATCTTGAGGAGCGTCATATCCGACAGCGGCTTCTTCACGTTCTGGCCCGGGAACACCAAGTCACTGGCGCCAACCTTGAACGTCTTGGCGCGCTCGAACACCGCCACCGTTTCGGGTGCGAGGGGCACGACATGCACTCGCCCCATTTTCATCCGCTGGGCGGGGATCGTCCACAATGCAGCTTCGAGGTCGAGCTCAGACCAAGTCGCCCCCCGGATTTCGCCCGATCGCGCCGCCGTCAGGATAAGCGCTTCCAGCGCAACGCGGCCCACCGATTCCCGCTCGCCGAGCTTTTCAAGGAAGTTCGGTACGGATGCATAAGGCAGGGCCGCGAAATGGTTCTCCTTTTTGGGCTGACGAGGCAGCCCCTTGGAAAGCGACCGCATTGGCGCTTCGGTCGCGCGAAACCCGCGTGCGTACGACCAGTCGAGAACGGTGCCGATGCGCTGCCGTACACGGCGCGCCGTTTCGGGCTTCGTCAGCCAGATGGGAGCCAAAACGTCCCGGATCAGGGGGCCTTCGATTTCGCTGACCAACCGGCCGCCTATCTTGGGGAAGGCGTAGGTCTTCAGCGTCGATATCCACTGATCCTGATGCTTGCCGTTTTTCCAGGCCTTCTGGTGTTCCTCATGGACCATCTCGGCGGCCTTGCGGAACGTCGGAATCACCTGCCGCTCCTGCTTCCGTTCCGCGACAGGGTCGATGCCTTGTGCGATCTTCTGGCGTGTGAGGAACGCGGCCTCTCTGGCATCCTTGAGAGAAACCGCTTTGAGTGAGCCCAGCCCGATATCCTGGCGTTTTCCCTTATTCTGGATTCGAAGAACCCAGCTGGCTGCCCCTTTGCCATTGATTTCGAGAAACAGGCCGTCCCCGTCCGAATAGCGTCCGGGCTCGTTCAGCGAGCGGATTTTGAGCGCAGTGAGCTTTCCCATGCCACCTCACCTCAGTTTTTCCCCACACTTTTCCCCACACTTCGTGTGGGATTGTGTCGGATCGAGTGAAACGCAGCGGCATCAAAAAACCGCTGATTTCCGGGCTTTTATAGCAAATCTCAGGGTTTTTTGCCAGCCGCGCAGGGGCATAAATGGCGGAGACGGAGGGATTCGAACCCTCGGTAGGAGTAATCCCCCTACGGCGGTTTAGCAAACCGCTGGTTTCAGCCACTCACCCACGTCTCCCAAGCGCGGTACGGCTTGGAGAGGCGGCCTATAGCGAGGGAAAGGGTGGGGATCAACACCCAACGTTGATCGTAATTCGACGCCGACCGGCCGCGCGTTCATTGCAGGGACAGCTGCTTGGCGCCTATCGTGTGCGCGACGGGCATGATTGCGGGGAACAGGTGATGAAACGGTTGATCGGATGGATGGCGCCGCTGCTGGTGCTGGCGGTGCCGGCCCAGGCGCAGGTGCGGACCGTCGATCCCAACGACGCGATCGATGGCGATCTGGCGCCGCAACAGGCGCCTGCGCCCACGCCGCGATCGACCGTGCCGCCGGCCTATCAGTCCGATCCGGTCCAGCCGGCGCAGCAAACGCCAACGCCGCCCGCGCAGCAGTCGCCCAGCACGACCGCGACGTCGGCGGCCAACGACACGTTCGAGCGCGAGGATTTGATCGGCGCGGCCGAGGGCGTGTTCGGGCGCGGGGCCGAAGGGCTGGCGGGCATCATCGAGAATATCCTGAAGGATCAGGGCAAGCCCAACGCCTATATCGCCGGGCGCGAGGCGGCGGGCGCGTTCGTCGTCGGGCTGCGCTATGGTTCGGGTGTGATGAACCACAAGGTCGAGGGGCAGCGGCCGGTCTATTGGACCGGGCCGTCGGTCGGCTTCGATGTGGGCGGCGACGCGACCAAGGTCTTCGTGTTGGTCTATAACCTGTATGACTCGCAGGAACTGTACAAGCGGTTCCCGGCGGCCGAGGGGCGGGCCTATTTCGTCGGCGGTTTTTCGGCGAGCTATCTGCGGCGGGGGGACGTGGTGCTGATCCCGGTGCGGTTGGGGGTCGGTTGGCGGCTGGGCGCCAATGTCGGCTATATGCGGTTTAGCGAGAAGCAGAGGTGGCTGCCGTTTTAAGGCGCAGCGGGGCCGGCCGCTGCCGGACTCCCGCAAGCCCGACCGGCGGCTGACAAGCCGACCGACGACGCGGGCTTTGCCCGCGGCGCTGCGGAAGAACGGGAAACCGCAGTTGGTCGCCGTCTCGTGACTTACCGGGAGATCCCAGCCTTCGCCGGGATGACGTCGTCGGTCGGGCAGTTGAAGATGCGGGACCCCGGATCAAGTCCGGGGTGACGTGATTTAGCGTCAGCCCCCCTGGAACGCGGTCGATTCGAACCGCACCGGCGCGCCCTGTGCGTCGCCGACCAGCTCGGCTTCCCACATCGCGGTCCGGCCGCGCACGATGGTTCCGACCGGGCGTCCGGTCAGCGTATCGCCGGTGAAGGGCGACCAGCCCGCGCGCGACGCGAGCCATGATTCCTCGACCGTCCAGCGACGCTTCAGGTCGACCACCGTGAAATCGGCGTCATAGCCGAACGCGATCCGCCCCTTGCCGGCCAGCCCGAAGATGCGCTGGGCGCCGGCGCTGGTCAGGTCGATCAGTCGTTGAAGCGTCAGCCGCCCTTCCGCGACATGGTTCAGCAGCAGCGGCAGCAGCGTCTGCACGCCGGGCATCCCGCTGGGCGTGGCGGGGTAGGTCTTGGCCTTTTCCTCGATCGTGTGCGGTGCGTGGTCGGAGCCGATGACGTCGGGCACGCCCTGGTTCAGCCAGTACCACAGTCCGTCGCGATGCGCGCCGGAGCGGATCGGCGGGTTCATCTGCGCATAGGTGCCGAAGCGGGGATAGGCTTCCTCACCCGCCAGCGTCAGATGCTGCGGCGTAACCTCGCACGAGGCGATGTCCTTGTTGGCCCCGAGGATTTCCAGCTCGGCGGGCGTGGTGACGTGCAACACATGGACCCGGCGCCCCGCCTGACGCGCCAGCCGCAGGATGCGGCGGGTGGCGATCAGAGCGCTTTCGTCGTCGCGCCAGACCGGGTGCGAGGCGGGATCGCCGCTGACCCGTTCACCCTCGCGCGCGATCATCCGCATCTCGTCCTCGGCATGGATCGCCACGCGGCGCTGCCCCGAGCGCAGCACGCGCAGCAGGTCGTCATCCTCCGACACCAGCAGGTCGCCGGTCGACGATCCCATGAAGATCTTGACCCCCGCCGTGCCGGGCAGGCGTTCCAGTTCGGCCAGATGGTTCGCGTTGCGCGCGGTCGCGCCGACATAGAAGGCATGGTCGCAATACATGCGGCCCTTGGCGCGGGCGAGCTTGTCGGCGATAGCGTCCTCGGTATCGGTCGCGGGCTTGGTGTTCGGCATTTCGAACACCGCGGTCACGCCCCCCATCACCGCCGCGATCGACCCGGTGGCGAGGTCTTCCTTATGCTCCAGCCCCGGCTCGCGGAAATGGACCTGCGTGTCGATGACGCCGGGCAGGATGTCGAGGCCGGTACAGTCGATCGTCTCGCCCGCGTCGCCCGATACACCGATGCCGGCGATGCGTCCGTCGACGATGCCGATATCGACCTGTGCCGGGCCGGAGGGAAGGTGGACGGTGCCACCGGTGAGCTTGGTATCGAAGGTTGCCATTGCCGCCTCTTGTAGCCAGGGGGTGGGCCGTCCTACCTGTTGGCCATGACCATGACCACCCCTGCGACCCGCCCCGGTACCTGGCTGTCCGACCGGGCGGTGCTGCGCATCGGCGGCCCGGAAGCGCGCCCGTTCCTGCAAGGACTGGTGACGCAGGACATGGCGGCGGTGACGCCGACGACCCCGCAATGGGCGGCGTTGCTCAGCGCACAGGGCAAGGCGCTGTTCGACTTCATCCTGTGGTCCGATGGCGACGACCTGTTGATCGATTGCGAGGGCGAGGTGGCGGACGCGCTGGCCAAGCGGCTGACGCTCTATCGCCTGCGCCGTGCGGTGACGATCGAGCGCACCGACATCGGCGTCCATTGGTCGGTCGAGGGTGGCGAAGGCGTTGCCGATCCGAGGCTGCCGGCCCTCGGCAACCGTTGGCTGGCCCCGGCGGGCGCGGCGGCGACCGGATGGCTCGAACACCGGTTGCGGCATGGCGTGACCGAGGGGCGGGCCGAACTGGGCGATGGGCAGACGCTCTGGCTGGAATGCAATGCCCGCGAACTGCACGGGGTGAGCTTCACCAAGGGCTGCTATGTCGGGCAGGAAAATACCGCGCGGATGAACTATCGCTCGACGGTGAACCGGCGGCTGGTGGTGGTGCCGACCGATATGGCCGGGCCGCGCACGCGCATCGTCTATCCCGCGCTGGGGCTGGCGGTCGAGCATCGCCGCATCGACGATCTGGGCGACGCGCTGCGGCCGGACTGGCTGGCGACGGCGCTGGCGGAGCCGGCCTGAGCGGTCCGCCGTGGCGGAACTGCGGCGAAGTCCGATGGACCGCGCCGCTGGCTGCGATCATAGTCGGGACATGCACGACAATCTGACCGCCGATCGCCCGACCTTCGTCACCCATCTCGAATGTTCGATGACCGGCGAGCGTTATGCGGCCGACACGCTGCACAATCTGTCGAAGGCCGGGCGGCCGCTGCTGGTCCGCTACGACCTGTCGGCGGTGGGCGAGGCGCTGTCGCGCGACACGCTGTCGGCGCGCGACACCGATCTGTGGCGCTGGCGCGAATTGCTGCCGGTGCGTGTAGCGAGCAACATCGTCAGCCTGGGCGAGATCGAGACGCCGCTGATCCCCGTCCCAAAATCGGGCGGCGAGCGCGTGCTGGTGAAGGACGAAGGGCGACTGCCGACCGGCAGTTTCAAGGCACGCGGGCTGGTGATGGCGGTCGCGATGGCCAAGGAACTGGGCGTACGGCGCATCGCGATGCCGACCAACGGCAATGCCGGCGCGGCGCTGGCCGCCTATGCCGCGCGGACGGGCATCGAGACGATCGTCTTCTGTCCCGAAGACACGCCCGAGGTGAATGTCCGCGAGATCGCGGCACAGGGTAGCCGGGTGTGGCGGGTCAACGGCCTGATCGACGATTGCGGCGCGATCGTCGCCAAGGGTGCGGCGGAAGGGCGCTGGTTCGATTTTTCGACGCTCAAGGAGCCGTACCGGATCGAGGGCAAGAAGACGATGGGCCTCGAACTGGCGGCGCAGCTGGGCTGGCGGCTGCCCGACGCGATCTTCTACCCGACCGGCGGCGGCACCGGGCTGATCGGCATGTGGAAGGCATTCGACGAACTGGAGGCGCTGGGCTGGATCGGGTCGAAGCGGCCGCGCATGTATGCGGTGCAGGCATCGGGCTGTGCACCGATCGTCCGCGCGTTTGAGGGCGGACAGGAGCATGCCGAACGCTGGGAGGACGCGCATACCGTCGCCGCCGGCATCCGCGTGCCCCGCGCGGTCGGCGATTTCCTGATCCTGCGCGCGGTACGCGAAAGCGGCGGCAAGGCGGTGGCGGTCGGCGACCCGGCGATCCTGAAGGCGGTGGACGATTGCGCGCGGCGCGACGGGCTGCTGCTGTGTCCCGAAGGCGGGGCGACGCTGGCCGCCTACCGCCAAGCGCTGCGGGATGGGGAGGTCGATCCGGAGGAAGAGGTGGTGCTGTTCAACTGCGCCACCGGCTTCAAATATCCGCTGCCGCCTGCGACCGCGACGCTCGACCGGCACGCGGCGATCGATTTCGACGCGCTGTAGGTCAGCGTTCGAACGCGGTGATGATCGGGCAGGGGCCGTCGCTGCCGGCGCCGCATCGATCGGCCAGCTTCGCAAGCGCCTGCCGTGCTGCCTGCATCCGCCCGATCTGCGCATCGAGTTCGGCGATGCGCCGCCGCGCGAGGTCGCGGGCACGGTCACGGTCGTCGGTCGCGTCGAGCGCGAGCAATTCGCCGATTTCCCCGAGCGTGAACCCCGCCGCCTGTGCCTGCCGGATGAACCGCAGCCGGCTGAGGTCGCCATCGCCGTAGCGGCGAAAGCCGTTGCCGTGCGGGCGTTCGGGTTCGGCCAGCAGCCCGCGCCGCTGATAATAGCGCACGGTATCCACGCCGACGCCGCCCGCCTTTGCCAGTTGCGCAATGGTTTGTGTCATCGGCCTTGACTCCGGACCATGGTCCAGACCCCATATCGGACGCACGTTGCGAATGCCAGGAGCGCACCCGTGTCCGACCGTCCCACCGCCGTCCTTCACCGCATGGTCATGC
The DNA here is from genome assembly GCA_036946325.1 of Sphingomonas paucimobilis. Taxonomy (GTDB): domain Bacteria; phylum Pseudomonadota; class Alphaproteobacteria; order Sphingomonadales; family Sphingomonadaceae; genus Sphingomonas; species Sphingomonas paucimobilis_A. The sequence continues at coordinate 1,221,148 of JAQIJL010000002.1, forward strand.
CCGGCCATATCTGTCCCTTTGGTCTGAAGGCGCATGACCTGCTCCGCCGCAAGGGGTTCGCGGTCGAGGACCATCCGCTGACGACGCGGGCGGAAACCGATGCGTTCAAAGCGGCGCACGGGGTGAAGACGACCCCGCAGATATTCATCGCGGGGCAGCGCATCGGCGGTTACGACGATCTGCGCCGTCATCTCGGCCTGCGCGTCGCGGAACCGGGCGCGACCAGCTATCGCCCCGTCGCCGCCTTGTTCGCGATGACCGCGCTGCTGGCGATGGCCGCTTCCCACGCTGCGTTCGGATCGCCCTTCACGCTGCACGCGCTGCAATGGTTCGGCGGGTTCAGCATGGCGATACTGGCGCTGCTGAAATTGCAGGATATCGAGAAATTCTCGACCACGTTCCTGAACTACGACCTGCTGGCACGCCGCTGGGTGCGCTATGGCTATGTCTATCCGTTCGCCGAAGGGCTGGCGGGCGTGCTGATGGTCGCGGGCGTGCTGACCGGGCTGTCGGTCGCGATCGCGCTGTGCATCGGGACGATCGGTGCGGTGTCGGTGTTCAAGGCGGTCTATATCGACCGGCGCGAGCTGAAATGCGCCTGTGTCGGCGGATCGTCGAACGTGCCGCTCGGCTTCGTGTCGCTGACCGAGAATCTCGGCATGATCGCGATGGGGCTGTGGATGCTGACGGGGATGTGATCCGCCCGGCGGATCAGCGAACCGCGAACAGCCGCAGGAAATAGCCGACGAACCGCCGGGCATGCGCATCGATCACGCTGCTGTCGGCGGTTTCGATGCCCCATAGGCGGCGGTTATGGTGGATGGCGGTCATGCCGGTCAGCGTCCGCGCCATGTCGACCGCGCCTTCGTCGCGCAGCCGCCCCGCATCGATCTGTTGCGCGATATAGCCGGAAAGGGCGCGTTCGACATGGCCCGCCGCCTCCTGGTAGAAGATCCGGCCGACTTCGGGGAAGCGACCGCTTTCGCCGACGACCAGCCGCCATGCCGCCACCGCATCGGGATGCGCGGTCTTGTTCATGAACACGCGGCAGAAATTGACGAGCGTCGCCTCCATCTCGCCCGGGGTCAGCAATTCGCCGGTCACCTGTTGGCGAAAGGCGGCGGTGACGTCGGCGATGACGGCCGCGAACAGTTCCTCTTTCGAGCGGAAATAGCTCCACAAGGTCGCCTTCGACCCGCCCAGCGTCTTGAGCAGGCCCGACATCGACGTCGCGGCATAGCCCTCTTCTAGGAACGAGCGACGCGCGGCGGCGACGATCGCGTCGCGGCGATCCTGTTTGCGGGCTTCGCGCTTGCCGAGCGCGGGTTCTTCGGTGCTGTTCATAAACTGTACCGCCGGGTACAGATAATCGTTGACAGGCGCAAGCGGCAGGATCATGGGCGAAGCGTACCCACTAGTACGGTTTTCGCCATGATACGCCCGAGTCTTCGGCAAGCCCGCCCCTTGGCGCCGCTTGCGGTCCTGTTCCTGTCCGCCTGTGCGAGCGTGCCGCATCTGGCCGACGCGCCGACGCCGCGCACGCCGGACAGCTTCGCCGCCGATCGCAGCCTCGCCGCGACCGGGGCAGCGGCGTGGCCGGTGCAGAATTGGTGGCAGGGCTATGGCGATGCGCAGCTCGATACGCTGATCGCCGAAGGCCTGGCCGGGTCCCCCGACCTCGCCGCCGCGACCGCGCGCATCGCGCAGGCGGAGGGCTATGCGCAGCAGGCCGGTGCCGCGCGACTGCCGACGCTGGGCGTTACGGGCAATGTCGCCGCGACCAAGCAGAGCTATAATAACGGTATCCCTGCCGATTTCGTGCCGAAGGGCTGGAACGATACCGGCCGGGTGCAGGGTGAACTCGGCTTCGACCTCGACCTGTGGGGGCGCAACCGCGCGGCCTATGCGGCGGCGCGGTCGGATGCGGAGGCGGCGCGCCTCGACCTCGCACAGGCGCAGCTGACGCTGTCGACCAACATCGCCGATGCCTATGCCGATCTGGCGCGACTGTTCGCCGAACGTGCGGTGGCGCAGGCGGCGCTGGGCGTACGGCAGCAGACCGCGACGCTGACCGCCGACCGGGTGACGAACGGCCTCGATACGCGGGCCGAGCAGAAGCAGGCCGATTCGGCGGTGCCGGCGGCGCGCGCCGATCTGGCAGCGACCGACGAAGCCATCGCGCTGACCCGCAACCGTATCGCCGCGCTGCTGGGCAAGGGACCCGACCGGGGGCTGGCGATCACCCCGTCCGCCGCGACCATCGCCGCGCGCGGGCTGCCGATCGGCGTCACCACCGACCTGATCGCACGCCGCCCCGATATCGTCGCGGCCCGCACCCGGGTCGAGGCGGAGGCGAGCCGGATCAAGGTCGCGCGCGCCGATTTCTATCCGTCGTTCAGCCTGTCGGCGGTGTTCGGCTTGCAGGCGTTCGGCCTCGGCAATCTGGTGAAGGGCGGATCGACCGCGGGCAGCATCGGTCCGGCGTTCAGCCTGCCGATCTTCCGCGGCGGCGAGTTGCAGGGCCGCTACCGCGTCGCGCGCGGCACGTTCGACGCGGCGGTCGCCGATTACGACCGGACCGTCACCGACGCCTATCGCGCGGTCGCCGATGCGGTGGTCAGCCAGCGTGCGCTGACCACGCGCCTCGACGAATCGCAACGCTCGCTGGCCGATGCGCAGGCCGGGTACGACGTCGCGCGGCTACGCTTCGAAGGCGGCCTGTCGCGTTTTACCGACGTGCTGGTCGCGCAGGACCGGGTGTTGCAGGCGCGGCGGATCGTCGCCGACCTGCAGGCGCGTGCCTTTACCCTCGATGTAGCGCTCGTCCGGGCGCTGGGCGGCGGGTTCTCCGCGCCGGCGACCGCACGGCAAACCAAGGACCTGACCCATGGCTGATGCCGATCCCGCCGACCGCAGCTTTGCCGATGCCAAGGCCGCGTCGGACACGCCTGCCACCTCCAAGCGCAAGAAGCTGCTGACCGGCATCGCCGCGATCGTCCTGTTGGGCGGTGCGGGCTATGGCGGCTGGTATGCGCTGGTCGGCAGCAACTATGTCGAGACCGACAATGCCTATGTCGGCGCCGAAACCGCGCAGATCACGCCGATGGTCGCCGGACAGGTGGTCGCGATCGGTGCGTCCGAAACCCGGGCGGTACGGCGCGGCGACGTGCTGGTCCGGCTCGACGACAGCGACGCGCGCATCGCGCTGGCGAGTGCGCAGGCCGATCTGGCCAAGGCGCGCCGCCAGTTCGGCCAGACGTCCGCCACGAGCGGCGCATTGTCGGCGCAGGTGCAGGCGAAGGGGGCCGAGATCGTCAGCGCCCGCGCGCGGCTGGCATCGGCACAGGCGGCGTATGACAAGGCGCAGGTCGATTTCAACCGGCGCCAGCGGCTTGCCCCCAATGGCGCGGTGTCGGGCGACGAACTGACCGCCGCGACCAATGCGCTGGCGTCTGCCCGCGCCGCGCTGGAACAGGCGCGGGCGGCGGTGGCCGAAGCCGCGTCGCAGCGTAGCGCGGCAGCGGGCAATCTGGCGGCCAATCAGGCGTTGATCCAGGGCGCCACGTCCAACAGCGCGCCCGACGTGCTGGCGGCGGAGGCGCGCGTGCGGCAGGCGCAGCTCGACCTCGACCGCACCGTCATCCGCGCGCCGATCGACGGCGTCGTCGCCAACCGGACGATCCAGATCGGCCAGCGCGTCGCGGCGGGTACGACGATGATGCGGATCGTGCCGGTGAACAGTGCCTATGTCGATGCGAACTTCAAGGAAGGGCAGCTGACCAAGGTCAAGCCGGGACAGCCGGTGAAGCTGACCTCCGACCTCTATGGCGACGACGTCGAATATCATGGCCGGGTCGTCGGTTTTTCGGGCGGGACCGGATCGGCCTTCGCGCTGATCCCGGCGCAGAATGCGACCGGCAACTGGATCAAGGTCGTGCAGCGCCTGCCGGTGCGCGTTGCGCTCGACCCGAAGGAACTGGCGGCGCATCCGCTGCGCGTCGGGCTGTCGATGACTGCCGAGGTGGATGTTTCGGGGCGGTGAGTACGCGGGCCACAACAGCCGACCGTTCGTGCTGAGTCGCCGCTGAGCCTGTCGAAGCGGCGTATCGAAGGACCGCCAGGATGTGCTTCGATACGGGTCTTCGGTTTCGCTCAGCCCCTACTCAGCACGAACGGTTTGCTTGGAACGCATACCCCCATAAGGGAGCAGTCGGCATGACCGGCCACGACGATTTCAAACCCTTTACCGGCCCCAAGCTGCTGTTCGCCGGGCTGGTGCTGGCGCTGACCAATTTCATGGTCGTGCTCGACACGACCATCGCCAATGTCTCGGTCGGGCATATCGCCGGATCGCTGGGCATTTCGACCAGTCAGGGGACGTGGATCATCACCTCCTATGCGGTGGCGGAGGCGATCTGCGTGCCGCTGACCGGGTGGCTCGCCGGGCGGTTCGGCACGGTGCGGACGTTCGTGTTCGGGATGATCGGCTTCGGCATCTTTTCGATCCTGTGCGGCCTGTCGACCAGCCTCGCCATGATCGTCGTCGCGCGGATCGGGCAGGGGCTGTGCGGCGGGCCGCTGATGCCGCTGACGCAGACGATGCTGCTGCGCATCTTTCCGCGCGAACAACATGGGCAGGCGATGGGCATGTGGGCGATGACGACGGTCACCGCGCCCATCCTCGGCCCGATCCTCGGCGGTACGATCAGCGACAGCTGGTCGTGGCACTGGATCTTCTTCATCAACATTCCGGTCGCGATCGTCTGCGTGTTCGGTGCGCTGCGGCTGCTGACCCCCGCCGAGACGAAGCGCGAGAAGCTGAAGGTCGACAAGATCGGCCTCGCGCTGCTGATCCTGTGGATCGGGGCGTTGCAGATCATGCTCGACATCGGGCGCGAGCATGACTGGTTCGAGGATCGGACGATCGTCATCCTCGGACTCGTCGCGGCGGTCGGCGCGGCGGTGTTCGTCGTGTGGGAACTGACCGAGCGGCAGCCGATCGTCGACCTGCGCGTGTTCCGCCACCGCGGCTTCACGGTCGCGGTGGTCGCCTTGTCCTTCGCGTTCGGCACCTTCTTCGCCTCGGTCGTGCTGATCCCGCAATGGTTGCAGGCGAGCCTCGGCTACACCTCGACCTATGCCGGCTATGCCACCGCGTTCAACGGCATGGGGGCGGTCATCATGTCGCCGTTCGTCGCCAGGATGCTCAAGAAGCGCGATCCGCGCGCGCTGGTATGTTTCGGCATCTTCTGGATCGCGGCGTGCAACCTGTTGCGGGTCTATTGGACAACGGGTTCCGATTTCTGGACGCTCGCCTTTCCCCAGATATTGCAGGGGTTCGGCATGCCGTTCTTCTTCATCCCGCTGACCACCATCGCGCTGGGCGCGGTCGATCCGAAGGAAACGGCATCGGCGGCAGGGGTGATGAGCTTCCTGCGGACCATGGCCGGGGCGATCGGCACGTCGGTGTCGATGACGCTCTATGCCAACAACATCACCGTCGCGCGCAGCGAGATGGTGTCGCGCCTCAACACCGGCGCGACCGAACAGGCGCTCGCCGGGCAGGGCTTCTCGATCGATCAGATACGCGGCGCGGTCGAAATGACGGTGATGCAGGAAAGCAGCACGCTGGCGATCAACCACATGTTCCTGTTGTCGGCGATCATCTTTGCCGGCGCCGCGCTGATCATCTGGCTGGCGCCGAGGCCGCAACGCATGGCCGGCCCGGGGGCCGCACATTAACGCGGGAAATGGGGGCGCCGGCTTTCGACCGTAAAACCAGCGGGATAGGTCGGCACGTCCCGATATACGGCGGGAACCTGCCCTCCCGACGGCATCGACAGGCATCAAACAGCGCGGATTTTCGTTCTATCCGAAGCGGTGCGGGGGGACGTTGGCGTCGCCTGCCGGCACCATGGCGCGGCGCTGTACGGGAAGGGAAGGCGGTATGAGCACGGAACAGGGCATCCTCCGCATCTCGATCGTCGTGACCTTCATCCTTGCGGCGCTGGGTGCCGTGATCGGGTTGATCGCCGGTTCGTCGGCGATCGTCTTCGACGGCGTGTACGGGCTGATCGATGCGGTGATGACCGTCCTGGCGCTGATGGTCGCCCGGGTGATCGCCGCGTCCAACGCCGCCGACGCCGCGGGCCGCGCCTATAGCCAGCGCTTCACCATGGGCTTCTGGCATCTCGAGCCGATCGTCCTCGGCGTGAACGGGATGCTGCTGACCGGGGCGGCGCTGTACGCGATGCTCGACGCGGTCGGCATCCTCCTGCGCGGCGGTCATTCCCCTGCCTTCGGGCCGGCGCTGCTCTATACCGGGATCAGCGTCGTCATCGACCTCGGCATGGCGCTGTTCGTCCGGCGGGCGAACCGGTCGATCGGGTCGGACTTCGTGGCGCTGGATGCGCGCGGCTGGGCGATGACCGCGGCGCTCAGCGGATCGCTGTTCGCGTCGTTCCTGATCGCGTATGCGGTGAAGAGCACCAGCCTTGCGTGGATCGGCCCCTATGTCGATCCGGTCGCGCTGCTGGTGATCTGCATCGTCATCTTCCCGATGCCGATCGCAACGATCCGCAAGGCGCTGTCGCAGATTCTGCTGATCACCCCCGACGACCTGCGCCGTCAGGTCGAGGACGTCGGCGACCGGGTCGCCGCCGAACAGGGCTTCCTGTCCCACCGCGCCTATGTCGCGCGCGTCGGGCGCGGCATCCAGATCGAGATGAACTTCGTCGTGCCGCGCAACGGCCCGGCCCGGCGGCTGGAGGAATGGGATGCGCTGCGCGACGAGATCGGGCTGGCGTTGGGCAATGACGGCCCGAACCTGTGGTTGACGATCGTCTTCACCACCGACGTCGAATGGGCATGAGCCATCACCGGTCGATCGGCGACTGCGGACGCAGTGGAAGAAGTACCAGGGCCGGCTTGATCCGGCACGCCTCGTCTTCATCGACGAAACGTGGGTGAAGACGAACATGGCCCCGCTCAGGGGCTGGGCACCGGTCGGCCGGCGGCTCCATGCCAAGGTGCCATACGGCCACTGGCGGACCATGACCTTCGTGGCGGCACTCCGCTGCGACCGGATCGATGCACCCTGCGTGCTCGACCAGCCGATCAACGCCCAGAGCTTCACCGACTATGTCGAACAATGCCTCGTGCCCACGCTGTCGCCCGGCGATGTCGTCATCATGGACAATCTGTCCAGCCACAAAAAGCCCGCCATCCGTCGCGCCATCAGAGCCGGCGGCGCCAAGCTCCTGTTCCTCCCGCCATACTCGCCAGACCTGAACCCGATCGAACAGGTCTTCGCGAAACTCAAGCACCTGATGCGAAAGGCCGCAGAACGATCCCACGAGGCAACATGGCGCCGCGTCGGATCGCTCCTCAATACCTTCTCACCCGACGAATGCCGAAACTATCTCCGCAATGCCGGATACGCGTCAGCTTGATGTCATCCGACTCTAAAAACCGTATCGCGCCCGCCCAAGCCGTCAGTGGTGGCGAAGCCCCGCCTTATGGCCAGGCTTCGGCCCGCTAGCCGCGCTTGCGCATGGTGTATGCTGCTTGCAGCACATCCTGCGCTGCGCGGTGGTGGGCGCTGACGGGCTCGAACCGCCGACCCTCTCGGTGTAAACGAGATGCTCTACCAACTGAGCTAAGCGCCCCCTTTCGGGATAAGGGTTCCGATTAGCGTGGTTTGCCGCCGACGCAAGACCCTCTCGTCAGAACAATTCGTCGAGCAACAGGTGAAAGCGCAACCGATCGCTGTCCGGCGCGGCAATACCGTAGCGAGCGAACAGCCGCTGCTGGAGCGCTGCGTCGAACTCGCCGAGGCAGTCGTGCAGGATGGCGAGGTCCTGATAGCGGTCGGCAACCCCCACCCGGGCCACATCGATGCAGCCGGTGACCATGCCGTCGTCGATCAGCAGATTGTCGAGCGAATAATCGCCATGCGTCACCACCCGGTCGAACGGCAGCGGCAGCATCGCCTCCATCGCTTCGCCGACCTGAACCGCGCTCCAGCCTTCATGCGCATCGCCGAAGTCGTCGGTATCGACCAGTCCGGCGTCGATCCGCGCCCATGCCAGCCGTCGCCGGACCGCCTGGCCGCTGTCGAAGGGGCAGGCATCGACCGGGATCGCATGCAGCCGCAGCAGGAAGTCGGCCAGCGCATCGACCACCATCGGCCCGGCCGCAGGATCGGCATCGAGCCATTGCCACGCGGTCCGTCCCGACAGCGCCGTCGTCACCAACCACGCCGCATCGCCATCGAGGACGAACTGCAGCACCGCCGGCACCGGCAGGAACGCGCCCAGCCAGCGCAGCCGGACCATCTCGTCGGTTACGTCACCCGCGACCGCTCCGGTGCCGTGCTTCACATACAGGTCGGGTGCATCGCCCCGGGTCAGGCGATAGACCGCACCCCCCGATTCCCCGACCGTGTCGCGCGCCCATCGATAACCGGCCAGCGCGGATGCCAAGCCGACGGGCAGCGAGGGCGCCGGGCAGGGGCGTTCGCGCGCCTGCCCGGTCTCGTTCAGCGCTCTTCCTTCCACACATCGACGCCCGCCGCCTTCGGCTCGCCGACGACGCCCTGGCCCGCCAGGCTATGGTCGGCATCGTCGCCCAGCGTGTCGAGGTGCATCCACCGCTTCACGATCGGCGACAGCAGCAGCACGACCACGCCGATGCCGATCGTCCACCACCCGATGCTGTTATAGACCGACAGCGTGCCTTCCTTGGTCATTTCGCCGTCATGGCCGCCGGTCGCCTCGCCGATCTTGCCCGCGACGAAATTGCCGACCGCCGTCATGTAGAACCATGCGCCCATGATGAGCGAGGCGAGGTGCTTCGGCGCAAGGCGGTTCATCGCCGACAGCCCGACCGGCGACAGGCAGAGTTCGCCGGTCGTCTGGAAGAAGTAGATCAGGAAGACGAACAGCACCGGCGTCGCGATTTCCGGGCCGACGGTGCGGGCGCCCCAGACGAACACCAGGAACGAGAAGCCGACCTGCAACAGCGCCAGCGCGAACTTGGCCGGGGCCGAGGGTTCGAGGTTGCGCTTGCCCAGCGCGACCCACAAGGCGGCGAAGACCGGCCCGAAGATCACGATGTAGATCGCGTTGATCGACTGGAACAGCGATGCCGGCACGCCGCCGCGGTCGACATAGCGGTCGGTATAGAGGTTCAGCGACCCGCCCGCCTGTTCGAACAGGCCCCAGAAGACCGGGTTCAGCGCGATCAGGAACAGGATGGCGAACATGCGCTCGCGCGGTTCCTTGGGCAGCTTGAACGATTCGAACAGGACATAGCCGAGCAGCGCGACGCCCGAGATGATCAGCAGCGTCTCGATCACCGACTGATACTGGATCAGCGCCCAGATGACCGCGATCGACGCGACGCCGAGGCCATAGAGCGTCCATTCGAGGCCCTTGGTCAGCGGACGCGGCGCCTCGCCCTGACCTTTCAACAGCGGCTTGCCCAGCACGAACACGATCAGGCCGAGCAGCATGCCCAGACCCGCCGCGCCGAAGCCGTACGCCCAGCCATAGGTTTCGCCGAGGAAGCCGGCGAAGATCACGCCCAGCGCCGCGCCGACGTTAATCCCGACATAGAAGATAGTGTAGGCACCGTCGCGGCGCATGTCGGTGCGGCTGTAGAGCTGCCCGACGATCACCGAGATGTTCGCCTTCAGGAAGCCCGAGCCGACGATGATGCAGGCGAGCGCCGCCCAGAAGATGTTGATCGCCGGATCGGCCTGCTTGACCATCGGATCGGTGATACCGGTCTGCCCTTCGAACGCCATCAGGATATGGCCGATGGTCAGGATCACCGCGCCGAACAGCACCGCCTTGCGCTGTCCCAGATAGCGGTCGGCGAGATAGCCGCCCAGCACCGGCGTGATATACACCAGCGACGTGTAGGCGCCGTAGATCAGGTTGGACTCGCCGTCGCCGAACAGCCAGTGTTTGGTCAGATAGAAGATCAGCAGCGCGCGCATGCCGTAATAGGAAAAGCGCTCCCACATCTCGGCGAAGAACAGGACGTATAGCCCCTTGGGATGGCCGGCGAATTCTTCGCCCTTGCTGACGGCGACGACGCCGCCCAGCACGAGCAGCAGGATCAGGAACCCCGCCGCGATCGATGGAATGATGGGTAGGCCGAACAAGGATGCATCCCCCGAAAAAACTGGCGCGCCCGTCGCCGCTTATGGGCGGGGCACGCGGATCGGCCGAGCCTAACGGCGAAAATCGCGATGCCAAGCCGGATTGTTGCGAATGTGACGATGCTTGGCGCGCATCGCCGGGGCGACTACATCGCGGCCCATGACCTTCAACGACCGCTCCTCGCTGCTCGACTATCTCCGTACCCGCCGTTCGGGCAAGCCGCGCGACATGGTGGCGCCGGGGCCGAGCGATGCCGAGATCGACGCGATGATCGCCATCGCCGCGCGTACGCCCGACCATGGCAAGCTCGCCCCGTGGCGCTTCGTGGTGGTGCCGCAGGATCGGCGCGCGGCGTTCGCGGCGCTGCTGCGCGCGGCGCAGATGGCGGAGAACCCCCAGGCGACCGAAGCGCATCTCGAAGCGTGCGACCGCTTTGCGCAGGAGGGCGAGGCACTGATCGTCGTCCTGTCCGCGCCGGTCGACAGCCACATCCCGCGCTGGGAACAGGAATTGTCGGCGGGGGCGGCGACGATGAACCTGCTCCATGCCGCGCATGCGATGGGCTATGTCGCCAGCTGGCTGACCGGGTGGATGGCGTTCAGCGACCGGGTGCGCGACGCCTTCGGGTCCGCAAACGACCGCATCGCGGGCTTCGTGTTCATCGGCTCGCCCGGCCGCCCGCTCGACGAACGTCCGCGTCCCGATCTGGCGCGGATAGGTACGCGTTGGTCCGGGTGAAGGTTGGACATTTTCGCCACCTGCTGTATTAAGTCAGCATGACAGCGATGGATCACGAGGACACGCCCGTTTATCTCCGTCTGCGCGCGTTGATCGCCGCCGCGATCCTGCGCGGCGAATATCGGACGGGCGACCAGCTGCCGTCGGTCCGGGCCTTTGCCGCCGAACATGGCGCCAACCCGCTCACCGTGGCCAAGGCGTACCAGACATTTCAGGACGATGGCTATGTCGAGGTGCGGCGCGGCGTCGGCATGTTCGTGCTGCCCGGCGCCGTCGAGCGGCTGCGCATGGCGGAGCGCGATCGGTTCCTGACCGGACACTGGCCGCGGATTCGGGCGCATATCGACCTGCTGGGACTTGACGTGCACACGCTGTTGGACGAACGCGCGCCGGCCTGACCCGGATGTGCGGCGGACCGGTGGCGGGCATGGCCGTTGCCGCTTGCAGTCTGGAACCTTTCGTGTCCTCGTCGGTCTTTGGTACCCTTCGTAACGGAACCGTGGCGCGGTGGTGGCGTTCCCTTCTCGACAGGGAGATTGCCGTGGAACGAACCGTCTTGATGCCGACCCGCGTGCCCCTTTACGCGCTGCACGGGCGCAACCATTGTCCGACTTGCGGGGCATCGCAATGGTTCGTCGGACGGATCATCGCCGAATGCGCCTGCTGCGGCGACACGCTGCCGATCAACCATGCGGTGCGCCCGACGACGATGACGGCCTTGCGCAACATCGCGGCTTAGATTCCACCAGTTTTTTCGTCGCCCCGGATCAAGTCCGGGGTGCCGTAGAGGTTGGGGAACGGCCAGCCCTACTCCCCCTTCATCGCCATCGCCCGCGCATATAGTTCGCGCCGGTCCAGCCCCAGCGCCTTCGCCACTTCGCCCGCCGCCTTCGACGCGGGCAGGCGGGTCAGCGCCTCGCGCAGTGCCGTATCCGCATCGTCCTGCGTGGCGGGCGGCGGGGCGCCGGGCGGGGCGACCACGATTACGATCTCGCCCTTGGGCGGCGCATCGGCATAGCGTTCGGCCAGCGCCGACAGCGTGCCGGTCACGCATTCCTCGAACCGCTTGGTGATCTCCCGCGCCACGCCGCACTCGCGCTCGCCCAGCCCGTCCGCCAACGCGGCCAATGTCGCCGACAGCCGCTGCCCGCTTTCGTAGAAGACCAGCGTCGCGCGCACGCCCGCGATTTCGGCGATCGCCTCCGCCCGGGCATGGGCCTTGGACGGCAGGAAGCCAGCGAACAGGAACCGGTCGGTCGGAAGGCCCGCAAGCGTCAGCGCCGCGATCGCCGCGCAGGGGCCGGGGATGGTGACGACGACATGCCCCGCCGCCCGCGCATCGCGCACCAGCTTGTAGCCCGGATCGGAGATCAGCGGCGTGCCGGCGTCCGACACCAATGCCACCGCCTCGGTCGCCATCCGCGCGATCAGGCCCGGTCGCATGCCCTCGGCATTATGGTCGTGATACGGGATCATCGGCCGCTTGACGCCGATATGGCGCAGCAACCCGGCGGTCACCCGGCTATCCTCCACCGCGATCACGTCGGCGCGCGACAAAATATCGGCAGCACGGATAGTTAGGTCAGCGAGATTGCCGATCGGGGTCGCGACGATGTAGAGGCCGGGGACAAGTTTTTCGGTCATCAAGGGCAGGTTCATGGCAGACACGATAGCGCCACGGCAATGGCGGCACCACATCGCGCGCGCCACGGCGCTGATCGGCGCGGCATTGCTGGCAGGGTGCGCTACGATCGTCCCCAAGGGACCGGTCGAACAACTGCCCCCCACCACCACCCGCCCGCGGCCGACCCAGCCCGGCCCGGTCACCGGCGGCATCCCGGAGGATACCCAGCGGCATCGCGTCGCGCTGCTCGTGCCGCTGACCGGCCCGAACGGCGGGGTCGGCCGGTCGATCGCCAATGCGACGCAACTGGCGCTGCTCGACACCCGCAGCGAACGGGTGCGAATCACCACCTACGACACCGCGCTCGGCGCCGCCGCCGCGGCGCAGCGCGCCATCGCGGAGGGCAACCGGCTGATCCTCGGGCCGCTGCTCGCCGACGATGTCCGCGCGGTCGCCCCCATCGCACGCGGCGCGAAGGTGCCGGTCATCAGCTACTCGAACGACGTGTCGGTCGCGGGCAACGGCGCCTATCTGCTGGGCTATACGCCCGCACAGTCGATCGACCGCGTCGTCGGCCATGCCCGCACCAACGGCATGACCCAGTTCGCCGGCCTCGTTCCGGCAGGCGTCTATGGCCAGCGCGCCTCGACCAGCTTCCTGCGCGCGGTGGAGCAGGCCGGGGGGCAGGTCGTCTCGATCCAGACCTATGCGCGCGGCGGCATCGCCGCGGCGGTCGCGAAGCTGCCGAAGACGTCGCCCTATGAAGCGGTGCTGATCGCCGATCAGGCGGGGCAGGCGGCGCTGGCGGTGCCCGCGATCCGCAAGTCTACCAGCCGCACGGCCAAGGTGCTCGGCACCGAATTGTGGAATACCGAAACCGGCCTGGGGTCGATGCCGGCGCTGAACGGTGCATGGTATGCCAGCGTCTCGAACAGCCTCTATCGCCAGTTCGCGACCAAATACCGCGCCCGCTTCAACGCCGCGCCGTACCGCCTGTCGAGCCTCGGCTATGATTCGGTGCTGCTGACGGTCCGCATCGCTCGCGACTGGTCCGTAGGCCGCGACTTCCCCGAAAGCCGGTTGCGTGCCGAGGACGGGTTCGCCGGGCTGGACGGCGCCTTCCGCTTCGGCCGCGACGGCGTAGCCGAACGCGCGCTGGAGGTGCAAGAGGTGCGTGCCGGCGGCGCGGTGACGGTCAGCCCCGCGCCGCGGACGTTCGGGGAGTAGGGGCGGTGTTCGGATGGTTCGGCCAGCGCGACCGTCCGAAATCCTTTCGCTTTCTGCGACCCGGTCGGTTGCACCGGGTCGTCAAGGCGTTCGCCGACCTTGAAGGTCAGATGCATCCGGTCGGTGAGACATGGACGTTCCTGCGCTGCGAACCCTTCCCGCAGGATGACGGCATATCGTGGTTCGTCGCACCGTTCAATGGACCGGAACGGCACATCCGATTGCAACGTCAGCCCTATGACGAACACGGCGTTCTCGAATATCTGGACGATCACGTCATGCCGGCCGCCCGGCCCGGTGAGGACTGGCCCTTGCTAGTCACGCGCGACAGTGTTTGCATGGCCGACGACGTCTACGCGCCGCATGCCGGCGTCGTCGAAGTCCCGCGCGATGCCGATGCGCTGGCGGTGGCACGGGTGCTGTTGTCCAGCGGCCACCTCGTCGGCGTGGTGGGGCATACGACGTGGTCGATCGCGATGGACGAGGACCGTGTGGTATTCGGCCACCGATGGGCAATGCGGTTTGCGCACGCGGTCGATCCCGCTCCGCTGACCGCGCGCGCCGAATCTTTCGAACGGCTTCACGTGCGCTACTGGCAGCAACGCGATCCGGACGACGTCATCGCACAATTGGCTGGCGGCTAACCCCTTACCCCACCCCGAACGGCACCACCATGTTATCGGCATAATGCCCGACATGCGCCCGCCCCAGATATGGCACGCCCATCGACCGCGCCCAGCGGGCGACGATCTGTTCCTCGGTCTCGCCGAACCCGGTATCGTCGGGATGCCGGTCGGTCACCGCGCCGAGGCGGATGCCGGCGATCCCCTTCAGCTGCGTCGCCTCGCTCAGCTGCCACAACAGCCGGTCGATGCGGTACAGGTCTTCGCCGACCTCCTCGACGATCACGACATGATCGGTCAGGTCGGGCAGCCACGGCGTGCCGATCAGCGCACACAGGATGACGAGGTTGAACGCCACGGTCGGTCGCCCGTCCAGCTCAGGCGCCAGCATCGTGCGGTCGCGATTGACCAGCCACGCGAGCGCCCGCGCCGCGCTGTTGGTGCCGCCCGCCTTGCCGACCTGCGCCGCCATCGGTCCGTGGACGGGGCGCCCGATCCGTCGGGCGTACAGCGCGCCGAGCAGGAACCCCATGTCGGAAAAGCCGAGATAGCTCTTCGCCGCCGCCGCGCGGTTCAGCTGCGGCATCACCGTGTCGAGGATGCGGTTCGACCCGTAACCGCCGCGCGCGAACCAGATCGCGTCGAAGCCGGGATCGTTCGCGAATTCGAGAAAGGCGGCGGCGCGCTGTTCGTCGGTCCCGGCGAAATGGCCGACGTCGAGGAAGCATTGCGGATGCACGACCAGGTCGAGCGTCGGATAGGTGAGCGCGGCATAGCCCTGTGTCCGGGCCATCTGTTCCTCATCCACCCGCCGTGCCGGTGCCACGACTCCGATACGCATCACGCAACCCCGCTTGCCACTCAGGACCAACCCCGATAGCGCCACGCGATGCTGTACGGCAAATCCTTCTTCCTCGTCGGGATCGGCGGGTCGGGCATGATGCCCCTCGCCATGATCCTCGCCGGGCGCGGCGCGACCGTCGCCGGCTCCGACCGCTCGCTGGATCAGGCGAGCCTGCCCGCCAAGTTCGACGCGCTGCGCGCCCTCGGCATCGCGCTCCACCCGCAGGACGGCAGCGGCATCGGGTCGGCCGAGCAGATCGTCGTCGCCTCCGCCGCGATCGAGCCGACCGTCGCCGACATCGTCGCGGCCGGGCGCGTGGGCGCGAAGCGGATGGGACGCGCCGAACTGCTGGCCGAACTGTTCAACGAAGCGCCGCTCTCGATCGGTGTCGCCGGGACCAGCGGCAAATCGACCGTCACCGGCATGATCGGCTTTATCCTGCACACGCTCGGCCGCGATCCGACGGTGATGAACGGTGCGGTGATGAAGGATTTCGCCGCCCCCGACCGCCCCTTCGCCAGCGCGTTGGTGGGACAAGGCGATGCGTTCGTCAGCGAAGTGGACGAGAGCGACGGGTCGATCGCCTTTTACCGCCCGACCGTCGCCGTGCTGAACAATGTCAGCCTCGACCACAAATCGCTCGACGAACTGCGCGCATTGTTCGGCGACTTTGCCGAGCGGGCGGGGCGGGTGGTCGTCAATGTGGGCGATGCCGAGGCGGCGGCGCTGGCCGCGACCATTCCGGCGGGCAAGCGCATGACCTTTGCGGTCGAGCAAGAAGCCGACCTCACCGCCCGCGCGCTGGTCCTCGACCCCTTTGTCAGCCGGTTCGAACTGGCGGCGGGCGGGGCGACCCATGACGTCCGGCTTGCGGTGCCGGGCCGGCACAATGTCGCCAATGCGCTGGCGGCGATCGGCGCGGTGGCGTCGGCCGGGGTGCCGATCGCCGATGCGGTGCAGGCGATCGCCCGCTTTTCGGGTCTCAAGCGCCGCTTCGAACTGGTGGGGCAGGCAGGCGGCGTCGCCGTGATCGACGATTTCGGCCACAATCCGGACAAGATCGCCGCGACCATCGCCACGCTGCGCAGCGCGCCGGGCCGGCTGCTGCTGTTCTTCCAGCCGCACGGCTATGGTCCGCTGAAGGTCATGCGCCGCGAACTGGTGGCGATGTTCGCCGAACGGTTGCATGCCGACGACCTGCTGGTCCTGCCCGATCCGGTCTATCGCGGCGGGACCGTCACGCGTGAAGTGACCAGCGCCGACATCGTCGCCGACCTGACCGCACTCGCCGCCCCCGCGCGCCACATCGCGGATCGCGACGAAGCGGCGGCGTTCCTTGTCCAGCAGGGTCGTCCCGGCGACCGGATCGTCGTCATGGGCGCGCGCGACGATACGCTGTCGGAACTGGCGGCGGGGATGGTGGCACGGCTGGGCTGAGGCTGCCAAATCCGTCACCCCAGCGCAGGCTGGCGTCTCCCGGTTATCGAGCGCACGCCTCGCCGCAGAAGACCCCAGCCTTCGCTGGGGTGACGAGGGGCGGAACACCCCAATCCTTACCAATTTCTTGACAACGCAGCCCCGCTCGGCGACCGCACCAATATCGCAAGTAAATTGTCGAATTAGTCCGACAAGGACCGAGCTGGGGAGGCCGCTTTGGCACAGACACGGGCGGGTTCCGCCACCACCGGACTGGCATTCGCCGCCGTCACGACATTGTTCTTCGCATGGGGCTTCATCACCTCGCTGATCGACCCGCTGGTCGCGGCGGTGAAGGGCATCTTCACCCTGTCGGACTTCGAGGCGCAGTTCGCCGCATCGGCGTTCTTCCTTGCTTATGGCCTGATCTCGATGCCCGCCGCGATCCTGCTCGGCCGGCTGAAGGCGGTGCCTTCGATCCTGTTCGCCCTCGTCACCATGGTCGTCGGCTGCCTGACGATGCTGGTCGCGGCGAACCTTGCCGTGTTCCCGATCGTGCTGCTCGGTCTGTTCATCCTCGCCTCGGGCATCACCATCCTGCAGGTCGCGGCAAACCCGCTGGCGGCGGCATTGGGCGACCCGAAGCTCAGCCATTTCCGCCTGACGCTCAGCCAGACGTTCAACTCGTTCGGCACCTTCCTCGGGCCGCTGCTCGGCGCCAGCCTGTTCCTCGAAGGGGTCGAGGTGAAGGACGGCACGGTGCTGACCGAAGCGGTACGCGCCGGGGCGCTGGCCGGGATCGACCGCGCCTATTTCTGGATCGCCGGACTGATCGCGGCGCTGGCGGTGTTCTTCTTCCTCAGCCGCAAGGTCGTGTCGGCCGCCGTGCCCGACGCGCCCGTCGATACGCCGTCGCCCGCCGCATTGCTGCGTGACGCCTTCTCGTCGCGCTGGGCGGTGCTCGGTGCCGCGGCGATCTTCATCTATGTCGGCGCCGAAGTCGCGATCGGCACGCAGATGGCGCTGTTCCTCAACGCCGATGCCTGGGCCAATTCGGACGCGGCGTTCGGCGTGCCGCTGCTCGGCCTGGCGATGGGCAGCGACGGCGTCCCCGGCGTGTCGTTGCAGGAAGCCGGCAAGGCGGTCGCCTTCTACTGGCTGGGCGCAATGGTCGGTCGCGCGATCGGGTCGGTGCTGCTGTCGCAGGTGAAGGCGCACAAGCTGCTGGCGCTGTTCACCGGCATCGCCGTCGCCATGTGCCTGTACGTCGCACTGGTCGGCGGGGTCGGCGCGGGCTTCGTCGCGCTCGGCATCGGTCTGTTCAACTCGATCATGTTCCCGGTCATCTTCACCCTGACCCTCGAACGCTCGAGTGCCAGCGAGGCAGCGACCTCGGGCCTGCTGTGCACCGCGATTTTCGGCGGCGCGGTCATTCCGCTGATCGTCGGGCTGGTGTCGGGTGCGGTCGGGCATGCCGCGGCGTTCTTCGTGCCGGCGCTCTGCTATGCGGCACTGTGCGCCTTCGCGATCGCGGCCGGCCGCACGCCCCCACGCAACGCCGCTTCGGCCAAGAGCCTGCACTGATCGCCAGCGAACGGCCATGGTCCTGCGCCCCTGACGGGGTTAGGCTTCGCGCCTGATTGTCACGGGAGAGAGATCATGGTCGTTCGTGCCGCCCTGCTATTGTCCGCCCTCGCCCTTCCCGCCATGTTGCCCGCACAGGTCCGTCAGGAAGGGGCAGGGGCCACGCAGGAACTCGATTGCGGCGGCAGCGTCGCCACCGTCGAGGGCGCGGGCAACACCATGATCATCACCGGCCGGTGCAGCGCGCTGGTGATCGAAGGGGCCGGCAACCGCGTGACGATCGACCTCGCCCCGCGCGCCTCGGTAAAGGTCACCGGCGCCAGCAACACCGTCCTCTACCGCACCCCCGATGGCAGCAAGGCGCGCGTCAGCATCGCGGGCGCGGGCAACCGGGTGTCGATGCAGCGGTAGAGGCCAATTCACCCGCACGAAGCCGTCGCCCCAGCGAAGGCTGGGGCCTCTCGCGGCTCCTGCTGCGCGCTACGACCGGGAGATCCCAGCCTTCGCTGGGATGACGCTTGGTTCAAAGTAGTTGGATCAGGCTTCAGGACCTCACTCTACCGTCACCCCGGGCTTGACCCGTGGTCCCGCTTCTTCTCTCGACGCGGGTAGCTGGACCCCGGATCAAGTCCGGGATGACGTCCTATATTTGGGGGAGCGAAACATCCCTTACGCCGCCACCCGCTCCGCCAGCGCGACCTGCGCCAGCGCGATCGACCCCATCGGCCCGGCCTGATCGCCCAGCTTCGGCGCGACGACATAGTCCCGCGCGGGCAGCGGCAGATAGCCGTTGATGCTCGCGCGCAACGCCGGTTCGATCCGCGCCAGCAGATGCGGCTGCTTGTTCATCACCCCGCCGCCGATCGCGATCCGCTTCGGCCCCGTGGTGCACACCATCGCATGACACATGGCGGTGATCGCCGAGGCGACCCGGTCCCACACCGGATGGTCGCTCGCCAGCGTCGAGACATGCACGTCACCGAGCGCCGCCTTGATCCCCGTTCCCGATGCCAGCCCCTCGACGCAATCGTCGTGGAACGGACAGCCGCTGGGCAGCGTGTCGGTCGGCAGCCGGGGCACGCGCAGATGGCCGATCTCGGCATGGCCGATCCCGCGCGTCGGCTTGCCATTGACCAGCAACCCGACGCCGACCCCGGTGCCGATGGTGACATAGGCGAAATCGTCCAGTCCCTGCGCGCAGCCCCAGAGCACCTCGGCATAGGCCGCGCCGTTGACGTCGGTATCGAACGCGACCGGCACGTCGAACCCGTTCGACAGCGGACCCGCGACATCGGTCATCGGCCAGTCGGGCTTGGTCGTGGCGAGGATATGGCCCCAGGTCGGCGATGCGGGGTCGAGGTCGACCGGGCCGAAGCTGGCGATGCCGAGCGCGGCAAAGCCCCCGGCGTCCCACCATTTCCGCAGGATCGCGGCGATGGCGGGCAGGGTGACGGAGGGATGCTCGGTCGGCACCGTTTCCTGCGCGAGGATGGCATCCGGACCATGGGCCAACGTGCACACGCACTTGGTCCCACCCAGTTCGATCCCGGCCAGCGGCAACGCGCCGCGCCCGCCCTGCGACGCCGGATCGAAATTCATGTTCATCCCCCAAAACCCGTTTTATTTGTAAATATACTCCAGCGTCGCAGGAATTGCGGTAAAACGCAAATTGAAATTCTAATTGCGGGAACCGGTACGGAGCGGAAGGGTCAGCGCGTCGGCGGGATGGGCGTATATTGCGCCGATACCAATCGCCATCCGCTCCCGACCCGACGCGCGACATAGCCGACGCGGATCGACCGCATCGTGCCGTTGGGCAAGGTCATCGACTTGCGCTCGGTCAGCAGCGCGACAGTCCCCGCCACGCGCACGACCCGCTCGTCGCTGCGCATTGCCGGGGCGGGGCGGCGCTGCCCGGGGGTGTAGAAGCCCAGCACCTGTGCACGGGAGTCGACCGTGCCGACCGGCGAAATCTCGACATAATCGTCCGCCAGCGTGGCGGCGAGGGCGGCGGGATCGAACGCTGCCCGCGCGGCATCGAACCGGTCGACCAGCGCCTCGACCGCCGCCGCCGGCTGCGGCGCGGCGTCGACCGGCGCACCTATGGTCACCGCCACGGCTGCGATCATGCCGCTTATGACTCCAACGCGTCCGATCATCGTCCCTCCGTTATCGCTAACTGCGAATTAACCATGCCGCGCGATACTGGCCCCCTCTAAGGCCGGAGGCGACGCCATGCGCAACGATCCCCTGTCACCCGATCCCGCCCCGGCCCCCACCGCCGGTCGCGGCACCCGCTTCGAACTGGCGCTGGTCGCCGCGTTCAAGGGCGGGGCGGCTCCCCCCGGCACCGCTTTCCAGCGCCCGCCCCTCGACCGGCGCTGATCGCTCAGCCGGCGTCCTCGGCCTTCCACAGGGCGGTGGCGCTGGGCAGCAGGAAATGGCTGAACGGCAGGATCGCCGCGCCGACCGCCGGGGCATCCTCCGCCAGCATCGCGCGCCGCACCGGGGCGAGGGCCGGGACGTTGGTTACCGTTCGCATCCGCGCGTTCAGCCGCTCGGCCAGCGTATCGACATGCCCGCCCGGCAGCCGCCCGCCGACGAACACCGCCGCCGGATTGATCAGGCAGTTGATCGCGACCAGCGGCTCGACCAGCCGTTCGACCGACGCATCGATCCAGCTATCGACCACCGCCAGCAGCGCCGGATCGTCGCTCCGCTCGCCCAGCATGTCGGCCAGGGTAAAGCCCGTATTGCGCAACGGGTGCGACAGGCCCGACAGCGACACGGTATGTTGTATCTGCGTCTGTCCGCCCTTGCCGTCGCTGCCCAGCAGGAAGCCCAGTTCGCCCGACCGCCCCTGTGCGCCACGATAATAGCTGCCGTCGAGCACCAGCCCGCCGCCCAGCGCGGAGGAGATCAGCACATAGAAGAAGCTCGCCTGATGCTGGCCATGGCCCAACTGCAACTCGCCCATCGCGGCGGCGGCGGCGTCGTTCTCGACGAAGACCGGCAGGTCGAGCGGCGCGGCGAACAGCGCGGCCATGTCGACGCCTTCCCACACGGTATAGCTTGCGGGCCGGCCGGGCAGGTCGACCGTACCCAGATCGTCGGGACGCGCGACGCCGATGCCGACGATCCGCGCGGCGTCGATGCCGGCCTCGGCGATCAGGCCGTCGATCGCGGAACGGTAGAAGACGGTGACATCGTCGGGCATCGGAAAATCGACTTCCTGCGATGCGCGCGCCAGCGTCTGCCCGGCGAAATCGACCAGCACGATCGTCACATGGTCGCGGTCGATGTTGATGCCGATCGCGAAGCAGGCGGCGGGATTGACCACCAGCTTGGTCGGCGGCTGTCCGCGTCCGCCGCGCCGCTGCCCCGCTTCCAGCACCAGCCCTTCGCCCAGCAGCCGGCGGGTGATGTTGGCGATCGCCGGCGGGGTCAGCCCGGTGATGTTGGCCAGGTCGATCCGGGTCAGCGATCCCGACACCCGGATGGCGTGCAGCGTCACCCGCTGGTTATGATCCGCCGCGCGTTCGAGATTGGTTCCCGACAGGCGGATGGGCGCGCGCTCGGTCGTCATCGACCGGCGACCGCATGGATGGGGACCAACACCGAATTCTCCCTGCACGGCGGTCGTGCCACCGGTTTGTCGGACAACAGCGTGGACCAGTCGGGCAGGCGGTTCAATCCGAAACTCGCCATCGAAAAGCCGGCGATGATCGTTGACAACGCTGTCGGAATTGCCGAACGGGGCTATAACAGGAATGTGCGGTTCGCGCGCACGTCGGGGAGAGTGATGGAATGAAACCGGTTACGACGCTATTGCTGGGCACCGCGCTTGCCATGGGAGCGCTGCCAGTCGCCGCGCAGACCGTCCCCGCACCGGCCCCCGCCGCGACCGTCCATCCCGAAATCTGGCCGCAGGCGAGGTGGCCGTACAAGGCCGACCCGGCGATCGAGGCGCGAATCGCCGACCTGCTCAAGCGGATGACGCTGGAGGAAAAGGTCGGACAGGTCGTGCAGGGCGACATCGCCAGCCTGACGCCGGAAGACGTGAAGCGCTATCACCTCGGCTCGGTGCTGAACGGCGGCAACTCGGCGCCCAACAACGACGAATTCGCGCCCGCCTCCGAATGGCTGAAGCTCGCCGATCGTTTCTATGCCGCCTCGGTCGACAAGAGTGGCGGCGGCGTCGGCATTCCGGTGATCTGGGGCACCGATGCGGTGCACGGCCACAGCAACATCGTCGGCGCGACGCTGTTCCCGCACAATGTCGGCCTCGGCGCGATGCACGACCCGGCACTGGTGCGGAAGATCGCGCAGGCGACGGCGGCCGAAATCCGCGCGACCGGCATCGAATGGACCTTCGCCCCGACGATCACCGTGCCGCAGGATTTGCGCTGGGGCCGTGCGTACGAAGGCTATTCGTCCGACCCGAAGCTCGTCGCCAGCTACGTCACCCAGTTCATCGAAGGGCTGCAGGGCGCGCCCGGCTCGACCAACCAGCTGAAGGGACCCTACGTCCTCGCCTCGACCAAGCACTTCCTCGCCGACGGCGGCACCTTTGGCGGGCAGGATCAGGGCGACGCGAAGATTTCCGAAACCGTGCTGCGCGACATTCACGGCACGCCCTATGTCTCGGCGATCAACGCCGGGGTGCAGACGGTCATGGCCAGCTTCTCGAGTTGGAACGGCGAAAAGGTGACGGGGCACAAGGGCCTGCTGACCGACGTGCTGAAAAGGCGCATGGGCTTTGGCGGGTTCGTCGTCAGCGACTGGAACGCGCACGGGCAGGTCGCGGGCTGCACCAACGCGTCGTGTCCGCGCGCGATCAACGCCGGGCTGGACATGTACATGGCGCCCGACAGCTGGAAGCCGATCTGGGAAAACCTCGTCCGTCAGGTCAAGTCGGGTGAAGTACCGATGAGCCGCCTCGACGACGCGGTATCCAACATCCTGCGCGTGAAATTGCGCGCCGGGCTGTTCGAAGCGGGAAAGCCATCGTCGCGGCCGCTGTCGGGCAAGTTCGACCTGCTCGGCAGCCCCGAACATCGCGCCATCGCGCGCGAAGCGGTGGCGAAGTCGCTGGTGCTGCTCAAGAACAACGGATCGCTGCTGCCGATCAAGGCCGGTGCGCGGGTGCTGGTCGCGGGTGACGGTGCCGATGACGTCGCGCGCCAGTCGGGCGGCTGGACGCTGACATGGCAGGGGACGGGGATCGACCCGAAATATTTCCCCGGCGCGACCTCGATCTACAAGGGGATCGACGCGGCGGCCAAGGCGGCGGGCGGTTCGGCCATGCTGTCGGCGGACGGCAGCTTCACCGGGCAGAAGCCCGATGCCGCGATCGTCGTGTTCGGCGAAACGCCCTATGCCGAGTTCCAGGGCGACATCAAGACGCTGCAACTGCGCCCCGAACTGCGTGCACCCATCGACACGATGAAGAAGCTGAAGGCGCAGGGGATTCCCGTCGTCGCCGTCATGCTGACCGGTCGCCCGCTGTTCGTGAACGCCGCGATCAACGCCGCCGACGCCTTCGTCGTCGCGTGGCTGCCCGGATCGGAAGGGGCGGGCGTCGCCGATGTCCTGCTCAAGGACCGCAGCGGCAAGGCGAAGCGCGACTTCACCGGCACCTTGTCCTTCCCATGGCCGGCCACCGCCGATGCCACCGGTCCGACCCAGTTCCCGCTGGGCTATGGCCTGACCGGGGCGAGCAAGACGGTCGTGCCCGCGCTGTCGGAAGACGCCATGGTCGCCGAGGCCGATGCCGGCGACGTGTTCATGGACAAGGGCCTGCCCGCGACCGCATGGTCGCTGGAGGTCGGCGGGGCCGGCACCGGCGGCAATACCCGCATCACCACCGTGCCCGCGCAATCGGGCGCCGGCCGGGTGAAGGTCACCGCGACCGACCACGGCGTACAGGAAGGCGCGCGTCGCTTCGTCGTCGACGGCAGCGGCCCGGCGCAGATCCTGCTGAGCACCCAGTCGCCGGTCGACCTGACCCGTCAGACCAATGGCGACGTCCTGCTGCTCGCGACGATGCGCGTCGATGCCGCCCCGACGAGGCCCGTCACCCTGTCGCTGCGCAGCGGCCCGGGGGGCGGCCAGGTGGCGCTCGGCCGGCTGGAGCAGCTGGGCACCGGCCAGTGGAAGACGCTGGGCGTGCCGCTCAAATGCTTCGGCGGCAATGTGAACATGGGCAAGGTCGACACCCCCTTCGTACTGGCGACCGACGGCGCGATGACGGTGAGTGTGGCGCGGGTGGCGCTCGGCACGACGGCGGACGTGAAGCTGAGCTGCGCGAAGTAACCAAATCCTCCCCGGCACGGGGAGGGGGACCATCCGAAGGATGGTGGAGGGGGGTATCCGCATACGGCACCGTTGCGTTGCGCCGAACTCCCCCTCCGCCATCGCCTTCGGCGACGGTCCCCCTCCCCGTACCGGGGAGGATTTGCTACCCGCGCACCAGCGGCAACACACAGGGGCACGGCGATGAAGGCAATCTGGGCATCTCTCCTACTGGCCACGGCAACCCCTGCCACCGCACAGGAAACCCCCGCCGCCCCGACGCCGCCCCGCGTGTCGGTCTCCGGCGGCATCGTCGAGGGCAGGGCGGAGGCCGACCGCATCCTGTTCCGCGGCATCCCCTTCGCCGCGCCGCCGCTGGCCGCCAATCGCTGGCGCGAACCGCAGCCGGTGGTCGAATGGACCGGTATCCGCACCACCACCGCCCGCGCGCCCGCCTGTCTCCAGAACGATTATGGCTGGAACCGCGCCGACCATGTGTTCGCCAGCGAAGACTGCCTGACGCTCGACATCGGCACGCCTGCCCTGACCGGCAAGCGCCCGGTGATCGTGTGGATCCATGGCGGCAGCAACCGGGCCGGATCGGCGGGTGACATGGCGCTGTCGTCGATCGGCAAGCGTGGGCTTGTGGTCGTCGCTGTCCAGTATCGGCTCGGCATCTTCGGCTTCCTGCCGCACCGCGCGCTTGCCGCCGAAGCCGACGGCAACAGCGGCAATTACGGGCTGATGGACCAGATCGCCGCGCTGCGCTGGGTCCGCGACAATATCGCCAAGTTCGGCGGCGATCCCGACAATGTCACCATCGCCGGTGAAAGCGCGGGATCGCAGGACGTGTCGCTGCTGCTCGCCTCCCCCCTCGCACGCGGGCTGTTCGCCAAGGCGGCGATGGAATCGGGCACCCCCGGTTTCGGCCTGCCATGGCGGCCGCTGAAGGAAGCCTTCCGCATCGGGGATCAGTTGGACGTACTGCTCGGCACCCGTGGCAGCGCGAGCCTTCGCACCGCATCGCCCGCCGCGCTGCTCGCCGCCGACCTGAAGCTGCACGATGCGAAGCTGACCGCCGACGATTATCTCTATCTGCGCACGACCATCGACGGCGCGGTGCTGCCCGACACGCCCGACCGGCTGTTCGTCACCGCGCCCAAACGCCCGGTGCTGCTGGGCAGCAACATGCTCGAACTCGACCTGCCCGGCGGGCGTCCGGCGCGCGACGGGTTCGTCGACCTGTCGTTCGGTGCCAATGCCGAAGGGGCGCGGACCTTCTACCGGCTCGACGATCCCGATCCGCTGCCGCATCCGCGCCTCGGCACGCGCGATCAGCAGATCGCGACCGACGCGACCTTCCGCTGCCCGGCCGGATCGCTCGCCACCCTGCTCGCCAATCGCAACTGGCCGGTCTGGCGCTACGAATTCGACCTCGCCCGCGACGGCGGGGCGGGGCCGACGACCCATGCGGCCGAAATCGACTATATCTTCAACGACCGCCGCGCCGGGCCGGTGTGGATGCAGGATTACTGGGTCGCCTTCGCCACCACCGGCGATCCCAATGGCGACGGCCGCCCGGCATGGGCGCGCAGCGCTAGGGCCAAGCCCGCCAACATCCTGTTCGACGCGCGCGGCGCCACCTCGCGCGACGGCGACATCCGCCCCGAAATCTGTCGCATGCAAGGATCGCTATGACCCCCGATCGTCGCCATTTCCTCGGCCTCGCCGCCGGGGCCGCGCTGCTGCCCGCCGCCGCCTGTGCGGCGCAGGAGGAAAGCTGGGAAGTGAAGCACCAGCGCCAGCTCGCGACCGACTGGCCGTGGCTCGGCCGCTATGCCGCCGACAATGCCGCGCTCGCCGCATCGGGGGCGAGGACCGACATCGTGTTCATGGGCGATTCGATCACCGAAGGCTGGCGCGGCAGCCGCCCCGCCTTCTTCCGCCCCGGCCGCATCGGGCGCGGGATCAGCGGACAGACGACGCCGCAGATGGTGTTGCGGATGATGGCCGACGTCGTCGCCCACCGCCCGCGCTACGTCCACATCATGGCCGGCACCAACGACATCGCCGGCAATACCGGACCGATGACCGCGGCGCAGACCCATGACAATCTCGCGATGATGGCGATGATCGCGCAACAGGCCGGCATCGGCGTGCTGCTCGCCAGCGTGCCGCCG
This sequence comes from Sphingomonas paucimobilis, assembly GCA_036946325.1. GTDB lineage: Bacteria > Pseudomonadota > Alphaproteobacteria > Sphingomonadales > Sphingomonadaceae > Sphingomonas > Sphingomonas paucimobilis_A. Next base: position 1,247,847 of record JAQIJL010000002.1, read on the forward strand.
GCCGACGGTTTCCCATGGAAGCCGGGCGTCGCCACCGTCGAACCGATCCGCGCGATCAACGCCTGGGCGAAGGACTATGCGGCGAAGAACCGCATCGCCTTCGTCGACTATACCCCCGCGCTGGCGACGCCGGGCGGCGCGATGCGGCCGGGCTTTGCCGATGACGGCGTCCACCCGACCCTCGCCGGCTATGCCGCGATGGAAGCGGTGCTGACCCCGGTGCTGCGGGCAAAGGGACTGCCGGTTTAGGAACGGCCAGACTTCCCACCCCCTCACCACCAACGTCACCCCAGCGAAGGCTGGGGTCTCTCGCGGCTCCTGTCCCGTCCGTAACCGGAAGACCCCAGCCTGCGCTGGGGTGACGTATGTGGCGGGGCAGGGGGGCGTGCCCCGTCCCCAAAGCTGAACGAACCCCGCCAACCCGCGACAATCCGACACAATTTTCATGCGCTCGCGACAAACCCCTGCGACAGGCGTTCGCCATTTTCACCTTCGACCTTGATGGTTCGCAAAGGAGAAAAGGGATGAAGAAGTTCGCACTGATGCTCGCCGGCCTCGGCGTCGTGATGACCGCCTTGCCCGCCGCCGCCCAGCCATGGCAGTCGATCAACCAGCGCCAGGCGCAGATCGAACGCCGCATCGACCAGGGCATCCGCAGCGGTTCGCTCAGCCGGCGCGAAGCGGTGAACCTGCGCGGCGAATTCCGCCAGATCGCCCAGCTCGAACAGCGCTATCGCCGCTCGAACGGCCTGTCGATGCAGGAACGCCGCGACCTCGACCGCCGCTTCAACGCGCTGTCCTACAAGGTCCGCGTCGACAAGAACGACCGTAACGGCCGCCCGGGCTATCGGCGGTAACGACGGCGCCCTCACCCTTCCGCGGCTTCGCCGCTCCCTCCCTCTCCCGCTGGGAGAGGGAAGGGGCCCGCCCGGCGTAGCCGGGTGGGAAGGGTGAGGGTGAGCGCTATCCCCCCGCGACGAACGCCCCGATCAACCCCGCTTCGTCGCCCAGCCGGCCGGCCACGACCACCGGCGTCGCGACCGGCGTCAGCAAACTCGCCCGCACCCGCGCGTCCAGCGCCGCGATCAACCCTGTGGCGTTCGCCAATCCGCCGCCGGCCGGCACGATCGTCGCCGATACCGCGTGGAGCAGCATCGCGATCGGCCCGCCGATCAGGTCGCAGAACCAGGCGACGGTCGCGTGCGCCTGCGCATCGCCCGCCTCCGCCGCTTCGGTGATCGCGATGCTGTCGGCCTCGACCCCGTGCAGAAACCGGTGCAGCCGCTCCAGCCCGCGCGCACTGCCGATCGTGTCGAGACACCCGTGCCGCCCGCAGCCGCAGGCGAAAACTGGCATCGCGTCGGGCGCCTTGGGGCTGGCATGGATCACCTGCCCATGCCCCCATTCGCCGCCGATCCCGCCCGCGCCGCTGACGATCCGCCTGCGCTCGACCAGCCCGCCGCCGACGCCGGTGCCGAGGATGATGCCGAACACCCGGTCATGCCCCTGCGCCGCACCCAGCGTCGCTTCGGCCAGCACGAACGCATCGGCGTCGTTCACCACCCGCACCGGCAGCGTAAGTGCCGTGCCCAGATCGCGGGCCAGCGCCCGCCCGTCGATGCACGGAATGTTCGCGCTCGTGACCTTGCCGCTCGCGGGATCGACCAGCCCGGCGGTCGCGATCGACACCGCCTCGCACGGCATCGCCTGCACCGCATCGGCAAAGGCCGCGACGAACGCCGTCCAGTCGCCGACCGGTGTCGGCGTCTTGCGCCGCCAGACGATCCGCGCATCGTCGTCGAACGCGGCGATGTCGATGAACGAACCGCCGACATCGGCGCACAGCCGCATCGCGCTTATTCCGCGCTCAGCCAGCTGGCACGGAACGCGCGCTGCTTCGCGGTCGGCGTCCGCCCGACCGTCTCGCCGCGCACGATCTCCAGCGTCGGATCGGCCGCCGGGGTCAGCGTCGCCACCCGCTCGATCCCGCGCTGGCGATAGCGCAGTTCGGTGGGGGTGCCCGGCTTCAGCGCCGCCACAGCCGCATTCCACGCGGCCAGATCGCCGACCGGCTGCCCGCCCAGCGACAGGATCACGTCGCCGCGATCCGCCCCGGCGGCGAACAACGGCGTGTTCTGCGCCGGCGACAGCGTCAGCGTTACCCCGTCCTTCTCCTGCGTCGCATTGCTCCGCCCGATCCAGCCCTTGCCCGGCGCAGCGGCGCGCAGCACCAGCCCCGCCTGATCGAGCAGCGGCGTGAAATCGGGCAGGAAGCTGCCCTCGATCGTCCGGTCGAAAAACTGGTCGGCAAAGGCGCGGTCGCCGGTCAGCGTCGCCATCGCGCTGCGCAGGTCGGCCGGGCTATAGGGCTTTTCCGGCGCGCCATGCGTCGCCCACAACAGCCGCATATAATCGTCGAGGCTCTTGCCCGGAAAGCGCTGGCGCAGCTGCAGGTCGAGCGACAGGCCGATCACCGCGCCGTACGGATAATAGGATACGAAGATGTTCGGCTCGACCGGGTCGATCGCGGTCGCGGCATCGACGAACGGCGCGCGCAGGCTCATTTCCTGTGGCGAGGCGTTGATCCGCGCCGCGATGCGCGCCGGGCTGTTCACCACCCCGTTCACCATCGCGCCCATCTCGCCGAGATATTCGTCGACCGACGCAAGGCCCGCGCGGCGGATCGCCAGCGGCCCGTAATAGCTGGTGAACCCCTCGGCCAGCCACAGCGACGGTGTCGGATTGGCGCGGGTGAAGTCGAACGGTTCCAGTTCGCGCGGGCGCAGCCGCTCGACATTCCAGCTGTGGAAGAATTCGTGCGCCAGCGTGCCGAGCTGGTCATCGTTCGCCTGCGCCAGCGACCGCGGGTCGGTGATGATCGTCGAGTTGCGATGCTCCATCCCGTCGCCGTTGATCGACGGCCGATAGTCGGCGATGAAGGTATAGGTGCCGAAATCATAATTCGCCGGCGCGCCGAAGATCCTGATCTCCTCCGCCACCACCTTCTTCGCCTTTTCGGTGAAGCGGTCCATGTCGGCGGCGGTGCCGTCATGGTGCAGCGTCAGGCGGAACGTCTTGCCCGCCTCCTGCCAGCTGCGGACCATATGGTCGGACAGCTCGGTCGGGCTGTCCATGAAATATTGCAGGTTCGGCGCCCAATAGCTGCCGGGCGCGGTCCCGGCGGGCAGCTGCGTCGCGACCTTCCATTTCGGATCGGGGCTGGTGAAGCGCACGCTGATCGGCTGCGCATCATAGCCGGTCGCCCACAGGAAGGTGGCCGGCATGTTCAGATGCGCGTGCGTCGCGTCGATCTGCGCATAGGTGCCGTCGCCCCGGTCGCCATAGAGCGTATAGCTGACGACCACCGTACCGTCATGGCCCGCGACGCTCCAGCCATAGGGATCGGTGCGCGTCAGCTTCAGCGGCCGCCCCGCGCCGTCGGTCGCGCTGACGTCATAGACGTTCTTGGCAAATTCATGGATCGCATAGCGGCCGGGCGACGAGCGCGACATCTGCACGCGAAGCGGCCCGGCGGGTACGCCGCGCCACGTCGCGACGATCCGGGCACGGTGATGCTGCGCCTCAGGGAACGACACGTCGTAGCGGACTTGCGCATTCGCCCCCGGATCACTTTGCGGGGCGGGAATGGTAAGCGGCGCGGCCGGCGCGGTCTGCGCGGCGGCGGGCAGGGCGAGGCATGAGGCCAGCAACGCGGCGACCAGCGAACGAACCATGGCAATTCCCCTTCGAGTTGGCGTGCTTGTAGCGGGCGGCGGGGGCGTTTTGGAAGGGTGCGGGTGCATTGCCCGTTACCCCGCGAAGGCTGGGATCTCCCGGCAAAAGAACGCGCACCTCGCCCAACGAGACCCCGGCCTCCGCCGGGGTACGGCTAGATCGCGTAAAATTCCCGCGCCGCCCCGCCCATCAGCCGTGCCCGCGCCTCCGCCGACAACCCCGCCGTCACCGCCCGCGTCGTCGCCAGCCACTCGCCATAGCCATCTCCCGCCGCCGACAGCACCGGCCAGTCGCTACCCCATATCAGCCGATCCCCGAACCATCCGGCCAACCGCTCCACCATCGGCCCCAGCGCCAGCGGATCGGCCCCCGCCGCCTGCTCGGTGCGCAACCCCGACAGCTTGCACCACAGCGAAGGCCGCGTCGCCAGCGCCGCCATCCCCGCCGCCCAGTCGGCATCCCCCGGCGGCGCCGGCTTGGCGGCATGATCGATCATGATCGGCAAGGTCGGCCAGCGATCCGCGAACGTCGCCAGCATCCCCAGATGCCGCGGCTGCACCAGCGCATCCAGCCGCAGCCCATGCTCGGCCATCGCCGCCACCCCCCGCGCCACATCGTCGCGCAACATCCAGTCGGTATCGGCGATCGCCTGCAGCATCGGCCGCAGCCCGACCAGCTTGGGCCGGCGGGCCAAGGCTGCGATCCGCGCTGCCGCATCGGGGCTGTCCAACGCGACCCAGCCGACCACCCCCGCGACCCATGGATCGGCCTCCGCCAGATCCAGCAGCCAGTCGGTCTCGCGATCGTCGGTCTGCGCCTGCACCAGCACCACCCGCCCGACCGGCGCATCGCCCATCGCCGCGCGCGCATCGTTCAGGCTGTGGCTGCGATACAGCACACCATCCGATACCGCCGGCCAGCCATGAAACGGCGCATCGATCCGCCACACATGCACATGCGCATCGACGATGCCGCTCATCCCGTCCCCCTTTTCTGTGACAGAGTGTCGCGAGATGGCGGCCGAACGCAACCCCGCCCGAACCGAACCGTCGCCCCAGCGAAGGCTGGGGCATCAACCGGCTCCTGTCCCTCGCTATTACCGGAAGATTCCAGCCTTTGCCGGGACGACGCATGGCGTCGTCGAGACGAACCGACCGTCAAATCTCCTCCACCACCGCCCGCTCGAACAACACCTCCCCCGCGCGCACCCGGTCGCCGGTCCGCACCCCGTCCGCCAGTACGAACGGCGCGGGTGTTAGCAGCACGATGGTCGACCCATGTTCGAACCACCCCATTTCCTGCCCCTGCGCTACGGACACATCGACATCGGCCACCGGCTCCGCCCGCTCGCGCAGCAGCGTGACCGTATCAAGAAAGGTCAACCGGATCGCCGCCACCAGAATCGCCGCCACCGGCACCAGCAGGATCGGCGTCCCGTCGTCCAGCCGCATCCTGACCGTCGCGCGCTCGTTGCGGCAATAGAGCCGGTCGACCCGCTTCAATGCCGGCGGGTTCACGTTGAAACAGTCGCCGGGGAAATAGCGCACCCGCTCGACCCGCCCGTCCTGCGGTGCATGGAACCGGTGATACATGCCGGCGGTCAGTCTGAGCGTCACGAAGCTGCCACCCAGATACGCCGCGCCCTCGCCGCCGGTCAGCTCGGCGATCGAATAGCGCTTCCCCTTGGCCTGCACGATGCTGTCGCCATGGATCGGCCCGCTCGCGACGATGATCCCGTCCGACGGCGACGCCACCTGCTGCGCCTGCGCCGCGAACGTCCGCGCGCCCGGCTGCAATCGCCGGATGAAGCACGCATGCATCGACGGCCAGCGTGTCTCCGCCGCATCGGACAGGTCGACATCGCAAAAGGTCCGCCACACCGCGATCGACGCTTTGGCGACCAACGGCTGCTCGACCTTGCTGAACCACCCCATCGCGCGCGTGAGGCTCCGGCGCGGCAGCCAGTTGGTCGCGGCATAGTTCAGCGATTCTATATCGGTCAGCTTCGCGATAGCGCGCGCGAGCGGCGAGGGGGCGGTACGGTCCATGGCCGTCATCAATATTTCCCTATCGGGTCATATTTGCGTCAGCCATGATGCCTCTCGCCCTCGCTCTCGCCGCCGGAGTCGCCGGTCTTGCCGCCACCAAGGGCCGCGCCCGCTTGCGGCTCAGCCGCGCCAAGCACGGCTCGCTCACCGGCCATGTCCGCTGGGGACAGCGCATCGCGCGCCAGATCGCCTTCTACGACTATGACGACGCCCGCTTCTTCGCCGCAGACGCCGCCCCCGCCGACATCGCCGCCCGGCGCCGCGCCGGCTTCGAACGCCTTTCCGCGCTCTACGCGACCCGCTTCGCCAAAACGGTCGCCGCGACCAGGGACCTGCGCGAAGGGCTGTCCGACCTGCAATTCACCGGCCGCTACCGCGTGCCGTTCCAGTTCAGCGGGAAGGTCCGCGAGGCGTTGGCGACCGGCGCCTTCTACCAATCCTCGTCGGGCGTGACCGTCACCGACCTCGACGGCAATGTCTTCTACGACCTTGCCGGCTCCTATGGCGTCAACCTGTTCGGCCATGATTTCTACAAGGAATGCATCGTCGAAGGCGCCGCCCGCGTCGCCGATCTCGGCCCCGTCCTCGGCACCTATCACCCGGTCATCACCGCCAATGTCGACCGGCTGCGCGCGATCAGTGGCATGGACGAGGTGTCGTTCCACATGTCCGGCACCGAAGCGGTGATGCAGGCGGTGCGCCTCGCCCGCTATCACACCGGCCGCCGCCGCGTGGTGCGCTTCGCCGGGGCCTATCATGGCTGGTGGGGCGATGTGCAGCCCGGCATCGGCAACCCGACCCCTGCCGACAACACGCTGACCCTCTCCGAAATGTCCGACCGGACGCTGCACGTCCTCGCCACGCGCAAGGACATCGCCTGCGTACTGGTGAACCCGTTGCAGGCGATGCACCCGAACAAGGGCGCCCCCTCCGACGGCACGCTGATCGACAGCAGCCGCAGCGCCCATCTCGACCGCGCCGCCTATCGCGACTGGCTGGCGAAGTTGCGCGACGTCTGCACGAAGGCCGGCGTCGTCCTGATCTTCGACGAGGTCTTCATGGGCTTCCGCCTCGCGCGCGGCGGCATGGCGGAGGCGTTCGGCGTCCGGCCCGACATGGTGACCTATGGCAAGACGCTGGGCGGCGGCCTGCCGGTCGGCGTCGTCTGCGGCCGCGCCGACCTGATGAAGCGTTTCCGCCCCGAACAGCCCGCGGACATCTGCTTCGCGCGCGGCACCTTCAATGCCCACCCCTATGTCATGGGGGCGATGGACGTGTTCCTCGAACGGCTCGACAGCGCGGAGGTGCAGGCGATGTACGCCGATGTCGACGCCCGCTGGGACGCGCGCCTCGCCCGGTTCAACGCCGCAATGGCCGCCGCCGACCTCCCCGTCCGCGCGGCGGGGATGCAGACGGTGTGGACGATCACCTACGCCGTGCCGTCCCGCTACAACTGGATGCTGCAATATTATGCCCGTGCCGAAGGACTGGCCTTGAGCTGGGTCGGCACCGGCCGCCTGATCTTCAGCCTGAACTATGACGACGCGGCCTTCGCGGAGGTCGTCGCGCGCTTCGTGCGGGCGGCGCAGGCTTGTGCAGCGGACGGCTGGTGGTGGACCGCGTCCGGCACCACCAACAAGATGCTGCGGCGACAGGTGCTGAAGGAAGCCCTGTCGCGGCGGCTGGGGCGGGGGCCTTACCCTCTCCCCGCGGGAGAGGGAGGGAGCGGCGCAGCTGCGGAAGGGTGAGGGCGACCAAAGCTGGGCACGTTCGACGCTAGAAATGTCGTTCTACATCCATGCGACGATGCAGGATGCGGATGACCGCGATGCCATAGTCGGTCGGCCGAAAGAAAATCACAGCTGTCCCAACGACCGCCGTCGATAGCCGGTCCGGGCACGATCGCAACTGGCGGCTAGCATCGGCGCATCGGCAGACGCCTGAATTGCCGCTTCGATCCGATCCGCATAGGCCATGGCTTGGGCCAAACCTCATGCCGCAACACTATGATCGAATATTGCCTCCAGATCGCCTTGCGCCGCCGGCGTAAGCCGGAACTCAGCCATGCTGCGCGGCTTTGCGCTCCTTGAAAGCGGCGAAGTCGAACCGTTCGGGTTCGCCGCTATCCTCACCCTTGATCAGCGCCGCTCGCAACTGTGCGACGGCCTGTCCCCGTTCCTGCTCCCGCCGGATCAGATCGCGGATCGCCTCGCTATCGTTGGTGTAGCGACCGGCCGCAATCTGCGCGCCGATCCACGCATTTTGCTGTTCGGTCAGGGTAATGGTCTTGCGCACAACTGCCGTGTCGGCGTCCAGCGCGATCATATTATCGATGTAGTTTAGCGGAAACAGGCCGTCCGGCAAATTCGCTTTCCTACACCGCGACGCCCTGTCAGGCTCGCCCCCGCTCTTTCTCTCCGTCGATCGCCTCGCCACAACAAAATGCGACCGGTTCGTAAATGCGCGAAACCCGTCACGAGTGTGAACTTTGTGAACTTATTCCGGAAAAGCGTTTGTTTTCAGTGGCCGGTCACCGGCAGAGCCGGTGCCGTCGGACGGCGCTGTTTGCGCCGCCGGCCGGGCGCGCCTTGAGGCGCGGCGCAGCTTTCGCTGCGCCTTGCCCGGCGCTTAGTGGCGCGCCGCTTCCTGCAAATCGGTATCGATCCGCGCGCCCTTCAACAGCTGTACCGGCGCCTTGCGATACAGGATGAAGTCGTTGAACGGATCGGTCACGATCTTGGTCGCCCATACCAGCCCGGTCATCACGTCACGCTGCACGAACAGTTGCAGCACCCGGAACAACAGCCCCCCGACCGCGAACGCCAGCCACAGCAGCGCCAGATGCCGCAGGAACCCGACGAACCCGACATGCGGTTCGAACACCCCGAAAAAGGTCGGGTCGAGCAGCAGCGGGATCGGCGTCGCCGCCCACAGCCCCATGAAGACGACCTTGCGGAACAGGTTATACCCGACCTTGATCTCTTCCTTATGTTCGTGCGTCGCCTGGTTCATATGGTCGTACGTCTTCGGCTCGAAGAAGAAATGTCCCGACTGGCGTGCGGTCATCGCCACCAGCCAGCCGAGCAGGCTCGCCACCGCCGGGTCGATCCACACCACGACATAGGCGATCAGGAACGTCGTCGCGCTGACGAAATGCAGCGCCTGGTTGATGATGCTGTGATGGTAATAGCGATGATCGTCCCACCGCTGTTCCTTCAACGCTTCCTTGAATCCGGGCATCGAATAAGCCTTTGAAGATAAGGGTTTTCAGGCGGTCGCGCCGAGCGCGGGCGTCGGGTGATTGTCCTGGCCGGCAGCGGCCGCGCGCCGGAAGCACACCAGCGAGAAATGACCGAGCGGGGGCAGGGGCCGGCGCTCGACCAGTTCCGCCTGCGGGTTGCGCGCCGCCCAGTCGCCATAGATCGACCACGGGAAATCGGTGCGCCAGCCAAGGCGGCTGGTGATCGGCATCAGCGCGCGTTCGATCTTCGCGCGCATGCCCGCTTCCGCGCCCAGCCGGGTCGCGATCACGATCATCCCGCCGGGCCGCACCACGCGCAGGAACTCGCTCAAGGCGCGGTCGGGATGCGGCACCGCCGACACGACATATTGCGCGACCACCACGTCGAACGACGCATCGTCGAAATCCAGCGCCTCGGCATCGCCGATCGCGATGCGTTCGACCTGGGTCAGCTTCAGCCGCTTCACCCGGTCGCGCGCCTTGTCGAGCATCTGGTCGGCGATATCGATGCCGGTGATCCGGCTCTCGGCACGATAGTGGGGCAGCGAGATGCCGGTGCCGACACCGACCTCGAGGATGCGCCCGCCGACCGTCTCCGCCGCGTCGATCGCGGCGCGGCGGCCCCGCTTGAAGACGGGGCCGAACACCAGGTCATAGATGGGCGCCCAGCGATCATAGGCGCTCGCCACGCCGACGCGGTTCAGTTCCTGAGCCAATCCGTGAGTTTCCTTGTCCGGCGCCGTGCGGCTTGTCTGGCCAGCCACAATGACGCCGATCGATGACAGGCCAATGGCGCGGCCATGTCAGCAAGGTTTCAGTTTGATGAGAGCGGCCGTCACACCCGCGAAATACTATTGTCGCGCGACCACGTTACTGCATCGGCACCGCAAGGACGCAAGTCCGGTCCACTAACGTGGGGAAGTACGATGACGACGGCATTTGTATCCCGGACCGATCGGAAGAATTCGGAATCGCCGGTAAAGTCGCTGGCGCGCAAGATTCCGGACTGGATCAACGACCCGCAAAGCTACCAGGCGGAGGGGCCGAAAAAGTCCTATCGCACCGTGTTCATCTCCGACGTCCATCTCGGCACGCCGGGCTGCAGTGCCACGCAACTGGTCGACTTCCTCCATTCGTTCGAATGCGAAACGCTGTATCTGGTCGGCGACATCGTCGATGGCTGGCAGATCCGCCGCGGCTGGTATTGGCCGTCGAGCCACAACGACGTCATCCGATCGATCCTGAAGTTCGCGCGCCGCGGCACCCGCGTCATCTACATCCCCGGCAACCATGACGAGGCGTTTCGCGACTATGTCGGCCTAGAATTCGGCGGGGTCGAGATGATCGAGGAGGATATCCACGAAACCGCCGACGGCCGCCGCCTGCTCGTCCTCCACGGCGACAAGTTCGACGGCGTGGTGCTCTATGCCAAATGGCTCGCCTTCCTCGGCGACCATGCCTACACCGCGCTCCTGAAGGCCAACAGCGTGTGGAACTTCTGCCGCCGCAAGCTCGGCCTGCCCTATTGGTCGCTGTCGGCCTATGCCAAGCATCGCGTCAAGAACGCGGTCAACTTCATCGGCCGGTTCGAGGAAACGGTCGCCCATGCCGCCGCCGAACACGGTGTCGACGGCGTAGTGTGCGGCCATATCCACACCGCCGAAATCCGCCGGATCGGCGACATCATGTATTATAACGACGGCGACTGGGTGGAGAGCTGCACCGCTTTGGTCGAGGACCATAACGGCGCGATGTCGTTGATCGACTGGCGGGCCGAAACCTGGGAAAAGGAACTGGCGAAGTCGGCGGGCAAGGCCGATGCCCCCGGCCGGGCGGTCGCCACCGCGTGAGGATCGCCATTGTCAGCGACGCGTGGAGTCCGCAGGTCAACGGCGTCGTCCGCACGCTCCAGACCACGATCGGCCGCCTGCAACAGCGCGGCCATATCGTCGAGACCTATACCCCGGACGGCTTCGCCACCCGGCCATGCCCCGGCTATCCCGAAATCCGGCTCGCCTTTGGCTGCGGGTCGGAACTGGGACGGCGGATCGAGGCGTTCCGCCCCGATGCGATCCATATCGCGACCGAAGGGCCGCTCGGCTGGGCGGCGCGTCGCTGGTGCCGGCGGCATGGCGCGCGCTTCACCACCTCGTTCCACACCAATTTCGCCGATTATCTGGCGATGCGCACCCACCTGCCCGCCGGGCTGTTCTGGCCGTTCCTGCGCCGCTTCCACGCGGCGGCCAGCGGGGTGATGACCGCCACCGCCCGCGTCGCCGCGTCGCTGGCCGAGCGTGGCATCGCCCACACGAAGCGCTGGTCGCGCGGGGTCGACCTGTCGCTGTTCAAGCCCGACGGCTCGCGCCTCGACGTCGCCACGCTGCCGCGCCCGATCCTGCTGCATGTCGGGCGGATCGCGGTGGAAAAGAATATCGAGGCGTTCCTCGCGCTCGACGTGCCGGGCACCAAGCTGCTGGTCGGCGACGGTCCCGCACGCACCGAACTCGAACGTCGCTATCCGCTGGCGCAGTTCGTCGGGCTGAAACAGGGCGCGGCGCTGGCCGCCGCCTATCGCGCCGCCGACGTGCTGGTCTTTCCCAGCCGCACCGACACCTTCGGGCTGGTGATGATCGAGGCGCTGGCCTGCGGCACGCCGGTCGCCGGCTATCCGGTGCCGGGGCCGCTCGACATCGTCGGGCTGGACGGCATGGGCGGCGGGACCAGGCGGATCGGCGCGGTCGACGACGATCTGGCCGTCGCCGTGACCGAGGCGCTGCGCGCCGACCGCGACGCCTGCGTCCGTGTCGGCACCGCCTATTGCTGGTCGCATTGCACCGACCAGTTCGTCGGCAATCTGGTCGATGCCGGGCTGGGCGCCCATCCGGTTCCGGCGGTGGCATAGCCTTTCGTCACCCCGAACCCGATCCGGGTCCCGCTTCTTCTTCGCTCGATCGAACGCGGGCGCCCGGCGCAAGGCCGGACCGACGGAACGCCCGCTACAGCGCCTTCCACGCCACGATCGCGCGCAGCCCCAGGATCACGGCGTCGTCCGCATCCTGCAACCCGCCCGGCCGGCGGACATATTGCACGTCGGGCTGGAGCGTCAGGAACGGCAGGACCTGGTCGCTATAGGTCAGCTCGACCATTCCCTCCGACCCGGCCAGCGCCGGTTCGCCGTCCGGATTGGCGCGGCGATAGGGGGTGCTGAGGTCCGCGCTCGCCACGCCGATCGACAGCTGGCTCTCGGGACGGTCGGGGACGATGCCCCGGCCGGTCACGCCGAACTGGAACCCGCCGGCAAAGGGCGTCGTCCGCCCGTCGGACCAGCCGGCACGGGCAAAGGCGCGCCAATGGCCCGGCTGGTCGGCCTGTCCGGCAAGGTCGGTTTCGACTGATGCATAGACGCCGTGCGACGCCGCCTCGCCCGGACCGGTGCTGACGCCCGGCGGGATGATGCGCGGCTGGCGCCGGCTATAGGCCCAGCCGCCGATCGCGACGGACAGCGCACCCTGCCGTCCGGCTTCGGCGACGAACAGCGTCGATCGCCGGCCGCCATCGTCGGTGGTCCCGCGCGGCGCGCGGATCGCCACCGCCTGCGCATAATGCCGCTCGTCCCCGGCGCGCACCCGGATGGCGAGGTCGGTGCGCGGAAAGATCGACGGGCCGTTGGGACCGGTCGCCGCCAGTTCCGACCCGATGCCGAACGCCGGTGCGATCAGGTGCGACGCGGCGTCGGTCGCATAGAATTCGCTGTTCAGGTCGTATTTGCCGACCAGCACCGACAGCCGGTCGCCGGCGAAACTCTGCTGGACCCATGCCTGGTACAGCAGCAGGTCGGCCCCGGCGACCTCGATATTGTTCACGCCCTGCAACGTGCCGGCAAGATCGTTGGGCCGCCCGCCCAGATTGTTGAGCATGCTGGCAAAGGCGGTGCCGCCGCGCCAGCCGACCGCCCGGTCGAGGTCGAGCGAGGCCAGCAGGTCGATATTGTCGAGATAGCGCACCCCGCGCGCATCGCCCGCCGCGACCCCGACCACATCGCCCTTGTACACCAGGTCGATGCTGAGCGGCCCGGCCGTTTCGTCCTGCGCCTGCGCCTGTGCCGGCAGCGACAGCATCGCCATGCCGATGGCCGCACACCCCATCCAATTTCGCACCATGCAACGTCCCCTGTTGATGCCCGCGACCGCAACGGCCGCCCCATGCCCCGGGGCGGCACGTCGCGGATTCAGGCTGCCTGTCCGAAAGCGTCGTCGTCGCCGTCCGGCCCGCCCTGCGTCAGGTCGAGCGCAAAGCCCCGCGCGCGCGCCTGTTGTTCGGCGACCGAATTGGCCTTTGCCCTCGCCGGTGCGCCCTTTGCCTGCGCCTTGCGCTGCGAGGGCTTGCGTGACCCGCGCCGTTCGGCGTCGTGACCGACGGCGTCGACCTTGAAGAAGGCGATGCTCGACTGGAGATCCTCGGCCTGACCGGCCAGTTCTTCGGAGGTCGAGGTGATCTGTTCGGCCGCCGCCGCATTCTGCTGCGTCACCGTGTCGAGCTGTTGCAGCGCCTGATTGATCTGGCTGGCACCGATGTCCTGTTCGCGGCAGGCGGCGCTAATCTCCGACACCAGTTCGGCGGTCCGGCGGATGTCGGGCACCAGTCGGGTCAGCATCTCGCCGGCCTGCGCCGCCGCCTGCACCGTGTCGCTCGACACCGAACTGATTTCGGCGGCTGCGGCCTGGCTGCGTTCGGCGAGCTTGCGGACTTCGGACGCGACGACGGCAAAGCCACGGCCATGCTCCCCGGCACGCGCGGCTTCGACCGCCGCGTTCAGCGCCAGCAAATCGGTCTGGCGGGCGATTTCCTGCACGATGCCGATCTTCTCGGCGATCGTCCGCATCGCACCCACCGCCCGCTCGACCGCGACACCGCTGGCTTCGGCGTCCTTCGACGACTGGCGTGCGATCTTCTCGGTCTGCGCCGCATTGTCGGCATTCTGTTTGATGTTGGCGGCCATCTCTTCCATCGATGCCGATGCTTCCTCGGCGGAGGCGGCCTGTTCGGTCGCGCCCTGCGACACCTGCTCCGACGAAGCAGACAGCTGCTGGCTGCCGCCCGCGACATTGTCGGCGGCGGCGGTCGCGTCACCGACGACGGTGCGCAGCCGCTTGGTCATCGACACCATGGCATTGCCCAGCTGGTCCTTCTCCGACAGCGGCTTGTGATCGACCGTCAGGTTGCCGGCAGCGATCGTATCGGCAAGGGTCGCCGACTTGCGCAGGCCCTCGACCATCAGGACCATCGCATGGCCCAACCGGTCCTTGTCCGACAGCGGCTTGTGGTCGACCGACAGGTCGCCCAGTGCGATGGTGTCGGCCAGCGCGGCCGACTGGCGCAGCCCATCGACCATCTTCACCATCGCATGGCCCAGCTTGTCTTCGTTCGACAGCGGCTTGTGGTCGACCGACAGGTCGCCCAAGGCGATGGTGTCGGCCAGCGCCGCCGACTTGCGCAGCGACGCGGTCATGCGGTTGACGGTTTCGACCAGATCGTGAATCTCGTCGTTGCTCTCGACCGTGACTTCCTTGTCGAGGTCGCCGATCGCCACCGCGTCCAGCGCCACGCCGACCCGCTGCAATCCCTGCGACACGATCCGGCTGATCCACAGCGCGCCGCCAATGGCGACGGCAAAGGCGATCACGGCGATGACCACCATCCAGGTACGGGCGCTGGCATAGAGGGCGTCGCCCGCAGCATCCGACGCCTTCATCTCCTCGCGCTGGCGCTGCACCATCTCGGAAACCAGTTCGCGGGTCTTTTCGGCGGCGATGCGTGCTTCACCCAGCGAAACCTGTCCGGCTTCCAGGTTCTTGTCGGCCAGCGCAAGTTCGACCGCCTTGTCGGAGGCGGTCTTGTACTTGTCCCAATGTTCGCGAACCTTGGCATATTGCTCGATGTCGGCGGTATCCGACAGGGGGGGCGCCTTCGCGATCAGTTCGTCGGCGATGGCGCGCTGCTTGCGCAGCTTTTCGAGCTGCTGCTGTTCCTGCTGCGGATCGTTGGTCAGCGCGAGGTTCTTTTCGGCAAGCGTCGCCGCCATCGAAGCGGCATTGAATTGCTGGATACGATCGAGTGCGGTCGCGGGATCGTCGACCAGCGTACCCATCGCAGTGCTCAGCGCGCCGAGTTGCGTGACGCTGTATCCGACGACCGTCGCGAGCAGCAGCAGGACGACCGCAAAGGTCGCTCCCAATTTCATCTTGATCGTGGCGCGCATGCAATGTTCCCCGCTCGTATAATGCCCGTCCGTCGATGACGGCGGATTCGGATACGATTTGGCAAAGTTGCTTTAAGAATTGGTTGGGTCGGCGTTAGGCTAACGCCAACCAAGCTTAACGGCCGTAAATGTTGGCTTCGGCGACCTGTGGTGTCGGCGCGGCGCGGCAATGGTTAACGGCACCCGCCCGACCTGGGGGGCGCTGCCGAAAAAACATTCCGGCAGCGCGTCAGGGAGTCAGGCGGCGTGTTCGAAGGTCACGTCGTCGCCGTCCGGCCCGCCCTGTCGCAGGTCGAGCGCGAAGCCGCGGACGCGGGCCTGCTGGTCGGCGACCGAGCTCGCCCTCGCCTTCGTCGCGAGTTTCGGCTTGGCCGCGACGGGCTTGCGCGCCGCCGGACGCCGTGCCGTCGCGCCGGCGCCATCCTCGACGCGGAAGAAGGCGATGCTCTGCTGCAATTCCTCGGCCTGACCCGCCAGTTCCTCGGACGTCGAGGTGATCTGTTCGGAGGCCGAGGCGTTCTGCTGCGTCACGTTGTCGAGTTGTTGCAGCGCCTGATTGATCTGGCTGGCACCGATGTCCTGCTCGCGGCAGGCAGCGCTGATTTCCGACACCAGTTCGGCGGTCCGGCGGATGTCGGGCACCAGCTTGGTCAGCATCTCGCCCGCCTGCGCCGCGGCCTGCACCGTGTCGCCCGACACCGCGCTGATTTCGGCCGCCGCGGTCTGGCTGCGTTCGGCGAGCTTGCGGACTTCCGACGCGACGACGGCGAAGCCGCGACCATGTTCGCCGGCACGCGCCGCCTCTACCGCCGCGTTCAGCGCCAGCAGATCGGTCTGCCGCGCAATTTCCTGCACGATGCCGATCTTTTCGGCGATCACCCGCATCGCACCGACCGCACGCTCGACCGCCACGCCGCTGGCTTCGGCGTCCTTCGACGACTGGCGCGCGATCTTCTCGGTCTGCGCCGCATTGTCGGCGTTCTGCTTGATGTTGGCGGCCATCTCTTCCATCGATGCCGAGGCTTCCTCGGCGGCGGCGGCCTGTTCGGTCGCACCCTGCGACACCTGTTCCGACGAGGCGGAAAGCTGCTGGCTGCCGGCGGCGACCTTCTCCGCTGCGGTGGAGGTGTCGCCGACCACGCCGCGCAGGCGTTCGATCATGGCGTTGGTCGTTTCGACCAAATCCTTGATCTCGTCGTTGCCGCGTACTTCGATCGTCTGCGTCAGGTCGCCGCCCGCCACCGTGTCGAGGGCGGTCGACAGCTGCCTGAACCCGCGCGACACCACTAGGGAAACCCAGGTCGCCCCGGCGATCGCCAATGCCAGTGCGCCGAGCGCCAGCAAGGTCAGCAGCGTCCGCGAACTGGCGTACAGGGCGTCGCCGGCATGATCCGCCTCGGTCATCTCGTCCCGCTGGCGGCTGACCATCTGATCGACCAGGTTCCCGGCCTCCTCGACGGTACGCCGTGCCTCGCCCATCGAAACGGCGGCGGCTTCCTGGTTCTTGTTCTGCAGTCCAAGGGCGATCGCGCGGTCGGCAGCGACCTTGTACGCCGCCCAAGCCGTCCGGATCTTGTCGAGCATGACCTTGTCCGTATCGTCCGCAGATTCCGGCGTGGTCGCGATCAGTTCATCGGCGCGTTCCCGCTGACGCTTCAGTTCGGCGGCTTGTGCCGCAAGCTGCTGCTGGTCTTCGGTCAGCGCGGTATTCTTTTCGGCGATCACCGCAGAATTTACGGCATCGTTGAATTGCTGGATATTGTAGAGCATCGTCGCCGAATCATCCACCAGATTGCTCATCGATCCGTTCAGCGTTCCCATCGTATGGACGCTGTAGGCAACGATACCGATAAGCATCAGTATAACGATAGAAAATGTTCCGATCAGTTTCATCTTGATCGTCGAACGCATGTCGTCCCTCCCGCAATAATGCGGAAACCAAACCCCGGATGATCCGGCGGTCGCGAGTTCCCCGTATTGCGACGTAGGTCGCGTGAATTTAACAAGGTCTTGCCGACATTTTAACCGATGCCCAATGGGTATTAAGGTCGTGGCGGTGCGCCGTTCGCATCGCCTGCATCCGCGCAAACCCGCCACGCGACCGCCATGAACAAAGCGATGGTCACGCAATGATTTGGTACGTCGGCGTACGGCGATGTCCCAGGGGCGATCGCGGTTTCCATATGACGAAATCGTTAAGCGGAAAAATTTGCGAGCCGCTTTCCGTGGCGTTGTCGCGCACCTGCCGCTACCGGTTCGGCCAAGGAAACAGGGGACAGGCGATGGCTGGTGGATTGGTTGCGCTGCTCGACGATATCGCGGCGATCGCGAAGCTCGCGGCGGCGTCGCTCGACGACGTAAGCGCTGCGGCGGGCCGGGCGGGGGCCAAGGCGGCGGGCGTGGTGATCGACGATGCCGCGGTCACGCCGCGCTATGTCGTCGGCCTGTCGCCGGCACGCGAACTGCCGATCATCGGCAAGATCGCGCTGGGGTCGCTGCGCAACAAGCTGTTGATCCTGCTGCCCGCAGCGCTGATCCTGAAATTCTTCGCGCCATGGGCGATCACCCCGATCCTGATGGCGGGCGGCGCGTTCCTGTGCTTCGAGGGGGCCGAAAAGATCCTCGCCCCCTTGTTCGGCGGCCATCATGCCGAGGAAGCCGCCACGATCACCGATCCGGTCGAGCTGGAACGCACCCAGGTCAGCGGAGCGATCCGCACCGACATGATCCTGTCGGCGGAGATCATGATCATCGCGCTGAACGAACTGCCCGCGCTGTCGATCTGGATGCAGGGCGTCGCGCTGGCGGTGGTCGGCATCGCGATCACCATCGCGGTGTACGGCGTCGTCGCGCTGATCGTGAAGATGGACGATATCGGCCTGTCGCTGGCCCGCCGGTCGAGCGCGCTGGCGCAGACGGTCGGGCGCGGCCTCGTGAAAGCGATGCCGGTGGTGCTGAAGGCGCTGGCGCTGATCGGCACGGCGGCGATGCTGTGGGTCGGCGGGCAGATCATCCTGCACGGGCTGGAGGAATTCGGCTTTGCGACCCTGCCGCACCTCGTCCACGACACCGCGCATCATGTCGCGGAAGCGGTGCCGGGGGTAGGCGGAGTCCTCGAATGGATCGTCAATGCGGCCGGCGCGGCGGTGTTCGGCATCCTGATCGGCGCGGTCATCGCCGGCGTGCTGCACGTCCTGCCCAAGAAGCATTGATCGGCCCTACCGTTTGGTTCTGCCATTCCCGTTCGGTTCGAGCAGCTTCGAGCCTGTCGAGAAGCGCCCGTCGAGAACGCCCTGATGGTGGCAACTCCTTCTCGACTTCGGTTCTCGACAGGCTCGAACCTGCGCTCGAAGCAAACGGGGGGCGGGGGGGGGGGGCTACCGCCCCCGCGCCATCCGCTCCTCGGTCGGGGTAAAGGCCGACCGCGCCGACGGCACCACCGGCACATTGGTCGCGAAATAGGCGACGCCGGTCCCGCGCCGCAGATCGACCCACAGCCCGGACCGCAGACCATAGGCATCGCCCGCATGGCCCAGCCGCAGCCGCCCGTCGTCGAACAGATCGTCGCGGCACCCGCGCACCGGCGTCGCGAGGAACGTCACCGCCAGCCCGTAGCGGCACAGGAATCCCGCCTGCCTGGCGCCGGTCGTCGCATCGCTGCCGGTGTCGCCATTGGTCCCGTCCCACGTCCATAGCGGCGTAATCAGCTGGGCGAAGGCACGCGGCGACAGCAACCGCGCGTGGTCGCCCCGCCCCCGGCGCAGCAGCATTCGTCCGATCGTCGCCAGGCCGCGCGCGGAAATGCGCAGACCCCCTTGCGGCGAGAACATCGCCCCGTTCACGCCGGCGCGCCACCGCGAGAGGTCGCAGGAGCCGTCGCGTGCCGGCTCGACCGGACAGGCGGGCGCGAGACCGTGATGATCGTCCTTAGTCGGCTTGCCCGCGCGATATTGCACCACCGCCCGCGCCGCCAACTCGGGCGAGCAGCTCGCCCAGTTATAGCAGGCCTCGATCCCGAGCGGCCGGAACACCAGCCGCTCCATCGCCCGGTCGAAGCGTTCGCCGGTTGCCCGTTCGACGACGCTGGCGACGATGGGGAAGTTCAGATTGGCATAGGCGAACCAGCTGCCCGGGGCATGGGCCGCATCCCATGCCTTCGGATCGGCCAGCACCGGCGCCAGTTCGGCATCGAGCGGCAGGACATAATCCACCCCGTCGACGATCCCCGCGCGGTGCGACAGCAACAGTCGCAGCGTGATCGGCACATCGGGAAAACGCGGATGCCGCAACCGCCAGCCGAGCAGGTCCGACACATCGGCATCGAGGTCGAGCCGCCCCGCATCGACCAGCCGCAGCACCGCGATCGCCGTCACCAGCTTGGAGATGGAGGCGACGCGCACCGGATCGTCCGCCGTCACCGGCCGGTTCGCAGCGATGTCGGCCAGCCCGCGCGCGACCAATGCCGTCTCGCCCCGCCGGTCGAACGCCACCCGCACGTCCGCGACCGGCTGCGCCGTGGCGGCGGCAAGGAAGGCGACGATCGACACGCCGCCTTGGTACCGCTTCGCCGCAGCAGGGGCTAGACGGATCGAGCGGTCGCCAAGCGTAGCGGATTGCCGAACGGTCGTGCTAACGCCACCGTCTTTCCCCGTCAGAGGCCGACCGTGGACCACAACGCCGCATCCCCGCCGATCGACCGGATTGCGGGGCGGCTGTTCCGCCTGTCGCTCGGCGTGTTCTTCATCGGTGGGTTCGTCGCCTCGTCGATCAGCCTGCTGGTGCCGCGCATGCGCCTGACCCTGGGACTGGGCTATGCCGCTGCGACCAGTATCCAGCTGGCGTCGTTCTCCAGCTATCTGCTGTTCGCGCTGCCGGTCGCGGCGGTCGTCGCGGCGACGGGGTTCATGCGCGCCCATGCGATCGGCCTCGCCCTGATGGCGCTGGGCTGCGTTGCGTTGATCGCCGGGCTGATGACGCAGTTCTACCTCGTGATCCTGCTCGCCTTGCTGGCGATCGCGACCGGCGCGACCTTTCTCCAGATCGCGAGCAACACCGCGGTTACGCTGGTCGGCGATCCGGCGAAGGCGGCGGTGCGGCTGAACCTGCTCCAAGGGTTCAATTCGCTCGGCACCGTCATCGGCCCGGCGCTGGGGGCGGTGACGATCATATCGGGCAAGGCGGCAAGCGATCCGACCGGCGCGCCGCTGCCGTTCCTGTTCGGAGCCGCGATCCTCGCCGCGCTGGCGATCGCCTTTTTCCGGCACCGCGATCTGCTGGCCGGGTTGCCGGTCGGCAGCCTGCACATCACCCGCGGGGCATGGTCCGGAGCGCTCGCCGACCAACGGCTGCTGGCCGGGGCGGGGGCGATCTTCGTCTATGTCGGTGCGGAGGTCACGATCGGCGCGCTGCTGACCGATTTCCTGATGAGCCGCCATGCGCTGGGCGCGCCTGCGGGCACGGCGGCGGGGCTGGTCGCGCTCTATTGGGGCGGGGCGATGGTGGGACGCTTCGCGGGCGCGGCGGTGCTGCGCCGGGTAAGGCCGGCCGGCGTGCTGGCGGCGGCGGCACTGGCGGCCGCGATACTGGTCGTCGTCGCGGTCGCGGCGACCGGTCCGCTCGCGGCCGGGGCGTTGCTGACGGTCGGCGTGGTCAATTCGATCATGTACCCGACGATCTACGTCCTCGCCTTGCCCGAACGGCCCGACCATACCGCGCCCGGTGCGATGGTGCTGTGCATCGCCGTCGTCGGCGGGGCGGTGGTGCCGCTGCTGACCGGCCTGCTCGCCGATCGTGCCGGGCTGGTGCCGGCGCTGTGGCTGCCCGCCGCCTGCTACCTTCCGATCCTTGCCTTCGCCCGCAGCGCCCGGTTCGCGCGCCGTCACGGATAATCGATGTTGCAGCTTTCCAACTTTGTGTTACAGAATTGGAAGCGCTTCCAATCGATCGTCAGACTCGATGGGGCACCGGAAATAGGGGAGGATACAGATGCACCGCGCACGCGCCTGTCGGACGACCACGCTACTCTCGCTGCTGTTGGGTTCGACCGCGCTCGCCCAGGGCGCGCTGGCGCAGGAGGCTGCCGCGCCGCCGCCCGGCACCGCCGAAACCACCGCGGGCGATCCGCAGGACGTGCCCGCGACCGATGGCGACATCGTCGTTACCGGCATCCGCCGCGGCGTCGCCGACGCGATCAGCCTGAAGCGCGACAACACGTCGATCGTCGAGGCTATCTCGGCTGAGGATATCGGCAAGCTGCCCGACGTTTCGATTGCCGAATCGATCGCCCGCCTGCCGGGTCTGGCCGCGCAGCGCGTCGCCGGTCGCGCGCAGGTCATCTCGATCCGCGGTCTCGCGCCCGATTTCACCACGACCCTGCTCAACGGCCGGCAACAGGCGAGTTCGGGCGACAATCGCGCGGTCGAGTTCGACCAATATCCCGCCGAACTTCTGTCCAGCGTCGTGATCTACAAGACTCCCGACGCGCAGATTGCCGGCATGGGTCTGTCGGGCACCGCCGACCTGCGCACCGTCCGCCCGCTGACTTTCGGCAAGCAGGCGTTCGCTATGAACCTGCGCGGCGAGAAGACCGAGGGCGGCAAGCTCAACGACGATATCCGCAACATGGGCTACCGTGTCAGCGCGAGCTATATCGACCAGTTCGCCAACGGCACGATCGGCGTCGCGCTCGGCTATGCCCGGATCGATTCGCCCTCGGGCAATCGCCATTACAAGGCGTACGGCTATGAAGCGTTCGGCGACCAGACCGATGCGAACGGCGCGCCGATCAACATCGTTCGGCCGGATGGTGCGGACGGGGCGTTGTTACTCAACGGGCAGGAAGTCTTCGTCACCTCGCGCAGCAATGTCCGCGACGCGTTCATCGGCATCCTCGAATGGCAGCCGAGCGACAGCGTGCATTCGACGCTCGACGTCTATTATTCCAAATTCCGCCAGAACGAGGTGACGCGCGGGGCGCAGTGGTTCTCCAACCCCTTCGCCGACGGGCTGACCTTCACCGACGTCACGACCGAGGATCGCGGCGGGTCGAAGGTGGCGACCGGCGGCATCGCGGTCGGCGCGGTGCCGATCGTGCGCAACGACAATAACCGGCGCAACGACCAGCTGTTCTCGGCCGGGCTGAACAACGAATTCCAGCTCGACGAACGGACGCAGTTCGTCGCCGACCTGTCCTATTCGATGAACAAGCGCGACGAACAGATTCTCGAAACCTATGCCGGCTATGGCACGGGGGTCGGCGGCGTCACGCCCGCGACCCCCAATATCGGTCGCACGCTCGACAATATCGGGTTCCGCACGCCCGCGGACGGCTTTGCCAGCTATGACGAAGGGCTGAACTATGCCGATGCGAACCGCGTGTCGCTCGGCGACCGCGCGCCATGGGGCGGCTGGAGCCATGACGGGGCGATCCGTTTCCCCAAGGTCGACGAGAAGGTCTATGCACTCGACCTGCGCCTTTCCCGCGAGGTCGAAGGGTTCTTCAGCGGCTTCGACATCGGCGTCAACTGGACCCATCGCAGCAAGAGCAAGACGGTCGACGACAACGACCTGTTCCTGAAGAACGGGCGGCAGCAGGTGCTGGTCGATAGCAGCTTCCTGCAAAAGCCGACCGATCTCGGCTTTGCCGGCTTCGGTCAGGTGCTCAGCTTCAACGCCGCCGACCTGCTCGCACGCTATTACGACACCACCCCGATCCGCGACGCCAATTTCTACGACAAGAACTGGGCGATCCTTGAGGACGTCATCACCTGGCATGCCAAGGCGAACATCGACTGGGGCCGGTTGAAGGGCAATGTCGGCGTGCAGGTGGTCAATCAGGACCAGTCGTCGACCGGCGTCGTCATCAACGGCCTCGAACCCGGCGTGCCGATCGTGCCGCAGCGTATCCGCGACGGGGCGAGCTATACCGATGTGTTGCCGAGCCTGAACCTGATCTACGATCTGGGCGGCGGGCACCGGCTGCGCTTCGCGGCGTCCAAGACGATGGCGCGGCCGCGCATGGATGATATGCGCGCGAACGTCGCGCCGGGCTTCAATTCGCTGGTGTGCAGCGGCCAGCCCTGCGCGCCCGGCACGATCGTCAATCCATGGTCGGCATCCGGCGGCAATGCGAAGCTGAAACCGTGGCGCGCCGACGCGCTCGACGCGGCCTATGAATGGTACATCAACCCGACGACGTATCTGTCGGTCGCCGGCTTCTACAAGGACATCAAGACCTATATCTACCAGCAGTCGGGCACGTTCGACTTCAGCGGCATTCCGCTGCCGACGACCGCCAATGCGATCCCGCCGGGCGTCATCATCAGCAATATCGGCCAGATCACGCTACCGGCCAATGGCAAGGGCGGCACGGTCAAGGGGCTGGAGTTCAGCGGCGCGTTCAACTTCGGCACGCTGACCGCGTTCCTCGAAGGGCTGGGGGTGCAGGGCAGCCTGTCGCTGACCGAATCCAACCTCAACCCGACCAGCAATCCCGATCCGACGCAGGCGGTGCGCATCCCCGGCCTGTCGGGCACGGTGTACAACATCACCGGCTATTATGAGCGCGACGGGTTCCAGGCGCGGATCAGCCAACGCTATCGCTCGGGCTTCAAGGGCGAGGTGGTGCAGCTGTTCGCGACGCGCGGCTTCACCGAAATCCTCGCCGACAAGCAGGTCGATGCGCAGGTCGGCTATACGGTGCAGGGCGGCGCGCTCGAAGGACTGGGCGTGCTGTTCCAGGTCAACAACCTGACCAACTCGCCCTACCGCACCCGCCTCGGCCTCGACGGCGGCGGGACGACGACGTCGGACGGCGGGTCGCTGCTCGAAACCTATGAAACCTATGGGCGGCAGTTCCTGCTCGGTTTCAACTATCGCTTCTGACTTCCCCCCAACCTCGCGGCGGGCAGCGCCTGCCGCGAATTTTTGGGGGCGAGACTCATCTCTTCTTCGTACCCCGGCGAAGGCCGGGGCCTGGTTGGGAATGCCTTTGTCACAGTCGCGGACGTTCCCAACTGGACCCCGGCCTTCGCCGGGGTACGACAGGATGCAAATCAAGTTTGATGCACGTCCGCCCTACGGTCGATAGAACCACGCCATGACCGCGCTCACTCGCATCCTGATCGCCGGCGGTGGATCGGCCGGGTGGATGACCGCCGCGATGTTCGCGCGGTTGTTCAAGGGCCGCTACGCCATCACCCTGATCGAATCCGATGCGATCGGCACGGTCGGCGTCGGCGAGGCGACGATCCCCGCCATCAAGAAGTTCAACGAGCTGCTGGGGCTGGACGAGGATGATTTCCTCCGCCGGACGCAGGGCAGTTTCAAGCTCGGCATCCAGTTCAACGACTGGTCGCGCCCGGGCAGCAGCTATGTCCATGGCTTCGGCGTCATCGGCCGCGACCTCGAATGGCTGCGCTGCCACCATTACTGGACGAAGCTGTATCACGAGGGTCGGGTCGGGTCGCTCGACCGCTATTCGATCAACACTGCCGCGGCGCTGGCCGACCGGTTCATGCGTCCGCGCGCCGATATGCCCGACAGCCCCATCGGGCAGATCGCCTATGCCTTCCACTTCGACGCCGGTCTCTACGCCGCCTATCTCGCCGAATATGCCCGCGCGCGCGGCGTCGAGCGTCGCGAGGGCGAGATCGTCGCGGTCGGGCAGGATGCCGATACCGGCTTCCTCCGGTCGGTGACGCTGGCCGATGGCAGCGTGATCGAGGCGGACCTGTTCATCGACTGTTCGGGCTTTCGCGGGCTGCTGATCGAACAGGCGCTGGCCGCGGGCTATGAGGATTGGAGCCATTGGCTGCCCTGCGACCGGGCAGTCGCGGTGGCGTGCGAGCGTTCGGTCGCCTTCACCCCCTATACCCGGTCGACCGCGCGGGCGGCCGGGTGGCAGTGGCGCATCCCGCTGCAACATCGCACCGGCAACGGTCATGTCTATGCCAGCCGCTACATCGACGATGCGGCGGCGGAGCGGGTGCTGCTCGACCATCTCGACGCCCCGGCGATCGGCAGTCCTCGCCGGCTGCGCTTCGTGCCCGGGCGGCGGCGCCAGAGCTGGGTGCGCAACTGCGTCGCGATCGGGCTGGCGGCAGGGTTCCTCGAACCGCTGGAATCGACCGGGCTGCACCTGATCCAGTCGGCGATCCTGCGCCTCGTCCGGCTGATGCCCGATGCCCGGTTCGATCCGGCGAACATCGCCGAATATAATCGCCAGACCGATTTCGAGATGGAGCGCATCCGCGACTTCATCATCCTGCATTACAAGGCGACGGAGCGCGACGACACGCCGTTCTGGAACCATGTCCGCACGATGGACGTGCCCGACACGCTGGCGCGCAAGATGGCGCTGTTCGCCGCTAATGGCCGCATCTTTCGCGAGGACGACGAACTCTTTGCCGAGGAAAGCTGGATTCAGGTGCTGATCGGGCAGGGGATCGTGCCCGCCGCGCCCGACCCGCTGGTCGATGTGACGCCGCGCGCGGAGATCGAGCGCTATCTGCACGACATCGAACAGGTCATCGCCAAATGCGTCGATCGGATGCCCGGCCATGCGGCGTTCGTCGACCGCTATTGCGCCGCGCCGTGACACCGTCCGTGCAGGTCGCGCGGATCGGCCGGGAGCAGGAACCGATCGTCATCGTCGACGATTTCGCGCCCGATCCCGACCGTCTGGTCGCCGAGGCGCTGGCGGCACCGCTGGAGCGCAGCGGCGATTATTATCCCGGCATCCGTGCCGCCGTGGACTCGTGTTACTGCGATGATATCGCGCCGCTGGTCGCCGCCGCCGCGCGGCGCGTGTTCGGTCATGTCGAGCGGCTAACCTTCGACCGGGTGCTGTTCTCGCTCGCGACCGCTGCGCCGCAGTCGCTCGCGCTGGCGCAGCGCCTGCCGCATGTCGACACGGTCGAACCGGGTAAGCTGGCGCTGGTGCATTATCTGGGGCGGCAGGACTGGGGCGGCACGCGCTTCTTCCGCCATCGCAGCACCGGCTACGAGGCGATCGGGGCGGAGCGCTATGCCGCCTATTGCGACGCGCTGAACGCCGATCTGGCCCGGCATGGTGCGCCACCGCCGGGCTATATCGCTGGCGAGACGTCGCTGTTCACCCCGATCGGCCATGTCACCGCCCGCTTCAACCGGGCGGTGCTGTATCGCAGCAACCTGCTCCACTGCGCCGCGATCGATAACGACGCGGTGCTGCCGGCCGATCCGGCGACCGGGCGGCTGACCATCGCCGCCTTCATGAGCGCGACATGAGCCGCCTCGCGCTTGCACGTCCGCGACGGCGCTGCCAAACCCCGGGCCACGCAATGAAGATCGGGGCTGGGGAGTGACGGTGCGCAAGCCGACGATCGACGATGTCGCCCGCCTGTCGGGGCTGGCCCGTGCCACCGTGTCGCGCGTGCTGAACGACGGCCCGAATGTCAGCGAGCGGTCGCGCACCCGCGTGCTGGAGGCGGTGGCGACGCTCGGCTATCAGGTCAATGTGACCGCGCGCCATTTGGCCGGTGGGCGCAACCGCACGGTGCTGCTGATCCTCGCCTCCGATACCGAGAGCGAGCCGAATTCCTACTACCAGTCGGCGCTGGAGATCGGCGCGCTGCGGGTGTGCATGCAGACCGGCATGGAGCTGGTGACGCATACGCTGCAACAGACGCGCGACGATCTCGCCGAACGGCTGGTCGAACTGGTCGAGGACAGCCGCTGTTCGGGCGTGATCCTGACACCGCCCTTTTCCGACCGCGTCGACCTGATCGCCGGGCTGAAACAGAGCGGCACCGTCGTCGTCCGCATCTCGCCCGCCGGCGACGGGGCGGGGGCGGTGCCGGGTGTCGGCATGGACGACGAGGCGGCGGGCTTTGCGCTTACCCGCTACCTGCTCGACCTCGGCCATCGCCGCTTCGGCTTCATTCAGGGGCTGGAAGCGCATCTGTCCGCCGAACAGCGTTATCGCGGTGCGCTGCGGGCCTTGGCGGAGGGCGGGCTGGACGACACCGCGATGCAGGCCGAACGCGGCAACTTCACCTTCAAGGCGGGGGTCGACCTGCTGCCGTCGCTGGTCGAGCGCGCCGACCCGCCGACCGCGATCATCTGCGCCAACGACGATACCGCCGTCGGTGCGCTGTTCGCCGCGCACCGCGCCGGCATCGACGTGCCGGGAGAGCTGTCGATCGCGAGCTTCGACGATACGCCGGTATCGGCACTGGTCTGGCCACCGCTGACCACCGTGCATCAGCCGATCCAGGAAATGAGCGCGCGCGCGATGCAGATCATCGCCGAGGCGCTGACCGTCGGCGGTTCCGTTGCGACCGGTGCCGAGCGCCTGCCCTTTTCGATCGTCGAGCGGGCATCGGTGGCGAAGGCGCGATAGGACGGCGCGCCGTCCGGCAAAGCATTTGACTTCCCCTGCCGAACCACCGAAAACCAACATTGGAAGCGCTTCCAGTAAGCGCCGATCGAAGGAGAGGATATGACGTCGACCGCTCGTGCGATGCGTTGGCGCGTCGCGACGACGCTGCCCGCCCTGTTGCTGGCCCCTGCCGCCATGGCGCAGACGGCGCCGCTGCCGGCGGGGGACGCTGCCGAGGCGCGGGCCGACACGCTGGCGCGGCAGATGACACGCGAGGAACAGCTTCGCTACGTGTTCGGCTATTTCCCGCCGATGAGCAAGGATCGCCCGGCCGACATGATCCCGTCGGCGGGCTATGTCCCCGGCGTTCCGCGTCTCAACATCCCGACGCTGCGCGAAAGCGATGCGTCGCTGGGCGTCGCCAACCAGATCGAACAGCGCAAGGGGGATGTCGCGACCGCGCTGCCCGCCAGCCTCGCGCTTGCCGCCAGCTTCGATCCCGATCTCGCCTATCGGTCGGGCGCGATGATCGGTGCGGAGGCGCGGGCCAAGACGTTCAACGTGCTGCTGGCCGGCGGCGTCAACCTGACCCGCGATCCATGGGGCGGGCGCACCTTCGAATATCTGGGCGAGGACCCGCTGCTCGCCGGGATCATGGCCGGGGAGTCGATCCGCGGCGTCCAGTCGAACCATATCGTCTCGACGGTCAAGCATCTGGCCCTCAACCCGCAGGAAACGTTGCGCACCACCATGGACGCGCGCATCGGCGAGGCGGACCTGCGCGAAAGCGACCTGCTCGCCTTCCAGATCGCGATCGAGCGCGGGCGGCCGGGATCGGTGATGTGTTCGTACAACAAGCTGGACGGCGACTGGGCGTGCGAGAACGACTTCCTGCTCAATCAGGTGCTCAAGCGCGACTGGGGCTATCGCGGCTGGGTGATGAGCGACTGGGGCGCGGTGCATTCGACGGTGAAGGCCGCCAATGCCGGGCTGGACCAGCAATCGGGCCGCGAACTCGACAAGGCGATGTTCTTCGGCAAGGCGCTGGCCGATGCGGTGCAGGCGGGTAGCGTCACCCCGGCGCGCCTTGCCGATATGAACCGCCGCATCCTGTGGGGCGTGGTGTCGACCGGATTGATCGACCATCCGGTGCCCACCAGCGCGCAGAAGATCGATTATGCCGCCAATGCCCGCGTCGCACAGGAAGCGGCGGAAAAGGGCGCGGTGCTGCTCAAGAATGACGGCAGGCTGCTGCCGCTCGCCCGGACCGCGAAGCGGATCGTCGTGATCGGCGCCCATGCCGATGTCGGGGTGCTGTCGGGCGGCGGGTCGAGCCAGGTCCGCTCGGTCGGCGGCGCGCCGGTCGAAATCCCGCTGACCGAAGGGGCGGCGGCATCGTTCGCGCGGATCACGTGGCACGCATCGTCGCCGCTGGCCGCGATCCGGGCGATGGCGCCGGGCGCGACCGTCACCTATCTCGACGGCAACGATCCCGCCGCCGCCGCTGCCGCCGCGCGCACCGCCGATCTCGCCATCGTCTTCGCATGGCAATGGCGGACCGAGGCGCAGGATGTCGAAAGCCTCGCGCTGCCGGGGCTGCAGGACACGCTGATCGACGCAGTCGCCGGCGCCAACCGCAACACCGCCGTCGTGCTGGAAACCGGCGGCCCGGTGCTGATGCCGTGGCTGAACAAGGTGCCGGCGGTGTTGCAGGCATGGTATCCGGGGCAGCGCGGCGGGGAGGCGATCGCCAACCTGCTGTTCGGTGCGGTCAATCCGTCGGGCAGATTACCGATGACCTTCCCGGTCAGCGTCGAACAGGCGCCGCGCCCGGTCATCCCCGGCCTCGCCGAGATGAAGGCCGCCGATGCCGCACGCAAGGCGGGTGGCACCTACGGCATGGTCGATCGCGAAATCGCGCCGGTCGTCCCCTATGAAGAAGGCGCGGCGGTCGGCTATCGCGACTATCTGAAAAACGGCAAGCGCCCGCTATTCCCGTTCGGCCATGGCCTGTCCTACACCAGCTTCCGCTATGACGGGCTGACGGTAGAGGGCGGAGCGAACCTGCGGGTCAGCTTCACCGTCACCAATACCGGCCGCGTCGCCGGGGCCGACGTGCCGCAGGTCTATGCCGGTGCCGGCCGTCGCGCCGGGGCGACCACCCGGCTGGTCGGGTTCGAACGGGTGACGCTGAAACCGGGCGAGCGTCGCCGCGTCAGCGTCACCGTCGATCCGCGCCTGATCGCCGATTACGATGTCGCCGGGCGGCGCTGGCATGTCGCCGCCGGCCGCTATCCGGTCACCGTCGGGCGCTTCGCCGGCGACAAGACGCTGTCGGGCACCGCGACGCTGACCGAACGGAGCATCAAGCCATGATCCGCCGCCCCCTCCTCGCCGCCGCCGCGCTGCTGACGATCGGTGCCGCGCCCGTGCCGACGCCCGGCATCCATGCGTGGCAGACCAATGCCGATGGCAGCCAGCGGCTGACCTCGGTCGCATTGTCGACCGGTCCGGCGGGCGAGGGAGCGACGATCGCCATCGATCCGACACGCCGCTATCAGACGATGGTCGGGTTCGGCGCGTCGATCACCGATGCTTCCGCGATCCTGATCCAGCGACTGCCCGCCCCGAAGCGCCAGGCACTGTTGCGCGAATTGTTCGGCGGCGGTCGCGACGGCTTGCGGCTCGGCTTCACCCGGCTGACGATCGGCGCATCGGACTTTTCGCCGACGCATTACAGCTTCGACGACATGCCCGCCGGTGGGCG
Source organism: Sphingomonas paucimobilis (assembly GCA_036946325.1). Lineage (GTDB taxonomy): Bacteria > Pseudomonadota > Alphaproteobacteria > Sphingomonadales > Sphingomonadaceae > Sphingomonas > Sphingomonas paucimobilis_A. The sequence continues at coordinate 1,278,258 of JAQIJL010000002.1, forward strand.
CGATCCGGACCTGACCCGCTTCTCGATCGCGCCCAACCGCACCAATGTGCTGCCGACCGTGAAGGCGGCGCTGGCGATCAACCCGCGGCTGGTCGTGATGGCCAGCCCGTGGAGCCCGCCCGGCTGGATGAAGACCGGCGATTCGCTGGTCGGCGGCACGCTGCGCGACGATGCCTATCCGGCCTATGCCCGCTATTTCGTCCGCTATCTTCAGGCTTATGCGAAGGAAGGCGTGGCGATGCGCTACGTCACCATCCAGAACGAACCCGATTTCTCGCCCGGCGACTATCCCGGCATGAAATGGGCGCCGCGCGACCGGGCGCGCTTCGTCGGACGGCATCTGGGACCGGCGCTCGAACAGGCGAAACTGGCGACCCGCGTCCTCGAATGGGACCATAATTGGGACCAGCCCGAACAACCCGAAACGGTCCTCGCCGATCCGGTCGCCAGCCGCTACATCCCCGGCATCGCGTGGCATTGCTATGGCGGGCAGGTATCGGCACAGGCGCGGGTCCATGCCGCCTTTCCGGGCAAGGACACCTTCTTCACCGAATGTTCGGGTGGCGGCTGGCGGCCGGGCTGGAAGACGGGGTTCAGCGACGTCGTCCAGAATCTGATGATCGGATCGACCCGCAACTGGGCGCGCGGCGTGCTGCTGTGGAATCTCGCGCTCGATCCGAACGGTGGCCCGAACAAGGGCGGCTGCACCAATTGTCGCGGGGTCGTCACCATCGATCCGGTGGCCGGCACCGTGCAGCGCGAACTGGAATATTATGCGCTCGGCCATCTCAGCCGCTTCGTGACGCCCGGCGCCGCGCGGATCGAAAGCAGCGAGACTGCGGACGTCACCAGCGTCGCCTTCCGCAACCCGGACGGCAGCACGATCCTGCTGGCATATAACCGGGCCGAAGTCGCCCGGCCCTTGACCGCGACGGTCGATGGCCGGTCCGCGCGCCACATGCTGCCCGCCGGTGCGGCGGTGACGATCCGCTGGGACGCGGTACGGACGAAGGGCTAGAGCCTGATGACATGAAACCCACCCGTTCGTGCTGAGTAGGGGCTGAGCAAAGTCGAAGACCCGTATCGAAGTACCTGTGGCGCTCCTTCGATACGCCCCTTCGACAAGCTCAGTGGCTACTCAGGACGAACGGGTAAGTCTGAAGTCATCAGGCTCTAGTCGACCCGCCCGAAGCTGACCCAGGCTTCGGGCGGGCCGCCGGATCAGATGCCGACCGAATACAGGGCGTGGTGCGCGAGGATGAACAGCGTGCGCCCGTCCAGACCGCCGATCAGCAGCTGGAGCGGACGTTCCGGCACGTCGATGCGCCGCACCTCGCGGCCATCCTTGTCATAGACCCACACCTGCCCGTTGGCGACATAGAGCGTGCCGTCGCGCGCCCGCGCCACGCTTTCCCCGCCCCGGGGCGCGACGACACGCAGGTCGGTCAGCGCACCGTTGCCGCTCACCCGGCCGCTATAGGTCAGATTTTCCGATGCGTTGGTCAGGGTGATCTGCTCGCCCGCACGCGCCGTCACCAGTCCATAGCTGTCGAGCGTATCGGACCAGCGCCAGCCCTGATGATCGTCCGGCCCCTGGTTCCACACGCGGAACGCGGGGATCGCCACCGATCCGTCGGGTGAGACATAGGCCTGCCGCTTCGCTTCGCCCATCTTGGTCGTGAAGAAGTCGGACAGCGGTGGATAGGCGTAGGTCTTGTGGTCGATGCGGTCGGCGAACTCGCCATTGGCCCAGACATTGACCGGCAGCGCGATCGCGCTGCCGCTGCGCGGTCCGGTCGCGGCGATCGTGCGGACGCTGTCGGGCGCCTTGGGATCGATGCTGTAGACCGTGCCGTCGCGCCCGGCACCTGACAGGACCAGCAGCCGTCCCGACCGGTCGACCGTCAGGTTTACGGGATCGAGCGTCGCCTGGCTGACCGTCGTCAGCCCCTCGGTCGACGACCAGCCATGGATACGCTGGTGAAAGCGGTCGATGAAGTACAGCTTGCCCTGTGCATCGACCGCGCCGCCGGCGATCGAATAGAAACCGTCCGCCAGCTTCGTCACGCCGGGCGTCACCGGTACGCCCGTGATGGTGGCCGGACGCGGCGTGGCGGCGGGAACGTCCAGCTTGGCAAACTCGCGCTCGCGCACTTCTTGCCCGGTCGTCAGGTCCCGGATCGCGTTTTCGAACGGATATTTGCTCGCCCGGACGAAGGTGCCGCAGCCCTCCGTATCGCAATGCGCATAGGCGCTCTCCGCATTCACATGGACGTTGCGGAACCGGATCTCGCCCGAATTGACCAGCCGCACCGCCGTATCCATCGGCTTGGCGGTGCGGGTGACGCGGTAGCCGTGATAATTGGCGAACAGGATGTTGCGGCTGTCATGGAACTCGGTCGACACCGCATAGACGCCGTCGCGCACCTCCTGTTCGGTCTGTGGCGCCAGGAACTCCCAATTCTCGACGTTGCGCAGCACGATCTCGTTCTTGAAATGATGCTCGGCCGACAATTCATAGACATGGCCCGGCGTTTTCGTGTCGCTGACATAGAAGCCGGTCGAGGCGAGGCCGTTCGGCGTCCAGATCGCGTTGAACGTGCCGCCGCCATTGTCGGTGACCCAGATGCTCGCCTGTTGCCCGTCCCAGCGCGCTTCGGGATCGATCCCGCCGCCGCTGGCCTTGCCCTGATTGTAGATGACCGGCCCGTGGATACGGACGTCGTTGATCATCGACCGTTCGCCCGCCCGCCAGATGATGTTCGACGCACGCGGGTTCACACCGCCGGCATAGAGGCCGAGGCCATAGACGATCGCGTTGCCGCCCTTGGCGCTTTCGATCATCGCCTTCGCATCGCCGACCCCGGCGAAGCGCGGCGCATTGTCCGGCAGATAGAGCTGCGTCCGGTTGGGGTGCAGCGCGATCAGCACGCTGTCGGGCCGCAGCTTCAGCGTATCGCTGATGCGGTAACGCCCGGTCGGCAGATAGACGACGCGATGCTTGTCGACCGCGCGCTGCAGCGCGGCGGTGTCGTCGCTCCGGTCGTCACCCTTGGCGCCCAGCGTACGCGCGTTCGCCCATTCGCCGACCGGCGGCAGCAGCGGCAGCGCGGGTGCGGCACGCGCCGGCGCGGTGGTCAGCGGCGTCATGGTGATGTCGGTGGCGGTCTGGCCCATCTCGCCCACGCGCGCGAGTTTCAGCCCGTGCGAGAAGTCGGCGACCCGCCATTGCGCGCCGGCCCCGGCGATGGTGCGCCCGCTCTCGCGAAACTTCGCGAACACCGGCGTATTGACGCCGATGGCGTTGTCGAAGCCGACCTGGGTGAACACGCTCTGTTCGCTGGAGATGACGACGCCGGCATCGCGGACATTCTCGAACCGGACATTCTTGCCCCACAGCGAATCGGAATAGCCGCGATCGATCTCGATCCCGACCGGGGTATCGCGGATCGCGACGTTGACCAGGGTCAGGTCGACCTCATGTTCGCGGATCGCGGCGGCGCGTTGCCCGGAAAATTCCGAATCGATCAGCGTGAACTGCCATGCCGGCGACGTCTTTTCGGTGACGATGCCGTAACGCCCGCCGAAGAAGCGCAGATTGTCGGCTTCGTTGCCCGCCTGATAGATGCCGGCAAAGCCCGAGCCGAGGCGGAAGTCGATATGGCGCAGGAAACCGTGCTGCGCGACGCGGAACCGCACCGCGACTGCGCCTGCATTGCCGTCGCCGATCTCGAAATCGACATTCGCCAGCGCCGAATAGAAGGTAGTGGAGGTCGCGTCGAAGATCGCGTCGTTGGCCGGTACGCTGGTGGGCGGCGGCACCGGCGGCTTGCCCGCGCGATACTGATCCTCGCCGGAAAAGCTCAGCATCGCGCCGATGCCCGACGCATAGCCCGGCGTATTGTCGGCGAGGATCAGGACCGGGCGGGTCGGCCCGACGCCGAACATCCGCACGCCCGAGCGCAGGAACACGGTGCGCGAGATGCGGTAGCGACCCGATGGCAGGAACACGACGCCGCCACCGCCGCTCTGCCGGTCGGCGGCGACCGAATCGATCGCCCGCTGGATCGCGGCGGTATCGTCGGCCCGGCCGTCGCCGACGCCGCGAACCGTCGCGGCGCCGGGATCGTCGGGGGCGCTCAGAAAGACCGACGTCGATTGCGCGGCGGCGGGAAGGGGGGCGAGTATCGTCGCAGCGAACAGCAGGCTGTGCACCTTCATGGGGGAGGCTCCGTCGATGGAGGGTCCCGGCGCGGCGATCCGCCGATGCGCCGGGCAGGGGATCAGACGATGTGCGGCACCAGCGACTGCGCCGCGATCGCCACCTGCGTGCGGTTCTGCACGTTCAGCTTGCGCATCAGCGCGGTCATGTGCGCCTTGACCGTCGCTTCGGCGATGCCGAGGTCGTGCGCGATCTGCTTGTTGAACTGTCCCGAACGGACGCCGTGGAGCACCTTGGCCTGGGTCGGTGTGAGTCGCACGTGCGTGCCGATGTCGCGTGCCGATGGCTGTGCGGTTGCGAGCGCTACCATTGCTGCCCTTTCATTGCTCTCTCTCCCTCGTCATACGGATCTGACGCGCAGCGCCACGCTGCCGAAGATCCAGCCATCCCGTTTCGGTTGATCCGAAATCGGTTGGACAGGTTTGAGTATGTCTGACTATAACCGCCTTGTTCAAGCGGTTTTTTCAGGAAAGCCGGTTTGATCTGTTGGACAACTCGCGCGACAGCGAGTGCCATGGGGGAGGGTGCGATGACGCAGTGGACCATGCGTGGAGGGGCGGAATGACGGGCGGTGACGACCTGCGGCTGGCAGTCGCGGCGATTGCCGGCATCGCGCTGGCGATCGTGATGATCGTGCGCGGGCGGCTGCATCCTTTTATCGGACTGTTGTGCGGCGCCTTCGCCGTCGGCCTGTTCGCCGGGCTGCCGCTGATCGACACGGCGAAGGCGGTGCAGAAGGGCGTCGGCGACATCATCGGCGGCACCGGACTGGTCGTCGCGCTCGGCCTGTCGCTCGGCGCGATGCTCCATCTGTCGGGCGCGGCGTCGGCACTGGCGTCCAGTGCGCTGCGCCTTACCGGGCCGCGCGCCGCGCCGTGGGCGACGCTGGGCATCGCCATCGTGATCGGCCTGCCGCTGTTCTTCGAAACGGGACTCGTGCTGCTGCTGCCGATCGTGGTCGCCGCCGCCAAGGAAATGGCGAGCGGTGCGACGGCCGAGGAACGCGACGCGGCGAAGCTGCGGCTCATCATGCCCGCGCTCGCCGGGCTGGGGGTGGTCCACGCGCTCGTGCCGCCGCATCCCGGCCCGCTGCTGGCGGTCGAGGCGCTGGGCGCCAATCTCGGCCTTACCATGCTCTACGGCGTGGCGATCGCCATTCCGATCGCGATCCTCGCCGGCCCGGTGCTGGCGCGCTTCGTGACGCCCGGCATCCGGCTGACCGAACCGGTGCTGAGCGACCCGGTGATCGATCTGGTCACGCCGTCACGTGGGCGTGCGCTGTTCATCGTCCTGCTGCCGATCGTGCTGATCGCGTCCGGTGAACTGGCGAAGCTGGTGCCGGCGCTGAAGGACTCGACCATCCTTGCCGCAGCCGCGAACCCGGTGCTGGCGCTGCTGATCGCCAACCTCGTCGCGCTGCCGGTGCTGTTCGGGCGGCGGCTGAGCGAGTCGGGCATCCAGGAATCGATCTGGCACGAAACCATGGGGGCGGCCGGCGCGATCCTGCTGGCGATCGGCGCGGGCGGGGCGCTCAAACAGGTGCTGGTCAGCGCCGGCCTGTCCGACCTGCTGGCGCGGCTGGTGATGATGTACCCGATCTCGCCGCTGCTGCTCGGCTGGCTGGTCGCGGTCGGTATCCGGCTGGCCGCCGGCTCGGCGACCGTCGCGACGATCACCGCCGTCGGCGTGATGCCGGGCGTCGTCGCGGCATCCGGCGCGTCGCCCGAACTGGTGGTGCTGGCAATCGGCGCGGGATCGGTGTTCTTCAGCCACGTCAACGATCCGGGCTTCTGGCTGGTAAAGGGCTATATGGGCACCAGCACCGCCGATACCTTCCGCACCTGGTCGCTCTTGGAAACGGTGATTTCGGTCGCCGGACTCATCATGGTTGCCGGTTTGAGCTACATTATCTGATCCGGTGTAGACGAGGGACGGGTGTGACGGGGGAAAGGCTGGCGGATCGCGCCTATACGGCGATCGTCCGCATCATCGACGAGGACGACCTCGCCCCCGGCGACCGCCTGCCGTCCGAGGCGCGGCTGGCCGAGATGTTCGGCATGTCGCGCACCATCGTGCGCGAGGCGCTGGTCCGCCTTGCCGCCGACGGCATTACCGAGGCGCGTCGCGGTGCCGGTTCCTACGTCAAGCGCCGTCCGTCCGAACGGCTCGGCGCGCATGTCCCGCTCGATGGTCTGGCGGCGACGCTCGGCACCTATGAGGTACGCTTCGTGGTCGAGGCGGAGGCGGCGCGGCTGGCGGCGCAGCGGCGTTCGCACCACGATCTCGAGATCATCGAAAAACGCCTCGCCGCGCTGCGCGGTGCGTTGCTGTCGAGCGCACCGGCGCATGAAGAGGACTGGCAGCTCCACCGCGCCATTTCGGAAGCGACCGGCAACGATGCCTTCGTCGCGATCTTCGACCAGTTGCAGGAAGGCGTGATGCGCATCCTGCGCGCCGGCGTCGACATTTCCCGCGCCCGCCCGCCACAGGTGATCGAGGCGATGATGGAGGAGCATGACGCGATCGTCGACGCGATCCGCACGCAGGACGGCGACGGCGCGGCGCTCGCAATGCGCTGGCATCTGTCGCAGGGGCGCAAGCGGTTGATGCCGTAGCGCTTGACCGGACCTCCGCCTCACCAAACGTCATCCCAGCGAAGGCTGGGATCTCGTGATGACGGTACGCAGCAGGAGCCGCAGGAGACCCCAGCCTTCGCTGGGGTGACGTTTAAAGTTTGATCCACTGACGTGGAAGCGGCACCGGCCCGCTCCCCCTCCCGACCACCCACAGCGTATCCTGAATGGGTGGTCGGGAGGGGGAGCGGGCCGGTGCCGCACTGATCCGGCTTTGCTGGATCAGACTCTAGAGCCTGATGACTTCAGACTTACCCGTTCGTGCTGAGTAGCCACTGAGCTTGTCGAAGGGGCGTATCGAAGGAGCGCCACAGGTACTTCGATACGGGTCTTCGACTTTGCTCGGCCCCTACTCAGCACGAACGGGTAGGTTTCATGTCATCAGGCTCTAGATCGCAGCCTCGCTCCGCACCCGATCGAGTACCGCATCGCGCAGCCGCCGGACCGGCCACGCACAGGACAACGTTACCCGCATTCTCATCCGCCGCCGGCCGTTCCAGCGTGGCAAGCTGGCTGTCGAGCAGGCTGGGCGGCATATAATGCCCCTTCCGCCGCGCGAGCCGTTCGGCGAAATCCGCCCGCTCGCCATCGAGCAGCACGAACAGCAACGGCACGCCCGCCGCCTGTTCCAGCCGCTCGCGATAGCGCCGCTTCAGCGCCGAACATGCCGCGACCCGCCATGCCCTCGCCGCGCACCGCCTCGCCGATCGCCGCGCCCAGCCGGTCGAGCCACGGCCAGCGATCGGCATCGTCGAGCGGATGGCCGGCGCGCATCTTCGCGACATTGGCCTCGCCGTGGAACGAATCGCCCTCGAACCGCGCGCAATCCAGCCGATCGGCGAGGTGGCGCATCAGGGTCGATTTCCCGCAGCCGCAAACGCCCATGACGATAATGGCTGCACGGGGCGGGGCGACAGGGATCGATGGCGGTGGCAGGTGATTCGTCCTTGTGTCCAACCCGGCCGGGTTCGTCGGTGGGTGCTGCCCGCTTCGGCGCGCGCTGACCACCGCGACCTTGGTCGCGGTCCCCCGGGCAAGGCGTCGTGCTAAGGACGGCCTCTACACAGCGTCGAGGGAAGTTTCGATGGGCAAGGTGGCGATCTCGATCTGGAGCGGTGTCATGCTCGCCGCGCTGCCCGTCGGTGCCGCCGCCATCGCCCAGCCGGTGCGCGGGCCGTCGGTGTTCCTCGGTGCGCCCAACGACCCCCGCGCGATCACGGTGAAGGCGAAGGGGGACGGCGTCGCCGACGATACCGCCGCGATTCAGCAGGCGCTCGATGCGGCGGCCGCGAAGCCGGGCGGTGGGATCGTGTTCCTGCCGGCGGGCAAATACCGCATCGCCCGCACGCTCTTCATCTGGCCGGGGGTGCGGGTGTTCGGGGTCGGGCGAACGCGGCCGGTGCTGCTGCTGGCGGCGAATACGCCCGGATTCCAGCGCGGGGTCGGCACGATGGTGCTGTTCGCCGGCAACAATCCGCGTGGGGTCACGCTCGACAATTGGGGCAATCCGATCAAGGGCGCGCCGACCGTCCCGGTGCCGCCGCCGAACAGCGTGCCGTTCGACCCCAGCATCGCCGACGCCAATTCGGGCACCTTCTATTCCGCGCTGTCGAACGTCGATTTCGAAATCGGCGAGGGCAATCCGGCGGCGACCGCCGTGCGCCAGCACACCGCGCAGCACACCTATCTGGCGCATATCGACTTCCGCCTCGGCTCGGCGCTGGCCGGGGTGTATCAGGTCGGCAATCTCGGCATGGATCTGCGCTTCTTCGGCGGACGCTATGGCATATTGGCGGAAAAGACCTCGCCGGCATGGCAGTACACCTTGCTCGATTCGACGTTCGACGGACAGCGCGATGCGGCGATCCGCGAACATGATGCCAGCTTCACCCTCGTCAACACGCTGATCCGCAACACGCCCATCGGGATCGACATCGATCGCGGCCATAGCGACCGGCTGTGGGGCAGCGACGTCCGGTTCGAGAATGTGAGCCAGGCCGGCGTCGTCATCAGCAACGAAGGCAGCGTGTTCACCCAGATCGGCTTTGCCGGCGCACTGGCGAGCAATACCCCGACCTTCGCCCGCTTCCGCGACAGCGGGCGCACGGTGGCGGGGAAGGGGCCGCGCTACCGGGTCGGCGAGTTCACCTATGGCCTGACCGTCGGTGGCCTCAACCAGCCGGGCAGCTACGAAACCCGCTTCGACGCGGCCGCGATCACCAGCCTGCCCAAACGCCGCGACCCCGGCGATCCGCGCGCTGCCGCCGGTGTCGAACTGGGTCGATGTGCGCTCTCTGGGCGTAAAGGGCGACAACAAGGCCGACGATACGCAGGCGATCCAGCGGGCGATCGACCGCAACCGCGTGCTGTATTTCCCGGCCGGCTTCTACCGCGTCACCGACACGCTGAAGCTGCGGCCAGACAGCGTCTTGATCGGCCTGCATCCCGGCCTGACCCCAGATCGTGCTGCCCGACGACCTGCCCAATTATCGCGGCGTCGGCGCGCCCAAGGCGCTGATCGAAAGCGCGAAGGGCGGCGAGGCGATCGTCAGCGGCTTCGGGCTGTTCACCGGCGGCGTCAATCCTCGCGCGACGGCGATGCTGTGGCGTGCGGGCGAACGCTCGCTGGTCGACGATGTGAAGTTTCAGGGCGGGCATGGCACCACGCTGGCCGATGGCAGCCGCTTCGAACCCTATAACCCCAATCACACCGCCGACGCCGATGTGACGAAGCGGTGGGACGGGCAGTTTGCCAGCCTGTGGGTCACCGACCATGGCGGCGGCACGTTCAACGGGCTGTGGACGCCCAACACCTATGCCCATGCCGGGCTGTACGTCTCCGACACCAGCACGCCGGGCCATGTCTACGAGATGTCGGCCGAACATCATGCGCGGGCGGAGATCGTGCTCGACGGCGTGCGCAACTGGAATTTCTACGCGCCGCAGACCGAGGAGGAATCGGGCGAGAGCCGCAACGCCGTCGCGCTGGAGGTGCGCAATTCGCGCAACATCCTGTTCGCCAATTTCCACGGCTATCGCGTCACCCGCTCGATCCAGCCGGCACCGGCGGCGGTCAAGCTGTACGGATCGACCGACATCCGCTTCCGAAACGTCCATGTGAACGCCGAAAGCGGCTTTGCGACCTGCGACGACAATGGCTGCGGCACCTATTTGCGCGCCAGCAAATTTCCTTACGAAAACGCGCTGACCGACGTGACGCGTGGCGGCAGCGTGCGGGAACGCGAATTCGCCGTGCTCGACATCACCGATGCGACCGGGACGACCCCGGCCACCCCGTCGATGGCCCCCGTCACCAAACTGGCCGATGGATTCTACTCGATCGGCGGAGGCGCGGTCGACGGGACGGGCAAGCTGTATTTCATCGATCGCCAGTTCCAGCGCATTCACGGCTGGAGCGACAAGGACCGGCTGTCGGTCGTCGCCGATGCGCCGCTCGATGCGATCAATCTGGCGGTCGACGCCTCGGGTGATTTGCTGGTAATGTCATCGGACGGCCCCGAGACCACCGTCTATGCGATCGATCCCAAGGCGCCGAACGCGGTGCGCCCGATCGCGCCGACCGCTGCACGGGGCGGAAGCCGCGCCCGCGTCGCGCTGCCCGGCAGCTTCTGGAACAATGGCGAGTTTCGCGACCAGTACGACCCGGCGCGCGACCGCTTCACGACGCTTCCCGAAATGTTCGCGCGCGACATGGCGACGCCCAAGCCGCGCGAATATGTCTCGCCCGACGGCAGCCTCGTCCTGCCCGCCTGGCGCGTGTGGCAGCAGGGGCCGGCCAACCATCTCGGCTGGCGCTTCTCCGACCTGCTCGACACCTATGGGTGGATCACCGGCAAGGTCGGCGATCGCATCCACGTCGTCAACGCGTCGGAGAACCGCACCTATACCGGGCTGCTGGGGGCGGGCGGTGCGGTCGGCGACCTCAAACCCTTCGCCCCGCGCGGCGGCGAGAGCGTGGCGACCGGTCCCGATGGCCGGGTCTATGTCGCGAACGGGCAAGTGTTCGTCTATGATTCCGCAGGTGCCGAGGTCGGTCGCATCGACGTTCCCGACCGTCCGCTCCAGCTATTGTTCGGCGGCGAGGACAAGCGCACGCTCTACATCCTGACCCATCACGCGCTCTACTCTGCCCGCCCCTGACAGGACTTGATCGCCGATACCCGAGACCATGGTCGTAGATGTTAGCGCGAACAACATCCGCTACCATCGACGCAACGGTCCGCTCCGCAAGCGGTGACGGACCGGCCATGAAGTTGGGGGTTGGATGATGCACCGTTTTTCGACTGATCGCTGTCGCCTCGGCACGGCGGCGAGCCTGTTCGCCTTGGCCTGCGCGTTGGGAGCCGCGCCCGCCCTTGCGCAAACGACGCCCAATGTTGCGACGGCCGCGCCGCAGGACGCACCGGCGGAACAGGCGCCGGACTCGTCCGACATCGTCGTCACCGGCAGCCGCATCGTCGCCAACGGCTTCAACGCGCCGACGCCGACCACGGTGATCGGCGAGGAGCAGATCGCGAACAACGCCCAGCCGAACATCTTCAACACCATCCAGCAGCTGCCCTCGCTACAGGGATCGACCGGCGCGTCGACCGGCACGTTCAGCACGTCGAGCGGTACGCAGGGGCTCAGCTCCTTCTCGCTGCGCGGCCTGCAACCCATCCGCACGCTGACCCTGCTCGACGGGCAGCGCGTCGTCGGCGCCAACGTGACCGGCGTGCCCGACATCAGCATGTTCCCGCAGCTGCTGGTGAAGCGGGTCGACATCGTCAATGGCGGCGCGTCGGCCTCCTACGGCTCGGACGCGGTCGGCGGCGTGGTGAACTTCATCACCGACACGCGGTTCAAGGGGTTCAAGGCCAATGTGCTGGGCAGCATCACCACCTATGGCGATGACGAGACCGCGCTGGTGCAGGCCGCCTATGGCACGTCGCTGCTGGGCGACCGGCTGCACCTGATCGTCAGCGGCGAATATGATAACGAAGGCGGCGTCGGTCCGGGCAATTACGGCATCGACCTTGCCGGCCGCCGCGACTGGCATCGCGCCTCGACATTGCTCAATACCGGCATCACCAGCGGACCCGGACCGCAATTCATCTATTCCGACTTCGCGCAGCCCTATCAATACGCGAAATACGGCCTGATCAACAACGGCCCGCTACAGGGAATCGCGTTCGACGCGAACGGCACGCCGGTCAATTTCAACTATGGCTCGGGCGGCACGCCGCTGGGCAATGGTCGCGTGTCGAA
>JAQIJL010000003.1:0-325000 GCA_036946325.1 Sphingomonas paucimobilis
CATGCCGGATGGTGGAAATATCGTCGGCATAACGCGCGATTTCAAGCCAAACGCCGCCAGCAACACTTTGTTACGCCCCCGAGGAGAATCCAGCTTGCACCGGCTGTTCGTCGCACTCCGCCCGTCCCCGGCCATGCGCCGGAAATTGCTGGACATCATGGACGGCGTCGATGGCGCGCGGTGGCAGGACGAGGAGCAGTTGCACGTCACGCTGCGCTATATCGGCGAGGTCGAACGACCGGTGGCCGAAGATATCGCGATCGCGTTGCAGGCGGTGCACGCGCCTGCGTTCGATCTGGCGCTGTCCGGCGTCGGGCGGTTCGACACCGGATCGCGGGGCCGCGCGCTCTGGGCCGGCGTAACCCCGCAGGACGCGGTGGCGGCGCTGCATCGCAAGGTCGACCACGCCCTTGTCCGCGTCGGCCTGCCACCCGAAGGTCGCGCGTTCCTGCCGCACATCACCATCGCGCGGCGCAATCGCGCATCGGGGCCGGTCGACGCGTTCCTCGCCGAACATTCCGGACTGACCTCGCCACCGATGCCGTTCGATCACTTCGCCCTCTACGAAAGCCATCTGGGCAGCGACGGCGCATGGTATGAACCCGTCGTCCGATACCCGCTGGCGCCGCCGGTATCCCGAAGCTGAACGCAAGCCTGTCGTTTCGTTCATGAAACCGTCATGCCGGGGATGCGTTAAGCGACCAAGTCAAGAATACGGACGAAAGGAAGAACCCCATGCGCAATATCATGATGGCGCTCGCCGCCGCCTCGCTGCTGGCTCCGGTCGGCCCGACCTTCTCGAAGCACGGCATTTCGGTCGGCAAGACCGAGGCCGAAGCGCAGCGTCGCTACAAGTATCGCGAATGGCGCGGTCGTGACGGTCGCCGCTATTGCCGCAAGGAAAACGGCACCACCGGTCTGGTCGTCGGCGGCGTCGCCGGTGCGCTGGTCGGCCGCACGATCGACACCCGCGGCGACCGTACGCTCGGTACGCTGCTGGGCGCCGGTGCGGGTGCGCTCGCCGGTCGCGAGATCGAGCGCAGCGGCAGCCGTGGCCGTTGCCGTTGAACCTAAACCGGTTTGACGAATTCTGAGGGGGCGGGTCCGGCAACGGGTCCGCCCCCTTTTCATTGGCAAAGGTTTCCGCATGATCCGCAGTGCATCCGCCCGCTACGAAGGTCTCGGCAAGGACGGCAAGGGCCACGTATCGACCCAGTCGGGCGTGCTGTCCGACCAGCAATATGGCTTCAACACCCGGTTCGAGGACGGCAATGGCACCAACCCCGAAGAACTGATCGCCGCCGCCCATGCCAGCTGCTTCACCATGGCGCTGAGCTTTGCGCTGGCCGGCGCGGGCTTTACCGACGGCACGCTGGAGACGACCGCGAAGGTGTCGCTCGACAAGGACGGCGACGGGTTCAAGGTCACCAAGTCGGCGCTGACGCTGACCGCCAACGTGCCGGGCATCGATCAGGCGAAGTTCGAGGAAATCGCGGCGGGAGCGAAGGCCGGCTGCCCGATCTCCAAGCTGCTCAATGCCGAGATCACGCTGGAGCACAATCTGACGGCATGATGGTCGGGAGGGGGAGTGCCGCCCCCCTCCACGTCACCCCGGGCTTGACCCGGGGTCCCGCTTCTTCTTCCCCGTTGAGCGGAAAGCGCCCCCCCCCGGATCAAGTCCGGAGCGGCGAGCATTATCTCCCTAACGAATCGGCACGCACCGGAACAGCAATCACTCTTTTCGCGAAGCCTTCACCCTTTTCGCGCTACAGCATGCGGCGATGTTGCGCGTCCTGACCCTCGCCACCCTGTTCCCCGATGCGGCGCGACCCAATTTCGGGGTGTTCGTCGAACGGCAGACGCGGGGGCTGGCGGCGCTCGACGATGTTGCGGTGCAGGTAATCGCGCCGCTGGGCCTGCCCCCCTTCCCGCTCTCGCTGCACCCGACCTATCGCGCGCTTTCGTGCCTGCCGGCGCGGGAGGTTTGGAAGGGACTCACCGTCGACCGGCCGCGCTTCCTGAACCTGCCGGGGACGCAGGGGCGATTTCATGTAGCGGCGCTGGTCCGGCGACTCGTGCCGCATGTGTCGAAAGTGCGGGAAACCTTCCCGTTCGACGTGATCGATGCGGAGTTCTTCTTCCCCGACGGCCCCGTCGCCATCCAGCTGGGCCAACGCTTCGGCGTGCCCGTATCGATCAAGGCGCGCGGGGCCGACATCCACCATTGGGGCCATGCGCCCGCCACCGCCGCGCAGGTCCGTGCCGCCGGACGCGCCGCCGATGGGCTGCTCGCGGTATCGCAGTCGATGGCCGACGACATCGCCGCAGTGGGCATCGACCGGCCGGTGCGGGTCCACCGTACCGGAATCGACCGCAGCCGGTTCGGATCGACCGACCGCGCTGCCGCCCGGCAACGGCTGGGCATCGCCGGACCGCTGGTCGTGTCGCTGGGCGCGCTGATCCCGCGCAAGGGCCATCGCATCGTGCTGGACGCGGTGGCGGCATTGCCCGGCGTCGGGTTGTGGATCGTCGGCGGCGGACCGGACCATGCCGCGCTGGCGGCGCGGATCGCGGAACTGGGCGTGGGCGATCGGGTGAGATTGTGCGGGGCGATGCCGCATGGCGACCTGCCCGACCTGCTGGCGGCGGCGGATGTGATGGCGCTGGCGTCGTCGTCGGAGGGGCTGGCGAACGCCTGGGTCGAGGCGCTGGCGAGCGGCACGCCGATCGTCATCCCCGATGCGGGGGCTGCGCGGGAGGTCGCCACCACCCCGGCCGCCGGACGGATCGTCGCGCGCGAACCGAGCGCCGTTGCGCAGGGGATCGCGGCGATCCTGTCGCAGCCGGTCGACCCCGACGCGACGCGGGCGGTGGTCGACGCGTTCAGCTGGGAGCGCAATGCGACCGAACTGCGGGCGCACCTGCTGGAGCTGGTCGCGGCTCGGCGGTCGGTATAGATCGGCGCCATTCGCTCGCTAATCAACGGCAGCTATTCTTCGTCACCCCGGGCTTGACCCGGGGTCCCGCTTCTTCGCGACCGTCAGCTAGAGTCGGATGACACGAGGTGGAACCGTTCGTCCTGAGTAGCCGCTGAGCTTGTCGAAGCGGCGTATCGAAGGGACCGTGGCGGGTGCTTCGATACGGGCCTTCGACTTCGCTCAGTCCCTACTCAGCACGAACGGTTCTATTTCATGTCATCCCGCTCTAGAAGCGGGACCCCGGATCAAGTCCGGGGTGACGATCGCGGTTGATGGTGGCGCCAATCAACCAGCGCCCGCGCATAGGATCCAAGCGGTCGCAACTATGCAGCCCCTGATCGCCCCTCAAAGCGGGTAGAACGCCGCCGCGATCTGCCGTCCCTCGTCGCGCAGCACGCCCCAGGCGCGGGCGGCGGCGCGGCTGTCCATCGCCTCGATCCCCAGCCCCATCGCATCGAGCTGGCGGACCAGCGCGCGCGGCGGCTGGCGCAGGGTCGCGCCGGTGCCGAGCAGCAGGAATTCGGGCCGCATCGCCAGCACCGATGCCAGCGCGTCGGCGTCGAGGTCGTCGAACGCCGGCGGCTCCCACAGATCGGCGCGCTGCGGGGTCATCAGCAGCGCGGGGTAGATGCCGTCATCCACCCGGAAACCGGCGGTCGTCAGGCCGGAGACGACCGGGCCGTTACCCGTGCGGACCCGGTCGAGCTTCACCGTGCGCCCTTTTGCGGAACCGGCTCCCGGACCGTACCTTCACCGACCGGCGCACCGGGCTTCAACCCCAGCGTGATCAGCAGCGACGACGACACATAGATCGACGAATAGGTGCCGACGATCACGCCCAGGATCATCGCCGCGGTGAAGCCGCGCAGCACATGGCCGCCGAACACGATCAGCGCGGTGAGTGCCAGCAGAATGGTCAACGACGTCATGACGGTACGCGGCAGCGTTTCGTTGACCGACAGATCGATCAGCTCGCGCATCTCCATCTTGCGGAACTTGCGCATGTTTTCGCGGATACGGTCGTCGATCACCATCTTGTCGTTGATCGAATAGCCGATGATGGTCAGAACCGCGGCGACGATGGTCAGGTCGAACGCGAACTGTTCGCGGAACAACGCGAAGAACCCGAGCGTCATCAACACGTCGTGGACGATCGCGACCGCGGTCGACACGCCGAACTGCCATTCGTAGCGGAACCACGAAAAGATCGCGATACCGACGATCGCCAGCACGACCGCAAGGATGCCGTTGGTGACCAGCTCGTCGGACACCTTGCCCGACACGGTCGAGTAATTGCTGAACGTCGCGCCGGGGAATTCGGTGGCGAGCGCGGTCTTCACCCGCTCGACCAGCCGGTCGGTCGCGCCCGAATCACCCTCGGGCACCGGCAGGCGGATCGACACCAGCGTCGGGTCGCCGAACTGCTGGATCGCAGGCTCGCCCACCCCCAGCCGTTCGATCGTCGCGCGGACCTTGTCGATCGGCGGCGGGCTGGCGAATCGTTCCTCGATCGCGACGCCGCCCATGAAGTCGACGCCGAAGTTCAGACCCCGCACGAACACCAGCCCGACCGCCAGGATGCTCAGGATCAGCGTCACGGTGAACGCGATCTTGCGCACCGCGACGAAGCGGATGTTGGTATTGTCGGGAACCAGCTTGATGAGACGCATGACGGCTGGGCCTTAAATGGTGATGTCGGTCGGACGATGGCGGCGCATCCATCCGGCGACCAGCATCCGCGTGAAGGTGACGGCGGTGAACACCGAACTGGCGATGCCGAGCAGCAGCACGACCGCGAAGCCGCGGATCGGGCCGGAGCCGAGGATCAGCATGATCCCGCCGGCGATGGCGTGAGTCACGTTCGCCTCGAAGATCGTGCGGCTCGCCTCCTTATACCCCAGTTCGAGCGACTGGAGCACCGATCGCCCGCGCCGCCGTTCCTCGCGGATACGTTCGTTGATCAGGACGTTCGCGTCGACCGCCGTACCGATGGTCAGCACGAAGCCGGCGATGCCGGGCAGCGTCAGCGTGGCGTTCAGGAACGCCATCACCGCGATGATCATCAGGATGTTCAGCACGACCGCGATGGTCGAATAGATGCCGAACCGGCCATAGGTCATCACCATGAAGACGATGACGGCGATGGTCGCGATGATCGCAGCGGTCACGCCGGCCTTGATCGAATCGGCGCCCAGTTCGGGGCTGACGGTGCTTTCCTGCACGACGGTCAGGTCGACCGGCAGCTTGCCCGAACGCAGCGCGATCGACAGCTGGTTGGCCGAATCGACGGTGAAGCCGCCGCTGATCGTGGCGCTGCCGCCGAGGATCGGTTCGTTGATGTTCGGCGCCGAGATCACCTGATTGTCGACGATGATCGCGAACGGCTTGCCGGTATTTTCCTGCGTCACCTTCGCGAAGCGGCGACCGCCGTCCGCGTTGAAGTTGATCGTGACGTTGGGCTGGCCGTTCTGGTCATAGGTCTGGCGCGCATCGGCGAGCTGGTCGCCCGAGATGATCGTGGTGCGCTTGACCGCGATTCCGCCGCCCTGCGCCGGATAGGGCAGGATCTGACTGCCGGCCGGGGCCTGTCCGCGCGCGACGGCGGCGGGATCGGCGGTCAGGTCGACCAGCTTGAATTCCAGCCGCGCGGTCTTGCCGAGCAGGTCCTTGAGCGCCTTCGGATCGGACAGTCCCGGCACCTGAACGACGATGCGGTTGCTGCCCTGCTGGATGATCGTCGGTTCGCGGGTGCCCAGTTCGTCGATGCGGCGGCGCACGACCTCGGTCGCGTCCTTCATCGCATTCTCGACCGCGAGGCGCAGGCCCGCCTGCGTCGGGGTCAGCACGAAGCGCGTGGTGTCGCGCACTTCGATGTCCCATTCGCGCTGGCCGGTCATCCCCGCGCCGCCACCGGTCAGGCCGAGCAGCTTTTCGCGCGCCGCGTCGATCTGAGTCGCGTCGCGGACCATGAAGCTGATCTGCCCGCCCCGGGTCGAAATGTCGCCGACCGCGACGCGCGGGTTGCGGCGCATTTCGGTCGCGATCATCTCGCGCATCGCCTCGACCCGCGTCGCCGCGACGTCCTGTGTCTGCGCTTCGAGCAGGATGTAGCTGCCGCCGGCGAGATCGAGACCGAAGTTGATCGTCGGCGTCGGCACCCAGCCGGGCAGCTTCGCGCGCGTCGCTTCGGGCAGCAGGCTCGGCACCGCGAACAGCGCCAACAGGATCACGGACGCCCAGATGGCGATCCGTTTCCAGCGGGGAAAGTCGAGCATCAGTCGTTCGCGGGCTTGGCGCCGGCGGGCGGCGTGACTTCGGCGATGGTCGCCTTGACCACGCGGACGCGGGTGTTCTGCGCGATCTCCACCTCGACGAACGCGTCCTCGACCTTGGTCACCCGGCCGATGATGCCGCCGGCGGTGACGACCTGGTCGCCGCGCTTCACGGCGGCGATCGATGCCTGCAGCGTCTTCATCCGCTTCGACTGCGGACGGATCAGCAGGAAGTAGAAGGCGACGAAGATCAGCAGCAGCGGCGCGATGCCGACGAGCGTGCCGAGGAAACCACCCGATGCCGCAGGAGCGGCAGCGGACTGGGCGAAAGCGGAAGGTACGAGCATTGCTGGCCTGAATGTCCGAGATAGCGGACGCCGCGGACACGGCATCCTGATTAACTGCGGGCAGCTATCATCTGCACGGGTCCCACGCAACATTTGCCCGCCCCCACGCTTCGGGCTTGCATGGCGCGTAAACCGGGCCTAAAGGCACGCCCTCTCTGATCGGGGCGTAGCGCAGCCTGGTAGCGCATCACACTGGGGGTGTGGGGGTCGCAGGTTCGAATCCTGTCGCCCCGACCAGAGAAATCGACGACGCCGGCGTCGTTCGAAACCGGCCATGAATGGCTGGCACCCCCTCTTCATTAGCGAACGATGTGATTCGCCTGAGCGCTCCGGAAAGGTTCGATCGTCGTGGCCGGCAAGCCGCCCGGTCGGCGCCAGCCACGCATTGCTCGCGGAAAATGTCGGACAACATTTCGCCAAAAAGACCCGCTCGCCGCTCAGCCCTTATGCATCTGTGCTATCAGATGATCGTCATAGATCTGATCCTTTTCGCCACGCTTGCAACACGGCGAGTAGCCTGCGCGTCGGCAGACCACGCGTAGGAAAGATTTACTCAGACAAGTTTGTCGTTATCAAACAGGGAAAGACGACAAGGGAGAGTGGCCGTGGTTGAGTTCTCGCGTCGAGGTGCGCTCGGGGCCGGTGCCGCCCTCGGCCTGCTTCCCTCCGCCGCGTTCGGATCGCCGCCACCCGCGCCGCCCCGCGCCCAACCCTTTCCCCTGTCGCAGGTGCGGCTGCTGCCCTCGCCCTTCCTGACCGCGGTCGAGGCCAACGGGCGGTATCTGCTGTCGCTCGACGCCGACCGGCTGCTGCACAATTTCCATGTCGGCGCGGGCATGCCGCCCAGGGGTGCACCCTATGGCGGCTGGGAAGCGCGCGGGATCGCGGGCCATTCGCTCGGCCATTATCTGAGCGCGCTGTCGCTGATCCATGCCCAGACCGGCGATGCCCGCTACCGCACGCGCGCCGCCTATATCCTGTCGCAGCTTGGTGCGATCCAGGCGCGACAGGGCGACGGCTATGCCGGCGGCACCACCGTCGAGCGCGACGGCCGCACCGTCGACGGCAAGATCGTGTACGAGGAATTGCGCCGCGGCGACGTCCGCTCGACCGGCTTCAGCCTCAACGAAGGCTGGGTTCCGCTCTACACCTATCACAAGGTCTTTGCCGGCACGCTCGACGCGCACGAACATGCCGGCCTGACCGGGGGGTTGCAGGTCGCGATCGGCCTCGGCGATTATCTCGGCCGCATCGTCGAGACGCTGGACGACGCGCAGGTACAGGACATTCTGCGCACCGAGCATGGCGGCCTGACCGAATGCTATGCCGAACTGCACCGGCGTACCGGCAACGCGCGCTGGCGCGTCCTCGCCGAGCGGCTGCGCCACCATGCCGTCATCGACCCGCTGGCGGCGGGGCGCGACGCATTGTCGGGGCTGCACGCGAACACCCAGATCCCGAAGATCGTCGGCGAAGCGCGCCTGCACGACATTTCCGGCAACGCCGAACATGCCGCGATCGCGCGCAATTTCTGGGCGATCGTCACGCGCGACCACAGCTATGTCATCGGCGGCAATTCCGACCACGAGCATTTCGGCCCGCCACGCCAGCTGGCGAACCGGCTGGACCAGCAGACGTGCGAGGCGTGCAACAGCTACAACATGCTGCGCCTCACCCGGCACCTCTATGGGTGGCAGGCGGATGCCGCCTATTTCGACTATTACGAACGCG
This sequence comes from Sphingomonas paucimobilis, assembly GCA_036946325.1. GTDB lineage: Bacteria > Pseudomonadota > Alphaproteobacteria > Sphingomonadales > Sphingomonadaceae > Sphingomonas > Sphingomonas paucimobilis_A. The sequence continues at coordinate 8,329 of JAQIJL010000003.1, forward strand.
CGCATCTCAACCACATCATGAGCCAGCAGGACCCGGCAACGGGCATGTTCACCTATTTCACGGCGCTCGCATCGGGCATGGGGTGGGTCCATTCGTCGCCGACCGAGGACTTCTGGTGCTGCGTCGGATCGGGCATGGAAAGCCATTCGAAGCATGGCGAGAGCATCTATTGGCGGCGCGGCGACGCGGTGGCGATCAACCTCTATTACGCATCGACGCTCGACGCCCCCGATGCCCGGTTGACGATGGAGACCCGCTATCCGGCCGGGGACAGCGTCGCGATCACGGTCGAACGGGCGCCGAAGATGCTGGCGCTGCGGATACCGGGCTGGTGCGCCGCCCCGCTATGCCAGGTGAACGGCAAGGCGGCGGGTCGACGCGAGGGGGGCTATCTGCTGCTCGATCGGGTGAAGGCCGGCGACCGGATCGCCCTGTCCCTGCCGATGCCGGTGCGCGTCGAAGCGATGCCCGACGATCCGAAACTGATCGCCTTTCTCAGCGGGCCGCTGGTCCTCGCCGGCGATCTCGGCTCGAACGAAGGAACGTGGAGCGGGGTCGACCCGGCGATCGTCAGCGACGCCGCCCGACCGGCACTGGTGCGTACCGGCGCGGCGCACCGCTTCCGCCTCGGCGAACAGGGGCGGCCGGGCGACCTGACCCTCACGCCCTTCCACGCGCTGCACCACCATCGGACGGCGGTCTATTTCCGCCGCTTCGATACCGCCGAGTGGGAGGCGGCGCGCCCGGCATGGGAAGCGGCGGCACGCGAGCGTGCGGCGATCGAGGCACGCACCATCGACCTGATCCGCCTCGGCGAACAGCAGCCGGAGGTCGATCATGCGCTGACCGCGGTGGGCGATACGGAGACGGTGCCGCACATGACCGACCGCAGCCGCATCGTGAACAACGGCCATTTCGAATTCGACCTCGCCACCGCGCCCGGCCCGATGGTGCTGCAGGTCGTCTATGGCGGACGCCAGCGCGACAAGGACTTCCGCATCCTGATCGACGGCAAATTGCTGGCCCGCGAACGACTGGCCGGCGCGGAAACGGCGACCCGTAACGTGATCGACTATCCGATCGCGGCCGATCCGGGCCGGAAGTCCCGCGTCCGTGTCCGGTTCGAGGCGGACGGCCCGCAGGGGGTCGAGGTCTATCAGGTCCGGACGCTTCGCGCGGTGGGTACGGGCGTTCGCGACGCCCTGGTGCATGATGACTTCAGGCCTACCCGTTCGTCCTGAGTAGCCACTGAGCTTGTCGAAGGGGCGTATCGAAGGAGCGCCACAGGTACTTCGATACGGGTCTTCGACTTTGCTCAGCCCCTACTCAGCACGAACGGGTAGGTTTCATGTCATCAGGATCTAGCGCATGATGACTTCAGGCATACCCGTTCGTCCTGAGTAGCCACTGAGCTTGTCGAAGGGGCGTATCGAAGGACTGCTGACCAAGTGTTTCGATACGGGTCTTCGACTTCGCTCAGCCCCTACTCAGCACGAACGGGTAGGGTTCATGCCATTAGAGTCGGATGACACGAGGTGGAACCGTTCGTCCTGAGTAGCCGCTGAGCTTGTCGAAGCGGCGTATCGAAGGACCGTGGCGGGTGCTTCGATACGGGCCTTCGACAAGCTCAGTCCCTACTCAGCACGAACGATTCTATTTCATGTCATCCCGCTCTAGAATCTAGCGTTCGAACAATCGCCGCAGGAACACCGTCTCCACTTCTCGCCGCAGATCGTTGTTCGGCTTCTTCTGGAAACCGTGCCCTTCGTCGGCGAACAGCACATACCAGGTGTCGTTGCCGTTCGCGCGCAGCCGCGCCACGACCTGATCCGATTCCGACTGCGGCACGCGCGGGTCGTTGGCGCCCTGCATCACCAGCATCGGCTTGGTGATCCGCGCGACATTGGTGATGGGCGAGATGCGCGTCAGCACGGCGCGCATTTCGGACACACGTTCGTCGCCATATTCGGCACGGCGATTGTCGCGGCGATAGGCTTCGGTGTTCTGCAGGAACGTGTTCCAGTTGCTGATGCCATAGCGTTCGACCCCGCCGACCAGCCGGTCCGAATAATGGGTCATGACGGCAAGGCTCATATAGCCGCCATAGGACTGGCCATAGACCGCGACGCGGGCGGGATCGAGGTCCGGCTGCGTGCCGATCCAGTCGAGCAACGCGCCGATATCCTTCACCGAATCCTCGCGCTTCGCCGCGTTGTCGAGGTTCAGATAGCGTTTGCCATAGCCGTCGCTGCCGCGGACATTGGGCAGGATCACCGTCGCTTTGAGCACGTCGGCGAAATATTGCGCGCCATAGTTCCAGACCGGGCGCGTCTGCGCCTCCGGCCCGCCATGGATGTCGATGATGACCGGCGTCCGCGTACCCGCCGGCACCCCCTTGGGCCGATAGACGAAGGCGGGTACGGACAGGCCGTCGAACGACCTGAAGCGCACCAGTTCCGGTTCGGCCAACGCCTTGGGATCGAGTTCGCCCAGCTCCGACACCGTCCAGCGCGTCAATTGGCCGCCGGTCACCGCCCAGCTCCATACGTCGCCGGCGGAAGTGGCGGAGGTCAGGCCGATCGCCAGATTGCTGCCGTCGGGCGAGAATTTCAGCGCGGTCAGCACGCCGCGCGGCACCACCGGCTGCGGCAATGCGCGCCGCGTGACGCGGTCCTGCACCACCACGCGCGAAAAGCCGTCCTCGTTCACCGCATAGGCGAGCACCCGCCCGTCATCGGTCAGGTCGAACCGCTCCACATCCCATGGCAGGTCCGGCGTCAACACGGTCTGCGCCCCGCTGGCGATATCGATCTCGACCAGACGCCGCGTGTCGGCGCCGGCATCGGAAATGGCGATCAGCTTGCGCCCGCCGGGCAGGTAGCGCGGATCGGCATAGACGGCGGCGTCGGCTTTCGGCGCGATGCGCGTCGCCTTGCCGCTCTTGAGGTCCAGTTCGAACAGCTGGTCCTCACGGTTGGACAGGCTGCGCACGAAGATCAACCGGCTGGCATCGGGCGCGATATCGGCCGGCGCCACCGCGCCCTCGGACCGATAGAGCGTGCGCGGCGTGCCGCCCGCCTTCGGATCGACCCCCAGGATCGCATAGGCGGCGCTGCCCTTCGTCGCCCGCGCCCATGCCATCAGCGCGCCGTCCTTGCCGAACACCGGCGATTCGTTGCGCGTACCGGCTTCGGTCAGCGGCGTGGCGATGCCGGTCAGCCCACGCGTATAGAGCTGAAACCATTCGTCGCCGCCCGTGTCGCGGATCATCACGAACCGGTCGCTGCCGGGGATCGTCGCCGCGCCGGCGATCGGTTCGGCGCCGAAGGTGATCTGCGTGCGCGCACCGCCGGGGGCCGCGACGTGATGGAGCTGCTGCGTCGCGCCGAAGCGGGTGGCGATCAGCATCGATCCGTCGGGCAGCCAGTCCTCGAACTGCGCGGCGCGGCTGTTCTGGTAACGCTGCACCGCCTCGCGCACATCGTCGGGAATCTCGGGCACGCCGGACAGCGTGGCACTGCCGACCTGCCGCGTGGGCACGGTCTGCGCGGCGGTTCCGGTGGCGAGCGCGAACAGCGCGACGGTGGCGAGAAGCGGCTTTATCATGCGATCACTGTCGGATGGGCGACGCCGCCGGGTCAAGGGGCCGGTCGAATGTCGGCCGCGTCACGACCTCTCGACAATATCGCCGAGTACGGTTATCGAACTGTAATGTTATTACATACCATCTTACGCTGCCCGATCGGCGTTGCCGCGTACGCCTGACGATTATCCGGGGGGATTCCATGCCGTTCATCCGCCGCGCCGCGCTCGGCGCGCTTGCCTTCCTGCCCGGCATCGCCGTCGCGCAGGATGCGACCACCGAAACGCCCGACGATGCCGAGATCCTCGTCCTCGGCACGCGCGAACAGGGCTATCGCGCGACCGTCGCGCCGCAGACCAACAAGTCGACGACGCCGATCAAGGAAACGCCCTTTTCCGTTCAGGTCGTGACGCGCGAGCTGATCCGCGACCGCGGCATCGTCACCATCGGCGAGGCGCTGCGCTACGTACCCGGCTTCAGCCCGCAGGTCGGCTTCGGCGCGTCGAACGACCGGTTCTACATTCGCGGTTTCATCACGCCGTACAACCTCAAGAACGGCCTGCGCCGCTCCGCCTATGCGCCCGATGAGCAGTTGCAGAATATCGAGCAGGTCGAGGTGCTGAAAGGCCCGGCCTCAGCGCTCTATGGCCGGTTCGAACCCGGCGGCGTCGTCAATTTCGTCACCAAGAAGCCGCTGGCGACGCCGTTCGCCGAAGTCTCCGCGCTGTACGGATCGTTCGACCATCTGCGCCTGACCGCGGACGTATCGGCGCCGATCACCGACACGCTCGGCGTGCGGCTGAACGTCTCGCACGACCGGCGCGACGGCTTTCGCGACTTCACCTTTTCGCGCGACACCTTCGTCGCCCCGGTACTGCAATGGCGGCCGTCGACCGCGACTACCGTCACGCTGGAGGGCGAATATGCGCACAAGCGCGGCTATTTCGACCGTGGCTTCGCCAACGACCCGATCTTCCTGCTGGCCCCGCGCGAACGTCAGTTCGGCGAGCGCGACGCGCGCTACACGAACGAGGGCGGCATCGGCAGCCTGTTCGTCGACCACCGTTTCTCCGACGCGCTGTCGGGGCGGATCGCGCTCGGCTATTCGGACTTCACCAAGGACAGTTTCTACTATTCCTATGGCTTTCCGCCGATCGACCGCGCCGATCCGGCACGCCCGCAGGTCAACCGGCGGCCTTCGCTCGCCTATGACCGCCAGCGCGACCTGACCGCGCAGGGCGAGCTATACGCCCGCTTCACGACCGGCGCGATCGAGCACAAGGCGCTGGTCGGCGTGGAATATGGCTATGACCATTGGCGGTTCGACGTCCGCACGCCGCCGTTCGGGGTCAACCTCCCCATCGATTTCTTCGACCCGGTCTATGGCCAGCGCGCGACGCCGGACGTGCTGGTCTCGGACGGGACATGGGACAGCGATTCCACGGCAATCTATGCGCAGGACGAACTGAAGCTCGGCAAGGTGCGGCTGCTGGTCGGCGGGCGCTATGACTGGAATGTCTTGCGCAACCGCGATTTCCTGTCGGACGAACGCGATGCGCCGACCGACCGCGCGGCGTTCAGCCCCCGCGCCGGGGTCACCTGGACGCCGGTCGAGGCGGTGTCGCTCTATGCCAGCTGGTCGCGCTCGTTCCGTGGGCAGGTCGATGTCGGGCGGCTGCGCGACGGCGCCCTGCCCCGCCCGCTGATCGGCGAAAGCTGGGAAGCCGGTGCGAAGGGCAGCTTCCTCGGCGGACGGTTGACGCCGACGATCGCGCTGTTCGACATCACCCGCCGCAACGTCGCGGTGTCGGACCCGGAGGATTTCGACCTCGTGCTCCAGATCGGCCGGTCGCGCTCGCGCGGGCTGGAGGTCGAGGTGCCGGCGGTCCTCTCCCCGCGCTGGCGGGTGATCGCCAACTACACGCTGCTCGACGCGGTGGTGCAGGAGGACAGCTTCGTCGCCGCGGGAACCCGGCTGGTCAACGCGCCGCGCCATTCCGCGAGCCTCTGGACCACCTACGACCTCCCCGGCGCCTTGCAGGGGGCGAGCGTCGGGCTGGGCGCGCAGCATATCGGCGAACGCGCGGGCAATACCAGCAATTCGATCGTCCTGCCCGCCTATACCCGGATCGATGCCAATCTGGCCTATGACGTCGATGCAGGCTTCGGCCCCCTGCGCGCGCAGCTCAATGTGCTGAATCTCTTCGACCGTTTCTACTACGACAGCGGCGGTGCGTTCATCCCGCTCTATCCCGGTGCGCCGCGCACCGTGACCGCCAGCCTCGCCTATCGGTTCGGCGGCGGAAAATGAGGGTGGCCGCGGCGCTGGCGATGGGGCTGGCCGTTGCGGGGTGCGATGCCCTGCCCGCCCCGCCCTCGCGCGCGCCGATCACCGGCGGGCGGGAGATTGCGATGCCGCACGCACGGACGTTCCGCGTGGTCGAACGAAGCGGCTACCGCGTCGTCGACCTGAAGGCGTCGGTGGTCGGCTGGGGCGGTGCCGCGGTCGGCGGGGAGCAGTTTCAGCGGCTGGTGCTGGTACCGTGCGGCGCCGTGGCGCCACTGCTGACCGGCGATCTTGCCGGTGCGACGCTGATCCGCACGCCGGTGCGGCGGATCGCCAGCAACGCCGTCTTCCACGAAGCGATCACCAAGGTGCTGGGCGTCAACGACCGGCTGGTCGCGGTCGGCGGGGTCAAATCCTGGGACGACGCGCTGCGCGCACGCGTCCGCTCGGGCGTGGTCCGGCAGATCGGCTATGGCTGGCACAGCCCACCGCAGCTCGACGCGCTGGTGGCGGCACAGCCTGACATGCTGCTGATGACGATGGGCGACCTGCGATCGGTCGGTGCGAAGCCGCGGATCGAATCGCTCGGCATTCCGGTGGTGCCGATCTTCCTCGACAACGAAGCCGACTATATGGGCCGCATCGACTATGTACGCCTGATCGGCATGCTGGTCGGACGCGAAGCGCAGGCCGATGCGTTCGCCGCGATGGTGACGCGCAACGTCGCCGCGCTGAAGGCCGCCGCCGCAGCGCAACCGACGCGCAGCGTGCTGTCCGCCTGGTTCGCCGGTGGCGACCGCTGGAACCCGACCGTCCGCAATGCCGATGCGAAGCTGCTGCGCGACGCGAACGGCCGCAATGTGTTCAAGGCGGCGGACGACCCCGCCCGCGACAGCTTCCAGTCGGTCACGACCGAACAACTGATCGCGCAGGGCCACGATGCCGATTGCTGGATATTGCGCGACACCCATTCCGCCCCCTTCACCGACCGGTCCGTGCTGCGCCGCTTCCGCGCGTACCGTGAAGGATGCCTGTTCGCTGCCGATGGGATGACGAAGCCCGATGCCGATGCCTTCGACTTCTACGAGACTGCCGTGATCCAGCCCGACCTGATCCTAGGCGATGTGGTGCGCATGCTTCACCCGGCGCTGCGCGACCAGCCGTTCCGCTATATCCGTCCCGATACGAAGGTGCCGCGATGACGCGCGCGATCGTCGGCAGCGCGCTGCTGATCACCGCCGTCGCGGCGGCGGCGCTGTTCGCGCTTTCATGGGGCGCGATCGCGATGCCGTTCGACACGGTGCTGGCCGCGCTGGTCGGACGCGGCGATCCGGGGATGGTGCAGATCGTGACCGACCTGCGCCTGCCGCGCGTCGTCACCGCGATTATTGCCGGAAGCGCTTTGGGCGTCGCCGGGGTGCTGATGCAGGCGCTGTTCCGCAATCCGATGGCCGATGCGTGGTCACTGGGTCTCACCGCCGGCGGGCAGCTGGGCGTCGCGTTGCTGGTCACCGCCGCCGCCTTTGCCGGACCCGATGCGATCGCCGCGTTGCGCGCGCTGGAGGGGCTGTCGATCACCGCCGGGGCAATGCTCGGCATCGGCATCTTCGCGCTGGCGATGGCGGCGCTCGCCCGGCGTGTCGGCACGGTGACGTTGCTGGTCGTCGGGCTGATGCTCGGCTTCACCGTGCAGGGTATCGTCAGCGTCGTCATCCATTTCGCCAACCGCGTCGGCGGGCGCGTCTTTTCCGGCTGGAACGACGGCAATTTCGCCAGCGTCCTGCCCGCCGATCTGCCGATGCTCGCGCTGCCGGTCCTCGCCGGCATCGTCCTCGCGCTGTTCAACGCGAAGCCGCTGACCGCGCTGCTGCTCGGCGAAACCTATGCGAAAAGCCTCGGCACCGACGTAACGCGCCTGCGCCGGCTGACGCTGGCGGCGGTCGTGCTGCTCGTTGCGCCGGTTACCGCCTTTTGTGGTCCCGTGACGTTCGTCGGCCTGATCGTGCCGCATTTCGCACGAGCGATCGCCGGCACCGCGCGCATCCTGCCGCTGCTGCCGCTGGCGGCCTTGGCGGGCGCGCTGCTGACGCTCGCCGCCGACATCGTCGTCCATGCGCCGTGGGAACAGCATTTCCTGCACCTCAACGCCGTCCTCGCCTTGGTCGGTGCGCCGGTAGTGATCGCGCTGCTGATCTTCTCCCCGACGATGCGGGGGCAACGCTAGATGCTGCGGCTCGATTCGCTCTCGGTCGGCTACAGCGGTGCACGCGGTCGCGTCCTCTGCGACCTGAACGTCGCGGTCGCGCCGGGCAGTTTCGTCTGCGTGCTCGGCCGCAACGGTGCCGGCAAGTCCACGCTGATGCGCACCCTCGCGGCGTTGCAACCCGCGCTCGGCGGTGCGGCGCTGCTGGACGAGGAGGACATCGCCGCGATGCGCCCCCAGTCGCGCGCCCGGCGCGTCGCGGTCGTCCTGACCGAACGCGCGGGCAGCCCCGGCCTGACCGTCGACGACGTCGTATCGCTGGGACGTCAGCCCTTTACCGGCTGGCAGGGGCGGCTGTCCGCCGACGACCGGGCGGCGGTCGCCGCCGCGCTCACCGCGTCCGGCGCCGCCGCCTTTGCCGGCCGGCTGTTCGACGACCTGTCCGATGGCGAGCGGCAGCGCGTGATGATCGCCCGCGCCATCGCGCAGGCCCCGCGCCTGATGATCCTCGACGAGATCACCGCGTTTCTCGACCTGCCCGGCCGCGTCGAGACGATGGCGCTGCTGCGCGAACATGCCCGGGCGACCGGCGCGATCGTGCTGTTGTCCAGCCACGACCTCGACCTGTCGCTCCAGTTGGCCGACAGCGTCTGGCTGCTCGACGGATCGGGCGGGCTGGCGGTCGGACCGGCGAGCGACCTGATCGCCGCCGGGCGCATCGGCGCAACGTTCGACACGGCGGCGGTGCGCTTCTCCGCCGCGCGCGGCCGGTTCGAGCTGGTGCCGTGAGGGCGCTCCTCGCCGCCGCCCTGCTCGCCGCCGCACCGGGCGCGGCCGCCCGGCCGGGACTCAATCACGTCTATGTCGTGCTGGATCAGGCGACGTTCGATGCGATCCGCAGCGATCCCCGTGTGGCGCAACTGCTCGGCCCCAACGATGGCGGCCTGCCCGATTACGCGCCGCCGCGCGCCGACGCCGACCGCATCTTCCTGCGTGGCCGCACCACCTATCTCGAACTCTTTGCGCCGAAGAACCGCTTCGACGAGCCGGTCGGGAAAGTTGGCATCGCGCTGGCCGAGGACCGTGCGCGCGACTTCGAGCGGCTGGCGAAGCGGTGGCAGGGTTATTGCCCCTACAGCTACAGCCGCGCGTCCGTCGCATGGACGCGCAGCCAGCCGCCGATACCATGGTATGATTCGGTCCAGTGCGCGGAAACCGCCATGCGCGACGACCTGTCGATCTGGGCCATGGTCTATCGCCCCGCTTTCGGGCGATGGCAGCTGGGATCGCCGGTGACCGCCCGGCGGGCGATCCTTGAACCTCGTACACGGGCGGGACAGGGCCGGTTCGACGTCACCGCGCTGGAGCTTGCGGTGCCTCGCTCGCTGCGGACGCGGGTCGAACAACAGCTGATCGCGGCAGGGCTGACGTCGGCGAGACGCGGCGACACCAGCGTCCTGACCGGTCGGGGCTGGACGATCACCCTTCGTCCGACGAGCAACCCTGCCGCCGTCCTCACCGCGATCGGGATGCGGGTCCTGAGCGACCAGTCCTCGACGCTGACGGTGGGAAGCGGTCGCCTGTCCTCCGGCCGGCTGGAAGCCACGTTGAGGTTTCACCCCGCAAGCACGCCGCCCCGGTAGCGTGCGGAGCCGGGTTGCGTCGGCCGATCGGACCGGCGTGTCATCCGTCGCGGCCCCCTGCGGCGTGGCGCTGTGTCGCGCGCCCGGCCGATACGCCGCTCGGCCGCTCCCGGAACCCCGCTGGCCGCGGCGGTTTGAAGCTCCGTCCCATCCGCTGCCCATGAGTTGCCATGCCCACCCCGACCCTCGTCTTCCTCCACGCTCTCGGCATGCGCGCCGCGTCTTGGCAGCCGGTGCGCGACCGCCTGCCGAACCGGCGCTCGGTAGCGGTCGATCTGCCGGGCTTCGGCTCCGCTGATGCGGAAGGCGACGGTGAGGTCGCGGGGATGGTCGACGCGGTGCTGCCGGTGATCGAACGGACCGGCCGCTGCGTGCTGGTCGGGCATAGCATGGGCGGCAAGATCGCGACGATCGCGGCAGCGAAGGCCGGCGATAGCGTGGCCGGCGTCGTGCTGGTGGCGGCGTCGCCGCCTGCGCCCGAGCCGATGGACGAGGAACGCCGGGCGACGATGATCGGCTGGTTCGTCGCTGGGAGCATCGCACCCGAGGATGCGGCGGCGTTCGTCGATGCGAACTGTGCCGCCCCGCTCCCGCCGCCACTTCGGGATCGCGCCATTGCCGACGTCCGTGCGAGCCGGCCGGCGGCGTGGACCGGGTGGCTGGAGCGAGGCAGCCGCGAGGACTGGCGGGCGCAGGTCGGGACGGTGGCGGTACCGGCGCTGATCGTGGCGGGCGCCGAGGACGGCGACTTAGGCGAGGCAGCACAGCGGCGGTTGAACCTGCCGCATTATCCCGCCGGCCGGGTCGGGGTGGTGGCGGATGCCGCACACCTCATCCCCTATGAACAGCCCGATCGGCTCGCCGCGCTGATCGAGGCGCATCTCCGCGCCATCGATCAGGCATAGGCATAGGCCCCGCCGGCGGCGAGCGCGGCGCGATAGGCCGGGCGGGCATGGATACGGTCGAGCCATGCGATGACGTGCGGACGCGATCCGTCGAGGCCGGCGCGGTTGCGGGCGGCCTCCAGCGGGAAGCTCATCATGATATCGGCGGCGGTCATCTCCTCGCCCGCGAACCAGTCATGGCTGGCGAGGTGCGATTCGACATAGTCGAGATGCACGTCGATCATCGGCTGCACCTTTTTCTGCGCTGCCTTGCCCAGCAACGGGACCCGGCCGAGCACCAGCTTGACCAGCAGCGGCGGCATCAGCGAGCCTTCGGCATAGTGCAGGAAATGGCGGTAGTGCAGCGCGTTGCGCCGGTGCGCCGGCATGCCCAGCCGGCCATCGGCCTTCTCCACCAGATATTCGACGATCGCCCCGGTTTCGGCGACGACCAACGATCCCCCGGCACTGCCGGCGTCGCTATCCTCGATCACCGGCGACTTGCCGAGCGGATGGACACGGCGCAGTTCGGGCGGTGCCAGCATCGTCGCCTTGTTCCGCTCATAGCGCTTCACCGCATAGGGCAGCCCCAGTTCCTCCAGCAGCCAGAGCACCCGCTGCGACCGGGAATTTTCGAGGTGATGGACGACGATCATGTGACCCCCTTAGCGGATCGTTCGAATGGCAAAGTTCACAAAGTTCACACTCGCCAAACGATCCGTGTCATGGCGCACAAAGACGACCGGCCGTGACGAAAGCGGGCGGCGAACCGTCGTTCGCCGCCCTGCCGCTTACATATCGTCGTCGCCATCCTCGGCATCGGGACCGGTCATCATTTCCTCGGCGACCTTTTCGGTGCGCTGCCGGATCGATGCCTCCAGCTTGTCGCGCAGTTCGGGATGCTCGGTCAGGAACGTCTTGGCATTCTCGCGCCCCTGCCCGATCCGCACGCTGTCATAGCTGAACCACGCGCCCGATTTCTCGACGAGACCGGCCTTCACGCCCAGGTCGAGAATCTCGCCGATCTTCGAAATGCCCTGCCCGTACATGATATCGAATTCGACCTGCTTGAACGGCGGGGCGACCTTGTTCTTCACCACCTTCACGCGGGTCGCGTTGCCGATGATCTCGTCGCGGTCCTTGATCTGCCCGGTGCGACGGATGTCGAGGCGCACCGAGGCGTAGAATTTCAGCGCGTTGCCGCCGGTCGTGGTTTCCGGATTGCCGTACATCACGCCGATCTTCATGCGCAGCTGGTTGATGAAGATCACCATGCAGCGCGAACGGCTGATCGAACCGGTCAGCTTGCGCAAGCTCTGCGACATCAGACGCGCCTGCAGGCCGACATGGCTGTCGCCCATCTCGCCCTCGATTTCCGCACGCGGCACCAGCGCTGCGACCGAATCGACCACCAGCACGTCGATCGCGTTCGAACGAACCAGCGTGTCGGTGATTTCCAGCGCCTGTTCGCCGGTATCGGGCTGCGACACGATCAGTTCGTCGATGTTGACGCCCAGCTTCTTGGCATAGACCGGGTCGAGCGCGTGTTCGGCGTCGACGAATGCGGCGGTGCCGCCATTCTTCTGCGCTTCGGCGATCACGTGCAGCGCCAGCGTCGTCTTGCCGGAGCTTTCTGGCCCATAGACTTCGATCACCCGGCCGCGCGGCAGGCCGCCGACGCCGAGGGCAATGTCGAGGCCCAGCGACCCGGTCGAGATCGCCTCGACCTGCATCGCCTCCTTCTGGCCCAGCTTCATCGCCGAACCCTTGCCGAATGCCCGGTCGATCTGCGCCAGCGCGGCGTCGAGCGCCTTTTGCCGTTCGCCCGCCGCCTTGTCGTTCGCTGCCGCCATCTTGCTATCGACCGCCTTCAGATTTGCCGCCATGTCCAGCCTTTCGCGTAGAGCAACCGCATCGAGGGTTCAACGCGCCTTTGTTGGATTTACATGTATTCGTTTTGTTCCCGTTCCGCAAGGGTGGTTTGTAGGACGGGGCGGTTGTTGACGCGGCAGGCCGGCGGGGCGACGCGGGGCCGATGGGGAAAGGGACCGGACATGGCGAGATGGATATGGACCGGCATGGTGACCGGGATCGGCACGCTGGTCTCCGCTACGGTCATCGGATCGGTACCGGCGAACGCACCGCAGCCGACGCGCGTGTTCGGGCGCAAGAACGCATCGCTCTGCGCAGCCGACGAAGCCGTCCTCGCCACCTGCGCGATCGGGCAGCGGCGGGTGTCGATCTGCGCCAGAGGTACGACGGTCGTCTATCGTTATGGCCGGCCCGGGCGGATCGAACTGACCGCGTCCGACCTGCATTGGGCCAGCACCGGCTATTCGGGCGGGGGCGAGTTGCAGGTCACGGCGCGCAACAACGGCCATAGTTACACGCTGTTCGACCGGATCGTGCGGACCGGGTTCGAGACGGATGGACCGAACGATCCGAACGCGGATTCCGGCCTGGTCGTCCGCCGCGGCGGAAGGATATTGTCGGCCCGGACCTGTTCCCCGGTCGAGCCGATCGCGGCGGAGGTACGGGACCTGCTGCCCGAGGGCGACTTTGTGGAGCATTGAGAAGAATTTGCGTCCCGCGATTCGTCGACCGGACGGCGATCGGGCAAACGCGCTGCCCAGGCAGTGAAACCGATGCGCGCGACCGGGTACGCCTGGGCGATTACGGCAGTGTCGCGGCACCGAGCCTGGAGGCCGCCGCCGGTATCGGTGAGGTTAACGATGCTCCCGTTCCATAAGGGGACGACCATTCTCGCCGAGGACAGTCGGAGCGAATTTCCCTATTCTGCCCGGAAGAGAATGCGACGAGTCCCGCCCGGCGTAGGGAGGACCAAGCCGACGATGTCCCCCGACCGAATGCGTTCCTTTCCGGTAAAGTTGGTAAATCCAACCGCAAGGGACCGCTCGCCTTTCGCGGGGACAGTCAAGACAGGCGCAGCACCAGCGTCACCCGCGTCATAAAGTATCGGCGGTACGTCGTTGTCGGTACGCGCGTCGGACCGGTTGACGCCTCCCATGTCAGAGACCGACCATAAGGCCGCCTCCTCTCCTCCCCGGCTCAGGCGAAGTGGCGCAAGATCGACCCGAACCGGTTGGGCGCTGCTATTGGCATATCGAAGCTGCATCGCCTGCGACGCCTCGGCCGCCCATTGTCCTTCGATGGTCATGACGACCGGTCCGTCGCGGATGGAGATACTGTTACCGGATACCGCTCCGCCATCGACCGGCATCAGGGTGCCGGCTTCCCCCGTATGACAACCAGCCAAAACGAGGGCCAGCGTGCCTATCCAAGCAAGTTTCATTGCCAGCGCGCCAAGGTCGAAATCGGTTGCCCCAGTTTCCTGCGAGTTAGACTATTCGGTCCACCCAGATCCCGGTCGACTTTCAATCCGTTCCGACGTTGAAAGGCGGCGACAGCATCCAGTGTCGCGCTGCGTGAACGCCCGACCGTGCCATCGACATGCCGGCTTTCGAGATAACCTAACGCGGCCAGTTTTTCCTGTATCTGCCGAATCTGCGCATCGGCCCCTTTGACGGGATCCGCCATCCGATAGTCGGCATGACGGTTGCGTGCCCGGATCACGTCACGAATGTAAGGGAAACGGGCGTCGTGGATCGAGCGCCCCCCGCCGAACACGCCGTCGCCGAAATCCGTCGTCCGGCTGACCCTTGGTCCGACGCGAACGATCCGGTCTCGTTCGTTCATGAACCAGCTTTGGACGATCGACGCCTGTTGCTCGACGTTGAAGTCTCGCCACGGACGTCCGATGTCGTTGGCGGTAAAACGATATGTCGCGCCGCGATGATGATCCCACCCCTTCCACTCACCGCCGCGCAACCAGTCCCGAATGCCGCTTACCCCTTGCGCCAATACCGATTGCAGCATGTACAGGCCGGGAGCAACGCCGTTCTCCCCCTGCCAGACGTGGGTCAATTCGTGGATCAACGTCGCAGGCTGATCGGCGGGAGCGCGTGTCGTCAGCAATCCCGCCTTCCAGCTGATCGCGTAGAGCGCAGGCGATCCGGGCGACAAGTGACACAGTGTCACCGCCCCGCCCAAACCGAAATCCGTCAGGAAAACATGATCATAGGGAATAGACCCCCTAAAAACCGAATGCGCCAACGCGCGTTCCCAAGGATCGAGCGGACGAAACGACGTTTTACCTACGATCTTTTGGAAACGATCACGGGCCGTCATCGTCTTGCGGCTCCGGAAGCGACAATGGACGCTTTAAAAACCGCAGTGAACGTCGGTTGTTCCGAGCGCCGGTTTCCAGCCGGACCTCACCCCAGGTCGTTCAGCGCCTTTTCGACGGCGTCCATCGTGAACGGCTTCGACAGGACCGGGCGGTCGCGATGGGCGGCTTCGATCGTGTCGCCCGATCCGCCGGTCGCCAGCACGAACGGGATGCCCGCCGCCGCCAGCTTGTCCGCGACCGGCCAGCTCTTTTCCCCGCCGCGCAGATGCACGTCGAGGATCGCGCCGTCGATGCCGCCCTGGTCGATCGCCGATACGGCGGCGGCCACGCTGTCGGCGGTTCCGGCGACGGTGCGGCCGAGCATGTCGAGGAAATCCTCGAGCATCATGGCAATCAGGGGTTCGTCCTCAACCAGGAGGATGCGCGCAGGCGAGGTCATACCGGCCGTTCCTTAGCGGCCAAAGCGGGAACGCCGCAACCGATTTCGTGCCGAGGATCAGGACTTTGCCAGCGCATCGCGCGCCGCGGTCGCCAGTTGCTGCACCGAAAAGGGCTTGGGCAGGAAAGAAACCTGATCCAGATCAATCGAACGCCGCAACTGTTCCTCGGCATAGCCCGACATGAACAGGATCGGCAGCGTCGGATAGACTTTGCGGACATGGCCGACCATCGTCGGCCCGTCCATCGTCGGCATGACGACGTCGGAAATCAGCAGGTCGATATGCGGCCGGTCGGCGAGGAGTTCCAGCGCCGCCTCGCCATGTTCGGCAGTCATCACGGTATAGCCCTGCCGCGCGAGCGCGCGTTCGGCGATGGCGCGGACCATGTCCTCGTCCTCGACCAGCAGGATCGTCCCCGACCCCCAGGCAGGTTCGGCCGGTTCGCTCCGGAGCTTGGGATTGGTGCCGATCCGCGGCGGTTCGGCGGCGGCGGCATGGACCGGCAGGTGGATGACGAAGGTCGATCCCTGTCCGGCGCGCGATTCGGCGAAGATATAGCCGCCCGACTGCTTAATGATGCCATAGACGGTCGACAGGCCGAGGCCGGTGCCCTTCCCCACTTCCTTGGTGGTGAAGAAGGGTTCGAAGATCTTGGGAAGCACGTCGGCAGGGATGCCGGTGCCGGTGTCGGACACTTTGAGCGTCACATAATCGCCGACTGGCAGCACGTCGTCGTCCATCGCGCGGACTTCCTGCGCGGTGGTCGCCAGCGTCTCGATCGTCAGCACGTTGCGGTTGCCGCCCTGCGACAGCATCGCGTCACGGGCATTGACCGCGAGGTTGACGACGACCTGTTCGAGCTGCCCCGGATCGGCGCGGACCGACCCCAGGCCACGGCCATGGTTGACGACCAGCTGGACCGTCTCGCCGAGCAGCCGCTTCAGGAGGTTCGACACCTCCGAAATGACGTCGGGGAGTTGCAGCACCTGCGGGCGCAGCGTCTGCTGGCGGGAGAAGGCGAGCAGCTGGCGCGTCAGGCTGGCGGCACGGTTCGAATTGGCGCGGATCTGCTGAATGTCGTCATAATCGCTGTCGCCGGGGGAATGGCGCATCAGCATCAGGTCGCAATGGCCGATGATCGCGGTCAGGATATTGTTGAAGTCGTGCGCGACGCCGCCGGCGAGCTGGCCGACCGCCTGCATCTTGGTCGCCTGCGCCACCTGCCGCTTGAGCTTGCCCTCCTCACCCGTGTCGCGCAGCGACAGGACGACGGCGGCCTCGCCCAGCCCCCGCGCACCGGCGATCGACAGCGCGATCGGTTCGTCGGCGCGGTCGTTGAGGCGCACCGCCATGTCGGCACTGTGCTGCGCGCCACCGGCAAAACGGCGGACGGCATCGGCCAGCGCGGTCTTGTCCTCGCGCACGACCAGATCGCCCGGATAAAGCGGCGGCGCCACCGGATTGACGCCGGTCGCGCGGACGAAGGCGTCGTTCATGTGCAGGAAGCGGCCATCGCGATCGACCAGCGCCATGCCGACCGGCAGCAGCGAGACGAGCGCGCGGACCTGCGCGGCGGAACCCGGCGCGGCGATCGGCATCAGGCCGACCGGCGCTTCTTCCTCGTCCAGCATCGCGACCAGCATCGGGCCTTCGGGATCGTCGACAAACGGCACCTGCACGATGCGCAAGGGATCGCCGCCCAGCCCTTCGCGTTCGAAGCGGACCCGGCCGCGATTGTCGGTGACGAGGAAGCGGGCGAAATCGCGCCCCTCGATCCCGGCATCCTCGTTGCCGACGGCGCGGGCGCGGAACACGCGGTTGGCGGCGCGGATGCGGCCATCGGCACTGAGCAAAGCGACCATGACGCCCGCCGTGCCCAGCCGGTCGCCGGCATCGCCCGCGATCATCGCGCGCATCGTCACCGCCTCGGCGATCGCCTGCCCGCCTTCGAAGCGCCAGACAAGCATCGATTCCCCGGCGCGGGCGAGCGTCGCGATCAGCGGCGCATCACCCTGTCGCACCGTCACCTTCGCATCGCCGTCGCGCCATGCCGCGCGGGCGGCACCGGCCAGCGCGCCGCCATCGACGCCGTCGCCCAGCACGCCGGGCGGGGTCGGGTAACCGCCGAACAGCGCGGCATAACGGTCGTTCGCACAGACGAGGCGCCCGGCGCGATCGGTGACGGCCAGCGCGTGCGGGCTGACCGAGGCGAGCGTCTGGGCGAGCGACCAGTCGACCACCGGTTCCGTCGCCTCGGCAGTTCCGGTCCAGTGACGGACGCCCAGCGCGACGCCGGCCAGGACGATCGCCGCCGCGACGAACCCGATCGCGAGTGGCAGGCTGCCGACCGTCCACAGGACGATCCCGGCCGCGATGGCCCCGGCGACCAGCGCGATGGCAAGCGGCAGGACCGGCGAGGAGGCGGACGGGGATTTCGACAGCATGACGAAGCTGTTGCGGTGGTTGGGGGGGCGGCGTCAAGCGGCGGTTCGGGTGATCGGGTGTGGCGGTGCGATCGAGTGGCTGGTGGCAGGCGTGCCGGCCATACCCTCGCCTGCGCAGGGGTACGCTTTGGGTGGACGTACCCGACCGGCTATCTCGTCACCCCGGACTTGATCCGGGGTCCCGCTTACTTTCGGCGGAAGAAAAAGCGTCACCCTGGGTCAAGCCCGGGGTGACGAAGAGAAGGAAGGTAGCCCCCCGCCCCGTCCCGTACCCCGGCGGAGGCCGGGGTCCAGTCGGGTTACGGTCGTGGACATAGGCCGCGTTCCGTCACTGGACCCCGGCGTTCGCCGGGGCACGGCCACGGAACGCGGCGGTCGCTTACCAGATACGAACGCGCTGCTCGGGCGACAGGAACAGATATTCGCCCGTCGCCGGCTTGTACCCCTGATACCAGGGGTCGAGGTTGCGCACGACCCACGCGCGCTGTTCGGACGGGCTGTGCGGGTCGGTCAGCAGCCGCTGCCGCAGGTTCGCCTCGCGGTAGCTGCGCCGCCACACCTGCGCCCAGCCGAGATAGAAACGCTGTTCGGGGCCGAAGCCGTCGATCACCTTCCGATCGTTCGGATAGGCATGGGTATAGGCGTCCCATGCGGCGGTCAGGCCCGCCAGGTCGGCGATGTTTTCGCCCAGCGTCAGTTCGCCCTTCACATGCAGGCCGGGCAGCGGTTCATAGGCATCATATTGCTTGACCAGCGCGGCGGTGCGTTCCTCGAACCGCTTCACGTCCTCGGCGGTCCACCAGTCGGTGAGGCTGCCGTTGACGTCGTATTTGCGGCCCTGATCGTCGAAATGGTGGCTGATCTCGTGGCCGATCACCGCACCGATCGCGCCGTAATTGACCGCCGGATCGGCGTTCGGATCGAAGAAGGGCGGCTGCAGGATCGCGGCGGGGAACACGATCTCGTTCATCACCGGGTTCGCGTATGCGTTCACGGTCATGGGGGTCATGAACCATTCCCACTTCTGGATCGGCTTGCCCAGATGCTGCACGTTGTAGCGCTGCTGCCACTGGTTCGCGCGCAGCATGTTGCCGAACGCGTCGCCCGGCGTGATGGTCAGGTCGCTCATGTCGCGCCACTGGTCGGGATAGCCGATCTTGGGCGTGAAGGCGGCGAGCTTCGCACGCGCCTTCGCCTTGGTTTCCGGCGCCATCCAGTCGAGATTGTCGATCCGGCGGCCCATTGCCTCGGTCACGTTGCGGACCAGTTCGTCCGCAGCCGCCTTGGTCGCGGGCGGGAAGAACTTGGCGACATAGGCCTTGCTGACGTCGTCGGCGACCGCTTCCGAAGTGAAGTCGACCGCACGCTTCCAACGTTCCTCCTGCTGCGGC
Source organism: Sphingomonas paucimobilis (assembly GCA_036946325.1). Classification (GTDB taxonomy): domain Bacteria; phylum Pseudomonadota; class Alphaproteobacteria; order Sphingomonadales; family Sphingomonadaceae; genus Sphingomonas; species Sphingomonas paucimobilis_A. Next base: position 27,414 of record JAQIJL010000003.1, read on the forward strand.
GTGCCCGACAGGACGGTGCCGTAAAAGGCGAAGTTTTCCTGATCGAACGCGCGCGGCAGCACGCCGGCGAACCCGTCGAGCGAGCGGACGAGCAGCTGATCCTTGAGCACCGCCAGCGGCGCCGCGCCGATGACCTTCGCCATGCCGGTGAACGCGGTCGGCTGCGCGACGATCACATCGGTGGTGTTTGCCCCGAGGCCACGGAAATAGGTGGCGAAGTCGAAGCCGGGCGCGCGACGCTGCAGGTCGGCGACGGTCATCTTGTTGTAGGTCTTGTTCGCGTCGCGGCTTTCGATCCGCGTCCAGTGCGCCCGGGCGATCTGGGTTTCGAATGCGACGATCGCGGCGGCGCGCGCGGCCGCGTTCGGTTCACCGGCCAGCGTCAGCATCTTGGCGAGATGCGCCTGGTAGGCACCGCGCTGTTCGACCAGCTTCGCATCGGTCGACAGGTAATAATCGCGGTCGGGCATGCCGAGGCCGCCCTGCGACGTCTGCAACGCATAGACAGTCGGGGTCTTGTCGTCCGGGCCGACATAGGCACCGAACGGCGCGCCGACGCCGGCCTGCGACGCCTTCGCCGCAAGCGCGGCATAACCGGCCTTCGACGTGAGACCCTTGATCTCGGTCAGCCATGGCTGGATCGGGGCCAGCCCCTTCGCCTCGATCGCCGCCTGATCGAGATAGGTGGCATAGGCCGTCCCGATCTTCGAATTGGGATCGCCCTTCGCCGCGTCGAGCAGTTCGCGGGTCCGCGACTTCGACAGGTCGTCGAGCGCGGTGAACATGCCATAGTTCGACTTGTCGGCCGGGATGGGCGTGATCTTTTCCCAGGTGCCGTTGGCATATTTGTAGAAATTGTCGCCCGGCTTCACGTTGCGGTCCATGCCGGCGACGTCGAAGCCGAAATCGCCGATCTCGGGCTTGGCGGCCGTAGCAGGAGCGGTCTCCGCAGCGGCCGGGGCGGTGGCGGCAGTTTCGACCGGGCCGGTCGGCGCGGTCGTGCAGGCCGACAGGGCGGACGCCGCGAGCAGGGTGGTGAGGACGAAACTACGCCGCATCGAATAAGCCTCTTCGTATCGGGTGATACGTTATGCTGCACCCGGGCTTATCGATCGTCAATATCTGGTTTGGTTTGTCGGCGGCTAGAGGTGCAGCCCCTGCCCCCCGTTCGGTTCGAGCAGGTTCGAGCTTGTCGAGAAGCGTCCGTCGAGAACCCGAAGTTTTGGGGCGACCCCTTCTCGACTTCGGTTCTCGACAGGTTCGAACCTGCGCTCGAAGCAAACGGGGGCACGCAGAAGTGGAACGGAGCGTTACCGGGAAGGCTGCCCCCCATGCCCGCGCCGCTTCCACTTGGCGGCGATCCACCACCGCCACCCCAGCGCCGCAATCGCATATCCAAGCACCGCGCCGATCACCGAACACACCACCATGCCGAGCGCCGTCGCCGGACCGACCTCCGCCACCAGCCATTCGAGCCAGCCGGGCGGAGCCGCGACCGCGTCGCCGATCGGATCGCCCGGCACGACCTTGTCGAGGTGCAGCAGCCATGCGCCCACCTTGTAGTAAAGGATGAACAGCAGCGGCGTGGTGATCGGGTTGGTGAAGAAGGTCGTCAGCGCCGCCGCCGGAACATTCGCGCGGAGCGGCAGGGCGAGGACGGCCGATGCCGGTATCTGCCCCAGCGGGATGAGGATGCCGGTGAACATGCCTAGTGCCACGCCACGGGGAACCGAACGGCGGGTGAAGCGCCACAATTCGGGGGCGAGGACGCGGTGCGCCACGGGCCGCAGGAAGCGGTTCCCTTCCATCGATTCGCGGGTCGGCAGGTTCGCGCGAATCCAGCGCAGCGCGCGGGCGCCCAGCCGCCGGTCGTCGTCGCCTTGCGGTTCAGCCACGGTCGCGGAGCAACCTTCCCTGTTCACGCTTCCAGTCCCGCTCCTTGATATGCTCGCGCTTGTCGTGATTCTTGCGACCCTTCGCCAGTGCCAGTTCGACCTTCGCGCGCCCTTTTCCGTTGAAATACACCGACAGCGCGATGAGCGTCATGCCATCGCGCGCCACCGCCCCGTGCATCTTGTTTATCTCACGTTCGTGAAGCAGCAGTTTACGCGGGCGGCGCGGTTCGTGGTTGAACCGGTTGCCGTGGCTGAATTCGGGAATGTTCGAATTGATCAGCCACACCTGCCCGTCGCGGACATCGGCATAGCTTTCGGTGATCGACCCTTCGCCGAAGCGCAGCGACTTCACCTCGGTGCCCGTAAGCGCGATGCCGGCCTCGTACACCGTGTCGATTTCGTAATCGAACCGCGCACGGCGGTTTTCGGCGACGGTTTTCTTCTTGTCGAACAACTGGGGACGCGGACGGCTCATGCGCGGGACATAGGGTGTCGCGGGCGTGGAGGGAAGCGCCCGTCGCGCTCCTCCCCGCTCGCGAGGAGGGGGACCGCCGCGAAGCGGGGGTGGAGGGGGTTGGCCGCGCAACGCAGCGCTTCCGTATGAGGACACCCCCCTCCACCATGCTGCGCATGGTCCCCCTCCCCGCGGAGCGGGGAGGATCTTGATTAAGCGTCCAACGCCTCCCTGACCTTCCGCGCCAGTTCGTCGACGCCAAACGGCTTGGGCAGCAACCGCGTGCCGGGATCGAGCACGCCGTTATGCACCACCGCATTGCGGGTATAGCCGGTCGTATAGAGCACCCGCAGCTCGGGCCGCATCGCCAGCGCGCGGTCGGCCAGTTCGCGGCCGGTCATGCCCGGCATCACGACGTCGGTGAACAGAAGCGTGACACGCACCCCCTGCGCCAGCAGCTCCAGCGCCTCCGGTCCGTTCGAGGCATGGAGGACGCCATAGCCGAGGTCGCGCAGCACCTCGACCGAGAAGCTGCGGACGCGGGATTCGTCCTCGACCACCAGCACGGTTTCGTCCGGATTGCCGCGGCGGACCGGCTCTTCGGTCGCACGCGGCGTCGGGGTCGGCGTCTCGCCATAGAAGCGCGGCAGGTACAGGCGGACGGTCGTGCCGACATCGGGTTCGGAATAGATGCGGACGTGGCCGCGCGACTGGCGGACGAAGCCGAACACCTGGCTGAGGCCGAGGCCGGTGCCGCGCCCGACCGGCTTGGTGGTGAAGAACGGCTCGAACGCCTTGGCCAGCACGTCGGGGGCCATGCCGGTGCCGGTGTCGGTGACGGCGATCATGACATATTGGCCCGCCGCCATGTCGGCTTCGCGCGCATAATCGTCGCCGACATGCGCGTTGGCGGTCTCGATCGTCAGCTTGCCGCCGTCGGCCATGGCGTCGCGGGCGTTGACCGCGAGGTTGACGATGGCGTTCTCCAGCTGGCCCCGGTCGGCCTCCGCCCGCCACAGCCCGGCGCTGAGCACCGTTTCGACCGCGATCCGCTCGCCCAGCGTCCGGGTCAGTAGTTCGGTCAGGTCGGCGATCAGGCGGTTGCCCTCGATCGGTTCGGGCGACAGCGGCGACTGGCGCGAAAAGGCGAGCAGCCGCTGCGTCAGCGCGGCGGCGCGGGTGGCGCCGTCCTTCGCCGCCTCGACATAGCGGTCAACATCGCCGCGCCCGCTGGCGATGCGGCGCTCGATCATGTCCAGCCCGCCGATCACGACCGCGAGCATGTTGTTGAAATCGTGGGCGATGCCGCCGGTCAGCTGACCCACCGCCTCCATCTTCTGCAACTGGCGCACCTGCGTCTCGGCGGCGGCACGGGCGCTGGCGGCATTGTGCAGTTCGGTGGCGACGCGTTCGAGCTGCGCATCCTGCCGCCCGACCTTCGCCTGCAACCGCACGAGCGCGTCGGCGCGCTGGACGGTGACCCAGCTGATCTCCGCCACTTCCTGCAACAGCGCGATCTCGCCGGGCAGCCAGTGGCGCGCCGCGCCATGACCGACGATCAGCAGCCCCTCCAGCCGGCCGTCCTGGCGCAGCGGCACGCAGAAGCCCGACACGGCGGAATAGGAGGACGACTCGCTCCCGACGAAATCGGGGTCGATCGCGAATTCGTCCGACACGATCGTGCGTCCGGCCCGCAGCAGCGCGGTATTGCCCTGCCCGAAGCGGTCGAGCGAATGCTCGCCGGTCAGCGCGGGCAGCACGCCGTCGTTCCACCCGCCCATATAGCGGACGCGATTGGCGGCGACCCGCGCGAAGGCGACGCGGTCGACCTGCAGCCATTCGCCCAGCGCCCGGGCGGTAAAGCGCATGATCGCGTCCGGATCGGTCGCGGCACGTTGCCGGGCGCTCAGCGACAGGACGAATTCGCGCTCCGCCTTTGCCGCCAGCGCGGCCAGTTCCGCCTGTTTGCGGTCGTCGATGTCATAGCTGACGCCGGGAAAGCGCAGCGGGCGGCCGCTCTGGTCGAAGGTGCAGCGGCCCTGCGCCGATACCCAGCGGAAGCCGCCACTCTGGTCGACGACGCGATATTCGGCGATGAGCGTGCCGTCGCCGGTCGGGTCCATCGCCCGTTCGATCGCATGCTGTGCCGTCGCCAGGTCGTCGGGATGGATGCCTTCGAAAAAGGCCGCGATCGGCGCGCCTTGCTCGCCCAGCGTCGGATCGACGCCGTAGAGCAGCGCGAAACGCGAATCGGCGCGGACGATGTCGGCCTGCACGTCCCAGTCCCACGCGCCGATGTTGCGCCCGGCCGACAGCGCCAGTTGCAGGCGTTCGTCGGCAGCGGCACGCTCCCGCTCGGCAACGATGCGCGCGGTCGTCTCGCCCGTGACGCAGAACAGGCCGGCGATCCGCCCGTCATCGTCGAAGGCGGGGGAATAGGTGAAGGTCCACCAGCTTTCCTCCGGCTCGCCGGTGCGCGCCAGATCAAGCAGCATGTCGGTGGCGGTGATGCTGCCACCCGCCATCGTCTTGTCGACCAGCGGGATCAGCTCTTCCCAGATGTTGGACCAGACGATGTCGAACCGCTCGCCCAGCGCACCGTCGATCCTGACGCCGAGGATCGGGCGATAGGCATCGTTGTAGAAACAGTGCAGCTCCGGCCCCCAGGCGAGGAACATCGGCGTGGGGCAGGACAACATCATCGCCAGCAGCGACCGCAGCGATACCGGCCACCCCTCGATCGGCCCGAGCGGGTGCGTCGACCAGTCGCGCGCGGCGATCTCGGCACCGGTGATCGTCTTCGTCGAGAGTGGTCCGTTTGGCATAGGCCCTGCGTGTTACGCCGCAGCCCCCGCTACGGCAATGGAAGCGTCCCCCGCGTCAACTTTGGCGGTGCCGGCCAAAAACCTCAGCGCACCAGCCCGGCATGGGCGAGCGCGGCATCGACCGCGGCGCGCGACGCTTCCGACGCGGGCGTCATCGGCAGGCGCAGGTCGGTCGGGAAGCCCGGACGCACCCGACCCATCGCAAATTTGACCGGGCCGGGCGACGCATCGCTGAACAATGCGGCGTGGAGCGGGAACAGCCGGTCCTGAATCGTGAGCGCCCGCGCATAGTCGCCGGCGGCGCAGGCGTCCTGAAACTCGGCGCACATCGCCGGCGCGACATTGGCTGTGACCGAGATCGCACCGACCCCGCCCATCGCCATGAAGGCGAGCGTCATGTCGTCATTGCCCGACAGCTGCGCGAAACCGGCGCCGCAGCGCAGCCGATGTTCGGCGACGCGCGCCATCTGTCCGGTCGCGTCCTTGATTCCGACGACGACATCGGGAAACGCCTTCACGATACGCTCGACCGTCTCGACCGCGATGTCGGTGATGGTGCGGCCGGGCACGTTGTACAGCACGATCGGCAGGCCGCCATCGCGGGCCAGCACCTCAAAATGCCGGAACACGCCCTCCTGATTGGGGCGGTTGTAATAGGGCGGGACGAGCAGCGCGGCGCTGGCGCCCGCGGCCTTGGCGGCATGGATGTGGTGCAGCGCGACGGCGGTGTCGTTCGACCCGCAGCCCGCGATCACCGGCACGCGGCCCTGCGCCTGATCGACGCAGACGCGCACGACATGATCATGCTCTTCGATCGTCATCGTCGCCGCTTCGCCGGTGGTGCCGCAGGGGACGAGCGCGCTCGACCCGCTCTCGATCTGCCAGTCGACAAGGGCGCGGAACGATGCTTCGTCGAACCGACCGTCGGCAAACGGGGTGACGAGCGCGGGAATCGAACCGGAAAACATGGAAAACGCGCTCCGCAGACAGGGTTTCGAGCCGAAAAGGTGGCGACAGATAGGGCGGGCTTCCATATCATGTCCAGTATGCTGACCACCGTGTTCAAGAGCGCGTTCCTGCTCACCGGCGTCGCGAGCGCCGCCATGGCCGCCGGGATGTTCAATCCCGCCGCGCAAACCCCCGTCCCTGCCCCCGCCCGACCGATGGTGCAGCCCGTCCCCGCGCCAGCGCGGCCGATGGTGCAGCCGTTTGCGCAGGCGCCGGCCTATGACCCGATCCAGCCGGTGCTGGCCGACTGGAAACGGTTGCAGCAATCGGACAATTATCCGTTCACCGACTATGCCCGGTTCCTGCTGGCGCATCCCGGTTTTCCCGGGGAAACCAGCCGGCGGGCGGCGGCGGAGACGGTGCTGGCCGACGGGGCGCAGGACCCGGCGACCGTCCTGCGCTTCTTCGATCGCTATCCGCCGCTGACCGCCGCCGGGCGGCTGCGCATGGCGGAGGCGCTGGCGGCGAGCGGGCGGATGGCCGAAGCGCAGGAGGCGGCGTGCACCGCGTGGCGGCGGGGTGCGCTGCGTACCAGCGACGAGGCGAAATTGCTCGGCCGGTTCGCCTCGGCGCTGACCCCGCAGGATCATGATGCGCGGATGGACCGGTTGTTGTGGCAGGGGGCGACGACCGCCGCCGGACGGCAGATCGGCTATGTCTCGCCCGCGATGCGCCCGACCTTCGACGCGCGCATCGCATTCCGTACCAATGCAGCGGATGCCAGCGTGCGCGGCGAACAGGCCGGCGTCGACCGCGCCGATCCGGGTTATATCGGCGACCGCGCCAGCTGGCTGCGTGGATCGGGCCAGTCGGGCGCGGCACGTTCCTACCTCGCCCAGCCGCGGCGATTGTCGCGTAACCCCGGCGATATCGAGGAATGGCTGGAGGTCCTGCTCACCAATGCTAAGGCGGCGCAGGCCGACAGCCAGTTCGACCTCGCCTATCGCATCGCGTCGCAGATCGACGATGCCTTCCCGGCAGGGACGGTGATCGCCGATGCCGGCTATGGCGAGCGCGACGACTATACCAGTCTGGCGTGGCTGGCGGGCACGGTCGCCTTGCAGAAGCTCAACCGCCCGACCGATGCGACCGGCATGTTCGCGCGCTATGCCAGCGGATCGCGCACGCCGACCGTCCGGACCAAGGGCTATTACTGGGCGGGCCGCGCGGCGGAGGCGGCGGGCGACCGCGCCACCGCCGACCGCTGGTATGCGCAGGCCGCCGATCTGGGCGACCTCTATTACGGGCAATTGGCCAGCGAACGCATCGGCCGTCCGCTCCGCGCGCCGGGCAACACCGCCGATCCGGCGGCGGTCCCGGCCGCTGTCCGGGCAGCCTATATGAACAGCGATGTCGTGAAGGCGACGCGCTATCTGGGCCGCACAGGGCAATATGCCGATCAGGGCCTGTTCGTCCGCAAGATCGCCGAGGATGCGCGCAGCGATACCGATCATGCGCTGGCGGTCGAGCTGGCGCAGTCGATCGACCGCCCCGACCTGGCGGTGATGGTCGGGCGCAGCGCGCTCCTGAACGGGCATAGCGACTATACGCTGGCGGGCTATCCGTCGGTGCCGGTCACCGGGGCGCAGCGCGACCAGTTCACGCTGATCCACGCCATCGCGCGGCAGGAAAGCCAGTTCGACCGCACCGCCGTCAGCCGCACCGGCGCGCGCGGGCTGATGCAGCTGATGCCCGGCACCGCGCGGGAGACTGCAGGGAAGCTGGGCCTCATCTACAATCCGTCGTCGCTGAACGATCCGGCGTACAATATGGCGCTGGGGTCGAGCTTCATCCAACGGATGCTCGATTATTATGGCGGCTATTACCCGCTCGCCATCGCTGCGTACAATGCCGGGCCGGGCAATGTGAACAAATGGCTGCGCGCCAATGGCGACCCGCGCACGCCGGGCGTCGACATCGTCGATTGGGTCGAGAAGATCCCGTATAGCGAGACGCGCGGCTATGTGCAGCGGGTGCTGGAAAATGCGGTCGTCTACGACCTGATCCATGCCGACAAGGCGCGCTCGAAGGGGCCGAACAACCTTAGCTGGTATCTGGGGAAGAACCGACCGGGATGAGCGATCCGCGTCCGAACTATATCACCTCAGCGGGCTATGCCGTGTTGAAGGCCGAATATGATCAGCTGCTGGGCGAGGAGCGGCCGAAGCTGGTCGACGTCATCGCCTGGGCCGCGGGCAATGGCGATCGGTCGGAGAATGGCGATTACATCTATGGCCGCAAGCGACTGCGCGAGATCGACCGGCGGCTGGGCTTCCTCGCCAGGCGGATGAAGGCGGCACGGGTCGTCGATCCCGCCACGCAGACCGAACGCGGCCGGGCGTGGTTCGGCGCGACCGTGACCATCGCCGACGAGGACGACAACCACCGCGTGCTCGAGCTGGTCGGCGACGACGAGGCCGATGCCGGCAAGGGGCGGATCGGCTGGAATTCGCCGATGGCCCGTGCCCTGCGCGGCAGCGCGGTCGGCGATGTGCGGACGGTCGCGTTGCCGGCAGGGGCGAAGGAATATGAGGTGATGGCGATCACCTATCCGTGATCGGGCGCTTGCGGGAAGATATGCGGTTGGTCTTGGCGAGCATCGGGTCGTTGTTGTCGGGTTGCGGAGGCGCTCCGTCAGACGCACCCGTCATCCATGTCGAGACCCACAGGACCGACGCTTCGGCCGGCAATGTCCCCGCCCTCCCCGCTGACGTCGTCGCCTTTCGCCTGAAGCGCGACGAATGCGACCATCTGCGCGGCGAGGACCCGACCGGCCCGGCGCGCGCCGCCTTCCTCGAATACGGAATGGAGCGGACCTGTACCGGCACCGATGCCGCCCTGCGCTCCCTCCGCCAGCGCCATGCCGACGACCCGGCAGCGATCGCCGCGCTGGCGGGCTATGCGGACGACATCGAATGACGGCACCGCGCTCCCGGCTTTGATCGGGCGGTAAATTTGGTACGCTGGCGAACCCAGCCGCCCTGCCGTCCGTTCGCTTGAGAGGACCCGGCCGAGGAGACCGAATGCCCCATTATACCCCCCTGATCGGAACGATCGTCACCGCGCTGGTCGCGGCGTTCGCGCTGGGGGCGGTGGCGCATCGCCTGCGCGTGTCGCCGATCGCCGGTTATCTAATGGCCGGGGTGTTGATCGGGCCGTTCACGCCGGGCTTCGTCGCCCATTCGGGCATCGCGACCGAACTGGCGGAGATCGGGGTCATCCTGCTGATGTTCGGCGTCGGCCTGCATTTCTCGCTGAAGGACCTGTTGTCGGTGTGGCGCATCGCCGTGCCGGGTGCGATCGTACAGATTGCGGTGGCGACGACGATGGGCTGGGGCCTGTCGCAGTTCCTCGGCTGGTCGCTGATGGCCGGGATCGTGTTCGGCCTCGCTTTGTCGGTCGCCAGTACCGTCGTGCTGTTACGCGCACTGGAAGCCCGCGCACTGGTCCAGACCGAGCGCGGGCGGATCGCGGTCGGGTGGCTGATCGTCGAGGATCTGGCGATGGTGCTGGCGCTGGTGCTGCTGCCGGTCGTCGCCGCCGCGATCGACCCGGCCAAGGCCGCCGCGCCGGGTGCGATCTTCACCGCGATCGTGATGACCTTGCTGAAGGTTACCGGCTTCGTCACGCTGATGCTGGTGGTCGGGCGGCGGGTGATCCCGTGGGCGCTGCACTGGGTGGTGCATACCGGGTCGCGCGAACTGTTCCGCCTCGCCGTGCTGGCGATCGCGTTGGGCGTCGCGTTCGGCGCGGCGCTGGCGTTCGACGTGTCGTTCGCACTGGGTGCGTTCTTCGCCGGCATGATTCTGGGCGAGACACCGCTCAGCCGGCGTGCCGCGCAGGAGACGCTGCCGCTTCGCGATGCGTTCGCGGTGCTGTTCTTCGTATCGGTCGGCATGTTGTTCGATCCGCAGGTACTCGTCGAACAGCCCGGCCCCCTGATCGCGACGATCGCGATCATCGTCATCGGCAAGTCGGCGGCGGCCTTTGCCATCGTCCGCCTGTTCGGCCACCCCAACCGCACCGCCGCGACGATCGCGGCCAGCCTCGCGCAGATCGGTGAATTCTCGTTCATTCTCGCCGGTATCGGCACCCGGCTGGAAATCCTGCCCAACGACGCGCGCGACCTGATCCTGGCGGGGGCGATCCTGTCGATCATGGTCAATCCGTTCCTGTTCGGCGCGGTCGCCGGCCGCGGCGGCGAAGCCAGCCCGGCCGAGGAACGCGAGGCCGCACGCGAAGAAGCGCGCGAGGATCATATCGTGCTGATCGGTGCGGGGCGCGTCGGGCGGCTGATCGCCGAGGGGCTGCGTGAGGCCGGACGCGCCTTCGTCGTGATCGAGGATCAGGCCGATATCGCGCGCGCGGCGGCGGCGCATGGCTGGAGCGTGGTGCTGGGCAACGCGCTCGACCCCCATGTGCTGCGCGACGCGGGCGTGGCGGAGGCGACCAAGCTGCTGATCGCGATCCCCGGCGGGTTCGAGGCGGGCGCCATCGTCCAGCATGCGCGCGGGCTGAACGCCGACCTCTACATATTGTCGCGGGCGCATTCGGCGGAGGAAGTGCAATATCTCACCCGCCACGGCGTCGATCAGGTCGTGCTAGGCGAAGAGGAACTCGCCCGCACCATGTTGCGCCGGGCCGAGGAACAGCGGTTGCAGGAGGCATAGCCGCCGCCGCCCGGACAGGATAGACGAACGCCATGGCCACCCATCACGCCCCCACCGGCAACGTCGCGTTGCTGATCGATGCCGACAATGCCGGCGCCGCCTATCTCGACTCCGTGCTGACGGTGCTGGCCGAGTTCGGCACGGTCAACGTCCGTCGCGCCTATGGCAATTGGGAGAAGCCGGGCCTGAAAAGCTGGAAGGCATTGCTGATGCGCCACGGCATCGAACCGTTCCAGCAGTTCGACATCACCAAGGGCAAGAACGCCACCGACATGCGCATGACCATCGACGCGATGGACCTGCTGTTGCGCGGGCGGATCACCGGGTTCGGCATCATGTCGTCGGACAGCGACTTCATGCCGCTCGCGCAGCGCATCCGGCAGGAAGGGGTGCCGGTCTATGGCTTCGGCACCGACCGCACGCCCGAAGGCTTCCGCGAAAGCTGCACGCGCTTCATCGACGTCGCGTCGCTGGATGTCGAGGATGTGGCGAACATGCCGCTGCCCCCGGCGATCGGCGGGGTTGCAGCGCCTGCCACCGCCCCGGCAGCCAAGCCCGCCCCTGCCCCCGCACGCCGCCAGCAGAAGGTGGACGCCGCGCTCGTGAAGCTGCTGTCGGATGCCTATGACGCATCGAAGGTCGACAAGAAGGGATTTGCCAGCCTGTCCGAGGTCGGCCAGCGCGCGGCGAACCGGTCGAGCTTCGATACGCGGAATTACGGGTTCAAGCGGCTGTCGGACCTGATCGAGAAGGTGAAGGAGTTCGAGGTGGAGCGCCGCGATACGGGGGTCTTCGTCAAGCGGGTTTGAGGGGGCGCCTCCCCTTTCCTCACGCACTCCGTTTGCTTCGAGCAGGTTCGAGCGTGTCGAAAACTGTCCGTCGAGAAGGGGTTGTCGTGGCACCGACCAACTCGCACCGAATCGCGACGTCATCCCAGCGAAGGCTGGGACCTCCCGCGGATAGCGCGGAGCAGGGGCCGCGGGAGGCCCCAGCCTTCGCTGGGGCGACGCCGACCTGCCGAACGATCGGGCTGGCGCGGGGCCACGCCTTCTCGACGGTCGGTTCTCGACCGGCTCGAACCTGCTCGAAGCGAACGGGTATGAACGATGGAAAGGGTAGCTACACCGCCTCGGGCAACGGCATCACGAACGCGACATGCGTCCCCGGCCCGGCATCCTCGAAGCTCAGCGTCCCCCCCAGCTGCCGCGCCAGGCTGGTGACCATCCGCATTCCCAGACTGGTCGGCCGCGCGGCGGTCGGGTCGAACCCTGCGGGCAACCCCTGCCCGCGATCGACGACCTCCAGCCAAAGCTGCCCGTCGTCGCACCGCGTCTCGACCCGCACCGGGCCGCTGCCCTCACCATAGGCATATTTGATCGCGTTGGTGACCAGTTCGGTCAGCAACAGCCCCAGCGGAATGGCCGTATCGCCGCTGACCACCAGCGGCGCGATCGCACAGTCGATCGCGTGGTCGGGCGCCTGTTCCTTCAACTGCTCGACGATGCCGCACAGCAATCGCTCGAGCGCGACGACGCCGACCCGGTCACCCTGCCACAACTGGTCATGCGCCTGCCCGATGGCGACGATCCGTGCCTGCGCATCGCCCAGCATGCGCTGCACGCGCGGGTCGTCGTCCTCGCGCATCTGCAGGTTCAGCATCGCCGACACCATGGCGAGGCTGTTCTTGACCCGATGCGACGCCTCGCGCGTCAGCAGTTCCTGATGCTCGATCGCCGCGCGTAGCGACGCTTCCGCCTCCAGCCGCTCGATCGCGACGCCGATCAGGTTGGCGAAGCCCTGCATGAAGGCGAGATCGTCTTCCTCGAACCGGCCATCCTTGCGGCTGTCCACTTCCAGCACGCCGAAGCGCTTGCCGTTCGCCTCGACCAGCACGTTGATCGCGCGCTTCACGCCATGATCGGCCATGAAGTCGGGGGTCCGAAAGCGCTTTTCCTCGCGCAGATGGTTCGAGATCACCGCCTCGCCGGTCTGGAATGCGAAGCCGGCGGGCGATCCTAGATCGTCGCCCATTTCCGCGCCGCCGACCACGCCGTCGTTCCAGCCGATACCCGCGCGGACGATCAGTCCGCCGCCGGCCGCATCATGGTGCAGGAACTTGGCGAGCCGGGTCCGCATGCCCCGCGCGGCCAGTTCGACCGCAGCACGCACGATTTCGTCGATGTCGCGGCTGCGCAGCGCGACTCCGCCGAACTCGGCCAGAATGCGCTGCTGGTCGAGGCGATAGCGGATCGCATCGGCGGGATCGTCCGACCCCGCCTCGTTTTCCTCGACCACCGCCATCGGATCAGCGCGTCAGCTTCTTGTACGCCAGTCGCGTCGGGCGATCCGCCGCGTCGCCCATGCGGCGCCGCTTGTCTTCCTCATAGGCTTCGAAATTGCCCTCGAACCATTCGACATGGCTGTCGCCTTCGAACGCGAGGATGTGGGTGCACAGCCGATCGAGGAAGAAGCGATCGTGGCTGATGACCACGGCGCATCCCGCGAACGACTCCAGCGCCTCTTCCAGCGCACGCAGCGTCTCGACGTCGAGGTCGTTGGTCGGTTCGTCGAGCAGCAGGACGTTGCCACCCTCCTTCAGCATCTTGGCGATGTGGACGCGGTTGCGCTCACCGCCCGACAGCTGACCGACCTTCTTCTGCTGGTCCTGCCCCTTGAAGTTGAACGCGCCGACATAGGCGCGCGTGCCCAGTTCCTGCTTGCCGAAGCGGAACACGTCGAGGCCGTCCGACACTTCTTCCCAGACATTCTTGTTCGGGTCGAGATCGTCGCGCGACTGGTCGACATAGCCGAGCTTCACCGTCTGCCCGACCTCGATCGAACCGCCATCGGGCTGTTCCTGCCCGGTGATGAGCTTGAACAAAGTCGACTTGCCCGCGCCGTTCGGACCGATCACGCCGACGATGCCGCCGGGCGGCAGGTTGAAGTCGAGATTCTCGAACAGCAGCTTGTCGCCGTAAGCCTTGGTCAGGCCCTGCGCCTCGATCACCTTGCCGCCCAGACGGTCGGGAATCTGGATCAGGATCTGCGCCTTGCCGACGACGCGGTTCTCCTGATTCTTGACCAGTTCGTCGAACGCGCGGATGCGGGCCTTGGACTTGGTCTGGCGCGCCTTGGGCGTCTGCCGCATCCATGCCAGTTCGTCCTGGATCGCCTTGGCCTTGCCGGCTTCCTCACGCTCTTCCTGTTCGAGGCGCTTGGCCTTCTTTTCCAGATAGCCGGAATAGTTCGATTCGTAAGTGTAATACCGCCCGCGATCGAGTTCGAGCACCCAGTTGACGACGTTATCGAGGAAGTAGCGGTCGTGCGTCACGAGAATGACGTTGCCGGTATATTCCTTGAGGTAGTTTTCGAGCCAGCCGACGCTTTCGGCGTCGAGATGGTTGGTCGGTTCGTCGAGCAGCAGGATCTGCGGCTTTTCGAGCAGCAGCTTGCAGAGCGCCACGCGGCGCTTCTCACCGCCCGACAGGTTTTCGACCGACGCATCGCCCGGCGGGCAGCGCAGCGCTTCCATCGCGATTTCGAGCTGGTTGTCGAGGCTCCAGCCATCGACCGCGTCGATCTTCGCCTGAAGCTCGCCCATCTCTTCCATCAGCGCGTCGAAATCGGTGTCGTCCTGCGGATCGCCCATTTCGGCCGAGATGGCGTTGAACCGGTCGACGAGGTCCGCGACCGGGCGCACGCCGTCCTTGACGTTTTCCATGACCGTCTTGGTCGGGTCGAGCTTCGGCTCCTGCGGCAGATAGCCGACCTTCACGCCCTCGGCGGCCCAGGCCTCGCCGGTGAATTCGGTGTCGATGCCGGCCATGACCTTCATCAGCGTCGACTTGCCTGCGCCGTTCGGGCCGATGATCGCGATCTTCGCGTCGGGCAGGAACTGCAGGTGGATATTGTTGAGCACCGGCTTGTTGGCGCCGGGGAAGGTCTTGGTCAGACCCTTCATCACATAGCTGTACTGCACGGCCATTGCCGACGGCTCCGTTTCGAATATCGGGGGTGGTATGAATTGTTCTGGCGCGATGTAGCGTTGGGCCGGCGAATTGGCAACGCGGGCGCCGTGGACCGAGCACGGCACGCGCGTTCGATTCGCGCTGCCCGGTGCTGGCGCAGCGGCGGTGCGAAACCGGCACACGGAACGCTTCCGGCGACGATATCGCATGGGACCGATAACAATTCGCTAATGCAGCATGACGCTGCGGCGACGGCCGTTTTTCGCCCTATTTCCCGGCATATTCGCCGTTCGTCGCACGCACGCCACGGCCCACCATTGGTCGCAAAGCCGCATTCTTGCCACAATTGGAGATTGACGGCGGCGTACAAGGCGCTATTGCGGCTATCTCGCGACGGCGGTGACGCCGGGAACTGCGCGAAATGGAATTTTCTGGGAGTAACCCGAATGAAGAAGATCATGCTCGTCGCCGCCGCCGCCGGCCTCCTGTCGGTTGCCGCTTGCAAGAACACCCCGACCGACAACGCTGCTGACGCCGCGTCGGACAACCTGGAAATGCTGGCTGACAACCTCGAAGCGCAGGCCGAGAACACGTCGAACGAAGCCGTCGCTGCCGACCTGATGAACGCTTCGGAAAACGCCGAAGACGCGTCGGACGCGATCGAGAACGCAGCCGAGCACAACGGCATGTAATTCCCTTTCCCGCGCGTCTGGACACGCGGGAAGAAGGAATGAAGAAGGGGCGCCCCGGCAACGGTGGCGCCCCTTTTTGCGTGGGATAACGGTCGTTACGCGGCCAGTATCACGGTGGCGCGATTGCGGCACCTTTGCGACGGGGCGGTAAGCGAACGTTGCACGCTGCGACGCGGTATTTCCGGCACGACGTGATGGCGGCAACTTTTGGATGCCGACATTCGATTGGTTTTACGCAGCCTCGCCTGCCATTGGTTGTGCCCCCACCCGACCCGGTACATCGACGGCAGCGCCGCGCCATCGCCCCTACCCTAGCTGCCTTAGGGAGGCTTTACCGGGGTTGGTCCACCGCAAAATGCACGCGACCATGACACGTAACTGCGCCGTCCGATCGTGCAAATCGCCCGTCCGAACCTGGTCGTTGACTGACGATGCAAGCGGATGGTCGGGGAGACAGGATTCCTGACCTATTAATCTCGCGCGCTAAGTCATTGATTTTGCACCGACGCTCAACCCGTCTGTCGGCGGGTTGCACAGCGAGGGGTACAAGAAGGGGTACAGCGTGGCAAGGCCATCAAACGGGCTTGTCGACTTGGCGATACCTCAAGCCATAGTCGTGCTTGACGATCTTCGCGGATCGCGGGTCAGCTATAGCTGTGCGACATGCCCCGACGCGTTATTCGAAGTGTGATGCCCGAGCAGGCCAGCGGTAGATCCCGATCGTCGTATACCCCTCGACGTGGCCGATGTTGGGACTTTGCTGCCGTTCGCCTGCGGCGTGTCGGACGGCGCCTCTTGTCAGAAGCCGACGTTCAACGTTCGCCCGACCGGCGTTTGGGAACGTCAGAAGCTGGGCCATCAACGGACCGGCAGCTTCTGGCATGACAACCTGATCAAGCGGTCGTTAGTTGAGCTGCCACCCGACCGCCCGGTCTTGGCGCACTATCGGTCGCGTGACAGAAGTCGGCATGACCAGCCTACCCAGGTGTTCGTTCGAGAAGTTCACGCTCGATCCGCTTCTCTGCGAGCGCGGGTCGGTACTGGCTCCGGCAGGACGATCCGCTACGATGGCGCGATGGAGTTCCTCGCGCAGCAGATCAATCCGCCAGCATCTTGGGAGACGTTCGAGGAACTCTGCCGGGCGCTATTCGCGGCAATCTGGAACGATCCGCTGGCGCAGCGCCATGGCCGAAGCGGTCAGGCGCAGCATGGCGTCGACATCCACGGTGCGCGGCCCGACGGCCCCGGTGAGACGCTCGGCGTCCAGTGCAAGGGCAAAGACCGAAATTTCGGGAAGAAGGCGACTACGCGCGAATTCGATGCTGAGCTTGCCAAGGCGGAAGGCTTCGTGCCCACCCTGGCGGGCTGGACCTTCGCCACGACCTTTGCCGACGACGCTAGGCCGGATCGACATTCAGGATTCCCAAACGGCGTGAAGGCTGATTCATAGGCATCCATGTCGGACGTGGAGCGGATAATGGGGATCAAGCGATACGAGTTGAGCGAGGCGCAATGGTTGCGAATTGCCTCGCTGGTTCCGGGCAAGACGGCTGATCCTGGCCGGACAGGCGCGGATAATCGCCTGTTCGTGAACGGATGTCTGTGGGTGCTGCGCTCTGGCGCCCATTGGTGCGACCTTCCGGAGCGCTATGGCAAGTGGAAAACGGTGCACCGGCGTTTCAGCCGCTGGTGTCACGCTGGGGTCTGGGAGCGGGTGTTCGAGGCGCTGACCGCCGACCGGGACAACCAGTATCTGATGATCGACAGTACGATCGTTCGCGCCCATCAGCAGGCGGCGACCGGAAAAGGGGGGCCAAGGATCAGGCGCTGGGGCGTTCCCGAGGTGGACTGACCACCAAGATCCACATGCTCGCCGACACGTTTGGCCGGCCCTTGCGGTTCCGCATCACGCCGGGACAAGCCAGTGACATCGCCTCGGCACCTGCCTTGCTCGAAGGTCAGCGCGGCAAAGCGGTACTCGCCGACAAGGCGTATGATGGCAACGACTTGCGTAGCCAGATCAAGGCGATGCACGCCGAGGCGGTGATCCCGTCCAGGCGCAACCGCAAGGTCGCCATCCCGCACGATGCAGGCATCTACAAGCATCGCAACCAGATCGAGAGATGCTTTGGTCACCTCAAGCATTTCCGCCGCTTCGCCACCCGATACGACCGTCGCACCATCCACTTCATCGGCTTCGTCCACCTCGCGGCTGCCATGATCTGGCTACGCTGAATGTCGATACGGCCTAAGCTCCAGGCGCATGCGCTAGCGGTGTCACGGCAGCGCATCGCCGCCGGCAAATTCCCGGTGAATGCGCTCGGCTGGAACAGCCTGATGTCGCAGTTGGCCCAGCATCCGGCGGTTATCGAGCAATTCTATCCCGGGCTTGGCGTCCAGCTGCCCCAATTGATGGCGACGCTCGCAGCGTTGCCCGAACGTGTGATCGACGCGCTCGGAACGGCGGCGCCAGACCAAGCCGAGGAAGCGTGGATCGAGGAGCGCTTCGATCAGGCGCGCGATCTTGGCCCGGCGCTGCTCGGGCGGCCGCTCGGGCCTGCCGATGTCAGCGCCTGTCCCGAATTGCCCCAGGTCGACCGGCTGTGGCGCGAACTCGAAGCAGGGTTCAGCGCGCGGCTGGTAGCAACGGCGGGTGCCGGCAAGTCGGTGTGCGCATTGCAGCTAGCGAAGCGTGCGCATGACAAGGGTTGGCGGGTGCTGCGGCTCAAGGATCCCGCACTTGGCGCCCTCTCCCTTGCACCCGGCAATCAGCCGACCGTGCACATCATCGACGATGCCCATCTGACGGACCCACAATTGCTGCGCCGTGCCGAGGAAGCGGCCGGCGCGACGCAGTGGCTGTTGAGCGCCCACACGATCGCGGACGACAATGCACCGCTCCCCGGCGCGATCCGTATCGATCCCGCACAGGCCGTCGCAGTCATCGCCGCCGGGCTGCGCGCCGATCTCCCTGCGACGGCGCGCATCGTCATGCGTATCGACGACCGAGTCGGCGATGCCATCGGCGACGAGGCGATCGAAGACCGGCTGGCCGCCGCGGCGACGGCGCAGCGGCCGTGGCAATTCTGCTTCAACCTCGGCGGCGGTTGGCGTCGGGCGCAACAATCGGCGGAGGACGCGCGCGCCGCCGATGCGGACCTGGTTCTCGCCGCGGCCGCGATCCGTCAGCTGGCGACACGCGATGCCCGCGCCCAGCCAGACGATCTGACGGGATTGTTCGATGCCGGCGGCATTGCCGCCCAGCAGCGGCGCCAAGCGACGACCTGGCTGATCGAGCGACGCCTGTTGCTGGCGGAGGACGATCTGCGCTGCCCCCATCAAAGGCTGGCCACCGTGCTGATCGCGCGAGTGCTGGAGGGACAAACCAAGGAAGGGCGTGCCGCGATCGGCGCGATGGTCGATCACGTCATTGCGGCAGGCACCTATCCGCTCTCGGGCATCTCGGCGCTGCTCACCGAGCTGCGTATGATGGGCAATTTCCCGACGCGCTGGACGCACTTGGTCGATCGATCGCAGCTGCCCGCGCTGATCGCGCGCTGTTGGGGTGCCGAGAGCCCGGAGGCGCGGCGCGGCGCCGCTTGGCTCCTGTCCGAGCTGCAAAGCTATGTCGACGATTGGGCGGCGACGATCACGCAAGGCTACGCGGAGGTAGCAGCCGACTGGTTCAGTTCGCCGCTGCCCGGCACCGGCTATGGTATCGGCCACCTGATCGGACAGATTGGAATGAAAGACACGGACTTGGCGAAATCGCTGATCGCGCGGGCCGACCCGGCCAAGGTGGCGGCAGCGGTAAGCCAGCGCGATGCCGTGCTCGCGTGCGAGGCCGCCGGCATGATGAAATCCTGCATGGGGTATCGGCCCGACGACTGGACCGCACGCTTTCTTGCCGCCATCGACCGGCCATCATGTCTCGCGACGATGCACGATTGGCCGCGCGAGCATTATCTTTCGTACGCCGGCAGCTTTTGCCAGCTGTTCGCCTGGGACGATGAGGAATTCGGGCTCGATCTGATCGAGGCGCTGCTCCCCGCAATCGGCGAGGAGCTGCGCGCGCGTCCCTTTCACAGCTTCCACGAGCTGCACGACATGGTGTGGCACTCCCTGCGGCTATCGGACACGCTCGGCATCTATCGGAACAAAGGGCCGACCGCCCGCATGCGGGCGGTCGCGCGCACGCTAGCGACGAGCTGGACGCCCGAAGGCCTTGCCGCTCAGTTGAGCGCGATCCACCGACGCGACTTCCAGCCTGCCGCCTGGCTGCTGAATTTCATGCGCGAGGTCTCGAAGCGCCAGTTCGAAGCCACTATCGCCCTGATCGACTGGGATCGGATCGACCGGACGATCGGCGACGCGTGGAGCGCCATGTATCATGAGATCGAAGTCTTCCTGCAGGTCTGCTTTCAGGCCCTGTCCGCCAAGGCGCCGATCCGCGCGCTGGTGGATCGTAACCTCGATCGGGCAGACACGCTGCCGGTCCGCCTGGCGATGCTGGCGCCGGACGCCGCGGTGATCAAGCTCAAGGCGGGTAAGCAGGTCGGCCTCGCTTCCTATGGCCATTTCCACTGGCGCATGAGCGCGGCAGTCGTGGCTCAGCTCGCCGAGGCACATGGCGACCTGCTCGGGCCAATGATCGCGCCCCACGTCAAGACCGCGAGCGAGCAATTGTCGCGAAAGTCCCAGCCCTTCTTCGATGAACCGCTGATGTTCCTGCGCCTAATTTGGCAGCTCGCACCCGACGCGTTCGAGCAGATCATGACGGGCATCGATGTCGCCGGCGCCGAAGCCGGTTGGGCAGCGGCGCTAAATGGCGGCGACGCGAAGCTGCACACGCCGACCGGCGACCGGACGCAGCGGCGGGTCGACCGGGAGACGGCGGCATGGCTAGTCGAACGCGCGCTCGGTAGAGCCGACGACCTCGGCGCAGCGGCCCGCCGCTTGCGAGACCGCTTTCCGAAGCGCTCGCTGCCGACACCGAAATCGCTGGAGCTGTTCACCTAATCGCTGCAATGCGCTCCGTCAGGCTACCCTGGCTAGCCGCGCGTACTGTCCAGCTCCGCAATCTCCGCCAACAGGTAGCCGATATAGCTGCGGGTAAGATTGCAGTAGAGATGGGCTTCCTTGAGTGTCGGAGACACATCGGCGGCGAGCTGAGTGCCGTGGCGCACGCCGCCCCCTGAGGGCGAGGAGAGGAACCCGTACATTTTTGTCATCCAACCGAGCGCCTCGGCGAGCGTGCGCCCCTGATGCTTCGCGCGCAGGTCGCGAATGATCTCGTTGAAATATTTGCCCGCGACAGTGCCCGTGCCGGTGTCGGCACCCTGGAAGGCGGTCGATACGGTCTCGAGCAACCAGAGGATCTCCTGCACGGCCTGACGTGGGCGCTGCTCGAGCAGCAGCCGGTCGGCCTGGTCGAGCGAGGCATGGATCAGCTCGACTGCGCGCTCGCCGATCGACTTGTTCGGCGCTCGGACCGGGATCGGGGTCTGGGGGTTGCGCGCGAGCAAATCGGGCGGCCGTATCTCATAAGGCACACTATGCTCGAACAGGACGCCGTTGACGATATCGACATCGGGCAAGCCGACCTCGGGATATTGGCCCCGCACCTCTTCGCAGCCGTCCCAGAACGCCGCGATGAAGGCGGGCGCATTGTCAGCCGAGGCGGCCATCATGCTGTGCAGGTCGCTGATCGCCCAGCTCTCGCTCGAGCTCCAACCGCTCCCGCCGAACTTCGACTTGAACAGCTCGAAGATGCTCCAGGAGGATTCGCTCTGGCTGGCGATGGTGTGGACCAGCGTGTTGAACGCGTTCATTGCCTCCATTTCGATCGGGCCGGGCGAGCGAAAGCGCCACTGCGCGGGCATCTGCAGTCCCAAAAGCTCAGTCCTTCCAACAAGGCGGGCAAGATGCCCGGGTTGCTCGCACCGCCCGTTTCTATCCTTGCGCACCGCTTGATTTTCGGCACGATCATTTCGATCTTGGTATCATGGCGGGGATCGGCCGAAACAAGCCTTGTCCGTGCGACAGCGGCAAGAAATTCAAGAAGTGTTGCGGCGATCCGCGCAAAGCGCCGACGGACCGCGCACCCCCATTCGACTTCGCCGCTATCGATCGCGCGCGGCGCCAGGCCGAGGCGCTGCGCACACGCCAGCTGCAACAGCAAGGGTTAGGGCGCCCGATCCTGTCTGCCCCGGTCAGCGGTGAACGGGTCGTGGTCGTTGGGAAGCGACTTTATCATTCTCGCAAATGGGTGACGTTTCACGATTTCCTGCGCGACTATCTGCTCGGCAGCCTCGGCCCCGACTGGTCCAACGCCGAGCAGGCCAAGCCGCTAGAACAGCGTCACCAGATCCTGCGCTGGTACGCGCAGGCCGTCGCCGACGCCAAGCCGTTCACTAATCCAGACGGCGTCACCAGCGCGCCGATGACCGGCGCGATCCAGGCTTTCCTCAACCTCTCCTATAATATCTACCTCATCGCGCATCACGGCGACGGCCAGGCGATGGCCGACATCTATCTCCAGCGGCTGAGGAGCACGCGCGACGATGCGTTCATTGGCGCGCTGTTCGAGACCTATGCCGCCGCGGCATTCCTCAAGGCCGGCTTCACGCTCAGCTATGAGGAGACCAAGCCCAAATCGCATTCCAGCGTCGAGTTCGTCGCGACCTGGGCGAAAACCGACGAGCAATTCTCGGTCGAAGTAAAATCACGCGTCCATACCGCCGACCCCGAGGCGTCCGATAATCCGGTTGACGAGGTCAAGCGGCTGCGTGTCGGCGCCAAGCTCGCCAAGGCGCTCGGCAAGGCCGCCGCACATACCCGCGTGGTGATCATCGAGATCAACGTGCCCGACCAGCTCAAGGCCAGCGGGACGCTGGAGGGCTGGCCGGCCGCCGCGCTCAAGCAGATCCGCGACAATGAAGGCGCGACCGACAGGGACGGCGCGCCGCTACCGCCGGCCTATGTGTTCGTCACCAATCACGCCTTCCACCACGACCTCGCCGGCACCGGCGGCAATATCCAGGCGCTTGCCGCCGGCTATCGCATCCCGGACTTCGGGCCAGATGTCCGCTACCAGGGCTTCGCCGGAGTGATGGCGGCGCGCGCCAAGCATGCGCCGATGACGGCGCTGATCGAGTCGATGAAGACGCATTATCAGATCCCCGCTACCTTCGACGGCGAGTTGCCCAGCACACTCACCCCCGACGGCGGGCCGCCTCGGCTCAAGTTCGGCGAGCGCTACGCCATACCGGACGAGAACGGCGCGCTACAGGCGGGGCGCTTCTACAATGCCAGCGTCGATCCCAAATCCGGCACGATGCACAGCGCCTTCGAGCTCGACGATGGCCGTCACATTATTGCGGTCGACGCGCTCAGCCCCCAGGAGCTGGCGGAATATCGCCAGTATCCCGATACCTATTTCGGCGAGGTGCTGAAGCCCGACGGGAAGTGCGAGAGCTTCGTCGACTGGTGCGACTGGCTGTTCGAGACCTACCAGCATACCCCGCGCGAGAAGCTGCTCGAATTCATGGCGAACGCCCAGGACATCGAGCAGCTCAAGGCGCTCGATCAGCGCGAACTCGCCATCGCCTATTCGGAGCGGCTGGCCAATGCCGTCCATAAGCCGAAGAGCGTCGTGGGAACACCGGAGAGCGCCGTGAAGTAGTGGGAAGTCTTTCAAGACGACGAGTTGCTAACAAGTGGCCGCTTCCGGGCTCGCTAAATGGAACAGCGAACGGCAGCAATTGGGGCGCCGAGCCGACCCGCCGGTTTGCGCGACCCGAATGGCGGGCTTCAGCGAAAGCCGACGCTCACATCAACGGCGTTGAATGTCTTGAGCTGGTCGTGCGCCGCCGGTTTGCCAATGGCGTTTCGTGGGACACTCCCGACGTTCGCACGCGACATGTCGAACGGCACCTTGTATTGGAAGCCGACGCTCAATTCTTGGCCAACCAGCGTTGCGGAACAACAGAAGCTGGGCCGTCGGCGGAACGTCTGGTTTGACATTTATGGGCTATGAAAGCAGCCTCTCTAGAGTTCTTCGCCGCCCCGTGACCAGCGACTACCGACGCGAGAGCATTTCGTTGCGAGCAAGTCTCAGGATTTCCTCGATAAACTTGAATGCTCCGGACGGAAACCAGATCGGGGTGACGCCGATGCGCAGCAGCGCCGCGTTACGCGCGATTAATGCCGCCTCATCGGCGGGCAACTGCTCGATGGCGAAGTGCTGCGGCAAGTCCGCCGATTCGGAGAGGGCGCGGTTAATAATTGCCTCGAACACCTGAACCGTCCGATCCTGATTGAGGCTACATCCCAGGAATAGCAGGCTGGAGTTGCGGAAATAATAGTCTAGCGCCTGCGGGATCGGCAGGCTAGGGTCGACGGCACCGTTCCCATAGGCGGCGGCATATTGATTGCGGCTGAGGATGCACCCGCCGGGCGCGACAATGTCGCCGTGCAGCTTCAAGATCGTCACGCTTTCGGCGTCGGGTCGCGTGAGGATCGTGGCAGGCGTCAACACCTGAACGGGCTTGCCCCCGCCAACGTCAAACGCTTGTTCGAGCATGCGGTCATAGTTGGTGGTGATGAGTGTGTCCGAGAAAATCTCGGCGATCAGATAATCGGCGGGCGGGATTGTGCCGTTGCGGGCGAAGGCATCGCGCAGTTCCTGCCTGAAGACCGGCTGCCCCAGCCGGCCTTCGATGGCGTGAACGATTCCCTCATAGTCACCGGCGGCAAGCATCGCCTCGACGTCTTCGGGCGGCAACCCGGCGGTGCGCCCCTGCTGGCGCAGATGGTCTTTCCATGTCGGGAAACCGCCCGGCTGCGATAGCCCTGCGCCGATGAACGGCACCACGTTGCCAAGCGCGATTTGTTCGC
Source organism: Sphingomonas paucimobilis (assembly GCA_036946325.1). GTDB lineage: Bacteria > Pseudomonadota > Alphaproteobacteria > Sphingomonadales > Sphingomonadaceae > Sphingomonas > Sphingomonas paucimobilis_A. The sequence goes on from JAQIJL010000003.1 coordinate 51,824, forward strand.
AAAGCTGATCGAAGCGCCAATTATTGCGGTCGGCCCAGTGCGCGTCGCTGCGAAACTCGATCAGGGCCTCGCGGCTCAACCATTGGTTGCGCTGGCCCTGCCACCACGCCTCGAAGGCGATGCCGTAGCCCTCCCGGTCGCCGACGAAGAACGCCTTGCTCGGGCTGGCCAGTCCAGCGACTTTGGCCACGACACGCGCCTCGACGCCCTCCGCACCATCGAACCAATCGTTGAAGTCGCGATAATCGCTGTACTTGCGGTGCCGATCTTCCTCGCACCAACTTAGCAGGGCGGGAGCGGTGGCCATACTCAGGCAGCAGCGCGTTCGACGATGGCGTCCGCAAGACGCATCTGGATTTGTCCAGCGTCGGTGATGCGAGCTTTCAAGTCGTCGCAAAGGATCATGAGGGCATCGACTTTCGCCACTACCCTTTTCATCTCGTCGGCCGGTGCCAGGGCTACAATGATTGAGTTCATCTTGGCTTGGTTCATCTTCGGCTGCGCCGTCCCTGTTACATACGGCTTCAAGTCAATCGCATTGATAAATATTTCCATGTAACGAAGCAGCGTTTCAGAACACGCTTCGAGCACATGGGCATGATTGTTCACCCAGTATTTTCCTCGCGCAACGAATGCGATGGGCGTTGAGCGATTGATGAGATTCGCTCCATCCTCGCCGATCAGCAGTAGAGGTTCTTCGAACAAGAATCGGTCGATTTTGTCAATTACGCCCGACGCGCCGTAGTAGTCGTATTCACCCTTTCGACCGACACGCTCCCCAGACGATACGGGGATACGTTCAGCGTCTCGGTTAATCAGTACGTCTTGAAAGCGAGCGAATTGCCAGTGTTCTGGAATTACGAACGGGAGTTCTGCCCCGTTGACTGCTCGTGCTGGCACGTCCGGCGCCCGGCGACGACCTTGCTTGACCTTCAATTTCCGGTGCTCAGCAATGTCAGTGAGTAGCTGTTCGACTTGCCCGTCCTCGTGTTCGGGGCGGGTTAATCGTCCCCGCACGGCCAGTTCGAGGACCGTCTGCTTGAGAGCCTCGACGCTGGCTTCGGTTGTGAAGAGGGTGTCGAAGTGGGCTTCGAGGCGGGTCCAGTTGGCGGCGAGGTCGGCGGCGTCGGCGCTGTTCACGAGCCTGGCGAGCAAGGTTTCGACCAGCGTCTGGTGCGCCGCCAGCGCCGCCGCGCTCTCCCCCTCCAGCGCATCGCACAGCGCCATCAACTCATCCACTTTCGCCACAATCCGCCCCTGTTCGGCGAGAGGCGGGAGGGGAAGCGGCGTGGCCTCGAAGTAAGATCGAGTGATGCGCTTTTGACCGGCGGTGCCGGTCATCTTCGCCTCTCCGTTGCGAAGGTATGTCCCCGTCTTCATTGTCAGCAGTAGGAAGCGCCGATTCAATTCGGGAAGCCATGGACGAGCGACGTGCAATTCAGTTGTCCCGGCCCCAATGCCGTTGCGCAGGTCTTGTAGAATAGCCGCTTTGCCATTTTCAAAGCAGGGTGTGATTTTTGCCAAAGCTACATCGCCATCGGCAAAATGCGTGAACCCCTTCTTTATCTCTCCCCACTTCCGAACCTCGAAGTCATGCTCGCCAGCAATGCTCGATGTGACGAGTGCCATCGGCACGAACGATGCTTCCACATTGTCATCGGACGCGTTGCTGGGACTGATTTCGGCAAGCTCGGAAAGTTGCGTCCAACACCATCCACGGGGCAATTCCGGCAAGTCATTAGGCAACTCATTAGTTGGTTTAGGCTTGCGCGCCTTACCCGATTGAACAGCGGCCAGCCTAGCGGCGGCGGTAGCTTTCAACAGGACCGTGGCGGATTCATCCCCTTCGTCCTGAGGCACCAATCTCCCAAGCACGGCCAGATCAAGGATCAACGTCCGAAGCCGCTCGATACCGTAGAGACTTATCCGCTTACCGCCGCCGCGCCCCGCGCCGTTCTTGCGCTCGGTGGCGGCAGTCCAGATGTCGAGATGGTCGCTGACCAGCGCGGCAATGTCGCTCATGCGTCAGCCCGTTCGCCGCCCGCCAGCGCCTCGCCGAGGATCGCCTTAAGCCGGTCGCGCAAGCCCTGCATCTCGCCCTGTTGCGCCGCATATTGGGCCAGCAGTTCGTCCGGGTCATGGCTCTCCCGATACGGCGTGTGTGGGTTCTTACGATCAAGGTTGAAGCCGGACGCCTCAACGTCCTCCGCACTAACGCGCCATGCCCGTTCGGTCTCAACACGCGCTTTGAAGCCATCCGCCTCATCGCCCCACCAGTTGCGCTCGGCTGTAAATTCTTCGAACTGCATCGGCCGGGACTTGTTGTAGTTGGTTACGCCCGGCGGATAGGGATGCTCGTAAAACCAAATGTGCTTGGTGGGCGTGCCCTTGGTGAAGAAGAGCAGGTTGGTCTTGATGCCGGTATAGGGGTTGAACACGCCGTTCGGCAGGCGAACGATGGTGTGCAGGTTGCACTCCTCCATCAGGGCGCGCTTGAGCGTGGTCTTGGTGCCCTCGCCGAACAGGAAGCCATCGGGCAGCACCACGCCCGCGCGCCCACCGGCGCGCAACAGCTTGATAATCAGCGCCATGAACAGGTCAGCGGTTTCTCGCGTGCGGAGATGGGCGGGAAAATTGCTTTCGATCCCGTCTTGCTCCATGCCGCCAAAGGGTGGGTTGGTGGCGATCACCGGCACACGATCCCGGTCCCCATAGTCGCGGTAGGGCTTTTCCAGCGTGTTGCCGTGGCGGATGCCCTCGGGCGTGTCGATGCCGTGCAGGATCATGTTGGTGACACACAGCATATGCGGCAGCGCCTTCTTCTCGACCCCGCGCAGGCTGGCTACCAGCGTCGCCTCATCCTCGGGCGATTTCACGAACTGGCGCTTGTGGTCGATGGTACAGGCAAGGAAGCCACCGGTACCGCAAGCGGGATCAAGCACGACTTCATCGAGCTTGGGCGCCAGCTGGTCGATCATGAACCGGGTGACTGCGCGCGGGGTGTAGAACTCCCCGGAGTTCCCGGCGCTTTGCAGGTCCTTCAGAATCTGTTCGTAGATCGCACCGAAGGTGTGCCGGTCCTGCGTATTGTTGAAGTCTATCTCGTTGATCTTGTTAATAACCTGCCGCATCAGCGTGCCGGATTTCATGTAGTTATAGGTGTCCTCGAACACGTCGCGGATGACCTGGGCACGCTTGCCGACCTCGCCGATGGTGGGCAGGCTGTTTTTAAGGGTAAAGAACAGCTCATCAACGAACTTGACTAGCCCCTCGCCGGTAATGCCCTCTCGGTCCTTGGCCCAATTGCGCCAGCGGTATTTCTCCGGGATGGGTGAGCGAAAGTCAGGCTCGGTCAGCTCCAACTCTTCCTCGCGGTCATCGTAGATTTTGAGGAAGATCATCCAGACCATCTGGCTGATGCGCTGGGCATCGCCATCAACGCCCACATCCTTGCGCATGATGTCCTGAATGGACTTCACCGCGCCCGAAACATTGCTCATTCGTTCGCTGCCTGTTCGTAGATTTGGGCTTCAAGATCGGTCAGCGCGGCGTCGTAAGCCGCCTTGCCGCCGAACGCGCCCTTGATGATTTCGATGGGGGTGCCGATAGCGTCGAACGGCCGCAGGCGCAGCACCTTCGTGTCCTCGATAGTCTCGATGCCTTCGTCGGCATATTTTTCGAGCAAGGCTTCCAGCACCGCCCGCGCCTGCTCGCCATACCTGGCAAAATAGTTGCGCTTGCGTACCTTCTCCGCGCGCTCGCGGCGGGTGAGCGGCGGCTGGTCATAGGCGATATGGGCGAGCAAATCGAAGTCGCTCACATCCTTGCCGACCTCGGCTTGCAGATTGGCAAGGACGATGCCGTGTTCCTCAAGCTCGGCGATGATGGCCTGCTTGCGGTCGCTGGCACTCCACTTCGCGATGAACTCATCAAGCGAGCGATATTCGGACAAAACCGCCTTCTTCGCGAACTCGCGATAGCTTTCGGTGATGAGTTTGCCGTCGCTGCCGACATATTTAACCTGCTCGGCGATGATGCGCACGGGGACACCCGACACGACCAGCTTGGTGCCGCCGGTCTCATCGTCGTCATCGTCATCGTCGGGGTCGCCATCGTCGGGATCAGGCGGGACCGGCGGGTCGCCGTCGCCCGGCTCATAGATAACCACCGGCTCTCCATCGAAATCGGGGTCGCTGAAAAGCTGGGTCGCCTTCTTGAAGTCCATGATGCTGAAGAAATACTTGTTATGATCTTCGTCGATACGGGTGCCCCGGCCGATGATCTGCTTGAACATCGTCATAGACGTGATCGTGCGGTCAAGCACGATTAGCTTGCAGGTCTTGGCATCGACACCAGTGCTGAGAAGCTGCGAGGTGGTTGCGATGACCGGGAACGGCTGTTCCGGGTCAATGAAGTTGTCGAGCTGTGCCTTGCCCTCGATGCTGTCTCCCGTGATCCGCATGACGTAGCGCGGATTGTCGCGCGCGATCTTGCCTGCAGCGTTTACGATGGCCGCCCGCATCCGTTCGGCGTGGTCAATGTCCTCGCAGAAGATGATCGTCTTCGACATGGGATCGGTCGCGTTGAGGAAGCGCATCACCCGCTCGGCGACCAGCTTGGTGCGCTGATTGAGGACAAGAACCCTGTCCATATCCATGCGGTTGTATTCGCGCTGCTCAATCGCGTTACCGAGGTCGTCTGTCATACCCGCTGGCGGGGTCCAGCCCAGCAGGTCCTTGTCGATGTCGATGCGGATGACCTTGTAGGGCGCGAGGAAGCCATCCTCGATGCCCTGCTTCAGGCTGTAGGTGTAAACCGGGTCGCCGAAATACGTGACGTTGGAGACGTACTCGGTCTCCTTCGGCGTTGCGGTCATGCCAATCTGAATCGCGCCCTCGAAATAGTCGAGGATTTCCCGCCACGCGCTGTCTTCCGCCGCGCTCCCGCGATGGCATTCATCGACCACGATCAGGTCGAAGAAATCGCGGGAGACCGACTTGAAGATTTTGTCGGTCTCCTCTGGCCCGCTCAGCGCTTGATAGAGGCCAAGGTGGATTTCGTAGGCCGGGTCAATCTTGCGGTTGCGGACCTTCGTCATGTGCTGGCCGAAGGGCTTGAAGTCATTGACCAGCGTTTGATCGACGAGGATGTTGCGGTCAGCGAGGAAAAGGACGCGCTTTGCCTGCCCCGCTTTCCAAAGCCGCCAGATAATTTGGAACGTGGTGTATGTTTTGCCGGTACCCGTCGCCATCACCAGTAGGACGCGCCGGTCTCCTTTTGCGATGGCTTCGACGGTCCGGTTGATGGCGTCGATCTGATAATAGCGCGGCTCCTTGCCTGAACCGTCCGCGTGGTAAGGCTGCTCAACCAGAGGCTCTTGCTCGGGCGTGATGCCATGGAAGCGGCAATAGCGAAGATAAATTTCCCGGGGCGGCAGAAAGGCGTCCATGGCGAGCGCGGTCTCGGTGTCTTCGCCGTCGATGGCCGCACGATTGTGCTGAGCAAAGCTATCTCCGTTGGAACTAAAAGCTGTGGGAAGGTCGAGGATTTCCGCATAGCCCAAAGCCTGTTGCAGCCCGTCGCTGACCCCGTGCTTGTTATCCTTCGCTTCGACAATGGCGACGGGCAAGCCGGGCTGCCAAGACAGGACGTAATCGGCAAACTTGCGCTTTTTTTTGTTCCGAGCTGAAAGATTTCCGCGAACAATCACAGGGCCAGGGGTCAGCGTAACCTCGCGCCGGACCTGGCGCAGCTGGTCCCAACCCGCGTTAACGATAGCGGGCGTTATGTACAGATCGCAAATGTCGCTTTCGCTCAGCTTCTGTTTTTCGGCCTTATCCACTCCGCCCCCCAATTAAGGCATCGGAATGCCTTCCAAGCTGTCATTGATGATGACGCCGATTCCATCATAGGATATCGTCACCCATCGATCGCGCCCCCTTCACGTTTAACTATGCTAATTAACGCCCAGCGCGCAATCGCTTGATTGGAACATGGATGGACTGCAGCGTACAGGGTCGGCGAGGATGGCGCTAAACGGCTGAATTTGAGCTGGGGTTCTGCCTGACCCTCCAGGCTGGGCGAACGGCCGGTTTTCACGGGAACAGCCATTCAAAGGCCGATAAACGAACGGCGTGAGTTGGTCGACACCCGCCGTAGGCGGATCTCAGCCGCTTCACGGCGTCGACGACGGGTGCTGTTCACAGCGCTCCTGATCGCCGGTCAGCAGCACAACGGCAGTAAGCCCTATCCTACCTATGAACGATGTTCTGCGAGGCTACGTAAGGTAATCGACCAGCGCGGGCGTTCCATCGGTGCGATGCTGTGTTCCCATTCATGCCGAGCAGGTCCGCTCATGTGATAGCCGCCCTGCGGATCGAGTGGCACCGACACTCGGTCGAAGCCGCCGCCGCGCCGCCGCCGGAAGCGCATCGTCGCCGGGTCGCCGAGGGAAACGCCGAGGACATGGCCGTAAATGGGTCGGTCCCGATGCCAGCTAATCCCGGCGCCCGGATCGTAGCGGATGAGCAGCGCCTGGATAAGCGCCTCGGGCGCGAGTCCGGCGAAATTGGCGGCCCTGTCGCGAATGGGGAGAAGCCAGTCCGGCATCGGCGGTGCATCCTTGGGGCGCCCGACTTCGAAGTCGTAACTCCATCCGAAGGACGTCGTCAGGCGCTTGCCCGTCCAGCCCTGGAAGCGGAAGGGTTCGAGGTCGGTCGCATCGATCCGGTCGATCAGCATGCGCTCCTCGTCGGCGGTGATCAGGTTCGCCCGCGTGGAGAGCCCCGGCAGGAGCGGCACGTCAAAGAGGTTAAGCATCACGCCGCCGCTTCCGCGAAGATCGGCAATTCGGTCGGTGCCGCCGCCCCGGCCTCGACGAAGTTCGATACCGTTACGCCGACCAGTCGTATCCCATTCTGGGTCGGCAGAACTGACCGGATCAGGTCGAGCGCTGCGCGGCGCAGGCCTTCGCGACTGATGACCGCCACGGGCTGGCTGCGGCGTCGGGTGATCTGATGGAAATCGGCGTACTTGATCTTGACCGTCACGGTCCGGCCGAACGCCTGCCGTGCCTCGCACCAGTCCCACACGTCATCGGCCATGCGAAGCACGCCCGCCTCGATCTCCCCTGGTTCGGTCAGGTCGCGGTTGAACGTCGTTTCCGACCCCGACGACTTTCTCACGCGGTTCGGATTGACCGGACGGTCGTCTTCCCCGCGCGCGATGGCGTGATACCATTCGGCGGAACTGCCGAAATGCTGCTGCAGGAACGCCAGCGATTTGGCGCGCAGATCAGCCCCGGTCTCGATCCCCAGCCGCTTCATCTTCTCCGCCGTTACTGGTCCGACGCCGTGGAAGCGGCTCACGGGCAGCGTCTCGACCCAAGGGGCGCCCATGTCCGGCGTGACGGCGAATTGGCCATTCGGCTTGCGGTGATCCGAGGCGAGCTTGGCCAGGAACTTATTGTACGAGATGCCCGCCGATGCGGTCAGGCCGGTCTCCGCGAGAATGTCGGCGCGGATCGCCTTGGCGGTTAGCCATGCGGTTTCCAGGCCGCGCTTGTTCGCGGTGACGTCGAGATAGGCCTCGTCTAGCGACAAGGGCTGGATCAGGTCGGTATAGCGCGCGAACACGTCATGGATCTGGCGTGAGACGTCGCGGTACACTTCGAAGCGGGGCGGCACGAAAATCAGGTCTGGGCAACGCCGCAGCGCGGTGACCGAGGGCAACGCGGAGCGAACGCCGAACGTGCGCGCCTCGTAGCTGGCCGCCGCCACCACGCCTCGCGCGGCGGCATGGCCGACCGCAACCGGCTTGCCGCGCAGCGACGGATCGTCGCGCTGCTCCACCGACGCGAAGAAGGCGTCCATGTCGACGTGAATGATCTTGCGCACCGCCATGCTGACCTTTTAATGCATGCAGAACAGGATGTGAACATATTGTGCAAAAACGTTCGAAATCCGTCACCTATCCCAGTTGCCCGTTCTTGCCGTATATCTAGGCACGCCGCCGTTCGGGCGACGGCGGCGAACGTCATCTGCGCATCGCCGAATGGTCATCGCCGTGCGAAGAGATCCATGTTCGCGTCACCCCAGTCCTTCAAGGCCGCGATGATCGGCGACAGGGATCGGCCGCGATCGGACAGACTGTATTCTACCCGCGGCGGCACCTGCGCGAAGACCTCGCGCTCGATCAGGCCATCGGCCTCCAGTTCGCGCAGCTGATTGGTCAGCATGCGCGGCGTCACGTCCCCGGCACGGCGGCGCAATTCGTTGAAGCGCGTGGTTCCGGCCTGCAAATGGTAGAGGATCACCGCCTTCCACTTGCCGTCGATCAGGCTCACCGCTGCCTCGACGGCGCAGCCTGGGGTACAATTGAGGCGGGAGTGACGGGCTTTCGCCATCTGGGCGGTATCCTTTTCGACACTATAAGCGTTTTTTGTGCCTACGACATAAGCTGACACCGTCCCTATCTCGCGTGCGTCAGCAAAAGGAGCAAGACCCATGCGCGCCATAGCCTATCGCCAGCCCGGCCCGATCGACCGGGCCGATGCCCTGATCGACGTAGAACTGCCACGACCCGTTCCGACCGGGCGTGATATCCTGGTCGCGGTCCGGGCGATCTCGGTGAACCCGGTCGATGCGAAGGTTCGCGCCGGCGCCGCGCCGTTCGACGGGCGCGACGAACGCGTCCTTGGCTGGGATGCGGCGGGCGTGGTCGAGGCGGTCGGCCCGCAGGCCACCCGCTTCAAGGTGGGTGACGAGGTCTTCTATGCGGGCGACCTGATGCGCGATGGCAGCAATGCCGAATATCAGCTGGTCGACGAGCGGATCGTTGGCCATCGCCCCCGCAGCATCGGCTTCGCGGAGGCGGCGGCGTTGCCGCTGACGACGATCACCGCCTGGGAAACCCTGTTCGACCGGTTGAAGGTCGACGATCAGCCGGCGAGCGGCGCCCGTGCCGTCCTGATCATCGGCGGCGCGGGCGGCGTCGGTTCCGCGGCGATCCAGATCGCGCGGGCCCGCACCGACCTGACCGTGATCGCCACTGCCTCGCGCGCCGAGACCCGGGATTGGGTGGGCGACCTCGGCGCGCATCATGTCATCGATCATGCCCAGCCGATGGCACCGCAGATCGCCGCGCTGGACGTCGGCGCGCCCGCCTTGGTCTTTTCGACCACCCATACCGATCGCCATCTGGCCGATATCGCCGAGTTGATCGCGCCGCAGGGCCGCTTCGCGCTGATCGACGATCCCGCCAGCCTCGACATCGTCGCCTTCAAGCGCAAGGCGGTGTCGGTCCATTGGGAATTGATGTTCACCCGGTCGCTCTTCGACACACCGGACGTCGGCGAGCAGGGTCGACTGTTGGACGCAGTGGCCAAACTGGTGGACGAGGGGCGCATTCGCACCACGGCGACCGATACGCTCTCGCCGATCAATGCCGCCAATCTGATCGAGGCGCACCGCCGGATCGAGAGCGCCGCCACGCGGGGCAAGATGGTCCTGGAAGGCTGGGACAGCCGGCAGGCGTAAGCTCGACGGAAATCCGCGCGGGCGGGTCAGGCGAATGCCAGCTCGCCCGCGACGATTGCCATGGCATGGTCGACGAAGCGCGCCTTCTCGCCAACCGGCGCGACGTAACGAAGTGCCTCGCGCGCCAGTTCGGGCTCGCCTCCGCGTGCGATCAGCCATGCGGCGAGATAGGGCGCGGCAAGACAACCGCCCGCCGTCGCGACATTGCCGTAAGCGGCGAACGGTGCGTCGATGACCGTGACACCGGCCTCCACCACCCATGGCTTGCTGGTGAGGTCGGTGCAGGCTGGCAGGTCGCCGATCAGGCCGAGCCTGGCCAACAGCAGCGTCCCCGAACATTGCGCCGCAATCAACTGCCGCGTCGGATCGAGACGAAGCCGGGCGAGCATCGCCGGATCGTTGGCGATCTCCCCCGTGCGGACGCCGCTGCCGATCAGCACCGCATCCGCCTCCTCAAGGAATGCGAGCGGCCGTTGGCGATGGATCGTGACGCCGTTCAACGACGTCACCGTCTCGGTCGGCGCTGTGATGTGCGCGGCCCACCCATGCGGGCGCACCCGGTTGATGATCGCGGCGGCCACGAACGAATCCAGTTCGTTGAAGCCGTCGAAGGTCAGGATCGCGACCTGCATCACCCTTGCGTCCGCCCGGAGAACAAAGTCCGCGTCGCTCCGGCGACCCAGACCTGGCCGGCCTCGTCCTGCGAGACATGGATACGCCCGCTCCGCCCGAGGCGCGTGCCCTGTGCGGCGACATAGCTGCCGTTGGCCCGGCCGCTCGCGAACAGCCACTGGCCTACGGACGCGTTGAGGCTGCCGGTCACCGGGTCTTCGATCAGCCCGCCATGCGCGTCGGTGAAGAGCGCGCGCAGTTCAAACGCCACCGCGCCACCGGGCGTGTGCGGGCCGACGATGCCGATGTCGATATGCTCGGGATGGTGCCGCGCCGGCTCGACCGCCAGCACCGCCTCGGCCGACTCCAGCATGACCGCGATCCAGCCGGGACCATTGTCGGCCCAGGCTGCGTCGACGATCGCCGCGCGGTCTATTCGCAGCAACTCTGCAACCTGAGCGATCTCCGCCTCGGTCGGCGTGCCCCCGCGCAGCAAAGGTGGGGCGGCAAAAGCAAGCTGATCGTCATCGCGCCGGATCGTCACCAGTCCGACGCCGCATTCCTGTACGACCATGCCGTCCTGCTTCGGCTGTCCGCCCGCTTCGAGCCAGGCATGGGCGCTCCCCAAGGTCGGGTGCCCCGCGAAGGGCAATTCGTGCGCCATGGTGAAGATGCGTACGCGATAATCGGCTGATGGATCGGTCGGCGGCAGCAGGAAGGTCGTTTCCGAGAAGTTCAGCCAGCTCGCGATCGCCTGCATCTCGTCCGTCGTCAGGCCATCGGCATCGGCGATGACGGCAAGCGGATTGCCGGTCAGCGGATCGGTGCCGAATACGTCGACGAGGCAGAATGGGCGGGTCACGGGCATCTCCTGTTGATGATGGCTGGTCCTATCGCGGGGCGACTGGCACCGACAGATACACATCGGTACGATCGCGCTGAACTGTATGGGTGAGAAAGGCAGTACGATGGCGAGCGCCCCAGACGAAACCCGCACCGGCATGGTGGTCCGCGCGATCCGCGACCGGATCGACTCTCGGGCGCTGACGCCGGGCGCACGGCTGCCGTCGATCCGCGCGATGGCCGAAACGAGCGGCGTCGCGCGCTCGACGGTGGTCGAGGCTTATGATCGGCTCGCCGCCGAGGGTGTGATCCGGTCGCGATCGGGGTCGGGCTTCTATGTCGCCGCGCCACTGGCTCCGCTGGCGCTGGATCGGCTGGCCAGCACGAAGGAACGTGAGGTCGATCCGCTCTGGATGCTGCGTCAGTCACTGGGTGAGCGGCGTCACGAATTGATGCCGGGATGCGGCTGGTTGCCAGACGATTGGCTGGCGGGCGACGCGCTGCGCAAGGCAATGCGCGGGGCGGCGCGATCCGAAGAGAACGGCACGCTGGCGGGCTATGCTTCCCCGTTGGGTTCGCCCCCACTCAGGGCGTTGCTGGCGAGGCGGATGGTGGATCAGGGGATCGAAGCCGGGCCCGACCAGATTCTGCTGACCGACAGCGGCACACATGCGCTCGATCTGGTGTGCCGCTTCCTGCTCCAACCAGGCGATACCGTGCTGGTCGACGACCCATGTTACTTCAACTTCCTGGCGCTTCTGCGGGCGCACCGGGCAACGGTTGTCGGCGTGCCGATGACACCGACGGGTCCAGACGTCGCCGCCTTCGCTGAGGCCGCGGCAAAGCATCGACCACGCTTCTATCTGACGAATTCGGGCGTCCATAACCCGACCAGTGCGTCGCTCGCGGCCACTACCGCGCACCGGCTGCTCAAGATCGCGGAGGCGCATGACATGGTCGTCGTCGAGGACGATATTTTCGCCGACTTTGAGCATGCGCCTTCGCCGCGTCTGACGGCGTTCGATGGCCTTGACCGGACGATCCGCATCGGCAGCTTCTCCAAGTCGCTGTCGGCGGCGGTGCGCTGCGGCCATATCGCGGCACGGCCCGACTGGATCGAAGGGCTGGCCGACCTGCGCATCGCGACCTCGATGGCCGGCAGTCCGCTCACCGCCAACCTGCTGCACGCGGTGCTGACCGATGGCAGCTATCGGCGTCACGTCGATGGCGTTCGTACCCGGCTGGCTCGGGCCACAGTCAAAGTCGCCAAACGACTGCACGCGGTTGGTATCAAGCCATGGATGGAGCCGGCCGCTGGCATATTCCTATGGGCGCGCTTGCCGGATGCCATCGATGCTGTTGACCTAGCCCGCCACGCGATCGCCGAAGGTATCGTGCTCGCACCAGGACCGGTGTTCAGTACGAGCGGCAGCTGGCGCGATCACATGCGCTTCAACGTGGCCATGAGCGATGACGATCGGCTATCGGCCTTTCTACACAAGGCTCTAGCGTGATCCGTTGTCGGTCAAACTACCGAGTCACTGCATGTGCGACAATGCTATTTTGAAGCGTGTCGAAATTTCTGGCCCACAGTCAGCGACTGCAAAATGATGCGACCCATGCTTCGTCTCGCTCACGATCAAAGGCCGATGCAATATCCTGTAGCCCTGCTTCCTCGACGGCGGTGATCGCCTGCCTGATTTCGGCGTTGAACGCATCATTGTTGGTAGGATCGACGACGTCCTCTTCGAGAAAGTCGTCGATCAGCCGTAGTTGCTCAAGATCTATATCCTTTTGCGTCACGGCAGGCTCCTGTCTTTCGTGGCTTTTGTTAGCACGCGCTTGAGCTGCTTGCGGCGCGACCCAAGTTCGATCGCGTCGACCCCCAACCGCCGCTGAAGCTTGGCACCTTTTGCCCCATCCAATAGCGCGTCGACCAACGCGACGAGGCGCGGGTCGCGTTCAATCGCCTCGCGGATCGCGGTGATCGTACGGCGGTAATGTACGGCGTCATGGCCGACCTGTTCCGGTGATGGCGCGGGTGACGCCAGATCGATGCCACCTTCGCCGAAGGTGCCGATCAGCACGGGACGATGGCCAGCCATATCGGCTTCACGTTCAGCCGAGGTCAGGCTGCGCATGATCCCGACAAGAAAGTCGGTGACGTTCCAACCGCGCTGGCACTTACGCCGCCCGTCGAGCGCCCGGATGAATGCCTCCTGGCGCAGGTCTGCGGCGAGAACATGCCGGTCGCGTGCCAGATAGGTAGAGGAGGCGATAAGCCGCTGCCGGTCGGCGTTGGGGAGCGTGCCCAGCATCACGCCGATCTCGGCCGGCGTATAGTGACTGTCGGCGGCACGGTCCTCGGCAGTTGAAGGAAGGCTGGGCAAAATGACGATGCCTCTCAATCATAAAAGCGGACCTGCCGGCACATTCGGACAGGGAGGATGAAAAAATTGTTCCGATTGTCCGAACTTTCTTGGTCGTCCGCTTTATGGATTGAGGGATGCTGTTCCTGCTTGTTCGCCGAAGAGCCTCAGCAGCCGACCCGAATCCTTTTATGAGCGGCAGATTGCCCCGCCATGCCCCTCGCCAAATAATGCGCAACTTCGTCAGCGAGTTACGCCCGGCAGCTTCAAGGTCGCTGTTCAGCGCTTGAGATTGTTAACCCGCCCGTCGTAGAGATGGACTGTTCGCCCGCAGGCGGACCGAGGCGTGGAAACCTCGTCGATAAGTAGCCGTACGCCCGGCCCGGACCAGTTTCGGCCGGGGAGCGGGCGTGTATGTCCAGGGCTTCTTCGGAGGCCTAAAGACGCTCGCGCCTGTCTTATCGCAGGTTTCCAATCTCCGGCTCACGGGCCGGCACCGCCTCGTTTCAACAGGGGCGGTGCCGCCGGCTGGGATCAGCCTGTCGGCACCGACGCGAACGGGGGTTCGAGCGTGGGTGCATACGACGGTTGCCGCGAGAGGCGGCTTGCCATAATCAGGAACTCGACGGCGGTGGCGGGAGCCATGATGCTCGGCGCTTGCGGCGGCGGCGGGGGTGTCAACTCCCCCGGAACGACGCCAGTCGTCACCCCGACGCCCAGTCCGACGCCGGCGCCGACCCCGGCTCCGACACCTGTCCCTACGCCTACGCCGACCGCAGAGGATACGAAGAGCGCGGCTGCCATCGGCATGAAGGCCGAATACGCCTACGCACGCGGCATCACGGGCAAGGGCGTGACGATCGCGATCGTCGACACCGGCATCGACCGTGATGGCCCGGAGTTCGCGGGCCGCATCTCGGCCGACAGTACCGCGTTCGACCAGAAGATCGCGCGCTGCGCTACCTGCCCAGGCGAGACGATCCGGTTCGAGCTCGACGACAGGGACGGCCACGGCAGCAAGACCGCTGCGGTCGCCGCCGGCGCTCGTGACGGGAACGGCATGCACGGCGTCGCCTACGATGCCACCATCCTGGCGCTGAAGATCAGCGGTCCGAACCTCGAGGGCATCGCTGCGGGTTCAACCGGCCCGATACCGGAATCGGATGCGCCGAACGTCGCTCTTATCGCTCCGGCGATCCGGTACGCGATCGACAAGGGCGCCTTCGTGATCTCCATGAGCATCAACGGCTCGGGTGGCGGCGAGCAGATGGCCGCTGATCTGAAGTCGGCGATGGATCTGGTACGCGGCGGCAACCGGCTGTTCGTGGAGTCGGTGACGAACAACGTCGGCGAGGACAGCTTCTCGGGCAAGATCGCGGAGAATCTCGTCGGCAAGGATCTGTCGAACAAGGACTGGTCCCTGTTCGGCATCCGCGTCGATGCGAACCTGCAGCCGCCCAGTGGCAACGGCACGCCGGGAGCATTGGCGGACCGCACCCTGTCGGTTGTGGCGAGCAACGTCGCCACCGTGGACCAGAACGGCCAGCAGGTCGTCGTGACGGGCAATAGCTTCGCGGCACCGGGGATCGCGGGCGCCGCGGCGCTGCTGAAGCAGTACTGGCCGCAACTCGGCGGCAAGGAGATCAGCCGCATCATGCTCGACACGGCGACCGATCTCGGCGCGCCTGGGGTCGATCAGGTCTACGGCGTCGGTCTGTTGAACGTCGAGAACGCGATGCAGGCGCAGGCACCCGCATCTTCGTTCGCGGCAGCGCAGGCGGTACTCGCCCGCTATTCGTCGCTGGTTATGTCCGCGCCGTTCGGCGGTGCGGCGGGTGCGGCCGATCTCGGCTCGCGCACCTCGACGATGACCGTGTTCGACCGCTACGGTCGGGATTACCTCATGACGGCGCCCGGCGGCATCCGAGCGCGGTCCTCCGGCCTGCTCGCGGGGGCGCTCGCCGCGTCCGCATCTCCCTATCCCCTTCGGTCTTCGTCATGGTCGGACGCAAGACTGGGCCTTGCGGCGTCGACGACGACAGGACCCTGGCAGGCCGCTGCGTCCAATCGACCGGCGATGGTGGCCTTCTCGCCGGCTGCGGGTCAGACGATCACGTTGGGTGCGAACGTCGCTGTGGGTCCGGGTGGCGGCACCTCACTTGCCGGTTCGTATCTGCGCGGCGCCGTCGGCGAGCCGATCGGTATGTCCTCCGAATGGTCTATCAGCGGCTGGTCGGCTTCGTTCGCCTCGGGTTCCTCCATTGCCGCGATGCCCTCGTCGTTCCGGCGCGGGTCGCGGAGCCGCGAGTCCGGCCTTCGCACCGTCGCGGTCTCCGCCCCGTTCGGTGTCGGCCTGGAGGTGTCTGAGCTCGTCGAACGGGGGCAGGTGCTGGGATTGCGAGACGATGCGGGGACCGGTGCGGCCGGTGCCCGGACCGTGCTGGCGACCACGACGCTGCGCCGGAACGTCGCGGGCGTGCTGCTGTCCGGTCGCGCCACCATCGGCAGCAGCCGCGCCGCCGACGCGGTGGCGGGTGTTCGTTTCAATGGTCGCATTATCAGCACCGCCTTTGCGGTGGAGGGCGCGCGTCCGCTATTCGGCGGGCTGGCCACGCTCGGCCTGTCATCGCCGCTGCGCGTCGAGCGGGCGCGGGCATCGCTGCTGGTGCCTGTCGCCTATGACCTGATGTCGGGTGTGCTCGCCGAAGAGCGTCGGACCTTCGACCTAACGCCGACTGCACGCGAGCTCGATCTCGAGCTCGGCTGGTCGACCGCGCTGGCGTCCACCGCGACGTTGCGGGTCGGCGTCGCCCGCGCCTTCGACGCTGGCCATGTCCGTGGCGCCGCTGACGTTGCCGCCTTCTTCAACCTCGTTGTCCGCTAAACCGCAAGGAACATCCATGTCCAAATCTTCCATGTCCGCCGCTGTCCTGCTCTTCGCAACCTCTACCGGCTTGAGCGGGTGCGGCCAATCCAAAGCCCCGAGCAAGGCGGCGTTCGCCGCCGCGCTCGAACCGGTGGTTCGCGACGTCTTCTGCCTCCCGATCGAAGTGATGCGGTACGAGGCCGAAGGCGAGCCCGGCGGATCGGGGTTCCCGATCATCACCTCGCCGAAGCCAACGCTCGCCGGACCGGGTTCCGACGGGAAAGCGGTCGCGATGCTGGATGGTCTGGCCGGCGTCGGGCTCGTCACGCGCACGACGTTCGAGAAGCCGGCGCGGTGGAGCGGTTCCACCAACGCGTTCGTGCGCCAGCCGCTGATCTCCTACGCGCCGACGCCAAAGGGAGCGCCTTACCTCCACATGGTCGAGCGCAAGGCGACGAACGCCATGGTTTCGGTGCCGTCCTTCTGTTTGGCCAAGGGCGAGGTCGTCGACGTCGTGCGCTGGACCGAGCCAACCGACCTTGCCGGTCATCGGGTCAGCCAGGTCACCTACACCTATCACGGCGTCGATCCGATCCCGGTTATGCCGCCAGCAGAACAAGTGCGGATGGCCGAACCGAAGGAGGCGACGATGCCGTTCGAGCTGCAAAGCGACGGCTGGCGACCGATGCCGCACTGACGATCGGCGTGACCGTCACCATCCCATCCATTTCGACCATGACCCCGGCACCGAGCGCCGGGTTGCCAAGGAACACGATTATGAAAATGACCAGGGCCGCCGTGATTGGCGCCGTAACGGCGCTGTCGCTCGCTACCAATCCTGCCATGGCACAGAAGGGGCATGGGGCCGCACGACCCGCGCCGTCTGCGGCGAGGCCGCTGGCGATGGAAGTCGCTGGTGTCCGCCTCGCCATGCCGTTGGCTACGGTGCAGACGGCGCTGGCGGGGACCTACCGGTGCTCGACATACCAGTCGGTATCGTTTCGGCAACTCGTCGAGCGCGAGGTCCGCAAGCGCAAAGGCATACCCGACGGCTTCGGCCCTGATGGCACTGCCGTTGGTGACCTGACCTGCCAGGGTCCTGCTGGTGAATATCTCCGCCTGTTTATGGCGCAGACGCCGGCGGGGGAGATCGTCGACCGGATCGACCTGACGGTATCGACCAGACGCGTCGATCTAGCTACGCTCGTCGGCCAGGTCGAGGCCAAGTACGGGCGGCCGACCGAGGGCACCCCGGCGAACGGATCGTGGTGCACCACTCGATGCGGCGTCGATCTGACGATGGAGCCCGATCCGCGCATCACCGTCATGTCCGACGCTAGGTCCCTCAAGATACTTGGCAGTCGCGGGCGCAACGCGAGCCTTGCCGATGAGGCGGCAGTGAAGGCGGCAGCGGCCCGTGAAGCACCTGCTGCGGCGCGCGGCGCGTTTTGAGGTCGGGCATGAACACGGCCATGATATCGCTACTCGCGCCTGTCGTCGCGCTGCCGTTGGTGGCTGCCTTGCCAACGATGGCGACCACGCCAGCGGGGAGCGCACGGGCCGTCACCCACGCGACGGTGCTGGTACCGCCGCTGCGGCCGCTATCGATGCCGATGGTCATGAAGGCAGGAGCCGCGGGGACCGGCTGTTCGTGGTCGCTGGCGAAGGATAGGCGCATGCGCTTCGCCGCTGCCGACGACCGCGCCGTGATCCGTCTTGCCAGCGGCATCGTGCGACTTCGGCCTGCGGCCGGTGCTGGCGACATGTTCCCGTTTACCCATGATCGCTGGGTCGGCGACAGCATCACCGTGACGGTCACGCCCATCGGTCGATCGACATGGCGGGGCACCGAGGTGAACGAGGGTGCGGCCGACATCGAGGTTCACGCTGGCGACCGCCGATGGATCGCACGAGGACGCCTAAGCTGCGGGTCCTGACCCTCGCCAATCAGGATCGGCAAAGGTCAGATGCCTTCAAGAACCGATGGGAGGAAACAGAAGAAGCCCGGGCAAGGTTTTCAGGGCGCAACAGCGCAAAAAGGGTGGTGACCACCTTTTTGCGGGGGTCTGCCGACCGTTAGTTCGGCGACGCCCCTCATGTCCTCCACCTCCGGCTCCGGAAGGCATTTTTTGTTCGAGGCCGGGGCGCCCCCTTGAGAATGGGGCAGCGCCACGGGACACTGTACGCCATGACCAGCGGTGCCGACCCACTACCTGCCTATCCGCAATATGCACATCAGCTACAGGCGCTGCTGCGGCGCCTAGCGCGTGAGGATCGCGACGCGATCGGCGCGAGCTTGCGACGCGGTGGCTTCGGCAAGCGGGAGATCGAGCCCGGGCCAGCTGTCTCATCTGGTCGCGTGCGGATAACATCCGACGTCGGCTTGCATACACTATCGCCCACGCGCGAAGCCACAGGAACGCGCCACCGTATCGCCAATGCGGGCGGCAATGGTGGGCGGACGACGGCGGTCGACTTCTCGCGGGCCAGCCCGCTTTCCCTGACGCCGCGCCAGACCGGACCTGTACGAATCCCGCATTTCGACATGGTTCGGATCAGTCGCACCGTCGTCCCGCGCGCGAAGGATGGGCGTACACACCCACGCTATCCCGACCGAAGCGGCATCGCCGGGGCCCATCACGATTATGTGACGCGCGGCGGTGTCGCCGACTTTGAAACCCATCTCGACTATATCACCCGTACCACCGCCGTGGAGGAGAACGACACCGCGCTGCTGATCGACATGCTCGAGATGGACGAAGACCGCCGGCTGCAGAACCACCTCGCCATCATCAGCAACATCCCCGGCGGGCGCGAGCGGGAGCGCAGTCTGTTCGAGGCGGCCGAGCGGTGCGAGCGTCAGGCCAAGGTCGGGACGCTTCAGGTCTCGACGCAATATGCCGATGACTGGCGGCTGTTGGCTGTGCGTGCAAACGCACCGGGATGGGTGCGCAAGGCCGCGATGGAACTGCGCGAGAAGCGACGCGCCCAAGAGAAGAAGGCCGCCGCCAAAGGGAAACCCTTTGTCGACGCCGTCGTCGACATCGCTAAGGTGAACCTGGAAGAAGCCTATGACCGGTTGGTCTGGTGTGATGACCAGAAAGATCTGCCCGAGGCTGCACGGCCGAACTGGAAGGCCGGACGTCGCGGGCGCATTCAGACCCGCTTCGTTGGCGAGTTTCCACGCGGTCTGAAGCCGGCCGAACGGCGGCTGGCCCTCGAACGTTTTTGCGAGGATCTGGCCGCGGAAGGCTGGATGTACGTCGCCGCGATCCATCGCCCTGATGCGACGAACGACCCCCACAACTTCCACTTCCACATCGATGGCTATGATCGGCCGGCACGCTGGTTGACCGCGAAGGAGATCAATGACGAGCGCAAACCCCGCATGCCCGTCGAAGGCGACGGCTGCTGGGATTTCGAATATTCCGAGCGCAAGCGGAACGGCGCTTTGTGCTACCCCTATCGCCAGAACAAAACTGCAAAGCCGACCAGGGACGTGCCGGAGGACGGCGAAAAGGCCGTCTCTTATTTTGTGGCGGGTCAACGCTACGTCAAAGCGTTGCGCAAGCGCTATGTCGACATCGTCAACGAGGTCGTGGATGGCCGGGCGGGCAGCCCCGTCTATGCGGCGGGGACCTATAAGGATGCAAAGATCCGGCTGACGCCGATGGAGCATCTCGGCTCCGCCGTCACCGCCAGCGAGGCCAGGGGCGAGGTCACAGCTGCCGGTACGCGAAACGCCCATATCCGGTTCAATGATGAGATGCGGCTGCTTCTGGAGCAGGCCGATCTCGATCGGCTTGATAATGGTTTCAAGGCTGCAATCCACCTCAGTCGACGGGCTTCGGCGGCTTCCCTGAAGGCGACAGCCCGTTGGCAGGAACTCGCAAACGCTGCCGTGACGCGGCGGTGTCAGGAGGGGCTGGTCGCCATAGTCGAGCGGATGGTGCGCTCACGCGCCGAGACGGTGCTGCGTGCCGACACCGCCAGCCGAACGGTTCAGGACGAGGCCCGCGCGCGGCTTGGCGAGGTCGATGCTATCATGGCGCCGTCAGCTCAACAGGCACGCGCGGTGGCGCGGCTAAAGGATCTCGATAACAAGGTCGAGAATGCGTGGGCTGAGGTTGTCGCGGCCACGGGCAATGGGCGTAAACGGTTAAAATACGTCCCAGCCGATCATGCCAAGCTGGTGCCTCTCAATGCAATCTTGCCGGCCTATCGACCGCAAGTCGAAAAGCGCCTGCAAGCATGGCTGATCAAGCATCGCCGAAGCTCCAAACACCTTCGTTTCGTCCCGGGTGGGTATGCTATCGATAAGACAGTCCCGCCCGCGATCCACCGGTTGTTCCGCCTGCTCGGCGACGAACCTGAAATCCAGAAGTTGCTGTTGGCGGAGCGTCATCGGCGCAAGATCGCGGCGGCATCGGCGGCTGTGGCCCAAGACCTGATGGAACAGGATGATGGCGGCAGGTCGATCCTGCCCGGCGAGGGCTTTGGGCACGCGCTCACTGTTGCGGATCGTGTTGCCGACGGCGGACAATCACGCAATTTGGCGGATATCGGCAGTCTGCAGGATGTCCAGCTGCTGCAAGCGCTGTCAACAATCCGGGCCAAGCGCCGACGCAAGGCGACGGTTGCACCGCCTGATGACCCCGATGAGCTCGCCGCCATGTCGCCTGTAGACCGTCCAGAGCCATCGCCTGCCGATTCCGCGTCGAGAGGCAAGTCGACAGGCTTGCTCGGCCAAGCCGTTGCCGCCGCTGGTGACCGGCAAGTGGCCCCGCCTCAAGCCGGCATATCGGATGGAAAACGGGATAGCGGCGGCAGAGGCCCTGCCGCTGGCGTAACAATCCAGACGAGTAAGAAAGGACAGGAAAGATAGGCGCCGCAGAAAGGGGGAAGCGGGGCTTTTGAGCCGCTGAAGATCGATGAAAAAGATCTGAAGCGCTTGTCCGGACCGGTCGGTTCGTGACCCTTAAGCTTTGGAATCGAAATGGATTTCCTGACTACCCCCGTGCAGTCTTTGCCGCACGTGCTTCTCCACTATCTCGCCACCGGCTTTGGCAAGCCCGAGGTGCCCGTGCTGATATCGGGCGGCGGTATGCCCGCCGACACCCTGCTGTTCGACGCGCAGTCGGTGATCCTGTCGTTCACCTGCGTCGCGGCACCGATGTTTCGCGCCAAGATCGAACGTCTCGCCGCTGCCCAGTCGATCGACGTCATGCTGGTGCGCTGCTGCCTGACCGGTGGCGACCTGCTGCCGGTGTCGATCGATGTCGTGCTGGCGGGCGGCGGCCTCACCCCCTTCAAGCTGGAGGATCTGGCGCTCTACCGCCATGATGATGGCGGCCTGTGGCTGGTGCCGTTCGGGTTCGGCGGGGCGATCCGGCTGGAGGCGCACGGCCTCGAGCTCTATCTGGTGCCGCCCTATGAAACGCTCGCCGAACGCGCCGACGGCATCTACCGCGCCGCGTCCGACGTGGCCGAGCGCCTCTACCCGCAAGGTGCGCTCTAATGCGCGCCAAGGCCAAGCGCGCAGCGGCAACACCCAGCGTCGAGGTCAACCCAGGCTGCCTGCCGGATCCGGATAACCCGCATAGCTGGCTGGTGCTGACTGGCGATGATACCGATCGCGATGCCACGCGCGTCATGTACGGCTGCCTGCGACCCAGCTTTCGCGGACACCTGAACTGCGCGGCGGCCTTTGCTGCCGCCAAACTGACCGTCGGTGCGCCAGCCGACACGCCGCCATGGACGCTGACCGCCGCACGAGCCGAGGTGCTGCTGCCGCCGGGGGCCGATGACCGGCTGTCCGATCCACGTATTCTGATGGAGACGGTCGACGCCGAACTGCCGGTCAAGGCCAAGGCGCTGCTCGCCTATCTGACCTTCACCTTTCCGACCGCGCGACTGCACGAGCAGTATGAACTGGTCCGCGACTTTACCCGCCGGTTGATCGTTGATCCGTTCGAGGTGGCCGCACTGCTGGTCCAGCATGCCCCGCACCGGGCCGGAAGTGCCAGTCCGCCGCATGTTCATGTTCTCCTTGCTGGACCCAGGCGACTGACGCCGCTCGGCTTTGGTGAATGGGTGACCCCGCTCGCCACAGACAAGGCCCATGCCCTGGTCGGCAACGCCTTTCGGCAGTTCCAGGCCGACTGGCGATCAGCCTGAACACGCCGGCGGAAGTCGGCGAACCAACACCATCACCGGGAAACATCATGAACGATAACGAACCCTGGCCGCAAATCGGTCAGGCGATGAACTCGCACGTCGTGCGGACACTGGCGCAGGCAGCTGGGTGGCGGCTGGCCGACATGCCGGCCGACCTCGGCCTGCCGCTCGCCGGCTGCCTGTATAGCGAAGCAAACCACCTGCTGGTCACGACGACAGTCGGCAATCTCGCCGCGTCCATAGCTGCGATGGACAGCGCGCTGCTCGCGACCCGGTCGGACGCGCTGATCGTGGGGACGCCGTCGGCGGATGCGATGCCGGGCTTCGCACTGGGCCTGTGGCACAGCGGGCGGGTTACCTGGCACTGGATGCTGACGCTCTGGGTCGATGTCGACGCTGGCCTGTGGCTCGTGCCGACACCCGACAAGCGGGACGGCACGGCCGCGTCGGGCTTCCGGCTGACGGCGCGCCATCTTCGGATTGAAGAAGTGCCGTGGCGAACGGCGCACGAACGCGCCGATGGCTTGGTCCGGGCCATCCGCCTGCTGGTCCACGGCGAGCGCAGCCCGGCATCCGGCCCTGCGGGCGGGGATGATCGGTCATGACGGTGCCGATGCCCCGCCTGCTGCGGCAGGCGTGCTGGGGGCTCGTCATCGCCTTCCCGCTGCTCGTGCTGGCCGGCCAGCACTGGCAGCATATGGCGGCGGGGCCGGGTACACGGAGCGTGATGGCGGTCGCCGCCGTCATATGCCCGACGGCAGTCGGGCGGGTCCGGGCAGTGCGCGTCGCTGATGGGGCGCACGCGCTCGACCGTGCTGTCCTGCAGCGGATCGCAATGCAGCTTCACAGAGGACCGGGGTGCTCAGTCTCGGTTGAACCGTCCGCCGTGCGGGCCGATCGACGGCGCGATCGCGGTGGAGGGGAGAAGATGAGGGGGATGGGCAAGTCGATGTGATCCCCGTGGTGGGGATGAAACAAGGAAGACAGAACATGAACCCCGACCAGACCACTCATGTCCGCGCCCATGTCGCTGCCGTTTCCAAGCTCCTGCTTGGCAACAAGATCATGAACCCCGGCCTGATGATCCTTGCCGGCGATCCACTCGACCATGTCCAGCAAATCGCGTTCGGTCGCACGGCCGTTGAGGCACAGGTTGATCTTGTCTATCTCGAATTCGCCATCGGCGACGACGACGTCCCCGTCATGACCGGGATCACCGTCATGCTGCCGCGTGACACCATCTGCTACGTCTCGACGGGATGTCGCCTTTCACTCGTCCCCGGCAAAGCTCGCGCGGTGATTGTGCCGCAGGATGAGGCTCAGTCCCACTTCAAGGTACTGCCGGGCGAGATCGTGCAGGTGCGTGGTCGACCGGCGTCGCTGGCGGCGGGATGCGACCGCGCGACAGCGAAGCTGGCGATGCTCGTTCGCGATGGCGTCGACGTCGCGGGACAGGTTGCGCTACGTGATCACGTCCCCGCATAACAAGGGGATATTGCGCCGGAGCCCCTGCATTGACGCTTGGCGTTCAAACGTGATCTTCGCCTGTCATGAGCATATCAACAGGCGAAGCGCGTCGGATCGCTTTGGCAGCGCAGGGCTTCGGACGATCTCGGCCCGAGAGCCCGTCGGTTCGCCACCTGCGCGGCACCGCCGAGCGGCTTAACCTCTTCCAGATCGATAGCGTCAATGTGCTGACGCGGGCGCACTATCTGCCCGCGTTCTCGCGGCTCGGTGGCTATGACCGAGCTCTTCTGGAGGGCGATGCGTGGGGGCCGAAACGCCAGCGGCGGATGTTCGAATATTGGGCGCATGAGGCGTCGCTGCTGCCGCTTGACCTGCATCCGCTGCTCCGCTGGCGCATGGCACGGGCGGAGCGCGGCGAGATCGGCTATCAGGCGCTGCGCCGGTTCGCGGTCGAGCGCCGGGCCGAGGCTGACGCCGTGCTCGAACGGATCACCGCCGAAGGGCCGCTGGCAGCCGCCGACTTCGAGAACGGGTCCAGCCGCAGCGGCTGGTGGGAATGGAGCCACGTCAAGCATGCGCTCGAATGGCTGTTCTGGTCCGGGCAGATCACCACCGCGACCCGGAGGGGCAGCTTTGCGCGCCTGTATGACCTGACCGAGCGGGTCATCCCGTCGGCGGTACTGGCGCTCCCAACGCCGTCAGCCGAGGCGGCGCAACGCGCCTTGATCGAGCGCAGCGCCCGCGCCTTAGGCATCGCCACCGCAAGCGACCTGCGCGACTATTTCCGGTTGAAGCCCGCCGAAGCCGATCACGCCATCGCCGATCTGGCGGAGGATGGCGTGCTCGTGCCGGTGCGGGTCGAGGGCTGGAGCCAGAAGGCATGGATACATCGGGACGCGACCACGCCGCGCCGGGTGCGCGGCGCTGCCTTGCTCGCGCCGTTCGATCCGTTGATCTGGGAGCGGGCCCGCACCGAACGCCTGTTCGGCTTCCACTATCGCATCGAGATCTACGTCCCGCAGGATCGGCGCACGCACGGCTATTACGTGCTGCCCTTCCTGATGGATGAGGCGCTGGTTGCGCGGGCCGATCTGAAGGCGGATCGGCAATCGGGGCTGCTGCTCGCACACCGCATCACGCTGGAACCGGGAGCGCCCGCCGATACGCTGCCTCGGCTTGAGGCCGAGCTCGACCGGATGGCGGTCTGGCTTGGTTTGGACGCCGTCCGTATTGGCGCGGTCGTGCATCGGGGTTGAGCGTCTTAGCCCGTCACGTTGCTCCACCCTGTTCGGCGGCGGGTACGATGCCATCGTCGAGCAGCGCATGGAGCGCGGCGATATGGCTATTGTCGCGCGCGCCGCCGGGATCGGAGGTCATGACAACCGTCAACTTGAGGTCCGGCACGATGAACAGCATCTGCCCGCCATAGCCCCAGGCGAAACGCAGCGGATGGCCGCGACTGGTGCCGACGAACCAGCCATAGCCATATTGTCCGCCGCTCCACGGTGACACGGTGCGAGGAGTCCAGCTTTCCGCGATCCAGCGGGCGGGGACGATCCGCCGCCCGTCGATCACCCCACCCAGGCGATAGAGTTCGCCGAACCGCGCCAGGCTGCGCGGCGACATCATCATGTCGTTGCCGCCGAAAAAGATGCCCTGCGGATCGCGCGACCATGGCGGGATGGTGATGCCGAGCGGCTCCGCCAGCCAGTCGCGCATCAGGGCATGGGTGTCGCGTCCCGACGCGCGGGTCAGCATCGCCGACAGCAGATGCGTGTTGCCGGTCGAGTAGAGCATCGCGCCGCTCGGCTTATCGACGAATGGGCGCGCGAGGGCGAAGCGGACCCAGTTGCGACTGGACACCCAGCGGCCGTAATTCTCGCCCGACGTCCGCTCCAGTCCCGCGCGCATTGTCAGCAGGTGCTCGACGGTCAGCCGGGCAAGACGCGGGTCGGGATCGGGCGGCGCATCGCTGCCGAGCACCGACAGCACGGGCTGGTCGACGCCGGTCAGCACGCCTCTCGTGATCGCGATTCCGACCAGCGCGGACAGGACCGACTTGGACGCGGACTTGATGTTCACCGGTCGGTCGAGCGGCGGCCCGCCGTTGAAGCGCTGCTCGGCCAGCACCTGGCCGTCGCGGAGGACCAGCAGCGAGCGGAGCCGGGGAAGACGGCTGGCTTGGGCAACGGTGTTGGCCAGGATGGCGCTGTCCAAACCGCGCGTCTCGACCGGGCCGAACACGGTCGCTTGCCGTGGCGCAGGTGCAGCATCGCAACCGCTGGCGAGGAGGAGCGCCAGCGCGCAGGCATATCGCTTCACGGCGTCATCGCAGAGCGAAGCGATTGCAGGAACTCGGCGGGCGCTTCGACTTGCGGCGAATGGCCGAGATCGTCCAGGCGGATCAGGCGGGCGCTTGGGATGCGCTTCACCGCCTCCTCGGCGGCCTGCGGCACCGTGCGGATGCGCGCACGTCGATCCTCCGGCGCGCTGCTTGCGCGAAAGGCGGTCAGGTCGAGCTGGCCGATGATGAGCGTGGTCGGAACCGCCAGGCGCGACAATTCGGCGGCGACCGGCTGAGTCTGGATCATGTCGGACAGGCGGGCCTGTGCATCGCGCACTATATCACCATCGGGGCTGGCATATTGCCCAGCCAGCATGGCGACCCACCGGTCGTAGTCCGGCCGCCAGACCTCATGATAATAGTTGCGAAGCTGATAGGCCTTGATCGACGCCGCGTCCGTCTTCGCCTCCTCGGCGCGCAGCTTGCCGAGGTCGGTATAGGGCACGCCCTCACTCAGCGTGTCGTTGAGGCCGAGCGGGTTGACCAGCACCAGCTTCGCGACCCGCTCGGGGTAGAGAAGCGCAAAGCGCGTGGCGAGGATGCCCCCGGTCGAATGGCCGGCCAGCACGACCTTGCCGGCCCCGGCCCGGTCGAGCAGCGCCGCGGTCAGCGCGGCCATGGCGTGGAAGCTGTACTGATAGCCATTCGGCTTCGACGATTTGCAAAAGCCGATCTGATCCGGCGCGATGACGCGGTAGCCCGTAGCCGCTAGCCCACGCGCGGTGTCGCCCCAGGTCGCGGCGCAGAAGTTCTTGCCATGGAGCAGGACGACCGTCGTGCCGTTGGGCTTGGCGGTCGCCGGCCAGTCGAGAAAGGCCAAGCGAACCGGATGGCCCTGTGACGTCGCCTCGAACCAATGCACGGGGGCAGGATAGTCCAATCGCTCCAGATTGGCACCGAGCGGCACGGTTTGCGCCGAGGCAACGGTTGAAAGCAGAGCCGAACAGGCGGCAGCAGCGAGAAAGGGACGAAGCATCAAAGGGTAACACCGGTCGCGATGCCAATATCCCTGCAAGCGCTTCTTCTATCGAGGCGGGGACGTAGCGATCGGAGCTCACGCGATAGCGAGTAGCTTCGTTGCGACGCCCGTTCATGGCCTGGAGATCAACAATCCGCGTAACCGCTCGGCGTCTCGACAGCACAGGACGGTTAGACCCGGTTACCGTGGTGATGTCGCTTTTGCCGGCCCTACGGATAGTCTGATCGCCCCCCGCGCCGCACGACGACGAACATGATATCAACCTGGCTCGTAACTGCCTCCTTTAAAGAGGCAGCGGAGCAAATGATCAGTCCGTGCGACTATCCCGCTGACGGCAGAAGACTTTTAAGAATTCTGGGTCACTCTGGCTTGTTGGCCTTTGGCCGTCCCAACCGACTGGGCACCCGTACTCCGAACTTCAGCCGGTTCGCGGGACGGATCCGGATTGGCAGGGTTGCCGGGATATGCTCGGTCAGCGGCGTAAGGTGTTTGAGCGCCTCCAGCTTGATCGACAGATTCGCCTCCTCGTCATAGGTTCGCGCCGTCTCGGTTTCACCTTCGTGGCCGAAGATGTCGCAACGAACGCTGTCCGGCACGACGCCTTTCAACATTGAGGTGGCGGTGCCGCGGAAGCTGTGGACGTCCTTGTCCTTCCATGCGCCGCCCACCTGATGCCGCCACGGCGTTCCTTCGGGAAACGCCCATGCCCGCCACGGTTTAAAGATGCTCTTGTAGAACGTGCTCGCGAAGCTGGAACTGCTGAGCGAGGCCATTTCCGGAAACAGCATGGTGCAGCCCGCCGCACGGATTGCCCGCACATAGTCGATGAACCCCAGTCGGATGAGTTCGGGATGGATTGGTAGCTTGCGGACGGACTGAACGTTCTTCAGTCCCCGGTCTTCGGTGAAGTCTATCTGAAGATACGGGATCGGCTCGTCCTCATGCACATGGCTGAGTGGCAGGCCCGCGAGCTCCGAACTGCGACCGCCGTAGAGAGGCAGCATCAACGGCAGCCAATACCAGGCGTCGTGTAGGATCTCGCTGCCCGGCTTCAGGCGGCTATCGATTCCAGCTACCCCGGTCCAGATCGGGGCGGACAGCAGCTGGCGAACCTCCTGCTTGGTCCAGTTGGCACGCTTTTCCCGGTCACGCTTCCGCTGTTGGCGCGCCTTCTTACCGATGCCTTTTCGAGCTTTCTTGAAGGTAATCGGTTCAGCGGGACGATGTCCCTCCTCATCGTTCGCGCCTTCGGCATGATCGAGAACGGCCGTGATCCAGGTGATGTGTTTGTTGATCGTGATCTGGGACACGCCGAGCATGTCCGGTGCCATGGCCTTGGCCCGTTCGAGGCTCGCAGCGATCCCACCCGCCCGTTCCTCGGTCGTGCGCCCCCAGCGATTGGGGAGGGCTCGGCACAGCTCTATAAAGGCGGTCACATGCTCCTGCGCGATGTCCTCGATGAAGACGTCGCCGCCACAGGCATGGTCGAACAGGCGAATGGCGGTTCGAACCTGCTGGACCGTGACCGCGTCCCAAGCGCGCTGGCCCTGGTGGACCGCGATGCAAGCGTCGGCCGCATCAGTGAGACGCTGCTTCGCCTTGACCGGCACGAGCTCGACTGCCGGCGGCACTGGGTCGTTGCTCGATCGTGCTTCGAATGATGCGGACGGCTGCGCCGATGACATTGCCCATGCGAACGGCGTATCGTCTGCGAGCGCTTCGTCGACCCATTTCGCAGGCACCTCTCCGTCCGACAGGTTCGCCGTCGCCTTGCGGCACGCCACCGCTTTAGCGGCGCAGATCGTGACGCGCAGCTTGTCGAGGTTCGTGGTCGTCGGCGCGATCCCGAAGTTGGTGACATAGCTGTCGATCTGCTTTGCGGAAACCGGGCTACCGCTCTGGAGATCGAAGACCGTATCGGCGACAGCCTTCGCCTCGCGCGTGGTCCAGCCGTTGTCGATCAGGCGCTCATGGTCATCAAGCGACCATTTCGCCTCGACGCCGCGCTTCGACAGGAAGGTCCATGCCTCGGCATAGCGAGAGTTGAGGCTGGCGTGATCGGCGGCGGGGGTGCTGCTAGCGACCTGATCCTCAAGGATGCGCTGCAACTGCCAGCGCAGCGCGTCGCTGAATACCTTTTTGAGCTGGTCGGGTCGTACCCCGGAGGATCGTTCGCCATATCCCATGCGCAATGCTTCCGCCGCCGAGCTGAGGCGCAGAGCGATCACCCGCGCGTCCGTAAAGCTCATCGCACCGATGGGTAACGCCAGCGTTAACCGCACGCCGGCGACCGTCATTTTCTTGCGCCACCAATAGCGACTGCCACGCAGCGCCACGTTCGAAAAGCCCATCCCGCCACCCCAAGGGGTACAGCGAGGGGTACAGTCGGGGGTACAACCGTCCCTGATCGCCGTCGTTAAGACGCGAAATCAAAGACTTGCAAGCGGATGGTCGGGGAGACAGGATTCGAACCTGCGACATCCTGCTCCCAAAGCAGGCGCGCTACCAGACTGCGCCACTCCCCGACGCGAAGCGCGGCCCTAGTCGCAAATGCCGCGCGGTACAAGCGTTGGTGGGCCCGGCAGGACTCGAACCCGCAACCTAGCCGTTATGAGCGGCCAGCTCTAACCATTGAGCTACAGGCCCCACGCTTGTACGTACGGAGCGATAGCGTCGGGCATGGGGCTTGCGCAAGCGCGATCATGCCCCCTGCCCGCCCCCAGATCAGGCGGAGTCGCGCTCGACGAGGATCGGCGACATCACCACCGACGGTGCGTCCTCGCCTCCGATCCGGCGGAATAGCGCCGACACCATTTCATTGGCACCGCGTGCGATATCCTGTCGGACGGTGGTGATGCGCGGCACGGCACTGGACGATAGCGGCAGATCGTCATAGCCGACGACCGGCATGTCGGCCGGTACGCGCAAGCCACGGTCGGCGAGGACGCGCAGCGTGGTCAGCGCGATGACGTCGGATGCTGCGGCGATGCCGTCGATCTCGCCGCCGACACGGTCGAGATGCGCGGCGATCTCCTGTTCCATGACGTCGGATGCCAGATGGGTGTCGAGCTGGACCGGCGGGGTGGCGATTCCCGCCATCGCCATCGCCTGCGCCACGCCTTCGCAGCGCTGCCGGATTTCGGGCGCGCGCAATTCACCCAGAAAGGCGATACGCTTCGCACCGCGTTCGATCAGCCGTTCGCCGGCCAGCCGGCCGCCGGCGATATTGTCGGTGCCGACCGCGCAATGCACCTGCCCCGCCAAGTTGCTGCTGCCCCATGCGACCAGTGGGCGATAGCGGCGGGCGACGCGTTCGATGGTGTGGAACTGGTCGGACTGACCGATCAGCAGCACGCCGTCCATCATCCCTGAATCCACGATCCGCTCCAGCCAGTCGGTGGCATCGGGGATGACGCGCGACAGCATCAGGTCGTAGCCATCCTCGGTCAGCCGGTCGGCGAGGAAGCCGAGCATGGTCATGAAGAACGGGTCGGACAGATGCTGCCGCCGTTCGTGGCCGAGCGGCACGACCACCCCGATCACCCCGGTGCGCTGCGTCCGCAGGCGGCTGGCCATCTGGTTCGGGCGAAAACTGTGTTCGGCAGCCAGCGCCTGGATCCGGTCGCGGGTCTCGGCATTGACCAGCGACTTCCCGGCAAGCGCACGCGAGACGGTGCCGGGGGATACGCCGGCCAACCGGGCAAGATCGGCGATCGTCCGTACGGGAGAACGGGCTGTCGAATATTCGTCCATGACGTACTGTACGAACATATTCGATTGTTCTGCCAGCGGAATGTGAGGTTCCAGACATACGATTGCAAACGATTGCGCAAGTCTTTAACGGCTGTCGGCAACGACGCGGCTTGTCGCGACCCCCGGTCGCTGCGGCAGGACCGGGTTATCAGCGGAGAGGATCGACCGATGGTTGCGGACAGGATGGTTGCCGGTGTCGAACTGGGCGGGACCAAGTCGATCGCGGTGATCGGGCGGGGCGACACGATCGTCGATCGCTTCCGCGTGCCGACGACGACGCCCGACGAGACGCTAGGCGCATTGGCCGCCAAGCTTGCCGAATGGCGGCAGGACCATCGGCCCGAGGCGATCGGCATCGCGAGCTTTGGACCGATTTCCGTTGCGGAAGGCCGGATGCTGCCGACGCCCAAGCCGCATTGGGCGGGTGCCGATATCGTCGGGTCGCTATCGACCGGGTTCGACCGGGTGGCGTTCCATACCGACGTGACCGGCGCGGCGCTGGGCGAGGGTCGCCATGGCGCGGGCGTCGGCCTGTCCGATTTCCTGTACGTCACGGTCGGCACCGGGGTCGGCATGGGGATCATCGTCAACGGGCAGCCGGTCACCGGCATGATGCACCCGGAAGCCGGACATGTCCGCGTGCGACGCCGCGCGGGCGACGATTTCGCCGGTGCCTGCCCGTTCCATGGCGACTGCCTCGAAGGACTGGTCAGCGGCCCGGCGATCGCCGCGCGGGCGGGCAAGCCGGGGCATCTGCTGACCGCCGACGATCCGGCATGGCGCGACGTCGCCGATGCGCTGGGCGAGGCGTTCGCGACGCTGTTCCTCACCCTGTCCCCTGCCCGCATCATCGTCGGCGGCGGGGTCGGGCTGGGTCAGCCGCAGGTGCTGCCAATGGTGCGCGAGCGCACGGTCACGGCGCTGGCAGGCTATCTGGGTTTCGTCGACGAACAGTCGATCGCCGAGCGGATCGTGCCGGCGGGCCTGGGCGATGAAGCCGGCCCGCTCGGCACGTTGGTCATGGCGCAGGGCGTGCTAGGCCGTATCGACATTCAGCCCTGACGGCCTGCAAACGGCGGTTCCGCGTGCTGCCTGTGCTCACGTACGGGAAGTACGCTGCGCGCTGGTCACGCGAAACCAGCGCTTTCGGCGCGTCCTCTTATGAACGTCGATACGGCCCAGCCGACGCCTGACCGGGTTACTCCGCGTCGGATTTGTCGGTCCCGGTGGCGTCGTTCTGCGCGCCGCCCGGACCGCCATGATAGTCCTTCTCGCTCTGCCCGCCATCGAAACGGCCGGCATCGCTGTCGTCATGTGGGTTGGGATAGGCACCACCGGCGGACTCGCCGCCGCCGGATGCGGTGTTCACGCCATCGGGTTTGGCGGCGTCCGAACTACCGCCTGCCGCCTGATTGGGCTGTTTTCCGTCATCGGTCATCGCGTGCTTCTCCTTCTGGTTGAAGGGGTTAACGCGCGACGACCGATGCCGGGTGCGTGGGTTCAGGCGAGGACGAAGTTGCCGTTGACGCCTTCGGCCTCGGCCGAGGGGGCGACCCAGATGCGGAAATTACCCGGTTCGACGGTCGGGCGGTTCTGCGTCCCGATGAAGCGCAGGTCGTCGGCACGCAGGGTGAACTCGACGATCTTCGATTCGCCCGGTGCCAGCGCGACCCGCTGAAAAGCCTTCAGCTCGCGCACCGGACGGGTGATGCTGGCGGTGACGTCGTGGATGTAGAGCTGCACGACCTCGGTCGCGGCGCGGGTGCCGCTGTTGGTGATCCGCGCGCGGACCTTCAGCGCGCCGTCGGTATTGAGACGCCCGCCGCCCAGATCCAGATCGCTATAGCCGATGCGGCCATAGGTCAGGCCATGCCCGAACGCGAAACGCGCTGCATTCGGCCCCTCGCGATAGCGTGCCTTATACTCCGCCAGCGGCCCCGGCGGGTTGGGGCGACCAGTCGTCTTGTGGGCGTAATAATAAGGCTGCTGCCCGGTCGAATAGGGAAAGCTGACCGGCAGGCGCGCCGAGGGTGACATATCGCCGAACAGGATGTCGGCGGTCGCCGGGCCGCTCTGCGACCCGAGGAACCAGGTGACGAGGATCGCGCGCGCGTCCAGCACCGGCTTGTCGAGCACCATCGCCCGGCCGTTGCGTAGCAGGATGACGGTCGGCTTGCCGGTGGCGAGCACCGCTTGCGCGAGGTCGAGCTGCGCCTGCGGGACGCCGATATCGACCCGCGACTGCGCCTCGCCCGACATGCGCTGCGATTCGCCGATCGCCAGCAGCACGACGTCCGCCTGCGACGCGGCGATCACCGCCGCCTCGATCCCGCCGGGGATCGCGTCGGTGATGCCCGATCCGTCGACCGCGGTGATCAGCGACGGATCGGTTACGGCGGCGCGCACGCCGGTCAGCAGGTCGACCGCCTCGGCATCCGATCCATAGACGTTCCACGTACCGATCAGCTCGCGCTGCCCCTGCACGAACGGGCCGATCAGCGCGATCTTCTTGCCCGACTTGGGCAGCGGCAACAGGTCGCCGTCATTCTTGAGCATCACGATCGACCGTGCCCCTGCCTCGCGCGACAGCTTGAGATGCTGCGGCGTGCGCACGCGCTGCTTCTCGCGGCGCGGATCGATGCGGCGGAACGGATCGTCGAACAGGCCGAGCTGCGCTTTCAGCGCCAGCACGCGGCGCACCGCCTGGTCGAGCCGCGCCATCGGCACCTCGCCCTTGGCGACCAGATCGGGCAGATGCTTGATATAGAAGCCCGACTGCATCGACATGTCGACGCCGGCCAGGAAAGCGAGCTTCGTCGCCTCGCGCGCATCGGCGGCGAAGCCGTGCGCGATCAGTTCCTCGTCGCCGGTATAGTCGGACACGACCAGCCCGCCGAACCCCCATTCCTTGCGCAGGATCGTGTCGAGCAGCCACGGATTCGCGGTCGCGGGCACGCCGGACAGTTCGTTGAACGATGCCATCGTCGTCGGTGCGCCCGCGGCAAAGGCGCTCTGGAACGGCGGGAAATAGGTTTCGCGCAGCGTGCGTTCGGAAATGTCGACGGTGTTATAATCGAGGCCCGCCTCCGCCGCGCCATAAGCCGCGAAATGCTTGGCGCAGGCGGCGACGGCATCGTCGGCGGTCAGGCCGCGACGCCCCTGAAACCCGCGCACACGGGCATCGGCCATGACCTTGCCCAGCAGCAGGTCCTCGCCCGATCCTTCGATCCCGCGGCCCCAGCGCTGGTCGCGGGCGATGTCGACCATCGGCGCGAAGGTCCAGTCGATGCCCGCCGCCGACGCCTCGACCGCAGCCGCACGTGCGGTGCGTTCGGCCAGATCGGCGTCGAAGCTGCCGGCTTCTGCCAACGGCATCGGGAACACGGTGCGGAAGCCGTGGATGATGTCGGCGGCGAAGAGGAGCGGCACCTTCAGCCGCTGTTCACGCATCGCGACCAGCTGCATCCGCCGCGCCATTTCGGCGCCATTGCCGTTGAAGACGCCGGTCAGCTTGCCCGCGCGAACCTGCGCCAGCTGTTCGTCGAAGGTGGCCGTCGCGCTGATCGGGTTGAGCGCATTCGCCGCCCCCCCGGCCCAGGCCGCGGCCATCAGCGTCAGCTGCCCGGCCTTTTCCTCGACCGTCATCTGTCCGATCATCGCCTCGACCGATGCCGGCAGGCGGTCGCCCGCCTGTGCCAGCAAGGCCCGGGCCGGCGACGCGCTCCATGCGGCCACGGCGCCCGCGCCCATCAACCATGCGCGGCGCGAAATGCGAGTGTCTTCCATGCGATCCCCTCTGTGTCGTTTGCGCAACGATTCAGCCGCGCCTGTGTTTCAAATCTGTGTTGCCGAATCTGCTGTTGAAGCGCGTTGTAGATTCTTGTAACCGGTTACATCAAGAGCGAACGGCAGGTAGCCGTCGGATTCGCCGCGATGGGCGCGGCGATGCAGGGAGTGGACCGAAAGCAGCATGGCGAACGCCACCATCCGCGATGTGGCTCGCGCGGCGGACGTATCCGTCGCCTCGGTTTCGCGCGTCCTCAATCGGCACGACAATGTCCGCCCTGCCCTGCGCGAAAAGGTCGAGGCCGCCGCACGGGAGCTGGGCTATGTCCCCCATGCCGGTGCACGTTCGCTCAGCCTCGCACGATCGAACGCGATCGGCGTGGTCCTGCCCGAACTGCACGGCGAGTTCTTTTCCGAACTGCTGCGCGGCATGGACCGCGAAGCGTCGGAACGCGGGCTGCAATTGCTGCTGTCGAACATGCATGCCGACCCCGAACGGGGTGTGGAGGCACTGCACACGATGCGCGGCCGGGTCGACGGGCTGGTGGTCATGGCGCCGCATATCGATCCCGATCAGCTGTTCGGTCACCTGCCCTCCGGCGTTCCCGCCGTAATGGTCAGCTGCGCGCCGCACCACCAGCCACGCCCCGAACTGCGCATCGACAATGAAGCCGGTGCGCGGATGATGGTCGAACATCTGGTCGCGACCGGACGGCGCCGGATCGTCCATCTGGCGGGGCCGTCGGGAAATATCGATGCCGAAGAACGACTTGCCGGATACCGCTCGGCGATGGCCGCCGCCGGCCTCGAACCGGTCGTCGAACGCGGAACCTTTCTCGAAGAGTCGGGCGTTTCCGTAGCGGAAAAGATGGTTCGGGAGGGGGCGGAGGTCGATGCGGTATTCGCCGCGAACGACATGATGGCGATCGGGGCGCTGATGGCGTTCCGTCGTGCCGGGATCGCCGTGCCCGACCGGATCGCGGTCGCCGGGTTCGACGACATCCCGCTCGCCCGCCTCATCTCGCCATCGCTCACCACGCTGCGGATCGACATCGCGGCGCTCGGCGAACGCGCGGTCGCGCGCCTGATCGAACAGATCGACGGCCGCGACGACCGCAGCGTCGAACTTCGCGCACCGATGCTGGTCGTACGCGACACCACTTCACCAAGGGAAGACCCGGAAAACCGGGAACAAAGGGGAATATACGCATGAGGAAGACCATGATCCGCGCGGCACTCGCCGCCGCGACGACGCTGGCAACCGGGGCGATGCTCGCGCCGGTCGCGGCACACGCCCAGGTCGGACAGGCATCGCTGCGCGGCACGATCACGTCGCCGGCCGACAACCGCGCGACGCAGGTCACCGCCGTCGAAGTCGCGACCGGCATCCGCCGTACCGCGACCATCGGTGCGGACGGGACGTACAACTTCGCATCGCTGCGCGCCGGCACCTATCGGCTGGAAATCCAGCTGACCAACGGCACGCGCAACTCGGACGAATTCACGCTGCGCGTCGGCCAGAATGCCGGCCTCGACCTCGACCTGACGACCGCAACCGCCGCGCCCGCCGGTGAAACCACCGCAACCGATCCCGGCAGCGTCGAGTCGAACGACGAGGAAATCATCGTCACTGGCAGCCGCATCCGCACCCTGTCGGGCGGTCAGGTCGGCATCAACATCACGCAGCGCCTGATCGAGCAGCTGCCGCAGAACAACCGCAACTTCCTCGCCTTCGCCGATCTGGCGCCGGGCGTGCGCTTCGTCGAGGAAGGCGCCAACGGTCAGGCCCGTCTGCAGGGCGGCGCGCAACGGTCGAACTCGGTCAACGTGTTCATCGATGGCGTCAGCCAGAAGGACTATGTCCTCAAGAACGGCGTGACCGGCCAGGATTCGTCGCCGGGCAACCCGTTCCCGCAGCTCGCCATCGGCGAATATCAGGTGCTGTCGTCGAACTATAAGGCGGAGTTCGACCAGGTCAGCTCGGTCGCGATCGTCGCCGGTACGAAGTCGGGCACGAACGAGTTCCATGGCGAAGGGTTCGTCGACTTCACCAACCAGAATCTGCGCGACCGCCGTCCGACCGAACTGTTCCCGACCCGGGTCGACAAGGTCGATACCAAGGATATCCAGTACGGCGTCGCGCTGGGTGGCCCGATCGTCAAGGACATCGCGCACTTCTTCGTCAGCTATGAAGGCAAGCGCCAGGAACGGCCGGTCGACGTGCTGCCGGGCAATGGCGTCGACATCAATGTGCTGCCGGCCGACCTGCGCTCGCGCTTCGGTAACTTCACCAATACGTTCAACGAAGACCTCATCTTCGGCAAGATCGACATTTCGCCGACCGCGGAAGACCTGTTCGAATTCTCGGGCAAGTATCGCAAGGAAAGCGGCGACGACCTTGGCAGCGGGATCAGCGCGTTTTCGACCCGGACCAACAATTCGGTGAAGGACATTCGCGGTCTTGCCCGGTGGCAGCACACCGCCGACAACTGGATCAACGATTTCCGCGTGTCGTACGAGGACGTGGTGTGGTCGCCGCGCCCGGTCGAACAGTCGATCAACCAGTTCTTCCAGCGTACGGAAGTCCGTGACAACGGGTTCAACCGCATCGATCTGCTACGCATCGGCGGTGGCACAAACTTCCAGGAAAAGGGCCAGAAGGGCTGGACCGTCCAGAACGACTTTACCTACACCGGTCTTGAAGGACATACGTTCAAGACGGGCGTTAAGGCGAAGTGGGTCAATCTCAACACGCTCGAACAGAACAACATCAATGGTTCCTATACCTATGACGTGAACCTGTTCAGCCCGACCGGTTTCCAGACCGACGTCCCCTACCGCCTGCAATTCGGGGCGCCGAGCGGCTTTGGCAGCTCGGTGATCGAGTCGAAGAACTTCCAGTTCGGCATCTATGCGCAGGACGATTGGGACGTCACCGACCGGTTGACGCTGAACCTCGGCATCCGCTGGGATTACGAACGCACCCCGGCGTTCCTCGATTTCGTCACGCCGCAGGCGAACCTGACGGCGATCTCGGCCGCGCAATATCCGAACCTGCAGAACGCCGATTACAACATCAACGACTATATCTCGACCGGTAACAACCGGAAGGCGTTCATGGGCGCGATCCAGCCGCGCGTCGGCTTCACCTATCGCGTCGATGAGGACGGCCGCTTCACGGTCTTCGGCGGGTTCGGCCGGTCGTACGACCGCAACCAGTTCGACTTCCTGCAGCAGGAACTGTCGGTCGGTGCTTTCCAGCAGCGCACCTTCCTGTTCCAGGGTGCGAACCCGCTCGACCAGTGTACGCCGTCGTCGACCTGCATTCCGTGGAACCCGATCTACCTGACCGCCGAAGGCCGTGCGCAGCTGGCGTCAAGCAGCGTTGGTGGCGGGCGCGAACTGCGCTTCATCAAGAACGATCTGAAGATGCCGTATTCGGACCAGTTCTCGCTGGGCTTCCGGTCGCGGTTCAACCCGATCGAACTCGAAGTCGGTTATCAGCATATCTCGAGCCGCGACGGCTTCGTGTATCTGCTCGGCAATCGTCGTCCGGACGGATCGTTCTTTGCAGGCGGGCCGACGGCGCAGAATCCGACGCCGCAGTCGCCGTTCGGCTTCACGCCACCGGGCTTCGGTTCGATCATCATCGGCGACAACGGTCTCAAGACCGACGCGGACTCGGCCTATGTCAAATTGACCAAGCCGTATTCGCCGACGTCGCCGTGGAGCCTCGACGCGACCTATACCTTCACCGAAGCGTCGGAAAACCGGATCTTCAACGAGACGTTCAGCCTCGATTTCCCGTCGATCGACGATTACCCGACGCTGCGGTCGGCCGGCGTGCCGCGCCACCGCTTCGTCATGGCCGGTAGCGTCGACACGCCGATCGGGCTGACTTTGTCGAGCAAGTTCTCGATCGAATCGCCGCTGTTCCAGGTCGCTCCGCTCGAAAGCTCGAACCCGTTCCAGCGGACGTTCGTCGGCGCGTTCCGTGACAGCCTGGGCGATCAGTGGGGCCGTCGTCAGCTCGACGTCGCCGCGACGAAGTATATCCCGATCCGGTTCGTCAACGACACCGCACGGATCCGCTTCCGCGTCGACATCATCAACCTGATGAACGATCGCAACTATATCGACTTCAACAACAACCCGCTCGACAACAGCCGCACCGACGGCACGCAGCATATCTATGGCGAGCGTTCGTCGTTCAGCATCGGCGGCAACCAGCCGCGCACGATCAAGCTGTCGGCGGGCTTCAACTTTTAGTCACTTCCCTCCCCCTGCCGGGACAGGCTCCCCCGCCTGTCCCGGCTTTTTTGTATCCAGTAAAGGGGCCTGCCCGTGATCGATCGCCGCTTCTTCCTTGCCGCCAGCACCGCCGCGCTCGTCGGGGCCTGCACGCCACGGACCGGGATCGCCCCCGCCCCTGCCCGTAACCCCGACCTGCTCTCCGATGTTCAGGAGCGCGCGTTCCGCTTTTTCTGGGACACGACCGACGCCGCGACAGGCCTGGCGCCCGATCGTTGGCCGACGCCCAGCTTCGCCTCGATCGCCGCGATCGGCTTTGCGCTGACCGCGTATGGCGTCGGCGAGAAACATGGCTGGATCACGCGTCGGCAGCATCGCGATCGTACCCTCGCCAGCCTCGAATTCCTTGCCAAGGCTCCCTCCGGTCCGGCTGCGACCGGGACCAGTGGGTATAAGGGCTTTTTCTATCATTTCCTCGATGCGAAGACCGGCACGCGTTTCGGCCGCACCGAATTGTCGACGATCGACACCGCGCTGCTGCTGGGCGGCGTGCTGTTCGCGCAGAGCTGGTTCGATCGCGCCGATCCCCAAGAGGCGCGCATCCGGGCGCTGGCCGAGCAGTTGTATCGCGCGGTCGAATGGGACTGGATCGTGCCGCGTCCCCCCTTCGTGTCGATGGGATGGCATCCCGAGAGCGGGTTCATCCGCTCCGACTGGAATATCTATAACGAAGGCATGATCCTGTACGTGCTGGCGCTGGCCAGCCCGACCCATCCGCTGCCCCCCGCGACCTGGGCTGCGCTGACGCAGCAGTTCGACAAGAGCTGGGGCAATCGCTGGGGCGAGCCGCATCTGCAATTCGCGCCGATGTTCGGTCACCAGTACAGCCATGTCTGGATCGATTTCCGCGGCATTCGCGATCCCTATATCGCGTCGAAGGGCATCGATTATTTCGAGAACAGCCGCCGCGCGACCTATGCCCATCGCGCCTATGCCAATGAGAATCCAGGGCAGAAGGTCGGCTATGGCGACGACTGCTGGGGCCTGACCGCGTGCGACGGGCCGGGCGATTTCAAGGTGACGATCGACGGGCGCGAACGCGAATTCTTCAGCTATTCGGCGCGTGGTCCGGGCGAACGCGACGACGGGACGGTGGCACCCACCGCGGCACTAGGATCGATCGCCTTCGCCCCCGAAATCGTCGAGCCGATGATCGGGAAGCTGCACGCCCGCTATGGCGCCGGCATCTACGACAAATATGGCTTTCTCGACAGCTTCAACCCGACGCTGACCCGCACCGACAAGCCGCTGCAACACGGCAAGCTGGTGCCGGGCGTGGGCTGGGTCGATGGCGATTATCTGGGGATCGATCAGGGACCGATCGTGCTGATGATCGAGAACCGGCGCTCCGGCATGATCTGGGAAGTGATGCGGCGCAATCCGCATATCCGGCGCGGGCTGGAACGGGCCGGTTTCACCGGAGGCTGGCTGGCGTGATCCCGTTCGTCCTGCTCGCCGCGGCGGCACAGGCGCAGCCGCTCGATAGTTTCGACGATGTGGCCGCATGGCGTGCCGCGTCGTCGGACGGGGTCAGCGCGACGGCGACCGCCGTGCCCGGCGTAACGGACAAGGCGCTGCAACTGCGCTATGATTTCGCCAAGGTGTCGGGCTATGCCTTCGTGCGCCGGTCGCTGCTGATCACCTTTCCGCCCCATTGGGAAATGCGGCTGAAAATTCGCGGTACCGGCGGCGTCAACGACCTGCAGATCAAGTTCACCGGCGCCGACGGCACCAATGTCTGGTGGGTGACCAAGCCCAATTTCCGCCCTTCCGCCGACTGGCAGGAACTGCGCATCCGCCCGCGCGACGTCCAGTTCGCCTGGGGTCCGACGCCGGACAAGACGCTCAAGACCACGCAGGCGGTCGAGATCGTCGTCGTGCGCGGACGC
The DNA here is from genome assembly GCA_036946325.1 of Sphingomonas paucimobilis. GTDB lineage: Bacteria > Pseudomonadota > Alphaproteobacteria > Sphingomonadales > Sphingomonadaceae > Sphingomonas > Sphingomonas paucimobilis_A. The sequence continues at coordinate 92,756 of JAQIJL010000003.1, forward strand.
GATGGCGGTGCGGGGACGATCGAGGTCGATGACTGGACCTTCGAAACATTGCCCCCGCCCCGCCCGCTGCCCGCCCCGGTCGCCAGCGATCCGCGCGCGATCGATGGCGACCGCACGACGGCAGCCAAGGGACCGGTGACGATCGATTTCGGCGGACAGCGCGAACTGGGCGGACTGGTGCTGCACTGGACAGGGGCAGCGCCCGCCTACGCAATCGAAGCGAGCGACGACCGCCGCCGCTGGCGCACGCTGCGCAGCGTGACGCAGGGCGATGGCGGCAGCGATCCCATCGCGCTGCCCGATACCGAGACCCGCTACCTGCGGATCAGCGGGGCAAGGGGACTGGCGGAGGTCGAGGTGAAGGATCGCGCCTGGGCGGAAACGCCGAACGCCTTCATCGCCGATCTGGCGCGCAACGCCCCGCGCGGCCGCTTCCCGCGCGGCTTTACCGAACAAAGCTACTGGACGCTCGTCGCCAGCGACGGCGGCGCGGTCAGCGGGCTGATCGGCGAGGACGGCGCAATCGAGATCGCCAAGGGCGGCTTCTCGGTCGAACCCTTCGTCGTCGAGAACGGCCGCACGATCGCGTGGAGCGATGTCGCGACCGGTCATGCCATTGAAGACGGCTATCTCCCGATCCCGCATGCGCTATGGACCGCGACCGGATGGACGCTCGACACCAGCCTGTTCGCCGATGCCGGCAGCAAAAGGCTGATGGCGCGCTGGACGCTGAAGAACACCGGCGACACCCCGCGCACGCTGCGACTGGTGCTGGCGGTGCGGCCGTTCCAGGTGAACCCGCCCGCCCAGTTCCTCAGCCAGCGTGGCGGCGTCAGCCCGATTTCGACGCTGGCATGGGACGGCAGCGCGATGGCGGTGACGACGCCCGGCGCGATTGCCGGCGATCCGGCGGTCACGCGGACGCTGTTCCCGGTGACCGCACCGGCGGCGGCGTGGGCGAAGCCGTTCGATCAGGGCGCGCTCGCCGATCCGGCCGAACCGGGCAAGGCGATGCGGATCGAGGACCCGACGCAACTCGCCTCCGGTGGCCTCGCCTATGACGTCACGCTGGCACCGGGCGAAAGCTGGAGCACGGCGATGGCGCTGGGCGGCGACGCGCCGGTCACGCAAGCCGCGCTGGACGCCGCCCTTGCCGCGACCCGCGCGACGTGGCAGCGGACGCTGGGCGCGGTGACGATGACCGTCCCGGCGATGAAGCAGCCGCTGGCCGATACGGTCAAATCGGCGCTGGCGCAGGTGTTGATGAGCCGCGACGGACCGGCGCTGAAGCCCGGTACCCGTTCCTACGACCGCAGCTGGATTCGTGACGGCGCGATGATGACCGAGACGATGCTACGGATGGGCGTCGTCGCCCCCGGTCGTGCGTTCGCCGATTGGTACGGCCCGAACCTGTTCGCCAATGGCAAGGTGCCGTGCTGCGTCGATGCGCGCGGGCCGGACCCGGTGCCGGAGAATGACAGCCACGGGCAATATATCCACCTTGTCACCGACCTGTATCGCTATACCGGCGACAAGGCCGCGCTGGCACGCGACTGGCCGAAACTGGATGCGGCGCGGCGCTATATGGAAAGCCTCGCCCAGTCCGAACGGACCGCGGCCAACCAGACGCCCGAGCGGCGGATGCTCTACGGGCTGATGCCGCCGTCGATCAGCCATGAAGGCTATTCGGCCAAGGCGCAGTACAGCCTGTGGGACGATTTCTGGGCGCTGACCGGTTATAAGGACGCCGCCTTCGCCGCGCGGGTGCTCGGCAAGCCCGAAGCGGCGGAGATCGAGGCGCAGCGCGACCGGTTCCAGCGCGACCTGCACGCTGCGATCGCTGCTGCGGTCAGGTTCTGGAAGATCGAATATATCCCCGGCGCGACCAGCATGGGCGATTTCGACGCGACCTCCACCACCATGGGGCTGGACCCGGCGGGCGAACAGACGCGGCTCGACCCGACACTGCTCGCCAATACCTTCGACAAGCAATGGCGGCGGGTGATGGCGCGGCCGGTCAGCGGCGACTGGACGGACTATACGCCCTACGAGTTGCGCAACGTGTCGGCGATGGTGCGGCTGGGCTGGCGCGACCGGGCGAACCGGATGCTCGATTTCTATATGGGCGACCGGCGGCCGGGCGGGTGGAATGGCTGGGCCGAAGTGGTCGGGCGGAACCCGCGCGAAATCCGGTTCCTCGGCGACGTTCCGCATGCGTGGGTGGCGTCGGACTATATCCGCGCCGCGCTCGACCTGTTCGCCTATGTCGATCAGGAGCGTAAGGTCATCGTGCTGGCGGGCGGGCTGGACGGCGACTGGCTGGCGGGCAAGGGATCGGACGTACGCGGCCTTCGCACCCCTTTCGGCACAGTCGATCTCGCCATCCGTGCCGAGGGGGACGCGGTCGTCGCAACCGTCGGCGGTGGAGCGACCCCGCCCGGCGGCTTCGTGCTGCCATGGCCGCTGGCGGGTGAGGCCGGTCGGGCGACGATCGACGGCAAGCCGGCAAAGATCGGCAGAGACGGCCTGCATATCCCGGCGCGCAACGGACCGATTTCGGCGCGGATGGAACGCCGGCGCTGACATGTCGTTTCGTATCCGTGCCGTATAATGCGGCGCGGGGCGAAGGGGGATTATGCGCGGCGTCAGGGCCAGTGTGGGAGCAGCCGTGTTGCTGCTGCTGGGGGCGTGCAACCGTCACCAGTCGGCGCTCGATGTCTTTGGCGACGAAGCCGCCACCGTCCGGCACCTGACCGTCATCATGCTGATCGGTGCGATCGTGATCGCCGCCGGGGTCGCGGGGTTGATGATCGCCGCGGTGCGCGCGCCGGAAGGCCGGCTGACGCTGAGAGGCGGCATGCGGTTGATCGGATGGCTGGGCGGCGTGCTGCCGGTCTTCGTACTGCTCGGGTTGCTGCTCTACAGCCTGCCCGCGATGCGGCCGCTGCCGGTGGCACAGAACGACCTGCGCATCGCGGTGGAGGGCGAGCAATTCTGGTGGCGGGTCCGCTACCAGCCGCAGGGCAGCCCGCCGGTTGTCACCGCCAACGAAGTCCGCATTCCGGTCGGCCGCACCGTGCAGTTCGACCTGACCGCCGGCGACGTGATCCACAGCTTCTGGATACCGGGCCTTGCCGGCAAGATGGACATGATCCCCGGCCGCACCAACCGGCTGGTGGTCCGCGCGACGCGGGCGGGCACGTTTCGCGGCGTCTGCACCGAATTTTGCGGTCTCAGCCACGCGCTGATGGCGTTCGACGTGGTGGCGATGGAGCCGGCCGCATTCGACGCCTGGCTGGCCAACGAGCGCCGACCCGCCGCACCGCCCGCGAACACCGCCGCCTCCGCGCGCGCCTTCGCCGCCAATGGCTGTAGCGGCTGCCACGCCATCGCCGGAACCGGGGCGGCCGGGCTGATCGGCCCCGACCTCACCCATATCGGCAGCCGCACGTCGCTGGGCGCCGGCACCAGGCCGATGACCCGCGACGCGCTGGTCCGCTTCATCGTCGATGCGCCCTCGGTCAAACCGGGTGCACGAATGCCCGCCTATCCGCAGATGACGTCCCGGGATGCACAGGCGATCGCCGCCTATCTGGAAAGCCTGAAATGAGCCTGCACGCGCAAGACGATCCCGCGCTCCGCGCCGCGCAGGAGGAACGGCTGCGCGCCGTGTGGCAGGCGCCGCAGGGCATTTTCCTGCGCTGGACCGACTGCAACAACAACCGCGTCGGCGCGTGGTACACGCTGACCGCCTTCGCCTTCATGCTGTTCGCGGGCGTGCTGGCGCTGATCATGCGCACGCAGCTGGCGGCGCCCGACAACGACCTCGTCTCGGCCAACACCTTCAACCAGCTGTTCACGCTGCACGGCTCGATGATGATGTTCCTGTTCGCCGTCCCGATGTTCGAGGCGGTGTCGATCATCCTGCTGCCGCAGCTGCTCGGCGCGCGCGACCTGCCCTTTCCGCGCCTGTCCGCCTTCGGTTACTGGTCGTTCCTGCTGGGCGGCGTGTTCGTCGGCGGGTCGATCTTCTTTAATGCCGCGCCCGACGGCGGGTGGTTCATGTACCCGCCGCTCACCACCCGCACCGACCTGTCCGGCCTTGGTGCCGATATCTGGATGCTGGGGCTGAGCTTCATCGAAGTGTCGTCGGTGGCCGCCGCCGTCGAGCTGATCGTCGGCGTGCTGAAATGCCGCCCGCCGGGGATGCGGCTTAACCTGATGCCGCTCTACGCCTGGTACATCCTCGTCGTCGCGGTGATGATCCTGTTCGCCTTCCCGCCGCTGATCGCCGGCGACATCCTGTTCGAAATGGAGCGGCTGCTGAACTGGCCGTTCTTCGATGCTGCGCGCGGCGGCGATCCGCTGTTGTGGCAGCACCTGTTCTGGATTTTCGGCCATCCGGAAGTCTATATCGTCTTTCTGCCGTCGATCGCGCTGTTCGCGATGATGATCCCGACGTTTGCCCAGCGCCACTTGCTCGGCTATCCGTGGATCGTGCTGGCCGCGGTCGGCACCGCGTTCCTGTCGTTCGGCCTGTGGGTCCACCACATGTTCGCGACCGGTCTGCCCAAGATCAGCCTCGCCTTCTTCTCCGCCGCATCCGAAGCGGTGGCGATCCCGACCGGCATCCAGATTTTCGCGTTCATCGCGACGCTGTGGGCTGGCAAGGTCAAATGGTCGACGCCGCTGCTCTATGCCAGCGGGTCGCTCGCCATCTTCGTGATCGGCGGGCTGACCGGCGTGATGGTCGCCATCGCGCCGTTCGACTGGCAGGCGCACGATACCTATTTCGTCGTCGCGCACCTCCATTACGTGCTGATCGGCGGCACGCTGCTGCCGCTGTTCGGCGGGCTTTATTATTACTGGCCGTTGATTACCGGCAAGAAACTGTCGGACAAGCTCGGCCGCACCGCCTTCTGGATGCTGTTCGTCGGCGCGAACCTGACCTTCTTCCCGATGCATTTCAGCGGGTTGTACGGGATGCCGCGTCGGGTGTTCACCTATCCCAGCGAACTGGGCATCGATTACCTCAACCTCGCCTCGACCATGGGCGCCTATCTGTTCGCGCTCGGCACGCTGATCGTGTGCATCGACCTTGCCCGCTCGCCATGGCGGGCCAAGGCGGCGCGCAATCCGTGGAATGCCGGGACGCTCGAATGGCTCGCCCATCCCGATGACGAGGATTGGGGCATCCGGTCGGTCCCGCTGATCGAGAGCCGCTACCCGATCTGGGACCAGAAGGATTTCGTGAAGAAGGTCGACGAAGGCCGCTACTTCCTGCCCGATGCGGAGGAAGGCCGGCGCGAGACGATCGTGACCACCGTGCTCGACGCGCGGCCGCTCTATGTCGTCCGCCTCGGCACGCCCAGCTGGGTGCCGATGCTGACCGCGATCGCGCTCGGCAGCGTGTTCATCCTGACGACCTTCCACCTCTATTGGTGGTCGCTGGCGGGCGCGGTCGCGACGCTCGTCTTCGTCCTCTACTGGCTGTGGACCGGCACGGCGGAAATTCCGGAAAAGCGGAGCAAGCCGATCGGTCACGGCATCGAACTGCCGCTCTACGTCTCCGGCTCGGCTGCACCCGGATGGTGGGCGATGTTCATCACGATGATGGCGGATGCCACCGCCTTTTCGGGGCTGGTGTTCGGCTATTATTTCTTCTGGACGGTGCATCCCGATTTTCCGCCTTCGGGTCCGGGCATGGATGGGCCGGGCATTTTCTGGCCGATGGTGGCGCTGGGCGTCGCGGCGGTCAGCTGGGTCGCGACCGTCGCCGCGCGGGAGGTCAACCGGCGCGGTGGCGTGGGCGCGGCACAGGGGCTGCTGACGCTCGGCATCCTCGCCAGCCTTGCCGGCATCTGGGCCGGGTTGCAGGGGCCGATGACCACCGGGCTTGACCCCGAACTGCACAGCTATCCCGCGATCGTGTGGGTGCTGGTGATCTGGACCACCGCCCATGCCGGAGTCGGCGCGATCATGCAGGCCTATGCGCTGGCGCGCAGCATCGCCGGACGGATGACGCCGACCCATGACGCGGACCTGCGCAACATCACCGTGTACCAGCATTTCATGGGGCTCACCGCCATCGTCACCTATGCGACGATCGGCCTGTTCCCGGGGGTCGCATGAAGGGCGGGTTTCACGGCATGGTGGCCAGGCTGAAGGTCACGCTCTGGTCGCTGATCGTCCCGCCGACGGTGTGGGCGGTGCATTTCCTGTTCTCCTATCTCTGGGCGGCGATCCATTGCGCCAAGGTCGGCGGCTTCCCGCGCCTGCCGATCCTCTATGCGGTCGGCACGTTCGCCGCGCTGGCGATGATCCTCGCGGCGGGGATCGTCGCGCATCTGCAATCGCGCGTGCCAGGAGACCCGGCGCCGCACGAGGAAAGCACCGACAGCGACCGCATCCGCTTCCTCGCCTTTTCGACCGTGCTGCTGGCGGCGCTGAGTTTCGTCGGGGTGATCTTCACCGCCGCGCCGGTGCTGTTCCTGACGGATTGCCGGTGAGGCGGGCGAGCCTGATCGCCGGGCTGCTGCTGCTGCCCGCCGGGTGGCTGGCGACGGCGCAGGCTGGGATGGTCGGGCATATGGCCGGCCATATGATCGCCGTCGCGATCGCCGCACCGCTGCTCGCCTTCGGCTTGGCCGACAGCCGGTTCGATCCGGCGCGGCGGTGGCCGAGCATCGTGACGCCGCTCGCCATGTCGCTGGTCGAGCTGACGACCGTATGGGGCTGGCATCTGCCGGCGCTCCGCATGCTGGCCGACACTCATCTGGCGGCGATGATCGTCGAACAGGCGATGTTCCTTGCCGCCGGGTGGCTGCTCTGGGCCGCCGTGCTCGGCACCGGGCCGGACCGGCGGGCGGCGGGGGTCGGCGCGCTGCTGCTGACCTCGATGCACATGACCCTGCTTGGCGCACTGATCGGGCTGGCGCCGCGTCCGCTCTATCCGGCGATGGCGCATGGGCATCACGACGCGCTGGCCGATCAGCAGCTGGGCGGGGTCGTCATGCTGATGATCGGCGCGGCGAGCTATTTCCTCGGCGGCCTTGCCCTGCTGGCCACGATCCTCAGGCAACCGGAGCCGACGCCATGACCATCCGCCTCACCTGGAAGCGCGTGATCGTGACGCTGCTCGGCATCTTTGCCCTTGGCATGGTCTATGCGTGGTCGGGGTTGTTCAACGTCGCCGCATCGTCGAGGCACTGGGCGGTCACCGACTGGTTCCTGCATTGGGTGATGCGCAATTCGGTGCAGACCCGCGCCGCCTTCTCGACGCCGAAGGATGCGAGGGACGATAGCGGCCTCGTCAGCGCGGCGGGCTATTACGCATCCTCTTGCGCGTCGTGCCACGGCGCCCCGGGCGTCCGTCCGCTGCCGCTGATGCAGGCGGCGACGCCCCCCGCCCCCGACCTGTCGAAGAATGCGAAGGAATGGACCGACCGCCAGCTCTACTGGATCCTCCAACATGGCGTGAAGTTCAGCGGCATGCCCGCCTGGGCCGCGAAGGACCGGCCGGACGAGGTGAAGCGCATGGTCGCCTTCGTCCGCCTGTTGCCGAGGATGACCCCGCAGCAATATCGCGTGCTGGCCGGCAGTAACGCGCAAGGGTTCGGCGCGTCCGCTGGCCGGTTCGACAGCTGTGCCGGCTGCCACGGCAGTGACGGTCTGGGTCGCGGACAGCCGGACATTCCGGTCCTTGCGGGACAGAACCCCGCCTATCTCGCCGCCGCGCTGGAAGCCTATGCCACCGGCCGCCGCCAGAGCGCGGTCATGGGCAACGCCGCCGCGCAGCTGACGCCAGAAGAGCGCGTCGCACTGGCGCAGCGCTTCGCGGCCATGCCCGGCATCGCCGCCGGACGCGGTGGCAATGGCGACGCGGCGGCGCACCGGATCGTCGAGCGCGGCCTGCCCGACCGGCAACTGCCCGCCTGCCGCAGCTGTCACGACGCCGCCAGGGCCAGGCGCTTCCCCGTCATCGACGGCCAGCGCGCAGTCTATATCGCCGAGCGGCTGCGCCATTGGCGCGGCGAGAAGGAAGTGGTCGACGCGCGCAAGGATCAGGCGACGATGCCGGTCATCGCCCGACGCATTCCGGAGGACATGATCGAACCGGTCGCGCGCTATCTGGCCGGGGAATGACCGGTTGGTAGCGGGCGGTTCCGGTCGGGTCCGTCACGCGGACGGGACGCTACCGACGCAGGGTGACCGATCAGCAACGTCTCACCACCAACGATACCTGCCCATCGATGCCGATCGGCATGCGGCACGACCGGGTTCGATCCATCTGAACGGGGCGTCATCGCAGCGAAGGCCGGAATCTCCCGATGAAAGCACGGGACGAGAGCCGGTTCATGCCCCCGCCTTCGCCGATGCGACGCTTCCGGTCCGGTGGATCACGCTCTAGGATGCGTCCGATGGCACCCGATTTCGATCTGGACCCGCAAACGGTCCTGCGCGCTTATGCCAGCGGCATCTTTCCGATGGCCGACGACCGCGACGCGCCGAGTATCTACTGGGTCGAACCCAAGCTGCGCGGGGTGCTGCCGCTCGGCGGGTTCCACCTGTCGCGCTCGCTGCGCAAGCTGGTCGCGTCGGACCGGTATCGCGTCACCGCGGACATGGCGTTCGAGGAGATCATCGAACTGTGCGCCGAAAGCGCGTCGGACCGGCCGGAAACCTGGATCAACAGCACGATCGAGCGTGCCTTTCTGCGCCTGCACGAAATGGGGTTCGCCCATTCGGTCGAGGTCTGGGACGGCGATCGTCTGGCCGGCGGGCTGTACGGTCTCGCGCTCGGACAGGCGTTTTTCGGCGAATCGATGGTCAGCCGGGCGCCCAGCGCGTCGAAGGTCGCGCTGGCGTGGCTGGTAGCGCGGCTGAAGGTCGGCGGTTTCCGGCTGCTCGACTGCCAGTTCCAGACCGATCATCTGGCGACGATGGGCGCGGTGGAAATCCCGCGCGATGCCTATTCGGCGCTGTTGTCCGACGCGCTGGGACTGGATTCGGCAGGCACCGGGCTGGCTTCGGGCGCGTTCGATGCGCTCGACCGGCGCGGCGCGCTCGCCCCTGATGCCGCCCCCGCCCCGGCCGATACCGTGTCGGGACCGGTGTCGGGGAAGGACATCGTGCAGCTCTTGGGCCACACGTCATAGATCGGGTGCAGCACGACGTTCAGCGCCGGGCGTTCCTTGAACAGCCAGCCCGAAAAGGCACGCCGCCACTTCGCATCCGCACCGCGCACGTCCATCTGCACGAACGCGCCGGTATATTGCTCCTGCTCCCACGCCGCGGTGCGCTCGCACGCGCGCAGGCGGACGATCACGTCGCCGACCCGCGTCGCCTGTCCGGGCTTCAGCGTCAGTTCGCGGGTTTCGCCGTTACGTTTGTTGAGCAGGCCGACCACCGCGACGCGTTCCGCCATCGGCGTGGCGCCGGCCAGCAAGCGGCTGTCGAGACCGGCATCGACGCTGACGACTTCGGGAGCACCGGGGCGCGGGCGGACCGATTCGGGAACCGAGATTTCCGCGCGCGGACCGGCCGGCACCGCCTGTCGCGACTGCCAGCTACGCCAGCCGAACCAGCCGCCGCCCGCCAGCAGGACCGCGATCGCCAGCCCGGCCAGCCAGCGGCGCGAATTCACGCGTCGGGGCTCCACGCCTCATAATCGCCGGTGGCGCGGACGCGGGCGCCGCCCTTGTCGAGGACGCCCGGCGGACGATAGGCGAGCGCGGTGCCGGTCTGGTTGGGGATCGCCGGCTTCTGCCACTGGCGCACCGGCGGCAGCGACTGGTCGGGCGTGCCCTCGATCTGGTGGTGCAGCCAGCTGAACCATTCGGGCGGCACGCGGCTCGAATCGTTCGACCCCGCATAGATCACCCAGCGGCGCGGATTGCCCGCCGTGTCGCGACCGCCTTCATAATAGGCATTGCCAAGGTCGTCGGTGCCGACCTGCGTCTTGCCGCGCAGACCGAGCCAGGTGCCGAAGGTGGCACCGTTCCACCAGGTGAAGACGTTCGCGAGGATTCCCATGCGCGACCGCTTAGCGTAGCCCTACGCGCACGACAATGGGGTGGATCATTTCCACGTCACCCTGTCCCCCGTCGCGATGCCCAGTTCGGCGGCGCGGCCCCCGCCCAGTTCCAGCACCGCCGACACCGGCTCGCCCGAGGGGACCGGCGTTTCGGAAAACGGCACGGTATTCTCGGCGATGGTCGCGATGGTGCGGTCGGGGCGGATGAACAGGATGTCGAGCGGGCTGGGCGTATTGCGCATCCAGAAATTGGCCGCGCGCGGCGGGCCACCATCGGGCGGATAGGGCGCGAACAACATGCCGGCATCGGGCGCCAGCGGCGGGCGGTACATCAGCCCTTGTTGCTGCTGCGCTTCGGTCGCCGCGACCTCGACGGTAAAGCGATGCGCGGTGCCGTCGGCGGTGGTGACGGTCAGGTCGGTCTTCGCCAGCGCGGCCTTTTCGTCGCTGCCTTCCTTCTTGCACCCGCCCAGCGACGCCAGCAGCAGGGTCGCCGCCAGCCCGGAAAATCGCAATGCTCTCACGCCGTTACTCGCCCGTTTCGACCATGACGGCCAACGGCCCCTTCTGCCCCTCGACGATCCGCGCGACAAGCCGCTGTTCGGGATCGACCTCCTCGATCCCGCCGCGCCGCAGCGTCTCCATATGGACGAACACGTCGCCGGGCCGGCTATCGCGGACCAGAAAGCCGTAACCTTTCAGCCGGTTGAACCATTTGACCGACACCGGTTCGAACGGCCCCGCCTGATCCGCCATCGCCATGCGGTCGGGCCGGTCGGCGATGCGGCGCACCGGTTCGATCGCACTCGACAGGTCGATGTCGGTAATCTCGGCCGCCTGCATGCCGCGCGACCGGCGGACGGCGTTGCAGGTGATGATCGCCCCTTCGGGCAGGGTCCGCCGCCCATGCGGTTCGAGGACCGAGAAATGGATCAGCACGTCGCCGATCGCCGGATCGTCGGCGACCGCGAACCCAAAGCCGCGCGTCACGTCGAACCATTTGATCGCGCCGCGAACCGACGGGATAATTTCCTCGCGCGCAGCCGCCATCGCGGCCGGCTCCCCCTGCCCCATCACGCAATCATCGGCAATCGTTCGCGCTTCCAGACGCATCGTCGCGTGCTCCCCCTGGGCCGCACTCTATCACGATGTTTCGCGAACGCGACGATTTCTTTGCGGTCTATGCGTCCCAGTCCGTATCGTCGTCGGACGGCGGCGATCCGACGATCCGCCGGGCGAGTGCCGGGGCGTGGCCGGCCCGCACCATCGCCGCGATCTGCTTTTCGCGGTGGTCGCGCTCCACCGGCGCGGTCGCGAACGGGCCGATGCGCTTGCGTCGGGCGAAGGCGAGCGCGGCGCCCTCCGCCCCTTCCTCCAGCGTGTCGTGGAATTCGCCGGCATCCTCCTCGCCGACCCCGGCCTGGCGCAGCGCATCGCGCACCCGCCGCGCGCCCAGCCCCCGCCGGGTCATCGACGCCACCCGCGCCTCGGCAAAGGCACGGTCGTCGACGTAACGCAGCTCGGCCATCCGGTCGGCCAGCGCGTCGACGTCGATCTCGCCGTCCCGCCCGCGCTCGCGCAGCTTGCGGTTGAGATAGGCGACCAGCTTCGCCCGCGTCGTCGCATAGCGTTCAACATAGCGTAAGGCGGCGCGCTCCAGAGCGGGCTGGTCGAGCGGTGGCAGCGGACGGCGGGGGTCTCGGGACATGCGCCATGTTTGTGCCACACTGGGCGGCGATTTTGAAATCAACTGTGCCGCGCGGCCCTTTGCCGCTATGGCGACACGCTTCGAACGCCGCGTATCGCGCGAACGGGCCTGAGAGTTGGACAAGAATGACGACGAATCTTGAAGGAAGTGTTGCAGTTTCGCCGGAAGCGACCCCGACCGTGGACGCGTTGCCGCGCCGGTTCGCGGACTTCGCAACGCTGGGCGACGCGATGGACTATGCGGCGCAGGGCAATCGCGGGCTGAACTTCCACGACGCGCGCGGCACGCTGAAGCGCCCCTATCCGTTTCGCGAAATGCGCGCGGATGCGCTGCAACAGGCCTATCGTCTGATCGCCAAGGGTGTGCGCCCGAACGACCGCATCGCGCTGATCGCCGAAACCGGCGCGGAGTTCGCGGCGTTGTTCTTCGGTGTCGTCTATGCCGGCGCATGGCCGGTGCCGCTGCCGCTGCCGACATCGTTCGGCGGGCGCGAAGCCTATGTCGAACAGCTGCGCGTGCAGCTGGCCAGCTGCGATCCCAAGACGCTGTTCTACCCGGCCGAACTGGAAGCGATGGCGGGCGAGGCCGCGCGGATCGCCGGGGTCGAAGGCATTGACTGGGAAAGCTTTTCCACGGCCGAGGCGGTCGAGGTCGAGCTGCCCAGGGCGTCGAGCGACGACATCTGCTACCTGCAATATTCGAGCGGATCGACCCGCTTTCCGCACGGTACCGAGATCACCCATGCGGCGTTGCTGAACAACCTGTCGGCGCATAGCCATGGCATGCAGCTGGTCGAGGACGATCGCTGCATTTCGTGGCTGCCCTGGTATCACGACATGGGGCTGGTTGGCTGCTTCCTGTCGGTCGTCGCCAACCAGGTATCGACCGACTATCTGAAAACAGAGGATTTTGCCCGCCGTCCGCTGGCGTGGCTCGACCTCATCACCCGCAACACGGGCAATTCGATTTCCTACTCGCCGACCTTCGGCTACGACATTTGCGCACGACGCATGTCGAGCCAGACCAAGGCGGCCGACCGGTTCGACCTGTCGCGCTGGCGACTGGCGGGCAATGGCGCGGACATGATCCGGCCCGACGTGATGCAGTCGTTCGTCGACGCCTTCGCCGATGCGGGGTTCAAGGCGTCGGCGTTCCTGCCCTCCTATGGCCTTGCCGAGGCGACGCTGGCGGTGGCGATCATGCCGCCGGGCGAAGGGATCATCGTCGAACTGGTTGAAGAAACGGAACTTTCCGGCGGCACCGGCCGCGCCGACCGGCCGCAGCGCTACCGTGCGATCGTCAATTGCGGGAAGCCGGTGAAGGACATGGCGGTCGAGATTCGTGAAGAGGACGGCACTCCCCTGCCCGAGCGCGCGATCGGCAAGCTGTGGTGTAAGGGACCGTCGTTGATGAGCGGTTATTTCCGCGACGAGGAAGCGACCGCGGCGTGCATGGTCGACGGGTGGCTCGACACCGGAGACATGGGCTATCTGTCTGACGGATATGTCTATATCGTCGGCCGGGCCAAGGACATGATCATCGTCAACGGCAAGAATCACTGGCCGCAGGACATCGAATGGGCGGTGGAACAGCTGCCCGGATTCAAGGCCGGCGATATCGCCGCCTTTGCCATCACGACGCCGGGCGGCGAGGAAACGCCCGCCGTGCTGGTCCAGTGCCGGGCATCGGACGAGGGCGAGCGGCAGCGGCTGCGCGAGGAAATTCGCGAGCGTGTCCGGTCGGTTACCGGCATGAACTGCGTCATCGAACTGGTCCCGCCGCGGACCTTGCCGCGGACGTCTTCGGGCAAGTTGAGCCGGGCCAAGGCGCGCAAGCTTTACCTTGAGGGTGAGATCAAGCCTTACGCCATTGCGGCGTAAGCGTTTGGGTTAGCCCCCCTCCACCATCCTGCGGATGCCCCCCTCCCCGTGCCGGGGAGGATTTTTCGCTTTCCTACACGGGCGCGCTTCCCTATCCCGGATTTGGCCTTGCCCTTCCGGTTCGACCGGGATAGAGGCCGCGTCCGCACACGAGTGTAGCTCAGCTGGTAGAGCATCGGTCTCCAAAACCGAGGGCCGGGGGTTCGAATCCCTCCACTCGTGCCAGCGCGCCGCCGCGCCGATCCCCGAAACTTCTGGACTGGATTCGACGACGATGTTTCGCGCGCTGTACGACTGGACGCTCCGCCTTGCCAATCATCGCCATGCGGTGCGCAGCCTGGCGGTCGTGTCGTTCTGCGAAAGCTCGTTCTTTCCGATCCCGCCCGACGTCGTGCTGGTGCCGGTCATTTTGCAGCACCGCAGCCGCGCGTATCAGATCGCGGCGATCTGCACGATCGCGTCGGTGCTGGGCGGGATGGTCGGCTATGCCATCGGATATTTCCTGTGGGACACGGTCGGCGCGTGGGTCATCAACCTGTACGGGTTGCAGGACAAGGCGACCGCGTTCCAGGCGTCGTTCGCGAAATATGGCGCGGCGATCATCCTGCTGAAAGGGTTGACGCCGATCCCGTTCAAGCTGGTGACGATCGCATCGGGCCTCGCCAAGTTCAACTTCGCGCTGTTCGTCATCACCGCGACGATCACCCGCGCCTTCCGCTTCTTCCTGATCGCGTTCCTGCTGAACCGGTACGGCGCGCCGGTGCAGGAGTTCATCGAGAAGCGGCTGACGCTGATCGGCACGCTGCTGGTCGTCGCGCTGGTCGGCGGGTTTGCGGCGATCAGCCTGTTGTAACCATTTCGGATACGATTGTCGGAATCGTAACTGTCGCGAAACGACTGTCCGGCCATTGGTCCTCCCGGCGCGAAGCCCGCGCCCGAGGGGGGAACCGATATGAAATTACTGATGGTCGCGGCGATTGCGGCGGTGGGGTGCGCGACGCCGGCGGGGGCGCAGGACAAGCCGTTCGATCCCTATGGCGATGGCGGCGGGGAGGTCACCTATCGCGATCCGATGACCGGGTTCCGGGTCGAGGTGGCGGGCGGCTATGACCGGCTGGAGATCAACTATGTCGACGGCGACACCAAATATTATGATGGCGCCGACGGCATCCGCTATGGCGGGGAGGTCGGCTACGACGTCGCGATCGGCGGCAAGGTGCTGCTGGGCGCCTATGCGGGCTATGCCGGGGCGTCGACCAAGCGGTGCGACGATGTCGGTACGTTCGTCGCGCTGTGCCAGCGGGCGAAGGGCGAGTTGGGCGGCGGCGTCCGGCTGGGGCTGCGGGTCGGGGAGCGGGCGCAGCTCTATGGCAAGGTCGGCTATGCGTCGATGCCGCTGGAATTGGCATTCAGCACCGAGCGCACGACCGAGAATTTCGCGGGGATGAATTTCGGGCTGGGCGGCGAGATCGGGCTGGGTAGCCGGGCCTTCGCCAAGGCCGAACTGGTCGCGACGAATTTTCGCACCCGGGATACGCTTTATGAGGGGTATAATTTCGATCGGCGGCATGCGGTGGCGGGGTTCGGCTATCGGTTCTGAGGCAGCAGTCGTTCAGAGCGGGACGTCACCCCGGAATTGATCCGGGGTCCCGCTTCTTTGACTTCCTTTGGCGGGAGAAGAAGAAGCGGGACCCCGGCTCAAGGCCGGGGTGACGCCTGGAGAGAGGTTTCGCCGATTACGGCGGTCGGTCGGTTGGAGAGGGCGCAACGCCCCCTGCCCCGCGCGCTTGCTTCCCGTGGCCGAGATCGCTAGATACCATGCCCAATCCGACAGCGTGGATGGGTCGCGCCGGTTCTGACAGGGACCGGACGGGGCCTTGTGTCCGGCGGTCGGTCGAACCGATAGTGAAGGTCATGCACGTGGCGAAAGTTACCCCCGTCGAATTCATGCGGCAGGTCCGGGCCGAAACCGCCAAGGTGACGTGGCCGACGCGCAAGGAAACCGTGATGACCGCGGTGATGGTGGTCATCATGACCACGCTGCTGGCGGTCTTCTTCCTTGGCGTGGATTCGGCGTTCGACGCGATCGTCAAGGGCCTGCTGCGGCTCGCGCAGTAACCGCGCTCGCACCCCCAATAGCTTTAAGGACACCCATGTCGCGCTGGTACATCATTCACGCCTATTCCGGGTTCGAGGGCAAGGTCCGCGATTCGATCCTGTCCGAAGCGACGCGCCTCGGCCTCGACCATGCGGTCGAAGCGATCGAGGTCCCGACCGAGAATGTGACCGAAGTCCGTCGCGGCAAGAAGGTGCAGTCCGAGCGCAAGTTCATGCCCGGTTACGTGCTGGCGAAGCTGGACCTGAGCGACCAGGTGTACCACCTCGTCAAGAACACGCCGAAGGTGACCGGATTCCTGGGATCGTCGGGCAAGCCGCAGGCGATCAGCGAGGCGGAAGCCACGCGGATGCTGAACAGCAAGGAAGAGGCCGCCGCCTCGCCCACCAAGCAGAAGATCAAGGTCGATTTCGAGATCGGCGATTCGGTCAAGGTGCTGGACGGCCCGTTCGCGAGCTTCAACGGCGTGGTCGAGGAACTGGACTTCGACAAGTCGAAGGTGAAGGTTTCGGTGTCGATCTTCGGGCGTGCGACCCCGGTCGAACTGGATTTCGAGCAGGTGGAACGAAGCAAGTAAGGCGAATGCCTGACTTGCTGTCCGCACGCAGTTAGCGCCAGCTAACTGCGAGACGGCGGACACCGGCCGGCGGGTGCAACCCGACCGACGTTGGCGGCGTAGGGCGAAGGCCCTGCGCCGTTTTTGCATGAGGCGGCGCCGTAAAATTACGCAATTCAACGTGGTTTACTATTCAACTTTAATTCGAAATTTGGAACAAACTTACTCGGATCAGCGTCAAACCTCTCCTTTTCCAAATAATATAATTTTTCATTCTTGAATAATTTTTTCATGTATTCGTCTTGAAATGTACTGGAAACACCCAAAGCGATTACTAACAAGAGGACTGATCCACCAAATATCCAATAGAACCATTCGTCTATGAATTGACCTATGAAACTGTCATATTGTACAACTTGCGACTTTGGCCAGTCTATCCCCATTCTAAACTTGCCGGCAGAAGAATAAGTTGAAAACATATTTTCCGCATTAAAGGAGCTAAGGTAATTGCTCCATATGAATATTGCAATTTTATCGCCCGGATTCATATCGGCAATTTTTATTCTATCTGCCTTATCGATAAATTGCTTTTTGCCATCCTCACTAATTAGGACAGCCTCGCGGGCAACAAATGGCTCTTTCAATCTTACACTTATATCCGTTATTTTCTTATTCCCTTCATTTGTAACTATCATTCGCGCAAATTGGAACGATCCTCCCGAATAGATTGCCATCGATTCCAAAGCTTCGTTTCTCGCGTCCTGTATCCTTTCCTCTACCGACTGCGGCTTGCTGGTTTTTACCGACTTTTCTGGCTTAGCAATCCACGATGAGAGCTGAACTTCTGCCCTGAGCCTGTCACTACTTGCCAGATTGTCTATCGGATTTTTCAATAATGCGCCCGCCAGAGATGTTAGTATTAGCACCACTAGGGTTGTCACAATTCCGCTAAACCATTTACCCAAGGCACCCCCCCAATTTCAGCGCTTCCGAATATCAGTTGAAGCGCGATAACAAATTATAGATCAGGACCGACTTAGAAAACCACAATTCAATCGTGCAAATTGCGTTGTATCTTCCTAATTCACAAGGGCAGATTAGTCCGAATCAGGCAGAGCAGTGGGACGGACAGAGGCAACCTCACCCCTTCCTAAGCGCAATCTCCAACGCCACCTCCCACCCCCCCGGCTCCCACTGCGTCCGCCGCCCACCCCGCCGCCACTCCAACTGCGCGTACTCGACCATCCGCATCTCCTCCTCGGCCAGCAGCAACCCGGCGCGATAGTCCTTCGCCTTGCGCTCGAGATACGCCGCGTTGCTCTCCCCCCGCTTCGGCGCGAGGTCCGGCTCGGCCAGCCCCTTGGCGCGCCTGTCGTTCCACGCGATCATCTGCATCGCCTGGTGCACGGTCATTGCCGGGATCGGCGGGGGATCGTTGTGCTGCCAATGGTCGTGGACGTTCGCCTCCGGCAGAGAGCTTTCGAGTAGCGCCAGTTCGAGGCGTTCCGATCCCACCGCCAGCGCGACGCGCATTTCGCGGGCGAAGCCGGGGTTGTTGCGGGCGCGGGCGTAGAAGCTCGAATGGGCGAAGCCGGCAGCTGCTGCGGAGAGGCGAACGTTGGCGGTGGCGCTTAAGGCAGCGAGGAAGCGTTGTTCGGCGTCGCGGTCGATGGTGCGGGTCTTGGAGACACGCAGTTGCAGGCGGCCTTTCGAGCGGACGACGCGCGCCGGCCCCTCGGTCTGGTCGGGCCTGGCGAGGCGGGCGGCGGCTAGGGTCAGTGCCGCCTCCCACCGCTGGGCGAAGTCGGGGTCGGCGTTCCTCCGCTTGGTGAGCATCGAGCGGTTGAGACCGGTGACGCGGGCGGCGTCGCGGGCGTTGCCGGTGCGTTCGAGTTCGGCAAGGAACGCGGCGTTCTGCAGCGCCTGCTTGCGGCTGTACGGGCGGGGTTTGCGATCGGGCATGGCGCCTACCGGATCAGGCGGAATCCTACATTGCAAGTCCGTGGAAAAGTGGTATGGGCCTCGCTTCCCAAACGACAGTTTTGGAAACCATGGCGGGAGGCCGGTCCGACAGGGCCGCGCCGCACGAACCGCTAAACTTGAAAGAGAGTGAACCATGGCCAAGAAGATTACCGGCTATATCAAGCTGCAGGTGCCGGCGGGCGAAGCCAAGCCGTCGCCGCCGATCGGCCCGGCGCTGGGTCAGCGCGGCGTGAACATCATGGAATTCTGCAAGGCGTTCAACGCGCAGACCGGCGATGCTCCCAAGGGCACCCCGCTGCCGACGATCATCACCGTCTATGCCGACCGTTCGTTCAGCTTCGAGACGAAGACGCCGCCGGCGACGTACCTGATCAAGCAGGCGATCAACCTGAAGTCGGGTTCGAAGGAACCGGGCAAGGTGAAGGCCGGCAGCATCAAGCGGTCGCAGCTGAGCGAAATCGCCACGATGAAGATGAAGGATCTGAACGCCAACGACATCGACGCGGCGACGAAGATCATCGAAGGTTCGGCCCGCGCGATGGGCCTCGAAGTGGTGGAGGGTTAAGAACGTGGCCAAGCTGACCAAGAAGGCGAAGACCCTCGCCGCTGCCGTCGATGCGCAGAAGCTGTACGGCGTCGACGAAGCGATCGCGCTGGCGAAGACCCATGCGACCGCCAAGTTCGACGAGACGATCGAAGTCGCGCTGAACCTGGGCGTCGATCCGCGTCACGCCGACCAGATGGTCCGCGGCGTCGTGACCCTGCCCAAGGGCACCGGCAAGACCGTGCGCGTCGGCGTGTTCGCCCGCGGCGCGAAGGCCGAGGAAGCGACCGCGGCAGGTGCCGATGTCGTCGGCGCCGAAGACCTGATGGAAGCGATTCAGGGCGGCAAGATCGACTTCGATCGCTGCATCGCGACCCCCGACATGATGGGTCTGGTCGGTCGTCTTGGCAAGGTGCTGGGTCCCAAGGGCCTGATGCCGAACCCGAAGCTCGGCACGGTCACGATGAACGTCGCGGCTGCGGTCGAAGCGGCCAAGGGCGGCCAGGTGGAATATCGTGTCGAAAAGGCCGGTATCATCCATTCGGGTATCGGCAAGGCTTCGTTCTCGGCCGCCGATCTGCGCGAAAACTTCGACGCGCTGGTCGACGCGGTGGTGAAGGCCAAGCCGTCGGGCGCCAAGGGCAAGTATGTCCGCAAGGTTGCGGTCAGCTCGTCGATGGGCCCGGGGATCAAGGTCGACACGGCCGAGGTTGCAGGCGCGTAAGCGCCGACGCCGGGCCATATGGCCCGGCCCGAGGCCGGCCGGCGGGGCGTAGCGCCCGACCGACGATGCGGGATTTACTCCCGCGTCGGCCGACAGGAAAGCAGGGGTCGGAGGCTTTAGTGCTTCCGGCCCCTTTTCTTTGCGCGGCGTAGAAGAAGAAGTGGGACCCCGGATCAAGTCCGGGGTGACGTTGCGGTTGTCGTTGCACCCTTCCGCTAGAGTTTGATCCATCTAAGCTGAAGCGTAGCCGCTGTTGCGGAGGTAGTTGGCGCATTCGTGTGGAGGGAAAGCGTCGAGAAGCGAGCCGATCTGCTTCCATGTCGCCTCGACCGATCGGGTGTTGGCCTTGCGGAGCAGCGTCTTGAGCTTGGCGAAGACCTGCTCGATGGGATTGAGGTCGGGCGAGTAGGGCGGCAGGAACAGGAGCCTGGCGCCGACGGAGCGGATGAGCTGGCGGACGGCCTTGCCCTTGTGGCTACCGAGATTGTCCATGACGACGATGTCGCCGGGCGAAAGGGTAGGCAGCAGGAACTGCGCGACATAGGCGGCAAAGCTCTCGCCGTTGATGGGGCCGTCGAGCACGAGCGGCGCGTCGATGCGATCATGCCGGAGCGCCGCCAGGAAGGTGAGTGTGCGCCAATGACCGTGCGGCACCTTGTCGACCAGCGGCAGGCCACGGGCACACCAGCCGCGCAGGCGCGTCATGTTGGTCTTGGCCCAGGTTTCGTCGATGAAGACGAGGCGCCTGGGATCGATCCGGCCCTGATACTTGCGCCATTGTGCGCGACGTCTGGCGATCACGGGCCGATCCTGCTCGCGGGCGATCAGCGTCTTTTTTTGAACGTGATCCCGGCCTCGCGCACGATCCGCCACACCGAACCGTAGCTCGTCACCACGCCGCGCTCGCTCAATTCCGCCACCAGCCCGCGCAGCGTCACGTCCGGCTTGACCGCCAGCCGCTCCAGCAGCCACTCACGTTCAGCGGCCAGCGAACGCGGCTGCTTGCGTCCCAGCGGTCGCGCCGCGGCGCTGCCCGTCGCCCGACGTCGTTGCGACCACTTCACCGCACTCGCCACGCTGACGCCGAACAATTCGGCCGTTGCCCGGCACGACCGGCCACCCACAACCGATGCCGCTACCCGCTCACGTAGATCATCCGAATAGGCTCGACCCACACCTGCCGACCTCCGCACGGCAAGCAGCTTGAATCAGACTTCCTGCGCCTTGTGAATCCCCAATCGATTCCGCTCAGATGACTCAAACTCTAGAGGTTGCCCTGCTCCTCTTCCGGCACGTCGTCGTCCGGGCCGTAGTAGAGCACCGCGCATTCCTCGCGCAGGCAGCCGCCCTCGATCACGATATCGTCGCGATAGGCGTCGGCGATGAAGCCGAGCGTGTCGATGTGGCGGTCCTCGAAATACATCCGGTGGACGTCGGCGCGGCCGGCGCCATAGACGACGCGGGCGACCTTCGACCAGATCGACGCCATGGTGCACATGCCGCAGGGCTGGAGCGTGGAATAGAGCGTCGCGCCGCGCAGCTCCATGTCGCGCTCGCTTTCGCAGGCGCGGCGGATCGCCATCATCTCGGCATGGGCGGTGGCGTCGGGCAATTCCTGGGTCTGGTTGGGTTCGGCGGAGAGGACGCGACCGTCCCTAACGATGATCGATCCGAGCGGCGAGCAGGACGGGTCGTCGCCCTTGGTCCGGGCGATGGCGATCGCCTGTCGCATCCAATGGTCGTCTTCGGGCGTGAGCATGGCAGGTTCCCCTTCTGCCCGCCCAACGCTCGTATGCAGCGAAAGGATCAGTCGGCGGCGGCGAGGATGTCGTCGCTGGACGCCGCATGGACGTCGAGCCGGGCGAGCAGCGCCAGCACCGCATCCCACCAGCGCCAGAAGGCGACGAGATCGGCGGCGTCGCGGACATAGGGGGTGTGGCCGGGGACGAGGCTGGGCGAGTGATAGGCGAAGTTGAGGACGCGGGTCCCCTCCCCCACCGCCACCCGGATCGCCTCCAGCACGTCGGCGAGCGGCATGTCCTCTGGCGTCAGCGCGACGCGGTGGAGCAGGCCCAGCCGGGCGAGGATGCCGCGGCCGCGGGGCACGCGGCCGGCGGCGCGGTAGAGATGCGCGCCGCCGCGCCGCAACCGGCCGGTGAAGACGGTGGTCAGCGGCAGTTCGACGATGCCGCCATCGGGTCCGGTGCGGAAGGCGTGGTTGGCGATGGCGCGATAGTCCGGCCCGCCCTGTGCGCCATAGTCGTAGCGCGCGCGCATCGAGCTATCGAGGCGATAGCCGCGTGCCGCCAGCAGCTTGAGCGTGTCGGGGCCGAGACCGTAGCGGCCGGCGCGATAGACGGTCGGCGCGGTGCCGGTGATCGCGGTCAGCGCCTCGGTCAGCCGGTCGAGCTTGGCGGCCTCCAGCGCCTTGGGCAGGTTGCCGGCGAAGCTGCTATGGTTGGAGAGCGTTTCATCGAACGGCGGGTTGACCCAGGGGTGGAGCTGCGCGCCGATCGTCGCGTCGCCCTGTGACAGGACCGCGCGCAGGGCGTCGATCGCGGCGGGATCGGTCGCGACCGGATAGTCGACCAGATAGCAGCTGCGCACCCCCATGCCGGCCAGCCGGGCATGGGCGTCGGGCAAGGCGGCGGTGGTCGCCACGCTCCAACCGTCATGGCGGAAGGGCGCGCGCCAGTCGAATTCCTCTTCGGTATCGACAAGCAAGGTGAAGCGGGTGCCGAAGCCGGCGCGCCAGACGACCGGGCGGCCGTCGGCGGGCCGGAAGGGCGGCCTCACCGCTGCTGCGCCTGCCCGACCTCCACCGCGTCCGCCGCCGGCAGGCGCAGCGTCAGCGTGGCGGTGCCGAAGACGAGCGTCCCGCCCAGTTCGCTGGCGAGGTTGCGGGCGAGGCGCAGGGCAAAGCCGGTGCCGAGCAGCGACTGGTCGCCTTCGTCATCGTCGACGTCGAACACGGTATCGCCGGGCCATGCGTCCAGCGCCTGCGGCCGGTCGAGCACGATCGCGACATGGCCGTCCCCTTCCAGCCCCATGCGGACATAGATGGATTCCTCCGCCTCGCCCGCCGACACCAATGTCGCGAGCAGCCGGGCGAGGAGACGTTCGACGGCGCGGCGATCGCCCGATACCGACAGGTCGGTCGGCTCGATCTCCAAGAGCGTGCCGCGCAGGTCGCACAGCGAGGCGAGGTCGGCGGCGATGACGTCGAACACCGGGCGCAGCGCCACGCTGTCGGCGCGCAGGTCGAGCGCGTCGCCGTCGATGCGCGCGGCGAGGTCGAGATCGTCGATCACCGCGACCAGATCGCGCGAATGGTTGAGGATCGCGCCGGCGCGGTCGCGGTAAACCGGGGGCACGGGGCCGAGCAGCTGCGCCTCGATCATTTCGGCGAAACCGGCGATGGCCCCGGCGGGGGTGCGCAGTTCGTGGACCAGCTGGCGCAGCTGCGCCACGCCGGCGTCGCGGTTGGCGACCGGTTCGGCGCGTTCGTCGCGGCGCGGACGGCGGGCGGTACCGCGATAGCCGGTGAAGCGGCCGGTGGCATGGTCGAAGGCGGGGACGCCAGCGACGCTCCACTCGCCCGCCGCGTCGCTGTCGCCGCCGATCACCAGCCGGGCGTCGCGGAACGGGCTGCGATGGCGCAGCGCGCCCGCCGCCACACCGTCGAAGCGCGCGGTGCCGGGCGCGGCGCCGAAATCGAGCGACAGGCCGATCAATGGCGCGCGGCTGACGCCGTCGACCCAGCGGATCAGGCCGGCGGCGTCGGTTTCGAAGCGGAAGCTGTCATGGGTGCCCGCGCATGGCGGCGGCGGGGGTGCCGCGTCCTGATTGCGTTCGAACGCTTCGATCCGGGCCATGACGTCGACGATGCGGAACGGGCCGGCGGGGTCGGCTTCGGTCGCGTCGGGTGCGAACAGGTCGGTCTGGGTCGTGGGCTGCGCGGCGGGGAACGGTGCCTCGGCGGCAGGCGTCACTCCGGCGGAGGCTGGGGTCTCTATGAGGCTGGCGTCGTCCGATTGCGGCGGGAGACCCCAGCCTTCGCTGGGGCGACGGTTAGGGGTGGGTGCGGATGCGTCCGGCGCGGCGGTGTCGGGGGCGGCGTCGGGTGCTACGTCCTGCCGCGCGGCCGTCCCAGTAATCTCCGCCACAGGCGTCGCTCCAGCGGAGGCTGGGGTATTTGCGGGGCTGGCGTCGTCCGGCTGCGGCGGGAGACCCCAGCCTTCGCTGGGGTGACGATCGGGGGTGGTGCCGGATGTGTCCGGCGCGGCGGTGTCGGGGGTGGTGTCGGGCGCTACGTCCTGCCCCGCAACCGTTTCGGCAATCTCCGCCACAGACGTCACTCCAGCGGCGGCTGGAGTCTCGGGGGGGCTGGCGTCGTCCGGCTGCGGCGGGAGACCCCGGTCTTCGCCGAGGTGACGGCCAAGGGTGAGTGCATCCATCGGGGCGATACCGTCCGCCACCCGCTCGTCGCCGAGCACGAGGTCGGTGCTGCCGAAGCTGTCGAGCGCACGCTGGACGGCGGGGTCGAGGTCGCGGCGGTTGCGCACCACGCCGCGCGCCGCCGAGCCGAGGCGGGGCAGCAGCGCCAGCCATTCGCCGACCGACAGCGTGGCGCTGCGCAGGACCGGGACCGCCGCCTCGATCACGTCGGTCGCCAGCAGGTCGACCAGCACGGCGGGCGGGCGGGCATATTCGAGGTCGCGGGCGCTGGCAACGCGGACGGTGCGCGGCACGCCGTCGCGCAGATCGTGGAGCAGCGCGATCGCGCGGGGATCGGGCGCGGCGCGGCCCCGGCCGATCAGGTCGACCAGCTGGCGCCATGCCGACGCGCGGGCGCCCTCACCCGTCAGGTCGGAGGCCAAAACCGTTTCGAGGCTGTCGTCGAAGCGCACCGCGTTCCCGTCACTCGCACCCGCGCAAAGCCGGGGTGCCCACGACCCTTAACGCCGAGATTGTTAATACGGAACTGCCCATTTTCGGCACGTCGCAATGTGGGACAATTGCGCTTCCGCGTAATTTTATAATGCTGTAGGCAGGGCAATCATTCGGACCCTAACACGGAACACAATCATGGCTTTCGATCGGATCGACCGGCAAATCCTTGCCCTGTTGCAGGAGGACGGGCGGATGACGAACGTCGAACTGGCCGAGCGCGTCGGGCTGACCGCCCCGCCCTGCCTGCGCCGCGTGCGGGCATTGGAAGAGGCCGGCGCGATCCGGGGCTATCACGCCGCGCTCGATCCGCGGCTGCTGGGGTTCACCATCACCGTGTTCGCGCTGGTCAGCCTGAAGAGCCAGGCCGGCAGCGATCTGGCGGCGTTCGAGGCGCATGTCGCGACCATCCCCGAAGTGCGCGAATGCCATATGCTGAACGGCGAGATCGACTTCATTCTAAAGATCGTCGCGGCCGATCTGGAGACGTTTCAGTCGATGCTGACGACGCAGCTGATCACCGCGCCGAATGTGGCGAGCGTGAAGACGTCGCCGACGGTACGGACGTCGAAGGCGTTGCCGGGGATTCCGGTTTCGGCGGAGTGACGGGGTTTCCTCTCTAATCCTCCCCTCCGTTTGCTTCGAGCGGAGGTTCGAGCCTGTCGAGAACCGTAGTCGAGAAGGGGTTTGCCCCGAACTCCGGGTTCTCGACAGACGCTTCTCGACTTCGCTCGAAGCTGCTCGAACCGAACGGTGTGGGTGGGGTAAGGCTTTGGGCAGGGTCGGGTTGCAGGATATTTTCCGTCTATCCCCCGGTCCGGGGCGACGGGGTGACCGCGGCAAGTGAGCCTCTCTTGCCCCACCCTTCCCCACTCCGTTTGCTTCGAGCGGTGGTTCGAGCCTGTCGAGAACCGTAGTTGAGAAGGGGTTGCCTCAAACTCCGGGTTCTCGACAGCCACTTCTCGACTTCGCTCGAAGCTGCTCGAACCGAACGGTGTGGGTGGGGCGACGGGGTAAGTGACTTCCCTCTTTCGTCACCCCGGACTTGATCCGGGGTCCCGCTTTCTCATTACGGACGGAAAGAAGAAGCGGGACCCCGGATCAAGTCCGGGGTGACGGTAAGGCCGTTGTTCCGCACAACAATACCCCAAAACGAAAACGGCCCGGACCATCGCTGGTCCGGGCCGCTTCGTGTTCGGATTACCCGATCAGTTGTTGCCGGCCGCCGGGGTCGACGCGACGATGCGGGGATTGTCGACGTAGAAGGTCCAGAAGCTCGCGATTTCGGCGCGCGGGCCGGTGGTCGTGACCTTGCCGAACGCCGCCTTGGCTTCGGCCGTCTGGCCGGCACGGGCATGGGCGATGCCGATGCGGGTGTTCGCTTCGTCGGCGTCGATCCCGCCCTTTTGCAGCGCGAGATTGTACAGCTCGACCGCCTTGGCGTTGTTGCCGGTCGCCAGATAGACGTTGCCCGCCGCCATCGCCGCGCGGCCGTTCGTACCCGACTTGGCACGGGTTTCGAGCGCGGCGGCCGAGCCATCGGCCTTGATCTGGGTCTGTGCGGTCGTGCGTACGGTGTTGAAGATCGCGGCCGAGGCCGGGATCTTGCCCGAAGCGCGCCCTTCGTCGATCACCGCGACGGTTTCATAGGGCAGGCCGATGTCCTGCGTGGTCTGCGCATAGTCGCGATAGTCGTTCTGGTCGGCCAGCGACTTGGTGTCGCGCATCAGGCGCAGAATGTCGACACGCGCCTGGTTGCCGAGCGTCGCGCCCTTGTTATCCGCACGGTCGCGGAACAGCGCGAGCACGGTGCGCCAGTTCGCCTGGGTCGGATATTCGGCCAGCTTGCGGCGCGCCCACTGGCCGGCCTCGACCGGGCGGTTCGAGCGATAGAGCTGCGAGATGGCGAGGTCGTACCATTGCGGCGGCACCGGCTGCCCGGCGGCCTTGCGCGCGGCCATCACCTTTTCGAGGCTGGCCAGACCCTGATCGACCTGCCCCTTCTGGATCGCGATGCTGGCGAGGCGCAGTTCGAGGTCCGGCTCGGCATAGCCGGCCTGGCGGGCGCGTTCGAAATTCTGCACCGCGACATCGGTCTGCTTGGTGTCGAGCGCGAGGACACCGCGGTTGTAATAGAGGCCGCCGCGCTCTTCGGGCTTCAGCTTCGGGCTGGCGAGCAGTTCGTCGATCGCCGCGGCGAGCGCCGGACGGTCGTTCTTCGCCTGCGCATTCGACACCTTGAGCTGGGCGAGGAAATAGGCCTCGTCCTGGTTGCCGGCGGTCATCGCCGCCTGCATCGCCGCGATCTGCTGATCGGCGACGGCGAAATTCTTGGCCTTGATCGCCGCGTCGGCGGCAAGGGCGGCGGTGCGGAACGCTTCGCCGACCTGGATCTGCGGCGCGGCCGGCGCTTCGTCCTTCTTCTTGCGCTGGGCATCGGCCGGCGGGGCGACGACCATGGTCGCACCCATGCCGAGCAGGGCGGCCAGGGCGGCCTTGGAAACGAACGTCATGCCGTGATCTCTCCCGAAACTGGTACCGGGCGCGCCCGGCAGGCGCGGCCCATCTAGGTCGAACCATGCGTCCGCACAAGCACACGCACGTAACGATGCGTTGCCGGACCTGCGCTGAACGCCCGTTGAACGGTTCGGGTCCCGTTGTGATCCGGTGTTGCCGGATTGGGGCCGCACCGGCCCGCGCGAGCGGCCCAGACAAACCCCCTTTGACGTGTAGGTTTGCGGCCGATAGGCGGCACGCGATGATCGCGATCCTGTCCCCCGCCAAGACGCTCGACTATACGAGCACGCTGCCCGAGCTG
Organism: Sphingomonas paucimobilis; assembly: GCA_036946325.1. Taxonomy (GTDB): domain Bacteria; phylum Pseudomonadota; class Alphaproteobacteria; order Sphingomonadales; family Sphingomonadaceae; genus Sphingomonas; species Sphingomonas paucimobilis_A. The sequence continues at coordinate 120,071 of JAQIJL010000003.1, forward strand.
ACGTGGAGCGCGCCGCGTTTCCCGGAGGAAAGCGGGCAGATCGCGCGCGGCGCGGCGCGGCTGGGGGCGAAGAAGCTGGCGGAGCTGATGCGGATTTCGCCCAAGCTGGCCGAACTGAACGCCGGGCGGTATCGCGACTTCGACGGTGCGGAGGAGCGGCCGGCGCTGCTGGCCTTTGCCGGCGACGTCTATGCCGGGTTCGACGCGAAATCGCTGGAGGCGGCGCAGTTCGACTTCGCACAGGATCATGTGCGCATCCTGTCGGGGCTGTATGGGCTGCTGCGGCCGCTCGACGCGATCAGGCCCTATCGGCTGGAGATGGGCACGCGCTGGGCGCCGGGGCGCTCGAAGGACCTGTATGCGTTCTGGGGCGAACGGATCGCGGAATTGCTGGCCCAGGATGTGCGGGGCAGCGGGTCGGACGTGGTGCTGAACCTTGCCAGCCAGGAATATTGGCATGCGGTGGCGGGGAAGCTGCCGGGCGATGTGCGGGTGATCGAGGTCGATTTCCGCGAGAACGGGCCGGAGGGACCGCGCTTCGTCAGCTTCCATGCGAAGCGCGCGCGGGGGATGATGGCGCGGTGGATGTGCGAGCATCGCGTGACGGCGGTCGAGGCGATGCAGGGGTTCGATAGCGATGGCTATCGGTTTGCCGGGGCCGAGGGGGATCGGTGGACGTTTTTGCGGGGGTGAACGGGGGGCTAATCCCCGTTCCCTTCCCTGCCTAAATCCGTTTGGTTCGAGCAGCTTCGAGCCTGTCGAGAACCGTAGTCGAGAAAGGGTTGCCCCGAACGGCGAGTTCTCGACGGACGCTTCTCGACAGGCTCGAAGCTGCTCGAACCAAACGGGAAGATCAGGGGCTAGAGCCTGATGACATGAAACCTACCCGTTCGTGCTGAGTAGGGGCTGAGCAAAGTCGAAGACCCGTATCGAAGTACCTGTGGCGCTCCTTCGATACGCCCCTTCGACAAGCTCAGCGGCTACTCAGGACGAACGGGTAAGTCTGAAGTCATCAGGCTCTAGGTTACGAAAACATCGCGATCAGCGCGACGATCACCGACGACCCCGCCAGCGGGCCGATGAACATCACCAGCAGGAACAGGCCGATGCTGCCGAGCATCACCTTTTCCTGCGGCCGAGTGAGCCGTGCGGGCGGACGTGGCGGTTCGTAGCCATCGGGCGGCGGCGGCCAGGCGTTGGCGTCATGGAACATCGCGCTTCTCCCGATCCCGAACCGGCAGCCGCGCGGCGACGACGATCGCCGCGCTGGACAACAGGATCGAGGATACCAGCGCGCCGATCGACAGCAAGCCGGCCGGAGTGACGTCGACCGCTGCCCGCACGCGCAGCTTGCGCCCGGCGCGCAGCGTCAGTTCGGCCGATTGCGGTTCGTGAAGAGCATGGGGCATGGCGCGACAACGCAGGGCGCGGCGTTGCTATCCGAGCGGAAAGGCGCCCCCGGTACGTGCCGGGGGCGCTCCCTCTCCTGACTCAGGCCGGTTCGGCGACGCGCGGGGCGGCGTCGCGGACGCCGGCGTCGACCGCATCGGCGAACTGCGCGAAATTGGCGTTGAACAGATCGACCAGCTTGGCGGCGGTGCGGTCATAGGCGGCGCCGTCGGCCCAGGTCGAACGCGGGTCGAGGATCGCGGCGTCGACGCCCGGCACCGACACCGGCACCTGGAACCCGAAATACGGATCGGTGCGGAACTCGGCGTCGTTCAGCGACCCGTCGAGCGCGGCGTTGAGCAGCGCGCGCGTCGCCTTGATCGGCATGCGGCGCCCTTCGCCATATTGACCGCCGGTCCAGCCGGTGTTCACCAGCCAGCAGGCGACATTGCCCCTGGCGATGCGCTCCTTCAGCAGATTGCCATAGACCGACGGGTGGCGCGGCATGAACGGCGCGCCGAAACAGGTCGAGAAGACCGGTTCCGGTTCGGTCACGCCGATCTCGGTCCCCGCCACCTTCGACGTATAGCCCGACAGGAAATGGTACATCGCCTGATCGGGCGTCAGCCGCGCGATCGGCGGCAGGATGCCGAAGGCGTCGGCGGTCAGCATCACGACGTTGCTCGGCACCGGCCCCATATTGTCGGCCGAGGCATTGGGGATGAAGTCGATCGGATAGGCCGCGCGCGAATTTTCGGCGAGGCTGGGATCGTCCAGATCGAGCGCGCGCGTGTCCGGGTCCATCACGACATTTTCGAGGACGGTGCCGAAGCGCTTGGTCGTCGCGAAGATTTCCGGCTCAGCCTCGGCCGACAGGCGGATCATCTTGGCATAGCAGCCGCCTTCGAAATTGAAGACCGCGGTGTCCGACCAGCCATGTTCGTCGTCGCCGATCAGCGTGCGGCTGGCATCGGCCGACAGCGTCGTCTTGCCGGTGCCCGACAGACCGAAGAACACCGCCGTATCCCCCTTCGGGCCGATATTGGCCGAACAGTGCATCGGCATGGTGCCGGTTTCGGGCAGCAGATAGTTGAGCAGGCCGAACACCGACTTCTTCATCTCACCGGCGTATTGCGTGCCGCCGATCAGGATCAGCTTTTCGGTCAGGCTGACCGCGATCACCGTCTCGCTGCGGCAGCCATGGCGCGTCGGATCGGCGCGGAAGTTGGGCAGGTCGATGATGGTGAAGTCGGGGACGAAGCCCGCCAGATCGGCATTTTCCGGGCGGACCAGCATCGTGCGGATGAACAGATTGTGCCACGCCAGCGTGTTGATGACGCGCACCTTCACCCGGTGTTCGGGCTGCGATCCGCCGAACAGGTCCTGCACGAAAAGGTTCGGTTCGTTGACCAGCTCGGCGAGGAAATCCGCCTTGAGCGTCGCGAAATGCGCCGGGTCCATTGCGCGGTTGGTCTTGCCCCACCATACCGTGTCCTCGGTAACGGCGTCACGGACCATGAACTTGTCCTGCGGGCTGCGGCCGGTGTGGCGACCGGTGGTCACGACCAGCGGACCGTCCTTCGCCAGCCGCCCCTCCCCACGTGCGACCGCCAGCTCGACCAGCTGCGGCGTGCGCAGGTTCCAGTGCACTTCGGCGCCGGTTTCGATGCCCATTGCGGCCAGGTCGTGTTCGGGCGTGACGATCGCCATGCGGTATTCTCCCTCGGGTCTCGACTCGCGGGCGGTGGTCCCCGCCCCGCGATTTGCCGTTGGTGTAAGCGCGGCGCGGGGAGCCGTCAAACACGTTAAACAACATTATCGGCGTGATGTTTTCGGCTTGCGGCCAACGGGTTGCGGCGGAATTATATGATATATGCGGGTGCGAAGGCCGTCCTTCGCGTTCTACGTCGCCCCGGGCTTGACCCGGGGTCCCGCTTCTCTCCGACGCTGGAAGAAGCGGGACCCCGGATCAAGTCCGGGGTGACGGTTGGGGCGGATGACCCGTCAAAGAACGAATGTCGCCTTGCGTCAGCGCGGGGCATTGAGCGTTCGCGCGCTTTCCCCTAACCCTCGGGCGTGATGCAGATGGACCTTGTGGCATGACCGCGACGATCGCGCTGGTCGATGACGACCGAAACATCCTGACGTCGGTGTCGATCGCGCTGCAGACCGAAGGCTTCGTCACGCGGGTCTATTCGGATGGCGAGGTCGCGTTGAAGGCCTTTGCCGAGAATCCGCCCGATCTGGCGGTGCTCGACATCAAGATGCCGCGGATGGACGGCCTCGAACTGCTGCGGCGGTTGCGCGAAAAGAGCCGGCTGCCGGTGATCTTCCTGACCAGCAAGGACGACGAGCTGGACGAGGCGCTGGGCCTTGCCATGGGTGCCGACGACTATATCGCCAAGCCGTTTTCGCAGCGGCTGCTGATCGCGCGCATCCGCGCCATCCTGCGCCGCGCCGAACCCGCGCAGCCGGGCGAGCCGGGCAGCGCAGAGGGCAGCCCGCAGGCGGTGCTGGAGCGCGGACGGTTGGCGATGGACCCGGCGCGGCACAAGGTGACGTGGAGCGGGGAGAACGTCACGCTGACCGTGACCGAGTTCCTGATCCTCGAAACGCTGGCCAGCCGCCCCGGCATCGTCAAGACGCGCAACCAGTTGATGGACGCCGCCTATCAGGACGACATCTATGTCGACGACCGTACGATCGACAGCCACATCAAGCGGTTGCGCCGCAAGTTCCGGCAGGTCGACAAGGAATTCGACGCGATCGAGACGCTGTATGGCGCGGGGTACCGGTTTTCGGACGAATAGGGTTGATGACGACACCGATCATAACCGTTCGTGCTGAGTAGGGGCTGAGCTTGTCGAAGACCCATATCGAAGCACCTGTCGCAACGGTCCTTCGATACGCCGCTTCGACACGCTCAGCGGCTACTCAGGATGAACGGGTGGTGTGTCTGCCACGACCGGGGTGGACCGAGCACTGATGCCCCCCGCTGACCTTCCCGAAGACCTGCCCCCCGACGAAGGCGCGCTCTCGCTTCGCTGGTCCGGTCGCGTGTCGCTCACCCCGCGTATCCTGTTCGTGAACATCTTCGCGCTGGCATTGCTGGCGGGCGGGTTCTTCTATCTCGACAGCTATCGCGCGCGGATCGTCGACGGCCGGGTGGCGCAGGCCGAGCGCGAGGTGCGGCTGATCGCCGAGGCGCTGTCGCTGCTGCCCCCCGACGACCGCACCGACGAAATGGTCAATTTCGCGCGCAAATCGGGCCTCCGCCTGCGGATCTACGACCGGCGCGGGCGGCTCGTCGCCGACAGCCGGGTGCTGGGCGTGCGCAATTTCCAGCTGATCGACCCCGACAAGGACGGCTGGCAACAGGATGCCGCCCGCGTGCTGGACGCCGGGATCGATACGGTGGTCGGCAACGAACGCGACCCGCTCTACCGCGAACGCGCGCCCGGCCGGGGCTTGCGCTGGCCCGATGTGGTGACGGTGCGCACGACCGGCGCCACCGCCGCGACGGTGTGGCGCGCGCCGGACCGCACGCCCGTCGTCACCGCCGCCGCGCCCTTGCCCGAAGACCGGGTGCTGATGGCGACGGTCAATGCGCGCGACATCACCCAGACGGTGCGGTCCGAGCGGTTTCGCCTGAGCCTGGTGCTGGGCGTCGCGGTGTTGCTGTCGGTGCTGCTGTCGCTGTTCCTCGCGCGCACGATCGTCCGGCCGATGCGGATGCTGGCGCGCGCCGCGATCCGGGTGCGGCTGGGCCGTGCGCGCGAGGTCGTCGTGCCGCGCCTGCCCAGCCGCCGCGACGAGATCGGGATGCTCGCGCGCGCGCTGTCGGACATGACCAGCGCGCTGCGCAGCCGGATCGATGCGACCGAAGCCTTTGCCGCCGACGTGACGCACGAGCTGAAGAACCCCCTCGCCTCGCTGCGGTCGGCGGTCGACGGGCTAGGGGCGGTCAAGGACCCGGAATTGCGCGCGCAGTTGCTGGCGATCGTGCAGGACGATGTCCACCGGCTCGACCGGCTGATCACCGATATTTCCGACGCGTCGCGGCTGGACGCGCAGCTGGCGCGGGCGAAGTTCGAGGCGGTCGATCTGGGCGCGCTGATCGGGGCGCTGGTCGCCTATCGCACCGATCGCGGGATCGCGCGCGACGTCGTGCTGCGCTTCGAACCCGACGAACCGCTGGTGGTGCATGGCGAGGGTGCGCGGCTGGAGCGGGTGTTCGCCAATCTGATCGACAATGCCGTCTCCTTCTCGCCGCCCGGCGGCACGGTGCGGATCGCCGGCACCAATGACGGCGACCTGATCGAGATCGAGGTGGTCGACGAAGGCCCCGGCGTGCCGCCCGAACAGCGCGAGGCGGTGTTCCGCCGGTTCCATTCGGTGCGACCGGGCGACGAGGCTTTCGGACGACATTCGGGCCTCGGCCTTGCCATCGCGCGGACCATCGTCGAAGGGCATGGCGGTATGATCGCCGCCGAATCACGCAGGGACCACCGCGAGGGCGCGCGCTTCGTCGTGCAGCTGCCGGTGGCCGGCGCATGAGCGACGACCCGCCGCAAACCGTTCATGCCTCGTGCGTCGCGATCGACGGGCGCGGCGTGCTGATCGCCGGGCCGTCGGGGGCGGGCAAGTCCGATTTGGCGCTGCGGCTGATCGATGCCGGGGCGGTGCTGGTCAGCGACGATTACACCGTGCTGACCGCGCTGGACGGCCGGCTCCACGCCGCGCCGCCCGCGACCATCGCCGGTCGGATCGAGGTGCGCGGGATCGGCATCGTCGAATGCCCCTTCGTCCGGGACGTGCCGGTCGCATTATGGGTCGAGGCAGGCACGCCCGAGCGGATGCCCGAGGCGATGACCCATGTGATCGCCGGCATCGCCCTGCCCGCCTATACCCTGGCCTTGCTGGAGCCATCGGCCCCGGCGCGACTTCACCTCATGCTCGACAGGATCGCCCGATGATGCGCCATGCCTCCATCCTGCTGGTCACCGGTATGTCCGGCGCGGGAAAATCGACGGTGCTCAAGACGCTGGAGGACAGCGGCTGGGATATCGTCGACAATCTGCCGCTGCGCCTGCTCGGCAATCTGATCGCCGCCAGCCCGGCCGATGCCGACCGGCCGCTCGCCATCGGCATCGGCACCCGCACGCGCGGGTTCGACGCCGAACAGATCGTGGCGGCGATCCGCAACCATCCCGATCTCGGCGTCAGCGTGCTGTTCCTCGACAGCAGCCAGGCCGAGCTGGAGCGCCGCTATAACGAGACGCGGCGGCGGCACCCGCTGGCCAGCGACCGCACCGCCGCCGACGGGATCGAGAGCGAGCGCGAGGTGCTCGAACCGCTGCGCGCCTTTGCCAACCGGCTGCTCGACACGACGAATTTCAGCCGTGCCGATCTGGCGCAATGGACGCGCGAAACCTTTGCCGCGCCGGACAGCAGCGCGCCGGTGCTGTCGGTGCTGTCGTTCGGCTTTTCGCGCGGGGTGCCGCGCAACGCCGATATCGTGCTCGACATGCGGTTCCTGCGCAATCCGCACTGGGACCCGGTGCTGCGGCCGGGCACCGGGCTGGACAGGGACGTCGCCGCCTATGTGCAGGCGGACCCCGCCTATGACGCGGCGATCGCCTCGTTCGAAACGATGCTGCTGACGCTGCTTCCGCGCTATCAGGCGGAGGGCAAATCCTATGTCACCATCGCGTTCGGTTGTACCGGCGGACGGCACCGGTCGGTCCATGTCGCCGAACGGATGGGCGCATGGTTGCGCGATCAGGGATTTTCGCCCACGATACACCATCGCGACCTGGGCACCGCGCCGCAGGATTCGCTGGAAGGCGCGCGACGGGCGCCATGACGGATGTAGGAACGACGACGAACATGATCGGCCTGGTTTTGGTGACGCACGGACGTCTTGCCGAGGAGTTCGTCGTGGCGATGGAACATGTCGTGGGTCCGCAGGAGCGGATCGGGACGGTCTGTATCGGTCCCGAGGACGATATGGAGGAACGCCGCGCCGACATCGCCAAGGCGATTGCGGACGTCGATGCGGGTCAGGGCGTGATCGTGCTGACCGACCTGTTCGGCGGCACGCCCAGCAACCTCGCCATTTCGCTGATGGAAACCGGGCGGATCGAGGTGATCGCCGGCATCAACCTGCCGATGCTGATCCGGCTGGGCGGCGCACGCAAGGCGATGAAGGTCGCCGAAGCCGTCGCCGCCGCGCGCGAGGCGGGGCGGAAGTACATCTCGGTCGCCAGCGAAGTGCTCGGCGAGGCGGCGGCGTGAGCGTCACCCGCACCGTCCAGATCACCAACCGCCGTGGGCTTCACGCCCGCGCCAGCGCCAAGTTCGTGACGATGGCCGCCGCGCAGCCGATCGAGGTCAGCGTGGAAAAGGACGGATCGCGGGTCACCGGCACGTCGATCATGGGCCTGATGATGCTGGGCGCCGCCAAGGGCGACCATATCACGATCAGCGCGAACGGCGACGGGGCCGAGGCGGTGGTGGGGCAATTGTGCCAGCTGGTCGAGGATCGCTTCGGCGAGGATTGAGCGGGCGGAGGCGACCGGCTTCCCCAGCGTTACCCCGACCGATATGTCACCCCGGCCCCACCCGTCATCCCGGCGAAGGCTGGGATCTCCTTGTGATCGGCACGGCAGGAGTCGCTCGATGCCCCGGCCTGCGCTGGGGCGACGCGTTGCGGCTGAGGGGCGAAGAAGCGCGAACCGCCTCTCCCAAATTTTTAGGGGTGGTCCCTGCCCCACCCCGGTCATAGGCCGAACCCCATGACCATGCCGGCCAGACAGGGCATCGACGCCCTGACCGAAAAGGAAAAGCAGACGCTGCGCTTGATCGTGCGCGGGCATGATGCGAAGTCGGTCGCGGTCACGCTGGGCCTGTCGGTCCATACCATCAACGAACGGCTGCGCGATGCGCGGCGCAAGCTGGCGGTGTCGAGCAGTCGCGAGGCGGCACGGCTGCTGCTGGATGCCGAGACCCGCGAAAATCTTGTGGACAGAAGAACCGGGGAGGACGCAGTCGGCGCAGCGAACGATGTGGGATCGGCGCCGAACGACGGCGCGGCACCGGCGCGTCGCCGGTTGCCGGTTCTGATCGGAGTGATGCTGATGACCTTCGCCCTTGGCCTGCTGGCCCTTGCCCTCATACCCGGCGCGACACAGGCCCCACCCGCGACGAGCGCCGCGCCCGCGACCCCCGCCCCCGATGCCGCGCGCCAGTTTCTCGAACTGGTCGATGCCGGGCGGTGGCGCGACAGCTATGCGCGGTTCGGCGCGGAATTTCGCAAGCTGAACAGCGAACAGGTCTGGAGCGACGTGTCGCAGCGCGTCCGCCCGCCGCTGGGCGCGGTCGTGTCGCGGACCCCGATCGGGCAGGAGACCATTCCCGTACCCCCCGCCGGCGTCGAAATGCTCAAATTCCGCACCCGCTTCGCAACCGGCGGCGAAAAGGTCGAGACGGTGACGCTCAATCAGGAAGGCGGCGACTGGAAGGTCGTCGGCGTGACGATCGAATAGCCAGAGGACGTTCGGCGCGGCGGCCCGCACACGCGACCGGTCGCCGCGAAGATCGTCTCGCCGCCCGGTCCGAATGATCTCGACCGATGAACCTCACCGGCCAAGGTGCGTTGCATGGTCTCGATCAAGAGGTGCAGCATGAGTGGAGAAAGACCGCTTACCGCACGGGAAACGAACCTAGCACGACGCATCTTCGGCAACAGCGTCGATTATGCACGGGTGCGCATTCATTCGCACAAGGCGTATCCGTTCCAGCCGGACAATACCGCGATCACACCGAACGGCCACATCTACTTCCCGTCGAGAGTCTACGAACCCGATTTCTCGGTACGTCCCGACCTCGCCGCATGGTTCATTCACGAGATGGTCCATGTCTGGCAGCATCAACATGGCGACTGGGTCCGGACCAAGGGCATGGTGTTCCGCACCTATAAATATGGCGATATCACCGGGGCCACGCGGTCGTTCAGCAGCTTCCTGATCGAGCAGCAGGCGGATATCGTCTCCGACTATTTTCGCATGACGCTGGGTGGAAAGCCGAAGAGCGGAACCGGTGGGATTGAAGATTATCGCCGGATCATCCCTTTTTTGCCGAAGGAAAGACGATGAGGCATTTTCTGATCTCGCTGGTCGGTGCAGCGCTGAGCTTTGCCTATTGGTGGCTGGTCGCCACGGTTGGATTCGGCCTTACCGGTGGCAGCATCGCGCCCGACGCTCCGCCGCCGAGCGAGCAGCAGTTGATGCTGACGTCGGCCGTCGTCATCGCCATGGCGATACTGCTCTATGCCGGATTGACGGTTCTGTGGAACCGTACCTTGCTGAAGATGCGCTGATTACCCCCGCAGCCGACGTTCCTCCTCCACCATATAGTCCCGCGTCAGCGGCAGGGTGAGGCGGTTGCGGCTGAGCTGGACCTGGTAGTTGACCATCCCGCCATGGCGGAACGCGGCCGCCGCGCCGGCGAGGTAGAAGGTCCACATGCGGTAGAAGGTCTCGTCGTACAGCGCGACGATCTGGTCCTTCGCCGCCACCGTGCGGTCGTACCAATGATCGATGGTCAGCGCGTAATGGACGCGCAGCACCTCGATATCGGTCGCGATCAGCTTGGTCCCTTCATAGCCGCGCACGATTTCGGACAGCGCCGGGTTATAGCCGCCGGGGAAGATGTACTTGGTCGTAAAGGTGTCGGTGACGCCCGGCACGCCCATCCGGCCGATGGTGTGGAGCAGCATCACGCCGTCGTCGCTCAGCAACTCGCGGCACTTGCGGAAGAAGGCGCCATAGTGCGGCGGGCCGACATGTTCGAACATGCCGACCGACACGATCCGGTCGAACCGCCCGGTCACCGCGCGATAGTCGATCAGTTCGAACTTCACCTTGTCGGCGACGCCGGCCTCCTCCGCCCGGCGGCGGGCGACCTTGATCTGCTCTTCGGACAAGGTGACGCCCAGCACCTCGGCACCGGTCTTTTCATGCAGGTACAGCGCCATCCCGCCCCAGCCGCAGCCGATGTCGAGCACGCGCATGCCGGGCTTCAGCGCCAGCTTGGCGGCGATATGCGCCTTCTTGTCCGCCTGTGCCTGTTCGAGGCCGTTGGCCGGATCGGTGAAATAGGCGCAGCTATACTGGAGGTCGCTGTCGAGGAAGAGCGCGTAGAGCCGGTCCGACAGGTCGTAATGATGCGCCACGTTGCGCTTCGACCGGCGGGCCATATTTATCCGGTCGACGCGGTGGCGGACCGCATCGAACAGGCGGATCGGCAGCGAGGGTGCGAGGCTGCTGCCCCGGCCCCACGGGGTGTTGGCGGTCAGTAATTCGACCAGATCGCGAATGTCGCCGCGATCGATGACGAGCTGCCCGTCCATATAGGCCTCCGCCGCGCCGAGTGCGGGATGGCGGACGATGCGCCCCGCGACGCCGGGACGGGTGAAGCGGATCGCGACGTCGGGAAAGGCGGGGTCGGCCGCGCCGAAGGTGACGGTGCGGCCATCGGCATGGGTGAGCGAGAGCGTACCGCGGCGGACGGTACGGGCGAGGAACGTGTCGATCAGTGCCATGGCTCGGTCCAGTACGGACGGATTGTGGCAAGTGATGGGCGGAACCGACGCGATCCTCCCCGGCACGGGGAGGGGGACCGTCGCCGCAGGCGATGGTGGAGGGGGGTTCACCGCGCAGCGCGACTGTTCCGTATGTCGACACCCCCCTCCACCATCCTGCGGATGGTCCTCCTCCCCGTGCCGGGGAGGATTTGCTTGGCACGACGCTTCCGCTACACCCCCGCCCCATGCTCTCCCGCCTGCGCGATCGCCCGTGGACCACCGCCCTGTTGATCGCGTGTGTCGCGCAGTTGCTGTTCCTGTGGGGCCTCGGGCGACCGGGCAAGCTGTCGTTCGACGAGGTGCATTACGTCCCCGCCGCGCGGACGTTGCTGGCGCTGGCCTATCCGGCGAATACGGAACATCCGCTGGTGGCGAAGGCGTTCATCGCCGCCGGCATCGCGCTGTTCGGCGACAATCCATGGGGCTGGCGGATCATGGGCACGCTGGCCGGGACCGCGACGGTGCTGGGGGTGTTCGCCTGCCTGCAACTGCTGTTCCGGCGGACCCCGGTGTCGGCGTTCGGCGCCGGGCTGGCGATGCTGAACCAGACGCTGCTGATCGAGGCGCGCACCGCCATGCTGGAGGTGTATCTGGGCGCGTTCACCACGCTCGCCATCGCGGCGTTGCTATGGTCGATGCGCGGGCGGTCGACGGTGCGGCTGACGCTGGCGGCGGCGCTGTTCGGGCTGGCGGTCGGGGTGAAATGGGCGGCGATCCCCTATGTCGCGGGCGCGGGGCTGCTGCTGATATGGGGCAAGAGCGATCGCCGCGATTACTGGCCGGGGCTGCCGCTGTTCCCGGCACTGGCGTTGTTCGGCGTGGTGAGCATCGGCACCTATCTGGCGACCTTCGCGCCGGCCTTTTTCTATGCGCAGGACCCGCTGACGCTGGCGCGGCTGATCCCGTTCCAGTTCGACATGTACCAGCGACAGACGCAGGTGCTGGCCCCCCACCCCTATCAGTCGAGCTGGTGGAGCTGGCCGCTGCTGATCCGGCCGATCTGGTATTTCTACGAACCCGATAATGGCGTGCAGCGCGGCGTGCTGCTGCTGGGCAATCCGGCGATCATGTGGGGCGGGCTGGTCGCGGTGGCGGCGTGCCTGTGGGCGGGGTGGCGGCGGCAATCGCGGGCGCTGCTGGGGGTCGGGCTGCTGTGGGTCGGGTCGCTGGCGGTGTGGGCGGTGATCCCCAAGTCGCTCGGCTTCTATTATTATTACCATTTGTCGAGCATCTGGCTGTGCATCGCGCTGGCGGCGGCGTTCCATGCATATGCGAAGGGACGGTTCGCGCGGGCGAACGAGTGGTTCCTGCTCCCGGTGCTGATGCTGTTCGTCTATTTCTATCCGATCGTCTCCGCCGCGCCGCTGTCGGGGCCGCAGGCGTTCAACCGGTGGATGTGGTTCGATAGTTGGCGGTAGAAGGATTCGGGTTCACGCGGAGGCGCGGAGGCGCGGAGGGAGAAGAGATGTTCGCGCAGAGACGCGGAGACACAGCGAGGTTTCGATCGGGAGACGTCCCCTTCCTGCCGATAGCAATCGAGAGCCGCTGGCGCGGCAAGCGCGACCTCTCTGCGCCTCCGCGTCTCTGCGCGAAATCTGTCCTACTTCTTAGCGCCTCCGCGCCTTCGCGTGAAAACTAGGCCGCCCGCTTCCGCCCATACCGCCCCCACGTAAAGCGCGAAGACAGCGCGAAATTCCATACCGCTCCGACCGCAATTCCCGCCAGCGCCGGCAGCGCCCAAGCCCCGCCGCGCACATCGTACAGGAACGCCGCGACGCCGACATTGGCGACCGCGCCGACCGAACATACCGCGCAGAACGACACCCAGCCGTCGATCAGCGCCCGTGGCCCCCGCAGCCGCCGGTCGCGATAGGTCAGCAGGTTGTTGAGGAAGAAGTTGAACGTCATCGCCACCACCGTCGCAACGATCGTCGCCGCGATGAAGCCCGCGCCCAGTTCGAGCAGCAGCCCCAGCGCCGCCAGATGGACGATTGCCCCCGCCGCGCCGATCGCGGAGAACATGACGAAGCGCACCGGCACCACCCGCCCGAACATCCGGTCGTACAGCGCGATCAAATATTCGAGCGCGACGACATGGTCGAGCTTGCTCTCCCCCACCGCGCGGGTGCGGAACACATAGGGCAGCTCGGTAAAGTTCAGCGGCTGCGGCGCGGCGGTCAGGATGTCGAGCAGGATCTTGAAGCCGATCCCCGACAGGCGCGGCACGACGCTGCGCACCACGTCGCCGCGGATCATGAAGAAGCCGCTCATCGGGTCGGACAGGTCGGCCTTCAGCACACGGCGCGACAGGCGGGTGGCGAGCGCCGATTTGGCGACGCGGTCGGCATCCCATGTCCCCGTCCCGCCGCCCGCGACGAAGCGCGATCCGATCACGAGGTCGAGATTTGGGTCGGCGGCGAAGGCGGCCGCCATCCGCGGCAACAGCGTTTCGTCATGTTGCAGGTCGCCGTCGATCACCGCGACCAAAGGCGCGGCGGTGGCGCACATCCCTTCGATACAGGCGGTCGACAGGCCGCGCCGGCCGATGCGCTGAATTACGCGGACGCGCGGGTCGTGGCGGGCGATCTCCCGCGCGACATCGGCGGTGCCGTCGGGGCTGTCGTCGTCGACGAAGATCGCTTCCCATGCGATGCCCGTGAGTGCGGCGTCGAGCGCGGCGACCAGCAGCGGCACGTTGCCGCGTTCGTTGAACACGGGAACGACGATGGCGAGGTCGAGCGGGGTCATGCGACGCACACCCGCACCGTAGCCCGGCGGAGGCCGGGGTCCAGTTGGGCGACGCCGGCGGCAAGCCACGATCGTTCCGCAACTGGACCCAGGCCTTCGCCGGGGTACGGCCTGGCTGACGTCACAACGCCGCCAGCACCGCGTTCGTCATATCCTGCGTCGTCGCGCTCCCGCCCAGATCGGGGGTGCGATGCCCGGCGACCAGCGCGGCGGTCACCGCCGCCTCGATCCGGTCGGCGGCGTCCGCTTCTCCGAGCGAGTGGCGCAGCATCATCGCCGCAGAGAGGATCGTCGCCAGCGGGTTCGCCTTGCCCTGCCCCGCAATATCGGGCGCGGAGCCGTGGATCGGTTCGTACAGGCCCTTCTTGTCCTGATTGATCGCGGCGGAGGGCAGCATGCCGATCGACCCGGCGCACATGCTCGCCTGATCGGACAGGATGTCGCCGAACAGATTGCCGGTGACGATCACGTCGAACTGGCCGGGATTGCGCACCAACTGCATCGCGGCATTGTCGACATACATGTGGGTCAGCGCGACGTTGGGATAGTCGGCGGCGACCTCGATCACCACGTCGCGCCACAATTGCGAGGTTTCGAGGACGTTGGCCTTGTCGACCGAACATAGCCGGTGGTTGCGGGTGCGCGCGGTGTCGAACGCGACACGGGCGATGCGGGCAACTTCGGCTTCGTCATAGCGCATCAGGTCGTGGCCTTCGCGCAGGCCCTGCGCCGTCGTGCCGCGACCCTTGTCGCCGAAATAGACGTCGCCGGTCAGTTCGCGCACGATCACCATGTCGATCGCGGCGGCGACTTCGGGGCGGAGCGCCGAGGCGTCCTCAAGGCCCGCGAACAGCTTTGCGGGGCGCAGATTGGCGAACAGGCCCAGTTCCTTGCGCAGGCCGAGGATCGCCTGTTCGGGGCGATGTTCGCGCGCGACATTGTCGAACTCGGGATCGCCGACCGCGCCGAACAGCACGGCATCCGCGCGCTTGGCGAGATCGAGCGTCGCGGGCGGGAGCGGATGGCCATGCGCACGATAGGCCGCGCCGCCGACCGGCGCTTCCTCGAAGGTCAGGCCGAGGTCCAGCACATCGAGCACCGCCCTCGCCGCCGCCACCACTTCCGGTCCGATCCCGTCGCCGGGCAGTATCGCGATCAAAGCCATCATATCATCCATGGTTCACGCACGAAGATTACGCGGGAACGCCTCTGCCCCATGGCGCCCCGCTCACGCAACCGTCCTTTTCAGCCGTTCGACCAGCCGGGCGCGCGCGGCGAGCACGTCCTGCCCCTTCAGCCCCAGCAGGTCGCGCGACAGGAAATGCCCCGACAGCGTCAGGCCGTCGAACGCCGCGGCCCAGTCGGCGCGGCCCCCTTCGATCAGGAAGGCGGGCAGCGGCAGCAACCGTTGTTCGAGACCGACCGCCGCGCCGCGCGACACCGCGCCGCCGCTTTTCGGCGACACATGGGTCAGGTCGTCGGTCGCGCCGGTCGCGACGCATTCGTCGAGCGACAGGCCGAAGCCCAGTTCGGACAGGATCAGCAATTCGGTCCGCACCAGCGCCCCGACCCAATCGCGCGCGCCCGGCGCGGCGGCGATGGCGGCGAACAGCCCGTCGAGCGCCGCGTGGATGCGACGGTAAGGTAGCGCTTCGGGCAGGGCATAGGCGGTCAGCGCACACATCCAGTCGATTGCGGCGGCGGCCAGCGGCTCGGCGAACAGCGGCGCGCGGCTCTCGACCAGTTCGACGGTCAGCGCCGCCAGCTGCGTATCGGTCCGCGCGCGCCAGTCGCCGCGGATCAGATTGCCCGGTTGCAGGATCGGCCGGATCGCCCGGCTCCGCCCGCCACGGACGTATCCGGGCTGGACACCGGAATCGGCGGTCAGCGCCCGCACGACCGCACCATGCTCGCCATGCGGACGCACGGACAGGAGGATCGCGGTGGTGTTGAGGTGCATGCGGCGGGTTTAGCAGGGTTTGGTCGGGCGGCGAAACGGACGGGTATGACGACCGGATCGGCTGATCGCTTTCCTACAGGTACGACGTCATGCCATCCTCCGCGCGGCTCTTTGCAACGTTCGAATCTTCCATGCGGACGCACGAAGGAATCGGCCGGCGCGCAAACTGCGTGCTAATGTGAACTTTGTGAACTTTGGCCCGTGCCGGGATGCGATCCGCCCGACCGGAACCGTCGCCCCAGCGAAGGCTGGGGCCTCGAGCGGCTCCTGTCCCGTGCTGTCACCGGGAGATCCCAGCCTTCGCTGGGATGACGTCCGGGTCGGGGAATGCGATCGAAGCTACCCCCGCCGCACCCGCGCCACCAGCCGGCCGACCACCGGCCACTCCCGCGCCTGCTTCACCCGCTCCACACCCCTGTCGAACGCCCGCAGCGCCCGGACCGTCGCCCGGTTGCCCAGCGACCCGCGCAGCAGCAGCAGGTCGGCGCACGCCGTGCCGCCGGTCGCGAACTGGCGTTTGTGCTGGCCCTCGCCTTCGGTGAAATCGAACCGCTCCGCCGCGCTGTCCGCGAACAGGGTGCGGAATGCTTCCATGTGCAGCACGCTGCCGGGCGACCATTCGCTCCAGGCCGGGTCATGGCCGACATAGTCGTAGCGGACGTCGCCCCCGGTCATCGGGCAATAGAGATAGGCGATCGGACTGTCGCCGACGAACAGCAGCCAGCCGAACGCCTCGCCCCGCGCGCCCTTGCCCTGCATCGCGGCGCGAAAGGCGATGTCCTGCGGCAGGCCGGCGCCGAGCAGCTTTTCCTGATAGGTCCGCTCGGCCACGCGACGGGCGAGGCCGTGGAATTCGGCCAGTTCCTGCGGCGTGCGATAGGTGCGGACGTCGAGTGTGCCTTCGTTCGCCTCGGCCAGCTTCTTGGCCTTGCGCTTGAGGCCCGAGCGGGCATTGCCCGACAGGCCGGCGAACCACGTATCGAAGCCGATCGTCAGGTCGGTGTGATAGCGGGTGTAGCGCTGCCGGACGAAGGTGATGCCGCTGTCCTGCTGCATCCGGCCCAGCAACGGTTCGGGCAGCGACGTCACCGACCAGCCGTCCGCCCCCGGCGGCAGGGGCGGCAGGACCGGCGCTTCACCCGACAGCACGTCGCGCAGTTCCAGCGGCACACGGACCAGCCGGCGGCGGATCGCAAACAGCGTGCGCGCGCCGATCTGGAATTTGAGCGGCCATGGCTGGGCGGGCGTCATGCTGCGCGCTCCTCGACCCAGTTGGACCAGAGCTGTTCGACCTGCCGCCACCGCGTGCGCAGCGCGCTGGCCGGCAGCGGCCGGTCGTCCTGCCCCAGCCGCAGCGCGGGACGGTCGCGGAAATGGAGGGTGGGCAGCGCGTCGGCGCGCGCGGCCAATGTACGGCACAGCGCCTCGAACCGGCGGACATGGACGCCATTGGCGCGGGTTCCCTGCCGGTTGGCGAGTTCGAAGCCGTGGCTGACGATCGTCACCGCCGCATGATCGTGCCGGGCGGCATGGTCGAGCGCCGCGCGCATCTCCGCCGCCGACAGCGCGCAAATCTGGAAATGCCGCCGCCCGCCGCCGGGCATGGCGATGGTGGTGACGGGCAGCTCGGTAAGGCCGCGATGCGCGACCGGGGCGATCAGCCCGGGCGACAGGCCGATCACGCTGGGCCACGGATGGTGCGCGCCATTATGGCTGCTGTCATAGGCGAAGCCGAGCGTCGCCAGCGCATCGATGGTCGTATCGTTGGCGCTATAGCTGCCGGCGCGGAACGCGACCGGATCGGGCGCACCGCACGCCCGCAACAGGTCGCGCGCCTCGGCCAGCAAATCCTGCTGCTCCTGCCGCGACAGGTCGACCAGTTCGAACGCCCCATGCGCCTGCCCCCGGTCGCCGACGGCCGCACCGACCCAATTGGGGTGAAGGTGCAGCTGGACCTCCTGCCCCGCCGCAAGGATTGCCTCCACCGTCGGCGCGATCGCCGCCCTGCCGTAGAGCCTTGCGGGCAGCGGATCGACGAAGAAGCAGGCTTTCAGCCCATGCGCCCGCAGCCGCTCCAGCTGCCACGTCACGCCGACCCCGGCGGGTTCCATCGAGCGGGCGACCACGGTCGATTCCGGCAGATCGGCCGCATGGTGCCGCCACATCAATTCGGTGTCGATCGTCAGGAATACCGGCGTTGCCATGAAGGAGGTCCTGCACCGATGGGCGTAAACATCCCATAAAGCCCGCACCGGCGACGCGGATAATGTGTACGCTGTGTACCGAAGCAGCGTTAACCATCGCCCTACAGAATTTGCGCACTTTGTTACCGCTGCGTATCGAAAATCGGCGGAAAACCGGCCGGTTTGCACGGTGCACGAAGCGGAACAGGACCGGTAAGAGCGTCGTTGGCCGCATAACTTTCTTACCGGAGGAATGGATGATCGACGATATCGACCGCACCGACGCCATCTTCCTCGTCGCGCGCCATGGCCGTGCGGCATCGGATGTCGCCGGATCGCGCAGCGCGCGTGCGGGGAAGCGGGGTGACGCCGGGGAAGCGGTTCGCTGGCAGGCGATCCGCAGCTTCATCCAGCGGGGTATCGGGTGACTTCCGTTTCCCGATGGTGTCGTCGCCCCAGCGCAGGCCGGGGCATCCTGCGGCGAGGAGAGCGGTCCCTTATCGGAGACCCCAGCCTGCGCTGGGGTGACGTTCGTGGCGAAAAAGCCGCCGCCTAGAGCCTGATGAATTCAGACTTACCCGTTCGTCCTGAGTAGCCACGGAGCTTGTCGAAGGGGCGTATCGAAGGAGCGCCACAGGTACTTCGATACGGGTCTTCGACTTTGCTCAGCCCCTACTCAGCACGAACGGGTAGGTTTCATGTCATCAGGCTCTAGCCAGGCGTTCCCGCCCAGTCGTTCCATTCGGCGATCGCCGCCGCCGTTTCCGCCCGCAGCTTCGCCTGCCCTGCCTCCTCGATCGCGTGGAGCAACGCCGCTTCGCACGTCGCGGCGACATCGATCCCCGCTGTCTGCGCCCGTGCGACCAGCGCGGGATCGAGGGCGATCTCAGCGGGCGTGGAAGAAGTCATAGACCCCCTGTGCCATTGCCTTGCTCACGCCCGGCGCCTTCTGCAAATCCGCAAGGCTCGCGTTGCGGACCGCGCGGGCGGTGCCGAAGTGCATCAGCAGCGCCTTCTTCCGTGCCGGACCGATGCCGGGCACGTCGTCGAGCGGGCTGGCCCCCATCGCCCTGGCCCGCTTGTCGCGGTGCGCGCCGATGACGAAGCGGTGGACCTCGTCCCGCAGCCGCTGGAGGTAGAACAGCACGGGCGAATTGACCGGCAGCGTCAGTTCGCGCCCGTCCATCAGGTGAAACACCTCGCGCCCCTCGCGACCGTGATGCGGTCCCTTCGCGACGCCGACCATGCAGACATCCTCGATACCAAGGTCCTCCAGCACCGCCTTGGCCGCGCTCAACTGCCCCTTGCCGCCGTCGATCAGGACGAGGTCGGGCCAGCCATTGCCGTCGCGGTCGGTTTCGCGGTCCGGGTTCTCCTCCTGCGCGCGGGCGAAGCGGCGGGTCAGCACCTCCTTCATCATCGCGAAGTCGTCGTTGGTCTGCGCCTGCTTGATGTTGAACTTGCGATACTGCCCCTTGCGGAACCCTTCCGGCCCGGCGACGACCATCGCGCCCAGCGCATTGGTGCCCTGAATATGGCTGTTGTCATATACCTCGATCCGGTCGGGTGGCCCTTCCAGTTCGAACAGGTCGGCGACCTCGCGCAGCAGCTTGGCCTGTGTCGTCGATTCGGCATTGCGCCGTTGCAGCGCCTCCTCGGCATTGCGCTTGGCCTGATCGAGCAGGCGACGACGCACGCCCCGCTGCGGCACCGACAGCGCGACCTTGAACCCGGCACGCTCGGCCATCGCCTCGGCCAGCACCGGTGCCTCGGCAAGGTCGCGGTCGACGAAGACGTTGCGCGGCGGCGGGACCTCTTCGTAGAATTGCATCAGGAAGGCGGACAGCACCTCCTCTTCGGGCACGTCGTTGGTATGCGCCGGAAAGAAGCTGCGATGGCCCCAATTCTGGCCGCCGCGGATAAAGAACGCCTGGATGCCGATCGTCCCTTCGAGACAGGCCATGGCGAAGATATCGGCATCGCCGACGCCATCCGCGTTGATCGCCTGAGACCCCTGGATGAAGGTCAGCGCCTTCAACCGGTCGCGCAGCACGGCGGCCAGTTCGAAGTCCATCGCCTCCGCCGCCGCCTGCATCTGCGTACCCAGCTTCGCCTGCACCTTGGTCGATTTGCCCGCAAGGAAGTCCTTGGCGTCGGAGATCAGTTCGGCATAGGCCGGCGCGTCGATCCGGCCAACGCAGGGGGCCGAGCAGCGCTTGATCTGGTACAGCAGGCACGGCCGGTCGCGGGTCTTGAAGAATCCGTCGGTGCACGAGCGCAGCAGGAACAGCTTTTGCAGCGCATTCAGCGTCTGGGTCACCGACCCGGCACTGGCGAACGGCCCGTAATAATTGCCCTTCGCCCGCCGTGCGCCGCGATGCTTCTGGATGCGCGGAAACTCGTGATCGGCGCGCAGCAGGATGAACGGGAACGACTTATCGTCGCGCAGCAGCACATTGTACGGTGGGCGATAGCGCTTGATCAGCTGCGCTTCTAGCAGCAGCGCCTCCGCCTCGTTGTTGGTCGTGACGATCGTCATCGATCGCGTCTGCGCGACCATGCGCTGCAACCGCTTGGTCAGGCGCGACACCTGCGTATAGTTCGCGACGCGGTTCCTGAGCGCGCGCGCCTTCCCCACATACAGCACCTCGCCGCGCGCATCCTGCATCCGGTACACGCCCGGACGCGCCGGCAGCGTCGCCAGCACGTTGCGGATCGCGGCGACACCGGCGTCGATATCCGGCGCGTCCGACCCGCGCACGGTGAAGCTGGCCTTGTCCTCGTGGAAGCGGTTGGGAGCGTTGGGGGTTTCCGACATTGCGCCCGATTTAGGGAGTGCGCCGCGCGAGCGCCAGCGTCATGCCGCCGCAGGCGCGCGGCCCATGTCCTTGGCACGGTACATCAACAGGTCGGCACGGTGGATGACGTCTTCGATCGACCGGTCGCCGGCCTCGATCCGCGCCGCGCCGATGCTGAGCGTCCATGCGGGTAGTCCGGCTTAACCGCGACTGGCGCGGGCGCGGATCTGTTCGGCGGCGATCAGCGGATCGGCCGCGCTGGTGACGACCAGAAACTCGTCCCCGCCGAGCCGCGCGACGAAATCGCCGCCGACGCTGCGTTGCAGGGCCGTGGCGATCGCGGTCAGCACCCGGTCGCCGACGCCGTGCCCATGGCGGTCGTTGATCGCCTTGAACCGGTCGACATCGACCAGCAGCGCGACCCGCCCTGGCACCAGCAGTTCGGCCGCCCCCGCCGCCAGCGCCGCACGGTTCCATACGCCGGTCAGCGGATCGCGCAGCGCCATCTGCCGCAATTGCTGCTGCGATCGCAGGCCGGGGATCGACAGCAGCGACAGGTTGGCGATGCCCAGCAGCATCTGATCGGCCAGCATCGGCACCAGCGCGATATAATGGACCGCCCGCGCCGACAGGAACTCGCCGATCGCCGCCGCCACATAGCCGGGCACATAGACCAGCAGCGCGACCCCGGCGAACCGGCGCATGGTCCGCGTGCCGTCATCGGTGCGGCTGGCGAGCAGCGGCCAGCAGAACAGGAAACTGGCGATCCCAAGGCCGAGCGACAGCAATATCCGCGCCGTCATCGCCCCCACTTCACCGGGCAGCGCCATCGCGATCGCCGGAACGATCGCCACCCCGGCAACGACGCCCAGCATCCAGCGTTTCAGCGGCACCTGTCCATCGAACGCACGAATACCGGCGAGGATGAAGGCGATCGACAGCGCCAGCAAGCCGTTGAGGGGGGCTGCCGACCACGGCGACAGCGGCTCGCCCGCCGCTTCATAGCCGAGCAGGACCATGCTGTAGCTGCCGGTCGCCGCCGCCCACCACCACATATAGGGCATCCGCCGTCGCCATCCCGCCGCCACGAACACCAGCGCGAACGCGGTGCTGGCGAGGAAACTGCACAGGCGCAGCGTGGAAAGATCGGGCGTGTCGAACATTCGCGGGAACTTTAGCGCACGAGCGTTAACGTGCTGTAACGCGACGAATTTTACCCGGCCCGCGCCGCTTCGATGATGCGCAGGCCGCGCACCGCGTCGACCGGATCGACCGGATCGACCGGCGCGTCGCCCTCCCCCCGGATCGCGTCGCGCATCGCGCGGTAAAACCCACGCCAGTCGCCGGCCTCCGACCGGACCGGGCGCGTGGCGCCCTCCGCATCGGTCAGCACGCCCCATAAGCTGTCGGGTTCGATGCCATAGCCGCTGTCGGTCGGCATGCCCCCGGCACGCAGCACCGCCTCCTGCGGATCGATGCCATATTTGACGAAGCTGCCCTTCGTGCCGTGCAGCGCGAAGCGCGGGCGGGGGGCGGCGACCAAAGATGCCGAACCGATGGTGACGCGGCGTGCGCCGTACCGCAGCACCACCTCGAAATAATCGTCGACGCCGGCACGCTCGCGCTGGGTCGTGACGTCGCCCGCGACCGCATCGGGCATGCCGAACAGGCGGATCGCCTGGTCGATCATATGCGGGCCGAGGTCGTTCAGCAGGCCGCTACCCGGCCCGCCTTCCTCGCGCCAACCCGGCTTGATCGCCGGACGGAAGCGGTCCCAGCGGAACTCGGCCAACTGGATGTCGCCCAGCACATCGTCGCGCAGCAGCCGTTCGACGGTCAGGAAATCGCTGTCCCAGCGCCGATTGTGGAACACGCTGAGCAACCGCCCCGCACCGCGCGCCAGCTGGACCAGTGCGACGGCATCGCCATCGTCGGTGGCGAGCGGCTTGTCGACGACGACGTGGCGCCCGGCGGCCAGCGCCGCCTGTGCCAGCGGGGCGTGGCTGTCATTGGGGGTGGCGACGACGATCAGGTCGAGGCTGTCGTCGTCGATCAGCGCCATCGAATCGGCATGGCGCACCGCCCCGGCAAAGCGATCGGTCGGACGCGAGGTCGCGATCGCCGCCAGCTCCATCCCCTCCACGCACGCGATCAACGGCGCGTGGAACGACGCGCCGGCCAGGCCGAACCCGATCAGGCCGACGCGTACCATCAGGGTGCAGACCCATAACCGGCAACGACCGTGATCGTCGTGGGGAGGCCGCTGGCAAGGAGCGCAGCGCAGACGCGTGGCAGCGCCACGCGCAAGCAAGCGACGCGGCCAGCGGCCTCCCCACGACGACCGCGAAGCGGCGGGCCGAAGCCGGCGCACGGCGGCGTCCCGCGTCGGTCACGATGCAGATGTATCGCTCCCTCCTTGCTCCTGCCCGTGCGCCGGCTTCGGCTCCGTCCCGGCCATTGCCGGTTACGGGCCTGCACCCTAGTTCAGCTTCGCGAGTTCGGCGGTGACCTTCGCGACCTGTTCGTCGGTGATCCGGCCCTGGGCATAGGGCTGGACCTGCTTGAGGCTCATCGACTTGAACATCGCATAGGATTCATGCGCCAGCATCCCGGGAAACTGCGCGTCGAGGATCGCCTTGCCCTTCGGATCGGCCGCGATGGTTTCGATGCTGCTGTCGATGGTCAGCTTGGCGGCAGCGGGAGCGGCGGCCGGAGCCGGGGCGGTCTGCGCCGATGCGGCCAGCGGCGTCGCCAGCAACGCGGCGGCGGTGAACAGGAACTTCATGACAATCCCTCCATGGGCTTGGTCGCCCGCGCAAGGACTTAGCGCCCCGCCCGGCCATCGCCAAGCGGGGCGACAAGGTCAGCCGGCGCGCTTCAACCAGCCATGCATGTCCATCCACCGGACGAACGCGTCGAACCATCCGGTGCTCGTCGTAGGCTTCGGATACATGCCGAAGCCATGGCCGCCCTGTTCATAAAGGTGGAATTCGACCGGACCCTTCGCCGCCTTCCACGATTCGATCAGGCCGAAGCCGCCATTCGCGAAGAACGGATCGTCGGCGGCGATCGCGACGAACAGCGGCGGGGCGTCGGCAGGGACGCTCGCGGTCGCGGCCAGCGGGCCATAGACGTCGCCGATGAACGCCGGCTTCGCCTGGTTCGACGACAGGGTCGTCGCCATGGTTAGCATCGCGCCGGCGGAAAAGCCGATCATGCCGATGCGGTTCGGATCGACCTTCCATTCGCCCGCGCGCGAGCGGATCAACGCAAAGGCCGCATTGGCGTCGGCGATCTGCGGCGCCAGCGCATTGGCGGCGGACGACGGATCGGGACGCGGACGCCGCGCAGTGCCCGAGAACATCTCGCGCATCGACCGTTCGAACCCGGCCATGTCGGCGGGCGTCTGGTTCAGGCGATATTTCAGGACGAAGGCGGCGACGCCGCGGTCCGCCAGCGCCTTGGCGACGTCCCAGCCCTCGTTCGACATCGACAACGTGCGGAATCCGCCGCCCGGCGCGACGATCACCGCCGTGCCGTTCGCCTTGCCCGGATCGGGCAGGAACGGAGTCAGCGTCGCGTCGGTGACGTTGCGGGTGAAGGTACTGCCATATTGCGAATGCCACGATTCCTTCGCGGTCGCGCCCGGCAGCGTACCCGTCTTGAGCGGGATCGCATTCGGCTGCGCGGGTGCCGCGATCGGCTCCATCCTGTCGCTTTGCGCCAGTGCCGGCGTAGCGGCGGCGAACAACGCCGTACCGATCGCCCAACCGAACATACGCGCGCGTCGTCCTTCACAAGGTCGCATGATAGTCCCTCTCCCGTCTGTTATCGGGCGAGTATCCGCGCGGCGGCAGTCATTGTCCAATGATTCTGTTAGCGGTAACGGAACGATGTTCGGCGCATATGGCGACGCCTCGTTCCCCCGCTCAGCCGGCCGGCCGCTCCCGCCGCCGCCACGGCCAGCGCCACCCCCGCCGCCGGGCCACCCGGCGCAACCCGAACAGCAGCAGCGCGCCGACGATCGCCCATGGCAGCGCCGCCGCCACGAAGGTCACCAAGGCGGCGACGCTGGTCGACAGCGTATCGCCCACCGTCGCGACACTGGCGAGGATCGGCGACGTGCCGCCGGGCGTGTCGTTGAACGCATATTGGATCGACAGCCGCGACATCGCCACGCGCTGCGCCAGTTCCGCCTGCCGCCCCTTTGCCGCCTCCAGTTCCTCGTTGGTCGCGGCATAGGCGCGTTCGGCCTCGACCAGCTCGCCGACCTTGCCATTGCCCGACCGGATGATCGTCAAGAGCCGCTCCGCCAGCGCCTGTTTGGCGCGAACCTCCGCATCGGTATCGATCACCTGGCGGGTGACGTCCTCCGCCTCCACCCTGCCGGCTGGAGCGCCGCGCGCCGCCCGCCTCGGCAATCGCATCGAACCGGCGGGTCAGGGCGTCGGCCTGCGCGGCGGCGACCATCAGCACCGCTTCGTCGGTGACGATATGATCGTCCGGTCCGGGGGTGTTCAGGGTCGACTTGACGATCAGGCAGCGCGTCGGACCCAGCTTGCGGCACAGGTCGAGCTGCTGGCCCTGCACCTGCGCGACATTGCGCCGGTCGAACGCATAGGTGACGGTGTAGCTATAGGCGATCCGCGGCGCGGTGGCCGCCGGTGCGGACGCCTCGGCGGGCGGCTCCGCTACGTCGAAGGTTTCCATCGACTGCGCCTGCATCGAATGGGTTTCCGATGTCGGCCCACCGCACCCGGCCAACAGGACCACCGCCGCCAACCCCAGCTTCCGCCCGTGCATACCGCATGCCCTCCGATCGATGGAGAGCATGATCGGTGGGGGGTGCGATCGTCAACGCCCGATCGTGGGATGGTGTGCGGGCGGCGACACCATCGTGCCGCCTGCCCCCGCCGTCATGCCTGCGCGAACAATTTGGTCCCGACGACGCCGATGACGATCAGCACCATGAACCCGGCCTGCACCGGCGCGATCCGCTCCCCGAACAGCATCGCGCCGCCAATGATGACGCCGACCGCGCCAAGCCCGGTCCACACCGCATAGGCGGTGCCCGCCGGAATGCCGCGCATCGCCAGCGCGAGAAGGCCCATATTCACGAACGACAGGGTGATCGGCACGGCGGAGGCGAGCAGCGTCCCCTGCCCCGCCGCCCATTTCAGGCTCAGCGCCCAGATGATCTCGCACACGACCGCAACCGCGAGAATGGCCCATGCCATATCGCTCACTCCTTTTGCGGGCTCGAACAGGAAAGGACACGGCCGGAAACCCGAAAGAGGCCGTGCGAAAGATCAGTCCAGCGGCGGTCCGAACCGGTTGGGGCCGGGATCGCTTGGCCGGCAAAGCTGGGCGATCAATACGCCCAGGCTCGCCAGATACAGGATGTTGTTGCCGAACAGCAGCGCGAACGGCGCCACGTCGGGCGGCTCGTTCCCGGTGCCGATCCGACCGAACAACTGCCCGAACACGATCATGCCGGTAACGAAAAAGGGCAGCGGCAACAGCCCCCAATATCCCCGCCGTCCGGAATCGTGGAGCCGCCGCACGACCGAAGCGGCAAGCGACAGGATCGACAAGACCCCGACGATCGCGACCAGCGGCACGAACCAGCGCATCGGTTCCAGCATCAGGTCCGGCGGGACCGGTCCATCGATCTGCAGCGAATATTGCCCCGGTCCTGACGTCACCGTCGCACGGTCGGGATGCGCCTCCGCAAAGGCAGCCATGTTGCGGGCGATGCCGACGAACATCGGTATGCCCACCACCATTCCCGCGATCATGTTGGCCACCATGATGCAGGCGACCCATGGCCAGAACAGCCGTCGCGGCTCGCGACCGGACCACCGGGTCAGCCGCTTGAGCTGAAACCGCGGGGTCCGGTGCGGCGTCATCAGTTCAGGCGGCTGCCACCCAGACCGGCGATCGTCCGGTCGACCAGCGCGCGATCGGCATCGCCCGACAGGTGGGTCGCGATCAGCGCGCTGGCGGCCTTGGCAGCGGCATCGGCGGCGGTCGCGCGGACCTCCGCGATGGCGGCGCGTTCGGCGGCGGCGATCTTGTCGGTCGCCATCTTGGCGCGACGCTGGGTCAGGTCGGCGGCATCGGCCTCCGCCTTCACCAGCAGCGCCTGCGCCTCGGCTTCGGCATGGGCGACCATTTCGGCGGCCTGCGCCTCGATACCGGCGATCTTCGACGTATATTCGTCGCGCAGCGCTTCGGCTTCGGCGCGCAGCGTGCGCGCTTCGTCGAGGCGGGTACGGATCGCGGCGATCTGTCCGTCGAGCAGCCGGCCGATCACGGCGGGCACGCCCTTGAACAACAGCACCGCCAGGAACACGAACATCGCCGCGCTGACCCATGCCGTGCCGTCGAGGCCCAGCGCGGTCGGATCGGGATGGTTGGCCCCGGTCACGCTGCCATGTTCGCTGCCGACGGCATCGCCGCCGGTCTTGGGCAGGCCCTCTTCGTGGATCGCCTCGTTCAGCGTCGGGCTGGTATGGGCGACGTTGGGATTAGCCATGGAGCACCGCCTTCACCGCGCCCTGCGCGTCCTGTTCGCTGACCCGCACGCCCGAGACGCGCTCGACGATCGCCTGCGCCGCTTCTGCGGCGACCTGCTCGACCTCGGCCATCG
This sequence comes from Sphingomonas paucimobilis, assembly GCA_036946325.1. Classification (GTDB taxonomy): domain Bacteria; phylum Pseudomonadota; class Alphaproteobacteria; order Sphingomonadales; family Sphingomonadaceae; genus Sphingomonas; species Sphingomonas paucimobilis_A. Next base: position 147,447 of record JAQIJL010000003.1, read on the forward strand.
CCGCGCCGCGCTGGGCGGCGATGTCGGCTTCGGCCTGTGCGACCCGCGCCTGCATGTCGGCATTGGCCGCGGCCAGCCGTTCGGCGGCGGCCGCCGCGCCCTTGGCACGGGCTTCGGCCAGCAGCTTCTGCGCAGCCTCGCGGCTGGCATTTTCGCGGGCACGCCATGCTGCTTCGGTCGCATCCGCCGCACCGCGCGCCTGTTCGGCGGCGGCAAGGTCGGCGGCGATGCCCTGGTCGCGCTGGTCGACCGTGCCCTGCACCTTGGGCACCATGCCGAGGCCCACGACGAGGAACACGATGCCGAAGGTCAGCACCAGCCAGAAGACCTGCGACCCCCAGGTCGCGGCGAGCTGCTCGATTTGCGGCATGAAACGTCCCGTATTGGTCTGGTCGACCGGGCGCCATCGCCCGGTCGAAACCGGTCCGTCCGCCGGACCGGGAGTCCGGCGCAGGGCTAACCCCTGCGCCGGGCGTCACGCATGTTACGCGACGAAGATCAGCAGCACTGCGACGACGAACGCCAGCAGGCCCAGAAGTTCGGCGGCGGCGAAGCCGATGAACATGTTGCCCTGCTGACCGGCAGCGGCCGACGGGTTGCGCAGCGCGCCCTGCAGGAAGGCGGCGAAGACGTTGCCCACGCCGAGTGCGGCGAGGCCGGCACCGATGGCTGCGAGACCGGCGCCGAGGAACTTGATGGCGTCTGCTTCCATGTCGAAAACTCCCTTGGAAAAATCTGAATGTTGGTTGGGATCAGTGATGGTCGTGCAGGTGCACGGCATCGTTGATGTAGAGCGAGGTCAGCAGCGCGAAGACATAGGCCTGCACGCCGGCGACCAGCATTTCGAGGGCCGACACGCCGACCATCAGCGCGAAGCTGGGCACGCTGACCAGCACGCCGATGCCGGCACCGGTCGCGGTCGAATTGATAATGAAGCCCGCCAGCACCTTCAGCAGGATGTGGCCCGCGGTCATCGCCACGAACAGTCGCAGCGCGAGGCTGAACGGGCGGACCATGAACGACACGAACTCGATCGGCGCGACCAGCAGCAGCACCGGGATCGGCGTGCCCTTCGGCGCGAACAGGCTGAAGAAACGGAGACCATGCTTGAACAGACCGACGACCAGCACGATCGAAAAGCTCGCGATGGCAAGCACGCCGGTCACGGTGAAGTGGCTGGTGACGGTGAACGGGTGCAGCCCGACCAGACCGAAGGGCAGCAGGCCGACGACGTTCGCGAACAGGATGAACATGAACAGCGAGAAGACATAGGGCAGGTACTTGCGCCCCTCATGCCCGATATTCGCGGCGAGCAGCTTGTCGATGAAGCCGGTAAAGCCCTCGACCGCCATCTGCCAGCGACCGGGCACCTGCTGCTGCTTCATGCCGCCGATCATGAACACGAACAGCGCCACCGCCGCGACGATCATCCACAGTGCCGAATTGGTGAACGGCAGGACGGTATCGCCGAGCGGAATGTTGAAGATCGTCTGCACCTCGAACTGGTGCATCGGATCGATCTTGCCTGCCTGCGCCACGTCGCTTCGCCCCGATATGCCAAGGCGCCCAGGACCTTTTAGTCCGGACGCCGGTTCGAAATCCTGATGATATTCCTGAACGCGCTGACGATCCCGAGGGTCAGCAGCACGAGCAGGAGCCATGGCGAGGTGCCGAGCAGATAGTCGAGGGTTCCCCCGATCACCGCCCCCCCGACCATCCCGCCGATCAGTTCGGCCAGCACGCGGTTGCCGAGGCGGTAGTTTTTCTCCCCCGCTTCGTCGCGCGCCTGACCGGTCCGGATCGCCTCGTCCGTCTTCGCCCGTCGCAATCGCTCGTCGAGCGAGGTGATCCGGGCATCTTCGGGCAAGGGGTCTAGTCCGGGCTCGTTCTCCGCCATCATCCCTCCTGCGACCTTTCGGTCGGGCCGGATATATGCCGCATGGCGAGCCCGCCAAGGCAGGCGCGCTTTAGGAAGGTGACGGTTTCGAGTCAACCATAGCGTTCGCGCAGAAAGCTTTCCGGACGATGAACGGAGCGCCGAGAGGTAGCGTCCAGTCGCCGGGAAACTTCTAGGAAATTTCCCGGTGACGCTGCCATGCCTTCACGCCTATTCCCAGAACCGGCCGACACGTCGGTCAGAAAGGGGGTGATTACTCTGACCCCTGAAACTGCAACTATCATCATTGGCGCTGGCACGCTGATGGTGGCGTTCACTACCCTGGTGCTGAAAATCATCGAGGTAGCCCGTTCGAAATAACGGGAGGGGGTCGGGTTCGCCCGGCCCCCGAATGCGAAGAACCCCGGCCACTGGCATGACCGGGGTTCAAGGAGGCGATACTCTGCTGAAACCGCGATCAATACATAACGTATAGGTCGCCGTTTTTCAATCCCTCACACGCAGCGCGGGTCGCGTTCCGGCGGGCCGTTGCCGCGGGTTTCCCAAGCGCCGCCCGGCGTCTTGTACTTCTCGCCCGGCTTGGTCTGCGCGATCAGGTTGCAGCCTGACACGAACGCGAACTGTTCGACGGTCGCGCCCGATTGCGCGCCGCGGGTATAGGCGGCCTTGCGCTGGATGTTGATGTTGGCGACCAGCGCGCGCAGCTCGGCCGTTCCGCCGCCGACGACGCCCAGATAACCGTCGGGCTGTTCGCCCACCTGCCCCGCCGCGCGTGCCGCCTGATAGGCGGGGTCGCGCTGCGCCCATGCGGTGCCGGCAATCCCGGCGACCGCGACGAAGGCGGCTGCGGCAAGGCCGTATTTGACGTAAGCATGCATGGTCAGAAAATCCCCGGATTGTCCTGGATAAGGGTCTTCGCCTCACCATCGAGACGATACACCACTTCCTGCGTGATGTTGATGTTCAAGTTGATGACGATCGGTTTGTCGGGTGCCGACACGTTCACGCACCCGCCCGCCGCACATGCGGGCACGCCGATCATCAAGGCTCGCAACAGCATCACGGTTCGCGTCATGGCACAGTCTCGCTTTCGGAGGGCTGAATGGTGGTGTCGAGCGGCGCCGGTGGCAAGCCCTGTTCACGGCGGCGCTGTTCGGCCTGGAGCGCGGGCAGGTTGCGTTCGATCAGCCGTTCCGGGTCGTAGTAATTCTGCACCGAATCAATCAGTTGGCGGAACGGCGCCCGGATCCGCACGTTGAACACCAGCGGCAGCCTGGCAAGCCGGCGGATCAGGAAGTTGCTGTAAGTCCCCTCGCCCTGACTGACCCCGGCAAAGCGGATCGCGGTCAGCATCTCGCCCGCCAGCGGCCCGTCCAGCTCGATCGTCAGGCGGCGATAGTTCATCGATTTCAGCGCCTGGAACGCCAGATTGCCCCAGAAGCCGACATCCTCCTTCGTCACCTCGCCCACATAGGACAGGTTGCCGCCCCCGCGCGATTGCAGCTTGCCCCCTTCGATCCGGCCGCCATTCGCATCGAAGATCATCGGCAGCACGCCGTCGAACACGCCCGACGCGTTCAGATTGTCGAATTCGAACTGCTGCAGGAACAACCCGCCATCGACGCCCGTGACGCGGAAGGTCATGCGCCGTTCCCGGTCCTCGGCGAAATCGAGGATGGTCGGCTCCAGCACCATTTCCCCGCCACCCAGCGGCCAGCGCCCGCCCTCGATCTGGACGCGCATCCCCTCGATCAGGCGATAGCGGACGACGCCGTCGGTGACCGCGATGCCCGGATTGACCTCCGCGATCGTCGCCACCTGACCCGGCGCGGTGACGAGGCCGAGCAGGTCGGTGAAGCGGATTTCGCCGGCCAGCCCGCTTACCGGGCCGAAGGCGGCGGCAAGATCGGTATCGGCGGTGCGGAAGGTGCCGGTCGACGTAACGCCATCGGGGCTCCACGCAATGTCGCCGCGCCCCGACACCGTACCCTTCACATCGGCGACGACGCCGAAGGTCAACCGGGTCAGCTCGTTCGGTTGGAACGAATCGCCGAAGGTGATGCCGGGGACCGCCAGCACCGCCTTGCCCCGCCCGGTGGCAAGGTCGTGGACGATGGTGACGTCGGTGACCTTCACCCCCTTGGCCGGGTGCTTCAGCGTGCCGCCGGCGCGAATGTCGTTACCGCTGAGCGTCAGCGTGAAGTCGTCGCTGCGCAACGGTTCGAAACGCGGTTGCGGGTCGGCGTCGCGCACCCCGACATCGCCGTCGAGCGACAGGACACCGCCCGCCAACTTCCAGTCGCCCGCCGCCTCGCGAATCAGCAGCGGCACATTGCCGATCTGCCCCTCGCCGCGATCGAACCTGCCCGCGACGACACCGTTCGCGACGCGACCGGTGAGCGTGCCGAGATCGAGGACGCTGACCCGCTCCGCGCTGCCCAGCCGGGTCTTCACGTCGCGCAACGCAAAGCCCAGGTCGGCAAGACCGAACCGCCCGCCCGCCGCCGCCAGCGTGACCGGGGTACCGCCCAGCGTGCCGGTCAGCCGCGTCGCGCTGGTGGAGATACCGCCGGCGACCTTGCCGCCCGCCAGCCGGACCATCCCGCCATCGCTCGCACAGAGCCGTAGTCGCGCGGGGTCGAGCGTGAGCGCCGATACGCGCAGCCGGTCGAACGCGACCGGCACGCAGCCGGTGTTCACCACCAGCCGCCCGCCCCCGTCCCAGCGGGCATCGATCGGCAGCGCGAGGCGATCGATGCGGCCGCCGCTGAACGGTCCCGACAGTTCGGCACGGGTCTCGATACGCGTCGCCCCATCGCCATCGGTGCGGAAGCGTACCGGCGCGAGCGCCAGCCGCGCATTCCCCGCCGCATAGGGAGCGATGGTCGCGGTGCCGTTGACCGGCGCGCCGGGGCCGACAGGCGACAGGCGGATGCTCGCCACCGGCAGCCCGCCGCCGCCCATGGCGAGCGTGCCGTTGAGCGTCACGCCCTTGCCCGAAACCCAGCGGACCGGGCCGTTGCGCAAGGTCGCGCGCGCGCCACTGGCCGCAACGAACGCCATCCGGTCGATCCGTGCCGCCAGCGGCCGGGCGGCAACCTCCGCCGACAGGTCGAAGCGCTGCGCCGCGCGGGCCGCTGCCCGCATCGCCACGGTCGCAAGTGGCGCAACGGGCGTATTGGCGGCGGCATCCGCGCTGGCGGCGATCCGCGCGACCATGGCGGGGGAAAGCCGTGCGCCCCGCGCACCGATCCGTCCATCGAACGCCGGCACGCCGCCCACCGAATAGCGCCCGGCGATCGACAAGCCCTGCCCGGCGAGGTCCGGCAGGACGAAATCGCCCGAGGCGAGGTCGAGCGTGCCCGTCGTTCCCTGCGCCCGTCCGTCGAAGCCGATCGTGCCCGACAGCGCCGATACCTGCGTCTGCGGCGCGGCGATGCGTTCTGCCGCGACCTGCGCCTGCCCGCGCCACCGGTCGAAGGCCGGCGAGAGCTGCGCTTCGGCCTGCACCACCGGTCCGAGCAGCCGGACATCGCCACAGGCGGCCGCCTGCGCCCGGATCGGCCCCGAAACGGACGGCCCGCTGTGCGCCGTCTGCAGCGACAGGTTCGCCGCCAGCCGGTCGATGCGGCAGCCGTTCAACGACAGCCGCTCCGACACGGCCGCCAGCTTGCCGGTAAAGCCGTCGGCCAGATTGCCCCGCCCCGCAAGTTTCGCGCCGATCACGCCGTACGGGGTGGCAAGGCGGATGCGGCCATCGTCGAGCGCGACGTTGAAATCGGGCAGCGCGAACGGCTTGCCCGAGGACGGCGGCAACAGCCGGTCGATCTGTCCGAACGATACCGTCCCGTCGGGCCGCAATGTCGCCCGCAACCGCGCCTGCCCGACCCGCGCGCCGACGACCTTCGCGCCGTCCAGCCCGACCTGCGTATCGACCTCGACCCAATCGGCCACCAGATCGGGCGCACGGGGATCGCCGAGCACGACATCGACCAGCCGCTGCCGCCCCAGCCCGATTTCGGCGACGCGATAGCGGGCGGCCACCCCGCGCTTTTCCAGTTCGCGACGGACGATATTGTCGGCGATCGGCTTGCGCTGGGTCCAGACAAGGGCCGCCAGCAGCAGCACGATGCCGCACACGACCAGCAGCACCTGCGCGAAGCGGCGCCGCTTGCGGCCGTGGCGACGCGGCGACGCTACGGTCTCCACCGCCAGATCGTCGTCACCGCCCAGACCATCCACTCCGCTGCTTCGCCCCGTTCGTCGCGCCTGACGCCGTCAGGGTCAAGCGCGAGAGGCGGCAAACGGTTCCGGCAGCGCAACGGAAGTTGCGTGGAAGCGGTTCACCGCGGGGGCGTTGCCGCCTTGCGCCGTTCCTGCCACGCCTTCACCGCTTCGCCCAGCGGCGGGGTCATGCAGGCTTCCATCTCCTTCGCGGTCCGGACGGTCGGCACGCAGGCGAGATAGGCTTGGCAGACGCCGCCATCGAACAGCGGGTCGCCGCTGGAGGGCTTCAACGTGCAGCGCTTTACACCGGCGCGGCGGTCGCGCTTCATGACGATCCGGAAGTTGCGCGGGCGCTCGCCGGTGACGACGATCTCCTCATCGGACGGGCGCGCAGGCGGAGCGGCCCGCGTCAGCAGCATAGCGGCGACGACGGCGAACATCACCGGCCCAGCCGGCGCACGATGCGGATGCCTATATTGTCGATCCCCGGATTGGTCTCCAAAAATATCTGGCGGTGGCTGTAATGTTCCCAGACCAGTTCGACCGCCCAGCGTCGGTCGACCCGCACGCCGATCGACGCATTGGGATTGAACAGGATTTTCGACCCGAACGACGTACGGCGGCGATAGATGTCGTAGCGGCGCCAAGCCTCTTCGCTGGAGATGCCCGGCTGGAACGGATCGGGCGTGAAGCGGTAGCCGTCGATGACCGTCGCGCCGATCCCCGCCTGACCGTACACCCGGCCGCGCAGGATATGCTGGCGCCACTCCGCGCCGACGCTGAAGAAGCTGGTGCGCCCGACGGTGTTGATCTGCGCCTTGGCGGTCAGGCCGGGTTTCAGCAGGATGCGCAGCGGCGCGGTGCGATAGGCGATCTGGAGGTCGACCGTGCCGTCTTCCTCGAACCCTTCATAGATTTGGCCGTCCGGCAGTTCGGGCAGGTCGAAGATCAATTTGCCGCCGAGCGGGTGGAAGTTGGCACCGTGCCGGAGGACGCCGAACGCAAGCTCCGCCCCCTCGCGCGGAGCGGCGGGTTCCGCCTGTTCCTGCGCCATCGCCGTCGTGGAGACGAGCGCCAACACCGCGCCCAAGGCGCCCTTTCGCAACCGAATCATGTGAACCCCTTCCCGCAAACGGCAGTCGCTTCGCCGTTGCCGATGTCGTATCATCGACAATAATTGCTGTAAAACAGAAAGTATCTTGTGTTCGACGGATATTCGTTGCCGCCAAAGAAAGCGCGCACCAGCCGCTGGATGGGTATGCTGTTCCTGCTAATCGCGGCAGTGATGGGTGTTGGGACGATCGTTGGAGCAGCGGCTCCGGGCATCTACTGGAATTGCGACTCCGAGCAGCGATGCACCGGTGGAACCGATGCGACGAACATGCTGCCCGACGAAACGCGCTTGATGTTGAACCGTGATCCGGAAGCACGCGGCAAGTTTCTGGCTTGGATGGCAAAGCCCGGTGCGCATGCCGGTTTGGCGGCGCTGATACTCCTGGAATTTGTGCCGATGATGATCCTGCTTTTTTCGGTCGGCATGGCGCTTCGCCGGTTGGGGGAGCGAAAGCGCAATGCTCTTACCCTCACGCTGCCATGGCTCCGGCGGGCGTCCCGCGCCGCCATCGCACTGGCGGTAGCACGCCTGATCGTTCCGGTGCCTACCGCCATCTTGCTGTATCAAGGCGTGAATCAGGACGATATCGTCCTGCCCAGAATCGACTTAAGCAACACGTTGGTATTGTTGCTACTGACCGTCGCCGTGCACGCCGTCATCTGGGCGCTGGAAGCAGGCATCCGGGCCGAACGCGAACTGGCCGATTTCGTCTGATGCCGGTCGTCGTCAATCTCGACGTGATGCTCGCCCGGCGCAAGGTGCGGTCGAAGGAACTGGCCGAGGCGATCGGCATCACCGAATCGAACCTGTCGCTGCTGAAATCGGGCAAGGTGAAGGGAGTGCGCTTCGCGACGCTGGCGGCGATCTGCCGTTATCTCGACTGCACGCCGGGCGACATTCTCGACTATACGCCGTCCGACGACGATCTGCGCGCCGGGGGCGAGGCGTGATCCGCCCCCCTCGCCCCCTGCCCCGCGATCCGCTAGGCAGGCGGTCATGACCACGCCCGAGACCGACGGCACCGGCCACCGTGCGCGCCTGCGCGGGCGGTTGCTGGAGCATGGCGGCGCGGCGCTGCTCGACCATGAACTGATCGAATATCTGCTGACGCTGGCCATCCCCCGGCGCGATACCAAGCCGCTCGCCAAGACGCTGCTGCATGAATTCGGCGGGATCGGCGGGTTGCTGTCGGCCGATCCGATGGCGCTGGGCAAGGTATCCGGCATGGGCGACAGCGCGGTGGCGGCGATCCGCATCGCGCAGGCAGCGGCGACGCGAATGTTGCAGGCGCAGGTGGCGGAGCGGCCGGTGCTGTCGAACTGGCAGGCGCTGCTCGACTATCTCCACGCCGATATGGCGCATCAGGCGGTCGAGCGCATTCGCGTGCTGCACCTGAACAGCCGCAACCTGCTGATCCGCGACGAACTGGTGGCGGAGGGGACGATCGACGAGGCGCCGATCTATACCCGCGAAGTGATCCGCCGCGCACTGGACCTCGGGTCGGCGGCGCTGATCCTCGTCCACAACCATCCGAGCGGCGATCACAGCCCCAGCCGGGCGGACATCGACCTGACCCGCACCATCGCGGCGGCGGGCAAGCCGCTGGGCATCACCGTTCACGACCACCTCATCATCGGCGCCAAGGGGCATACGAGTCTCCGCGCCAAGGGAATGTTCTGATGCGTACCGAAAAAGAGAAGATGATCGCCGGCGAGCTGTACCATGCCGGCGATGCCGAACTGGTCGCCGATGTCGCGCGCGCGGCGGCGTGGATGGACCGCTACAACGCATCGATCGCGATGGCGGCCGACGCGCGCGCCGCGTTGCTGCGCGAAGGATTGGCGACGGTCGGCACGGGGGTGACGATCCGCCCGCCCTTCCATATCGACTATGGTTACAACATCGCGATCGGCGACGATGTGTTCATGAACTATGGCTGCGTCATCCTCGACGTGTGCGCGGTGACCATCGGTGACAAGACACAGATCGGGCCGGGCGTGCAGATCCTGTCCGCCGACCATCCGCGCGACCCGGCGGTGCGCGCGCAGATGCTGGAATTCGGGCGACCGATCACGATCGGGCGCAATGTGTGGATCGGCGGCGGCGCGATCCTGTTGCCCGGCGTGACGATCGGCGACGATGCGCTGATCGGAGCGGGGTCGGTGGTGACGCGCGACGTGCCGGCGGGGGCGACGGTCGTCGGAAATCCGGCGCGGGTGCTTGCCGGGAAGAAGTAGAAGGTTTCGCGCGGAGGCGCGGAGCGGGCAAGCTTCGGCGATCGGGAGACGTTCCATTTCCGTGCCAACCAAATGGCAGGCCGCTGCGCGGGTGTCGGTGTCGCGGGCGAAGCTGCTCCGCGTCTCCGCGCCTTCGCGTGGGCAATCTTTCTTTCCGTGATCGGTTCGATGGAGCCGCAGGAGACCCCAGCCTGCGCTGGGGTGACGTTTGTGGTTGGGGGTTAGGGGTAGCCAGGGCCTCTCTTTGCGCCTTTGCGCCTCTGCGCTGACCGACTTTTCGCAACCCCGCTCCAGCTTGCGACGTGACGAAAAACGACCGCCGGGATCGCTCCCGGCGGTCGCATCGATATCAGCTCTGGACGGCGATCAGGCGCTCTGCGTCAGGAAGCTCGTCAGCTCCGCCTTGCTCACCGCCTTGGACTTGTCCTTGTCCGCCTGGGCGAAGGCCTGCTTGATCCAGCTCTTCACTTCGGGCTTGTCGGCGGTCACGCCCGGCTCGCTCGCCGACCGCAGCGCGACCATCCAGTCGCCGAACTGCTTTTCGGTCAGTTCGCCCTTCCCGGCCTTGTCGTATTTCGGGAATTCGGCCTCAACGATCTGCGCGATCTGCGTGCCGCTGGCGGGCTGACCCGCCTCGGCGGTGGTCTGCGCGGTCTGCGTCGCAGGATCGGGCTGCGTTGCCGGTGCCGCCTGCGTCGCGGCGATCGACGGATCAGCCGCAGTCGTCGCTGGAGCAGCGGGCGCTTCCTGCACAGCAGGAGCAGTGGTTTGCGCCGGTACGGTGTCCTGTGCAAATGCCGGGGTCGACATCAGGACGGCACTGGCGAGAAGAATACGCTTCATCATCGAATTTCTCCTTTCGGATTGGTTCGGAACTTCATGCTGTCATCACGAAGACTTCGTAACGACTGTGCGATGACCCAACCAACTTAGGTCGTTTCGATTTCTATTGAAGCCCCTTTCAACCCTCTTCTATCGCACGACAGGCTCGATTCGTCCGCGACTTGTTGCTAGTGCGCGGCCAACCGTTCGCCCGTTTGGAAAGGCCGTCGCATGATTCCCCGCTACTCCCGCCCCGAAATGACCGCCTTGTGGCAGCCGCAGGCCCGATTCCGCATCTGGTTCGAGATCGAGGCGCACGCCACCGACGCGCTGGCCGAACTGGGCGTGGTGCCGAAGGAAGCGGCCGAGAAGATCTGGGCGATGAACGACGCCGATTTCGACGTGGATCGGATCGATGCGATCGAGGCGGAGACGAAGCATGACGTCATCGCCTTCCTGACGCATGTGTCGGAGCGGACCGGGCCGGAAGCGCGCTTCCTGCATCAGGGGATGACCAGCTCGGACGTGCTCGACACCTGTCTGGCGGTGCAGCTGGCGCGGGCGTCGGACATATTGCTCGCCGATCTCGACAAGCTGCTGGCGGTGATCGAACGGCGCGCGCGCGAGCATAAGCTGACCCCGACGATCGGCCGCAGCCACGGCATTCATGCCGAGCCGGTGACGTTCGGGCTGAAGCTGGCACAGGCCTATGCCGAGTTCGACCGCTGCCGCACCCGCCTGCGAAATGCCCGTGCGGAGGTCGCGACCTGTGCGATTTCGGGTGCGGTCGGTACCTTCGCCAATATTGACCCGCGCGTCGAGGAGCATGTCGCCGAGAAGATGGGACTGACGGTCGAGCCGGTATCGACGCAGGTCATCCCGCGCGACCGCCACGCGATGTATTTCGCGACGCTGGGCGTGATCGCCGGGTCGATCGAGCGCCTCGCCACCGAAATCCGCCATTTGCAGCGCACCGAAGTGCTGGAGGCCGAGGAATATTTCTCGCCGGGGCAAAAGGGGTCGTCGGCAATGCCGCACAAGCGCAACCCGGTGCTGACCGAGAACCTGACGGGCCTTGCCCGCATGGTGCGCGGCTATGTCACCCCGGCGCTGGAGAATGTCGCGCTGTGGCATGAGCGCGACATTAGCCATTCGTCGGTCGAGCGCTATATCGGCCCCGACGCGACGATCACGCTCGACTTCGCGCTGGCCCGTCTGACCGGCGTCATCGACAAGCTGGTCGTCTATCCGGCGCGGATGGAAAAGAACCTCAACAAGATGGGCGGCCTCGTCCATTCGCAGCGCGTGCTGCTGGCGCTGACCCAGGCGGGCGTGAGCCGCGAGGATTCGTACCGCTATGTCCAGCGCAACGCGATGAAGGTGTGGGAGTCGGACGGCGAACTATCGCTGCTCGAACTGCTCAAGGCCGATGCGGACGTCGCCGCCGCGCTGTCGGCCGAGGAGATCGAGAGCCGGTTCAACCTCGGCTATCACTACAAGCATGTCGACACGATCTTTGCGCGGGTGTTCGGACAGGCGTGACGGCTGCGCCCCGCCGGTCACCCGGGCCGGCGGGGCCGTTTGCGACGCCAAAGTTCACTAGAGTCGGATGACATCAAGCTGACGCGTATCCGGCATTGCGGAGATAGTTTCGGCATTCGTCGGGGGAGAAGGTATTGAGGAGCGATCCGACGCGGCGCCATGTTGCCTCGTGGGATCGTTCTGCGGCCTTTCGCATCAGGTGCTTGAGTTTCGCGAAGACCTGTTCGATCGGGTTCAGGTCTGGCGAGTATGGCGGGAGGAACAGGAGCTTGGCGCCGCCGGCTCTAATGGCGCGACGGATGGCGGGCTTTTTGTGGCTGGACAGATTGTCCATGATGATGACATCGCCGGGCGACAGCGTGGGCACGAGGCATTGTTCGACATAGTCGGTGAAGCTCTGGGCGTTGATCGGCTGGTCGAGCACGCAGGGTGCATCGATCCGGTCGCAGCGGAGTGCCGCCACGAAGGTCATGGTCCGCCAGTGGCCGTATGGCACCTTGGCATGGAGCCGCCGGCCGACCGGTGCCCAGCCCCTGAGCGGGGCCATGTTCGTCTTCACCCACGTTTCGTCGATGAAGACGAGGCGTGCCGGATCAAGCCGGCCCTGGTACTGCTTCCACTGTGCCCGACGCCGTGCGATTGCGGGACGGAGCTGTTCGGCGGGCAGCACGCTTTTTTTTGGAAGCTCAGTCCCTCGGCATGGGCAAACCGCCAGACCTGGACATAGTCGACCTTCACGCCGCGCTTGGCCAACTCGGCCACCAATCCGCGCAACGTGAAGTCGCTCGTCATCCGCTCCAGCAGCCAGTCCCGCGTCACACCGGACAGGATATTGGATCGGCGGCCGCCCATCCGTCCGGGAGCTGCGCTGCCCGTGTCGCGGTAGCGCTGCATCCACTTGATCGCCGAACTCGGCGCAACCCCGAAGCGTGCAGCTGCCGCGTGACACGACATGCCATCCGCCGTCACCGCCCGGACCACTCGGTCGCGCAAGTCCATCGAATATGGTTTAGCCATGCAGGCCAGCCTCCTTCGCTAGCCAGCACCTTGAATCAGATCATCGGCTCAATGTGAATCCCACCAACGATTCAGCACCATGTCATCCCGCTCTAAGTTCACACTCGCCACGCTTTTCGCGTCCGATCCGCATCGGGGTTTAAGTGTCGTGGATTTGGATTGTCAAAGAACGTCGGAAAGCTTGGCAGCGTCGGTCGATGTAGGAAAGACCAGCCGAGGCGGCCGGCGGCGCGGCACCGGTTACGGCGCGACCGGGCGCTCCATATAGACCGCACCCGCGCCGAACCCGGCGGCACCGCCGGGCGCCGCGATGAAGCCCTGCCGCGTCCAATAAGCATCGGCGCCGCCGACCGCGATCAGCGCCAGCACGGGAATGGTACGCGCCGCGGCGATGTCGCTCAGGAGCGGCAGCAGGCGTTCGACCGCCTTCGTACCGCGTGCGGGCGGTGCGACGACGACATCGTGCAGGTACCAGCAATCGGCGCTGGGCGGCAGGTCGCCGAGCAGCGCGTGCATCACCGGGGGCGCAAGGCGACGCCAGGGGTGGCTGATGCAATGCCCGATCACCGCATCGCCGTCCGCCAGTGCCCAGCAACCTTCGGGGCTGAGCGCGATGCGTTCGGCGTACAGTTCCGCCGCTTCGCCATAGTCCCCCAGTTCCGCGCGGGCGAGCGCCGCGATGCGCGGTGCGTCGGTGGCGATGGCGGGGCGCCACTGGGCGGTCATGGTCGTGTCATTCCTCGATAACTATCACGATGGGTCGTTATCCCGGCGAAGGCCGGGACCCATGGACGGGTGAACGTCGCGTATCGTTCGCGAACACCCGACACAATGGATCCCGGCCTTCGCCGGGATGACGAACCGAGGTGGCAGTCGACCTTACCCGCCCAGCGCGGTCTTCAACCGGCTGAAAAAGCCCATCGACTCCGGGCATTCCTCGCCGGTCTCGGTCTCACGGAACGCTTCGAGCAATTCCTTCTGCCGGGCCGACAGCCGGGTCGGGGTCTCGACCTCGATATGGATGACCATGTCGCCATGGCCCCGCCCCTGCAGTACCGGCATGCCGGCGCCGCGCTGGCGCAGTTCCTTGCCCGACTGGATACCGGCGGGGACGCGGATGCTGTGCTTCTGCCCGTCGAGGCCGGGAATTTCGATCGTCCCGCCGAGCGCCGCCGTCGTGAAGCTGATCGGCGCGCGCGCGTGGAGCGCGGTGCCCTCGCGTTCGAACAGCGCATGCCGCTTCACATGCAGGAAGATGTAGAGGTCGCCGGCCGGAGCGCCGCGTGCGCCCGCCTCGCCCTCGCCGGTCAGGCGGATGCGCGTGCCTTCGTCGACGCCGGGCGGGATGTTGACCTGCAACGTCTTGGTCTGATCGACCCGGCCTTCGCCATTGCACACCGGGCACGGGTCGCTGATGACCTGTCCCGCGCCGTGGCAGGTCGGACAGGCGCGTTCGACGACGAAGAAACCCTGCTGCGCGCGGACTTTGCCATGGCCGTTGCAGGTATGGCAGGTCCGCGCCTTGGTCCCCGGCGATGCGCCGCTGCCGCCGCACGGGGCGCAGGATGCCGAGACGTCGACCGTGATCTCGCTCTGATGGCCGTGATAGGCCTCCTCGAGCGAAATCTCCATGTCGTAGCGCAGGTCGGCACCGCGCCCCGGACCGGCGCGACCGCCCTGACGGCCGCCGCCCATGAATTCGCCGAAAACGCTTTCGAAAATGTCGGAAAAGCCGCCGAAATCCTGCGCGCCGCCACCCGGCCCGCCCGCGCCCTGACGGAAGGCGGCATGGCCGTAGCGGTCGTACGCCGCGCGCTTTTGCGGGTCCTTCAGGCAGTCATAGGCTTCGTTGATCGCCTTGAACTTGGCCTCGGAATCCTTGCACCCGGCATTCTTGTCGGGGTGATATTTGATCGCGAGCTTGCGATAGGCCGACTTGATCGTCCCCGCATCCGCGGTGCGCTCGCATTGGAGCAGTTCGTAGAAATCGACTTCGGTGGTCATTAAAAAGCCCTCTCCCCCATGGGGGAGAGGATTTGGGAGAGGGGCAGTCCAGAACGACCCGCCCGACACGCCCCCTCTCCCCGGCCCTCTCCCCCGAGGGGGAGAGGGAGGGGCGTTGGTTTACGCCTTGTGGCTGTCGTCGACTTCCGAGAATTCGGCATCGACGACGTCGTCGGCCTTGTTCTCCGTCTGGGCGTCGGCTGCCGGGGCGGCTTCGGCCTGCTGCTGCTTTTCGTAGATCGCCTGGCCGAGCTTCATCGCGACCTGGGCGAGCGCGGTGCTCTTTTCGGTCATGCGATCGGCGTCGCCGCTTTCGACCGCCGCCTTGGTCTCGGCGACCGCGGCTTCGATCTCGGACTTGAGCGAGGCGTCGACCTTGTCGCCATTGTCGGCGAGCTGCCGCTCGGTCGTGTGGATCAGCGATTCGGCGTTGTTCTTCGCCTCGGCACCGGCACGACGCTTCTTGTCCTCTTCGGCGAACTGTTCGGCATCGCGGACCATCTGGTCGATGTCGTTGTCCGACAGGCCGCCCGAGGCTTGGATACGGATCTGCTGTTCCTTGCCGGTGCCCTTGTCCTTGGCCGACACGTTGACGATGCCGTTGGCGTCGATGTCGAACGTGACCTCGATCTGCGGCACGCCGCGCGGCGCGGGCGGGATGCCGACCAGATCGAACTGACCCAGCATCTTGTTGTCGGCGGCCATTTCGCGCTCGCCCTGGAACACGCGGATCGTCACCGCACCCTGATTGTCGTCGGCGGTCGAATAGACCTGCGACTTCTTGGTCGGGATGGTGGTGTTGCGATCGATCATGCGGGTCATGATGCCGCCCAGCGTCTCGATACCCAGCGACAGCGGGGTCACGTCGAGCAGCAGCACGTCCTTCACGTCGCCCTGCAGCACGCCGGCCTGGATCGCGGCACCGATCGCCACGACTTCGTCGGGGTTCACGCCGGTGTGCGGTTCCTTGCCGAAGAACTGCTTCACGACCTCGCGGACGCGCGGCATGCGGGTCATGCCGCCGACGAGCACGACCTCATCGATCGCGCTCGCCTGCACGCCGGCATCGGCCAGCGCCTTCTTGCACGGCTCGAGCGTGCGCTTGACGAGATCCTCAACCAGACGTTCGAGGTCGGCACGCGTGATCGACTTGACGAGGTGCTTGGGACCGGTCGCGTCCGCCGTGATGAACGGCAGGTTGACTTCGGTCGTCTGCGCCGACGACAGCTCGATCTTCGCCTTTTCAGCGGCTTCCTTCAGACGCTGGAGCGCCAGCTTGTCCTTGGTCAGGTCGATGCCCTCGACCTTCTTGAACTCGTCGGCTAGGAACTGCACGATCTTCGCGTCGAAGTCTTCGCCGCCGAGGAAGGTGTCGCCGTTGGTCGCCTTCACCTCGAACACGCCGTCGCCGATCTCGAGGACCGAGATGTCGAACGTGCCGCCGCCAAGGTCATAGACCGCGATGGTCTTGTTGTTGTCCTTGTCGAGGCCGTAGGCCAGCGCCGCCGCGGTCGGTTCGTTGATGATGCGCAGCACTTCGAGACCGGCGATCTTGCCGGCGTCCTTGGTCGCCTGACGCTGGGCATCGTTGAAATAGGCCGGCACGGTGATGACCGCCTGCGTCACGGTTTCGCCGAGATACGACTCCGCCGTTTCCTTCATCTTCTGCAGGATGAACGCGCTGATCTGCGACGGCGAATATTCCTCGCCGCCCGCCTTCACCCACGCATCGCCGTTCGGCCCGCGCGCGATGGTGTAGGGAACCAGCTCGGTATCCTTCTTGGTGACCGGATCGTCGAAGCGGCGGCCGATCAGGCGCTTCACCGCGAAGATCGTGTTGTCGCCGTTGGTGACGGCCTGACGCTTGGCCGGCTGGCCGATCAGACGCTCGCCATCCTTGGCGAACGCCACGATCGACGGCGTGGTCCGCGCGCCTTCCGCATTTTCGATGACCTTGGGGCTGCCGCCCTCCATCACCGCGACGCAGCTGTTGGTCGTGCCCAGATCGATACCGATAACTTTAGCCATGGTCCCTCGTTGGCCCCCGGGTTGAATGTAAAACCTGGACCCGGCGGCACGGGGAAGTGCCGTCCGGGTCGTTCCGAGGGCGGATATAGGCAGGGTTCGGCTTGCCGCAAGATTATGCGCGGCATAGGGAACCGTATCGGGACAGGAGCGTGGACATGACGACACGGTGGATGGTGCTGGCGGGACTGCTTCCCATGACCCTGATGGGCGGCTGTGGTGGCAAGGCGGAGAGCGGGCCGGTCATCGAACAGGCATGGGTCCGGCTGCCCGCCGTTCCGGGACGTCCCGCCGCCGGCTACGCCACGATCCGCGGCGATGACGGCAAGTTCTCGGCGATGCTGCGCGGCGCGACCAGTCCGAGGGCGGAACGGATCGAACTGCACGTCACCATGACAATGGGCGACAAGGCGGTGTCGATGAAACCGATCGCCGAAATCCCCGTGCCGCCGAACACGACCCTGTTCCTGAAACCCGGCAGCGCGCACATGATGGTGTTCGGCGTCGCCCCCGACCTGAAGCCGGGCGGCACCATGCCGATCACGTTCCAGTTCGACAGCGGCACGAAGACCGTCGACGCGAAACTGGTCGGCGCAGGCGATCCCGCACCCGAATGAAGCGCCCGCTCACCCCCGCCGAAACCGATCTCGCCCGCACCATGTTCGGC
This sequence comes from Sphingomonas paucimobilis, assembly GCA_036946325.1. Lineage (GTDB taxonomy): Bacteria > Pseudomonadota > Alphaproteobacteria > Sphingomonadales > Sphingomonadaceae > Sphingomonas > Sphingomonas paucimobilis_A. The sequence continues at coordinate 164,999 of JAQIJL010000003.1, forward strand.
GACACGATCGATTATGCACGGGCGCGGGTGGCGAATGCGAAATGGGCGTTTTTCCAGCCGAAACAGGTCGCGATGGCGCCGACCGGCTGCATCCATTTCCACCCGGGCGGGACGCTGTACCGCGACGATTTCGCACTCGCCGGGCGCGATCTGGCGGCGCTGTTCCTGCATGAGATGATGCACATCCACCAGACGCAGCATCGCGGGCGATACTGGCTGCCGCTGATGCGGCACCCGTTCTGCACCTATCGCTACACCGTCGTGCCGGGGAAGCCGTTCGACGCCTATGGCATCGAGCAGCAGGCGGAGATCGTCCGCCATGCCTTCCTGCTGCGGCACGGGGTGGCGGTGAAGGACAAGCCGCCGCTGGAAGTATATGAGGCGCTGTTGCCGTTCGGGCGGGGGTGAGGCGCGTCAGCCCGGAAGCTGCCAGCGTACGTTGCGCGTAGAGTAGGATTCGACCGGGTTTCCCGCCGCGTCCAGCGCGGGACGATAGCGACCGCGTTGCAGGATGCCGTCGCACGCCGCCTTGTCCAGTTCAGGTGTTCCCGACGATTTCAGGACCTTGCAGTCCGTGATCTGCCCTTCCGTCGAAATGGTCCAGCCGATCAAGGTCGTTCCCTGACGCCGTGCCCGCAGCGCGGATACCGGGTAATCGGCGTTCGACAGCCATTCGCCTTTCGACGCGCCCTCTGCACGTTTCGCGATCGCCGCGATCTTTGCCGGGTCATAGCCGAAATGTTTCAGCAGATCGACTTCGCAGGTCCGCAGCGCAGCGAGCACCGGTTTTCCCATGGACAGCGCCACCGTGATCGGCGGGCCACCCGACGCGGCGATCGTGAAGGTCGATGCTCCGACCAGCGATTCCAGCTGTTCGCGGGCGATGGAGAAGGTCAGGATGGCACGATCGCCGGTCGGGAAATGGACCCGGGTCGCCTTTTTCGGCTCCGCGAAATCGCGTCCCGCTGCCGCGAGCGTAAGGTCGACAACGCCCTGTCGCCCCAGTTGGCGACGCGTACCCACCACCGCCACCATCAGCGTGTCGCTAAACGGCGTCGGTTTGAAACCGATCGTGATCGGAGCGGTCGCTTCCCCGTAATTATGACCGGCGACACACATCGAATCCGCATATTCGAGGTTCCACGTACCGACCGGCTCGAGCGGCGGCGCATCCGCCCTGCCCGCCTGCCCCGCCAGTGCCGCCGCCAGCATGATCGCCTTCATCGCGTTGCCCCCCATTGCGCCGACGCGAAGGATGCCACCGGCGGTCCCGCACCGCAAACGCCGGAACCCTTGTCACGCCAAGCTGTTGGCATCGCGCAACGATTTTCCGAAGGCCCGCCCCCATGTCGACGCGCACCGGCGCCACCCTGCTCGCCCGCCTCGGATTCGCGGCGCGCGGCATCGTCTATTGCATCGTCGGCTGGTTCGCGATCGACGCCGCCTTGCGCGGTGGCAGGGCGGGCGACAATCAGGGCGCCATCGCCAGCCTCGCCGACGAGCCGTTCGGCGAATGGCTGCTGATGGCGATGGCGGCGGGGCTGGCCGGCTATGCGCTGTGGCGGTTGACCGAGGCGCTGTTCGATCCGGAGGCGCAGGCGAAGGATGCCAAGGGCGCGTTCCGTCGCGCGGGGCACGCGGTCAGCGGTATTGCCCATGTCGTGCTGGCCTGGACCGCGGCGCGGCTGGCGCTGCACAGCGCGCGGGCAACCGGCCGGGTCGGCGGCGAGGACAGCGCGCAAGACTGGACCGCGTGGATGCTCGACCAACCGGGCGGACGGCTGCTCGTGGCGCTGGTCGCCATCGGCCTGTTGGCGGCGGCGGCGCAACAGGCGAAGAAGGCATGGACCGGCGAGTTCGCGCGCACCCTGTCGGGCGGAACGCCGGTGCCGGACTATGTCTGCACGATGGGCCGTATCGGCTATGGCGCGCGGGCGGCGGTGTTCGCGGCGATCGCCTTCCTGTTCGTCGGCGCGGCATGGGCGGCGGATGCCGACGAGGCGGGCGGGATGGCGAGCGGCATGGCGCTGTTGCAGCGACAGGCGGGCGGACAGCTGCTGCTGACCGCGATCGGCATCGGCTTCGTGGCGTTCGGCGCGTTCAGCTTCGTCGAGGCACGCTGGCGCCGGTTGCAGGTGCGGTTGCCGGCATGATCGATCGGCAGGCTCTGGAGGCGCGCTGGCTCGACCTGACCCGGCGCGAACTGCCCTCGGTTGCACGGGCGCGCGGATGGCCGGTCGTGGCGGACCATTGTTTCCAGCGTATCCTGCTCGACAATGCATTTGACGGGGTGTGGTACGATCATGTCGCCGGGCGTCCGGCCTATGCCCATGCCGATCCGGCGGCATTGGCGCGGGCGGTGGCGCTGGGCGAAGCGGCTTTGGCGGGCGACGCCGATCTGGTCGACCTCGATCGGCGATCGCTGCACTGGCGGGGCAAGACCCCCTCGAAACCGGCGGGCGGCACCCCCATCTCTCGCCCTAGCCAATCCAAAAGAACGAAGATAGAACGGACCGCATGAGCCTGACCCATATCTCCGTCCGCGGTGCGCGGGAGCATAACCTCAAGGGCGTCGATATCGACATCCCGCGCGATACGCTGACGGTCATCACCGGCCTGTCGGGTTCGGGCAAGTCCAGCCTCGCCTTCGACACCATCTATGCCGAGGGGCAGCGCCGCTATGTCGAGTCGCTGTCGGCCTATGCGCGCCAGTTCCTCGAACTGATGCAGAAGCCCAATGTCGAGCATATCGAGGGGCTGTCGCCGGCGATTTCGATCGAGCAGAAGACGACCAGCCGCAACCCGCGCTCGACGGTCGCGACGGTCACTGAAATCTACGACTATATGCGTCTGTTGTGGGCGCGGGTCGGCGTACCCTATTCGCCCGCAACCGGCCTGCCGATCAGCGCGCAGACGGTCAGCCAGATGGTCGACCGGGTGCTGGCGCTGCCCGAGGGTACGCGACTGTTGCTGCTCGCGCCGGTCGTGCGCGGGCGCAAGGGCGAGTATCGCAAGGAACTGGCCGAATGGCAGAAGGCCGGCTTCCAGCGCGTGCGCGTCAACGGCGAAGTCCATCTGATCGAGGATGCGCCCGCGCTCGACAAGAAGTTCAAGCACGACATCGAGATCGTCGTCGACCGGCTGGTGGTGAACCCCGATGCCGCGACGCGCCTTGCCGAGAGTTTCGAGACGGCGCTGAAGCTGGCCGATGGCCTCGCCTATGTCGATCTGGTCGATACGACGGTGGCGCAGGCGCAGTCGGGCAATCCACCGCTCGACAGCGAACAAGGCGACCGCGCGACCGAGGCCGCGCCCCAGACCGGCAAGCTGAAGGGCGCCGGCATCCCGGACAACCGCATCGTGTTTTCGGAGAAATTCGCCTGTCCGGTCAGCGGCTTCACGATCAGCGAGATCGAACCGCGCCTGTTCAGCTTCAACGCGCCGCAGGGTGCGTGCCCGGCATGTGACGGGCTTGGCGAGCGGCTGGAGTTCGACGAAGACCTGATCGTCCCGAACCACGAACTGTCGATCAAGAAGGGCGCGGTGGTGCCGTGGGCGAAGTCCAACCCGCCCTCGCCCTATTACATGCAGGTGCTGGGGTCGCTGTCGAAGGCCTATGGCTTTTCGCTCGACGCGGCGTGGAAGGATTTGCCGGACGAGGCGCAGCGGGTGATCCTGCACGGCACCGCCGGCAAGCCGGTGACGCTGACGTTCATCGACGGCAAGAAGTCGTACGACGTCAAGAAGCCGTTCGAGGGGGTGCTGGGCAACCTCAACCGGCGGATGCTGTCGACGGAAAGCGCGTGGATGCGCGAGGAACTGTCGAAATATCAGGCGTCGCAGCCGTGCGAGACCTGTCACGGTGCGCGGTTGAAGCCCGAGGCGCTGGCGGTAAAGGTGGCGATGCAGGACATCGCCTATGCCACGCATCTGTCGGTGGTCGACGCGCTGCGCTTCTTCGAGGGGCTGCCGGAGCATTTCAACGAGCAGCAGCGCGCGATCGCGCAGTCGATCCTGAAGGAGATCGTCGAACGGCTCGGCTTCCTCAACAATGTCGGCCTCGATTATCTGAACCTCGACCGGACCAGCGGCACGCTATCGGGTGGCGAGAGCCAGCGCATCCGCCTCGCCTCGCAGATCGGCAGCGGGCTGTCGGGCGTGCTGTACGTCCTCGACGAACCGTCGATCGGGCTGCACCAGCGCGACAACGACATGCTGCTGGCGACGCTGCGTCGCCTGCGCGACCTGGGCAATACCGTGCTGGTCGTCGAGCATGACGAGGATGCGATCCGCACCGCCGATTACGTCATCGACATGGGACCGGGCGCGGGCGTCCATGGCGGCGAGGTCGTCGCCAAGGGGACGTTGAAACAGATTCTGAAATCGAAGGGGTCGATCACCGCCGACTATCTCAACGGCACCCGCGCGGTGCCGCTGCCCGAGAAGCGGCGCAAGGGCAATGGCAAGAAGCTGACGGTGCACAACGCCACCGCCAACAACCTGACCGGGGTTACCGCGTCACTGCCGCTCGGTACCTTCACCTGCATCACCGGCGTGTCGGGATCGGGCAAGTCGAGCTTCACCATCGACACGCTCTATGCCGCCGCCGCCCGCACGCTGAACGGTGCGCGGATCGTGCAGGGGAAGCATGACAAGATCAGCGGGCTGCAACATCTCGACAAGGTGATCGACATCGACCAGTCACCGATCGGCCGCACCCCGCGGTCGAACCCTGCGACCTATACCGGCGCGTTCACCCAGATCCGCGACTGGTTCGCCGGGCTGCCCGAAGCACAGGCGCGCGGCTACAAGCCCGGCCGGTTCAGCTTCAACGTCAAGGGCGGCCGGTGCGAGGCGTGCCAGGGCGACGGCGTGCTCAAGATCGAGATGCACTTCCTGCCCGACGTCTATGTGACGTGCGACGTGTGCCATGGCGCACGCTATAATCGCGAGACGCTGGAGGTGAAGTTCAAGGGGATGAGCATCGCCGACGTGCTCGACATGACCGTCGAGGACGCGGTCGAGTTCTTCAAGGCGGTGCCGCCGATCCGCGACAAGATGGCGATGCTGGCCGAAGTGGGCTTGGGCTACGTCAAGGTCGGGCAGCAGGCGACGACGCTGTCGGGCGGCGAGGCGCAGCGGGTGAAGCTGGCCAAGGAACTGGCGCGGCGCGCGACCGGCAACACGCTGTATATCCTCGACGAACCGACGACCGGCCTGCACTTCGAGGATGTGCGCAAGTTGCTGGAGGTGCTGCACCAGCTGGTCGAACAGGGCAATACCGTGGTGGTGATCGAGCATAATCTCGACGTCATCAAGACCGCCGACTGGATTTTGGATATGGGGCCGCAGGGCGGCGTCAAGGGCGGTCGCGTGGTCGCGGAAGGTACGCCGGAACAGGTCGCGGCGGTCAAGGGGAGCTTCACCGGGCGATATCTCAAGCCGTTGCTGACCCCCAGGGCGCAGGCGGCGGAGTGAGCGTCTGGCGGCCCGAGTTCGTAGCGGGCCTGGAATTGTTGGCCAAGATCAGTTCCGAGATGGCTCGGCGGGGACATGGCCGACCCGTTCTTGTCGGCGGCGCGGCCGTGGAAATTTACTCTGGCGGCATCGTGGCCACCGGGGATTTCGACATTGTCGTCGCCCGGGACGACGTACTGGAACAGGTCTTTATCGAAGCGGGCTTTGAGCGCCCTCATGGTGCGGGTGTAGCCACGAGGGGCTGGGTCTATAGCGACTTAGGTCTTGGTTTTGAGATCGTTTCCACAGTCCTTCTCGACGGTGCTGCGGATCGCAGCCGTGTGCGCATGTTTTCCGTATCGGATGATGACGCTTTTGAAATCATTTCGGTGGAAGACTTGATCGCAGACCGTATGGGCCAATATGCGTCGGGAACAGCACGGGACATGCTGGGACAGGCTCGAACGCTGTTCGATCTTTCGTCGAACATGGATTTGGGTTATCTGGAAAGACGAATACGCGAAGAAACGTCGAACGAACATGGCATCGCAACCTTACGCTCCGGCCCCGAAGGTCATGTCGCTTGAAGCTTTCGGGCGCGATTTGGCCCGTCGCCGCGCCGCGCTCGGCAACCCGGAACTGCCGCGCAATGCCGGCAACAACCGGACCGAGAGCAAGCGGGCGCTGCTGGCCGCCATCGAGGCGGCGGGCGGGCGCTGGTAATGCCACCGACCAAACGACGGTTTCCGGTATAATTTCGGAACCTCCGCCGCGCCCCCGCATTCGGGCTTGATCGATATCAAGCGAAGGACCTGTCGACATGCGTGCGCTCACCCTCGGCCTCGTCGCCGCTGCTACCCTAGTTACCGGATGCACCGATTACGGCATGGGCGGCCCGCGCTATGCCGATGCCGGCTATGGCCGCTATGACTGGGATCGCCCCGATCCCGCCTATAACGGCTATGACGCCGCGCGCTATTATCGCGACGACCGCCGGTATCGTGAACGCCGCCTGTCGCGGAACGACCGGGTCTATGTCGGGCAGGACGGCCGCTACTACTGCCGCCGCAACGACGGCACCACCGGCCTGATCGTCGGCGGCATCGCCGGCGGCGTGCTGGGCACGGCGCTGCGTCCGGGTGGTTCGGGTCTGCTCGGCGCCCTGCTGGGCGGTGCGGCCGGTGCGGCCGGCGGCCAGGCGATCGACCGCAGCAACAGCGACGTGCGCTGCCGCTAAGCCGCACGCCCGTTAAACGACAGGGTTCGGCCCGCCCCTTGTACGGGAACGGGCCGATACCCATATCCCGCCCGCTACAGTCGCAAATCGATGGTGTCCTGCTTTGCGGCAAGTTCCTTCTTTCCCTGCTGCCTAAGGCACGGGTGACCGGCGTTTCCGGCGCCCGGAACCTCTGGAAGGAACCTTCATGGCCAATCTCGGCACCGTAAAATTCTTCAACATCGACAAGGGCTATGGCTTCATCGCCCCCGACAATGGCGGCACCGACGCCTTCGTCCACATCTCGGCCGTCGAGCGCGCGGGGATGGTCACCCTGAACCAGAACCAGCGCGTCGGCTATGAGCTGGAAGAAGACCGGCGCGGCCGGGTGAGCGCGGTCAACCTGACCGCCGCAGACTGATATTCCGGGGCGGGCGGAGCGACCTCCGCCCGCCCCTTTTGCTTGCAGGAGGGTATTCTTGGCCGACACCGCCGAAGCCTATCGCGCCCGCGCCGCCGTGGAGCGTGCCAATGCCGAAGCCGCGACGCTGGACAATGTCCGCGACCGCTGCCGCCGTGCCGAACAGGCATGGACCGAAATGGCCGACCGGGCCGAACGCACGACCGAACAGCGGCTGATCCGCGAAGCCGCGACCGTTCGCCGGAGCGAAACCATCGGTTGAACCTGTCCGCACGCCGGTCGTTGGACCGGTGAACAGCGAAAGGATCGACCATGGCCAAGCATAAGAAACACAAGCCGAAATCGCGGACCGCCGGGGTGTCGACCCTGCGCACGGTCGCGCTGGCCGCGACTGGTGTGGCGGTCGGGCTGTTCGGTGTGCTGCTCGCCCGGCGCAAACCGTCCGAAGGCCATGCCGCCCCCGATCTGGCGCTGGACAAGGATCGCCCCGGCCCGGGCGACCGCGCGCCTGAAGCCTTCCGTCCCGATCCGACCGCTCCGGTTTCCGCCGCCGACCGCGAAGCGCTGCGCCCCTCGACCGGCCCGGTTCCGTCGATGGTCGAACCGCGCGGCAGCATGGCGTCGCAGACCGGCGCCTGATCGGGCGGGCGGCGGATCGATCCGCGATCAGCCGCCCAGCCTGACCCCCAACCACAAGGTGCGCGGCGCGGCGCGTTCGACGACGCCGTCGCCACCGATCGCGGTTTCAATCCGGGTATCGGTCACATTCTCCGCCCGCGCCTCGAACGCCAGCCAGCGGGTCGCCGGCAGCGTCGCGAAAAGATCGAGCGTCGTCGCGGCAGACAGCGGGCGCAGATTCGCGTCATCCTCGAATTGTCCGGCGACATGGCGCAACGTAGCCGATGCCTGCCACCGGTCGCGCTGCCAGCCGAGCGTCGCCGATCCGCTATGCGCCGGGGTCTGGGCGGGGCGCAGGCCGTCCAGTGCACCGCCCTCGCGCACCCGTGCATCGGTATAGGCGTAGGACAACCGCCCCTCGACCGCTCCCAGCCGCCCCGATGCGTCCAGCTCGACACCCTTCACCCGGACATGATCGAGGTTCGCGCGGCGACGGAACACCCCCGCCGCCGACACGAAGCCGACCCCCGGAAAGGTCCCCGGTCCGTTGGCGACGGTCACGTTGGCGATCGCGTCGCGCAGGTCGTTGGCAAAGGCGGTCGCGGCGAGGCGGAAGCCGGTCGCCGGGCGCAGCTCGACGCCCGCCTCGCCACCCCACAGCGTTTCCGGCGCCAGCGCGGCATTGGCGGCGGTCGCATCCGCGCCGACCCGGAACGGGCGATAGAGTTCGTTGAGCGTCGGCAACCGCCAGCCGCGATAGCCCGCCACTCGCAGCGTCACGATATCGGCCGGGGTCCACGCCACGCCGGCACGGCCGGTCGGCTCCCACCCCTGCCGGTCGCCGAAACGCTGGTCGGTGAGCGTCGCGCCGGTCAGCGCCGCCTCCTGCAACCGGCCATCGGCGATGGTCCAGCGGTCGATTCGGCTGCCGATGTTCAACACGATATCGCCCGCCGTGACGCTGGCATCGGCGAACAGCCCAGCGGTAGTGTTGCGTCCGCCCGCGACCCGCCGACGGGTCGGACTGCCCGCGACATAGGTGTAGAGTTCCTGCGTCTCGCCGGTCACCACCCGCAAGTCGCCGCCCAGCCGGAGCGATACCGGGCCGAAATCAGGCGCGATCTCGGCACGGCCGCCGATGCCGGTCGCCGGGACATTATACTGGTCGAGCGTCAGCGCGGTCGACGCCCGCCCTGCCCCGACGCTGGCGAAGCGGCTGGCAAAGGCGCGGGTCTGGAGATAGCCGAGCAGCGACCAGCCGAGCGGCCCGCGCCCGACGAGGCGGAGGCTGGCATCGGCGCCCTCGCTGCGATTGTCGGTGAAGTCGAGACCCCGGTCGCGCCGGTCGGTGAAGGCCGACACATTGGCCTGCAATTCGGTCGTGGGTGCGATCTGCACCACGGCGCGGGCGGCGGCGCTGGCCTGTTCGAACGGCGCGGCACGGTCGGCGGGACCGCGATCCTCGCGCACGATCGGTACGAAACCGTCGCCGCGGGTATAGGCGCCGGACAGGGTGGCGAACCCGCCGCCGCGCACCAGCGCCGCCGATCCGCGCGCGTCGAGCGAGGCACGGCTGCCCCCGGCGATCGATGCCGCGAACGGGGTCAGGTCGCCCGGCCCGACGCTGTCGAGTTCGATCGTCCCGGCCAATGCGCCCGGCCCGGCAACGCCGCTGCCGCCGCCGCGCGTCACGCGTATCCGGCCCAGCCGGTCGGTCGCATAGGCGGGAAAGGCGACCCAGCCGCCGAACGGATCGGCCTGCGGCACCCCGTCGAGCAGCAGGAGCGCGCGGCTGGACGCATTGCCGCCCAGACCGCGCAGCGTGATCCCCTGCGAGGTCGGATTGGCGCTGCGGGATTCGGAGCGGCGGAACTGCTGGAGGCCGGCCACGTCGCGCAACACATCCTCCACCCGGCCGCTGGCCGAACTCAGGATGCGGTCGCGCTCCAGCGTGACGATGTCATAGACCCGGTCGCCCGGCGCATCGGCCAGGCTGCGCCCGGTCACGACGATCTCCGGCGCGTCCTGCGCCGCCGCCGCACCCGGCCATGCGGCCAACACCAAGTAAAAACGCTTCACGCCCGTCCCCCCGCAGGGACGATCAGACCGTGAAGCTCTCCCCGCACCCGCACGCACCCTTGGCATTCGGATTGGCGAAGACGAAGCCCGCGGTGAAATCGTCCTCGACCCAGTCCATCGTCGAACCGATGAGGTAAAGGATCGATCCGCCATCGACGAAGAAGGTGCCGCCCGGCGTCTCGATCCGTTCGTCCATCGCATTGGCGGTGGTGACGTAATCGACCGAATAAGCGAGGCCGGAACAGCCGCGCCGCGGCGTCGACAGCTTGACGCCGATCGCTTCCGGAGGCGCCTTTGCCATCAGGTCGGCGACGCGACGCTCGGCATTGGGCGTCAGGATGATCGCGGCAGGACGAACGCGCGTGGCCATCACAGCATCCCCAGTTCGAGCTTGGCGTCGTCCGACATCTTTTGCGGGTCCCATGGCGGATCCCAGACGAGATTGACGTCAGCGGTCGAAACGCCGGGCACCGCCGACACACGCAGTTCGACCTCGGCCGGCATCGATTCCGCAACCGGGCAATGCGGCGTGGTCAGCGTCATCGTCACCGCGACATGCCCGTTGTCGGCCACGTCGACGCCGTAGATCAGGCCCAGATCATAGATGTTGACCGGGATTTCGGGATCGAAGATTTCCTTGAGCGCCACGATGACCGCCTCGTACACATCGCCGCCCGGTTCGCCGGTCGAGACCGGCTCGGGCTTTTTCGCGAGGAAATCGCCCAGATAGTCGCGGCGGCGCGGTTCGTCCGCGTCGGTCACGCGCGCGCGTGGCGGCGACGTCACGGCGTCGACCTCCTCGACCTGAAAGCTGCGTTCGTCGTTCATCCGAAAATCCTGCTTACCCGTTCCAGTCCGCGCACCAGCGCGTCGACATCGGCCCGTCCGTTATACACGCCGAAGCTCGCCCGCGCGGTGGCGGGGACGCCCAGCACGTCCATCAGCGGCTGCGCGCAATGATGGCCGGCACGGATCGCGACGCGTTCCTCGTCCAAGATGGTGCCGACATCGTGCGGATGCACCCCCTCCACGACGAAACTGACGATTCCGGCGGCATCGTCGGGTCCCAGCAGCCGGACCGAGTTGATCCGGCCCAGCGCTTCGCGGGTCGCGGCGACCAAAGCGGTTTCGTGGGCGTGGATCGCGTCCAGCCCGATGCTGTCGACATACTCGATCGCGGCATGCAGGCCGAGTGCACCGACGATATGCGGCGTTCCGGCTTCGAACCGTGCGGGCGGCGGGGCATAGATGGTGCGTTCGAACGTCACGCGATCGATCATCGCGCCGCCGCCCTGCACCGGATGCATCGCTTCGAGCAGTTCGGGGCGGCCCCACAGCACGCCGATGCCGGTCGGACCGTAGAGCTTGTGCCCGGAAAAGACGTAGAAGTCGCAGTCGAGCGCGGCGACATCGACCGCAATCCGCGGCACCGCCTGACACCCGTCGAGCAGCAGTTTCGCACCGACCGAATGGGCGATGTCGGCCGCCCGGCGGGCGTCGAGCACCGATCCGAGCACGTTCGACACATGCGCCAACGAGACCAGCTTATGCCCCGGCCGGATAATCGCCGCCATCGCGTCGAGATCGATCCGCCCGTCCTGCGTCAGCGGCACGACGTCGATCGCGACGCCAATGCGCTCGGCGACGAGCTGCCACGGCACGATGTTCGAATGATGTTCGAGCATCGACAGCAGGATGCGGTCGCCGGTCTTCAGATGCCGCTCGGCCCAGCCCTGCGCGACCAGATTGATCCCCTCGGTCGCGCCGCGCACGAACACACATTCTTCCGGCGCGCCGGCGCCGATGAACGACGCGACCCGACGACGCGCGGCTTCATAGGCGAGCGTCATGTCGGCCGAGCGCTGATACACGCCGCGATGCACGGTGGCATAGGTCGTGTCGTACGCGCGGGTAATCGCGTCGATCACCGCCTGCGGCTTTTGCGAAGTCGCGGCGGTGTCGAGATACGACCAGCCGGCCGGGATCGCCGGGAAGTCGCTGACGCGGTCGAGCGGGGTGGTGTTGGTCAAAGCGCCGCTTCCAGCCATGCATCGGCATCGGCGGCAAAGGCCTCGCGCACCGTCTCGTCGCCGATCCGGTCGAGCGCGTCCGCCACGAACGCCTTGGTCAACAGCGCCTTGGCCCGTGCTTCGCTGACACCGCGGCTGCGCAGATAGAACAGCGCCTTGGCGTCGAGTTCACCGACCGTCGCGCCATGCGCGCACTTCACATCGTCGGCAAAGATTTCCAGTTCGGGCTTCAAATTCACCGTCGCGGTTCGTTGCAGCAGCAACCCGCGCAGCGACTGTTCGCCATCGGTCTTCTGCGCACCACGTGCGACTTCGACGCGCGCGGCAAGGCTCGCCTGGCTGCGATCGGCGGCGACCGCGCGCCACGTCTGACGGCTGGAGCCGTTGAGCGCAGCGTGGCGGACGGCAACGGCGCATTCCTGCCGCTGCTCCTCACGGGTCAACAGCGCGCCGCCATAATCGACGAACGCCGCATCGCCATCCAGCGTCAGCTGCGCGTCGATGCGGCTGCCCATGCCACCGGCGCCGAGGAACTGGCTGACGAGGCTCGCCGCCTCCCCCACCACCGCTTCGTCGCGGATCGACACGAAGCCGGTCGTCTGGAGCAGGCGGACGCTGCGCATCAGCCGCGCGCCGCGTTCGAGGTCGATCTGCGTCAGGCGGTTGGTCCAGCCGGTGCCGACATAGGTCTCGACGACCGACGCGACGGCATCTTCGTCGAGCGTGAGGCGCGCGGGAAGATGGTTCTCCGCGCCGGTCGCGATATGGACGATCTGCACCGGATCGACGATCTCCGCCGCCGACAGGTCGATCGACCAGCCCGCCGCCCCCGATGCCTGCACGCCCAGCGGGTGCGCGGTGTCGAGCGTCAGCGGCGAGAGCGCGACATGGCCGGGTGCGCTGCTGTCAGGTGCATAGACACCATCGACGAACATGATGCGAGGGCCGGCGAGGTCGAGCCAATAGCCGTCCGCACCTGTCGCCGCCCCGCGCGCCGACGCCGCCGCCGCCGTCAGCGCGGCAAGGTCGGTCCAGCGGAACGCCTCTTGCGAGTTCGTAGGAAGCGTCGCCATCAGATCCTCCCCGCCTGCGGGGAGGGGGACCGCTCGCGCAAGCGAGGGGTGGAGGGGGAGCGCGCCGCAACGCAACCGTCGTGGACGAGGAAAGCCCCCTCCACCATGCTGCGCATGGTCCCCCTCCCCGTGCCGGGGAGGAATTTCAGCGTACTCATGCCGCCACCGCTCCATAGCCTTCGCGTTCCAGCGCGTGCGCCAGTTCCGGCCCGCCCGAGCGCACGATGCGGCCATCGGCCAGCACGTGCACGAAATCGGGCTGCACATAGTCGAGCAGCCGCTGATAGTGCGTAATCAGGATCACCGCCTTGTCCGGCGCGCGCATGATGCGGTTGATGCCGTCGCCGACGATGCGCAGCGCGTCGATGTCGAGGCCGCTGTCGGTTTCGTCGAGGATCGCCAGCTTCGGGTCGAGGATGCCCATCTGCACCATCTCGTTGCGCTTCTTCTCGCCACCCGAAAAGCCGACATTCACCGGCCGCTTCATCATGTCCATGTCCATGCCGAGGCTGTCGGCCTGCGCACGGGCGAGCTTCAGAAACTCGGCACCCGACAGCGGCTTTTCGTCGCGGGCGCGGCGCTGGCTGTTCAGGCTCTCGCGCAGGAACTGGACGTTCGACACGCCCGGAATTTCGACCGGATACTGGAAACCGAGGAACAGGCCGGCGGCGGCGCGGGCATCGGCCTCCATCTCCAGCAAATCCTCGCCGGCGAAGGTCACCGACCCTTCGGTCACCTCATAGCCGGGACGCCCGCCCAGCACATAGCCGAGCGTCGACTTGCCCGCACCGTTCGGCCCCATGATCGCATGGACTTCGCCCGCATTCACGGTGAGCGAAAGGCCCTTGAGGATTTCCTTGCCGTCGATTTCGGCGTGGAGATTGTCGATCTTCAGCATGTTCCGTCCTGTTCGTGCGGGCATCACCCGCGTATCTCAAAGTCTTACGGCGTCTCGCCCGCGACCGGTTCGGTGCCGAACTCGGCCTCGGCGGCTTGCGGGTTGGTCAGCACCGCCTTCATCGACGCATCGATCTTGTCGAGCATGGGGCCATGCGCCTTCGCCACCTTCGCCCGCACGGCCGCGCAGGCCCTGGCCGCATCGTCGAAGATCGCGACACGCGCCGCCGCCTCGGTCGGCGGCTTTTCCATGCGGGCGTCGGCATTGATCCGTTCCGACAGACAGTCGGCATAGGGCGCGGTCGGCGCGACCGCCTGTAGCGCCAGCGCGAGCGCGATCACCCCACCGACCCTTCGAGGCTGATGCCGAGCAGCTTCTGCGCCTCGACCGCGAATTCCATCGGCAGCTGTTGCAGCACTTCGCGGGCGAAGCCGTTGACGATCAACGCGACCGCCGCCTCCGAATCCAGCCCACGCTGCATCGCGTAGAACATCTGGTCCTCGGAAATCTTGCTGGTCGTCGCCTCATGCTCGATCTGCGCCGAGGGGTTCTTGACCTCGATATAGGGCACGGTGTGCGCGCCGCACTGGTCGCCGAGGAGCAGGCTGTCGCACTGGGTGAAGTTGCGCACGCCCTCCGCCGACGGACCGACGCGCACCAGCCCGCGATAGGTATTGTCACTGCGCCCGGCGCTGATCCCCTTCGACACGATGGTCGAACGCGATCCCTTGCCCAGATGGATCATCTTGGTGCCGGTATCGGCCTGCTGCCGGTTGTTGGTAACCGCGACCGAATAGAATTCACCGACGCTGTTCTCGCCGGCCAGCACGCAGGACGGATATTTCCACGTGATCGCAGAGCCGGTTTCGACCTGCGTCCACGACACCTTGCTGTTCCTGCCCTGACACAGCGCGCGCTTGGTCACGAAGTTGTAGATGCCGCCCTTGCCGTTCTCGTCGCCGGGATACCAGTTCTGGACGGTCGAATATTTGATCTCGGCATCGTCCAGCGCGACCAGCTCGACCACCGCCGCGTGCAGCTGGTTCTCGTCGCGCATCGGCGCGGTGCAGCCCTCCAGATAGCTGACATAGCTGCCCTTGTCGGCGACGATCAGCGTGCGTTCGAACTGACCGGTATTTTCGGCGTTGATCCGGAAATAGGTCGACAGCTCCATCGGGCAGCGCACGCCCTCCGGAATGTAGACGAAGGTGCCGTCCGAAAAGACCGCGCTGTTCAGCGTCGCGAAGAAATTATCGCGCTGCGGCACGACCTTGCCCAGCCATTTGCGGACCAGATCGGGATATTCGCGGATCGCTTCCGAAATCGAGCGGAAGATGACGCCGGCGGCTTCGAGTTCCTTGCGGAAGGTCGTCGCGACCGAGACGCTGTCGAACACCGCGTCGACCGCGACCTTGCGCGACCCTTCGACCCCGGCGAGCACTTTCTGCTCCTCGATCGGGATGCCGAGCTTTTCATAGACGCGCAGGATTTCGGGATCGACCTCGTCCAGCGAACCCAGCTTCGGCTTCGCCTTCGGCTCGGCGTAATAATAGGCGTCCTGATAATCGATCGGGTCGATGTTCAGCTTCGACCAGTCGGGCGCTTCCATCGTCTGCCACAGGCGGAACGCCTTCAGCCGCCAGTCGAGCATCCATTCCGGCTCGTTCTTCTTGGCGCTGATATAGCGGACCGTATCCTCGCTCAGCCCCTTGGGCGCGAAGTCCTGTTCGATGTCCGAGGAGAAACCCCACTCGTACTTCTTGTTCGCGGCGGCGAGCGCCTCGGCATTCTTGGTGGCCATCACACTACCTCTTGGGGCATCGCCCCGGTGTTCGCGAGTTGGGCGAGCGTCACGCCCGCCAGAGCGCCCCGGACCACGGCGTTGACCGTGCCGGCATGGGGGCGGATCATGCAGTTCGTCTCCACCGCGCAGTCATGCCGCGCGGCATCGACGCAGGTGGTGAGCGCGATCGGCCCCTCGATCGCCTCGATGATCTGCGCCAGGTCGATCGCATGGGGGCCGCGGGCAAGACGGAAACCGCCGCCGGTGCCGCGTCCCGTCTCGATCAGACCGGCGGCGGACAGGCGGCTGACCAGCTTCTGCACGGTCGGCAGCGGCAGCCCGGTTTCCTCCGCCAGCGCAGTCGCCGTCACGCGCGCATCCCCGCCCCGCCGCGCGGTGGCGGCGAGCAGGACGACGGCATAGTCGGCAAGGCTGGAAAGGCGCATCTTTTCCTTAATCGGATCATTCCGGTCGGATTGGCATGTGGTCGTGCGGGGGCGCGAGGTCAACCGGGTTTCTGTCGATCAGGGTGATCGATTGCTTTGGCGCGGGAAGGATTCGGTTTCACGCGAAGGCGCTAAGGCACGAAGAGAAGAAGGAAGATTGGTTCGCGCAGAGACGCGGAGGCGCGGAGGGGTTGCGCTGGCGGAAGCGTCCTGCCGCGCCAGCGGCTTCGATACCCGTGGCAGTCCCAGGGAGTCGAGGTCTCGCTGACGCGAGACGGAGGGACGAAAGCACCCCCTCCGCGTCTCCGCGTCTCTGCGCGAACCACTCCCCTCTTTACGCCTTCGCGACTTCGCGCCTTCGCGTGAAACCGAATCTTCCTTCCGGTCGCGCTGGAGGATAGAGCGCCGCATATGGCCTGGTATCACCCGCTCCTCTTCGCCCTCGACGCCGAACGCGCGCATTCGCTGACGATCGCCATGCTGGAGGCGTGGGGCAAGGCTGGCACGCCGCTGGCCCCGACGACCGACAGTAAACATGCCGTGACGGTCGCCGGCATCCGCTTCCCCAACCCGGTCGGGCTGGCGGCGGGCGTCGACAAGGATGCGCGCGCCGTCACGGGCTTCCTCGGCCTCGGCTTCGGCTTCGTCGAGGTCGGCACGCTGACCCCCAAGCCGCAGCCGGGCAATCCCAAGCCCCGCATCTTCCGCCTGCCCGAGGACAAGGGGGTGGTGAACCGGCTGGGGTTCAACAATGGCGGGATCGATGCGGCGCTGGCGCGGGTCGCGGCACTCACCCCCCGCCCCGGCATCATCGGCATCAATGTCGGCGCGAACAAGGATTCGACCGATCGCATCGCCGACTACGGCACCGCCGTCGCCAAGGCCGCGCCGCTCGCCGATTATGTCACGATCAACATCTCCAGCCCCAACACGCCCGGTCTGCGCGACCTGCAATCGCAGCCCGAACTGGGCCAGTTGATCGCGGCCAGCGATGCCGCGCGCCATGTCGGCGGCAAGCGCGTGCCATTGTTCCTGAAGGTTGCGCCCGACCTGTCGCGCGCGGGGCTGGAGGTCGCGATCCGCGCGGCGGTCGACGGCGGCGTCGATGCGCTGATCGTATCGAACACCACCATCTCGCGCCCCGAAACGCTGCGGTCGGCGAATGCGAAGGAAACCGGCGGCCTGTCGGGCGCGCCGCTTGCACCGCTGGCGCTCGCCAAACTGATTGAAGCGCGCGAGATTGCCGATGGCGCGATCCCGCTGATCTCAGCGGGTGGGATCGGGTCGGCCGACGAAGCGCGGCGGCGGCTGGATGCGGGGGCAAGCCTCGTCCAGCTCTACAGCGCCCTGGTTTATGAAGGCCCCGGCCTCGCCCGGCGGATCGTCGACGGGCTGTGACCCGGCTGTTCCGTCCGCTGCTCGCCAATGCCGGGTTCGGCCGGCGGATCGTCGCCTGTATCGGGGCGGCGATCGGCATCGCGCTGACCATGGTCGTCTGCGCGCAGGTGCCGTGGATCGAGGGCGACCTGCCGATCATCGTCGCACCGTTGGGGGCGTCGGCGGTGCTGGTGTTCGCGGTGCCGGCCAGTCCATTGGCCCAGCCATGGCCGGTGGTAGGCGGCAACATCCTGTCGACACTGGTCGGCGTGGCGGTGTTTCAGGCGATCCCGAACGTCACCATCGCCGCCGGGGTGGCCGTGGGAACCGCGATCCTCGTCATGTCGCTATGCCGCTGCCTGCACCCGCCGGGCGGCGCGGCGGCGCTGACGGCGGTGATCGGTAGTGCGGGCATCCATGATGCCGGCTATGCCTTTGCCTTCGCACCGGTCGGGATCAATTCGATCGCGCTGGTGTCGATCGGCATCTTCTATCACCGCATGACCGCGCTCAGCTATCCCCACGAACCCGCCACGCCCGCCGCGATCAAGGCGGCGGTGGAGCCGGGCGGCGTCCGGCTGGAAGACATCGACGCCGCGCTGGCCGAGACGCCCGATGCGTTCGACATCGCGCGCGAGGATTTGACGCTATTGCTCGAACGGGCGGAGCATTTCGCGCAGGTGCGACGGAACGGATAACCAACCGCATATCCGTCACCCCAGCGCAGGCTGGGGTCTCCTGCGGCGAGGCGCGCGTTCCCTGACAGGAAGACCCCAGCCTTCGCTGGGATGACGTGGTGGGTCGGGCAGCCCTACTCGACGATCACCTTGCCCTCACGCCGGGGATCGACGCCGCCATCGACCTTGCCGTCGCGGATGATGACGCCGTGCAGCCCCGAATCCTCGCCCTGCCCCGGCTGCAACCTGATGCCCTTCGCCGCCAGCGCGCTCAGGATTTGGGGTGAGAATTTCGTCACTTCCCCCTGAAAGCTGCTGCCGCGGGCGACGAGGTTGGGGAGCGCCAGCGCCTGCTGCATCGGCAGCTTCCATTCGACCGCGCCGACCAGCGACTTGCCGACATAGGCGAGGATCGCGTTGCCGCCCGCCGAACCCAGCGCGCCGGCGAACCTGCCCTGCCGGTCGATCATGACCAACGGCGTCATCGACGAACGCGGGCGCTTGCCCGGCGCCACCGCATTCGCAGCGGCCCGCCCCTGCGCATCGCGGGGCGAAAAGGCGAAGTCGGTCATCTGGTTGTTGAGGAAGAAGCCATCGACCATCCGTCCGGTGCCGAAGAAGCTCTCGACCGTGGTCGTCATCGACACGACATTGCCCTGCGCGTCGCCGACGATGAAGTGCGACGTCCCCGCCGGTTCCCGCGTCGTGTCCGCCGCTGCCGTCACGACGCCCGCCGGAACGCCCGCCGCCGGCGCCGGCCCGGCCGTCACGCCGATCAGCTTCGCGCGCTCGGCGATATAGGCCGGGGCCAGCAAGCCTGCGACCGGCACGTTCACGAACTTCGGATCGCCGACATACAGGTCGCGATCGGCATACATCAGCCGGCTGGCCTCCGCGAAGAGATACCAGCTCTGCGGGTCGTTCGGCCCGCGCTTGTCGATGTCGGTGCGGCCAAGGATGGCGAGCAGTTCGAGCAGCCCGACCCCGCTCGACGGCGGCGGCGGCGTGCAGACTATGTACGCGCGCCAGTTGCCGCACAGCGGATCGCGCTTCACCGCGCGATAGGCGGCGAGGTCGGCGAGCGTCATCGTGCCGGGCAGGCTGCCGCTGGTGGTCTTGGCGACGATCCGCTCGGCGGTCTTGCCGGTATAGAGCGCGTCCGGCCCCTGCTTCGCCAGCCGCTTCAGGAAATCGGCATAGTCGCCATTCCTGATCCGGTCGCCGGTGGTCGCGAGCGCGCCGCCCTTGCCCTTGAAATAGCGGCGGACATCCTCCGCCTGCAACTGCGGCGACTGCCCGCCGAGGAACCGGCCGAGGCGGGGCGAAATCACGAAGCCCTTGCGCGCGACCTGTTCGGCATCGTCGAACAACTGGCTCCAGCCAAGCGTGCCGTGATCGGCATGGGCCTGTCCCAGCATCCGCACCGCGCCGGGCACGCCGGTCGCCCGCCCGCTCATCACGGCTTGCGCAAACGGCAGCGGCTGCCCATCGGTGCCGAGCAGCATGGTCGGCGTGGCGCCTGCCGGAGCGACCTCCCGCCCGTCATAGATTTCGACCTTGCCGGTCTTCGCGTTGAAATAGGTCAGGAAGGCGCCGCCGCCGAGGCCCGAGCTTTGCGGCTCGACCAGCGACAGCATCGCCTGCACCGCGATCGCCGCGTCGACCGCGCTGCCGCCGCGTCGCAGCACCGCCATCCCCGCCTCGCTCGCGATCGGATTGGCGGAGATCACGAACTTCTGCGCCTGTCCGGCCGGCGCCGTCGGCGGTGCCTGCGTCGCGGGGGTCGCGACCTCCTTCTTGCCGAACGGCAGCATGTTGCAGCCCCCCAGCGTAACGGTTGCGAGCGCGGCGACGGTGGTGGCGAACATCTTCATGGGGCCTGTCTATCCAAGAGCTTCGCCCCCGTCACCCGCGTTCGGACGTTGCCGTACCGGTTCTGCCTGCCTACACCTTTGGGCCAGGAGAAGGATAAGCGATGGCCCGGCAACTGGAACGATTCCCCAATCTGGTCGCGATGTTCTTTGCGCGGGCCGCCGAGCGCGGCGACGCGCCGTTCCTGTGGAGCAAACAGGCGGGCGCGTGGCGCTCGATCAGCTGGGCCGATGCCGCGCGGCAGGTGGCGAGCCTTGCGACGGCGCTCCAGGCGATCGGGCTGAAGCGCGGCGACCGGGTGATGCTCGTCAGCGAGAACCGGCCCGAATGGTGCATTTCCGACCTCGCCATCATGGCGGCGGGGTGCGTGACCGTACCGACCTATGTCACCAACACCGTGCGCGACCATGGCCATATCATCGAGAATTCGGGCGCCTGCGCGATCATCGTGTCGACCGAAAAACTCGCGCGCACCGTCCTGCCCGCCGCGCTGCGCACCACCCAGTCGTCGGAAAAGATCATCACGATCGAACCGATGCGCACCGCGCAGCAGGGCAGCCTGGAGTTCCACGACTGGCACGACCTGATCGCGCAGCACCCGGCCGATCCGGCGACGGTCGCGGCGCAGGCCGATTTCCAGCGGGATGACCTCGCCTGCATCATCTACACCTCCGGCACCGGCGGGTCCCCACGCGGCGTCATGCAGCATCACGGCGCGATCCTGCACAACGTCAACGGCTGCTGCACCGTCATCTCGGAAGATTTCGGCTGGGACGACGAGGTGTTCCTGTCGTTCCTGCCCCTCAGCCACGCCTATGAACATACCGGCGGGCAGCATTTCCCGATCGGGCTGGGCGGGCAAATCTATTACAGCGAGGGTCTCGACAAGCTGGCGAGCAATATCGAGGAGGTGCGCCCGACGATCATGGTCGTCGTCCCCCGCCTGTTCGAGGTGCTCAGGACCCGCATCACCAAGGCGGTACAGAAACAGGGCCGCGTGTCGTCGTGGCTGCTCGACCGCGCCGTCGCGATCGGCAGCAAGGAGGATGGGCCGACCCTGCTCGACCGGCCGACCAAATTGCTGGTCGACACGCTGCTCAAGCCCAAGGTCGGCAAGCGGTTCGGCGGGCGGCTGAAGGCGATGGTGTCGGGCGGCGCGCCGCTCAATCCCGAAATCGGTGGCTTCTTCCAGTCGCTCGGGCTGTGCTTCCTGCAAGGCTATGGCCAGACCGAGGCGGCGCCGGTCATCTCGTGCAACCGCCCCGCAGCGGGAATCAAGATGGACACGGTCGGCCCGCCGCTCGCCGAGACCGAGGTGCGCATCGCCGAGGACGGCGAAATCCTCGTGCGCGGCGAGCTGGTCATGCACGGCTATTGGCGCAACGAGGCGGAAACCGCCCGCGTGCTCAAGGACGGCTGGCTGCACACCGGCGACATCGGCGAGATCGACGCCAAGGGCCGCATCCGCATCACCGATCGCAAGAAGGACATCATCGTCAACGACAAGGGCGACAATGTCGCGCCGCAAAAGGTCGAGGGGATGCTGACCCTGCAGGACGAGATCGCGCAGGCGATGATCGCCGGCGACCGGCGGCCCTATATGGTCGCGGTGATCGTGCCCGACGCCGAATGGACGCAGAAATTCTGCGCGAAGGGCGGCGCACGCTGCGACTTCGCCCGGTTGCGCGAAGACAGCGATTATCGCGCGGCGCTGGGCGCGGCGGTGGAGCGGGTGAACAGGGACCTGTCGGTCACCGAACGCATCCGCCGCTTCATCATCGCCGACGAACCCTTCACCATCGAGAACCAGCAACTGACGCCCAGTTTGAAGATTCGGCGGCACGTGTTGAAGGAAGTCTATGGCGAGCGGCTGGACGCGCTGTACCGGGGGTGAGGCGTGTCGTGCCGGGCTTGTGTCGCTGAAGTCACGACGCGATACTCGACGGCGAGATCAGGAGAAGCGGGAACATGACGCACGCCCTGTACTTCGCCGGACCGCCCCGTCGACCGGAAATCCGGCACGACAACGGCTTCCTCGACCAGTTCCGGCCACGCCAACCGACCGCGGCGGACCGTCAGGGCTATCGCAAGTGGAAAGGGCGGCTGGAACTGGCGGAGGCGGTGCAGGGCGTGCCCTATGCGCCCAAGAACGATATTCCCGACGCGCTCGCCGCCTACCGGCATTTCCTGACCGGCCGGGGGGCCGCGCGCACGTTCAGCTACGAACGTTACGTCGCCGGCGACCCGTCGGGCCGGACGACGCTCCAGTCCGCGATCCTCGAGGCGATGGCCGCCGCCTACGAACTGCATGGCAGCGAAGTGCCGTCCGGGGACGGCGGCTTCAGTTTCACCGGCGGCGCGATTCCGTGCGGCGCCGGCAAGACCGGACCCTTCCCCTATCCGGCGACCGAGAACTGGCAAAAGGCGATCGGTGCCCATGTCATCTGGATCAGCGGCGACGCGACGGTGCAGCGGAGCAAGAAGTCGAGCGCTCCGCGTTTTGCGCTGACGCTCGTCGTCCATGCCGAGGACCGGTATAATTTCAATCCCGGCGCTGCCGACATTGCCACCGGCATTCCGGACGACGAAAACGGCGTATTCGAGATCACCGGTCTGGCGAAACAATATATGAATGTGGCGACCCTGACCCGGCACGTAACTTGGGAAGGCGCGCCCGCGTCGTCGTTCAAGGTTTCGATGCAGCCATGGCTGCGCCAGCGACAGCCCGGCGACAACCGCCGCGTCCGGAACCGGTTGTGAGGCGGCTGGCGCGGGCGCTCGCGATCGGGGCGCTGGTCATGGTGGGTTCGCCCGGCTGTTCGAGGAGCAAGGCAGATATGGTCGAGGACGCGCGAAACGACGTCGCGACGCTACAAAAGCTGGTGACGCTGCAACCCGTCCCGGTCGAGGCCCGCTGGTCGCTCGACCCCATCGGCAAGGACAATGGCTTCGGCCCGACCGACCGGGCGTTGTGGGCCGTGGTCCGCTATTCCGCGGCCGATGCCGCCACGATCGCCCGTGCGCTCGAAGCGGCGCCGGCGACGCCGCCGGTCACGGTCGCCGCGCCACCCGCATGGCTGCTGGCCGATGTCGACCTTGGCCGGTACCGGGGGGGCGAGGACTATGTGTTCGACGGGGCCGTCTCCAATGGCAGGCCGTTCGCGTCGAGTCTCTACTCCACCGGCTTTGCGATGACGCTCCCCGACCGCCGCGTCCTGATCCACTTTTCGTCGCGGTAGCGCGCGGGGCGCTCCGCCGGAATCGTGCTGCTGGTCCGCCCGACCAGAACGTAGCCCCAGCGAAGGCTGGGGCCTCAAGCGACCCTTGCCTCGCGCCATCACCGGGAAATCCCAGCCGTCGCCGAATTGACGTATGACGCGAACGCGACAGTGCCGGCATCCGGAAGCGACCGCTTTGCCACCGCATAGCTATTCATTGTTGAACTGCCCCAACCCCTTCCCATATGGCCCGCTCGAAATGCTGCGTCGCAGCAAGGAGCGTGCCCGTGACCCCGACCCGTAGCCCTGCCCTCGTCCATCTCGCGCTCGCGCTCGGCGGGTTCGCGATCGGTACGACCGAGTTCGCGACGATGAGCCTCGTGCCGTTCTTCGCGCCCGGCCTCGGGATCGACGAGCCGACCGCAGGGCACGTCATCAGCGCCTATGCGCTGGGTGTGGTGGTCGGCGCACCGCTGCTGGCGGTGATGACCGCGCGGATGGCGCGGCGGACGGTGCTGATCGCGTTGATGGCATGCTTCGGTATCGCCAATGCGGCGAGCGCGCTGGCGCCGACCTATGAAGCGATGCTCGTCGCGCGGTTCTTCAGCGGGCTGCCGCATGGCGCCTATTTCGGGATCGCCGCGTTGGTCGCTGCGTCGTTGGTGCCGGCGGAGAAGCGGACGCAGGCGATCGGCCGGGTGATGCTGGGATTGACCGTCGCCACCATCGTCGGCGTGCCGCTGGCGAACGCGCTGGGGCAGGCGCTCGGCTGGCGCTGGGGCTTCGGCGTCGTCGCGGTGCTGGCGGCGGCGACGATGGCGATGGTCGCATGGGCCGCGCCGCATGACCGGCCGGATCGCGACGCCAGCCCGCTTGCCGAACTGGGCGTGCTGAAATCGGGGCAGCTGTGGCTGACGCTCGGCATCGGCGCGATCGGTTTCGGTGGGATGTTCGCAGTCTACACCTATCTCGCCTCGACGTTGATCGAGGTGACCGGGGCCGCGCCTGCCATGGTGCCGGTGGTGCTGGCGGTGTTTGGCGCCGGCATGACCTTCGGCAATCTGGTCGTGCCGCGCTTTGCCGACCGGGCGCTGATGCCCACTGCCGGCGGCCTGCTGCTATGGAGCGCAGCGACGCTGGCGCTCTATCCGCTGGCGGCGGGGCAGCTATGGTCGATGCTGGCGATCGTGTTCCTGATCGGCATCGGCGGCGCGCTCGGCACCGTGCTGCAGACGCGGTTGATGGATATCGCGCAGCAGGGGCAGAGCCTCGCCGCGTCGCTCAACCATTCGGCGTTCAATACCGCCAATGCCATCGGCCCATGGGCCGGCGGGCTGGCAATTGCAGCGGGCTATGGCTGGACGTCGACCGGCGTGGTCGGTGCCGGACTGGCGCTGGGCGGGTTCGCGATCTGGGGGCTGGCGGTACTGGCCGGCGCGCCGGTTCGTCGGGCGGCCGAGGTTTAAGAAGGCTGATTCACGCGAAGGCGCGGAGACGCGGAGGAGTTGCGTTCGCCGCAGCGTCCCCCGCGTAAGCGGCCTTGACGTCGGCTGTGGCGTAGCGCGGGGTCTCCCGTTCGCAGATCGCTCACCGGGAACGTAACCCCTTCGCGTCTCCGCGCCTTCGCGTGAACCCATTTTTCCTGAACGCGGAAGGGGCGCCCGCCACCGTCTCATGTGCGGACGCCACCTCCCCGTGCCGGGGGATTACTTCTTCTCCGGCAACACCTGCATCGACCAGTCCTTTGCCGGCACCAGATATTTCGCCGCCAGCGCCTGCAACTCGGCCGGCGTCGTGCCGCGAATGTCGTTGATGATGCCGGGAATCGCCGCCAGCCGGGCCGGATCGCGGGTGCCGCCCTGGGTCTGGTTCATCCAGAACATGTTGCCGCTCGACATGCGCGCGACCATCTGGATCACCGGCAGCTTGGCGCGGTCGAGTTCGTCCTCGGGCACCGGCATCTTGACCAGATCGGCCGCCAGTTCGCGCGCCAGATCGAAGAAGAAGCCGGTCTTGTCCGGCGGCACCATGCCGAGCGCCATGATCCGCCCGCCGCCCGGCAGGCCGACCGGCCAGCCATTGTCGACGTTCGGCGAATAGCTCACCCCCGCCTGACTGCGGAGGCGATCGAGCAGCCGGTCGCGGAACACGGCGGCCAGCACCTCCAGCTTGCGACTCTCGGCCAGCCCGGCGCTGCCGGCACCCGTCGGCCACGCGATCGCCGCCGCCGCCTGATTGGGCTGGCCGCTATGCGTGCGGGTGACGGGCGTCGCGACATGCGCCGGGAAGCGGACCGGCGGCGGCGGCGTGGTCGCAGCGGGACGCGGGGCCATCGCGCCGATGGTCGCGGCGACGGCATCGATCGCCGGCTGCTGCTGCACATCGCCGAACACTTGCACCTCTACGGGTCCGGAGGCGAGCAGTGGCGCCCACAGCGCCTTGAACGCCGCCGGGGTCAGCGCCTCGATCTCCTTGCGGTCGGGCGTGCCCCAGCGCGGATCATTGTCGTGGAGCAGCGCGTCGAGGTCGCGTGCCATCACGCCATCGGGCGAGGCGCCCAGCGCGTCATAGCTCGCCAGCATCACCGCCCGCGCACGGGCGACGGGCGCAGGGTCCCATGCCGGCGATTGCAGCTTGGCCGCGATGAGCTTCAGCTGGTCGGTCAGGTCGGCGGCGGTGGTGATGCCCGACAGGTTGAACGCGTCGTCGTCGATCCCGAAGGACAGCCCGATCTGCCGTCCGCCGGTCAGCCGGTCCAGCTCCTCCTGCCCCAGCACGCCCTTCGGCGTCTGGATGCCCGACGCGACCAGCGCGAGGTCGGCGGCGAAGGCTGGCGTGCGGCGATCGGCCGGCAGCGCGTTCAGCCCCCGGCCGAAACGGACGCGGACATAGACCTTGCCGGTTTCGGATTCGTTCGGGAACAGCAGCAGCGACGATCCATTGGCGAAGTCGACCCGCTCGATCGGCGGATCGCTCAGCGCCATGCTGCGTGTGGAGATCGCGCCGGGTTGCCCGAGCGGCGCCAACCGGTCGAAGCCGATCGCCCCCTGCCCGCTACGCCGGCTCGCGCTGCCGGCTATCTTCTGCGACAGCGCGGCGGTCAGCTTGGTCTGCGCGGTCGGATCGGGCGTGCGGGTGTTGACGATCGCGCGGGTGGCGGTGCCGGCGAAGACCTTCTTCGTCGCCGCCTGCACGCGTGCGGGGGTGAAGAACTTCTTGGTCACCGCCCCTTCGAAAATGCGCAGCGACGTTTCCGGCCCGGCCACGGTTTCGCGAATGTCGGTCGCGGAGATGAGGTTGTCGGCGAGCAGCGCGCCGGCCGTGACCGGTGCGGTGCGGACTTCATTCTCCATGCCCGCGCGGATTTCGGCGACCTCGCGGTCGATCTCCGCCTGCGTCGGGGCGTTACGCATCGCATCGGCGATCGACTGGCGCACGTCGCGCAGCGCCGTCGCCCAGTCGTCGCCCAGCGGCAGGATCGACAATTGGGTGATGTTCGCCGAACGCGACACGTCGTCGAGATTGGCCCCGGCGGAGATATAGCTGCCCCCGGCGCGCGCGCGGCTTTCCAGCCGGCGGTTGAGGATACGCAACGCGATCTGGTCGATCATCCGTTCCTGGTTGAACAGGATCGTGTCGTCGCCGACCGTCCAGGGCCGCAGCACCGCCATCTGCACCAGCGTCGGCATGGTCGGTTCGCTGACGGCGGCGGCGACCGGTTCGTTCGCTTGTGGAGCGCCGAACCTGGGTTCGGCGGGCGACGGGCCGTTGCCGGCCCAAGGCGAGAAATGCTTCTTCACCATCGCTTCGAGGATGGCGGGATCGGCATCGCCGGCGATCACGATGATCGCGCGGTCGGGGCGATACCAGCGGTCGTGGAACGCCTTCACGCTGGCGGCGGTCGCCGCCTGCAGCGTGTCGACATTGCCGATCGGCGAGCGGTCGGACAGCGGCTGCCCGGCGAAGAACAAGGCGCGCACCGCATCGCCGAAGCGGACCTGAGGGCCGGGCTGCTCACGCTGTTCGGACAGGACGACCGGGCGTTCAGCATCCAATGCCGCCTGCGTCAGCGTCGGTTCGGCCATCATCCCCGACAGGATCTTCATGCTCTCGTCGAGGCCGGCGGGCGTGGCGGAGGGCAGGTCGAGCTTGTAGACCGTCTGGGTAAAGCTGGTCGACGCGTTGCTGTCGGAACCGAAGGTGACGCCCAGCCGCTGCCACACCCGCTTCGATTCGCCGTCGGGGACGTGGACCGACCCGCGAAAGGTCAAATGCTCGATCAGATGCGCGAAGCCGCGCTCGCTGTCGGTTTCCATCAGCGATCCGGTACCGATCGCGACGCGGATCGCGACCTGCCCCGGCGGCACGCCGTTCCTGCGCACCGCATATTTCAGCCCGTTGGACAGCACGCCATAGGTCCATGACCGGTCGGGCGGAATGTCGCTGCCCTTGAACAGCCACGGCGTGTCCGGCCCCTGCGCCACCGGCTCCAGCGGCGGAAGCTGGCGCGCCGGTGCCGGAGCGGCGGGCGCGGGCGATGCGGGCGGGGTCTGCGCGGCAAGCGGCGCGGCGATCAGGGCCAGGGTCGTAAACGCGCCCGTGGCCAAACGGAACGGAGATGCCATGGGCGGAGGTGTAGCGTCGTTGCAACGCCTGCACCAGTATCGACCGTGCGTGGCAAATATAAAGGTGAAACCGGGCCTTGGTTCAGCCCCGGCTCAGCTTCGCCTCACCGGTCCTCGCGCCGCAGGTACAGATAGGCGTCGTCGAACTCGGCCAGCGCGCGCAGCCCCGGCAGGTCGGTGATCGACACCCGGCGTCCGCGAAACTCCATCAGCCCGCGCTCGCGCAATTCGCGCAGCGTGCGGTTGACATGGACCGGGGTCAGCCCCGCACAGTCCGACAGATCGGCCTGGGTCAGCGGCAGGGCAAAGCCGGTCTCGTCCGCCTGTCCGATCAGGCCGAGGCGGATGTGCAGTTCGCAGATCAGATGGGCGATGCGTTGGATCGCGGTGCGACGGCCGAGCGACAATTCCCATTCGCGGTGGATCGCGGCGTCGAGCGCGGTCAGGAACCAATAGACCCGCGCCAGATGCGGCTGCGTCTCGGTAATCTCGGTCAGCTTCGTATGCGGCACCAGCACGACGCGGCACGGCGTCAGCGTCATGACATTATGGTCGAGCTGTTTCAGCGAGAAACTGTGCAGGTCGAGGAAATCGCCCGCGACGTGCAGTTCGGTGATCTGCCGCTCGCCACCGGGCAGATCCTTGTACCGGCACATCAATCCTTCGAGCAGCAGCGTACTGGAGGACAGGCGCTCGCCCGCGCGGATGCAGGTATTGTGCGCGCGCAGGTCGCGCACCTCGCCCAGCGAGGCGCGGATGACCTGCTCCTCGTCCGGCGAAATCGTGTCGCGCGCGCGCAATTTCGCCAGATGCGTCTCGATCACGGGCACTTTCCCCTTATGCGTTCGACCGGCTCGTAACGCAGCCGGTTCGACGTGGCAACGCGACCCATGCGCCGGCGAACGCAGCGTTTCCGCACGCGCCCTTGATCCGCCGTCGCGCTGCCGCCACATGGGCGGCATGTTGATCGAAACCGAATCCACGCCCAATCCGGCGACGCTGAAGTTCCTGCCCGGGCAGGTCGTGATGGATGCCGACACGCGCGATTTCGCATCGCCCGAGGAAGCGGAAGCATCGCCGCTCGCCACGCAGCTGTTCGCGCTGGGCGACGTCGTCGGCGTGTTCTTCGGGCGCGACTTCGTGTCGGTGACCAAGGCGCCGGGCAGCGAATGGGCCGATCTGAAGCCCGATGTGCTCGCGCTGCTGCTCGACCATTTCGGCGGGCGGATGCCGTTGTTCCACGCGACCGGCACCGCCGGCTTCTCGGTTCCCGCCGACGATGCGACGTTCAGCGACAATCCGGAAGACGCCGACATCGTCGAACAGATCAAGGAACTGATCGAAACCCGCGTGCGCCCGGCGGTGGCGAATGACGGTGGCGACATCGTCTATCGCGGGTTCGATCAGGGCAAGGTCTATCTGCAATTGCAGGGCGCGTGTTCGGGTTGCCCCTCGTCGAGCGCGACGTTGAAGAACGGCATCGAGCAGTTGCTCAAATATTATGTTCCCGAAGTCACGGAGGTTCGCGCAGTCTGATGGCAAAGCTCGACGATCAGGCGCTCGACACGCTGTTCCGCAGCGCGCGCACGTTCAATCACTATACCGACCGGCCGGTCGAGGATGCGACGCTGCACGCGATCTGGGACCTGCTGAAATGGGGTCCGACCAGCGCCAACCAGCTGCCCGCGCGTATCGTGTGGTGCACGTCGCAGGAGGCGAAGGACAGGTTGGCGGATTGCGCCAGCGGCACCAACCCCGACAAGATCCGCGCCGCACCGGTGACCGCGATCGTCGGCATGGACACCGACTTCCACGAACATCTGCCCGAACTGTTCCCACACACCGATGCGAAGTCGTGGTTCGACGGCAATGCCGAACTGCGTCAGGCATCGGCGTTCCGCAATTCGTCGTTGCAGGGGGCCTATCTGATCCTCGCGGCGCGTGCGCTGGGCCTCGATACCGGCCCGATGTCGGGCTTCGACGGTGGTGCGGTGGACAAGGCGTTCTTTGCCGACACGCCGTCGGTCCACACCAATTTCATCACGACGCTCGGCTATGGCGACACCGCCAGCCTGCATCCGCGCTCGCCCCGTCCCGATTTCGCCAAGTTCAACCGGATCGCCTGACACGCCCGTGCGGACTTTGGTCATCGAAACCGCCACCGCCGCCTGCTCGGTCGCGTTGATCGAGGACGGCGCGGTGATCGCCCGCGACCATGTCGTCGTCGGGCGCGGCCATGCCGAACGACTGGTGCCGATGATCGCCGCCCTGCCCGATCAGGGCCGCGCCGACGCGATCCTCGTCGATTGCGGTCCCGGCAGCTTTACCGGCGTGCGGGTCGGGCTGGCGGCGGCGCGCGGGCTGGGGATCGGCTGGGGCGTACCGGTCGCGGGCTATTCGTCGCTCGCGCTGATCGCCGCCGCGGCGCTCGCCGAACAGCCGGGCGATGCGATCGTCGCGGTACTCGACGGCGGCCATGGCGAGGTATTCCAGCAGGGGTTCGACCGCGATCTGGTCGCCGATGGCCCGGCGGTGTCGCGCAAGCCCGCCGATGCGGTCGCGGCACTGGCCGGTCGACGGGTCGTCGGACAGGGGCTTGCCCGGCTGCGGGGCGTCGACGACAGCCTGCCCGACAGCGACCGGCTGCCCGACGCCGCCGATGCGGTGCTGCTGACGGTTGCGCAGGCCAGCCTGCCCCCCGCCCCGCTCTATGGCCGCGCACCCGATGCGGTGCCGAGCGTCCGGGCATGAGCGACACCCGCGTCGACATCGCGCTGGCCGATGGCACCGCCGCCGATGTCGGCGCGGTCGACCGGGTGATGCAGGCGGCGTTCGACCCGCAGTTCGGCGAGGCGTGGACACCGGCGCAGTGCCTGGGGATGATGTCGCTGCCCGGCGTCTGGCTGACGCTGGCGCATCTGGGCGACCGGCTGGTCGGCTTCGCGCTGACGCGGGCGGTGGCCGATGATGCCGAATTGCTGCTGATCGCGGTGCTGCCGGACGAACGCGGACGCGGGGTCGGCCGCGCTTTGTTGCGGCGGGCGATCGGCGATGCCGCCGGGCGCGGCGCGGCGCGGCTGTGCCTCGAAATGCGCGCGGGCAACGATGCCACCCGGCTCTATGCCAGCGAAGGCTTCGTCAAATGCGGCGAGCGGCGCGATTATTATGCCGGTCGCGGCGGCGAACGGTTCGACGCGCACACCTATTTGCGGCCGATCCCCGCCAAATAACAAAAAATGTTACTTATATTGTTGCGATGACCGCGTCGCGGGACGATAGCGGGTACGGCCATTTGTAGCGGCTGCGTAACGAGGTAGGGTATGGAAATGGACGCGGAGCATGACGGCACGCTGATCGCATTGACGGCGGATATCGTCGCCGCGCATGTCGGAAACAACGCTATCGATGTCGGGGACATTCCCGCGCTGATCCGCAACGTGCATGGCGCGCTGGCCGGGCTGGGCGCGGCGGCCGAAGCGCCCGCGCCGCGCGCGGAACCAGCGGTG
Source organism: Sphingomonas paucimobilis (assembly GCA_036946325.1). GTDB lineage: Bacteria > Pseudomonadota > Alphaproteobacteria > Sphingomonadales > Sphingomonadaceae > Sphingomonas > Sphingomonas paucimobilis_A. Next base: position 196,295 of record JAQIJL010000003.1, read on the forward strand.
CCGGTGCGGTCGTCGGTCAAGCCCGACTATATCGTCTGTCTGGAGGATGGGCGGAAGCTCAAGATGCTCAAGCGGCATCTGATGACCCATTACAACCTGACCCCCGACCAGTATCGCGCCAAGTGGAACCTGCCGGCCGATTACCCGATGGTCGCCCCCAACTATGCCGAACAGCGCCGGTCGCTGGCCAAGCAGATCGGTCTGGGTACGCAGCGGCGCGGCGGCTGATCCGGGCGGACAAGCGTTTAGCGGCTTTCGCTGGACCGCCCGGCACGCTAGAACGGCGCGCAACTCTCCCCGTCTGGACGTACAGGAATTCATGCCCCGCAAGATCGACCTCGAAGCGCTGTGTCACCAAAAGGGGCTGCGGATCACCGAACAGCGCCGCGTCATCGCGCGCGTGCTGTCCGAAGCCGACGACCATCCCGATGTCGAAAAGGTGTATGAACGCGCATCGGCGATCGATCCGGGCATCTCGATCGCGACGGTGTATCGCACCGTGCGCCTGTTCGAAGAGGCGGGCATTCTCGACCGTCACGACTTCGGCGACGGGCGCGCGCGCTACGAACCCTCGCCCGAGGCGCATCACGATCACCTGATCGATGTCGAGAGCGGCCGGGTGATCGAATTCGTCGATCCGGAACTGGAACTGCTGCAGAAACAAATTGCCGAACGCCTTGGCTTCCGCCTCGTCGATCACCGCATGGAACTGTACGGCGTCAGCCTCGACCGCAAGGATTGAGCGACATGACCCTGCCCGCGCGGCTGCGGTTGATCGCGCGCGCGGGCGGCATGCTGGCCGCGTTGCTCGTCTATCTGGTGCTGCATGGCAGCTGGCGATTGCTGCGTCTGCGCTCGCCATGGCCGCCGCGCTTTCTCGGCCGGATCGCGGCGGTGGTCGGGGTGCGGACCACGGTCGTCGGGTCACCCGTGCCGCGCGACGTCCTCTATCTCGCCAATCATCAAAGCTGGATCGACATCCTCGCCATTGCCGGGGCGAGCGGAAGTGCGTTCGTCGCCAAGGGCGAGTTGCGGGACGCGCCGCTGGTGGGGTGGCTCTGTACGCTCAACCATACGCTGTTCGTCGATCGCGGCGACCGGCTGGGCGTCGCGCGGCAGATCGATACGCTGCGGCAGGCATTGCTGGCCGACTATCCGGTGACGGTCTTTCCCGAAGGGACGACGGGGGCGCCGGGCGAATTGCTGCCGTTCAAGGCGGCGTTGCTGGGCGCGATCGACCCGCCGCCGCCGGGATTGCGGGTCCAGCCGGTCTATTGCGACTATGGCGATGCGGGCGAGATCGCGTGGCTGGGCGACGAACCGGGTACGACCAATGCCGCACGCGTGCTGGCGCGGCCGGGGCGGATCGGGCTGACGATCCATTTCCTCGAACCGTTCGATCCGGCGGGCATGGGGCGCAAGGCCGTCGCGACGCGGACGCGGGATGCGATCGCGGCGGCGATGGCAGCGGAACGCTAACCCATGGCGTCACTCCGGCTCAGGCTGGGGTGACGCTGGTGGTTCAGGTGCGCGTTACTCGCTGAACGCGCCGACGGTCACCCGGCGCCCCAGCAGAAACGCGTCGTTCACATGGACGAACGGCGACAGGTCGACATCGCTGACCCGGTCGCGCAGGCATTCGGCGAAGCGGCGATAGAGCCGGGCATATTCGGGTTCGTCGCCGACATCGACCGGGGTCCCGTCGACCGCCATCTGCGACGCCCCCATCGACAGCTTGAGATGGCCGTCATCGGTCTCGACATCGACGTCCCAGGTCTGTGGCCCGGTCTGGTCGAAGTCGAATTCGACGCGGACCGGCACGCCCGCCGTATCGGTGAAGTCGAGATCGGCGGCGATCGGTGCGTCGCGGTTCGATGGAAAGCGCAGCTCGGCCGCGTCGAGCAGCAGCTGGCACGGCAGGATGCGGGTGATGACCGACAGCGCGTTGATCCCCGGATCGAACACGCCGATGCCCGGTTCCCAGATCCAGTCCTGCCCCGGATGCCAGACGCGGACGTCCTCCTTCCAGTTGACCGCGACCCGGCGGATCGTGCGGGTCGCCAGCCATTGCCGTGCCGGCTCGACCGCCGCCGCCTCACGCGAATGCCACGTCGCGAACAGGACCTTTCCGGCCTGTTCCGCAGCATGGGCGAACGCCTGCGCTTCGGACAGGGTGGCGGCGGGCGGCTTTTCGATCATCACGTCGAGGCCATGGTCGAGCGCTTGGCGGATCAGCGACAGACGCCCGCGCGGCGGCGTGCAGATCGAGATCGCCTGCACCTCGGGCATCGCCGCCATCATCTCGGCGATCGTCCTGAACCCCGGCACGCCATCGGGCGCGGCATGGCCGGTGACGGCGGCGACGAGGTCGAAATCGGGGCTGGCGGCGATATGCGGGATATGCTGGTCGCGCGCGATCTTGCCGATGCCGGCCAACGCGATGCGGGTCGGGGAAGTCAAGGTCACTCTCTCCTGTCGGTTATTTGTCCGACATATCGAGCGCGCGGGATGCTGGCAAGCGGGCTGTCAGATTCCGCCGGCGACCGGATCATGGCCAATGGCTTGCAGCCGTCCGGTCAGGTCGGCGAGGCACGCATCGACCACCGCCGGATCGGTCGCGCGCACGACGAAGTTCGCGCCGGTGCGGCCTTCGCGGAAAAAGGGATAGCTGCCGATCGCCACGCCGTCATGTGCGCGTTCGACCTCACCCAGCAGTCCGGCGACCTCGCTTTCGCCGACCCAGCAGCCGAGCGTTCCCGACACGACCGGCAGGCCGCCCTCCAGCGTGCCGGTCAGGCTGTCGAGCATCGCCGCCGCGATATGCGGCACCCCCGCCATGACGAAGATATTGCCGATCCGGATACCCGGCGCCCCCGACATGCGGTTCTCGATCAGCTCGCCGCCCTCCGGCACCCGCGCCATCCGTAGCCGCGCGTCGGTCAATCCGCCGCGCGTTTCGTAATAGGCCTCTAGGATCGCCTGCGCGCGTGGGTGGATGACGACCGGCACGCCCAGCGCCGCCGCGATCGAATCCACCGTGATGTCGTCATGCGTCGGCCCGATGCCGCCGGTGGTGAACAGATAGTCGTTGCGGGCGCGCAGCGCATTCACCGCCTCGACGATCGCCTCCTGCCGGTCGGCGACCACGCGGACCTCGGACAGGCGGATGCCCTGCACGTTCAGCCATGTCGCCAGCTGCGACACATTCTTGTCCTGCGTCCGGCCGGAGAGGATTTCATCCCCGATGACGAGCAGGGCGGCGGTCCAGATGCGATCGGTCATGCCGCTTCGCATAGCGTGGGCGCGCGCCCTCGCCTAGCGCCCGATCCTTGCCTATAGGGGCATGATGACCGACTATCAGACCGTCACCGCCGATATGCCGCTGGCCCGGACCGGCGCGATCAAGCTGCACGATGCCACCGGATTCGAAGGGATGCGCCGCGCTGGCCGGCTTGCCGCGCATATCCTCGACGAAATCACGCCGCATGTCGTGCCGGGCGTCACCACCGCCGAGCTGGACGCGATCATCTACCACCTGATGCGCGAAGGCGGCGCGGTGCCGGCGACGCTCGGCTATCGCGGCTATGCCCATTCGACCTGCATCTCGATCAACCATGTCGTATGCCACGGCATCCCGTCGGACCGCACGCTGAAGGACGGCGACATCGCCAATATCGACGTCACGCCGCTGCTGGATGGCTGGCATGGCGACAGCAGCCGCACCTATCTGGTCGGCAATGTTCCCATCAAGGCGCGCAAGCTGGTCGACGTGACCTATGAATGCCTGATGCTGGGCATCGAACAGGCCAGGCCCGGCAACCGGATGGGCGATGTGGCGCACGCGATCCAGCGTCATGCCGAGGCGCATCGCTACGGCGTGGTACGCGATTTCTGCGGCCATGGGCTGGGCCAGCTGTTCCACGACGCTCCGGAAGTGATCCATGCCGGCCGCCCTGGCACCGGCCCTGAACTGCGCCCCGGCATGTTCTTCACCATCGAACCGATGATCAATATCGGGCGGCCCGACGTGAAGATGCTGGAGGATGGCTGGACGGCGGTGACGCGCGACCGGTCGCTGTCGGCGCAGTTCGAACATTCGATCGGCATCACCGAGAATGGCTGCGAAATCTTCACGCTCAGTCCGAAGGGCTTCACCAAGCCGCCTTACGAAGGCTGACCGGACGGGCGCCCCGCCCGCCTTCCATCAGGCCACGCCTTTCCGGATCAGCCAGCCGCCCAGCAGAAACGCCGTTCCCAGCGTGGCGGAAGCGATCACCCACGCCCAGACGCTGCCGATCGCATCGATCTTCGGACCGATCGGTGGGCGTTCGGGATGGTACCGCACCGATACCCGGTCGCCTTTGGCATAGCCGCCGATCCATCCATTGCCCGTAAAGGTAAGAACTTCCCCATCCGCCGTTCTGAAACGAACGACGGGATGGCTACCACCATGGGGAACGTCGATCACCAGCCCGGCAGCGACCGACATTTTTCGAAGGTCCCGCCGCACCGCGAACCCCTGCACCACCGCAAGTATCAGCAGTACGCCGCCCGCCAGCGCAAAGAACATCGCGCGCATTCCTGGTCTCCGTCTTCCAAGTTTGCCAGGCACCCTCCCGAACGACGTCGCAAGCGTCAATCGGCAGGCCGCCCCTGCCCGAAAAACCGGCACCCTGCCCCTTCTGCGGGCAATATCGACAGCCTGACCCAAATCCCCGATGATCGTATCCAAGGCGAATCGCCGGTTGGCACGGTAATTGTTTAACGGGATGCAAACGGCCCGTCGGGGTCGGTTCGTCCGAGGGGATCGGCAAGGCGCATGAAAAAGATCGAAGCCATCATCAAGCCGTTCAAGCTGGATGAGGTAAAGGAAGCGCTGCACGAGGTGGGCGTAAGCGGGATCACCGTGACCGAGGCCAAGGGCTTCGGCCGCCAGAAGGGCCACACCGAACTGTATCGCGGCGCGGAATATGTCGTCGATTTCCTGCCGAAGGTGAAGCTGGAAGTGGTGGTCGAGGACGGCCTGGCCGAGCGGGTGGTCGAGGCGATCGCGGCGGCCGCGCAGACCGGCCGTATCGGCGACGGAAAGATTTTCGTCATTCCGGTCGAGACCGCCTTGCGCATCCGCACCGGTGAGCGCAACGACGACGCGATCTGACGCAACGCAGCATTATTTCGAATCACGGGGCGTTCCGGGGCGATTGATTGCGCCGGAGCGTGGGGTTTAATCCAGAAAGGGCAGTTTCCGATGGCTATTACCGCCAGCACCATCCTGAAGCGGATCAAGGACGAAGAGATCGAATGGATCGACCTGCGCTTCACCGATCCCAAGGGCAAGTGGCAGCACCTGACCATGGTCGCGTCGATCCTGGGTGAGGACGAGCTGACCGACGGCCTGATGTTCGACGGTTCGTCGATCGAAGGCTGGAAGGCGATCAACGAGTCCGACATGGTGCTCAAGCCCGATCTGGACGCGGTGTACACCGACCCGTTCTCGGCCACGCCGATGCTGGTCATCTTCTGCGACGTGGTCGAGCCGTCGACCGGCGAACTCTATGCCCGCGACCCGCGTTCGACCGCAAAGCGCGCCGAGGCATATCTGAAGACCACCGGCATCGGCGACACCGTCTATGTCGGGCCGGAAGCCGAATTCTTCATGTTCGACGACGTCCGGTTCGAAAACAGCTATTCGACCAGCTATTACAAGATCGACGACATCGAACTGCCGGGCAATTCGGGTCGCGAATATGAAGCCGGCAATATGGGCCACCGCCCGCGTGCCAAGGGCGGCTATTTCCCGGTCGCGCCGGTCGACAGCGCCGTCGACATCCGTGGCGAGATGGTCACGACCATGCTCGAAATGGGCCTGCCCTGCGACAAACATCACCACGAAGTCGCCGCCGCGCAGCACGAACTGGGCCTGACCTTCGGCACGCTGACCACGACCGCCGATCGCATGCAAATCTACAAGTACGTCGTGCATCAGGTCGCCCATGCCTATGGCAAGACCGCGACGTTCATGCCGAAGCCGATCAAGGAAGATAACGGCTCGGGCATGCACACCCACTTCTCGATCTGGAACGGCGGGTCGCCGCTGTTCGCGGGCGACGGCTATGCCGGCCTGTCGGACATGTGCCTGTATTTCATCGGCGGCATCATCAAGCATGCCAAGTCGGTGAACGCCTTCACCAACCCGACGACCAACAGCTACAAGCGTCTGGTCCCGGGCTATGAAGCGCCGGTGCTGCTCGCCTATTCGGCGCGCAACCGTTCGGCGTCGTGCCGCATCCCGTACGGCACCGGTCCGAAGTCGAAGCGCGTCGAAGTCCGCTTCCCCGACGCGATGGCCAACCCCTATCTCGCCTATGCGGCGCTGATGATGGCCGGTCTCGACGGCATCCAGAACAAGATCCATCCGGGCGAGGCGATGGACAAGAACCTGTACGACCTGCCGCCGGCAGAACTCGCGCAGGTCCCGACCGTGTGCGGTAGCCTGCGCGAAGCGCTCGACAGCCTCGAAGCCGATATGGACTATCTGCTGAAGGGCGACGTGTTCTCGAAGGACCAGATCGAGGCCTATGTAGAGATCAAGCGCGGCGAAGTCGCTCGCTGGGAAATGACCCCCAGCCCGGTGGAATATGATATGTACTACAGCGCCTGAGGTTGCCGTGCCGGCAACCGGTGGCACGCAGACGTGCCACGGGCGCTGTCGGCCGGCCTCGCTCTGGCGAGGACCGACGACGTGGCTTTGCCACGTCGCGCGGGGGTTTGGAGAGAGGCGTCGGGAGCGATCCCGGCGCCTTTCGTTTTCCACGGTACCGAGCGATCGTGTCGGAACGGGACCTTCGCTACACCGTCACCCCGGACTTGATCCGGGGTCCCGCTTTCCAACCCGCAGCGGAGAAGAAGCGGGACCCCGGATCAAGTCCGGGGTGACGATGGGGCGACGGCTTGCTCTATCCACGAACGTCGCTGACTACGAACGCGCCTCGTCACGAACCTCCCCTGACCACGAACGTCATCCCAGCGAAGGCTGGGATCTCACGGTACGGGCCCACTGCAGGAGCCGCGGGAGACCCCAGCCTGCGCTGGGGTGACGTCTAAATTGCAAGGTACGGCGGTAATACCGCCGGATCACATCCCCCGCCGCCACACAACCGTCACATCGCCATGCTCCAAGCCCCGTCATCCGCCCGCCAACAGGAACGCCCATGACCGTCATCCTCGACCGCCGCACCCTGCTCGGCGGCTTCGCTATCGGCGCGGCCGGGCTGACCGTGACACCCGCCGCGGCACGCGCGCGCCCGGCAAAGGGCTGCACCTTCGCAGTGCTGGGCGACTGGGGTCGCGACACCCCCGAACAGCATCATGTCGCCGCGGCGATGGGACGCGCGGCGGCGGAAGCCCCGAGCGATTTCGTGCTGGCGATCGGCGACAATTTCTACAGCGACGGGGTGGCGTCGGTCGACGACCCGCTGTGGCAGTCGGTGTTCGAGGACGTCTATACCCATCCGGCGTTGCAGGTGCCGTGGTATGCGCTGCTCGGCAATCACGACTATCGCGGCAATCCGCAGGCACAGATCGATTATGCGCGACAGAGCAAAAGATGGCGAATGCCGGCGCGCTATTATCAGGTCGCGGATGCGTCGCTGGCCCGCGCCGATGCGGAATTGTTCGCGATCGACACCTCGCCCTTCGTCGAACGCTATCGCGCCAATGACGGCATGATCGGCACCAACACCCGGTCGCAGGATACGAAGCGGCAGCTCGCTTGGCTCGATCATGCGCTGTCGCAGTCGCGGGCGAAATGGAAGATCGTGACCGGCCACCATCCGATCCGATCGGGCGGCAGCGGCCATGGCGACCAGCCGGAAATCATCGCGCAGGTGTTGCCGATCCTGAACCGCCACGGGGTGCAGGCCTATATCGCGGGCCATGACCATGATTTGCAGCATATCCGCCGCGATCGCATCGACATGATCCAGTGCGGCGGCGGCATGGAGGCGCGCCCGGTGCAACCGGTCGAGGGCACCCGCTTCTGCCGCGCCGCCGCCGGCTTCGGTATGGTGCAGATCGCGGGCGACCTGTTGTCGTTCGACCTGCGCGACGAACGCGGCGCCAGCCTCTACAACGCGTCGATCCCGGTCCGCGCCCGTGCGAGCGTTTGATGGCGAGAAACCCGCCCGTTCGTCCTGAGTAGCCACTGAGCTCGTCGAAGGGGCGTATCGAAGGACCGCCAACCGTACTTCGATACGGGTCTTCGACTTCGCTCAGCCCCTACTCAGCACGAACGGGTAAAGTTGGAGTCATCAAACGCTACGGCATGACCGGCGGGATATAGGGCAACGTAAAGGCCAGCGCCCATAGCAGGAACAGCACCAGCGGCAGGTGGACGATCAGCTGGAGGAAGCTGAATCCGACGATATCGCGCGCCTTCAACCCGAGGATACCGAGCAGCGGCAGCATCCAGAACGGGTTGATGAGGTTGGGCAGCGCTTCCGACGCGTTGTAGATCTGCACCGCCCAGCCGAGATGGACTTGCAGGTCGTTCGCCGCCTGCATGACATAGGGCGCCTCCAACAGCCATTTGCCGCCGCCCGAGGGGATGAAGAAGCCGAGGATCGCCGAATAGACGCCCATGGTGACCGGGAAGGTCTCGGCGGTGTTCAGCGACACGAACGCATGGGCGATCACGTCGGACAGGGTCGATCCGTCGGCGCTTTTGGCGGTCGTCATCATCGCGGCGATCGCGGCATAGAACGGGTATTGGATCAGGATGCCCGCCGTCGCCGGGACCGACCGGGCCAGCGCGTTCAGAAAGCGTTTGGGCCGCCAGTGCAGCACCAGCCCCGCCATCAGGAACAGGAAGTTGTAGGTGTTGAGGTTGGAGATGGCGATCATCCACGGTTGCCGCGCGAACTCCTGCACCAGCCATCCCGCCGCAAGCAGGCCGATCAGCACGGTCAGCAACGGGGCATGTTCCAGCCATTCGCCGGGCTGGGTCCGGGGCGGCAGCGCGTCGTCCTCGCACGCCGGATCGATCCCCATGTCCTGCGCCGTCACCGCGCTGTCGCGACCGGGGGCGGAGGCGATGGCGATCACCGTCGACACCACGATCAGGATCGCGGCGATCAGCATCGATTGCCACAGGAAGATCGTCTGGCTGAACGGAATGACGCCGGTGATCGGCAGCAGGCCGGGCGGCAGGCTGGCCGGGTTCGCCTGTAGCTGTGCCGAGGAGGAGGACAGCCCCATCGCCCAAGTCGCGCCAAGGCCGAGATAGGCGGCCGCCCCGCCCGCGCGATAATCCATGCGCAACTCGGTGCGCCGCGCCAGCGCGCGGGTGAGCAGGCCGCCGAAGATCAGGCTCAAACCCCAGCTGAGCAGCGAGGACAGCATCGTCGAAATGGCGATCAGCCCGATCGCCCCGCGCCCGCTCTTCGGGATCAGCGCCAGCCGGTCGATCAGCCGCTGCATCGGCGCGGACGTCGCGACGACGTACCCGCCGATGGTGACGAACACCATCTGCATGGTGAAGGGGATCAGCGTCCAGAAGCCGTCGCCGAAACTCTTCGCGACCGACGCCACCGGCGCGCCATTGGCGAGGACCGCCGCCGCGACGACGACCACCGCCAGCGCGACGAACACGAACGCATCGGGAAACCAGCGTTCGGCCCATTCGGTGAACCGCAAGGCGATCCGGGCGAGGCGTCCATCGGTGGCGGGGGCGGCAGCGGACATCGGCGTCTCCGGTGGTTCGGACGTTATACGAACCGCTCCGCCAATCGTTGCGCAGCCGGTTCGACTATTGCGTCAATAATCGCGCGAGATGCGGACGTTGGTGCTCTGCCGGCCGATGGTCGAAATCGATGCGAGCAGCGACAGCCAGCGCGTGACCTGGAACTCGATCCGGGTCGCGCTATAGCCCTGCCCGTCGGTCACGATTTCCGCATAGAAACGCCGCGTCAGATATTTGCCGGCGGCGACCGAGGTACCCTGCCCCGTCTGCGGATCGGCAGGCAGGATGCGCAGGCGATCGAGGCCGGCGGCGCGGCGCACCGCGTTGATCGGGTTCAGCCCGCCCTCGCCATTCTGAAGCGCGGCGACGGCGGCCGCCAGCTGCAACGCCTCCGGCGCCGACAGGTTGGTGATCGAGGTGCCGAACAGCAGGCGGGACAGCAATTCGTCCTCGGGCAGCGCCGGCACGCTCTGGAAACTTATTTCCGGACGCGTGGCAGTGCCGGCAACGCGGATGGTGGCGTTCAACCCTTGCGTATCCGCATTCGCGACGATGTCGAGCGCGGGATCGGCCGGACTTTCGCCGTTGAATCGCAGCGCGCCGCGATCGAGCTGGAACTCGCGGCCGGCAAACTCGTAATCGCCGCGCACCAGATCGGCGCGGCCGTTGATGACCGGATTGGTCGGCTCGCCGGTGATGGCAAGGTCCGCCGACCATTCGCTGGTGAGGCCGAGGCCGGTGACGATCAGCCCGCCGGGCGCGCGGGCGCGCAGGTCGAGCTTCCACGGCACCACCGCCGCGCTCGCCTCGTCATCGCCGTCGGGGCGGTTGATCTCGCGGATGTTGAGGCGGGGGATCGGCGCGGTGGCGGTCGCGCGACCGAGGCGATAGCGGCTGCCGTCCATGCGGACCTCGCCCGAGATCGTGCCGCCCGCGCCGTCGCTGCGCACGCGGATCGGGCCGGTGACGGTGGCGCCGATCGAGTCGGTGTTTATGAGCCGCGCGCGGTCGGCATTGAGCGACAGGTCGATGCCAAAGCCGCGCACGGCGGCGAATTCGAACGCGCCGGTGCCGGTCACCCGCCCCTGCCGGCCGTCATTCGCGGCGAACCGGTCGATCACCAGCCGCGACCCGTCGAACCGTCCCTGCGCCTCGACGCCGGTCAGCACGGTGCCGGTGATAGCGCTTTCGATGCGCGCCCCGCTGGAGCGGAGGACGCCGCGGATGCGCGGGTCGGTCAGGCGACCGGTAACGTCGGCGCCGACCGATACCGGGCCGGACAGGTCGAACAATTCGATGCCGGTCAGTCGCCACAGCGTGTCCGCCGGGCCACCGTAGCGTAGCTGCGCGAACAGCGGTGCATTGCCCAGTCGCGTAGCGAGGTCGCCCTGCCCCAGTGGCGCAAGGCGTGCCTGCGCCCGGCCGATGGTCTTGCCGCCGCTCGCCATGACGGCGCGCACGCCGGCACGGTTCGCGTCGAGCACCGCCGCAACGCCGACATCGATCGGGGTCGACGACACCACCAGCCCCGACCGGCTCAAGCCGCGGATGGTGAGGTCAGCCCGGCCGCTGGGCGTATCACCACGCGTGGCATAGGCGATCTTGCCCGACGCGCTGCCGCTCAGCCCCAGCCCCGGATAGCCGATGTCGAGCACCGCCAGCGGCATACGCGTGACGTCCAGCGCCAGTTCGGTCGTGTCCGACCCGACCGCTCCGCCGACCGTCGCCGTGCCGCCGGCAAAGCTGAACTGCGTGGGTGCAAGACGCCAGCCGTCGCCCTCGCGCCGGATCACCGCCGGGGTTTCCAGTTTGAGCGGACGGCGGTCGAGCGTGCCCTGCGCGCTGATGCGATATTCATCGGCGGTGACCTGCGTCACGCTCTGGATCGAGAAGGCGCGACCCCGCGACCCGGCGATGGCGGCGCGGACTTCGCCGACGCCGTCGACCAGCTTCGCGCTACCCGCCAGTCGCGCGATCGACAGTTTGCCGCGGCGGAACCCTTGCGCGGTCATCGTCGCGTCGAGCGTAGTGCCGTTGGTCTCCAGCACGATGCCGGCCTCCAGCCGGGCGCGCCGCACCGATCCGGCGACGCCGAGGCGCGCGCGGGTGGCGTCGAGGGCGATGTCGATCCGCTGGTCGCTGCCCTGCGGCCGGAAGTCGATCGTGCCCGCGATACCGCCGCCATCGACGTTCAGCCGGCCGAGAAAGCCTTGCTCGACGATGTCGACGCCACCGGTCGCGCGGGTGCCGCTGACCTCCAGTTCGTCGACCGCGATGCGTGCGGTGCCGCCGCTCGGCAGCAGGATGCGGCCATTGGCAGTGAACGGCCCAAGCCGTGATCCGCCCTCGGCGCGATAGGCGAACCCTTCGGGCGTCGGATCGAGATGGGCGACGACGTCCGCCAATCCCAAGGTGGCGTTGGGCGAGGCGAAGCGCAGGTCGAGCGTCGGCTTGGAGATATTGCCGTCGAGGACCAGCTGCACCGGGCCATAGGTCGCCTGTCGCCCGCTGCCTTCGAAATGGAAGGTACCGTCGCGGCGGCGATAGCCGTTGCCGGTGAGCGTCAGGCCGGGCGAGGTCAGCCGCAGCCCGCGCAGGTAGAGGATGCCGTCGTCACCGCGCTCCAGCCCGGTTTCGATCCGGGGCAGCCCTTGCGTCAGCGACCGGAAGAAACCGTTGTCGAGCCGGCGGACCTGCGCCATGCCGCGCCCGACGATCCGGGTGCCGCCGCCGGGGATCGGCACTGCCGTCAGCCGGATCTGGACGTCGACCAGCCCCAGACCGGGAATGAGATAGCGTTGCAGCGCGCCGCTGATCCCGACCTCGTAGCGGCCGGTGGTCAGGTCGAGCGTCAGCATGATCCGCCCGTTGAGCTTGTCCGAGCGGACGATCAGGTCGTTGCCGACCAGCGTCCGGGCATCGACCGCCAGCTTGCCCGTCACCGACAAGTTGCGCAGGATGCCGCCCGCGACGTCGCCGACCCCGGTGACGCGGGCCGCCGCCAGCCGGATCGGCACGATCACCGGTGCCTTCGAGAAACGACCCTGTCCGGCGGCGACCACCTGTTCGAAGCCGGTCTGGTCGAACGCGAGCCGGCCAGCGCGCAGGCGATAGTCGAACCGCGCGGTCGAAAACGCCCCGTCGAGGATCGCGCGCAATTCGATGTCGCGCCCGGTCATGTTCGGGAACATCGCCGCCGGGCGCAGCAGCCGCGCGCGCAACCGCAGGTCGCGGAACGCGCCGGTGCCGAGATCGACGATGCCGTCCGCCTCCAGCGCCAGCGCGGCGCTGCGCAGGGCCAGCACCCCGTCGATGCGGCGATCGGCAAAGGTCGCACTGCCGGTCACCCGCACCTGCGGCGCGGTCAGCCGCTGCAACTTGCCCTGCAACAGGGTCGACGGGGCGAGCGTCCCGCCCAGCGTATAGCGACCGGCGCGCACGCCCAGCGTCAGGTCGACGATCCGCGCCCTGCCGGCATCGGCGACCGCGCGGCCGTCCCATGCCGACCACCGGCCGTCGCCCGATACTTCGATCGCCAGGGGACGGCGAAGGCCACTGGCGGTGGCGAGCAATCCGTCGCGTGCGCCGCGTGCGCGCAGGTCGATGTCGAAGCGATCGCGATCGGGTTCGGCGTCGAGGCGGAGGCGCAACCGGTCGCTGGCGGCGATGTCGAGCGCGAGATCGACCAGCGCACGGCCCGAACGGACATCCGCCTGCCCCGCCAGCTTGCCGATCCGCGGCGTGCCGGTGACCGCCCTGGCCAGTTCCAGCCGCTCGACGCTCAACCGGCCGATACGGATGTCGAAGCCCGGCAGGATCGGTCCCGTGCGCCCGGTCGGCGTCGGCTGCGGCAGCTTGGCGAGGATCGCGCGGGAGATGGTCAGGCTGTTGATCGACAGCCGGTTCGACACGAATTCCCATGGCCGCCAGTCGAGTTCGGCCAGCGGCGCGCGCAGGATCAGGCCCTTGGGGTCATAGATCCGCACGTCGATCAGCCGCGCCCGGGTATAGATCGACCCGTCGATCCGCCCGATGCGATAGCGCAGGCCGTTGGCTGGCTTCATCGTCGCGATGCGATTGGCGATCAGCCGGTGGCCGGGACCGGTGTCGATCAGCACCAGCAGCCCGGCGATCAGGACGACGATCGCCAGCAGCAATTGCGCGATCCGCCGGCCCCAGCCGATGCGGCGCTTCGCCACGACCGGCGGCGCTGCGACGGGTTCGTCGGTCAAAATGCCTGCCCCAGCGAGACATAGACCGCGATGCGCGGGTCGCCGCGCTGCGGGTTGATCGGCGTGCCGACATCGACGCGGATCGGGCCGAAATTGCTGTAATAGCGCACGCCGACGCCCGCGCCATAGCGCATGCCGGTGAAGCGCGGCAGCGTGGAGGTATAGATGTTGCCGGCGTCGAGGAACGGCACGACCCCGAAATTGCCGAACGCCTTGACCCGCGCCTCCAGCGAGAATTCGGCGAGGCTGCGGCCGCCGATCGGATCGTTGTTCGGATCGCGCGGGCCGATATCCTGAAAGCCGTAGCCGCGCACCGATGCGCCGCCACCGGCATAGAAACGCCGCGAAGGCGCCACGGCATCGCGCGGGGCGCCGAGGATCGACCCGATCCGGGTGCGCGCCGCCAGCACGACGCGGCTGGTGACCGGACGATAGACGCTGGCGTCGATCTGGGCACGGGTATAGCCGAACAGGTCGCCGCGCAGCGACAGTTCGGGGCTGATCCGCCCGCCCAGCCGGAAGCCGCGCGTCGGATTGAGCAGGTCGTCGGAGCCGTCGTAATTGAGGCTGCTGGGCAAGGCGCCGATGAAATAGGTCCGGCGGCGCGGTTCGCCGGTCGCGACGATCACGTCGCGTTCGTCGGTCGCGACCAGTTCGCCGCCCAGCGACCAGGTCCAGGTCTTTTGAAAGAAGATGTTGGTCTGCCGTTCGAGGCTGCCGGACAGCGACAGGGTATTCGCCTCGAACGCGTTGCGCACCAGATGGGTCGCCGCCATCTGCGCGGTCAGCACCCGGTCGCGGCCGTTGAAATTGTTGCGGCGGAAGGTGACGGCCGCCACCTGTTCACGAGTGCCGACGACGCCGCGCAGCGTCAGCGCGCCTTCGGGCGGGAACAGGTTGCGGTGGGTCCAGCTCGCCTCGACCCGCGCACCTTCGCCGGTGCCGTAACCGATTTCGCCGGCGATGGTATGTGGCGGCGCCGGCTCCATCGCGAGGTCGAGATCGACGGTGCCCGGCGCCTGTCCCTCGACCGGGGTCAGGCGTACCTGCGACACGAGGCTGGTCTGCACGATCGCGCGGCGCAGATCGTCGACCATGGCGGAATCATAGGTTTCGCCGGGTTTGAACCGGGCGATGTCCTGCGCATGGTCGCCGTCGAAGATGCGGTTGGGCCGGGCGACGATCCGGCCGAAGCGACGCTCGCCGCCCGGCTGTACATCGACCTCGATCGTCGCGGTGCGGGTCGCGTGGTCGACGGTGATCTGCGGATCGCCGACCTTGGCGAAGGGAAAGCCCTCGCGCCCGATCGTCGTTTCCAGCTTCTCCTGCGCCGCGACGACCGTGTCGCCCTGCACCGGGGCTTCGGGCTTCACGCCGAACGCCTCGCGCAGGTCGCCGGCCTTTTGTCCGGCCGCGGCGATGCCCGGCGTGCGGACCTGGGCGAAGCGATAGAGCTGGCCCGGCTCCACCTCCAGATACACGATCAGCCGGTCGCCTTCGGGCCGGACGCTGGTCGCGATGCGGGCGTCGAAATAGCCTTCGTTGCGCAGCAGTTCGTCGAGCAGCCGGGCATCTTCACGGGCGCGGCGGTCGATCTGCGCCGCGTTCGACGGTTCGCCCTCGTTCGCGCGCAACGTCGAGAGTTCGTTAAAACGCTGCCGGAACAGGTCGTTGTTGATCTCGTCGATGCCGGTGATGCGGTAGTTGTAGCGATATTCGCCACCGGCCCGCTGCGGCCCCGTCGCGAGCGTCGGGTCGGTCGGTGCGGTCGACAGGTCCGGCCAGGCGACGCCGATATCGGGCAGGTCGGCCAGCGGCGCGTTCGGATCGAGCGGGGTTTCCTGCGTAATCGGCGGCGTCTGCGCGAACGCCGTCGGACCCGCAAAAGCGAGCCATCCGGCGCTCAACAGCACGGCTAACCGGCAGCTCGACATTCGATCGTACTAAACCGGCAAGATAGGCGCCGCCAAGCGCAAACCGGCCCGAAATCTCAGTGAATCGTGCCCCAGGCGCCCGGCTGCTCCAGCAGCGTGACGAGCCGCGCGACCTGACGCCAGCGACAGAATTGCACGACATTGTCGCGGTCGCGTGCCTGCCCCGCGCGGGCGGCGGCTTCTTCCGCGGCGACCGGACCATATTCCGCCATCAGCTCCTGCGCGATCCCGACATCGGACAGGTCGGCGATATAGGGCGGCAGCGGGGCGGGGTCGAGCATGGCGTCCTGTAGTTCATGGATCGTGCCGGAACAGCACCGACCGCCTTCCCCGCCGCCTTCGATCGTTAACGCGTCCGATGCAATCCCGCTTCGGGACGAGCACCTGTCCCGCCACGATACAGGCGGGACGGCAGTGGCGCGCCGGCCGCGACTGTGGCAAGCGTCGGCGATGAACAAGCCACCCCATAGTCCGAAAGCCGGCGGGATGCCGATCGCCCTGGGCGTGATGGGCGGCGCCATCATCGGTGCGGTGTTCGGCGAAGCGACAATGGGGCTGCTGATCGGCCTCGCGCTCGGCATCGCCATCGCCGTCGCCATATGGCGACTGGACCGCTGACCGGCCCTATAGCGCGCGCGACAGCCAGACGACGCGGCCGACGATGTCCGGGGTCCCGGTGACCGTGATCGGCGGATAGGCCGGATTGTCGCTGACCAGTTCGATGCCGCCGGGCACCCGCGCCAGCCGCTTGACCAGCAGCACCCCGTCATGGCGCACGACATGGATCGCCCCCGACACGCCGCGCCGGTCGCCGCCATCGACCAGGATCGTGTCGCCGTCCGCCAGTGTCGGCAGCATCGAATCACCCGCCACCGCGATCACCGACGCCTGCCCCGGGCGGACGCGCAACTGGCGTAGCAAAGCGGCATCGATCCGCATCGCGCCGTTGCCGCGATCCTCCTCCACCAGACCGCCCGGCCCCGCCGATGCCGCCGCGTCGATGCGCGGCACCGCGATGAGTTCGCGCGACTCCGGACCGCCGAGCGCCGCCTCCGACACGCCGAGATAGCGGGCCAGGGTCGCACGGTCGCCTTCCGACAATCGGCGGGGCGAGCCGCGTTCGATGAACTGCTGCATATAGGCCGGATTGCGCCCCAGCAGGCGCGACAGTTCGGACAGGCTGGCACCCCGTTCCGCCGCCAGACGGGCAACGCCTGCGCGAACCGCATCCATTTCCATCGCCGTCCTCCCTTTAGGAATTTTCCTAGACATGTTGGATTTCAAGGAACAGATCAAGAACATTCTTGAGTCGAGGGAGCGGACGGGAGGTTATGGATGCACACCATATTGCAGCGGATCAGCCGGCATCTGCAGGAAACGGGAACGCCCGAAACGCTGTTCGGGCGGCGCGCGGCGGGCGACCCGCGGCTGGTGGGCGACCTGCGCAACGGCCGCCAGCCGCGCCCGCCGCTGATCGCGCGGATCGAAGCCTATATCGCCGGACAGGAGCGGTCGGAATGAGCCGGGGACCCGACGTCGCGACGCTGCTGGAGCGGCGGCTGCGCATCACGGCGGAGGCGGCGGGGGTGGCGATCGCGATCGTCGCGTCGGACGCGACGCCATGGGCGAGCGCCACCTTCAACGGGGCGCGCCATCGCCTGACGCTGGAGAGCGGGGATGCCGGGTTCGCGGCGTGGCTGGCGGCCTTGCCGGAGGCGGAGCTGCCGCTGCGCGGGCATCTGGTCGCCGACCTGATCGTCACCGCTGCGGACGACCGGGTGGCGACGATCGAGGTGCTGAGCGTCGAGGAACGCTAACGGCCTACTCCCCCCGCGCCATGCGGCGCAGTGCCCCGAGCGCGGACGCCAGACCGGCATTGGCGGCGTCCGCGTCGGGTTCGGCCCGGTCGCCGCGCCGACGTTGCAATCCCCGGTCTAGCCGGTCGATCAGTGCCGACAGGCTGGGGGCGGGTTGCAGGGGTTCGGCGGCCGGTTCTTCCGGCGGTTGCGGGGCGGGTTCTGCGTCGACGACCGGGTCGGCTTCGGGTTCGGCCGCCGGACGGAATAGCGGGCGCAGCGCGGGCGGCGGAGCGGCCGGGACCACCGGCAGCGCCTCCGGGTCGAACATCGCCATCGGCGTGTTCAGATCGCGTGGCAGCGCGACCTCCGCCTCGGTCGGGGCGACGGGATCGAGGAACGGCTGTCCCAGATCGCGTGCGGCGCGGACCGGCGGGCGCGGCGGGGCGTCGGGATGGGCATCGGCGCGGCGGACGGTGGGCGGCGCTTCCTCCTCGATGGCGTCGCCCGGGGGCAGCGCGACCGGACCGCGCTCTGCCAGCAGACGCAGCGCGATCCATAGCGGCACCGCGACCGCAAGCGCGGCGAACAGCATCAGCGCCGCGCGCGCGGTCCAGCCGAGCGGCGGCTCCGCGATCGACAGGAAGGCGGGCAGGCCGGTGTCGGACACGACCGCCTCGATCCGCCACATCGGCACGAAGGCGATGGCGATCGCGACGGCCAAGCCGACCGGCACGGCCACCGACAAGGGCAGCGCGCGGTTCATGCGTCCACCATCGATGGGTCGCCGACCACCGCGCCCGGTCGCCGCGCGGCGATGAGGCGCTGGTACAGCGGTTGATAGCGCGCGACGTTCGATGCCCAGTTGCGCTCCGCCTCGACAAAGGCACGCCCGCGGTCGCGCATCGCCTCCCAGCCCGACCGGTCGGCGAGCAGCGCGGCGACGCGCGACGCCAGCGCAGCGGGATCGTCTGGCGCGAACAGCGTGCCGGTATCGCCGTCGCGGATCAGTTCGCGGTGGCCGCCGACATCGGACGCGGCGACCAGCCGGCGCTGCGCCATCGCTTCGAGGGGTTTGAGCGGGGTGACGAGATCGGTCAGCCGCATCGCCTTGCGCGGGTAGACCAGCAGGTCGACCAGTCCGTAATAGCGCTCGACCTCATGATGGGGCACGCGGCCGATGAAGTGGATGGCGTGGGCGACGCTCGACGCCGCTGCCTGCGCCCGGAGTGCCGCCTCCATCGGGCCGCCGCCGACCATCAGCAGCCGCACATTGGGTCGCGCCGCGACCAGCGCCGGCATGGCGGCGATCAGCGTGTCGAGGCCTTCATAATCGTAGAAGCTGCCGAGATAGCCCAGCACGTCCTTGCCGACCAGTCCGAGTTCGGCGGCGAGCGCGGTGTCGGGCGGGGGCGGATCGCCGAACAAAGTCAGGTCGACGCCGTTGGGCGACACCATGATCTTGCCCGCATCGATCCCGCGCGCGACCAGATCGCGGCGCAAGCCTTCGCAGATCACAGCGACGCCATCGGCACGGCGCACCGCCCAGCTTTCGAGCGCGCGAGTCGCGCGGTAGCGGGCGGAGCCTTCGGTGCCGGTGCCGTTGCCGACCGCGGCGTCCTCCCAGAAGGCGCGGATCTCATAGACCAGCGGCAGCTTGCGCCGGCGGGCGACACGTAGCGCGGCGAGGGCGTCGAGCACCGGCGAATGGGCGTGGAGGATGTCGGGGCGAAATTCGTCCACCACCCGGTCGATCGAGGCGGAAAAGGCGCGGATTTCTGCCAGTTCCCCCAACGGCGCCGGCAGCGCGCGCGGGGGCACGGTGCGGTGGAAATCGATGCCGTCGACCGTTTCGCGGGAGGTGCCCGTCACCCCCTGCCGCGCGCCGGTGACGGCGGCGACCTGCCATCCGCGCGCCATCTGCGCGGTCAGGATCGCCCGCGTGCGGAAGGTATATCCGCTGTGCAGGGGCAGGCCATGGTCGAGGATGTGAAGGACTCGCATGCCAACCTCCTGCCACGACAGGGTTAAAGGAGACGTAACGCCACCATAGCCCGACCCTCAATCGCCGGCAAAGGCGAAGGGGGTGAGGCCGCCCTCGCGGTCGTCGAGCCGCATGGCGCGCCCGGCCGGCGGGGCGGAGCGTTGCGGGCAATCGCCGCGGGTGCAGGCACGGCAGCCCGGCCCGATCGGCACGCCCGATGCCGACAGGTCGATACCCCGCGCCGCTGCCAGCCCGCCCGCCTGATCGGCAGCGACGCCCAGCATCACGACGAAGCGCGCCCGCACCTCCCCCGCCAGTGCGCCGGGCGGGGTGACGGTGCGCGACAGGGTCAGCCAGCGGCCGCCCTCTTCCGGCTCGACCAGTTGCACGATCGTCTCCCCGCCGCGCGCGAAGGCGTCGAACGCGCCGAGCAGCGGACAGGGCGCCCCCTCCACCAACGGCGACTGGCTGGCACCGGCGAAGCGCTTCGACACCTGCCCCGCCCGGTCGAGCCGGAGCAGGCAGAAAGGCAGGCCGCGCGCGCCGACCCGGTGCAGCGTCGTCAACCGGTGGGCGACATGTTCGAACCCTGCCCCGAACCGGCGGCCGAGCAGCGCCGGGTCGTAGCCGGTCGCCTCGCACGCGCGCAGGAACCGAGCATAGGGCATCATGGCGGCAGCGGCGAAATAGCCGTGGAGATGGCGGCGGAGCCATTGTTCGGCGGTGCGGTCGGACAGGCCGGCGCCGCGCACCACCGCGTCGACTTCGGTGCGCGCCTCGGCATGGCCCAGCGCGCGGGCGAGCGCGAAGCTGCGCGAGGCGGGATCGAGCCGTTCGGACAACTGCAACTGCCGGGCATGGAGGTCGGTGCGGTGCAGCCGGTCGGGCATCGCCTCCACCGGCAGCAGCCGGACCGAGAGGTGGTGGCGCACCCGCAGCCGGTCGGCCATCGCCGCCGCCGGATCGCCGCCCGCGAGGCGCAGTTCGTCGGCCAGCGCCTCCGCCTGTGCGTCGAGATCGGGGAAGTGGTTGCGCCAGCGCTCGATCGTCGCGCGGGCCTCTGCCGCCGGGTCGGCGGTAACCGGCGCCCCCGCCCCGCCGCTGCCCAGCCGGTCGAAGGCACGGGCGAACGCCTCCGCCCCGCCCGGCGCGCCGGCCAGCCATTCGGCGATGTCGGCCCGGTCGAGCGCGAGGTCGGCGAACATCGGATCGGCCAGCCGGCGCCGCAGCGCCTCCGCCCCGCCGCCCGGTTCGCTGGCCGCGAGCGTACGCGCGTCGAAGCCATAGCGTTCGGCCAGCGCCACCAGCAGCGTCGCGGTCAGCGGGCGCTGATTGCGTTCGATCAGGTTGAGATAGCTGGCGGAAATGCCGAGCGCCTGCGCCATCGCCGCCTGGGTCAGCGCCTGCCCACGGCGCAGGCGACGGACGGCATGCCCGGCGAACATCTTGCTTTCCATCGGCCACCCCCCGGCTTGCGCTTGTAAAGAGATTACAGACGCCGACGATCGACACAAGATGGCCGAACAAAGTCTTTTTTGTTGCTTCGGTATCGGCTATCCATCCCGCAACGATGCCGTTTCGAACATCGGGTTTGCAGGAGACGATGCGATGGACACCAACAGCCTGTTCCGGCTCGACGGGCGCACCGCGCTGATTACCGGCGGATCGCGCGGGATCGGGCGGATGATCGCCGAGGGGTTCGTGGCGCAGGGCGCGCGGGTCTTCGTGTCGGCGCGCAAGGCCGATGCCTGTATCGCCACGGCCAAGGAAATCGGTGCGACCGCACTGCCGCAGGACGTGTCGACCGTGGAGGGATGCCGCGCGCTGGCCGACCGGCTGGCGAGCCATACCGACCGGCTCGACATCCTCGTCAACAATGCCGGCGCGGCATGGGCGCAGCCGTTCGACGAGTTTCCCGAAAGCGGTTGGGACAAGGTGATGGACCTGAACGTCAAATCGCCCTTCTTCCTGACGCAGGCGCTGCACCCGATGCTGAAGGCGGCGGCATCGCGCGCGCGGCCGGCCAAGGTGATCAACATCACCTCGATCGACGGCCAGCGTGTCAATCCGTGGGAAACCTACAGCTATCAGGCGTCGAAGGCGGCGCTGATCCACCTGACGCGACGGATGGCGGCGCGGCTGGTGGCGGATGCGATCCACGTCACCTCGATCGCGCCGGGCGCCTTTGCCAGCGAGATGAACAAGGCGGCGCGCGACCATGGCGACGGCGTGGCGAAGCGGATTCCGGCGGGGCGGATCGGCGTGGACGAGGATATGGCGGCGGCGGCGATCTATCTTGCCGCGCGCGCCGGCGACTATGTGGTGGGCGAGACGATCACCGTCGATGGCGGGCTGGTCAACGCGTCGCCGGGCCAGTCGATCGACGGATAGCGGCCAAAGTTCACTAAGTTCACACTCGCGACGTTTTTGCGCGGCACCTTCGTCACCCCGGACTTGATCCGGGATCCCGCTTTCTACTGCGGTCGGTCAGAAGAAGCGGGACCCCGGGTCAGGCCCGGGGTGACGGCTGGCAGTGGTGAGCGTTCGAACCTCGCGCCGATAGCGATCGCCAAAGTTCACCAAGTTCACACTCGTGACGCTTTTTGCGCGGCACCTTCGTCACCCCGGACTTGATCCGGGGTCCCGCTTTCTACTGCGGTCGATCAGAAGAAGCGGGACCCCGGGTCAGGCCCGGGGTGACGGCTGGCGGTGGTGCGCGTTCGAACCTCGCGCCGATAGCGATCGCCAAAGTTCACCAAGTTCACACTCGTGACGCTTTGTGGGCGCAGGTGGCGTTGGCGTAGCGGCAGGAGGTGCGGGCGTTCGAAGCTCGCGCCGGTAGCGGTCGCCAAAGTTCACCAAGTTCACACTCGTGCACAACCCGTGCAGTGACGATTACTGCAGAGGTGGCAGGGTTGGCGGACGATGCGAAAGAGCGTCGTCGACTGTGACAGGTGGGCGGTGTGTAGGAAAGTTACGGTGCGATCTCCGCCCCGTCCCATGCGAAGATGCGGCCGCTCTGCGCCGGGGTGAGGCCGTCGAGCACGGCGAGGAGCCGTTCGGCGCTATAGGCCGGGGCAAACAGCTTTTCGGGTGGCACGCCGCGCTGGAACGGCTTGCTCAGACCGGTGTCGACGGTGCCGGGATGCAGCGCGACGCACACCGCCTGCGGCCGGCTGCGCGCCAGTTCGATCGCGGCGGTGCGGACGATCTGGTTGAGCGCGGCCTTCGACGCGCGATAGCCGTACCAGCCGCCCAGCCGATTGTCGGAAATGCTGCCGACCCGTGCCGAGATACAGGCGATGGTGGCGGGCCTATCCTTCGCGAGCAGCGGCGCGAAATGGCGCAGCGCCAGCGCCGGGCCGATGGCGTTGATCGCGAACAGATGGGCGAGACGGTCGGCGTCGAGGTCGCGCAGGCTCCGTTCGGGACCGGAGGTGTCGTCGTGGAGGATGCCGGTCGCGACGATCACAAGGCCGAGCGTCGTATCGATGCGGGCGGCGGCGCGCTCGATCGATGCGGGGTCGGCAATATCGATCGGGTGGTATTCGACGCCATGCGGCAGCGCGCCGGGCCGGCGGCGGGCGGCGGCGATGACGCGGGCGTAGCGGTTCGATGCCGCAAGCGCCGCGGTCAGCGCCGCGCCGATCCCGCCATTCGCGCCGATCACCATCGCTGTCGTCATCGCCGTCTCCATTGCTCCATCGTAAACGGGAACGGTCAAAATGCTGCCCCTATCCCGGCGGGGTCGCCGATGGTTTGACCGCCGATCCGTGGTCCCTACAACGCAGCTGCACAATAGAAAGCCTGTTCGATCGATGGTATCTGCCCGTTTCGCCGCCCTGTTACTGACGATCGCCGGGGCCGTTCCCGCCGCCGCGCGCGACACCACCGACTATCCCGATATTCCCGAACCGATGGTGTTCGACATGGTCCGCCCGATGGGCGCGCGGAAGGGCGAGCTGGAGACCAACGTCCTCGCGCTGTCGCCGCTGTCGGGGCAGGAACGCGCGGTCGAATGGGCGCCGGAGATCGAATATGCCGTCGCCGACGGCTTCGCGCTGGAATTCGAGCTGCCGTTCGAGGGCACGCGCCTTGCCGAACTGAAGATGGGCGCGCAGGCGACGATCGGCACGTTCGACCGGGGGCGGATCGTCCACGGGGTCCAGTATCTGGGCATTTACGAGCGCGAGAGCGGACGGACGTCGCAGGCGCTGCTCTATATGCTCGGGCGTCGGCATACCGAGCGGCTGAGCACGATGACGATGGTCGGGGTCGGCGATGTCCGGCTGGGCCAGTCGGAAAGCGATGCCGGGCTGCTGGTCAACCATTCGACCTTCTACGACCTGGGCCGCGACCGGATCGCGGGGGTCGAGGTCAATTACAAGTCGCATCACGATGGCGGCGTGGCGATCATCCCGCAATTCCACGCGCCGCTGGCGGACAAGGTGAACGTGCAGTTGGGCGCCGGGATCGACAAGCAGCGCGGCGAGCGCGCGCGGCCGGTCGGCGGGGTGCGGTTGATCAAGGAGTTTTGAGGGATTGCGTCCCGCTCCTTTGCTCAAAGGGATAGAGCAGGACGCGACCCAAGTTAATGCAGTGGCGCAACCGGTTACTTGTACGCCAAAACCTTATCATCGAAATTCGTCGGTCGACACTCACCGCCAATAGACAACCTGTAAAATTGAAAACAGAGCGAGGACAACTTGGCTTAACGGTTGTATTCAGCCATTTGCGTCGCGCTCTATGGCGATCCGATCATCCGCACACAAATTGTTTATTTACTTCTCACGGTACAGTAAGATTACTACAAAACAGAAACTAAATATTCCAACTCCCGCTGGTACGTCGATTGCGCACCATTTACTTGCAGTCTCTTACCACCGACGGTATGAAATTTGCCGATCTTAAGATTAGGAATGGGAATTCCTTCTGCGCCACTGATCCGTCCAGCAGAAACAAAATCGTCAGTAATGACTACGGCGTCAGCGGGATCTTTATCAAAGAGATGCTTATTTTGGTAAGCTATGTCATAAGCCCTCTCGATGTACATCAGTGACGCACGATCTTTTACGCCTTTCTGCGTACTACGTGCACCAACCATAGTCATGACTATAGCAGCGACCTTCGGCCGCTCCATTCCACCGGCCCTCTGATTCCAAATGTTAAAATCACTCGCTGGATCACCAAGCATTTTTAACGTTAAGCTCAGCGACTCGATCGAATGTTCATCAACCCGAACCGGGATAATCAAAGCTTCCGACGCACACCAAGCCAGATGGGTAGCGCCCGCATAAAACGGACTGCAATCCATCAATTGCAACTCACACTTCTTATCCATCGCTTCAGAGTCTAGAATAACACGCAAACTCAATAGAATATTACTAACTGCCTTTTGATTGTTCTGAGCTACAGCCTGCTGCAACTGTTGATACAAACTACTTGGAAAAGAGAATAATTCCGCACTACCCGGAAGAAAGAATGCACTCTTTCCACCCTTAAAATTGTGATTATAAGTCCCGACACGGTAAGAAATATCGTCAGGAATTTCACCGAATGCCGGTCCCATCAGTCGAGGTCGCAACGCGTCAGCAATAGTAACAGGCGTTGCCTGACCCCTCATAAGCGCTTCAGTAAGATTACACTGCGCACAGAGGTCAGCAATAAGCGTAGGCTTCGCCCTCGACATCAAGTATGCAATATTGAAGCTCAAAGTAGACTTACCGATCCCGCCACGCAGATTAGAAATACAATATCTCTTGTAGCGAAAATTTGGTGTTGGAGGACTGCCGGCAGCGATCGACTGCTCGTGATTGAAAATGATCCGATCAAGTCCGCTCGACATGGCAACACCTCCGATTTAACGGATCCCTCCTAAACCTGCAGGTCATGCAGGTCAATGCAAAAACCGCAGGTCATGCAGGACCTGCAGGCCGCTTCGGTCAGTGGTGATTGGGCCGCTTCACCCTACCATGCCGCCCGCCGCCAGCACGGCGAGTGTCACCAGTTCGTTGGCGGTGCTGGTCATCGGGGCGATCTGCACCGGCTTTTCCATGCCGATCAGCATCGGGCCGATCACGTCGTCGCCGCCCAGTTCGCGCAGCAGCTTGGCCGAGATGTTGGCCGATTGCAGCCCCGGCATGATCAGGACGTTGGCCGGACCCGACAGGCGGGCGAAGGGGAAGTTGGCCATCTGACGCGGGTTCAATGCGACGTCGGGGGCCATTTCGCCTTCATATTCGAAGCCGACCTGCCGCTTGTCGAGCGCCGCCACGCCGTCGCGGACATTGTCGATCCACTGGCCCGACGGATTGCCGAAGGTCGAATAGCTTAGGAAAGCGACGCGCGGTTCGTGGCCCATGCGGCGGGCGACGGCGGCGGTGCGTTCGGCGATGTCGGCCAGTTCCTCGGCGCTGGGACGTTCGTTGATCGTGGTGTCCGACATGAACACGGTGTGGCTCTGCCCGACGAGCAAATGGATGCCGAACGGCACCTTGCCATCGACCGGATCGATCACCCGGCGCACGTCACGGAAGGTCTGCGCATAGGTGCGGGTGATGCCGGTGATCATCGCGTCGGCGACGCCCAGTTGCAGCAGCACCGCGCCGAAGGTGTTGCGGTCCTGGTTGATCAGGCGTTCGGCGTCACGCTTGAGGTAACCGCGGCGCTGGAGCCGTTCGTAGAGGAAGTCGACCATCTGCGGCACCATCTCGCTGGTGCGGCTGTTGTGGACCTCGTAATCGTCCGGATTGGCGACGCCCAGCGCCCGAAGCCGGTCGTGCACGTCGTCGCGGCCGACCAGCACCGGGATGCCATAACCGCCTTCCTTGAAGGCGATGGCCGCGCGCAGCACGACTTCCTCTTCGCCCTCGGCGAACAGCACGCGCTTGGGGTGCGCGCGGGCGCCCTCATAGGCCATGGTCAGGACCGACGTGGTCGGGTTGAGACGCGCGCGCAGTTGCTGGCGATAGGCGTCCATGTCGAGGATCGGGCGCGTCGCGACGCCCGAATCCATCGCCGCCTTGGCGACCGCGCTCGGCACCAGTTCCATCAGGCGCGGGTCGAACGGTGCGGGGATGATGTAATCGGGGCCGAAGCTGTGCTGCGTGCCATAGGCCAGCGCGACTTCCTCCGGCACGCGCTGCCGCGCCAGTTCGGCGATGGCGGTGGCGGCGGCGATCTTCATCTCGTCGTTGATGCCGGTCGCACGCACGTCCAATGCGCCGCGGAAGATGAAGGGGAAGCCGATGACGTTGTTGACCTGGTTCGGATAGTCCGAACGACCGGTGGCGACGATCGCGTCGGGGCGCGCGGCCTTGGCCAGTTCGGGGCGGATTTCGGGTTCGGGATTGGCCATCGCGAAGATGATCGGCGACGGGGCCATGTCCTTGACCATTTCGGGCTTGAGCGCGCCGGCGGCCGACAGCCCCAGGAACACGTCGGCGCCGTGCAGCGCTTCGGTCAAGGTGCGGCGGTCGGTGGCGGCGGCATGGGCCGACTGCCACTGGTTCACGTCGCTGCGGCCCTGATAGATGACGCCGGTGCGGTCGCACATGATGACGTTTTCATGGGCGACGCCCATCGCCTTCATCAATTCGGTGCAGGCGATGGCGGCGGCGCCCGCGCCGTTCACCACGACCTTGACCTCCGACAGCTTGCGCCTGGTCAGCAGGCAGGCGTTGATCAGGCCGGCGGCGCAGATGATCGCGGTGCCGTGCTGGTCGTCATGGAACACCGGGATGTTCATGCGCTCACGCAGCGTCTGCTCGATGATGAAGCATTCGGGCGACTTGATGTCTTCGAGGTTGATGCCGCCGAAGCTCGGCTCCATCAGCTCGACCGCGTCGATGAAGCGGTCGACATCCTCGGTCTTCAGCTCGATATCGATCGAATCGACGTCGGCGAAGCGTTTGAAGAGCACCGCCTTGCCCTCCATCACCGGCTTCGATGCCAGCGCACCGAGATTGCCCAGCCCCAGGATCGCCGTGCCGTTGGAGATGACCGCGACCAGATTGCCCTTGGCGGTGTAATCATAGGCGGTGGCGGGGTCTTCGTGGATCGCCTTTACCGGCACCGCAACGCCGGGCGAATAGGCGAGCGCGAGGTCGCGCTGGGTCGCCATCGGCTTCGATGCGATGATCTCGATCTTGCCCGGACGCCCCTCCGAATGGAACAGCAGCGCCTCGCGCTCGGAAAACTGGTCGGTGGTTTCGGACACTGGCGATCTCCCGTTTGGATGGGCTTTACGCAGGGGAAGGCGCGCGGGGCAAGGGTGAAGGTCGGACCGGATATGCTTTGATACGCTTGCGTGCGGGAGCGCCGGGACGGTATCGCCGCGCCATGGCAAGCAAGGCTCAAGGGTTCGATTCCCCCGCCCCCACCCCGATGATGCAGCAATATCTGGCGTTGAAGGCGGAGGCCGACGATTGCCTGCTCTTTTACCGCATGGGCGACTTTTTCGAGCTGTTCCATGACGATGCGAAGATCGCCGCCGCGTGCCTCGACATCGCGCTGACCGCGCGGGGCGAGCATGAGGGGTCGAAGATCCCGATGTGCGGCGTGCCGGTGCATGCGGCAGAAGGCTATCTGGCGCGGCTGATCAAGGCCGGGCACCGCGTCGCCATCGCCGAACAGGTCGAAAGCCCGGAGGAGGCGAAGCGCGCGCGGGGGTCGAAGGCGCTGGTGGCGCGGGCGATCGTCCGGGTGGTGACGGCGGGGACGCTGACGGAGGAGGCGCTGCTCGACGCGCGGGCGGCGAACTGGTGCGCGTGCATCGGCGAGGCGGCGGGCGGCGTGGCGATCGCCGCCGCCGACGTATCGACCGGACGGTTCGAGGTGATCGAGACCGACGCCGCCGGCCTGACCGCCGCGCTCGCCCGGTTGCAGGCGGTCGAGGTCGTCGCGGCGGAGACGTCGGCCTTTGCCGAGATCGCGACCCTGCTGCGCGCCAGGGCCGATTTCGACAGCGCGGCCGGCGAGGCGCGGTTGAAGGCGCTGCACGGCGTCGCCACGCTCGACGGGTTCGGCCAGTTTTCGCGCGCGGCGCTGGCGGCGGCGGGTGGCCTCATCGCCTATCTCGACCATACCGCGCGGGGGGCAGCTGCCGTTCCTGCGCCCGCCGGTCTGCGCGGCCGATGGGCAGTGCATGGCGATCGATGCGGCGACGCGCGAGAGTCTGGAGCTGACGCGGACCGCCGCCGGCGCGCGGGCGGGCAGTTTGCTGGCGGAGGTCGACCGGACGGTGACCGGCGCGGGTGCACGGTTGCTGGCGAGCGATATCGCCGCGCCGCTGATGGACCGGGCGGCGATCGAGGGCCGGTTGGCGGCGGTGGCGTGGGCACATGACGATCCGGGTTTGCGCGACGAACTGCGCACCGCCCTGCGCGCGCTGCCCGATATCGGCCGCGCGCTGGGGCGGATCGCGGCGGGGCGGGGCAGCCCACGCGATCTGGGACAGTTGCGCGACGGGTTGAGCGCGGCGTGGACGCTGGGGCAATGGCTCGATAAGTTACGGGGCGTCCCGGTGCTAGTCGCCGATCTAGCGCCGCGGCTGCGTGGGCATGGCGAGCTGATCGACCTGCTGACGCGCGGGGCTAGTGCCGATGCCGCCGATCGATGCGGCGGCGGGCGGGTTCGTCGCCGAAGGGTTCGACGCCGCGCTCGACGCGCTGCGCGATACCGGGGCCCGGCGGGCGGCGCGCGATCGCCGCGCTGGAGGCGCAGTATCGCGAGCGGACCGGGATTGCGGCGCTGAAGATCCGGCATAACGGCGTACTCGGCTATCATGTCGAGGTGCCGGCGCGCGTTGCCGACAAGCTGATGGCGCAGGACAGCGGCTTCACCCATCGTCAGACGTTGGCCGGCGTGGTCCGCTTCAACGCGCCCGATCTGCACGAGGCGGCGCTGAAGGTAACGCAGGCGGGCGCCCACGCGCTGGCGGCGGAGGCGGCGCATCTGGAAGCCTTTACCGAGGCGGCGCTCGACAAGCGGGAAGCGATCGCGGCGACGGCGGATGCGCTGGCGCGGATCGACGTGACGGCGGCGCTGGCCGAGCGCGCGGCGGAGGGGGGCTGGGCGCGGCCGACACTGGTCGACCATAGTTGTCTTGAGATCGTCGGCGGGCGGCATCCGGTGGTCGAGAGCGCGGTCGCGAAGTCGGGCGGGCGGTTCGTGGCGAACGATTGCCGCCTGTCGGAAAGCTCGCGGCTATGGCTGGTCACGGGTCCGAACATGGGCGGCAAGTCGACCTTCCTCCGGCAGAATGCGCTGATCGTCGTGCTGGCGCAGGCGGGCAGCTTCGTACCGGCCACGTCGGCGACATTGGGGCTGGTCGACCGGCTGTTCAGCCGGGTCGGCGCGTCGGACAATCTGGCGCGGGGCCGCTCGACCTTCATGGTCGAGATGGTCGAGACGGCGGCGATCCTCGCACAGGCGACGGCGCGGTCGTTCGTGATCCTCGACGAGGTCGGGCGCGGCACCTCGACCTATGACGGCCTCGCCATCGCGTGGGCGGTGGTCGAGGCGATCCATGAGGATAATCGCTGCCGCTGCCTGTTCGCGACCCATTATCACGAGCTGACGCGGCTGGCCGAACGCTGCGACGCGCTGTCGCTGCACCACGTCCGCGCGCGCGAGTGGAAGGGCGATCTGGTGCTGCTGCACGAACTGGCCGAGGGGCCGGCGGATCGCAGCTATGGCATCGCCGTCGCGCGGCTCGCGGGCCTGCCGCCCGCGACGCTGCAACGGGCCAAGGCGGTGCTGGCGAAGCTGGAAGCGGGCAAGGCCAAGACCGGTGGCATCGCCGCGGGACTGGACGACCTGCCGCTGTTCGCCGCCATGGCGCCCGTGGAGGAAACGCCGGTCGATGGGTTGCGTGAAGCGCTGGGGGCGCTGGACGTCGATGCGATGTCGCCGCGCGAGGCGATGGACGCGCTGTACCGGTTGAAGGGGCTGGCCTGAGCGCTGCCCCCTCCGGCGGACCGGTCAGCTGGTCCGGTTCGCCTGCTGGAACTCGGTCCGGGTGACGCGACCATCGCCGTTGCGGTCGAGCTTTGCGAAGGCGTCGTTCATCGCGGCGATGAGCTTGCCCTTCTGCTCGGGCGTCCGTCGCGCCAGCTGACGATCCGCGTTGGCAGCGATCATTGCCAACTCGCGGCGATCGACGACATCGTTCCGGTTGGTGTCGTAGTTGTGGAAGAAGTTGATTTCGTTCTCATACGCCACCGTTTCGACGCCCTGATAGGGGTGAAATTCGGCGTGATGCGTCCCGCCGGCCGGCACGGACTGCAACAAGAGCGCGAACAGGGTAGCAGCGGACATCGACAATCTCCCATACCAACCAACCGGCATAGACTGTCCTAATCGCAACCGGGGCGCAAGTGGTTCCATATCAAGGGAATCGCCGGGTGGCCGGTTAATCCGCGCCAGCCGTCGGTGCGTCACGACGGGATCGATTTCCGATCCGGCACGCAGTCGGCTACACCCGCCCGATGAACCTGTCCGCGATCGTTGCCGATATCGCTGCCGAGATGGCCGACGCCCCCGATCGGGGCACGCCCGCCGACTATATCCCGCCGCTGGCGGCGGTCGATCCGAAGCGGTTCGGCATGGCGGTGATCGAGGCGGATGGGACCTGCCATCTGGCGGGTGATGCCGAGGAAAGCTTCTCGATCCAGTCGGTGTCGAAAGTGTTCGCGCTGACGCTGGCGCTGGGTGCAGTCGGCGATCAGTTGTGGAAGCGGGTCGGGCGCGAGCCGTCGGGCAGCGCGTTCAATTCGATCGTGCAGCTGGAAAGCGAACATGGCATCCCGCGCAATCCGTTCATCAATGCCGGTGCGATCGTCGTCGCCGACATCCTGCTCGGCCGCTACGAACCGCGCGAGGCGCTGGGCGAGTTGCTGCGCTTCGTCCGGGCGGCGGCGGGGGGAAGACGGCATCTTCATCGACGAAGCGGTGGAAGGCCGAGCAGGATACGGGTTTTCGCAACCTCGCGCTGGCGAGCTACATGCGGGCGTTCGGCAATCTGCACCATGATCCGCACGTCACGCTGGGCGTCTACTTCCACCAATGCGCGCTGGCGATGAATTGCCGGCAACTGGCGCTGGCCGGGCGCTATCTGATGGCGGGCGGGGTCAATCCGACGACCGGGCGCAACGTCGTCTCGGCGCAGCGGGCAAGGCGGATCAACGCGTTGATGCTGACCTGCGGCCATTATGACGGGTCGGGCGAGTTCGCGTTCCGCGTCGGCCTGCCGGGCAAGAGCGGGGTCGGCGGCGGGATTCTGGCGATCGCACCGGGGATCGCGTCGATCGCGGTGTGGTCGCCGGGGCTGAACGCGCGCGGCAATTCGCAGCTGGGGACGGTGGCGCTGGAACGGCTGGTGCAACGGACCGGATGGTCGGTGTTCGAGCCGCGTTGACGCAGCCCCCTCATCACCACGAACGTCATCCCGGCGCAGGCCGGAATCTCCCGGTTATCAGGCGCGCGCCTGGCCGCGGGAGACCCCGGCCTTAGCCGGGGTGACGGTCCGGGGGGACGGCGGCCCCTACCGCTGCGGGGCCGGCTGGGGCGTGAAGCTGGTCACGTTCGCCATGCCGTTCGCGCCGAAGGTGATGATGTGGCGCGATCCTTCCTGGCAGGTGGCGACCCAGCTGCCGGGCTTTTCGCCGCGTTCCGAGCTGGTCACGCCCTGACAGGGCAGGCCGGCATCGCGGATCGCGCGGATGAACACGCCGTCGCGCTGGCCGGGCGCCAATGCTTCCACCTGGGTCGCCACCTGCTGCGCTTCGACGGCGTTGGCGGCGGCGGCTTCATTGGCCGTGGCCTGCTGTTCGGCACTCGGCCCGCAAGCCGCCAGCATCAGCGATCCACCCAGCATCACCAGCAACGCACGCATGTCTCTCTCCCAATTAAGGCCGCAGGCGCGGCGACTGTCCGTTCCGGACAAACCATGGCCGCGCCTGCGGGTTCCTCATCCTTACCGCTGATAGGCCTTGGGCATGCCTTGCTCGACGGGGTTGAGATAGCGGTCGCGCAGCCGGGTCTGGCGGTTGGTCAGCGGCTGTTCGACGCCGTCGATGAACAACTGCGTCGGGACCGACCCGATCTCCAGCGGATCGCCGTCCCAGATCACCACGTCGCCGCGCCGGCCGGGGGCTAGCGAGCCGATCTCCCCCTCCATCCCGATCGTGCGGGCGGGCAGCGAGCTGATGGTCGCGAAGGCCGCGCCCCAGTCGAGACCGGACGCGCCCGGCACCTTCGACAGCGCGACGAGGTTGCCGGCATATTGCCGCACCAGCCGCGCCTGCCGCGCCTCGTCGTCGCCGATCGTGCCGATGCCGACGACCACCCCGGCGGCCTTCATCCGGCCGATATTCGACTGGGTCGCGGCGAGCTGTTCGAAGCTGGCCGGCAGGTCGGACAGTGCGCTGGCGAGCACCGGCACGTTCGCCGCCGCGATCTGCGCCGCGACGGTCCAGCCTTCGCTGGCGCCGACGAGGACCGGCCTGAGG
Organism: Sphingomonas paucimobilis; assembly: GCA_036946325.1. Lineage (GTDB taxonomy): Bacteria > Pseudomonadota > Alphaproteobacteria > Sphingomonadales > Sphingomonadaceae > Sphingomonas > Sphingomonas paucimobilis_A. The sequence continues at coordinate 229,491 of JAQIJL010000003.1, forward strand.
CCCGCAAATTCGCGCTTGAGCGCCAGCACGCCGAGGATGTCGGAGGCGCGTTCGACATGGATCAGCAGCGGGACCTGCCCGGTCAGCACCTTTTGCAGCGCCTGCGCATCGGCGCGGGTGAGCAGCGCTTCCTTGCCGCGATCGGCGAAGCTGGCCGGGTTGCGGCCATAGGCCTGCGCCTCGAACAGCGCATTGCGGAACATCGCCATCGCCGCGGGGCGGCTGCCGCCGGCCGCGCGGGCGCCGGATTCGCCCCATTCCATGAACTGGAACGCCTGTCCCCGCGTCACCGCGTCCATGTCGTTGCCGAGGTCGATGACCGCCCCCTGTCCCGCAAAGATCGACCCGCCATTGTCGGGCGCGACGATCGCACGGGTGATGCCGTCGGTGCGGTTGATCGCGATCGGCGTCGCGCGCGGATTGACCGCCGAGGCGATGTCCAGCCCGGCGTTGAACACGCTTTCGCGCGCGGAGGCGTCGTTGGTCGACGACACGCCGTCGACCTCGATGATGCCGAGGCGGGTGAAACCTGCGACGAGGCCCGGCGTGACATAGCGTCCGCCGGCATCGATGGTGCGACCGCCAGCGGCCCCGCCGCCCTGCCCCGCACTGACGACGCGTCCGCCGCGCACGACGACGGTGCCGCCCTCGATCGGGGCCGATCCGTCGCCCAGCACGAGCTTCGCATTGGTGATGGTCACGTCCTGCGCGGCGGCAGGCATGGCGATGGCGGCGCTGCCGAACAGCGCGGCGAGCAACAGGCGCTTCACTTCACATCCCCTTCGCCGGGCTGGCCGAGTTCGAAATCGGATACCGGGCGTATCCGCGGATTGGTCGCATCGAACAGCAGCGCGCCGTCGACCCACACTTTTTCCGGGCGGGTATAGACGCTGAACGGATCGCCGTTCCACAGCACCACGTCCGCCATCTTGCCGGCCTTCAAGGAGCCGGTGACCTTGTCGATGCCGAGCGCCCTGGCCGGATTGATCGCCAGCCACGTCCACGCATGTTCGGGCGTCACGGTGATCCCGGCGCGCCGGGCGGAGGCGATGACCTTCGCGACCTCCTGGTTCAGGCGCTGGATGCCGTTCGCATCGTCCGAATGGATCATCGCGCAGGCGCCCTGCTGGTCGAGGATCGCGAGGTTCTCGCCGATCGCGTCGTAGCTTTCCATCTTGAAGCCGTACCAGTCGGCCCAGACCGCAGAACAGACGCCGCGCGCCTTCAGCAGGTCGGCGATCTTGTAGCTTTCGACGGCGTGGTGGAAGGCGGTGACCTTATACCCCATCTCCTGCGCCATATCCATGACGATGGCCATTTCGTCGGCGCGGTAGCAATGGTTGTGGACGAGGATTTCGCCGTCCAGCACGCCGCGCAGCGTGTCCATGGCAAGGTCGCGGGCCGGCGCCTCGCCGCCATCCTCCTCATACTTGTCCCATTTGCGGTCATAGTCGCGCGCCTTTAGCCAGGTCGCGCGGTCGACCGCGACATTGCCCATCCGGGTCGAGGGCATCCGCCCCTTCGCCCCATAGACGCGCTTCGGATTCTCGCCGCACGCCATCTTGAAGCCATAGGGCGCGCCCGGGAACTTCATCGCCTGCATCGTGCGGCCATAGACGTTCTTGAGCGTGACCGAGCGGCCGCCCATCAGGTTCGCCGATCCGGGCAGGATCTGCAGCGTGGTGACGCCGCCATTGGTCAGTGCGCGGGCGAAGCCCGGGTCCTGCGGCCACACGCTGTGTTCCGCCCACACCTCGGCGGTGACCGGGCCGGTCATCTCGTTGCCGTCGCTATGCGCGTCGACGCCGGGGCTGGGATAGTCGCCCAGATGGCTGTGGACGTCGATGACGCCGGGCGTCACCCATTTGCCCTGCCCGTCGATCACGGTCACGCCGTCCCCCGCCGCGATCGATTGGCCGACCTCGACGATCTTGCCGTCGCGGAACAGCACCGACCCGTTATTGATCCGCCCGCCCTCGCCATCGAGGATGGTGACGTTGGTGACCAGCGTCGCGCGGCCCGGATAGGGGCGATAGGTCGAGGGGAACGGGTCGTGGTCATAGCCCTTGCCCACGCCCGGCCCCTTGCCCTTCGGCGCGTCGGCGGATGCGGAGCGCACCTCCCTGCCATCGCCGGTACAGGCGACCAGCCCGGCGGCCAGCGCCGCAAGCGTCAATGTTCGGATCACGCGGAAAACTCCCCTTTTTTTACGATGATGGTCAGGCGAAGACGGACGCGAGGTCGCGGTCGCCCGCCCCTTCCTTCGCGGTCCGTACTTCGTGATAGACGGCGGCCGTGCCGGTCGCGGGCAACACGCCGGTCAAGGTGCCGAACACCGCCCGGACCACCGCCCCGGTCCAGCCGTCGCTGGCACCGACCAGCAGAAAGACCGGTCCCTGCACCAGCAGGCCGGCGACCAGCCACAGCAAGGCGACGATGACCAGCAGCAGCAACAGGCGCCAGCGGGTGCCGCGCATCAACTGGCTGCTGCGTCCGAAACATTCCAGCGGCCCGCGCCCTTCGGCCGCCATGACCGGAACGACGACGAACCAAGTGACGAGCAGCGCGACCGCGGGCACGACCAACAACGCGAACCCAACGAAAAGGGCGATGCCGAACAGCAGGAACATCGCGATCGCCGGCAATGCCCGCCGCAGCGCCATGCGCAGCGTCGCCCCCGGATCGACCGGCCGCCCGGCCAGCGTGTCGACCGCGATGCCGGCCATGAACAGGCTGACCATGGGATAGAGCAGCAGGATCAGCAGGCTGAGCGGCGATGCCGACGATCCGGTCGCGACCAGCCGGTCGGCATCATACACCGCGGGCGCCCGGAACAGCATCACCAGTTGCATCGGCACGCTCAGCAGCGCGCTGGCCCCGAACAATGCCAGCGGAGCGCCGCCGATCGCCGAGAAGGTGTTGGAGATCACCCGCCCCATGGCGAAGGCATAGGGCGACCGCCGTGCCTCGACGAACGATCCGATGATCGCCGCCACCAGCAGCAAAAGGGGCAACAGCAGCAGCAAGAAGAAAAACGTAAGCACCGGCAGTCCCCCCGGAGCCGCCCCGGCCCTTAACGGAAAGTTAGGGTGAAAAAGCGTTGCATGTAAATCGGCGATTTGCTCCAAGCGTCGCCACGCTACCGACGACGGCAGGGGGACAAGCGATTGGCGGGGGCGCAGGGGGCGGACGGACTGGGCCAAGCCGCCGCGTCGGTGCCGCCGATCGATTCCGCGAAGGTCGATGCCGCGTGGAAGGCGATCCGCGCCGATGGATCGATCCAGTTCGACCTGCCGCAGAAAGTCGTGGAACCGCGCGATCCGCCGCCCGAATGGCTGGAACCCGTGCTGCGCGGGATCGGACGGTTCGTCCTGTGGGTCGGTGGTGGCTGGCAGGTGATCCTGTGGGTGATCGGCATCGTCATCGCGCTTGCGCTGCTGTTCGCGCTGGTGCCGTCCTTGCGCGAATGGATCGCCGAGAAGCTCGGCCGACGTCGCGTGGTTGCCGACGCGCCCGTTTGGGCACCGACCGAGACCCGCGCTCGCGCGCTGCTGGAGGATGCCGACGCGCTGGCGGCCGACGGACGCTATGACGAGGCGGTCCACCTGCTGCTGTTCCGCAGCATCGACGACATCGTGGCATGGCGCGGCGATCTGGTCCGACCGGCCGATACCAGCCGCGACATCGCCCGCGTCGAGGCCCTGCCCGAAAACGCACGCGGCGTGTTCGCCGGGATCGTCGCGGCGGTCGAACGCAGCCTGTTCGGCGGACGGGCGCTGGACGCCGGCGACTGGCAGCGGGCGCGTGCCGATTATGCCGGCTTCGCGCTGAAGGGGGCGCGGTGAGCCAGTCCTCGCCCTTCGCCGCCCGCACGGTCGTGATCCTCGTCATCGGCGGGGCGCTGCTGCTGCTCGCCTCGATCCTGATGTCCGGTTTCGGCGACGAGATCGCGCGCGCGACCGGGGAAGCGCCGGCGGCGGATCGCAAGGACGGTGCCGGCTATCACGCGTTTCAGCGGCTGGTCGAGGCGGTGCAGCCGCCGGATGCAGGCACGGTCGAAACGGCAGCCGCCGCGTCGATCCTGATCCTGACTCCGACCGAAGCGACCAGGCCGGCGGATATCAAGGCGATCGTCGACAAGCGTATCGCGCTGGCATCGGCGCTGTCCGGCGGCGACGACTTCGTTGCTGAGGAAGGGCGTCCGCTGCTGCGCTTTCCGACGCTCATTATCCTGCCCAAATGGCAGGTCGAAAAACTGCCGCTGCAGGGCGGCCGGGTGCGGCGCACCGGGCAGGTCGATGGCAGCAAGTTGGAGCGACTGGTCCCGGCCGAGGTCGAATGGCATACCGAGGACCGGTCCGATATCGGCCTGATCCGGGAAGAATATCCCGATTTGCGCGCCTTCGCCCTGCCCGACCGCCGGGTCAACGCGGTGGCGGGCGACACCATCGCCCCGCTGATCGGTGCGCGCGACGGCGCCGCCGTGCTGGGACAGGTCGGATCGAGCGACACGTTCGTGCTGGTCGATCCCGATCTGGTCAACAACCGCGCCATGGCCGACCCGCGCAATGCGAAGGCGGCGCTGGCGATGCTGCGCGCGATCGATCCCGAACATGGCGGTCGCGCGCTGTTCGACCGGTCGCTGCATTACACGCGGGGCGACCGCAATCTCGTCAAATTGCTGTTCCTGCCGCCGTTCCTCGGCGTCACGCTGGCGCTGATCGCCGCCGCCGTGCTGGCGGGAATCGCCGCTGCCGGGCGGTTCGGCCCGCCGCTGCGCGAGAAGCGCGCGGTCGCGGCGGGCAAGCGCGCGCTGATCGACAATATCGTGGCGCTGACCCGGCTGGCCGGGCGCACCCCGCTGGTTGGTCCGCGCTATGCCGACATGATGCTGGAGCTGCTGTCGCGGCGATTGCTGGCGGGCGAAACGCCCTCGGCAGACCGGCTCGACCGGGTGCATCCCGGCTATTCCGACATCGACCGTCGCCTGCGCGATGCCCGCACCGAGGGTGAGGCACTGGCGGCGGCGAAAGACCTGACCGCATGGAAGAAGGAAACAGGCGCATGACGCTCGACGAGGTACGGTCGCTGGGATCGGCGATCGACCGGGAGATACAGAAAGCGGTCGTGGGGCAGCAGGATGCCGTCCGCCTGCTCACCATCGCCCTGTTCTCGGCCGGTCACGTCCTTCTGGAAGGCCCGCCGGGCACCGCCAAGACGCTGCTGGCGCAGAGTTTCGCGCGCACGCTGGGTCTCGATTTCGGGCGCATCCAGTTCACGCCGGACCTGATGCCCGGCGACATCATCGGGTCGAACCTGTTCAATTTCCAGACGTCGACCTTCGCGCTGACGCGCGGGCCGGTCTTCTGCGAATTGCTGCTGGCCGACGAGATCAACCGCACCCCGCCCAAGACGCAGGCGGCACTGCTGGAGGCGATGCAGGAGCGGCGCATCACCATCGACGGGCGGACCGAGCATCTGTCCGACCGCTTCACCGTCGTCGCGACGCAGAACCCGATCGAGCAGCAGGGCGTGTACCCGCTGCCCGAGGCGCAGCTCGACCGGTTCCTGTTCAAGATCGCGATCGGCTGGCCGACGCTCGACGCCGAGCGCGCGATCGTCGCCCAGTACGGCACGCGCACCGGCACCCCCGCCCCGCAGGATTCGGGCGTCACGCAGGTGGCGGACAGCGGCGCCATCGCCGCCGCGATCGATGCGGTGGGACAGGTGCGGCTGGTCGACGAGGTGATCGACTATATCGTCCGGCTGATCCGCGCGACCCGCGAGCATGGCGATCTGTCGTCGGGCGCGTCCCCGCGTGCCGCATCGGCATTGGCGGCGGCGGCGCGTGCCGGGGCGGCGCTCGACGGGCGCGATTATGTCATCCCCGACGATGTGAAGGCGCTGGCCCCCGCCCTGCTGCGCCACCGGCTGATCCTGTCGCCCAGCGCCGAGATCGACGGGCGGCGGGTCGACGACGTCGTCGCCAGCCTGATCGCATCGGTCGAAGCGCCGCGATGATCGTCCCCACGCCCCGTGCGATCCAGCTGACCGCGCTCGCCGCGCCGGTCGGGCTGGCGCTGGGCGTGCTGGCGCCGGCGGCGTGGATCGCCGCGCCGTTGTGGATCGCGGGCGTGCTGGCGCTGATGATTGCCGATGCGATGCTGGCGAAGAAGCCGGCGCTGGCAATGCCCGAAGGGCTGCCCGCAACGTTGAACATCGGCGAGCGCTTCACGCTGGGCAGCGCGGACATCGCCGCCGCGTTCGACGGACCGATCGAGCGGACCGCACCGGGCAGCTTTCGTGCGGAACGGCGCGGCAAGGCGCGGTTGCGGCGGCTATGGGCGCGGCGGTCGGGACCGATGGGGCTGGCATGGCGGCAGGCCACCGGCCGCGCCGAGCGCGACATTCCGGTGCTGCCCGACATCCGCCCGGTCCGCGACCAGGGGATGCGGCAATATCTGAACAGCGTGGCGGTCGGGAACCGGCTGCGCCGCGACCATGGCGACGGGCAGGATTTTCAGGTGCTGACCGATTTCCAGCCGGGCATGGAGCGCCGTGCGATCGACTGGAAGGCATCGGCCCGCCACGCATCGCTGCTGGCGCGCGAGTTTCACACCGAACGCGACAATATGATCGTGTTCGCGGTCGATGCCGGGCGCGCGATGACCGATCCGGTCGGCGACATTCCCCGCATCGACCGCGCGGTGTCCTCCGCCCTGCTGGCGGCGTTCGTGGCGCTCAAGTCCGGCGACCGGGTGCGGCTCTATTCGTTCGGGGCGCGGCCGCAGGTCGACAGCGGCAGCATCGGCGGCGGCACGCGCGGCTTCGCCCGGCTGCACCACGCCGCCGCCGACATCGATTATGGCGCGGAGGAAAGCAACTACACGCTCGGCCTCGTCACCCTCGACCAGAAGCTCGACCGGCGCGCTTTGGTGGTGCTGTTCACCGAATTCACCGATACGACCAGCGCCGAACTGCTGCTGGCCGCCGCGCAGCGGATGCTGAAGCGCCACCGCGTGTTGTTCGTGCTGTTCCGCGACGTCGAGCTGGAGGGGTTGCGCGATGCCGAGCCTGCCCATGCCGACGATCTGGTCCGCGCCAATGTCGCGCACCTGTTGCTGCGCGACCGGGCGATCGTGGTCGAACGGCTGCGGCGGATGGGGATCGACGTGATCGAGGCGACGGTGGACACCATGCCGCTGGCGCTGGTCGAACGCTATCTCAACCACCGGGAGCGCGGCCGTTGACCGTCACCTTCGCCACCCGCCATTTCCGTGCCGAACGCGAAGCCGACTGGGCGCGGCTGGAAGCGTTGCTCGACCAGCTGGAAAAGAAATCGCCGCGCCGCCTGTCGGACGAGGATCTGGTCGACCTGCCGCGCCTCTATCGCGCCACGCTGTCGGCGCTGTCGATCGCGCGGGCGACGTCGCTCGACGCGTCGCTGGTCGGCTATCTGGAGGCGCTGTCGACGCGGGCCTATTTCGCGCTCTATTCGGCGCGTGAGCCGTGGTGGCAGCAGGTGAAGGCATTCTTCGTTGGCGGATGGCCGCGCGCGGTGCGGGCCATCGCGCCCGAACTGCTGCTGTCGACCGCGCTGCTGATCCTGAGCGCGTTCGCCGCCTATCACCTCGTCCGGTCCGATCCGGCATGGTATTCGGCGATGATCTCGCCCGAACTGGCCAGCGGACGCGACATGAATGCCAGCACGGCGACGCTGCGCGCCTCGCTCTATTCGCCGCCGACCCAGGGCGGGCTGCACGTCTTCGCCACCTCGCTCTTCACCCATAATTCCCAGGTCGCGATCATGGCCTTCGCCTTGGGCTTCCTGTTCGGTATTCCGACCATCATCCTGTCGGTGCAGAACGGCGCGATGGCAGGCGCGATGTTCGCCGCCTTCGTACCCCACGGCCTCGGCTGGGGCCTGTTCGCGTGGCTGATGATCCATGGCACGACCGAGATCGCGGCGATCGCTATCGCCGCGGCAGCGGGGTTGCATATCGGTCGCGCCATCGCCTTTCCCGGCGAGCGCACGCGCATGGCGGCCGCGGCGGGCGCCGGACGGCGCGGGGCGGTGGTGATGATCGGCGTCATTCTGATGCTGCTGGTCGCCGGCCTGCTGGAGGGGTTCGCCCGGCAGCTGGTCATCGACGACAGCGCGCGGCTGGCGGTGGGCGGCGCCATGCTGGCGCTGTGGACCGTCTATTTCGCCGTCGGGGGCCGTCGTGGCAAAGCGTGAGCGCAAGCCCCGCCGCCCGCGTGCACCGCGCACGCTGGAGCGGCAGCTGGTCACGCCCGAAGGAGTGCCGCTCAACCTGCGGCTGGGATCGGCCGGGTCGCGGGCGGGTGCGTTCCTGATCGATGCGATCATCATGCTGGCGGTGCTGATCGGGGCGTCGCTGCTGATCCTGGCGCTGGCGATCGGCGGTCCGCGCGGCGCGGCGTCGATGTATGCGGTCGTGTGGCTGCTCGGCTTCTTCCTGCTGCGCAACTTCTATTTCGTGCTGTTCGAAGCGGGCAAGCGCGCGGCGACGCCGGGCAAAAGGCTGATGAAGCTGCGCGTCGTGTCGCGCGACGGCGCCCGGCTGACTGGGTCGGCGGTGCTGGCGCGCAACCTGATGCGCGAGATCGAGGTGTTCCTGCCGCTGATCTTCCTCGCCTTCGCCTTTGCCGAAGGGATGGCGACGGCGTGGACCGCGTCGCTGGCGCTGGGATGGTCGTCGATCCTGCTGTTCCTGCCGCTGTTCAACCGCGACCGGCTGCGCGGCGGGGACCTGATCGCCGGAACCTGGGTGGTCGAGCGCGACACGCGCAAGCTGGGCGAGGACCTGCTGGTCCAGACCGCGCATGAAAAGGACCGGGCGCGGATCGCGCCGTTCACCGCCGCCGAACTGGACGCGTATGGCGCGTTCGAACTGCAGCGGCTGGAGGAGGTATTGCGCCGGAACGACCGTGCCGACCTGTACGCGGTGGCGACCGCGATCCGCCGCAAGCTCGGCCGGCACGAAGAAGGCTATGACTATGCTTTCCTCGAAGCCTATTACGCCGCGTTACGTCACCATCTCGAACGCAAATTACTGTTCGGACAGCGTAAGCGCGACAAATACGACCAAATTGGAACTAGTTAGACCCGGGCTATACTAGCCGTTAACAGGTGCCGGGTCATGAACGGACCATGGCGATAGCGGTGACCAAGCAACGGATCGGACTGGCGATGGCGCTGGCCTATTTCGTGCTTTCGTCGCTGACCATCTTGTCCAACCATCAAGGCGGCCTGTCGAGCGTCGCCCCGGCCACCCCCGTCGTCCTTGCCGTGCTGATCGCGCGGCCGCGTCGCGACTGGGCGGCGATCCTGATCGGTGGCGCGATCGGCAGCATGGCGGCGACGTCGCTGTTCGGCTTCGGCCCGGCGGCGGCGGTGCCGATGGCGATCGCGAAGCTGGGCGAGGTCGGCATCGCCGCATGGCTGTTCCGCCGGTTGCGCGGGCGCCGGGGCTATTTCGGATCGCTCGACCGGATCGGGCGCTTCGTCGCGGCGGTCGGGGTCGTCGCCCCCGCTTTGGGCGCGACGGCTGCCGCCAGCGTGGCCGCGGTGAAGTTCGGCCTGCCGTTCGAACGGCAATGGCGCATCTGGTTCGTCGGCCACAGCCTGAGCATGATCACGATGACGCCGGTGCTGTCGCTGCTGCTGACCGGCGCGATCGGGCGGCTGTGGCACAGCGCCAGCCGGCAGCTGCGCATCGAGGCGGCGGTGCTGATCGCCGCGACCGCAGCGGTGGCGGTGGCGGTATTCTGTCAGGACGAACGGCCGCTGCTGTTCCTGCCGGCGCTGCCGGTGATGCTGGCGACCTTCCGCCTGGGACTGCCGGGCGCGGCGGCGTCGGCGATCGTGCTGGCGCTGATCGGCGGCTATGCCACGATGCAGGGCATGGGGCCGACCAGCTTCATCGGCGGCGATTTGCAGGGGCGGATGGAGTTCCTGCAATTCTATCTTGCCTGCACGGTGCTGACGACCTTTCCGGTCGCGGCCGACCTCAGCCGGCGGCAGGCACTGTACCGCCGCCTGCGCGAGAGCGAGGCGCGCTATCGGCTGCTGGCCGACCATTCGACCGATATCGTGCTGGGGATCGACCGCAACGGGCGCGTCACCTATCTCTCCCCCTCGATCGAACAGATCGTCGGGCGCAGCCCGGCACAGCTGCACGGCAGCCGGGCGCTGGAACTGGTACACCCGATCGATCGCGACCTCGTCCTCCTCGCCCATCGCGACGCGCTGACCGATGTCGGGGGGACGCAGATCGTCGAATATCGCGCACGGGTGACCAATGGCGCGCTGCGCTGGTTCGAAGCACATACCCGCGCAGTGCTGGACGACGATGGCGCGGTGACCGGCACCGTGTCGATGATCCGCGACGTGTCGCATCGCAAGACGCTGGAGGCCGAGCTGTCGCGCGCGGCGTCGACCGATCCGTTGACCGGCCTTGCCAATCGCCGCGTGTTCGATGCCGCGCTGGCGCAGCGGATCGACGCCGCGGCGCAGGGCGGCATTGCGGGGTGCGTGGCGGTGTTCGACATCGACCATTTCAAGGCGGTCAACGACCGGCACGGTCACGATGCCGGCGACCATGCGCTGCAATCCTTCGCCCGGATCGCGCGCGGGGTGATGCGCGACGGCGATGTCGTCGCGCGGCTGGGCGGCGAGGAATTCGGCATCCTGTTCCCCGGCACCGGTATCGAACAGGCGCATTGCCTGTGCGAACGGCTGCGCACGACGCTGGCCGCGACCAAGCTGCGCCACGGATCGGCGATCGTCGAACTGACCGTGAGCGCAGGCATCGCCGCGATCGACGGGATGGACAGCGCGGCGGCAGTGCTGCGCGCGGCCGACCGGGCGCTGTACGGGGCCAAGGCCGAGGGGCGCGACCGGCTGCGGCTGGCGGCCTGACGGCAATCCCGTCGCGGTACGCCCCCCGGACATTGGCGGTGTCGCCCTTCCCGCGATCTCTGCTAGGATCGCGCGCTATCGGTGACTGGGGAGAGGCTGCTTTGCGCGAGACATGGTATCGCGACCCGCGACTGGGGCTGGCGGCGGCGGTGCTGGCGGGTGTCGTGGTCGGCATCGCGGCGGCATCGGCCGGATCGCCCGGCTGGCGCAGCCTGTTGCTGGCGCTGGCCGGCTTCGCGCTGGTCGCGTGGGGATGGTTCGCGGTGCAGGGGATCGCGTGGGTTTGGCGCCAGCCGGACCGCGGCGATGTGCTGCGGGCGCTGACGTTGCAGCGCAGCCAGCATGCCTTCAACCATGCCGCATGGGGGCGGTTCGATCGCGACGCGGCGATGTTGCGGATGCTGCTGGCCGAACGCGCGCTGATCCCGATCGAGGCGGAGCTGGTGCGGCACGCGATGGCGGTCGAACGGTTCGATGCGGTGGCCGAGACGCTGCCCGGTTTCTCGCAGGCGGCGGCGCATTGGTACGACATCGCGTCGCAGGGCCATGCCGGCCTGCCCCCCGCCACCCCGGTCCCGACGCCTGCCGCGCTGGACGAAGCGGCACAGCAACTGCCCGCGACGCTGACAGGCGAGGAGGATCGCCGCGCGGCGCTGCATTATCTGGCGGTTCGCAAGCGGCTGGCCGCCGACCGCGCGGCGGTGGAGCGGGAACGGACCGCGGCGCTGCGCAAGCTGGCCGCCCCGCCGCCCAGCCCGCCGGTGGAGTGACCTGATCCTCTCCGCTCGCGGGGAGGGGGACCGTTGCCGAAGGCGATGGTGGAGGGGGTTCGCAACGCAACGCAGCGTTGCCGTATGCGGACAACCCCCTCCACCATGCTGCGCATGGTCCCCCTCCCCGTGCCGGGGAGGATTTAGCGTAGCGCCAGCACCCGCCGCGCCTGTTTCAGGTGCGGGGCGTCGACCATGCGGCCGTCGATTTGAAGCACCCCGGCATCGGGCTTCGCGGCGAAGGCATCGACGATCGCCTGCGCGCGTGCGACCGCTTCCGCCGTGGGGGTGAAGGCGGCGTTGATCGGCGCGACCTGAGCCGGATGGAGCGCCATCATGCCGGTAAAGCCGTCGCGGGCGGCGCGCGCGGCATAGGCGGCGAGGCCGGCTTCGTCGCGGATTGCGGGATAGACGGTATCTATCGCCGCGACCCCGGCGGCGTGGGCACCGAACAGGGTCAGCGAGCGGGCGAGTTCGTAGGGCGCGGTGTAGCGGCCGTCCGCTTCGCGCGAGGTCGCGGCACCGATGGCGGCGGGCAGGTCCTCCGCGCCCCAGGTGATGCCCAGCAGCCGGTGCGCGACCGCGGCGTAGCTGCCGAGCTGGAAGATCGCCGCGGGGGTTTCGGTCGCGATCGGCAGCAGCGGTATCGCGGCCAGCCCACGCGCGCCGAGCAGCGGGTCGAGCGTGGCGATCGTCGCCGCCCCTTCCGCCTTGGGCACCATGATCGCATCGGGCCGGGTGCCGGCCAGCGCGTCGAGATCGGCAAGCGCAAGCGGCCCGTCGACCGGGTTGATCCGCACGATGCGCGGGAGCGGTGCCTCTTCCGACAGCCAGTCGCGCACGGCGGCGCGGGCGGTGTCCTTGGCAGAGGCGGCGACCGCATCTTCGAGGTCGAGGAGCAGCGCGTCGGCGCCGCTCCCCGCTGCCTTGGCAAAGCGATCCGGCCGGTCGCCGGGGACGAACAATAGCGAACGCAGCTTCATGCGCGCCGCTTCAACAAGGCGGTGCGGAGGCAACGGCAGACGGTTTCGCCGCGCTGGTTGTGCAGTTCGTGGGTGAAGGTGACGATGCCGGCATCGGGGCGTGAGCGGCTGTCCTTGAGCGCGGTCACCTCGGTCGTGGCGCGCAACGTGTCGCCGAGGAACACCGGCCTGGGCATCACCAGCTGGTCGTAGCCGAGATTCGCGACCAAGGTGCCGAGCGTCGTCTCGCCCACCGACAGCCCGACCATCAGCGCGAAGGTGAAGGTGCCGTTGACGAGGATCTGGCCGAACTCCGACGCCTTGGCCGCCTCCGCATCGATGTGCAGCGGTTGCGGGTTGTGGGTCATTGCCGAGAAGAGGAGATTGTCGGTCTCGGTCACGGTACGGCGGATCGGGTGGTCGATCCGGTCGCCGACCTGCCACTCGTCGTAAAAGCGTCCGGTCATGCGGCGTCCTTTTCGATGCGGGCAAGTAGCACCCCTTCGGCGACCTGCGCGCCCGGTATGGCGGACAGGTCGCCGACCACGCCGTCGAACGGGCTGAGCAACGCCTGCTCCATCTTCATCGCCTCCAGCACGACCAGCCGCTGTCCGGCGGTGACGCGGTCGCCCGCCGCGACCTCTACCGCGACGATGCGGCCGGGCATGGGCGACAGGATCGCACCGTCGCCGGCCGAGGCGCCCCCGCCCTGCCCCGCAACGGGTGCGGCGAAGGGGAAGGCTTCGCCATCGGCGAACAGGACGCGTTCGTAACCGACCTGTGCGACGCTGCCGGTCGGGGCTGGCGTCGCAAGGCGGGTGGCGCCGCCGATGCTGACCGCGACGCGATCGTCCGGCGCGGCGTTCAGGCGGAAGCCGGTGAGCGCGCGCCACGGGTCGGCCGGGTCGGTCTGCACCAGTGCCGCGGCGGCGGCTCCGGCAGCGGCGTCGGATGCGCTGCCATCGGGCACCAGCCGGTCGGCATGGCGTTCGATGAAGCCGGTATCGATCCGCTCGCCGACGAAATCGGGATCGCCGGCACAGCGCGCGAGGAAGGCGGCGTTGGTGCGGACCGGCCAGACCTGTACCGATGCGGCAGCCTGCGCCAGCTTCGCGGCGGCGGCGGCGCGGTTGGGGGCGTGGACGATCAGCTTGGCGATCATCGGGTCGTAATGCGGGGTCACGGCATCGCCCTGTCGCACCCCGGCATCGACGCGGATGTCGTTCGGCAGGTGCAGATGGGTGAGCGGTCCGGTCGAGGGCAGGAAGCCGGTCGCCGGGTTCTCGGCATAGAGCCGTGCCTCCATCGCCCAGCCGGCGATGGCGAGGTCGTCCTGCCGCTTGGGCAGAGGCTCGCCCGAAGCGACGCGGAGCTGCCATTCGACGAGGTCGGTGCCGGTGATCGTCTCGGTCACGGGGTGTTCGACCTGCAACCGGGTGTTCATTTCCATGAACCAGATGCGGTCGGCGCGCAGGCCATCCGAGGCGTCGGCGATGAACTCGATCGTGCCCGCCCCGACATACTCGACCGCGCGGGCGGCGCGGACCGCGGCGTCGCAGACCGATGCGCGGGTTTCCGCATCCATGCCGGGTGCGGGTGCTTCCTCGATCACCTTCTGGTGGCGGCGTTGCAACGAACAGTCGCGTTCGAACAGGTGGACCGCATTGCCGTGCGTATCGCCGAAGACCTGCACCTCGATATGGCGGGGCGACAGGATGTATTTCTCGATCAGGACGCGGTCGTCGCCGAACGAGGCGGCGGCTTCGCGGCGACAGCTGTCGAGCGCGTCGGCAAAGGCGGACGCGTCGTCGACGCGGCGCATCCCCTTGCCCCCGCCGCCGGCCACCGCCTTGATCAGGACGGGATAGCCGATGGCGTCGGCCTCCGCCTGCAACCGGTCGCGCGACTGGTCCTCACCCAGATAGCCGGGGGTGACGGGGACGCCGGCGGCGATCATCCGCGCCTTGGCCGCGTCCTTCAGCCCCATCGCACGGATCGCGGCGGCGGGCGCGCCGACCCAGATCAGGCCGGCGGCGACGACCGCCTCGGCGAACTCGGCATTCTCCGACAGGAAGCCATAGCCCGGGTGGATCGCCGCGGCGTTGGTGGCGCGGGCGGCGGCGAGGATCTTCGCCTGGTCGAGATAGCTTTCGCGCGCCGGAGCCGGGCCGATACAGACGGCTTCGTCGGCTTCGGCGACGAAGGGCAGGCCGGCATCGACGTCGCTATGCACCGCGATGGTGCGCACGCCCAGCCGACGGGCGGTGCGGATGATGCGGCGGGCGATCTCTCCGCGATTGGCGATCAGCAGCGATTCGATCATCGCGCAGCTCCAAAGTTCACTAAGTTCACACTTGTGCGCAAATCGTGACGCGCGTGGTTCCCGGGCGCGGGCGGGCGGCCGAAGTCATGGTCTGGCATGGGCGGGGGGCTGTAGCAAAGGGTCATGGATGCGCCTCCGGAAAGCCGTGACGGACGTGCAGCGCGTGGAGCAACGCCTTCAAATCGCTGACGAAATAGGTGCCGTCGTGCCGCCCGTCGGCCAGCGCCGGATCGGCGTTGGGGGCGAGGACCAGCAGCGGCAGATTCTGGTGCGCTTCGCCTGCCAGCGCGATGACGTCGGCGCGCGGGCGGGGATAGGGGATGCGGACGACCTCCAGCATCGTCGCCTTTTCGGGGAAGCGCGCGAGCAGCCCGTCGATGGTGATGCAGTCGCGGCAGTAGAAGGTCCGGTCGGGATATGCCGGATCGGAGAAGCTCGGGTCGAGCAGATAAAGGCGGTCGCGCATCGGCTGTTCCGTGGAGAGGGCGTCGCGGTCGGGATCGGTCGCGCGGGCGTTGGAGGTCGGGATCGGGCGGTCGGGATCGATGCGTGCGCCCAGCAGGGCGGCGGCGGCGAGCGCGAGGTCGCGGGCGCTGACCTCGGCCGGATGGGTCGGTGCCGGTTGCAGCGTGTCGGCGATGGCGGCGCGGGCGGTGGCCGGATCGGCGGCGAAGGCAGCGGCGAGGCGCTGGGCGACGGCCTCTGGGAGCGGCGTGGCGGTGCCTTGCGCAGGGGTGGCGGTCGGTGCCGCCCCCTGCCCCTCCACCGGCGGACGCGCGGCGAGCTGCGCCTCGACCTCCGCCGTCACGCGGGCGACGGTGGCGATGAAGCTGGACAGCGCCATGCCCGGCGGCAGGCTGGCGATGGCACGGGTGACCATCGCCACGATCGCGTCATAGGCGACGGTGTCGATGCCGAGCGCGGTCGTCGGCGCGTCGGGGGTGGCGGGGGGCTGAGGCTTGCCGGGGGTGACGCCCACGTCGTGCGGGCCGGGCGGGCGGATGGGCGGGAGGCTGGGGATGGTGGTCATCGGCCCTGCCCTTCCCGAACATTCTCGAACGCGGACGGGACCGTCGCCAACCAATCCAATCCGTACCCCGGCGAAGGCCGGGGTCCAGTTGCGGGGCGTGTGCGGTCATGCGGTGCCGTCGCCCAGCTAGGCCCCGGCCTCCGCCGGGGTACGTCCAGTTTTTGGCAAGACGAATCGCCCTCTGCGTACCCCCGCGCAGGCGGGGGTCCAGGGTGGCCGGTAACCGACGTCAGCCTGTTTGGCTCTGGACCCCCGCCTGCGCCGGGATACGTTCGGGATGCGCGGAGGACCGCCATCACATCCGGAAGATGCCGAACTGCGCGCGGTCGGCGATCGGTGCGTTGAGCGTCGCCGACAGCACGAGGCCCAGCACATCGCGGGTCTGTTCGGGCAGGATTACGCCGTCGTCCCACAGCCGCGCGGTGGCGTAGTAGGGGCTGCCCTCCGCTTCGTAACGGTCGCGCACCGGGGCCTTGAACGCTTCGGCCTGTTCCGGCGTCCAGCTGTCGGCGTCGCGGTGGACGGTCGCCAGCACGCTCGCCGCCTGTTCACCGCCCATGACCGAGATGCGGCTGTTGGGCCAGGTGAACAGGAAGCGCGGGCTATAGGCACGGCCGCACATGCCGTAATTGCCCGCGCCGAAGCTGCCGCCGATCAGCACGGTGATCTTGGGTACCTGCGCGGTGGCGACGGCGGTCACCAGCTTCGCGCCGTGCTTGGCGATGCCTTCGGCTTCGTACTTGCCGCCGACCATGAAGCCGGAAATATTCTGGAGAAACAGCAACGGCACGCGGCGCTGGCAGGCGAGTTCGATGAAATGAGCGCCCTTCTGAGCGCTTTCGGAGAACAGCACGCCGTTATTGGCAAGGATCGCGACCGGCATGCCCCAGATGCGCGCGAAGCCGCACACGAGCGTCGTGCCGTAGAGCGGCTTGAATTCGTGCAGTTCGGAGCCGTCGACCAGCCGCGCGATCACCTCGCGCACATCGTATGGCGCGCGGACGTCGGTGGGGACGATGCCGGCGAGATCGGCGGGGTCGTGCAGCGGCGCACGTGGAGCTGCCAGCGCCATTTCCGCGCGGCGCGGCGGGGGCAAGGTCGCGACGATGTCGCGGACGATCAGCAGCGCCTGTTCGTCATCCTCCGCGACATGATCGACCACGCCCGACTTGCGGCCATGGGTGTCGGCCCCGCCCAGTTCCTCGGCGCTGATGACCTCGCCGGTCGCGGCCTTGACGAGCGGCGGGCCGGCGAGAAAGATCGTGCCTTGGTTGCGGACGATCACCGTCTCGTCCGACATCGCCGGCACGTACGCCCCGCCGGCGGTGCAGCTGCCCAGTACGCAGGCGATCTGCGGAATGCCCCTGGCGGACATGTTCGCCTGATTGAAGAAGATGCGGCCGAAATGGTCGCGGTCGGGAAACACTTCCGCCTGGTGGGGCAGGTTCGCGCCGCCGCTGTCGACCAGATAGATGCACGGCAGATGGTTCTCGGTCGCGATCTCCTGCGCGCGGAGATGCTTCTTGACCGTCATCGGGAAATACGCGCCGCCCTTCACCGTCGGATCGTTGGCGACGATCATCGCCTGCCGGCCATGGACCTGACCGATGCCGGCGATGACGCCCGCCGCCGCCGCTTCGTCGCCATACATGCCGTTCGCCGCCAGCGCGCCCACCTCAAGGAACGGCGACCCGGCGTCGAGCACGCGGTGGATGCGGTCGCGGGGCAGCAGTTTCCCACGGGAAACATGACGTTCGCGGCTGCGTTCGGGACCGCCCAGCGCGGTCGTCGCGACCCGCTGGCGCAGTTCGTCGGCCAGCGCTTCGTTGTGCGCGGCATTGGCGGCGAAGGCGTCCGATCCGCGATCGATCAGCGTCGGCAGCACCGTCATTGTGCGCGCGTCCCCTCACCCAGCAATTCGCGACCGATCAGCATCCGGCGAACTTCGTTGGTCCCGGCGCCGATGTCGAGCAGCTTCGCATCGCGGAAATAGCGTTCGACCGGCCAGTCCCGCGTATAGCCCGCGCCGCCTAGTGCCTGAATCGCGTCGTTGGCGACCTTCACCGCGTTTTCCGACGCCAGCAGGATCGCGCCCGCCGCATCGTGGCGGGTGGTGCGGCCGGCATCGCACGCCTTCGCCACCGCATAGACATATGCGCGGGCACTGTTCAGCGCGACCGACATGTCGGCGATCTTGCCCTGCATCAGCTGGAACGCGCCGATCGGCTTGCCGAACTGCTTGCGCTCGGCGACATAGGGCAGGACGGTGTCGAGACAGGCCTGCATCAGCCCAAGCTGGATGCCGGACAGCACGACGCGCTCGTAATCGAGGCCCGACATCAGCACGCCGACGCCGCCGTTGAGCGGACCCATGACGTTCTCTTGCGGCACGAAACAGTCGTCGAACACCAGTTCGGCGGTCGGCGATCCGCGCATGCCCATCTTGTCGATCTTCTGCCCGATCGAGAAACCGGCGAAATCCTTCTCGATCAGGAAGGCGGTAATGCCCCTCGATCCGGCATCGGGCTGGGTCTTGGCATAGACGACCAATGTCGCGGCATAGGGCGCGTTGGTGATCCAGAACTTGGTGCCGTTCAGGCGCCAGCCGCCATCGACCCTGTCGGCGCGCAGCTTCATCGACACGACGTCGGACCCCGCCCCGGCTTCGGACATGGCGAGCGACCCCACATGCTTGCCGCTGATCAACTGCGGCAAGTATTTCGCCTTCTGTTCGGCATTGCCCCAGCGCGCGATCTGGTTGACGCACAGATTGGAATGCGCGCCATAGGACAGGCCGACCGAGGCCGAGGCGCGAGCGACTTCCTCGCACGCGACCACATGCTCCAGATAGCCGAGGCCGAGGCCGCCATCCTCCTCCTTCACCGTAATGCCGTGCAGGCCGAGCGCGCCCATTTCGGGCCATAGCTCTACCGGGAAGCGATCCTCGGCATCGACCGACGCCGCGATCGGCGCGATGCGGTCGGCGGCGAAGCGCTGCGTGGTCTCGCGAATGGCATCGGCCATTTCGCCGAGCGCGAAATCGAGCATGTCTCTCTCCAATGGTCCGGTCTCTGCCGGATCGTATCTGTCGTTACTATTAGGCCGGGGTCGGTGGTTAGCGCAAGGCGTTGCCCTCTCCCGTCTCGAGGCAGCGCAGGATCGCGGCGCGGTCGAAGGCTGGCGGCGGGGGCGTGGTCATCGGTGCGATGTCGACCGGACGGCCGATCGGGACCGCACCGAACCGGCTCGTCCCCTGCCCCGCACAGCGTTTCGCCGCGGTCAGCAATTTGGGCGGCGTGGCCCAGCCTTCATAGGACAGGCGGAACGTGCCCCAATGGATCGCCATCCCCCGCGACGCGCCCAGCCGGCCGAACACGTCGAGCGCATCGACCGGGCCGATATGCGCGCCGCTCGCCATCTGTCCGGGCTGGAAGCGGAAGGCGCCGATAGGGATCAGCGCGAGGCGGATGGGTCCGAGCGCCGCCGCCTCGCGCACCCACGCCCCGTCGCCCATCCCGGTGTCGCCGGCGAAGAACAGATTGCCGCCGGGCAGTTCGACGACGAAGGCAGACCAGAGCGCGCGATTGCGGTCGACGAACCAGCGGCTCGACCAGTGATGGTTGCGCACCACATGGACCGTTGCCCCACCGACCCGCTCCGCCTGTCGCCAGTCGAGCGCGGTCGCCGCCATGCCGCCGCTGCGCAGGATGGCGTCGTTGCCCAAGCTAGTGACGATCGCTGGACGATCCCGGTCGTACAGCTTCCTGAGCGTCGACAGGTCGAGATGGTCGTAATGATTGTGGCTGATAAGGATCAGGTCGATCTTCGGCAGGTCGGCGAGCGCGATGCCGGGCATCGCCACCCGCTTCGGGCCGAAACCGAACGGGCCGGCGCGATCGCTCCACACCGGATCGGTCAGGATGTTGAGGCCCGGCGTCTGCACCAGCACGCTGGCGTGGCCGACCCAGGTGACGCGCATCGGCGTCTGCACCGGGTCTCGCGCCGGACGGGTCGCGGCGGGCAACAGTTCTCCGGGTCGGGCCGGCGTGACCGGGACATGATCCGGCCAGTCCGGCCGCCCGTCGCTGCCCGTCGCCTGTCGCCAGAAGAAGCCGCGCCGGCTGCCGCCCGGCGGCGCGGACGTGTCGTCGCCATCGGGGTTGAAGAAGCGCGCGCCGTCGAAATGGTCGCCCGCGACCCCGCGATAATAGATGCGGTCGAGGAAGCGCGGCACGATGGTGATCGCGAGGCACAGCGCCGCGACGATCCATATCAAAGCCCAGCCGATGAACCGAAACGCGCGTCCCATCGCTGTTGAACGCCGTACGCCGCGAAACGCTGCACCGGATGACCGTCGAAGCCTCATGGTCGCTTGCATGGCAACTTTGTTGTGTTTACGCAATATATCGATGCCCACATACGTCGAACGCCATGTATAACCGGATCGCCTTGTTCCGCGCCGACCATGGCCTGTCGCGTCGCGATCTGGCCGAGGCGGTCGGCGTCAATCCGCAGACGATCGGCTATCTCGAACGCGGGGATTACAAGCCGAGCCTCGAACTGGCGCTGCGCATCGCCGGGCGGTTCGCGGTGCCGGTCGAACTGATCTTCTCGCTTACCCCCTTTCCACCGATGGCCGACGCCCTGCGTCGCGAAGGAGCCGGCACATGACCGACTATGGTACAACGGCGGCGGAGCGATATGATCCGCACGCGCCGACGATCCCCGGCCGGTCGCGCCGGACGCGGTGGCTGTTGCTGGCCGCAACGATGCTGGCCGCTGCGTTGCCGGTGATCGAACTGCGGACGCCGGGCGATCCCGGCAGCTGGCTCCCGGAGATGACGCCCGCCGTCTTCCCGTCGATCATGGCGATGGCGATGTCGCCCTTCGGCCGGACCACGCGAAAACTGCCGCTCGACGAGTTCGAGCGCGCGGCATTGGCGCAGGCGCATGTGCGCGCGCATGTCGTCACCGGCCTCGGCATCGCCGCGCTGTTCGTCTGGCTGACCCTCGCCGACCGTTTCGGTTGGCCGATGCCGAGCCAGACTCGGCACTGGGTGGCATTGGGCATCGCCACGACCGGCATCGTCGCCAGCCTGCCGGTGCTGTTCGCCGAATGGATGGTGCCGCTCCCGCCGCCGGAGGAATAGCTCCGCGATCGATAGCGCTGCCCTCTTGTGTTGCCCATTTACCACACCATATCGCCGGCAACATCACAGGGGAGCATCCCATGAACCTAGAGAAATTCACCGACCGCGCGAAAGGCTTCCTGCAGGCCGCGCAGACGGTGGCGATCCGCAACAGCCACCAGCGGATCAGCCCCGAACATATCCTGAAGGCGCTGCTCGACGACGATCAGGGCATGGCGTCCGGCCTGATCGCCGCCGCCGGCGCCGATGCGCGGCGGGCGAATGCTGAAACCGACGCGGCGCTGGCCAAGGTGCCGTCGGTATCGGGATCGGGGGCGCAGTCCTCGCCCGGCCTCGACAACGATACCGTGCGCCTGCTCGACCAGGCGGAGCAGATCGCGACGAAGGCGGGCGACAGCTTCGTCACCGTCGAGCGGCTGTTGCTGGCGCTCGCACTGTCGCCCGGTGCGGCGGGCAAGGCGCTGACGACCGCCGGGGTCACGCCACAGGGGCTGAACGCCGCGATCGATAAATTGCGCGGCGGTCGCAGCGCGGACACGGCGGGGGCCGAGGATCGCTATGACGCGCTCAAGAAGTTCGCCCGCGACCTGACCGCCGCCGCGCGCGACGGCAAGCTCGATCCGGTGATCGGCCGCGACGAGGAGATCCGTCGCACGATCCAGATCCTCGCGCGGCGCACCAAGAACAATCCGGTGCTGATCGGCGAACCGGGCGTCGGCAAGACCGCGATCGCGGAGGGGTTGGCGCTGCGGATCGCCAATGGCGACGTGCCCGAGGGGCTGAAGGACCGCGCGCTGATGTCGCTCGACATGGGGTCGCTGATCGCCGGTGCCAAATATCGCGGCGAGTTCGAGGAGCGCTTGAAGGGCGTGCTCGACGAGGTGAAGGGCGCCGACGGGCAGATCATCCTGTTCATCGACGAGATGCATACGCTGATCGGTGCGGGCAAGTCCGAAGGGGCGATGGATGCCGGCAACCTGCTGAAACCCGCCCTCGCCCGCGGCGAACTCCATTGCATCGGTGCGACGACGCTCGACGAGTATCGCAAGCATGTCGAAAAGGACCCCGCGCTCCAGCGGCGGTTCCAGCCGGTGTTCGTCGGCGAACCGACCGTCGAGGACACGATCAGCATCCTGCGGGGCTTGAAGGAAAAATACGAGCTGCACCATGGCGTGCGGATCACCGACGGCGCGCTGGTGTCGGCGGCGACGCTGTCGAACCGCTACATCACCGACCGCTTCCTGCCCGACAAGGCGATCGACCTGATGGACGAGGCCGCCAGTCGCATCCGCATGGAGGTGGAAAGCAAGCCCGAGGAGATCGAAAGCCTCGACCGCCGCATCCTGCGCATGAAGATCGAGCGCGAGGCGCTGCGCCGCGAGAGCGACGCGGCGAGCCTCGACCGGCTCGACACGCTGGAGGAGGAACTGGCCAATGCCGAGGAGCAGCTGGCCGAGCTGACCGGCCGGTGGCAGGCCGAGCGCGACAAGATCGCGTCGGAGGCGAAGCTGAAGGAACAGCTCGACGCCGCGCGCATGGCGCTGGAACAGGCGCAGCGTTCGGGCGACCTGGCCAAGATGTCCGAGCTGACCTATGGCACCATTCCGACGCTGGAAAAGCAGCTGGTCGAGGCGCAGCAAAATGCCGGCGGCGCGATGCTGCGCGAGGAAGTGACCGCCGACGACATCGCCGCGGTCGTCAGCCGCTGGACCGGGATTCCGGTCGACCGGATGCTGGAGGGCGAGCGCGAGAAGCTGCTGACGATGGAAGCCGCACTCGGCAAGCGGGTGATCGGGCAGGCCGAGGCGGTGCGTGCCGTCGCCACCGCCGTCCGCCGTTCGCGGGCCGGCTTGCAGGACCCGAACCGGCCGCTGGGGTCGTTCCTGTTCCTTGGACCGACCGGCGTCGGCAAGACCGAGCTGACCAAGTCACTGGCCGAGTTCCTGTTCGACGATCCGAACGCGATGGTGCGGATCGACATGAGCGAGTTCATGGAAAAGCACGCGGTCGCGCGGCTGATCGGCGCGCCTCCGGGCTATGTCGGTTACGAGGAAGGCGGCGTGCTGACCGAAGCGGTGCGCAGGCGGCCCTATCAGGTCGTGCTGTTCGACGAGGTCGAGAAGGCGCATGGCGACGTCTTCAACATCTTGTTGCAGGTGCTGGACGACGGGCGCCTGACCGATGGACAGGGGCGCACGGTCGATTTCTCGAACACGATCGTGATCCTGACGTCGAACCTCGGGTCGCAATATCTCACCAACCTCGCCGACGGACAGCCGGTCGAGGAGGTCGAGCCGCAGGTCATGGACGTCGTCCGCGCGCATTTCCGCCCCGAATTCCTCAACCGGCTGGACGAAATCATCCTGTTCCACCGGCTGGCGGCGGATCACATGGCGCCGATCGTCGACATCCAGGTCGGACGCGTCGGGCGTCTGCTGGCGGATCGGAAGGTGAAGGTCGAACTGACCGACGCCGCGCGGGCGTGGCTGGGGCGGGTCGGATACGACCCGGTATACGGCGCACGGCCGTTGAAGCGCGCGGTGCAGCGCTATCTGCAGGACCCGCTCGCCGACCTGATCCTGCGCGGCAAGGTGCGCGACGGGTCGACGGTGCGGGTCGATGAGGGTGACGGCGCGCTGAGCCTGAGCGTGGGGTAAAGGAAAAGCGGCGGGGATCGCTCCCCGCCGCCGTTTCTTGTCCGGAAGGACTGCGCTTAGAAGACGGCACGTGCCTGAATGGTGTACGACCGACCGAAGATGATCGGCGCGTACCAGGTGGTGTCGACACCACCCTGATCGAAGTAACCGTTCGGCGTACGCTTTGCCTTGGCATCGAGCACGTTGTTGACAATGAACGTCAGGTCGAACTTGTCGGTGATACCCTGACGGATCTGCAAGTCGTAGTAGCTCAGCGTCGGCGTGACCGGGTTGACCGGCAAGCCGAAGTCCTCGGTAACGCGAGACTGGAAGTTCCACCGACCCTGAATGGTGAACCGGTCGAGGTCATAAGCGGCCGTCAGCGTCGACTTGTATGCCGGACGTGCCCCGCCGTTGCCACCGGTCGATCGGCCCGTGAACTCCGTCCCATCGGACTTGAAGCTGCGCACCCAGGTGAAGACTTCCTGAAGGCGCAGGCGACCGTTCAGGCCGAACTGGTCGAAGGGAAGAACAAGGTTCAGCCCGGCATCGATCCCGCTGGTGGTCAGCGTTCCCTGGTTACCGGTGGCGGTGTTGATCGCGTCGATCTGCCCGGTGCCGGTGTTACGACGGATACGATCGCAGGCGGTCGAGACGTTCTGCACGTAGCACTGGTTGATGAAATACCCGGCACCCAGCGTCGTAATCAGGTTTTCGATCTTGATGTCGTAATAGTCGACGGTCAGCGACAACGTACCGAAGCCGACCTTCGGCGTCAGTACCGCGCCGGCGGTGTAGGTTTCGGCGCGTTCTTCCGAAATGTTCGGGTTGCCGAATGCGAACGCCTCGACCTGGCTGTTATTCTGGGTGAAGCCGTTATAGCCGCCGGCGGCCGCGAAGGCCGGGGTCTGTGCGCTACAGATCGCCAGCGCCTGTGCCGTACGGCCGACTGCATTGCAGGGGTCGACATAGCTTGGGAAGCCCTGGTCGCCGTTCTGGAACAGTTCGACGATTGCGGGAGCGCGTGCCGCCTTATTGTAGATCCCGCGGAACCGCATCCAGTTGACCGGTGCCCACTGTGCGCCGGCCTTCCAGTTGAACAGGCTACCGATGGTCGAATAGTCGGAGTAGCGCGCGCCTGCTTCGACAGAGAGGTCATGGAAGAACGGAATCTCCGCGAGCAGCGGGACGCGAATCTCGCCATAGGCTTCCTTCACGTTGATCGTGCCGTTTTGGCTCTGCACAGCGTTGAAGCCGTAGATATTGCCGGTGCGTTGCGCATCGTCGACGGTCACGCTGCCACGATCGGTACGAATTTCGCCGCCCACAGCGACCTGCACGTCACCATAAGGTAGCTTAAACAGCGAACCGGACACGTTGGCGGCAGCGCGAATCTGTTCGAAGTCCCGCGATTCCTTGGTGTCGATGCGAACGAACGACAGCATCGCCGGGGTCAGCGTGTTTGCGCCGAAGATGTTGATCGGGACGCAGCCCGGCAGCGAGCCGACCGGACAGTTGTTGAGTCCCTGCGCCACCGCGGTGCGGTTGATGTTGCCGAGTGAAGTGGCGAGCGCATCGACCTTGCCGTAGCTGAGCGTCGCGTCCCAGTTCCAGTCGTCGCTGATCTTGCCCGAAAGCGTGCCGCGCAGGACGAAGGTCTTCGAGTCGTAGATGCCGACACGTGGGCCGGTTTCGCTGAAGCGGCGGGCATAGGTGAACGGCGCGGTCGGGTTTGGGCGGCTGGCGAGCGCGATGCGCAGATCGTTCGGCAGCAACGGGCTGTTGTACGGCACGCTGATGCCGGTGGCGGGCGTCGGCGCCAGATTCACCGTCTGCGACGTGTCGGCATAGTTCGCCAGCACCTTGAGACGGATGTTGTCCGTAATGTCGTAGCGCGCGGTCGAGGTTAGCAGCAGGCGCTCATAGGGCGTCTACAGCAGGTTGGCAGGGTTGAAGTTGTAGCGGCTCGATCCCGACGCGCGATTGGCATAGGCGCACAGGCCGCTGCCGAAATAGGGGCTGAGCTGGCCGTTATTGTTGAACGATAGCGTGCCGCTGTTGACGGCCACGCCGGGAGTTGCCGTATTGCAGTCGGTGTTCGCAGCCGCGAAGGTGCCAGGCAGCAATGCTGCAAGGTTACGAAACGGATTGGCGGCGTTGTTCGACACCTGGCCCCAGGGCGGGGTGCCCGAACCACCGGCGGCGTACAGATAGTCGTTGTTCCCGGCCGAAATGGGTTCGAGCAGGTTGCCGACGCGGATGCGGTCATCGTCCTCGGTTTCGGTTCCGGCATCGTTGTAAATCAGGACCGACGCCGGCGTCGTTATCCGGCGATCCCCCTGCCCAATCGCCTCACGTGTGAAATAGCTGGCGAACAGAGTCAGGTTACCGCGATTATCGTTGAAGTTACCGCCAATCAACCCTTGGATGTTGAACTTCGCGCCATCACCCTGTTCATTAATGCTGTATTGCGACGTAATTTCGGCGCCTTCGTAGCGATCCTTCAACACAAAGTTGACAACACCCGAGATCGCGTCCGAACCGTACACGGCCGAAGCACCGCCGGTCACGACGTCGACCCGGTCGATCAGGCCAGTCGGGATGGTACCGATGTCAACAAC
This sequence comes from Sphingomonas paucimobilis, assembly GCA_036946325.1. Classification (GTDB taxonomy): domain Bacteria; phylum Pseudomonadota; class Alphaproteobacteria; order Sphingomonadales; family Sphingomonadaceae; genus Sphingomonas; species Sphingomonas paucimobilis_A. The sequence continues at coordinate 255,928 of JAQIJL010000003.1, forward strand.
GCCCGACACCGACGACGGCGGAACGCGCTCACCATCGATCAGGATCAGCGTGCGCTGCGGACCAAGGCCGCGAAGGTCGAGGGTCGAGAAGCTCTCGCCGCCCTGGTTGTTCGACACCGCGGTGTTGCCTGGGATCAGCTGCGGCAGTTCGTTCAGCAGCGTTTCGACGGTGACCGTGCCGGTCAGGTTGAACTGTTCGGCGGTGACGGTGGTCACCGGGCTGGGCGCGTCTAGATCGGGACGGGCGATACGCGAACCGGTGACGGTGATTTCCTGGGCGGAATCGTCCGTCGACGGATCCACCGGCCCTTGCGCGACCTGCGCCATTGCAGGCGACGCCACGCCGAACAGCAGCGTGGATGCCAACAGAGCGCTACGTGCGTTTAATTTCATATGTGCCCCTATTCCCCAAAGCACCGTCATTTCGATGCAATATGAGGAGACTAACGGGGTCAGAAGTTACGACGCAATTCTCGGAAACGAACCATTCACAAAATGCATGGCGTCGTGTTTTTTTGGTAACAGTTTCGACTATCGGACCGGTTGAACCCGGCTAAATACTAAGTTTATATTCTATATAGTTTAATAGGAATATCATCATATTCTTGGCCCTACTGGCCGTCGTTCACATTTCGACTATCGATACGTATGGTCATATTGCTACTAATTACCATCTTACTGAAATATAACAGTACATCGCTGCCGATTTTGCCGGTTTGGCAAGCAACATGCTCAAAAAATAGGCGCCGCGGTGCCGGTGCGCGCGCGCCAATTCTCTGATGGCTGTCGATTTTTTGAAGGTTGGCGCGGGTACCGCCGAGGACGAAGCGGCCGAGGCTGTTGACGTCGGCCGTACGGACTGGACGGTCTTTGCAGACGTTCTCGGTCGCCGCCCGGTCGACGTTACCTATTTTCTTCACCCCGGAATCGCGTCGTTGCGAGAGATCAGGACACGCCCGTGCCTGCGCGCGCGACGAAGCCGTTGTCGCAACCGCTGCCGTCGGCGCGCCGGCCGCCAAAGCCGCCACAAAAAAAGGGCCGCTTCCCGGATGGGAAGCGGCCCGATCTTTACGAGGTTCGAAGCGACTAGAAGCCGAACTTCGCGCCGGCGCGGAAGCTGCGGCCGAAGATGCCGTTGCCGCCCTGCACCGGATTGTAGAGGTGCGCGCCATAAGTGACCACGTCGAGCGGCGGGAGCCGGTCGAAGATGTTCAACGCGTTGACGTAGAAAGTGACGTTGTCGTTGACGTTGAAGCTGACGTTCATGTCGGCCGTGATGTAGCTCTTCACGCGGCAATCGACATAGCCCGGGTTCAGCGAGCAATCGCGATAGCTGCCGCCCTGGTCTTCCGCCGACAGGTCGTAGCCCGAGACGTAGTTCACGGTGCCGGTCACGTCGACGTTGTCGAACGAGAAGGTGTTCGACCAGTTGCCGCGCCACTTGAACGTGCCGTTGCCCGCCGTCAGGTTGAAGTTGCCGAGCGTGTCGACATAGGTTTCCTTCGTACCGTCCGGGAAGGTCGTGCTGAGTTCGAGCAGCAGGCTGGCATTCGCCGCGGTGCGCCACTGGAACGAACCGAAGTCGACGCGACCGGTCAGACCGAAGTCGAGACCTTCCGAGAAGATCGTATCGGAGTTGATCAGCTGCGATTCGACGAAGCCGATGCGCGGACGACCGTTGGGCAGGTTGACGTCCGGCGCGTCCGGAATGACGTTGAACCCGGCCGGGATCGGCTGACCTGCGTAATAGGCAGCGATCGCGGCAGCGTTCGACGGCGAGGTGATCGCGCCGGTCTTCTTGATGTTGAAATAGTCGACCGTGAACGTGAAGTTCGGGATGGGCGTGAACTGGATACCGGCGGTGAAGCTGCGCGACTTTTCCGGCTGCAGGTTCGGCGAGGCGAGCGTGGTCGACCCGATCGAATAGGCGGTCAGATAGGTCGGGCAGGCCGTGGCCGCCGTCGCATCGTTGGCGCAGGCCGCACCATATTGCGCACGGAAATTGGCCGGCACGTTGGTGATCGACTGGCTGACATAGCCGGTCGTCGGCAGCGCGTTGGCTTCCGCGAAGCTCGGGATACGGAAACCGCGCGACCAGGTACCGCGGACGGTCAGCTGGCGGAACGGCTTGAACCGCGCACCGGCCTTGGGCGAGAAGTTGCTCTGACCGCTCGAATAATGGTCATAGCGACCCGACAGGTTGACATCGAGCATGTCGAAGATCGGCGCCTGGATTTCGCCGAAGGCCGAGCTGACGGTACGATTGCCTTCGGTGCCGAACGCGTTGATCGTGAAGTAGCGCTGCGCCGGGCCGTTGGTGTCCGGGTTGGCGCTGGGCGCATTCACCGCTTCGTAGAAGATCGACCCGCCGACGCCGAGCTGCAGCGGACCGCCGGGCAGTTCGAACAGCGACTTGGTGAAGGTCACCTGCGCCTGATACAGGTCCGACGAAGCGTCGGTGATGTTCACCGGCGTCACGTAATCGCGCACCGCCTGGCTGTTCTGGCCCGGGTTGACGAAATTATACGTACCGTCGGCGATGACGTTCAGCAGGTTCTGGATGAAGACGTAACCGTCCTGCTTGCGACGCAGGTCGGTATGCATCGCCGTCGCATTGAAGTTGTAGTCGACATCGTCGAAGATCGTGCCCGACAGGCCGAAGGCCGCACGATACACGCGGCTACGCGTCTCGTTATACGTCAGTTCCTGGTTGCGGCCGAGGATCTGCGCGGTCTGGCCGGCGGCAGCGAACGGGTTGTTCGGGTTCAGGGTGCCGTTCGCCGCGGTGCAGTTCACGCGCGCAGCGCAGACATAGACCGGCAGCGTGAGGATCGCCGAACCCGGCGCGAAGGTCGCCGCGCCCGACGAGGTCGAGAATTGCGGGAACAGGATGCCGGTCGGCGCATTGCCGCGGATCGTGCCGGTCGAGCCGTAATAGCTGGAACGGGTCTGCTGGAAGTTGACCGACAGGAACGCTTCCGACGTATCGCCCACCTTGGCGGTGACGCGTGCCGAACCGCCGAAGCGTTCGATGTCCGGCGTCACGTTGCCGTAGTTGTAGGTGAAGTCTTCTTGGCAGACGTTCGACACCGGCAGCGCGGCGTTGACCGGCTGGCCGGCTGCGTTGAGGCGCACCAGGTCGGCGGCGGTCGGCGTGACCGACGGTCCGGCATAGCAGCCCGCAGCGGGGTTCAGGATCTGATAGCGGCCCGTCGTGCCCGGACGGACGTAGAAGGTGCTGCCAACGTTGAAGCCGTTGATCTCTCCGGCGGCGTTCTGGCCGTTGAACACACCGTTCGGGCCGCCGATGCTGCGCTGGTCGTCGGTGGCGAACAGGCCCGGCAGGTCGCGGTTCTTCACGCCTTCGCTGCGGAAATAGAAGCCGCTGATATAGGCGTTGTAGCCCTGTTCATCGAGGTCGCCGGTGCCGGCGGTCAGCGTCAGACGCTGGTTCGCGGCGACGCCGTCTTCCGAGATGCCGGCTTCGACGCGGCCCGAAATGCCCTTGAACGAACGCTTCGTGATGATGTTGACCACGCCCGCGATCGCGTCGGCGCCGTAGCTCGACGAGGCGCCGTCGCGCAGCACTTCGACGCGGTCGACGATGTCGTCGGGAATGGTGTTCAGGTCGACGAAGTTGCGCGAACCGTCGTCGGCGAGCGGGTAATAGGCGGCGCGCAGGCCGTCGAAGAGCACGAGCGTCGAGCTGGTCGACAGGCCGCGCAGCGACACGGCCGACGCACCGCCGGCGAACGCGCCGTTGGCGGTGAACGAGTTGGTCAGTGCCGGGCCGTTGTTCGACGACAGCAGCTGGATCGCATCCTGCACGGTGTTGATGCCGCGCGCGTCGAGATTTTCGGCGGTCAGGGTGGTGACCGGCGAGATGCCGCTATCGGCGCCACGCAGGATCGAGCCGGTGACGACGATGTCCTGCGACGAATCGTCCTGCGGAGTCGTGGGCACGGGCGCGGTCGCGCCGGCAGGCGCGACGTCCTGCGCAAATGCCGGGGCAGCGAACAGCCCGACGCTGGCGGTGGCGATCACCGACAAGGCGGTGCCGCGACGCAGCGATGCGCGCATCATGGTAGCAATCATTCGTAGGAGCCCTTGTTCTTCCGCCTTTTGAGGCGCTTGACCGGTCCCCTCGCCTCCCTGAAAGGCTCGGTTCACGACGCAAGGTATCGGGCTATCCTGCGACGGCTGTAAATACGTATAGGTGTATTCGTTACATCTTTCGTATCAGGTGTAACGGATAAGCAACACTTCGCAACGGTTCAGCGAGGTAGCGGCTGCTACAGGAAGCTGGCCCGCACCCCGTCGATGACGAACTGCGCCGCCAGCGCCGCGAGCAGCACGCCCAGCAAGCGGGTGATGACCGCCTCGATCCGGGCGCCCAGCAGCTTCATGATCGGCCCTGCCGCGAGCAGCGCGGCGAGCGTCATGGCGAGGATCGTGGCCAGCGCGCCCAGCACGACCGCGCGGGCGCTCCAGTCGCCGACCTGGCTCATCAGCAGCATGACCGAGGCGATCGACCCCGGCCCGGCGATCATCGGCATCGCCATCGGGAAGGTGGAGACGTCCTCCACCTCGGGCGTCTCGATGATCTTCTGCGCGCGGTCCTCGCGGCGCTGGGTGCGTTTTTCGAACACCATTTCCAGCGCGATCAGGAACAGCATGATGCCGCCCGCGATGCGGAAGCTGTCGAGGCTGATGCCAAGCGCCTTGAGCAGCGCCTGCCCGAACAGCGCGAAGACGACGAGAATCGCCGTGGCGATGCCGACCGCGCGGATCGCCATCGACCGGCGCTGCAGGTCCGACGCGCCGGTGGTGAGACCGGCATAGATCGGCGCGCAGCCCGGCGGATCGATCACCACGAAGAAGGTGATCAGCGACGAGACGAACAGCTCGATCACAGCGTGGCGTCGTCGAACGCGATGCCGGCACGACGATGTGCCGCGACCAGCGTGTTGCGCAGCAGGCAGGCGATGGTCATCGGTCCGACCCCGCCGGGCACCGGGGTGATCGCACCGACGACCTCGCTGGCCGAGGCGAAGTCGACATCGCCGACCAGCCCGGCATCGGTGCGGTTGATGCCGACATCGATCACGGTCGCGCCGGGCTTCAGCCAGTCGCCGGGGACGAAGTTCGCACGCCCCACCGCCGCCACGACGATGTCGGCGCGGCGGACATGCTCCGCCAGGTCGCGAGTGCGCGAATGCGCGATGGTGACGGTGCAGCTCTCCGCGGTCAGCAGCGCCGCCATCGGCTTGCCGACGATGTTCGACCGGCCGACGACGACCGCGTCCATGCCAGAGAGGTCGCCCAGCACGTCGCGCAGCAGCAGCAGGCAGCCATAGGGGGTGCATGGCACCATCCCCGGCAGCCCGGTCGCCAGCCGCCCGGCATTGACCGGGTGAAAGCCGTCGACATCCTTGTCGGGATCGATCGTCAGCAGCACCGCATCGCTGTCGAGATGCCTGGGCAGCGGCAGCTGGACGAGGATGCCGTCGACTGCCGGATCGGCGTTCAGCTGCTCGACCAGCGCGATCAGTTCGCCCTGCGATACGTCGGCCGACAGGCGGTGTTCGAAGCTGGCCATGCCCGCTTCGCGCGTCGCCTTGCCCTTCGAGCGGACATAGACCGACGACGCCGCATCCTCGCCGACCAGCACGACGGCGAGGCCCGCCGGGCGGCCGGCAGCGGTCGCGAAGGCGGCGGCATGGGTGGCGACACGCGCGCGCAAATTCGCGGCGAAGGCTTTTCCGTCGATGATCCGGGCAGTCATGGGGGTTGCATAGAGGGTGGCGGCGGGGTTCGCCACCCCTTGCATGGGCCGTTACCTCCCTACAACGTCACCCCGGGCTTGACCCGGGGTCCCGCTTCTTCTTCTCTCCGCATCATGGACGGAGAGCGACAGGGAGGCTGGGTGTACATCATGGCCGACCGCTATCGTGGTGCGACCTATGTCGGTGTTACAGCTGATCTCCTAATTCGAATTCATCAGCATCGAACCGGTCACGGTTCGATCCATTGCGCCAAGTACAATCTTGCCCGCCTTGTCTGGGCCGAACGCGGTGACGACATTCTTGCGTGCATCGCGCAGGAAAAGCGGATGAAGCGGTGGCACCGGGACTGGAAGTTCGAACTGATAGAACGCGGCAATCCCGATTGGCGTGATCTTTCGACAACCATCTTCGGTTGAAGAAGCGGGACCCCGGGTCAAGCCCGGGGTGACGTGTAGGGTTGGCGCCGACGAAGAGCCAGAAACCTGACTACACTATCAAATCGCGGGCGACGTGCAGGCGCAGGTGATGCGCATTCACGTCAAAATACACCGCACCTGCGAAACGATTTCGCGCCACCCCGCGTTCACCGACCCGATGCCCTATCAGGACCTCCCTCCCCCGCCCGCCGGCCTGCTCGACGATGCCGGCCTGTTCCTCGATTTCGACGGCACGCTGGTCGAACTGGCGGAACGACCCGATGGGGTCGTGGTCAGCGAAAGCCTGCATGCGCTTCTCGCCCGCCTTGCCCAACGGCTGGACGGGCGGGTCGCGATCGTCAGCGGACGGTCGATCGAACAGATTGACGGCTTTCTGGGCGAGACGATCGCGCCCTATGCCGTCGTCGGCAGCCACGGCGCCGAAATCCGCCCCGCCGGCGGAACCACCCTCCTGCCCGACCGCCCCGCCAGCCTGACGGCGGCCGAGCGCGCCTTTGCCGACCGCTTCGCCGACGATCCGCGAATCGTGATCGAGATCAAGACATTGGGCGTCGCGATCCATTATCGCGGCGCTCCCGAGGTCGAACAGGAGGCGCACGCGCTGGTCGATGCCTTCGCACAGCGCGACGGGCTGACGGCACAGGCGGGCAAGATGATGATCGAACTGCGCATGGCCGGCCATGACAAGGGCACCGCGATCGCAACCCTGTGCGAGGACGCCCCCTTTGCCGGCCATGCGCCGGTGTTCGTCGGCGACGACCTGACCGACGAACCGGGCATGGTGGTCGCCGCGCATCATGGCGGGGCGGGCATTTTGATCGGACCGATGCGCGATACCGCCGCCGCCTATCGGCTGGACGATGTCGCCGCCTTTCTCGACTGGCTGGAGAAGAATGCATGACCGCGACGATGGACCTTTGGCCGATCGGCAATTGCCAGGTGTCGGCGCTGGTCGACCGCAACGGGCGCTTCGTGTGGGGCTGCCTGCCGCGGGTCGATGGCGACCCGGCCTTTTCCTCGCTGCTCGACGACCGGCGGCGCGGGTCGGACGGGGCGTTCGGATTCTGGGAGATCGACCTCGACGGCTGTGTCGAGACGCAGCAGACCTATATCCGCAACACGCCGGTGCTGGTGACGCGCCACATCGACGCGCACGGCAATGCGATCGAGGTCGTCGACTTCTGTCCCCGCTTCAAGCGGCACGACCGGATGTATCGCCCGGTCGCCTTTTGCCGGATCGTGCGGCCGCTGGCCGGGTCGCCCCGCATCCGCGTCCGGCTGCGCCCGTCGGTCAACTGGGGCAGCGCGCAGGCGGAGCGGACGCGCGGGTCGAACCATATCCGCTATCTGCTCGATCAGGAGGCGATCCGTCTGTCGACCAGCGCGCCGGTCGGCTGGATCGAGGACGAGCGGCTGTTCCGGGTCGAGCGCACGCTGCATTTCTTCCTCGGGCCGGACGAGAGCTTTTCGGACGAACTGCCCGCGTCGGTCGAGCGGATGCTCAAGAACACGATCGACGAATGGCGTCACTGGGTACGCGGCCTCGCCACGCCGGTCGAATGGCAACAGGCGGTGATCCGCAGCGCGATCACGCTGAAACTATGCCAGCATGAGGAAACCGGCGCGATCGTCGCGGCACTCACCACCTCGATCCCCGAACATGCCGATAGCGGGCGGAACTGGGACTATCGCTACTGCTGGATTCGCGACGCCTATTATACGGTGCAAGCGCTCAACCGGCTGGGGGCGCTCGACGTGCTGGAGGGGTATCTCGAATATCTGCGCAACATCGTCGACAATGCCGCCGACGGGCAGATCCAGCCGCTCTATGGCGTCGGTGGCGAGGCGACGCTGATCGAGCGTGAGGCGGAGGGGCTGGACGGCTATCGTGGGATGGGGCCGGTGCGCGTCGGCAACCAGGCCTATGAACAGGTCCAGCACGACGCCTATGGCCAGATCATCCTGTCCAATGCGCAGGGGTTCTTCGACCAGCGGCTGTTCCGCGTCGGCAAGCAGGCCGATTTCGAGGCACTGGAGCCGATCGGCGAACGGGCATGGGAAAGCTACGACAAGCCCGATGCCGGTCTGTGGGAATTGCGGACCAAGAGCCATGTCCACACCTATAGCGCGGCGATGTGCTGGGCGGCGTGCGACCGGCTCGCCAATGTCGCGGGCACGCTCGGCCTCGGCGAGCGGGAAATCTTCTGGCGCGACCGGGCGACCGCGATGCGTGCGAAGATCGAGCGCGAGGCGTGGCGGCCGGAGACGAACCGCATGTCGGCGACTTTCGGCGGCGACGATCTCGACGCCAGCATCATCCAGCTGCTCGACCTGCGCTTCCTCGAACCCAGCGACCCGCGCTTCATCGGCACGCTGGAGGCGGTGGAGAAGGGTCTGCGGCGCGGCAGCCATATGCTGCGCTATGCGATCGAGGATGATTTCGGCCTGCCGCATACCGCGTTCAACGTCTGCACCTTCTGGCTGATCGAGGCGCTGCACGCGACCGGCCGCTATGACGATGCGCGCGAATTGCTGGAGGAGATGCTGTCGCGCTGCACGCCCGCCGGGCTGCTGTCGGAGGATATCGACCCCGAAACCGGGGAACTCTGGGGTAACTACCCGCAAACCTACTCGCTGGTCGGCATGATCAATTCCGCCGTCCTGCTGAGCAAGTCATGGAATGTCGTCAGATGAGTCGCTTGATCGTCATCTCGAACCGGGTGCAGGCCCCGCAGCCGGGCACCGGCGGCGGCGCGCAGGGCGGGCTGGCGGTCGCGCTGAACGCAGCCCTCGCCGAAGAGGACGGCATCTGGTTCGGCTGGTCGGGGGATACCAGCGACAATCGTGAATTGCGGTTCCAGACCTATGGCGGCGTCACCAGCGCCGTGATGGATCTGAGCGAGCAGGACGTCGAGGAATATTATGACGGCTATGCCAACCGGACGCTGTGGCCGCTATTCCACTACCGGCTGGACCTGACCGAGTTCGAACGCGATTTTCAGGGTGGGTATGAGCGCGTCAACCGGGTGTTCGGCGAACGCATCGGCCCGCATATCCAGCCGGACGATCTGGTGTGGGTCCATGACTATCACATGATCCCGTTGGGCTGGGTGCTGCGCCAGCAGGGCGTGACCAATCGCATCGGTTTCTTTCTGCATATTCCGTGGCCGCCGCGCCGGCTGCTGACCGCGCTGCCCGATCATCGCCGCATGGTCGAGGCGCTGTTCGCCTATGACGTGGTCGGTTTCCAGAACGAGGAATGGCTCGACAGCTTCTTCAACTATGTGAAGGAGGAAATGGGCGGCACGATCGAGGGCAACGAGGTCACCGTCGGCGGGCGTACCATCTGCGCGATCAGCTGCCCGATCGGGATCGAGGCGAAGGACTTCATCGCCGGCGCCGCCGGGCCGGTCGCGCGCGCGGCGCAGCTCAACCAGCTCGAAAGCGCGGTCGGGCGCAGCCTGATCGTCGGGGTCGACCGGCTGGATTATTCGAAGGGGCTGCCCGAACGCTTCGCCGGGTACGAACGCTTCCTGCAGAACCATCCCGACCGCCGGGCGCTCGTCTATCTGCTGCAGATCGCGCCGCCGTCGCGCACCGCGGTCCAGACGTACCGCGACATCCGCAACAACCTCGAACAGATGTCGGGGCGGATCAACGGCGCCTATGCCGATACCGACTGGGTGCCGATCCGCTATGTGAACAAGGGCTATCCGCGCGAGGTGCTGGCCGGCATCTATCGCGCGGCGCGCATCGGGCTGGTGACCCCTTTACGCGACGGCATGAACCTGGTCGCGAAGGAATATGTCGCGGCTCAGGACCCGCGCGATCCGGGCGTGCTGATCCTGTCGCGCTTCGCCGGCGCGGCGCAGCAGCTGTCGGTCGGCGCGCTGATGATCAATCCCTATAGCGCCGAGGATATTGCCGACGGCATCGACAAGGCGCTCAGGATGCCGCGTGCCGAGCGGATCGACCGGTGGCAGGCGATGATCGAGAATGTCGTCGACGAAGACGTCATCTGGTGGCGCAAACGGTTTATCGGGGCGCTGTCGGCGGAGACGAACGCCGCCTGATGTGATCGTCACGCCGAGGCTAACGCGGGGTGACGCTTTTACCCGCAGCCAGAAGAAGAAGCGGGACCCCGGATCAAGTCCGGGGTGACGTGCGAGGTGGGGAAGGCCGCACCCTGTCACCACTGACGTCGCCCCAGCGAAGGCTGGAGTCTTCTGGTTGAAGCACGGGACAGGAGCCGCGGGAGACCCCAGCCTGCGCTGGGGTGACGTGGGTGGAGAGAAGACCGCCTGGCCCCCGCCCCCATCGTCGTTCCCGCGCAGGCGGGAACCCATAGACGCGACGCTTGCGCTTCTATCCCACCCATCGGCGGCTATGGATTCCCGCCTTCGCCTGAACGACGAAGGTCGGACTCAGACCCCTTCGAGCAACCGCTCCTTCGCAATCTTCTCGCGCCACACCAGCGGGGCGAGGTGGTGGACATTCTGCCCTTCGCTGTCGACCGCGACGGTGACCGGGAAATCCTGCACCTCGAACTCGTAGATCGCTTCCATGCCGAGGTCCTCGAAGCCGACGACCTTCGACCCCTTGATCGCTCGCGCGACGAGGTACGCCGCGCCGCCGACCGCCATGAGATAGGCCGACTTACGCTCGGCGATCGCCTTGGTCGCATCGCCCCCACGCTCCGCCTTGCCAACCATCGCCAGCAGACCCTGGTCGAGCATCATGCGGGTGAACTTGTCCATGCGGGTCGCGGTGGTGGGACCGGCCGGGCCGACCACTTCCTCGCCGACCGGATCGACCGGACCGACATAATAGATGACGCGCCCGCGGAAATCGACCGGCAGTTGCTCGCCCTTGGCGAGCATGTCGGCAATGCGTTTGTGCGCGGCGTCGCGTCCGGTCAGCATTTTACCATTGAGCAGCAGCCGGTCGCCATGCTTCCACGTCGCGACGACTTCCGGCGTCAGCGTGTCGAGGTCGACGCGGATCGCCGCCTTGTCCGGCGTCCAGTTGACGTCCGGCCAGTCGGCAAGGTTCGGCTGTTCCAGATAGGCCGGCCCCGAGCCGTCGAGCGTGAAATGCGCGTGGCGGGTCGCGGCGCAGTTGGGGATCATCGCCACCGGCTTGGACGCGGCATGGGTCGGCCAGTCGAGAATCTTGACGTCGAGCACGGTCGAAAGGCCCCCCAAGCCCTGCGCGCCGATGCCGAGCGCGTTGACCTTGTCCATCAGCTCGATGCGCAGCGCCTCGACATCGGTCTGCGCCCCGCGCGCCTTCAGCTGGCCCATGTCGATCGGCGCCATCAGCGATTCCTTGGCGAGCAGCATCGCCTTTTCGGCGGTGCCGCCGATGCCGATGCCGATCATCCCCGGCGGGCACCAGCCGGCGCCCATCTGCGGAATCATCTCCAGCACCCAGTCGACGATCGAATCGCTGGGGTTCATCATCTTGAACTTCGACTTGTTCTCGGACCCGCCGCCCTTGGCCGCGACATCGACATGGACCTTGTCGCCCGGCACCATCTCGACGTGCAGCACGCTCGGCGTATTGTCCTTCGTATTACGCCGGGTGAACGCCGGATCGGCGAGAATCGAGGCGCGCAGCTTGTTCTCCGGGTGCAGGTACGCGCGGCGCACGCCCTCGTCGACGACCTCCTGCAACGACCGCTCGCTGTCGAGACGGCAATTCTGCCCCCATTTCACGAACACGGTGACGATGCCGGTATCCTGACAGATCGGGCGATGCCCCTCCGCACACATCCGGCTGTTGGTCAGAATCTGCGCGATCGCGTCCTTGGCGGCGGGCGACGTTTCGGCGGCATAGGCTTCGCCCAGCGCGCGGATATAGTCCATCGGGTGATAATAGCTGATGAACTGGAGGGCGTCGGCGACGCTGTCGATCAGGTCGGTTTCGGAGATGGTGACGGTCATCGCGTGGTCCATGTCTGTCGAAAATCTTTCCCGCCCTACAGGGGGACCGCGCCCGCTTGCAAAGAATTCGTTCACTTGTCGCGCGCTATCCTTCGCGCAGATCACGCAGGGGAAGCGCATTGGCGAGTGGCGGTTTGAAGGCGGCACTGCGATCGTTGGTCCAGGGGACCGACGACAGCGCACGCGCGCCCGGCGACCCCAGCCGGCGGCTGATCCGCGAGGCGGAGCATCACAGCCCCAACTGGTTCTGGCAGACCGATCGCAACGGCCGCATCTCCTATCTCAGCGACAAGATCGTCTCGGTACTCGCCGCCGTCGGCATCGACGCCATCGGCGCCCCGCTGGTCGATGTGCTGCGCATCGCCGGCAGCGATTCGGCAGCGGGCGACAACGAACGCACCATCGCCTTCCACCTGTCCGCCCGCACCGCCTTTACCGACTATGCCGTCACCCCGGCCTCCTCCACGCCGACCGAGCGCAGCTGGACCGTATCGGGCAGCCCGTTCACCGACCCCTATGGCCGGTTCGAGGGGTTCGTCGGCACCGGGACCGACATGGCGGCCGTGCGACAGTCGGATGCGGCGATCACCCGCCTCGCGCTGTTCGACAGCCTGACCGGCCTTGCCAATCGGCAACGGATGCGGATGTCGCTGGAACAGACTTTGGCCCAGCCGGGCTATGACGGCACCGCGCTGTTCCTGCTCGACCTCGACCGGTTCAAGGCGGTCAACGACACGATGGGCCATCCGGTCGGCGACGCGCTGCTGAAACAGGTGGCGCAGCGGTTGCAGCGGACGGTCGGCGATGCCGGGCTGGTCGGGCGGCTGGGCGGCGACGAGTTTCAGGTGATCCTGCCGCGCATCGCCAGCCGGTCCGACATGGTGACGCTGGCGCAGGCGATCATCACCGCGCTGTCGCAGCCCTATTTCCTGAACGGCACCGCCGCATCGATCGGCTGTTCGATCGGCATCGCCGTGTCGCCCGACCATGGCGCCACCCCCGACGCGCTGGTCGCCAATGCCGATCTGGCGCTCTATGCCGCCAAGGATGCCGGGCGCGGCGTCGCGCGCTTCTTTCACGACACGCTGCTCGATGGCGCACGCTCGCGACGGCAGATGGAATCCGACCTGCGGGTCGCATTGTCGCTCGACCAGATGCGGATCGTCTATCAGCCGGTCGTGGCGCTCGACGACAGTCGCATCACCGCGTTCGAGGCGCTGCTGCGCTGGGAACATCCGACGCGCGGTACGCTGGCGCCGGCCGACTTCATCGGCGTGGCGGAGGAATGCCAGATGATCGAATCGATCGGCGAATGGGTGTTGCGTACCGCCTGTCACGATGCCGCGACCTGGCCCGGTGATTCGCGGCTGTCGGTTCCGCTGTCGGCGGCGCAGTTCGCCAATCCCGCCCTGCCCGCGATCATCGCCAATGCCGTCGCGCGCTCGGGCCTGTCGCCCGAACGGCTGGAACTCGACCTCGACGAAGCCAGCGTGCTGCGCGACGTGCGCGCCGCGGTCGGCAGCTTCGCCGCGCTGCATGGCATCGGCGTGCGCCTCGCGCTCACCGATTTCGGCGCAGGCCCCGCGTCGATGTCGTGCCTGCGCCGGTTGCCGTTCGACCGGATCAAGCTCGACCGGTCGTTCGTGCGCGGGGTGAGTGATCCCGAAGGACGCAACGCTGCCGTGGTCCGCGCGATCACGACGCTGGGCGATGCGCTGGGCATAGACGTGACCGCAGGGGGCGTGGAATATCAGGACGAACTGTCGGCGCTGCGCGATCTCGGCTGCTCCGACGTGCAGGGGCTGCTCTATGGCCGGCCGGTCGACAATGCCGCGGCGGCGGCGCGGCTGCTGGCGGAGGGCGGTGCGCTGACCCCGCGCGGACCCAAGGCGCCCCGCGCGCCGCGCACGCGCATGCTGCGCTCCACCACGATCGAACTGAACGGTGCGCGCCGCTCGGCCCGCATCCGTGACCTGTCGAGCGACGGCGCGTTGATCGATCTGGTCGATTTCGACGAAAGCGCGATCGGCACGACGCTCCGGATCGATACCGGCGGCGGGCAATGGGTCGCGGCGACGCTGCGCTGGGCGGAGGACGGCCGCGCCGGGCTGCATTTCGACCGCCCGATCACCGTCGAACGCCGCGTGACCATCCGCCGTACCAACGTGCGCGAGCCGGGCGCGTAACGCCGCCCTCTTGCCGCCCCCTCCCGTTTGCTTCGAGCCTGTCGAGAACCGCAGTCGGGAAGGGGGTTGCCCCGGTCACGAAGGTCTCGCCTATCGCTTCTCGACAAGCTCGAAGCTGCTCGAACCAAATGGCAGAGGCCGTTCCCCTTGATCGGCCGGCATCCCCCCGATAGCGCTGGCGCCATGACCACGCAGCCGCTCCCCGCCACCGAAGACGACGCCCGCGCCGAACTGGCCGAGTTGGCCGACCGCATTGCGCGGGCCGACACCGCCTATCACGGCGAGGACGCGCCGGAGATGAGCGACGCCGAGTATGACGCGCTGGTCCGCCGCAATCGCGAAATCGAAGCGGCATTCCCGGCGCTGGTCCGCACCGACTCGCCGTCGTTGCGGGTGGGGGCCGCACCATCGGGCCATCTGGCGAAGGTCGCCCATGCCCGGCCGATGCTCAGCCTCAACAACGCCTTCGCCGACGAGGATGTGGCGGAATTCGTCGCCAGCATCCGCCGCTTCCTGCGCCTGTCCGACGACGAACCGGTCGCGCTGACCGCCGAGCCGAAGATCGACGGCCTGTCCTGTTCGCTGCGCTATGAAGGGCGCAAGCTGGTCCGCGCGTTGACCCGCGGCGACGGGGCGGTGGGCGAGGACGTGACCGCCAATGTCGTGACCATCGCCGACATTCCGCAGACGTTGCCCGCCGCCGCGCCCGACCTGTTCGAGGTGCGCGGCGAGGTCTATATGGCGAAGGACGATTTCGCCGGCCTCAACGCCCGGCTGCTCGCCGAAGCGGTTGACCCGGCCAAGGCACGCCAGTTCGCCAATCCGCGCAACGCCGCCGCCGGATCGCTCCGGCAAAAGGACGCCACCGTCACCGCCGCGCGTCCGCTCAGATTCCTCGCCCATGGCTGGGGCGAGGTCACCGCCCTGCCCGCCGATACCCAGGCCGGCGTGGTCGCCGCGCTCAAGGACTGGGGCTTCCCCATCGCCGACGCCTTCCAGCGCTGCGACGGGGCAAGCGAAGCCCTCACCGTCTATCGCGCGATCGAAGCGGCCCGCGCCGACCTGCCCTATGACATCGACGGCGTGGTCTATAAGCTCGACCGGCTCGACTGGCAGGAGCGGCTCGGCTTCGTCGGCCGCGCGCCGCGCTGGGCGATCGCGCATAAATTCCCCGCCGAACGTGCGCAGACGACGCTGAAGGCCATCGACATCCAGGTCGGCCGCACCGGCGCCCTGACCCCGGTCGCGCGGCTGGAGCCGGTGACGGTCGGCGGCGTCGTCGTCACCAACGCGACGTTGCACAATGCCGACGAGATCGAGCGGCTGGGCGTGCGTCCCGGCGACCGCGTCGTCGTGCAGCGCGCGGGCGACGTCATCCCGCAGATCGTCGAGAACCTCACGCGTGACGACCCGCGCGATCCCTGGGCCTTCCCGACCGAATGCCCCGAATGCGGATCGCTCGCCGAACGCGGCGAGGGCGAGGTCGTCGTGCGCTGTACCGGCGGCCTCGTCTGCCCGGCGCAGCGGGTCGAGCGGCTGATCCATTTCGTCTCGCGCCACGCCTATGACATTGCCGGGCTGGGGCTGGTCCGGGTCGAGGAGTTCTTTCGCGACGGGCTGATCGCCTCGCCCGCCGACATCTTCCGCCTCCACACCCATCGCGAGGCGCTGGTCCAGCGCGAGCGCATGTCCGACCTCGTCGTCGACAAACTGCTGGCGGCGATCGACGCGCGGCGCAGCATCGGCCTCGACCGCTTCCTCTTCGCACTCGGCATCCGCCATGTCGGCGAAGTCACCGCCCGCGACCTGGCGCGGCGCTACGGCACGATCGAGTCGTTCCTCGACATGATCGAGCGCGCTCTGGTCGTGCGCGCCGAAACCGTGCCCGCGATCGGCGAGAACGACCGCAAGTTCGTCCTGCGTCGCGGCCGCGCGCTGGTCGCCGCGGTCGAGACGGCCGGCATCGGCCCGGAAGTCGCCGACGCCCTCCTCGCCTTCTTCGCCGAAGACCATAACTGCGCGGTGGTCGACGACCTGCTGCGCGAAGTGACCCCCCTGCCGGTCGAGCACAAGACGGTCGCCTCCGAACTGACCGGCAAGACCGTGGTGTTCACCGGCAAGCTCGAAACGCTCAGCCGCGACGAGGCGAAGGCGCAGGCCGATGCGCTGGGCGCGCGCGTATCGGGATCGGTATCGAAGAAGACCGACCTCGTCGTGGTCGGCGCCGATGCGGGGTCGAAGCGGGCAAAGGCGGAGGAACTGGGCATCCGCGTGATCGACGAAGCGGCATGGGCAGATATAGTATCCGCTGCAACAACGTGACGTTTTTGCAACGCATCATAAGAGACTGAGTTCCCCGCTTTCGGTTGTCGTAAAATAGAAATATGGCGCGTCCATTGGCGCCGGGACGGTGAATGCCACCGCCTGAACCAGCGTACTCGAGTCGCGCCACGAAACTGCGATTCAAAGGGGACTTATGAACACCAAGCTTTATGCCGGCGTGGCCTTTGCCGCGCTCATCCTGCCTGCCTCGGCCTTCGCGCAGTCGACCGGTTCGACCGATTTCGAATCGGAAGAAATCGTCGTGACCGGTTCGAGCGTCCAGAACGGCGTCGACGGCATCAAGATCCCCGACGGCCCGAAGGCGCGCGTCGTGCTCGATCAGGAATTCATCGCAAAGCAGGCCCCCGGTAACACCGTCCTCGACGCGCTGAACATCGTCCCCGGCGTCAACTTTACCCAGAGCGATCCGTTCGGTTCGTCGGGCGGCAACATCCGTATCCGTGGCTTCGACGGCAACCGCGTCTCGCTGACGTTCGACGGCTTCCCGCTGAACGATTCCGGCAACTACGCGATCTATTCGAACCAGCAGCTCGATCCCGAGCTGGTCGACGAGATCAACGTCAACCTCGGCGCGACCGACATCGACAGCCCGACCGCTTCGGCGGCCGGCGGCACGATCAACTATCGCACGCTGATCCCGTCGGAAACGCTGTCGGCAACGCTGGTCGCTTCGTACGGCGATTTCGATTTCCACCGCGTGTTCGGCCTGATCGAAACCGGCAATCTGACCTCGTTCGGCACCCGCGCCTTCCTGTCGGCGTCGAAGGCGTCGAACGACAAGTTCCGTGGTCCGGGCGAAATCCGCAAGCAGCAGTTCAACGCCGGCATCTATCAGCCGCTGGGCGACAATGGCGACTTCATCCGCGTGTCGGGCCATTACAACGAGAACCGCAACAATTTCTATCGCGCGGTTTCGGTGGGCGATATGCGCACCCTGTTCGGCACCGGCGTCATCCCGGCGAACGCCAGTGCATCGCCTTCCAACCCGATCCGTATCGACCTGAACGAACAGCAGTTCGAAACCGTCAGCAACTTCGAGAATAACGAATTCTGCACCCGTCCGACTCCGGTCCGCGGCACCGCGCAGAACGAAGCACAGGGCGAAGCCGCGAACTGCTCGAACTATTACGGCATTCGCGTCAACCCGTCGAACACCGGCAACATCCGCGCCAACTCGCGCTTCTCGCTGACCGACCAGCTGACGTTGACGCTGGACGGATCGTATCAGTACACGCTGGCCCATGGCGGCGGCACGTCGACGCTTGCCGAGAATTCGGCGCGTGCCAAGGGTGGCCTGACGACCTCGCCCGGTGTCGACTATAACGGCGATGGCGACACGCTCGACACCGTGCGCTTCTTCTCGCCGAACATCACCAACACCAACCGCTACACCGGCATCGCATCGCTGCGCTACGACATTAACGAGAACCAGCGCGTCCGCGTTGCCTACACCTACGACAATGCCAACCATCGTCAGACCGGCGAATGGGGCTATCTGTTCTCGAACGGCATGCCGGAGGATATTTTCTCGGGTCGCAACGGCCGTCCGGTCCTGACCGCCGACGGCTTCACGATCAGCCAGCGTGACCGCGAATCGACCGCGCTGCTGAACCAGATCTCGGGTGAATATATCGGTCGCTTCTTCGACCGCGCCTTCACGCTGCAGGTCGGTCTGCGCGCGCCGTTCTTCAAACGAGATTTGCAGACCAACTGCCCGATCGAGGCACGCGGTTCGGGCTTCGCCTATTGCACCAGCGAGCCGCTGACCTCGCTGCGGATCATCGCGCCGAACGCGGTCGTCCCGACGACCGGTGCCACGCCATACTATGCGCCGTTCGAAACGACGTACAAGTACGACGCGATCCTGCCGAACGCAGGATTCACCTACAACTTCGTCGATACCAACATCAGCATGTTCGGTAGCTATGCGAAGGGCTTCTCGGCACCGCGTACCGACAACCTGTACCGCGCACCGTTCATCGACGTGCAGCCGGAAAAGACCGACTCGTTCGATCTCGGCCTGCGCTACAACAGCCGCATGGTGCAGTCGCAGCTGACCGGCTGGTACATCAAGTACAAGAACCGCATCGTGTCGTCGTTCGACTTCGATCAGGGCATTTCGTTCGACCGCAACATCGGTGCGGTGGAAAGCTATGGCTTCGACGCCACCGCCACCGTGCGCCCGACCACCTGGCTGGGCCTGACGGCAATCGCGTCGTACACCCATACCGAACTGCTCTCGAACGTGCAGACGACGGGTACCGCAGTCGCCCAGACCAAGGGCAAGGCGGTTCCGGAAATGCCAGAATGGCAGTTCGGCGGTCGTGCCGAGTTCAACTACGGTCCGGTCAATGTCGGCGTGCAGGGCAAGTGGGTCGACGAGCGCTTCCTGACCGACCTGAACGACGTCGTCGTCGGCGCCTATACGCTGGTTGATCTCGACGCGCGCTTCAGCCTCGAACAATATGGTTTGGCGAAGACGAACCTGTCGCTGAACGTTCGCAACCTGTTCAACGAGCGCTATTTCGGCAACATCAGCACGCAGGTCGATGCGTCGTCGGGCAACCCGAACCTTTCGGTCGGCTATCCGCGCACCGTCATCGGCTCGATCAAGTTCGGCTTCTAAGCCCTACCCGATCCGACCAACCGCGAACCGCCGTCCCGGCAACGGGGCGGCGGTTTTCGTTTGGGGGCGCATTGCGCTAGAGCGATTTTTGCCAACCCGCCCCCGCCCCGTTATGACCATCCGGGGGCACAAGACGACTGACGGAGCGCATGACGCCGAAGCCCGCCATTTTCTCGCGCCCCTTCTTCGAACAGAAGAACCGCGCCTTCTGGCTGCTGCAGGCTGCCGGCTGGACCGGCTATCTGCTGCTGCGCTCGGTCTCGACCGTGGCGAGCGCCGCGTCGTTGAAGAATGTGCTGGGCAACATCGTCGAGGTGATCGTCGGCTATTGCCTGACGCTGCTGATGAGCGTGCTCTACGGCTATTATCGCTCGCTGCCGCGCGTGCCGGCGATCTTCCTGACGATGTGCACCCTGTCGGCGGCGACCTTTGCCTATTCGCTGATCGATGCGTTCGTCTTCACCTTCATCCGCAACGTGTCGCCCGATGTCAGCCTGTCGCTGGTGCTGGGCACCCTGTTCCTGAACTTCACGGTGCTGACCGGCTGGTCGGCGCTCTATTTCGGCATCAACTTCTACCTGGTGGTCGAACAGCAGGTCGACGAGATGCGGATGCTGGAGATGCAGGCGTCCTCGGCACAGCTCGCCATGCTGCGCTATCAGCTGAACCCGCATTTCCTGTTCAACACGCTCAATTCGATCTCGACGCTGGTGCTGCTCAAACAGACCGAGAAGGCGAACGTGATGCTCAGCCGGTTGTCGTCGTTCCTGCGCTATACGCTGGCCAACGAACCGACCGCGCACGTCACGCTGGAGCAGGAGGTTGAAACGCTCAAACTCTATCTCGATATCGAAAAGATGCGGTTCGAAGATCGCCTGCGCACGCATTTCGACATCGACGGCCGCGTCGCGCATGCGCGGCTGCCGTCGCTGCTGCTGCAACCGCTCGTCGAAAACGCGATCAAATATGCCGTCACGCCGCAGGAGGACGGGGCCGATATCGCGATCACCGCTCGACTGGCCGGGGATCGGGTGCAGATCGCCGTGTCCGATACCGGGCCTGGCTTGATCGACGGACCGAAGCGGCCGACGCTTTCCACCGGTGTCGGCATTCAGAATATCCGGGACCGGCTGGCACAGGCGTACGGCCCCGACCATCGTTTCGATACCCGCCCCGGCAACGACGGCGGGTTCGTGGTCGAGATCGAACTGCCCTACCAGACGCAAGACGTTACCAAAGAGGCTGCATGACCATCCGTACCATCCTTGTCGACGACGAATCGTTGGCGATTCAAGGCCTCGAACTGCGGTTGCAGGCGCATGAGGATGTCGAGATCATCGACAAATGCCAGAACGGGCGCGAGGCGATCCGTTCGATCAAGACCCACAAGCCCGACCTCGTCTTCCTCGACATCCAGATGCCGGGGTTCGACGGCTTTTCGGTGGTGCAAGGGTTGATGGAGGTCGAACCGCCGCTGGTGGTGTTCGTGACCGCGTATAGCGACCATGCGATCCGCGCGTTCGAGGCGCAGGCGGTCGATTATCTGATGAAGCCGGTCGAGGAATCGCGCCTTGCCGACACGCTCGACCGCGTGCGCCAGCGCCTGACCGAAAAGCGTGGGCAAGCCGAGGTCGAGAAGCTGAAGGAAGTGCTGGCCGAGGTCGCGCCCGACACCGCGGCGGAGATGGAAGCGGCCGATGGCACCAGCGACGACGCGCATGGCGCGAACCGCTTCGAAAAGCTCATCAACATCAAGGATCGCGGCCAGATCTTCCGCGTCGATGTCGACACGATCGAAATGATCGAGGCGGCGGGCGATTACATGGTCATCAACACCGGCGACAATTCGCTGGTGCTGCGCGAAACGATGAAGGACCTCGAAAAGCGGCTCGACCCGCGCCGGTTCCAGCGTGTCCACCGCTCGACCATCGTCAACCTCGACCTCGTCAAGCAGGTGAAGCCGCACACCAATGGCGAATGTTTCCTGATCCTCGAATCGGGGTCGCAGGTGAAGGTCAGCCGCTCGTACCGCGACGTGGTGGCGCGGTTCGTCCATTAAAGGCTGCCCCCCTTTGAACCAGACGTCATCCCAGCGCAGGCTGGGATCTTCTGGTTCAAAGGGCGCGACAGAGCCGCGCGAGGCCCCAGCCTGCGCTGGGGCGACGATTTTTGGCTGAATGGATCGAGCGTTGATGACCGGGATTACCGTCGCGGCACTGTACCGCTTCACGGACATCGCCGACCCGCAAGGAACCCGCGACGCGCTGGAAGGCGTATTGGCGGGTGCCGGCATTCGCGGCACGCTGCTGATCGCTTCCGAAGGGGTCAACGGCACGATCGCGGGCAGCGCGGACGGGATCGACACCGCGCTCGCCGCGATCCGCGCCCTGCCCGGCTGCGAGGATCTGGCACCGAAGTTCAGCAGCGCTGCAACGATGCCGTTCCACCGCCTGAAGGTAAGGTGCAAGCAGGAAATCGTGACGATGGGCGTGCCCGGCACCGATCCGAACCGGATCGTCGGCACCTATGTCGCGCCGGCCGACTGGAACGCGCTGATCGCCGATCCGGAGACGGTCGTGATCGACACCCGCAATGCCTATGAGGTGAAGGTCGGCACCTTTGCCGGTGCGATCGATCCGCAGACCGACAGCTTCCGCGACTTCCCCGACTGGTTCCGCGCGAACCGCGACACGCTGCTGGCCGGCAAACGCAAGGTCGCGATGTTCTGCACCGGCGGCATACGTTGCGAGAAATCGACCGCGTTCCTGAAGGGCGAGGGCGTCGAGGACGTCTATCATCTCGACGGCGGCATCCTGAAATATCTGGAAGAAGTGCCGGAGCAGGCCAGCGCGTGGCAGGGCGAATGCTTCGTCTTCGACGAACGCGTCGCGGTCGGCCATGGGCTGGCGCAAGGCACCCATGGCCTGTGCCGCGGCTGCCGGATGCCGGTCAGCCCGAAAGACCGCGCGTCGCCGCTGTTCGAGGAAGGCGTGCAATGTCCCGCCTGTGCCGGCACCCGCGACGAAGCGACGCTGGCGGCCAAGGCGGAACGCCATCGGCAGGTGACGCTGGCCGCCAAGCGCGGCGAACAGCATGTCGGCAAGCGGATGGAACGGGAAGAAAAATAGCGTCATCCCAGCGAAGGCTGGGATCTCCCGGTAATGGAGCACGCTCCTCGCCGCAGGAGGCCCCAGCCTTCGCTGGGGCGACGTTCCGAAGGCTTACTCCGCCTCGTCGCCCTTAGCCTCTTCCGCCGGCGCTTCCTCGCCCTCGGCCGGCGTCTGGTAATAGGCTTCGACCGGCCCCGACAGCTTGATGGTCAGCGGCTGGCCCTTGCGGTCGACCTTCTTGCCCAGGCCGACGCGGATCCAGCCTTCGGAGATCGAATATTCCTCGACATCGTTGCGCTCGGCGCCCTTGAAGCGGATGCCGATGCCGCGCTCCAGCACGGGCTGGTTGAAATGCGGGCTGCGCGGATTGATCGAGAGGCGATCGGGGGGCGTATCAGTCATGGGCGCGGCCCATGCCGCAAAATGCCACCGCCGCCAAGCGGAAAGGGCGGAGGATCGCTCCCCCGGGCGCCAGTCGTGCGGCGCCGGCCCACTCCCCCCGGCCACCCATAGCATATCCTGACTGGGCGGCCGGGAGGGGGAGCGGGCGGAACCCGCCAAGGTTCCGGCGATCCGAGGGATCGTTGGAATGCGGGTGGAGGGCGGCACCGCCTGTCAACGATCAGTTACAGACCCGGACGCGAACGCTCTGGTCATAATAGGGATCGTAGCGCCGTTCGACCCAGCACCGCTGATAATTGTTGTAGCGATAGGCGTAATAGCCGTCGTTCGGATAATAGCCGCGCTGACGATAGAAGCGATCGTCGTAATTATAGGCATAGCCCCGGTCGCGATAATAGCGGTCGCGGAAGCGGCGGTCGTTCGCGCTCGATGCCAGCGCGGCACCGATCGCCAGCCCCGCGATGCCGGCGACGACGGCGGTGCCGCCATTGCCGCGACCCCGGTGCCAGCCCCGGTCCCAACCGCGATCATAGCCACGGTCCCAGCCATAGCCGCGGCGCCACTGCGCATCGGCCGGCGCGGCGGCGGTGAGCGCGGTCACGGCCAGCGACAGCCCCAGGCCCGCCTTGGTCAGCAAGGTGTTCATGCCAATCTCCTCAACATGCGTGGGGGCCAGGCAGCCCCTTGTCACGTCGACGCATCTGCGCCGATGATCGATTCGGTAGCATCACGCGACTGAACGGCCGCGGAACCGGCCATTCACCGGCGGTTTAGGGAAGGGTTGACCATGGCATATTGGCTGTTGAAGTCCGAACCCGACAGCTATGGCTGGGACGATCTGGTCCGGGACGGCGGCACCGAATGGGACGGAGTGCGCAACCATGCCGCCGCGAAGCATCTACGCGCGATGGCGGCGGGTGACCGGGCGCTGTTCTATCATTCGGGCAAGGACAAGGCGGCGGTCGGCGTCGCGCGGATTGGCCGCACGGCGCAGGCGGATGGGGATGAGGGTTGGGTCTCGGTCCGGGTGGAGGCCGACCACCCCCTGCCCCGTGCCGTGACGCTGGCGGCGATGAAGGCGGAAGCGTCGCTGAAGGATATGGCGATGCTGCGCCAGTCGCGGCTGTCCGTGTCGCCGGTTACCGACGAGGAATGGGCGGTGGTTATAGGGTTGGCCGACCAACCATAAATTCCGTTTGGTTCGAGCAGCTTCGAGCGAAGTCGAGAAGCGTCCGTCGAGAACAGGTTGCCCCAAACGCCAAGTTCTCGACTGCCGCTTCTCGACAGGCTCGAAGCTGCTCGAACCGAACGGGAGAGCGGAGGCAGGCGTTACGCCCCCTCCACCCGCGCCAGCCGCGGCGACAGCATATGCACCAGCAGCAACGCCACGAAATAGGCCGACCCGGCGACGAAGAACAACGGTGCATAGCTGCCGATACTGTCGAGCACATAGCCGGCGTACTTCGCCATCAACATGCCGCCGATCGCGCCGACCGTCCCGCCGATCCCGACGACCGACCCGACCGCCGCTCGCGGGAACAGGTCGGAGGGTAGCGTGTAGAGATTCGCAGAGAACGCCTGATGCGCTGCGGTCGCAATCCCGATCACCAGCACCGCGACCCACAGATTGTCGATCGACTGGGCGAACAGCACCGGCAGCACCGCCACGGCACAGACGAACATGGTCGCCTTGCGCGCGAAATTGACCGTCCGTCCGCTCGCGATCAGCCGCGAAGACAGCCAGCCACCCGCCACGCTGCCGAGGTCCGACAACAGATAGATCGCGACCAGCGGCGGCCCGAAGCTCAACAGGTCGAGGTCGTACCGATCCCCCAGATAGCCCGGCAGCCAGAACAGGAAGAACCACCAGATCGGATCGATGCAGAATTTGCCCAGCGCATAGGCCCAGGTCTCGCGCTTGGTCACCAGCCGCCGCCACGGCAACGGCTGCACCGGATCGGCCGGGTCCTGTTCGATCCACGCCAGTTCGCCGGCCGACAGCTTCTTGTGCTCACGCGGGCTGCGATAGAAGGCCAGCCACGCTGCCAGCCATATCAGGCTGACCACGCCGGTCACGACGAACGCCATGCGCCAGCCATAGGCGACGGTCAGCACCGGCACCGCCAGCGGGGTGATGATCGCGCCGACATTGGCCCCGGCATTGAACACGCCGATGGCGAACGCCCGCTCCTTGGCCGGGAACCATTCGGTCACCGCCTTGATCCCGGCCGGGAAATTGCCAGCCTCACCAACGCCTAACCCGAAGCGCGCCATCGCGAACTGCGTCACGCTATACGCGCCGCCATGGGCGATATGCGCGACCTGCCAGATGACGAAGGCGACGGCATAGCCCATTCGCGCGCCGATCACGTCGACGATCCGCCCGAACCCGATATAGCCGATCGCATAGGCCATCTGGAAAAAGAAGATGACGTTGGCAAAATCGGTCTCGGTCCAGCGGAGATCCTTCGACAAAGTGGGCTTCAACACCCCGATCATCTGTCGGTCGACATAGTTGATGACCGTCGCCATGAACAACAGCGCGACGATCCCCCAGCGATAGCGGCCCGCGCGCGTCGCCGCGCGTCCGATGCCGTCAGCCTGCTCCGTCATTCCACGCCTCCGCTTGCATCCTCTGCGGATCGCCCATTCTGATGGGGCGATTCCGCGTTGTTCGTTGTGGGCGATACCGGCCCCGTCACAACCGTTCGTGCTGAGTAGAGGCTGAGCTTGTCGAAGTTTCGTATCGAAGCATCCTTGGCGGTCCTTCGATACGCTGTTTCGACAGGCTCAACAGCTACTCAGGACGAACGGATTAACGGATCAGGCCGCATCGACACGCGCACCGCCCGCCGCGACGATCCCGCACGCGACATGCAGCACGCCGAACTCCGCCTCGAACTGCTGGCCCGGGCGGATCTGGTGCACGCCGGTCACCGCACCCGACGACACCCAAGTCCCCGACGTCAGCGCGACACTGCGTTCGGCGAGGCAGTCGACCAGAAACGCCACCGCCCCGATCGGCCCATCGAGCATCGTGCGCGCGGTGGCAGTGCCGACGACCGCACCGTCGATCCGCGATTCCACCGGCCAGTCGAGAAAGCCGAGGTCACGCCATCCCGACACTTCCGGCCCGACCAACAGCCCGTAATTATTGCCATAATCGCTGATCGTCACCAGCGGCCCGTCGGCGTTGATCCCGGCATAGGGCGAACTGGCGATCTCGATCCCGACATGGACCACATCGATTAGCGCCAGCGCTTCGTCGAGCGACAGCCCGGTCCGGCCCGGTTCGGGCGCGCGGCCGATCCGCACGCAATATTCCGCCTCCGCCGCGGCAAAGCCATCGGCGATGACCGCCATCGCGCCCGCTTCGCTGCCCACGACCTGATCGGCAAAGATCGGTCCGGCCAGCCGGTTCGCGCCCAGCACCCCGTCCAGCGGCGCGTTGATCCGTCCGACCTTCCATCCGGCGACCGTGCGGCCATCGATCGCGATCGCGCGGTCCTGGATCGCATAGGCGTCCGCCAGCGTCGTCGGCGCCTCCCCCGGATAGGGCGACAGGCCCGCCGCCTGCCGCCGCGCCGTCACGAACGCCTGTGCGATACGATCGCGATTACCCATGCCCCAGCCTCTCTCCATGTTCGATCGGCGTATAGGAAACCGGTGTCACACGCAAGGCGGCGAAATCGTTCGGCGAGACATTGGCGGATCGTTCCGGCCCGGCTATCGAAGCTCCATGAAGAAAACCGGCCAGCCGACCATCAACGACGTCGCCCGTCTTGCCGGAGTCTCGAAAAAGACCGTCAGCCGGGTCATCAACCAGTCACCGCTCCTGAACGGAGAGACGCGCGACAAGGTTCAGGCGGTCATTGCCGAGCTTGGTTACATTCCCAATCCGCAGGCGCGCGCGCTGGCATTGCGTCGTAACTTCCTGATCGCGCTGATCCACGACAATCCCAATGCGCAGATGGTGTTGCGCGTGCAGCAGGGGTTGCTGGAGGTGCTGCGCGACACCGAATTCGAACTGCTGGTCCACCCGGTCGATCGCGGCGCGCCGGACATGCGCGACGAAATCCGCCGCTTCCTCGAACGGCAACGGCCGTACGGCGTGATGCTGCTCCCGCCGATTTCCGAAAACGACGCGCTGGCGGCGCTCTGTGCCCAGATCGGCTGTCGCTATGTCCGGATGGGGTCTGCCGCGTTCGACGATCCCGGCCATATGGTGTCGTCGAACGACCGCGAGGCGGTGCGCGGCGCGATCGACCATCTGCTCACCGCCGGTCACCGCCGCATCTGCATGATCGCCGGCCCGCACGGTTTCCGATCCGCCTTCGAACGGCAGCAGGGCTATGAAGAGGCGATGGAGGCAGCGGGCCTCGGCGTCCAGCGCACCTGGATCGCGCAGGGCGACTATACCTTCGAATCGGGGATGCGCGCCGCCGAACGGCTGCTCGACCTGTCGCCGCGCCCGACCGCGATCTTCTCGTCCAACGACGAGATGGCCGCCGGGGCGCTGCACATCGCGCGGCAGCGCGGGCTGGACGTGCCGGAAAACCTGTCGATCGTCGGGTTCGACGACACCTCGATCGCGTCGCACCTGTGGCCGCCGCTCACCACCGTCCGCTGGCCGATCGCCACCATGGCCCGCGCCGCCGCGCTGAAACTGATCGGCGAGGATGACGAAGAGCCGGACGCCGACGCCGTACCGGCGGAGGAGACGATGTTCGTCTCCACCCTGATCCGCCGGGCCTCGGTCGCCAAGCCGCAGGGGTGACTTGCGGCGGCGGATGACACCGATTACCCTGGCCTGCCGATAACAATGCCGATCCACCCCGTTCATGCTGAGTAGGGGCTGAGCGAAGTCGAAGACTCGTATCGAAGCACCCGCTGCGATCCTTAGATACGTCATTTCGACAGGCTCAATCGCACCTCGGGACAAACGGGCATTGGCAGGGGAGAGAGACATATGGCCCTACCGATCGCCCGGCGCGAGCTGATCGCCGGCGCCGCCGCGCTGGCGCTGATCCGCCCCGCCCGCGCCGCGACCGATCCGATCGTCACCGCCCCCGCCGGACGCTGGCGCGGTACGACGCAAGCTGGCGTGCAGGTCTTTCGCGGCATCCGCTACGGCGTCGATCCGACCCGCTTTCGTTTTCAACCGGTTCCGGCACCCGCGCCGGTCCGCGACACGCTGGCGGCGACCGATTTCGCGCCGTCCTGCCCGCAACGTGCCAATATCGACGACGAGAACGAAGATTGCCTGTTCCTCAACGTCTGGACCCCCGATGCCCGGCGCGGCGCCAATCGCCCGGTCATGGTCTATTTCCATGGCGGCGCGTATATGAACGGCACGGTGGTCGACCCACTGGTGTACGGCCACCGCCTCGCCGCCGATGGCGACGTCGTGGTGGTGACGGTCAACCACCGGCTGAACGCGCTCGGCTATCTCTACGTCGCCCGGCTCGACCCGCGCTTTCCCGACAGCGGCAATGTCGGGCAGCGCGACCAGTTGCTCGCGCTAAGGTGGATACGCGACAACATCGCCACCTTCGGCGGCGATCCCTCGCGCGTTATGCTGTTCGGCCAGTCGGGCGGCGGGGCCAAGATCGCGACCCTCATGGCGATGCCCGACGCCGCCGGCCTGTTCCACGCCGCAGCGACCATGAGCGGGCAGCAGGTGACCGCCTCCGGCCCTCTCAACGCCACCCGCCGGGCGCAGGCGTTCCTTACCCGGCTCAAGGCCACGGCCGCCGAGGCCGCGACGCTGCCCGTCGCGCGCCTGATCGACGCACTGTCGGCCGAGGACCCGATCCTCGGCGGCGGGGTGTATATGGGGCCGGTGCTCGACATGCGGTCGCTGCAGCGGCACCCTTTCTGGCCCGACGCCCATCCGCTCGGCCGCAACATCCCGCTGATCCTGGGCAATACCCGCGAGGAAACCCGTGCGTTCATCGCGCCGCAGCCCGACCTTGGCTGGACCAATCTGGCGGAGCGGATGGCTCCGCAGCTGCGGGTCGATGCGCACCCCGAATGGGTCGTCGCGCAATATCGCGTGCAATTCCCGGCGATGACGCCCGACGACATCCTCTACCGCGCGACCACCGCCGGGCGCAGCTGGCCGGGACAGGTGATCGAGGCGGAGGCGCGCGCCGCCGCCGGAGCGCCCGCCTGGGTCTATCAGCTCGACTATGGCTCGCCCGTCCGCCCCGGCGGCCGCGCGGCGCATACCGACGACATTCCGCTGGTGTTCGGCACGCTCGACGCCGCCGGATCGATGAGCGGCACCGGCCCCGCCGCCCGCGCCCTGTCGCAGCGGATGATGGCCGCCTTCGTCTCGCTAGCCCGCAACGGCCACCCCGGCCGCGACTGGCCGCGCCACACCCTGCCCGAGCGTGCGACGATGGTGTTCGACACCACCAGCCGCACGGTGAACGATCCCCGCCGCTGGGAACGCGAACTCTTCGCCCGCTTCCCCTATATCCAGCCGGGGACGTAGCGTTTGATCCACCTGCATCGAACCGGACGTCATCCCAGCGCAGGCTGGGATCTCACGGTGACGGCACGCGGCAGGAGCCGCTTGAGACCCCAGCCTTCGCTGGGGTGACGTTTCCAATCGGACGGATCAGGCGCTTACCGCATCGGCACCGCCAGCGGATAGGCGGCGACCAACGCCAGCGGCCGCGCCCCGCGTTGGGCGATCCCGACCTCGGCCCCGGCATAGAGATAGACCGTGGTACCCGCACCGACCCGGCGCGTCACGCCGTCGCTGGTCACGTCGCCCTCGCCCGAGAGGACCTGATACACCTCG
Source organism: Sphingomonas paucimobilis (assembly GCA_036946325.1). Classification (GTDB taxonomy): domain Bacteria; phylum Pseudomonadota; class Alphaproteobacteria; order Sphingomonadales; family Sphingomonadaceae; genus Sphingomonas; species Sphingomonas paucimobilis_A. The sequence goes on from JAQIJL010000003.1 coordinate 285,574, forward strand.
TCATGGTCGATGCGGTGGACGCCGATCGCCGCGCCCTTGTCCAGCGTGCGGCGGCGGAATTCCATGGTGCGGTCGGGTACGCGATCGGTGATGCGCCATGCGGTGCTGATCCCGATCTTGCCATGCGGCGGCGCCTCGCGCACACGCGTCGCGGCATCGTCAATCACGACCATCGCCGGCGCTTTCGCCCGTCCCGTCGCCCAGTCGAGCGCCCCGCCGACATGGCGCAACAGCCGTGGATCGGCCCAATTCTCCTTGCGGTGGCCAAGCCCGGTGTAGAAGACCCGCCCCTGCCCGACGCGGTGCGCCCACGCCAGCGGCTTCGGGTTCACGTCGCTCGCCCCGATCGACTGCGGGTCGAAGGTCAGCAGCGAATCGAGGTCGGTCGACAGGTCGCGAAAGCCATACCATTCGTCGGCGATACGAAAGTGTTCGGGCAGGATGTCGGTCGCAGGGTGCCGCTTGGCCGAACGGGTTACCTCCGCCTCCGGCACCCCCGGCGGATGCTGGGCGAAGCGGGCGCCGATCATCCGCGCATACCACGGCCAGTTATAGTGCGAATCGGCGGCGGCATGGATCGCGACGATCCCGCCGCCACCCTCGACATAGCGTTGCAGCGCGCCCTGCCGGGGTCCGACGAACCATTCGCTTTCCGGGCGTTTCGGGTCGGTCGTGGTCGATACCAGCACGATCGCGGCATAGTCGAGCGGCCGGTCGAACACCGCCGGATCGTCGCTCGCCACCGGGTCCAGCCCGCGTTCGCGTGCCATCTGTGTCAGCGCGACGACGGCCACGGGAATCGAGTCGTGCACGAACCCGGTCGCGCGGTGGAACAGCAGCACGCGGGGCGCCGCCTGTCCCGGCACCGCGAACAGCAGCGCCAGCAGCGTCACGACCAGCCGGACGATCATTGCCGCATCGCCCGGTCACGCGCCGACAGCGATTCCTGGATCGGCCCCTTCTGCCCCGGATAGCGTCCCGATTTCGGTTCCATCGTCACCAGATCCCATTCCGCCTCGACGAACGGCGCCGCGGTCGGCACCGGATGGGGATATTCGCTCACCTCGCGTTCGTCGTCGATGATCTTTCCGCGCCCTTCGGCGACGAAGAACAGCACGCGGATATCGTCGGCATCGCGGTCCCATGGCCGCGCACCGGCATTGGCCAGCACATGCGTCTCGACATCCTGCGTCGGCAGCACCGGCAGACCGGTCGGCCAGACCGGCGGGGTCTTCGCCTCGATCAGCTTCGCCCGCGTATGGCCGTAGCGCCCGAACATCGGCAGCGGATTGCCATGCTTGTCGACCGCGACGTTATCGCGCCCGTGATAGCGCAGGTCGCCATCGCCGCCGAGCATCAGGAACGGCAGATTGGCATCGGTCGAGGGACCGGCGCGCATGACGTTGCCGACCGCCGACAGCTTGCCTTCCTGATATGCGTGGCCCGCCCATTCCAGCGCCATCAGGTTGTAATGCACCGCGCGCGTGCCGGGGTCGTAGATCAGGTTGTTGACCACCGCCGCCTGCACGCCGCCCTTCAGCAGCGGGCTGCGCTCGACATTATGGGCGTAGATATTGCGCCAGATCAGCACGCCGGTCGCATTGTCGTGGATCAGCGACCCCTTGCTGTGTTCGCCTTTGGGATGGCTGGCATCCGCCAGCCCTTCCGACAACAGATTGTAGCTGAAGGTGATGTCGTGGCTGGTGCCGCGCCGCCAGTCATCGGGCGTCGCGCCCTCGAAACGCGGCCCGGAGGCGGACAGGTTTTCGTCCAGCGCCCAGCTCATCGTGCAATGGTCGACGATAACGTTGCGTGCCGACACGGTGTTCATCGCATCGACCTCCCACCCCGATCGCTTGGGCTGACCGTCGAGGCCGGGGCGCACGCGCAGGTGGCGGACGATCACGTCGTGCGCGCGAATGTCGATCCCGCCGCGGATCAGGGTGATGCCGGGCGACGGCGCGGTCTGTCCGGCGATGGTGAGGAACGGTTCGGTGATGGTCAGCGTCGAGCGGCCGAGGTCGATCACCCCGCCCACTTCGAACACGACGATACGCGGCCCCTTCGCCTCCAGCGCCGCCTTGAACGATCCGGGGCCATCCGCCGCCAGCGTCGTCACGCGCAGGATGCGCCCGCCGCGTCCGCCCGGCGTCGCCGCCGCCCAGCCCTGCGCCCCCGGAAACGCGCTAACCCCTGCCGGCGGCGCGATATTCTGGGCGAAGGCGACTGGCGCGGTCATCGCGAACGGCATCAGGCCACACAGGGCCAGGGCAATCCGTCGGTTCATATTGATTTCCTCTCCGAGCGCTTCTTGACAGCTTCGTCGTGACGGCACAATGTCGCGTTGACACCGGTTTCTCAAGCCGAAAACGGCAAAACCGGATTCTCGCGGCGGATCATGCCGTCACGAGGAGGACCGAAGGAGGCACGGGCCGAACCGGGAACCGTGCAGCCGACAGGTGATGGCCGGCGGAGCGAGTAAATTGCTCCCGGTGTCATCGCGCAGGGAGAGGGATTGCCATGGAAGTTCGCACCGATCGCCGCCTCATTCGCGCGCTGCTTGCCGCGACGTCGCTCATTGCCGTTGCCGGCGCCGCGCAGGCACAGGAAGCGCCCGCCCCCGCCGAACCGGCACAGGCCGCCGACGATGCCGAAGGCGAGATCGTCGTCACCGGTTTTCGCGCCTCGCTGAACGCCGCGCTGAACGTGAAGCGTCAGTCGGTCGGCGCGGTCGACGCGATCGTGGCGGAGGACATCGCCAAATTCCCCGACCAGAATCTCGCCGAATCGCTCCAGCGCATTCCCGGCATCGCGATCCAGCGCGACGGCGGCGAAGGCCGCGCGATCACCGTGCGCGGCCTCGGTGCGCAGTTCACCCGTGTTCGCGTCAACGGGCTGGAGACGGTCACGACGTCGAGCGACGGCGCCTCGGCCAATCGCGACCGGTCGTTCGATTTCAACGTGTTCGCGTCCGAACTGTTCAGTTCGATCGTGGTGCACAAGACCGCCTCGGCCGATCTGGACGAAGGGTCGCTGGGCGCGGTCGTCGATCTCAACACCGGCAACCCGCTGGCCGGCAAGACCGGCGTGACCGTGGCCGCCTCCGCCGTCGCGAACTATAACGACCTGTCGAAGACCGTCGGCCCGCGCTTTGCCGGGCTGATCGGCTGGAAGTCACCCGACGGGACGCTCGGCGCGTCGATTTCCGCCGCCTATCAGGATACGCGCACCAAGGAGATCGGCAACAACACCGTCCGCTGGGCGCAGGCGCGCTTCGATTCGGTCGACGGCACGCGCTGCTGGACCGCGCCGAACCGGGGCGGCACCTATATCGCCAGCGCCGCGTGCGACCGTGCCGCCCTGTCCTTCCACCCGCGCATCCCGCGCTATGGCGAGGTGGAGCATAGCCGTGAGCGGCTGGGACTGACCGGCAGCGTGCAATGGTCGCCGAGCGATGCGACCAAGGTGTCGATCGACGGCCTCTATTCGCGCTTCCGCGCCGACCGTCGCGAGAAATGGGGTGAGGTCCTGCTGCGGTCGAACGAGCGGCAGATCGACGTGCTGAACCCGACCTATGATTCGAACAACAACATGGTGTCGGCGACGCTGAACGACGCCTGGGTGCGGACCGAGCATTTCTTCCGCCAGTCGCAGACCGAATTCTACCAGATCGGCGGCACCTGGGATCAGGACGTCACCGACAAGTTCCGCTTCACCCTGCTCGGCGGCTATTCCAAGTCCGACGCCAGCGTGCCGGTGGAAACGACCCTCGTGTTCGACGATCGCGATGCGCAGGGCTATCGCTACGATTACAGCGACAAGAACTCGCCGCTGCTCGCCTTCGGCACCAGCGTCACCGACCCGGCAAATTTCCAGCTGGCTGAAATCCGCGACCGTCCCTCCGACGTGGTGAACCAGTTCAAGACCGCGCAGCTGCGCACCGAATGGGACGTGGCGGAGGGGTTCCAGGTCCGCGTCGGCGGCATGTGGCGGCGCTACGACTACGACATCACCGCCTTCACCCGCGACACCGCGGTGTGCGGCAATGGCGGGCGCGATCTGGTGCTCGGCACCATCACCTGTTCGGCCAGCACCGCCTTCGGTCCGAGTGCCATCTATGGCTTCCAGGCGACGCCGCAATTGTCCGAGCTGTTCACGCTGCGCGGGGCGAAGGCGCCGGCAGGCACCACGACCCAGTGGCTCGTCCCGAACCTCGACGCCGCGACGCAGTTCACCGGGCTGTACGACCGTCCGCTCGCGCTCGACGTCGGCAATAATCGCGGCGTGGTCGAGGAGACGAAGGGTGGGTATCTGCAATTCGATGCCAAGGGCAATGTCCTCGGCCTCGACTATGCCGCCAATGCCGGCATCCGCTATGTCCGTACCGACCAGTCGTCCTATGGCATCAACAGCGGCGTCAACGTGACGGTGAAGCGCGATTACGAGGACTGGCTGCCCTCGATGAACATCGCGCTCTATCCGACCAGCGACATCATCGTGCGCGGCGCGATCGCCAAGGTCATCACCCGCCCCTCGCTCGGCAATCTGACGCCGGGCGGGTCGGCCGACGGCTTCAACTTCCGCGTGACGACGGGCAACCCGTTCCTCGAACCGTTCCGCGCGACCAATTACGATCTGGCCGCCGAATGGTATTTCGCGCCGCAATCGGCCTTCTCGGTCGCGCTGTTCCGCAAGGATATCGCGAGCTTCCCGGTGGCGGTCACGCGCAGCGGTACCTTCACCGAAACCGGCCTGTCGCCCTCGGTCCTCGTGCCCTCCTCACCCGCTGCGGTGAACCCGGCGCTGCAGGCACAGGACATCTGGACCATCGCGACGACGACCAACGGCACCGGCGCGACCCTCGACGGGATCGAGATCGCGTTGCAGGCACCGTTCCGCTTCCTGCCGGGCGTGTTGCGCAATTTCGGCGGGATCGTGAACGCGACCTTCGTCCGTTCGGAAGCCGACTATACGCAGCAGGCCCCGGCGACCGTTCCCGGCGGCGCGCTGCCGACCGTGACGCGCACCGAAACGCTCTACAATGTGTCGAAGCGGCAGTTCAACGCGACGCTGTATTACGAGGATGCGAAGTTCAGCGCGCGGACCTCGGTCGCCTATCGCGGGCCATATGTCGATGGCGGGTCGGGCACCGGCAACATCTTCGAAGGCTATGATTCGATCGCCAACGTCGACGCGTCGATCCGCTACAAGCTGACCGACTTCCTCGAACTGTCGCTGGAGGGCACGAACCTGACCGATGCCTATCGCCGCCGGATCGTCGACGTCGATGCGCGCCGCAATTACGAGAACAATCATTTCGGGCGCACGCTGCTGGTCGGCGCACGGGTGAAGATGTGAGCAGCATCTCGCGCCGGGGGGTGATGGCGGGCGCGGCGCTGGGCGGGGCGCTGTCCGCGCTGCCCGCCGCCGCTCTGGCGGCCCCGGTCGCCGCTCCGACGGCCCGGCGCGGCTACGACAATCAGCGGATCGCCGATCTGGGCGACGGGCGGTTCCTCAACCCGCTGATGGCCGGCGACCATCCCGATCCGACGATCCTGAAGGATGGTCGCGATTATTACATGACCTTCTCCACCTTCGATTCCTATCCGGGGCTGGTCATCTGGCATTCGCGCGACCTGGTGAACTGGACCCCGCGCACGGCGGCGCTCAAGACCAATATCGGGGCGGTGTGGGCGCCCGAGCTGACCAAGCACAAGGGCCGCTACTACCTCTATATTCCGACCAAGAACCCGACGACCAGCTGGGTGATCTGGGCCGATCATATCGACGGGCCATGGTCCGAACCGATCGACCTGAAGCTGCCCGACCATATCGATCCGGGCCATGCGGTCGGCGAGGACGGATCGCGCTGGCTGTTCCTGTCCGGCGGCGACCGCATCCGCCTGTCCGACGACGGCCTGTCGACGGTCGGCAAGGTCGAGCATGTCTACGATCCGTGGCGCTACCCCGATACATGGGACGTCGAGGGGTTCAGTCCGGAGGGACCCAAGGTCACGCGGCGCGGTGAGTGGTTCTATCTCGTCACGGCGGTGGGCGGCACGGCGGGACCGCCGACCGGGCATATGGTGATCGCCGCGCGATCGCGTTCGATCCATGGGCCGTGGGAGCATCATCCGGGCAACCCGATCGTCCGCACCACCTCCCTGCAGGAGAAATGGTGGTCGCGGGGCCATGCGACGTTGGTCGAGGGGCCGGACGGCAGCTGGTGGTCGGTCTATCACGGCTATGAGAATGGCTATTGGACGCTCGGGCGGCAGGCGTTGCTCGACCCGGTCGAATGGAGTGCCGATGGCTGGTTCCGGATGACCGGCGGCGACCTGTCCCGCCCTTTGCCGAAGCCGCGCGGCGGACAGGCGGTGCGCCACGGCCAGAAGCTGACCGACGATTTCAGCACGCTGGCGCTCGGCACCAAATGGAATTTCTTCCGCCCGACGCCGGAGGACCGTGCGCGGGTGCGGGTGCAGGACGGTGCGCTACTGCTCGACGCGAAGGGCAAGGCGCCGTCGGACGGCGCGCCGCTGCTGCTGATCGCCGGCGACACAGGCTATCGCTTCGAATGCGATATCGAGATTGCGCCGGGCGGGACCGCCGGGCTGATCCTGTTCTATGACGACAAGCTCTATTGCGGGCTGGGCTTCGACGAACAGCGCTTCGTGACCCACCAATATGGCATCGAGCGCGGCCGGCCCGCCAATCCACTTGGGGCGAGGATGCGGATGCGCGTCACCAACGACCGCCACATCGTGTCCTTCCACACCAGCGGCGATGGCGGGAAGACATGGCAGCGCTTCGACCGGGGGATGGAGGTGTCGGGCTACCACCACAATGTGCGCGGCGGCTTCCTGATGCTGCGGCCGGGGCTGTATTCGGCCGGCGCCGGCACCGCCCGCTTCCGCGACTTCCGGTTCACCGCGCTGTAGAACGCCACCCGTCACCCCGGGCTTGACCCGGGCTGACGTTGACGACACCAAATCCCGCTTGCCGCCCGGCCGATAACCGGCCACCACCGCCACCGAAGGGGATGGCGATGAACGACGGCGGCACGCAGCATGGCCTTTCGCGCCGGTCGATGACCATCGCCGCCTTTTCGACCGTGGTCGAATGGTACGATTTCACCCTGTATCTCTATCTGGCGACGATATTGTCGCGGGTCTTCTATGGCGGGGGCGCCACGTCGCTGGCGGTGACGCTGGGCGGGTTCGCCGTGTCCTATCTGATGCGGCCGCTGGGGGCCTTGGTGTTCGGGCAGGTCGGCGACCGGTTCGGGCGGCGGCGGATGATGTTGCTGTCGATGGCGCTGATGACGCTCGCTATGCTGGGCATCGCGCTGTTGCCGACGCGCGCCGCGATCGGCCCGGCGGCAGGGTGGCTGTTGCTGGCCCTACGCTGCGTCATGGCCTTCTCGGTCGGCGGCGAATATACCGGGGTCGTCGCCTATCTCTACGAAGGCGCGCGGCCCGACCGGCGCGGGCTGGTCACCTCGTCGGCATCGGCGGCAAGCGAGGTCGGCGGGTTGCTCGCGGTCGGCATTTCGGCGGCGGTCGTATCGCTATTGTCGGTCACGCAGCTGGAGTCATGGGGCTGGCGCGTGCCTTTCTTCATCGGTGCGGCGCTGGCCGCGACCATCGGCATCGCGCGATCGACGCTGCAGGAATCGCCGGAGTTCGAACGGCAGCAGCGCGACGGATCGGTCCCGGCCAACCCGATCGCCCATGCGCTGACCCATCACCGCGCGGCGATCACGCGCGGCTTCGCCATCTCGGCATTGGGGTCGATCACCTATTATGTCGGCATCGTCTATGTGCCGTCGTTCCTGACCAGTACCGGCGCGATGGGCGAAGGGGCGGCGCTGTGGCTGGCGACCGCCGCTGCGGTGATGGTGATCGTGGTGACGCCTTTGGTCGGGCTGTTGTCCGACCATGTCGGGCGCAAGCCGGTACTGATCGCGATCTGCATCGCCGCCGCGATCCTGCCGATGACGATGTTCGCATGGATGGCGGGCGCCGGTTCGGCGGCGTTGATCGGGGCGCTGGTGCTGGCGGCGCTGGGCGGCGCGATGAGCGCGGTCGGCGCGGTCGCGACCGCCGAACAATTGCCCGGCGAGGGACGGCTGAGCGGGCTTGCGCTGGGGGCCACGGCAGCGACCGCGATCTTCGGGGGGTTGACCCCGCTGGTGTCGCACTGGCTGCTGGAATGGACCGGGTGGGTGATGGTGCCCGGCGCGATGATCGCGGTCGTCGCGCTGGCGGTCGCCCCGGTGCTCCTGACCCTGCGTACAGCCCCACACGCTGCGATCCGCGATTAGAATTTGACGCGGTTCGCGGAACATGGCTTGCCAGTCGGCATGACCGAACCGCAACCCCATACCAGGACGCTCGGCCGGCTGGTCGGCTATCGCCTGCGCCGCGCCTCCGCCGTCTTTGCCAGCGACTTCGCCGTAACGCTCGACGGGACCGGCATCCGGCAAATCCCGATGGGCATTCTGGCAGTCGTCGCCGACAATCCGGGGATCAATCAGGGGACGGTCGGCCGGCTGCTGGGGATCAAGCGCGCGAACATGGTGCCGCTGATCAACGAACTGATCGAGGCCGGGCTGATCGTCCGCGAAACCGACCCGACCGATCGCCGCGCCTTCACGCTCGACATGTCGGCGGCGGGCAAGCGGATGCTGACCGATTGCGTCGCCCGGATCGAAGCGCATGAGGAGCGGCTGCTGTCCGGCTTCACCGATGCGGAGAAGGCGATATTGCTCGATATGCTGGAGCGGATCGAACAGCGCGCGGTGACGACGGATTGAGGTCGCGTCAGTCCTCCGGCGCGATCTCGACGCGCAGGCCGTCGAAAACCGCGATCTGACACGACAGCCGCGACCGGTCGGTGCGATGTTCCGACGCATCGAGCAGGTCGTCCTCGTCCGCCGACATAGGCGGCAGCATGGCAAGGTCGCCGGCATCGACATAGACGTGGCAGGTCGCGCACGAACAGCATCCGCCGCACACCGCCGCCAGCTCGTCGATGCCGCCGTCGCGGATCGCCTCCATCACCGACAGCCCGACCGCCCCCTCGATGTCGCGCACCGCTCCGTCGCGGGTGGTCACGCTCAGCATCGGCATTACAGCAACTCCTTGAGCGGGACGGTCGCATCGGCCAGCCGGTCGCGCGGCGGGGACGCGCCCTGCTCCACCAGCTTGCGCCCCTGCACATAGTCCCGCGTGACGTTGACGCAGTCGAGCGCGATCACCTGCCCCTCCCGCAGATAGACGATCGAAAAGGCCCGCGCGGCCATGTCGCCCCGGACCACGACATCGTCATGGCCGATCGACAGCCCGACCGTCTGCAACCGCAGGTCATATTGGTTCGACCAGAACCATGGCAGCGCGGCGTGCGGCTGCGCATCGCCGGTCGCGATCAGCGTCGCGACGGTCGCCGCCTGATCATTGGCATTCTGCACGCTTTCGACGCGGATGCGCGCATCCTGCGCAAAACGGTTCGCCTGCGCCGCGCAGTCGCCGATGGCGAAGACGTCGGGCAGCGTGGTGCGGCACCACGCATCGACCTCCACGCCGTTACCGCCCGCAGCCCCCGCCGCCAGCAGCGGTTCGACCGCCGGCACGATGCCGATGCCGACGATCACCATCTCGCACGGGAACGCGCCGCCATCGGCGGTCCGTACCGACAGCGTGGCCCCGTCACCGCGCTCGACACAATCGACCGTCACCCCGGTCCGCAGATCGACCCTCGCCGCACGATGCTCGGCCTCGTAAAAGGCCGACAGCGGCGCGCCCGCGACCCGGGCCAGCACGCGCTCCTGCGCCTCCAGCAGCGTCACCTGCTTGCCGAATTTGGTCAGCACCGCCGCCGCTTCCAGCCCGATATAGCCGCCGCCGATGATGCAGACGCGCTGCACCCCATCCAGCTCGGCCATGATCGCATCGACATCGGCACGCGTCCGCACGCCATGGATGCCGGGCAGGTCATGCCCGCTGCACGTCAACCGCCGCGGGCTGCCGCCGGTAGCCCAGATCAGCCGGCCATAGTCGAACGCCTCGCCATCCGCGGTCTCGACCCGGTGCGCATCCGCATCGACCCGCACCACCCGCCGGCCCAGCAGCAACTCGACCGACCGCTCCGCCCAGAAAGCGACAGGGCGGAGCAGGATGCGTTCGAACGGCTTGTCGCGGGCGAGATATTCCTTGGACAAGGGCGGGCGCTCATAGGGCGGGTCGACCTCGTCGCCGAGGATCGCGATGCTGCCGGCAAACCCCTTTTGCCTAAGCGAAATCGCCGCCTGCGCACCGCCATGACCGCCGCCGACGATCAGCACGTCGAACCGGCGCTCGCTCATTCGGCCTCGACCTGTTCGCGCGCGATCGCCCGGTCGATCATCAGCCGCGACCGCACGCCGCCGGCATCGATGTTCAGTTTCAGCAACTTGCGTTCGGGAAATTGCGTCAGGTTGCGCTGCTGCTGTTCGAGCATGTCGAGATCCTCGGAGAAAATCTTTCCCTGCCCCTCGCGGATCGACTCGGTCAATGCCGTGTCGTCCACCGCGAACTGGCGCGCCATGCCCCAGAAATACCAGTGCGACGTTTCGGTCTCGGGCGTGATGAAGTCGACGACGATGCTCGCCGCCTTCTTCTCCGCCGGCGCGTCATAGCCGCCCTCGCCCTGCAGCGCGACGCCGACCTCGATCATCACATGGCTCGGCAGGCTGAACCGGCATTTCTGCCACCGGTCGACGACCGCATCGTCGGGCAGGCCGGCGCCACGCAGTGCCATCTGCCAGAAGGGCGGCGCCGTCACCCCGTCCATCACCCGGCTGGTGACGACCTCGTCCGGCGTCACCTCGGTCTTGACCGGCGCCTCGTCGATCTCCTTCTGCCCGATGCTGCTGGCATGGACATAGGTTTCGTGGGTCAGGTCCATCAGGTTGTCGATCATCAGCCGATAATCGCACGCGATATGGAACAGCCCGCCACCATAGGCCCAGTCCGGGCTTTCCGCCCATGGCAGCGGGTGGAGCTTGTCGGCGGACGCCTGCTCCGGATCGCCCGGCCATACCCAGATAAAGCCATAACGCTCGATCACCGGGAAATTCCGCGCCGACGGAAACTTGCCGACCTGCTGTCCCGGCATGTTGTCGGGCCGCCCTTTGCAGTTGAGCGCCAGCCCGTGATAGCCGCACACGATCGTGTCGCCGCGTACGAAGCCGAGCGACAGCGGCGCGCCGCGATGCGGGCAGAAATCCTCCAGCGCGACCACGCCGCCGCTTGTCGGCCGAAAGAACACCATGCGCCGTCCGGTGATCTGACGCGCGAGCGGCTTGTCCGTCACTTCGGCTGCGGTCGCGGCGACATACCATGCATTGACCGGCCAGGTCGTGCGCGGCGCTTCGGCGGCGGCAGTACGCGGCTTGGGGGGTGCGACGAGCGTGTCGGTGGTCATGTCCTGCTCCTGTCCGGCCGTTCGCGACGGCTCTCGGTTCATGGAGCGATGGTATCAGCTGGCCATGTCATAAGCATCGCATATCCCGCTTATACTAGGTATAACTCACGGATATGCCGTCGCTCGACCTCAACCTGCTGCGCGTGCTCGACGCGCTGTTCTCGCAAGGGAGCGTGTCGGGCGCCGCCCGTACGCTCGGGCTGACGCAGCCGGGGGTCAGCATCGCGCTGCGCCGCCTGCGCGAGCATTTCGGCGACGACCTGTTCGTGCGACAGGGCGGCGCGATGGTGCCGACCGCGCTGGCGCAAGGGTTGCGCGAACCGGTGCTGCGCACGCTGGCGACGATCCAGTCCGAAATCCTGCCTGCCGGCCGGTTCGATCCCGCCCGCTCCGAGCGCAGCTTCACCATCAGCCTGTCCGATCTGGGCGACCTCGTCTTCCTGCCCGACCTGATGGCGCGACTGCGCGAGCGGGCGCCGGGAGTGACGGTGCATTCGGTCGCGGCCGATCCCGCCCAGCTGATCGACGGCATGGCGCGCGGCACGATCGACCTCGCCATCGGCCATCTGACCGACGCCAATTCGGCCAGCCTGTTCGAACAGACGCTGTTCGTGCAGCATTTCGTCTGTCTGGTGCGCGGGGATCATCCGGGCGTAGGCGACACGCTGCCCCTCGACCAGTTCCTTGCCCTCGACCACATCGTCGTGTCGCAGGAGGGGCGCAGTCAGGAACGCTTCGAACGGCAGGTGCGCGAGCTGGGCCTCAACCGCCGCATCGCGCTGCACTCGCCGCATTTCATGAGCGTCCCGCTGCTGGTCGCGGGGTCGGACATGATGACGGTCGTGCCGCAGGCGGTCGGGCGCATCTATGCGCGGCTGCTGGGGCTGAAGCTGTTGCCGCTGCCCTTCACCGTGCCCGGCGTCGAGCTGCGCCAGTTCTGGCACCGGCGCTCGCATACCGACCCGGCGGTGGCGTGGCTGCGCCAGCTGGTGGCGGAATGCTTCATCGGGCGCGATCCGACACAGGCGCGGGACTCGGTCTTCTGGTCCGATTACAGCGAATGAGGGGCAGTGCGACGGCGCCGTCCCGACCAACGCGGCTGCGTGCCGAGCCGCACGGGGGGAGCCGGCGTGCCGACCGAACTGGTCGTGACGCCGGGCGCCTTTCCCGGTCTTGATACCGTCGCGCCCGAAACCGGGCTTGCCAAGCGCTGCACCGCCGCCAAGATCGCCGCGCTGCGCCGCGCCTCCGGGGCCGATGGCGCGGCATCATGATGGTTCGACAGGATATTGCCCATGGCCGTTCTTTCCCTGCCGCTTCGCGCCGCTTTGCTCGTGTCCCTCGCGTTCGGATCGGGCGTAGTCGCCGCGCAGACGCCCGCAGCCATGGCTGAGCGCCCCGCCCCGCCCGCCGCATGGACGGCGGCGCCGTTCGTGCCGCTATGGACCGGCACCCCGCCGGGCGGCGGCTTCCGTCGGGTCGCGGTCCCGGCGGACAGCCCCGCCACCTTCCTGCGTAACGTCGAACAGCCCGGCATGCGCCTGTTCCGCCCCGCGCGCGCCAATGGCGCATCGGTGCTGGTCATCCCGGGCGGCGCCTATGACTTCCTGTCGATCGGCAATGAAGGCGTCGAGATCGCCGAGCGGCTGAACGCGCTCGGCTATACCGTCTATGTCCTCGTCTATCGCCTGCCCGGCGAGGGCTGGGCCAACCGCTCCGACGTGCCGTTGCAGGATGCGCAGCGCGGCCTGCGCATGGTTCGCGCCGCGGCAGCGAAGGACGGCCTGAACCCGAACCGGGTCGCCGTCCTCGGCTTTTCGGCGGGCGGGCATCTCGCCGCGACGCTGGAAACCGACTTCGCGCAGAACGTCTATCCGGCCCGCGATGCGATCGACCGGATCGACGCGCGCCCCGATGCCGCCGCGCTGATCTATCCGGTAATCGCCGCCACCCCGCCCCTCACCCACGCGCTCTCCGCCGAACGGCTGCTGGGCAAGCAACCGAGCGCGGCAGCCATCGCGCGGCGCTCCCCGGCCGAGCATGTTACTACGACCACCCCGCCGACCTTCCTGCTGCACGCGATGGACGATGGCGCGGTGGTGCCCGACAACAGCATGGCGATGCTGGCCGCGCTGCGCCGCGCCGGTCGCCCGGTCGAGGCGCACTTCGCGGCCGAAGGCGGGCATGGCTTCGGCGTCGGATCGCCCACCCTGCCGGTCGGCCACTGGGTCGAGATGTTCGACCATTGGCTCCAGCGCCAGTTCGCCAAGGCCGGCTGACGCTGGCAAGGCGTATTAGATATATTTCGTAACAATAGACGGAGGGGATAACGATGGTCTATGCGATGACGGACGGCTGGACGCGACGTTCGATGCTCGGCGCCTCCGCCGCGCTTGCCGGCTCGGCAGCGCTCCCCCAGTGCGACGGCCGCGCCCGAACGGCTGACCAGCATCGGCCTGACCTTCGCCTGTGACGCGACCGTGCCCCTGGGCAAGGCAGAGGAGGTCGGCGCCACGCCGATGGGCAAGCATATCCGCATCCCGATCACCGGCAGCCGCTTCGCCGGCCCGCGCATCTCGGAACCCCCTGGCCCGGCCGCACCCGCCCGCTCTGCCCCTATCCGCTGGTCGCACAACCGGTTGCGGGGGCGAGCGACACGGAAAAGGCAGCGGAGTTCGAGTGCAAGGCGGTTGGTTAGAAGCGCCGGCCCAGCCTCAATCGTCACTCCCGCGCAGGCGGGAGTCCATACACGCCACCGTCGCGCATCCAGCCGAAACGGCGGCGTCTATAGATTCCACGGACTCACGAAAGAAGTGCACCACCGATAAGGTGGTGTCGCGATGGGAGTGAGATACAGGCAGTTCAGCCTGGATGAGCGGATCGAGATTGACCGACTGCGGCGATCGGGGTGGTCGTGCCGCCGGATCGGTGCCGCAATCGGGCGCAGTCATACGACGGCAGGCCGCGAGCTGTGCAGCAACAGCCGTGCGACGAAGGCATGGCCGGGCGGCTATGCGCCGGCCCGTGCCGACACACTGGCATCCCGACGACGACGATGGGACTGCCGTTTCAAGCTGGTGCGCCAGCCGGACCTGCGGGACCGGGTCAGGCAAGGCCTTGCGATGGGACATTCGCCCGAGCAGATCGCCGGCCGACTGGCGCGCGAGGCAGGTCGCACCGTCATCAGCCACGAGTCAATCTACCGCTTCCTCTATCACCGCTCGGCGCAAAAGGATTACTGGCACCGCCTGCTGCCTCGCGCCAAGGCACGCCGGGGACACCATGCCCGACGAGGCGGCAGCCCGGCCAGCTTCGTCAAGCACCGCCGCTCCATCCACGAATGCCCGCCCGAGGCCCGGGAACGCAGCGAGCCAGGCCATTGGGAAGCCGACTATATGCTGTTTGCCGCCTATGGCCACAACGTGCTCGTGCTGCACGAGCGCACCACGCGTTTCACCCTCCTCGACCGGCCGGCAACCCGCAAGGCAGCCACGACCGTCCGCCACATCGAACGGCAATTCCGAACCATCCCCAAAGCGCTTCGCCACACCATCGGCTTCGACAACGGCACCAGGTTCGCCGAACATCATCGCCTGCACTCCCTGGGGTTGCAGACCTTCTTCTGCGACGTACGCTGCCCCTGGCAGAAAGGCAGCGTCGAAAACACCATCGGCCGCCTCCGGCGCATCCTCCCGCGCAAAACCGACCTCGATGCGCTCTCGCCCGCTCGATTGCGCGCCATCGCACAACGCCTCAACGACACCCCCGGAAAATGCCTCGACTTCCAAACTCCCGCCGAGCCATTCTCCCAGCTCTCAAACGGTGCACTTCAAACGTGAATCGACATCCCCGCCTTCGCGGGAATGACGAACGTTGGGGTTCAGCGTTCCTGCGGCCAGTACAACCGCATCGGATTGTCGACCAACAGCCTACGCTGCAATTCCACCGTCGGCGCAATCGCCGGGATCACATCGACCAGCACGCCGTCGTCGGGCAGCACGCTTTCCATATTTGGGTGCGGCCAGTCGGTTCCCCACAGCACCCGGTCGGGATAGGCCTCGACCAGCGGCCGCACCGCCGCCACGAACGCGGCATAGGGCGGCCCCGCCGGATCCAGCCGGTCGGGGCACGTCACCTTCGTCCAGATATCGTCGCGACTATCGAGCAGGCTGCGGAACGCGGTCATGTCCGCGCCGTCCGGACCCTGCCCTACATCGGGCCGCCCCATATGGTCGATCACCACCGGCACCGGGATCGCGGACAGGAACGGCCGCATCTGCTCCAGCAGGTCCGCTTCGAAATAGACGACGACATGCCAGCCGAGCCGCGCGATGCGCCGCGCGACGTCGAGGAACTTGTCCTTGGGCGCATCGTCCACCAGCCGCTTCAGGAAATTGAATCGCACCCCGCGAATGCCGCCTGCGTGGAGTGCGTCCAGATCCGCATCGCCGATCGCCGGATCGACCACCGCCACCCCGCGGCACGTCCCCTCCGACACCGCGATGGCGTGCAGGGTGGCACGGTTGTCGGTGCCGTGGCAGCTCGCCTGCACGATCACGTTGCGGCTGAACCCCAGCTTCAGGCGGAGCGCGAACAGCGCGTCCGGCCCGGCATCCTGCGGCAGATACTTCGCCTTGGGACTGAACGGAAATTCCGCCTGCGGCCCGAAGACATGGCAATGCGCATCGACCGCGCCCGGTGGGGGCACGAAGCGCGGGGTCGAGGGTTCCAGCGTCCAGCTGCGGATGCGTCCCTGTTCGTCCTTCACGCGAAAATCTCCCCGTCCATCAACTTGCGCGCCGTCCGCAACATTCCCGCCTCGATGGGCCGCCCCGCTGCGTCCAGCGTGACGACGCATTCGGTCACCCCGGTCGGGTGCTCGACCCCCAGGGTCAATTGCCTCCCCTGCGGCACCTTCGCGACCTTCGCCGCAGGCGAATCCGGGATCAGACAGGCCGTCGCAACGCTCACCGCGCCCAGCACGCCGATCGACGCATGCACCCGGTGCGGGATCAGCGACCGCACCGCGATCGCCCCGCCGTCCCGGGGGGCGGCGACCAGCATCATCTTGGGCACCGACTTCGCGGTCACGTCGCCCAGCTTCATCCGCGGCCCCGCCTGCAACCGGATCGCCTCCACCCGCGCCTTCATCGCGTCGTTCGCGTCCAGCGTCTCGCGATCCTCATAGCCGGTGATGCCGACGTCTTGCGCCGCAATCACGACGCAGGGCATCCCGTTGTCGATCATCGTCACCGCCAACCCGTCGATGACGTCGACCCCGTTACCGGTCGGCAGCAGCGCCCCGCACGACGATCCCGCCGTATCGCGAAACGCCAGCGGCACCGGCGCGGCGGTTCCCGGCACGCCGCTGATCGCGGCATCGCCGGCATAGGTCACCCGGCCGTCCGGCGTCTGTACCGTGGCGACCGCGACCTGCCCCGTATTCTCCATGAAGATCGCGACCCGCGTCTCGCCATCCTGCGCGGCGACCAGTCCGCGTTCGATCGCGAACGGCCCGACGCCCGCCAGGATATTTCCGCAATTCTGCGCATCGGTCACGATCGCCTGATCGACGAAGACTTGCAGGAACAGATAGTCGACATCGACCCCCGGCCGGGTCGAGGCGCTCACGACCGCGACCTTGCTGGTCAGCGGGTCCGCGCCGCCCATGCCGTCGATCTGGCGCGGATCGGGCGATCCTATCGCGCGCAGCAGGAACGCGTCGCGTGCGGCCGGATCGGCGGGCAGGTCGTCGCGAAGGAAATAGCCACCCTTCGAAGACCCACCCCGCATCCACATGCAGCGAACCATCAAATCCTCCCCGGCACGGGGGGGTGGCAGCGCACAGCGCTGACGGAGGGGGCTGTCCACGAACGATATTGCGTGAGGCCCACCCCCTCCACCATGCTGCGCATGGCCCCCCTCCCCGTGCCGGGGAGGATCGTACGGTCACACATATTTAAGCCCCATCGCTTCCAGCCGCGGCCGCATGTCGTAAATGTCCAGCCCCAGTTCGCCCGCCGCCAGCCGTACCCGCCTGGCTTCCTCCGCCGCTTCGCGCGCGCGCGCCTTGTCCAGCACCGCTGCCGCATCGGCACGCTTCACCACACAAACGCCATCGTCATCGGCGACGATCACATCGCCGGCCTCGATCGCCGCTCCGGCACAGACCACCGGCACGTTGACCGACCCGAGCGTGTTCTTGACCGTCCCCTGTGCGAACACCGCCTTCGACCATACCGGAAAGCCCATCCGCGTCAGGTCGCGCACGTCGCGCACCCCGGCATCGATCACCAGCCCGCGACAGCCGCGCGCCATCGCGCTGGTCGCCAGCAGGTCGCCGAAATAGCCGTCGACGCACGGCGATGTCGGCGCGAGCACGAGGATGTCGCCCTCCTTCAACTGTTCGATGGCGACATGCACCATCCAGTTGTCGCCGGGCGCGGCGGAGATCGTCACCGCGCTGCCCGCGATGCGCGCGCCTAGATAGATCGGCCGCATATGCGCCGCCAGAAGGCCAATCCGCCCCTGCGCTTCATGCACGGTGGCAACGCCGGCGGCGGCAAGGCCGTCGATCACTCCGGCGTCGGCTCGTTCGATATTCTGCACGACGACGTTCATGGCGATCCTTTCATGGCGGCAAGTCCCGCCGTCCGTCCCGCGTCGCGCCCGGCAATGCCAATCCATCTTGCGTGCACGCGATAAGTTTTTGCTATATCCGTATCCGTGAAGCCGTTCGACCTCAACCTGCGCCACCTGCGCGCCATCGGTCACATCGTCGCCGAGCGCAGCCTGAACCGCGCCGCCGACGCCGCCGGCCTGTCGCAGCCGGCGCTGACACAGGGCCTGCGCAAGCTGGAACGGCAACTGGGCACCCGTCTGTTCGAACGCAATCCCGACGGCATGACCGCGACCGCCGCCGGCCTCGCCCTTGCCGAGCGAACCGAACGCGCCTTCGCGCTGCTGGCCGGGGTCGGACGGCGCAGCGGCAAGCGCGGCTTCGCCCGTCCCGATGCGCTGATGACCGCGACCCAGGCAGAGGCGTTCCTGCACTTCGCCGATGCCGGAGGCTTTGCCGGAGCCGCCGCGAATAGCGGCCTGTCGCAACCCGCGATCCACCGCGCGGTGCGCGAACTGGAGCAAATCTGGGCGACGCCGCTGGCCGAACGGCGCGGACGCGGCATGGTGCTGACCGCCGCCGGCCGGGCGCTGGCGCGGGGCGTGCGACTGGCGGCAGGCGAGATCGCCGCCGGCATCGTAGAGGCACGCGGCGATGCCGCAGAGGGCGGCCGGATCGCGATCGGCGCGATGCCGCTCAGCCGCGCGCGCCTGCTGCCGCACGCGCTCGCGCTGTTCCTCGCCGATGCACGCGGGACGGTGATCGACGTGGTCGAGGGGTCGTGGCGCGAGTTGATCGACCCGTTGCTCGACGGCGTGATCGACCTGACGATCGGCGCGCTGCGCAGCGATCCGCCGCCCGGGATCGATCAGGTGCCGCTGTTCACCGACCGGCTCGCCATCTTCGCTCGCGCCGGCCATCCGCTCGCCGGCAAGACCGTCGATCTGGGCCAGCTTGCCGCGCAGCCCTGGGTCGTGGGTCCCGTCGGTACGCCGCTGCGGAGCCATTGGGAAACATTGTTCGCGGGCCGCGCCCTGCCCCCGGTCCCGGTCGAATGCGGATCGGTGATGGTCATCCGCGGGCTGCTGGCGGAAAGCGACCTGCTGACCCTGTTGTCCCCCGATCAGGTCGCGCTGGAGGTCGATGCCGGGTTGCTGGCGCGGATCGGGCCGGACCTGACCGACACCGTCCGCACCATCGGCATCACCACCCGCACCGGATGGCGCCCGACCGCCGGGCAGGCGCGGCTGATCGCGCTGCTGCAACGCGCGTCGGAGGAAACCAGACTTCAGGAAAATCGATAGCTTCCGGTGCTTTCCGATTGGCGGCGGGAAGCTCCGCCTGTCACCCCGTGGCGCATGGCAACCACCATCGCATCGATCGGGTTCGGAGAAGCGGGGCAGGCATTCGCCCGGCCGGGCATCCGCGCCTATGACCGCAAGGGCGCCGCGATCGGCGATGCGTATGGCGCCGCCGGCGTGATCGGCTGCGACACGCCGGACGACGCACTGGCCGATGCCGACGCGATCCTTTCGCTGGTAACCGCCGATCAGGCGCTCCCCGCCGCCCGCAGCTATGCCAGCCTTCTCGCCCCGGGCGCGCTGTGGCTCGACATGAACAGCGTCGCCCCCGACACCAAGCGCGCCGCTGCGCAGGCGATCGCCGCCGCCGGCGGCCGCTATGTCGACGTCGCGGTGATGGCGCCGGTCCTGCCCGCAAGGCTCGCCGTGCCGTTGCTGCTGGCCGGTCCCCATGCCGCCGAGGCCGAGGCGGTGTTGCGCGGCCATGGCTTCACCAACGTCGCCATCGCCGGCCCCGCCATCGGCGCCGCGTCGTCGATCAAGATGATCCGGTCGGTCATGGTGAAGGGGCTGGAGGCGTTGACCGCCGAATGCGCGCTCGCCGCCGAACGCGCCGGGGTGCGCGATGCCGTGATCGCCTCGCTCGACGCCAGCTGGAAGCCGCAGGGTTGGGAAACGCGGATCGATTATAATCTCGACCGGATGATGGCGCATGGCCTGCGCCGCGCTGCCGAGATGGAGGAGGTCGCGGTCACGCTGGCGGCGCTGGGCGTCGAACCCGCCATGACGCGCGGCACGATCCGACGGCAGCGCGCGCTCGGCGACCTCGGCCTGACCCCGCC
The DNA here is from genome assembly GCA_036946325.1 of Sphingomonas paucimobilis. GTDB lineage: Bacteria > Pseudomonadota > Alphaproteobacteria > Sphingomonadales > Sphingomonadaceae > Sphingomonas > Sphingomonas paucimobilis_A. Next base: position 305,802 of record JAQIJL010000003.1, read on the forward strand.
CGATGGCCTGGCCGCCAAGCTCGCCGCTTTGGGAGAGAGTGCATGATCATCGACTGCCACGGCCATTATACCGTGCTGCCCAAGGCCCATGACGCCTGGCGCGAGGCACAGGTTGCCGCGTTCAAGGCCGGGGAACCCGCCCCGCCCTATCCCGACATCACCGATGCCGAGATCCGCGAGACGATCGAGGCGAACCAGCTGCGCCTGATCAAGGAACGCGGCGCCGACCTGACGATCTTCTCCCCCCGCGCCTCCGCCATGGCGCCGCATGTCGGCGACGAAGCCGTGGCGATCGCATGGGCGCGGGCGTGCAACGACCTGATCGCGCGCGTCGTCGGCCTGTTCCCCGACACCTTCGTCGGCGTGTGCATGTTGCCGCAAAGCCCGAAGGCGGACATGACCGCCTCGATCGCCGAGCTGGAGCACTGCGTGCTTGAGCTGGGCTTCATCGGCTGCAACCTGAACCCCGATCCGGGCGGCGGGCACTTCACCCATCCGCCGCTCACCGATCGCTACTGGTATCCCTTTTACGAGGCGATGGTCGCGCTGGACGTGCCGGCGATGATCCATGTGTCGGGCAGCTGCAATCCGGCGATGCACGCGACCGGCGGCTATTATATCGCCGCCGATACCGTCGCCTTCATGCAGCTGCTGCAGGGCGACCTGTTCGCCGATTTCCCGACGCTTAAATTCATCATCCCGCATGGCGGCGGTGCGGTGCCCTATCACTGGGGGCGCTATCGTGGGCTGGCCGACATGCTCAAGAAGCCGGCGCTCGACACGCATCTGATGAACAACATCTTCTTCGACACCTGCGTCTATCACCAGCCGGGCATCGACCTGCTGGCGGACGTGATCGACAAAAAGAATATCCTGTTCGGCAGCGAGATGGTCGGCGCGGTGCGCGGCATCGATCCAACGACCGGGCAGTATTTCGACGACACCAAACGCTATGTCGACGCGCTGGACATCACGGACGCGGAACGCGCCGCGATCTTCGCGGGCAATGCCCGCCGCGTCTTCCCGCGTCTCGACACGTTGCTGAAGGAGCGCGGCCTGTGAGCGAACCCAGGGACATCCACGCCTATCTGGCCGAGTTCGAGGATATTCCCGGCACCCGCGTCTTCACCGCCGCGCGGGCGCGACAGGGCTATCACATGAACCAGTTCGCGATGAGCCTGATGAAGCCGGAAAACCGCGAGCGGTGGAAGGCGGACGAGGCGGCCTATCTCGACGAATGGCCGCTGAGCGACGACCAGCGCGAGGCGATCCTGTCGCGCGATTACAACCGCTGCCTTGATCTGGGCGGCAACATCTATTTCCTCGCCAAGGTGTTCTCGACCGACGGTTTGAGCTTCGTGCAGGCGGTCAGCACCATGACCGGCGTGTCGGTCGAGGACTATCAGGCGATGATGAACGCCGGCGGCCGCTCGCCCGACGGCGTCCGTTCCAAAAAGGACCCGCGATAATGGCCCGCATCACTGCCGGCGTGGCGAGCAGCCACGTTCCCCTGCTCGGCGTCGCGCACGATCTGAAAAAGGATCGCGACGATTATTTCGGCCCGATCTTCGCCGGGTACGACTGGACCCGCGACTGGGAAAAGGCGGAAAAGCCCGACGTCGTCATTTTGGTCTATAACGACCATGCCAGCGCCTTTGACATGAAGTTCATCCCGACCTTCGCGATCGGCTGCGGCGAAAGCTACCGGCCCGCCGACGAAGGCTGGGGACCGCGTAACGTGCCCGTCGTCCACGGCCATCCCGATCTGGCGTGGCATATCGCGCAGAGCCTGATCCTCGACGAATTCGACATGACCATCATCAACGAGATGGACGTCGATCACGGGCTGACCGTGCCGCTGAGCATGATGTTCGGCGACGTGGCGGAATGGCCGGTGAAGGTCATTCCGCTGGCGGTCAACGTCGTCACCTATCCCCCGCCCTCGGGCAATCGCTGCTGGGCGCTGGGCGAGGCAATCGCGCGCGCCGTCGCCAGTTTTCCCGAGGATCTGAACGTACAGGTGTGGGGCACCGGCGGCATGAGCCACCAGTTGCAGGGGCCGCGCGCGGGCCTGATCAACGCCGAATGGGACAATGACTTTCTCGACGGCATGATCGGCGACACCGACCGGCTGCGCCACATCCCGCATATCGACTATCTGCGCGAAACCGGGTCCGAAGGGATCGAGATGGTGATGTGGCTGATCATGCGCGGCGCGATGGGCAAACGCACCACCGCGCTGCACCGCCACTACCACGTCCCGTGCAGCAACACCGCCATCGGCCATCTCGTGCTCAGACCCGACAATTAAAGCCCTCTCCCCTTCAGGGGAGAGGGTTGGGAGAGGGGCAGTCTCCAACCACCAACAACAGGGCCGGCGATGAGAGACAGCCCCTCTCCCCGGCCCTCTCCCCGCAAGCGGGGAGAGGGAGCAAGCATATGAAAATCGCACTCGCCGGCGCCGGCGCCTTTGGCGAAAAGCATCTCGACGGCCTCAAGAATATCGACGGGGTCGAAGTCGTCTCGCTAGTCGGTCGCCGGCTGGAGCCGACCCAGGCGATCGCCGCGAAATACGGCATCGGCCACGCCACCACCGAACTGGCCGAAGCGCTGGAACAACCCGGCCTCGACGCGGTGATCCTGTGCACCCCGACGCAGATGCACGCCGCGCAGGCGATTCAGTGCCTCGACGCCGGCAAGCATGTGCAGGTCGAAATTCCGCTATGCGACAGCCTGGCCGATGGCGAGGCGGTGCTGGCCAAGGCGAACGCCACCGGGCTGACTGCGATGTGCGGCCATACCCGCCGCTTCAACCCGAGCCACCAGTACGTCCATGACCGGATCGCGCGCGGTGAATTCGCCGTGCAGCAGATGGACGTGCAGACCTATTTCTTCCGCCGCAAGAACATGAATGCGAAGGGCGAGCTGCGGTCGTGGACCGACCATCTGCTGTGGCACCATGCCGCGCACACCGTCGACCTGTTCGCCTATCAGGCCGGACCGATCGTGCAGGCGAACGCCATCGAAGGGCCGCACCATCCCGAACTTGGCATCGCGATGGACATGTCGATCCAGTTGAAGGCGGAGAGCGGCGCGATCTGCACCCTGTCCTTGAGCTTCAACAATGACGGGCCGCTCGGCACCTTCTTTCGCTATATCGGCGATACCGGCACCTATATCGCGCGCTACGACGATCTGGTGACGGGCAAGGAAGAGCCGATCGACCTGTCGGGCGTCGCGGTATCGACCAACGGCATCGAATTGCAGGACCGCGAATTCATCGCCGCGATCCGCGACGGCCGCGAACCCAATGCCAGCGTCGCGCAGGTCATGCCCTGCTACCGCGTGCTCGACGCACTCGACAAGCAGCTGGCGGCGGCACGATGAAGACGTCGGTCGTCGTCATCGGCGCCGGCCCGTCGGGGCTGTTGCTGGGGCATTTGCTGCGGGCAAGCGGGGTCGACTGCATCGTCGTCGAACGCCAGTCGCCCGATTATGTCCTCGGCCGCATCCGCGCGGGCGTGCTGGAGGCGGTGACGACCGACCTGATGGAGCGGCTGGGGCTGGACCGGCGGTTGCGGGCGGAGGGGCTGGTCGAGGAAGGATTCAACCTCGCCACCACCGACCATCTGATCCGCGTCGACATCAAGGCGCTGACCGGCAAGCACGTCACCGTCTATGGCCAGACCGAAGTGACCCGCGACCTGATGGACGCGGCCGCCGAGCGAGACTTAACCATCCTGTACGACGCGAAGGACGTCGCGCTGCACGATGTCGACAGCGACGCACCTTTCGTCACCTTTACGAAAGACGGCGTGCCCACGCGGATCGACGCGCAGTTCGTCATCGGCTGCGACGGGTTCCACGGCCCCTCGCGCAAGGCGATCCCGGCAGCGGCGGTGCGCGAATTCGAACGCGAATATCCGTTCGGCTGGCTCGGCATCCTTGCCGACGTGCCGCCGTGCCACCCCGAACTGATCTATGCCAACACCGATCGCGGCTTCGCATTGGCGTCGATGCGCTCCTCCATCCGCAGCCGTTATTATGTCCAGGTGCCGCTGACCGACCGGATCGAGGATTGGAGCGAGGACCGGCTGTGGAACGAACTGGCCGAACGGTTCGATCCGCTGTCCGACCATGGCGTCACCCGCGGGCGGGCGCTGGAAATGTCGATAGCGCCGCTGCGCTCCTATGTGTTCGAAACCATGCGCCATGGCCGCCTGTTCCTCGCCGGCGACAGCGCGCATATCGTTCCGCCGACCGGGGCCAAGGGACTGAACCTCGCCGCGTCCGACGTCGCCTATCTGTCCGACGCGCTGATTGCGTTCTTTCAGCGCGGCGACGAGGCGGGACTGAACGGCTATCAGGCGCGCGCGCTGGCGCGCATCTGGAAGGCGGAGCGGTTCAGCTGGTATCTGACCAAGCTGATGCACCGCTTTCCGGAGGACGGCGTGTTCGAACACCGGATGCAGACCGCCGAGCTGGATTATGTCGCCGCGTCGCGCACGATGCAGACCGCAATCGCCGAGAATTATGTAGGGTTGCCGCTGTAGCGACGGGTCCCCGACCTCCGCCACCAACCCGATGTTCGACGCCTGACCCCGTGGCCCCCGCCGGCCACGGGGTCAGGCGTTTGCGCGTCGCGCAGATGGCCTCACAATGGCAATTGCACGCTTCGTCGCAGGTTTACGACAATTTATCGATGTTCATTTGCGATTAATTGATCGGCGTATAATTCAATATGCGAGGCCTACGTCGGCTTCAAGACCCGGATCGACCGGGACGAAGGAGAGAGACGATGTACCGCAAACCGATGATCGCCGCCGCCGCGCTCGCCCTGTCGGCGCTTGGCGTCAGCAAGCCCGCCGCCGCCTACCCGCTCAGACTGACCGGGCAGACGCGCGCGACGCAGCAGCTCCAGCTCGACGTCCTGCGTGCGATCGCCGACTATTCCAGCCGCACCGGGGGCTGCCGCATGATGACCTCGGCGGACATGACGATCATGCCGCGCAGCTATGTGCCGCGCCAGCCGACCCGCCCGGCCCCCTCGATGGGCGGCCATTACGAGGTGTGGACCGTCAGCATCTGTGCCGCCAAGCAGCGGTTCCAGATCGCGATGTGGCCGTCGCCCAAGGGGGGTGCCGACTATGCCATCACCCCGCTGACCGGGCGCATGTCGCTGCTGGCGAAATGAGGCGCAACGTCGCTTCGAACGTTACATCCCCGTTCTGACCTTTTCGTTCGATAAAGGAGAAGGATCGTGAAGACGAAGATTTCGACCATCGCGTCGATCGGCCTGACGCTCGCCGCCATCGCAGCCGCCCCCGCCCCGGCATCCGCGCAGGTCGCGGCATGGCAGGGCCGTTATATCTGGGAGGAGGATGTCGGTCGTTACGGCGGACCGGACAAGCGCGACAGCGTCGTGGCGTTCATCACCTATACGCTCCACATCGGCCCGTCCGCCGGCGCCACCGGTTGCCGCCTCGATGGACAGGGGTTTCAGACGAACAAGCGCATCCTGTGCACCGTCACGCCACAGGGGCGGTCGGCGATCGTCAAATTCTACGGCTATGGTCCCGACAACATCTTCGACAGCGGCTATCGGCGGGGCCAGCCGCTGTTCACCCTGACCCGCGGACCACGGGGCATCGTCACTAATCTGCAGGCGCTGCAGGCCAGCAGCCGCACCACGCCGCGCACCGGCACGCTGTTCCGCCGCCTGCGCTGACGCGGTCCGGGCGACCGCCCTCCTACCTACGGGAGTAACCGAGATGGGACTCATCAAGGGGTACGGTCTCTTCATGAAACGCCAGTTTCAGAAGACGCCGACCGGCTATGTCTATCGGTTCGATGGCAAGGGGCAGCCGGTGCCGGTGTCCGAACAGGAATATCACCGCTATGTCCGCCGCGCCGGCTGGAGCTTCGTCTTCCACTGCGTCGGCCTGTTCCTCGGCGTCGTCGCGGCGGCGATGGCGAACGAAGCCCTGTTCCCGGACGGCGGTGCGGGCGCCGTGCTGTTCATGGGCGTGGCCATCGTCGCAGTCGTCGTCGCCCTCTACAAATCGATCGCCTGGGGCCTGCGCGCGCCCGAGCGGGAACTGGGCGACCGCACCACCCCGCCGCCCGGACCGGTCGTCGATACGCGACCCCGGCCGAAGGTGTCCAGATTCGTGATCTTCGGCTATCTCATCCTCGAAATCGTGGTCGGCGGCCTCGCCGGACTGATCCTGTTCGGTCTGTTCGATCCGTGGAACAGCGATGTGGCGCTGGTCGCCTTCTTCATCGGTTTCTTCCTGGGCGCATGGGGCATCGACCGCATCTGCGAACGGCGCACCGGCACCAGCGTGCTCGAGGCACTGCCGCCGTTCCACGTGTTCCACTTTCCCTGACGGAGCAACGCCATGGCCTTTTGTACCCGATGCGGCAACGCGCTTCCGAGCGACGCGCGCTTCTGCCCCGCCTGCGGCAACGCCGCCGATACGCCCGGCACCGCGACGCCACCGTCACCCTCCACGGATGCCATGCCGCGACGAACGGCCCCGTCCGCCGCCCCGATATCCCCGGATCGGCGGAAGAATAGCGGGTTCGGCGGGCTGATCCTGCCCGTCGTCATCGCTGTCGCCCTGTTCGTGATCCTGGTGGTCGTCGCGACCCAGCGCGACGGTCTCCGGCCGATCGCGGGGACCGACCGCAGCGAGACGCAGGCACCCGCCGAAAAGGCGGAGAAGACCGACGCGACCGAAACCACGGCCGCTGCCGAACCGGAGGCCAGCGGCGGCGATACCACCCGCACCACCATCGCCAGCCTCGACGCCGCGTTCCGCGACGATCCGCAGGGCGCACGGGCGCGCTATGCCGGGCGGATCACCGCCAGTGGCACGGTTGCCGGAGTCACGCCGGGCAGCAGCCCCGCGCTGTCGCTCGAAGGGCGTACGCCGTTCAACTTCGTCGTCGCGAACGTCGCTGATGCCGCACAGCTCGCCGGTATCGCAAAGGGCAGCCGCGTGACGATCACCTGCGACGGCGTGACGGCGCTGGCGGGGACGACGATCCTGCGGGGCTGCGTGATCGAGGGATGACGCCCCGGCGCATCTTCGTGCTCCGGCGGATCGCCATGGCCGGGGCGGCGCTGGTGCTGGGCGGCACGCTGCTCTGGGCCGGCGCCCGCGCGGTCGGCGAGGCGACGACCCGCCCCGTCGTCGACCCGTCCGCCGGCATCGTCGCACGGGGTGCCGCCGCGTTCGAAGGTGCCGCATTCGGCGGCATCAGCATAGCTGCGCTGGAACGCAGCGCGCTGCCATGGCGGGTGGTCGCCGCCGCGCTCGTCCTCGACGAACAGGCGCGCGATCCCGCGACCCGGATCGAACCCGCGACGCTGTCGCGCATTCTCGCCCGGTTCGGCTTCCTGACATCGGCACAGGTCGCCAACCGCCCGCCCGGTGTCGGCACCCGGCCGGGCGACATGCCGCTCGGCCTGACCGCGGGCGACGTCGCGCCGATCGGCGGCAGCGTCGTACGGGTCGCCAATCTCGGCTGCGCGGCATGCCATGCCGGCGTGGCCTATCGCGCCGACGGCACCCCCGACCCGTCGCGAGCGGTGCTGGGCAGGCCCAACAGCTCGCTCGACCTCGAAGCCTATACGATGGCGGTGTTCGGCGCGCTGCGCCGCCATGCCGACAGCGACCGCCTGCTCCCGACCGCCGCCGCACTGTTTCCAGACATGGGTCGGCGCGAACGCCTCAGCCTGCGCCTGCTGGTCCTGCCGCTCGTCAAACGGCGGCTCGCCGACCTTGGCGACACCAACCGCCCGCTTCCCTTCCCGAACGGCACGCCGGGTAGCACCAACGGCGTCGCCGCGCTGAAGGCCGCGCTCGGCGTACCGCTGATTGCGGGCGGGCGCGGCGATGTCGGCACGGTGTCGATCCCAGAACTTGGCGACCGCATGTGGCGCACCCGGCTGCTGGCCGACGGTGCCTATGGCGTACCGGGCGAGGGCACGCGCACGACGACTCGCGCCGACCTGACGCCAGCGCATCTTGCCGCCCTCGCCCGGATCACGACGTTCTTCACCGTGCCCAGCATGGGCGTGCATCCCGATGCGGCGATCGATGCGTTGGACGATGCCGACGCGGTGACCGCCTTCCTCGCCGCCTATCGCCCCGCGCCTTTCCCCGGCACGATCGACCTGCCCCGCGCCCGGTCGGGTGCCGCGCTCTACGCCCGGCACTGCGCCGCCTGTCATGGCGACTATCGGCTGGAGGGCCGTCGCGCGCAGCTGGTGCGCTTCCCCAACTGGGTCGGCGATGTCGGCACCGATCGCTTGCGCGCGACCGCGTTCGATCGGGCGCTGGTCACGGCGGTCGGGCGTAGCGCCTATGCCGATTGCATCGATGTCACGGTCGGGTCGGGCTATGCCGCCCCGCCGCTCGCCGGCCTCTGGGCCTCGGCCCCTTATCTCCACAATGGATCGGTCCCGACGCTCGACGCGCTGCTGTCGCCGGAACGCCGCCCGGTGCGGTTTCAGGTCGGCGGCCATGCGCTCGATTTCGACCGGGTCGGGCTGCGCCTGACCGACAGCGGCGCCTATCCCGCCGGCTACCGCCCCTTTGCCGCCGCCGTGTGGCTCGACGCGCGCGAAAGCGGTCGCGGCAATGGCGGCCACCGCTTCGGCGCCGGCCTGTCCGCTGCCGAGAAACAGGCGCTGATCGCCTTCCTGAAACTGCTTTAGACGATCAGTTCGGTCATCGGTCGCCGCGCGCGCGCCGGCGCGGCGCCGGCGGGCCGACGACCGATGCGAAACGCGCTGACGATCCGCCGATCGTCGTCCAGCCCCGCTGCCCGCCCCAGTTCCGCCGCCACGTCCGGATCGTCGGCGATCGCCGCCAGCACCGCGGCACCGAAGCCCGCCGCCTCGATCCGCAGCCACAGGCGATAGAAGGCCGCACCGCTATCTAACGGCGCCTCATCGCGCGGACGGTGGAACAGGACCAGGCCCGCCGCCTTCGCGATCTTCGCCCCCTCGGCCAACAGCGGGCGTCCCAGCCCGACCCGGTCGAGCAGGCGGAAGGCCGGACCAAGCACGAGCTTCGCCCCCTGCGCCTCCAGTCCGTTCATCGCCATCGCCTCGGCATTCAGCCCATCCATATCCCAGCGCGGATGGCGACGGTCGAACCGCATCCACCCGCGCAATTCGGCGCGAAACGCATCGTCGCGCAGGAACCCATAGCTTGCAGCATCATAGCGGGTCGCGGCGTGCCGAAGCGCCGCAGCATCGGTCAGCACCGCCGCATCCTGCGCCACCAGCGCCGCCGCGACCGATCGGTCCATCAGCGTCGGTTTGGCAAACGCCCCCCGCCACGATCGCCGCGCTTCAACGACATCGGCAAGCGGGTCGACGTCCCCGCCCATCACCACGCGCCATGCCGCGACCCCGCGCAGATCGGGTTCGTCCGCCGGTCGCCCGGCCGGCAGCAGCGCCAGCCCGCGCCGCCCCGCTGCCAGGCGCATCCCCTCCACCGCCGCGCCCAAACTGATCCCGGCATCGTTCGCATGCGGATCGCCGACCGTCAGCCGGCAGCGCAGATCCTCGAACAGCGCCAGCCCGTCGTCACCGATCCACCGCCAGCGCCCCGGCTGGACGTTATGGACGCTGGGCGCCAGCGCCGCTTCCGCGACCAGCGCGCTGCGATCGAACCCGGTCATGCCAGCGTCTTTCGAAACAGATGGAGGTGATGGAGCGGCCGCGCGCCGAGCTTTTCCATCTGGCGCAGGCTGGCGATATTGCCCTCGGCGATCCAGGTGATGCCGAGCTGCCGATAACCCGCCGTGCGCAGCGCCGTTACCGTCCGCGCCAGCATCCCGCCCATCACGCCCTGACCATGCATCGCCTGTGCCACCGAATAGAAGATGATGACCGCACGCCGCCGTCGCAGCCGGTAGCGCAGATAATGGAACGGGGTCGTCCACCCGATCCGCGATCCGGTGGCGGCCAGCAGCCCGTTCAGGTCAGGAATGCAGACGACCGTCCCCACCGGTTGCCCGTCCTTCAACAGGACCGACGACAAACGCGGGTCGAGGATCGACATCATCTCTCCCGCCTGAAACCGGAACTCGTCGGGCGTCAGCGGCACGAACATCGGATTGTCGGCGAACCCGTCGTTCAGCACGATGCGCGCTTCCTCCATCCGCTCGGCGAAACTTGCCTTCTCGATCGGCGCGAAGCGGAAGCCTTCCTCGGCCTCCAGCGCCCGCAACCCCTTGATCCGCGCGCCGTCCAGATCGAGTTCGAAGGTCCGCATCGGAAAGAATGGCGCATAGCCATTGGCCGCCAGCAGGCGCGGGACATGCGGTGCGCCCACCACCATGTCGGTATAGGCCTGCACGCCGAAGCCGCCGGTCATCACCCCGCATTGCTGCATGGCGGTCAGGTTGAAGTTGCCGACCAGTTCACCCATGCCCTGCCCGCGCGCGAACCCCTCGGCCGCGCCGAGCAGCGCGGCGGCGGCTTCGGCATCGTCGGCGCTGTCGAAAAAGCCGAACTGGGCGCAGCTCGTGCCGTGCGCCGCGTTCGACTGGCGATGGACATGGGCGACGATCCGCCCGACCGGCCGGCCGTCCCGATGCGCGGTCCAGAAGGCATAGGGATTACCCGCGCGCCATAGCGGGTTGGCGCGCGCGTCGAGCATCCGCTTTAGGTCACGCTTCATCGGCGACACATAGCCGACGTCCGGGGGATAGGCGTTGAACGGCGCGGCGAAGAATGCCTCGACATCGCCGCTGCGCAGCTCGACCGTCATGCCGCCACCTCGATCAGCCGCGCGGCGACCGCGATCTCGTCATCCAGCTCCGCCCCCGCCAGCCCGCCCGCCGCGATCGCCAGCCATTGCGGCGGCGTGCGCGACAGGCGGATCAGGTGCGTCGCCTGCGCCGCCTGCAACAAATCGCGCCCGGCATCGCCCGCTTCGTCGTCCAGATCGGCGTCGATCACCGCATATTCCAGCAGCCGCGCGATACTGGCCGGCGGATAGCCCGCGAGGGTATCGCCGTCGATCAACTGCCCGCTTTCCAGCAAGGGATGCGCCGACAGGATCGCCTCCCGCCGTGTCATCGGTGCACGGGCAAGCGCAGCGAGCAGCCCCGAGCTGCGCGTGTCACGGTTGCGCCGCCGCTCGATCAACAACAGCAACGCGGCAACCGCCCATGCCGCCGCTGCGACCCGGACCGCATCCCCGGCTGCGATCTCCGGCGCGATCAGCCATGCGATTAACAGTGTCAGGCCGGAGGCTCCGGTCGCCACCGCCAGATCGGCGAGCAGCCCCAACGGGCGGCCACGACCATCGGCAAGGCGCGACGAACCCAGCACGATCACCAGCACCGCCATCGCACCGCCGCGCGCCGGCAGATCGGGGAACAGCGCATGGAAATCGCTGAGCGCCAGCGGAATGGTGAGCAACAGCGCCAGCACGAAGGTGTCGAGCGTCCGCCGCTCCGCCGGCTTCAACCCGCCCCGCTCGCGCGCGAGCAACAGGATCGTCAGCGCCAGCATGATCGACTGATAGAGGGCAAGCGCGACCATTGCCGCCTCGCTCCATACCATCCCCAGCGTCAGCGCCACGATGGTGAAGGCGATGCCGCCACCCAGCCCGAGCAGCTTGACCCACCGCGCGGCATGGCGACGGCAAAGCTGTTCGGCGAGGCGCAGACCGGCGAGCGGCAACCATGCGGCGACGATCATCAGCGCGACGACGAACGGCACGGCATCGCTGATCGCCACCATGATCCGAAACGCCAGCAGCAGGACCGTCAGGCCGTACAGCCCGCGCAACGCCTTCGCGACCGGGGAACGCGATGCCGCCTCCCCTGCCGTGATCCACGCGACCCCTGCCGCTCCCAGCGCGATGGCCGTGACCAGCGTGTCGATCACGCCATCATCCGCTGCATGAAGCGCCGCACGACCAGCCCCCGGACGGCCGCGATCGGCGCGGCGCGCGGGCGCTCGACCCGCATCCGGTGCGGGTTGAAGAAATAGCCGCGATGGTCGGTGCCGCCCGGCCGCCCGAGGATCACGCGGATCGCCTCCTCGGCCATCATCGTGCCCGCCATCGTCACCATCGTCGCAAAGGAAAAGCGCGACCGCGTGCCCGCCGCGACCTCGGCCGCGACGGTCAGGTCGACATGCGCATGGCTGCTGCTGTGGGTCAGGACATATTCGATCTCGCGCTGCAGGCACGCGGTGCGCATCTCGGGCGTCACCGCCGTCCACTCGACCCCGACTGTCGGATAGCGCAGCCGCACCTCGGGACGCGGGGCATCGGGTCGCACCACCGTGACGGACGGCAGCGGTGATGCATAGGCGTCGATCACCGTCCGACCATGCGCCTGCGCCCGGCGGTAGAGGTGCACGCCGGCCGCCGCATCGTCCATGCCGTTGACGATCACGTCGCTCGCCGGGACCAGTCGTTCGAGTTCGCCGGTCCATTCCGCCCCCAGCAGCTCGATCTCGGCCTCCGGGTTGATCCGCAGCGCACCGGCGCGCGCCGCTACCGCCTTGTCCTCGCCCACCGTATCCAGCGTCGCGAACAGCTGGCGGTTCAGGTTCGACACCTCGAACATATCGATATCGGCGATGGCAAAGCGGCCGACGCCCGCGCGCACCAACGCCATGAACGCCGCCCCGCCCATCCCGCCGACGCCCGGAATCAACACCTTGGCACCGCGCAGCCGCGCCTGCTCCTGCGCGGTGACGAACCCCCGGTTGCGGGTCGTCATCTCGTCATAATCGAATGGGATCATCGCGCGGCTCTCAATCTACCCAATGCCTTATCGGCAGCCAGCCATTGCACCAGCGGCGCGACGATGGCCTGAACCGCGAGAATGATCGCCTGCACGGCCAGTTGCGGGATGGCGCTGCGGGGCACGCTCCTGGACAGGAATCGCCGGGCGGTCGACAGGTCGATGCGCCCGATCTGGAGCACATCGTCGCCCCGGTCGTAATCCAGCGTGTCGGCGCAAAACTGGTTATAGCGCTCGTCGCGGTGCTTGGCGGCAACGGCGAAGCTCTTTTTCAGATTGTCCGACCCGCCGGTATAGGCATTGGTGATGACCTGCGCCGCCGGATCGAAACCGGCATCCTCCCCCACGCCGAACGCCGCCCGCTGGCCCCGCATGATCTGATGGGCGAGATGCTGGTGCGCGAAACTCGCCTTGGTGCCGGCCTGCACGGGATAGACGTCGTCGAACGTCTCGGCGACCATGCCGACGACCGCCGGCACCTGGGTCACGCTGCTGATCCACAACGGGCGCAAACCACGCCGGACGAACAGCGCGAAGCAGGTCAGGCCATACAGGATCCACGACAGCCCCCCGCTTCGCTCGCCCGGATCTACCATCACGAGTCCCAGATGCAGCACCTCGTCCTGCAACCCGCCCCGCCGGACGCCGAGCAGCGGCATCGCATTGAACGCGACCGGCCGCCCGTCGTCCGCGCGCCGTACCAGTGTGACGACGCTTCGCTCCCACGCCGATCCGTCCGGCGCGAACAGGCCGTAATCCAGTTGCCGACCACCCAGACACGCCGCGACCACGCTCCGGCAAGCGTCCTGCAGGACGGCAAGGTCTGCCGGTAGCAGGGTGCGGCCGGGGCGCTCGACGATCTCGACGATATGATTCCGACCGGCACGAAAGCGCAGCCGCAGAAATCTACCGGAAAATGCCTTCAAGATCGCCGTTCGCCGCATGCGCTCCTCGTCCGGATATCTGGCCGAGGACACGTACCATGGCGCGCACCGGCGGCTCAAGGACGGCAGGCTTGCCCGAGAACGCAGGCCAACGCGTCCGGCGATCTCGCTGCTTTGCGCTTCTCAAGTCGATATCACACCGCTGCTGCGCCCGCTTCAGCCTGCGGTTGATCCGGCGGCCGTTTCTGATCGTCCTGCTACCGCTCGGCGTGATAACGGCGTTGACCGGGCTGTACTAACCGGCGCTCCCGTCAGCACCGGAAATAGCACGATGATATCATGGCGACATCCACCAGACTACGGCCATACGCAACAAGGCCAGCGCCATGTTTACGCCACCTAGATTGTTACCCATTGTTGCTGGATCGTCATATTATTTACCTGTGTCCCGCGCAGTTTCTTATGCCTTGGCCGTTATCAAGGATTTGAAGCCTTAATGTTGCTGGGCATTCACGGAACCTGAACCAGAGTGTCACAGTCACGTCGCCCGACTGTCACCTGCGCGGCCTAACCGCCCCGCCAGCCCGTCGCCAGACATTGATGGCGGCCAACCACGATCCGTCGGGGGACCAGAATGTCGATCTGCAAAGCGCGCGCTCTGGGGAGCGCGTCATTCCTCATGCTCGCCGCCGCCATGCCGGCGACTTCCGCCAACGCCGCTCCAACGACCGTTCCGGCCGCCACCGCTGTCGCACGGTCGACCCTGTCGGGCACGGTGCGCGATACCGCCGGCGTGGCGCTGCCCGGTGCGCGGATCACCGTCTCCGGCACCGATTTCGAAACGAGCAGCGGGTTGCAGGGCGACTTCGTGGTCGACGTGCCGGACAGCGGCCCGGTCACGATCGTCGTCGACTATCTCGGCCGGCCGCCGGTGACGCTGACCGTCGCCGACGCCGCGCGCAGCCGCCCCGTTAGGATCCTGGTGCCGCTGGCCGGGGAACAGCAGCAGGAGATCGTCGTCACCGCGTCGCTGCTCGACAACACTGCGCGCGCGCTCAACCAGCAGCGGCAGGCCGACAATAATGTGACCGTGCTGTCGGCGGACGCCATCGGCCGCTTCCCCGACCCGAATATCGCCGAGGCGTTGCAGCGCGTGCCGGGGATCGGCATCGAGCGCGACCAGGGCGAGGGGCGCTACATCAACGTTCGCGGCGCGCCGGCGGAATTCAGCGCGGTGTCGGTCGACGGCGTACAACTGACATCCGCCGACCCGACCACGCGCGCGATCGACCTCGATACGATCCCGTCGGACATCGTGTCGAACCTCGAGGTCACCAAGACGCTACTGCCGTCGCAGGACGCGGATTCGATCGCGGGCGCGATCAACATCTCGACCCGGTCGCCGTTCGACCGGCGCGGCTTTGCCCTCACCGCGATGGCGGGCGGCAGCTACAACCAGTTCGGCGGCACCAGCGACTGGCGCGCGTCGGGATCGATCGCCGACCGGTTCGGTGCGGACAAGCAGTTCGGCGTTCTCGTGTCGGGCAGCTATTCGCGGACCGACCGGCGCCCGGACAATGTCGAGAACATCTGGGTCGGTGCGGAGGGCGGCGGCTATGTGGTCGAGGAGGTCGCGTTCAAGGACTATGCCACCCGGCGCGAGCGCAAGGCGCTGACCGGCACCGCCGAATGGCGCCCGACCGATGCCTCCCGCTTCTGGCTGCGCGGGTCGTACAACCGCTTCCACGACGACGAGGACCGCAACACGCTGCTGCTCCTGCTGGCCGATGGCGTAGTGCAGCCCGGCTTCAGCGGCCAGAAGGCGACCTTTCGCAACACGCGGATCGAGCGCGAATTCCGCCACCGCGTCGTGCAGAACGAGATATGGACCGCCACGGGTGGGGGCGAGCATCAACTGGCCGGCGGGCGCATCCTCTACGACGCGTCCTACACCGAATCGAACCAGACCTATCCGCGGCGTGCGCAGTTGCTCTACCGCTCGTCGCTGCGACCGACGATCGGCTATGATTTCGACAATGGCCGCGAGCTGCCTGACTATACGCTGTTCGACACGGGCGAGCACCAGAACGAGGCGCGCTACGCTTTCCGCGAGAACACGTTCCGCACCAACGACACCTTCAACGACGAATTCGCCGGCCGCGTGCAGTTCGACGTCCCGGTGCCCGTCGGCGTGCACGACCTGACGTTCAGCGTCGGCGGCAAGTACCGGGAACGCAACACGGTCGCCGACGAGGAACGGTTCCGCGACCGCCGCGCCGGATCGGGGCCGGCCGGCGCGTTCGGCGACCAGTTGCTCGACCGCCAGTCGCGCAATTTCGATTATGAACTCGGCCGCGCGTTCGATCCGGGCCGTGCGAAGCGGCATTTCGATCAGATCGCGGCGCAATCGACCGACGCCGCGTCGCGCCGCCTGTCCCAGTCGGTCACCGCCGACTATGAAGCGAGCGAGAAGATCTTGGGCATCTTCGGCATGGGCCGACTGGAGATCGGCGACACCCGGATCGTCGCCGGCCTCCGCGTCGAGACCACGGACTTTCGCGGCAGCGCACCGACGTTCGACCAGGACACGCTGGCGACCGGCGTCGGGCTGGCATCGGCCAGTTACCTCGAATTCTTCCCCAACCTGTCGCTGCGGCACGCGTTCACGCCCGACCTGATCGCCCGCTTCGCGCTGACGCGCGGGATCAACCGGCCCAATTTCGTCGAGATCGTGCCGCGGCGCAACGTCACGGGGGACAGCGGCAATTTTCCGGAGGTGAGCGAAGGCAATCCCGACCTTCGGCCGACGCTGTCGAACAATATCGACGCGGGCATCGAATATTATCTTCGTCCGCTGGGCCTCATCTCGGTTTCGGCATTCTACAAGGACCTGACCGACTTCCGCTATTCCGTGCTGCGCCGGGCGAGCTTTGCCGGTCCCCTGCCCGGCCCCGGCGAGTTGCGTGTGATACGGCCGGAAAATGCGCCCGACGGGCATCTATGGGGCATCGAGGCCAACTGGCAGCAGCAGTTCAGCTTCCTGCCCGGCGTGCTGGGTGGGCTGGGGGTGTTCGCCAACTATACCTATACCGATGCCAGCATCCGGTTGGCCGCGCCGCTGCCGGGCGGCATCGACCGCCTGTCGCTGCCGGGCCAGTCGCGACACATGTGGAACGCGTCGCTATTCTACGAGCGCGGCCCCGTGAACCTGCGGGTCGCCTATACCGACCGGTCGGACTATCTCGACGCGATCGATGCGTCGGACCAGAATCTCAACATCATCTGGGAAGGACGCGGGCAGTTGGACGTCACCGCCAGCTACCAGTTTCGTCCGGCGGTGAGCCTGTTCTTCGAAGGCAAGAACCTGACCAATTCGGCAGGCGTGCGATACCAGGGCATCCGCGCGCGGCCGACCGAGATAGAGCGGTTCGGCTATACGCTATTCGGCGGCGTGCGGATCAACCTCTAGCGAAATTCCTGTGATCGATCGCGAAGTGTAGGGCTGGTTCCATCTTCGCGATCGACGGGAAAGGAGAAGAGTTGCGCAAGTGGCTTTCCCGGCCGGACGATCGAGGGACGCTGCCGATGTCCGGCATCCTAAAGCGACGTTGCCCGCATCGGCGGTATCGCCGGTTTCCGCCGAGCCTGCCCCCTTCCCCGTTTGGTTCATGTCCCGGCGGGGCAAGCAACTGATCCGGCATTCCCTGCCGTACCATTGCCGGCACAGTAGGAGGGGCCGTACGCGCGCTACCGCTGAACTCGACGCGTACCTTGCTCTAGCGCCCGCTCGTCGAGAAGATCGTGGCGACGAGCGCTGGTTCATCCAGTTCGACAGCGACTGACTGCTGTTTTGTGCGCGGGGGCGCATAGGCGAAGAACGCGCGAAAGCGCCGGACGGTGGGGTCCGGGATTTTTGTGGTCTGGTTGCGGGGACAGGATTTGAACCTGTGACCTTCAGGTTATGAGCCTGACGAGCTACCGGGCTGCTCCACCCCGCGCCACCTTAGCTGAGCCGCCCGGCGGCACGCTTGATGCGTGTCGTCGTGTGGTTCTGCTGGAAGGGTGTATGACAGTTGTGAATGGTTTTGTGCACCGGCTTCAATGCCTGGCGACGACCTACTCTTCCACTGCTTAGGCAGTAGTACCATTGGCGCGGTCAGGTTTCACGGCCGAGTTCGGGATGGGATCGGGTGGTTCACAGACGCTATAGCCACCAGGCAATGAAGCGGGTGCACGGATTTTCAAATCGATATTCAAGGGCTGAGGGTTTTCAACCACGCAGCGTCCAGCAGCCAGTGCTGACGTTGGGGGTGTGAACTCTACAAGCGCGAATAGGACAATTAGTATCGGTTAGCTTCACGCATTACTGCGCTTCCACATCCGATCTATCGAGGTCGTGGTCTCCGACCGTCCTAAGAAATCTTATCTTGAGGGAGGCTTCCCGCTTAGATGCTTTCAGCGGTTATCCCGTCCGTACATAGCTACCCTGCTGCGCCGTTGGCACGACGACAGGTACACCAGAGGTACGTTCAACCCGGTCCTCTCGTACTAGGGTCAACTCCTCTCAAATTTCGACGCCCACGGCAGATAGGGACCAAACTGTCTCGCGACGTTCTGAACCCAGCTCACGTACCACTTTAATTGGCGAACAGCCAAACCCTTGGGACCTGCTCCAGCCCCAGGATGTGATGAGCCGACATCGAGGTGCCAAACAACCCCGTCGATATGAGCTCTTGGGGGTTATCAGCCTGTTATCCCCGGCGTACCTTTTATCCGTTGAGCGATGGCCCTTCCACGAGGGACCACCGGATCACTATGACCGACTTTCGTCTCTGCTCGACTTGTCAGTCTCGCAGTCAGGCTGGCTTATGCCATTGCACTCTAACAGACGGTTTCCAACCGTCCTGAGCCAACCTTCGCGCGCCTCCGTTACTCTTTAGGAGGCGACCGCCCCAGTCAAACTACCCGCCACAGAGGGTCCCTCACCCGGTTTCACGGGTGCAGGTTAGACATCAGAAAACAACAGGGTGGTATTTCACCTATGGCTCCACACCGGCTGGCGCCAATGCTTCAAAGCCTCCCACCTATGCTACACAGTTCTTTCCTAATGCCACTCTGAAGCTGCAGTAAAGGTGCACGGGGTCTTTCCGTCTAACCGCGGGTACTCCGCATCTTCACGGAGAATTCAATTTCGCTGAGCATGTCCTGGAGACAGTGGGGAAGTCGTTACGCCATTCGTGCAGGTCGGAACTTACCCGACAAGGAATTTCGCTACCTTAGGACCGTTATAGTTACGGCCGCCGTTTACCTGGGCTTCATTTCAGAGCTTGCACCCCTCCACTTAACCTTCAGGCACCGGGCAGGCGTCAGGCCCTATACGTCGTCTTGAAGCCGACTTAGCAGAGCCCTGTGTTTTTGCTAAACAGTCGCTACCCCCTGGCCTGTGCCCCCAGCAAGAGCTTGCGCTTATGCTGGGCCTCCTTCTTCCGAAGGTACGGAGGCAATTTGCCGAGTTCCTTCAGG
>JAQIJL010000003.1:330000-671564 GCA_036946325.1 Sphingomonas paucimobilis
TGGCGAGGTCCATTTCGTCGACGATCCGCGCGAGGTCTATGCCGCCGCGCAGGACCTGGCCGACGCCCATGGCGGCCATTATCTCGACCAGTTCACCTATGCCGAGCGCGCGACCGACTGGCGCGGTAACAACAATATCGCCGAATCGATCTTTGCCCAGCTCGCCAAGGAGGATCATCCCGAACCGAGCTGGATCGTGTGCGGCGCGGGCACCGGCGGCACGTCGGCGACGCTCGGTCGCTTCATCCGCTATGGCCGGCACAGCACCCGGCTGTGCGTCGCCGATCCGCAAGGGTCGGCGTTTCACCGGCACTTTGCCGATCCAGCGATCACGACGGTCGAGGGCGATTGTTCGGGGATCGAAGGGATCGGCCGTCCGCGCGTCGAACCGTCCTTCGTTCCCAGCGTCATCGACCGGATGATCGCGGTGGACGACGCCGACAGCATCGGGGCGATGCGCGCGCTCAGTCAGCGGCTCGGGCGGCCGGTCGGGGGGTCGACGGGGACCAATATCGTCGCCTGCGCCACGCTGATCGCTGAGATGGTAGCGGTCGGGGCCGAAGGATCGGTCGTCACCATCCTGTGCGATTCGGGATTGCGCTACAGCGACACCTATTTCGACGACGACTGGCTGGCGGCGCGCGGGATCGACTGGCGCCCGGCAGCGGCGCGCTATGCCGCGTTTCTGGGAGCGGCGGCTTGATCCCGCTCAGCATCACCGACCTGTTCACCATCGGCATCGGTCCGTCGAGTTCGCACACCGTCGGGCCGATGCGCGCGGCCTATGCCTTTGCGATGATGCTCGCCGAGGACGGCATCGTGCCGGAGCGGGTCTATTGCGACCTGTACGGGTCGCTGTCGCTGACCGGGCGGGGCCACGCGGCCGATATCGCCGTGCTGCTGGGCCTGTCCGGCGCCACGCCCGAAGGGATCGATCCCGACGCCGTCGCGGGGATCGTCGCAGGGATACGGGACGACCAGCGCCTGACGCTGGCCGGTACGACCCCGGTCGCCTTCGATCCCGAGCGCGACATCGTGTTCCACCCCGGCTTCCTGCCCGGCCACCCCAACGCCATGGCATGTACCGCGGTGCTGGCCGATGGCAGCCGCATCACCCGCCGCTATTATTCGGTCGGCGGCGGCGCGATCCGGGCGGAGGGCGAGGCGCCGCCGCGGATCAACCTGACGCTTGCCCACCCCTTCGCCAGCGGCAACGACCTGCTGGCGCTGTGCACCGAAACGCACCAGTCGATCGCCGAGATCGTCGCGGCCAACGAAAGCGCGTGGCGACCCGAGGCGGAGACGCTGGGGTTCCTCGATGCGGTGCGCGCGGCGATGCTCGGGTCGATCGACCGGGGCTGTGCCGGCACCGGCGAACTGCCCGGCGGATTGAAGGTCCAGCGCCGCGCACGCGCGATCCGCGAAAAGCTACTGGAGCGCGGCCCCCGCACCGATCCCAGCATCGTGTTCGAATGGGTCAGCCTGTGGGCGCTGGCGGTGAACGAGGAGAATGCAGCGGGCGGCCGTGTCGTCACCGCGCCGACCAATGGAGCGGCCGGCGTGATCCCGGCGGTGCTCAAATATTACGAGACCTTCGTCCACGGATCGACGCGGGCCGGCACGCAGGCGCTGTTGATGACCGCCGCCGCCATCGGCTTCCTCTACAAGCAGAACGCGTCGATCTCCGCTGCCGAGATGGGGTGCCAAGGCGAAGTGGGCGTGGCCTGTTCGATGGCCGCTGCGGGCCTTGCCGCGGCACTCGGCGCAACACCGGCGCAGGTCGAGAATGCCGCCGAGATCGGCATGGAACATAATCTCGGCCTTACCTGCGATCCGATCGGCGGGCTGGTGCAGATTCCGTGTATCGAGCGCAACACGATGGGCGCGATCAAGGCGATCAATGCCGCCTATCTGGCGCTGCACGGCGACGGTCGCCACATCGTCAGCCTCGATCAGGTCATCGAAACGATGCGCCAGACCGGCGAGGACATGAAGAGCCAGTATAAGGAGACCAGCCAGGGTGGCCTGGCGGTCAACGTCGTCGAATGCTGAAGGAACACGGTTTGTCTGCACTCCCCGATTTCGCCGCGATCACCCCCGACACGATCGCCCCGACGCTCGACGCGCTGCTGGCCGAGCGGGATGCGGTGGCCGACGCCGCCAAGACCGCCGAGCCGAGCTTTGCCGCCACCTGGGCACCGGTCGAACGGGCCGATGTCGCGCTCGACAATTTCTGGTCGAGCGTGTGGCACCTGCATGCCGTCGCCGACACGCCCGAACTGCGCGCCGCCCATGCCGCGGGACAGGCGGTGCTGACCGAGCGAGGCATTGCCGCGCAGCAGGACCGGGCGATGTTCGACACGCTGCGCGCGCTGGCGGTGACGCCGGACTTCGCCCGGCTGGAGGATGCCGACCGGGTGGCGGTCGAACGGTCGATCCGCGACCGGACGCTGGCCGGGGTCGCGCTGGACGACGCGGCGCGCGAGCGGTTCAAGGACATCGCGACCGAGCTGTCGGCGCTGCAGACCGAGTTCGCGAGCGCAGTGCTGGACGCGACCGACGCATGGACGCTGCACGTGACCGACGCGGCGCGGCTTGCCGGGCTGTCGGAGGCCGACCGCGCGATGATGGCGGCGGCGGCCGAGGCGCGCGGCCTGACCGGATGGGTCGTGACGCTGCAACAGCCGAGCGTCGTCGCGGTGCTGACCTTCGCCGAGGATCGGAGCTTACGCGCCGAGGTCTATCGCGCCTATGGCACCCGCGCGTCGGATCAGGGGCCGGATGCGGGGAAATTCGACAATCGCCCGCGTATCCGCCGCATCCTCGAACTGCGGCAGGAAGCCGCCGGCCTGCTGGGCTTTCCCGATCCCGTAGCGCGGTCGCTCAGCACCAAGATGGCGCCCGACGTGGGCGAGGTGCTGGCGTTCCTGCGCGACCTGGCCCAGCGGGCGCGGCCGCATGCCGAGGCGGAGATCGCCGAGCTGCGCGCCTTTGCCGCCAAGCATCTGGGGCTGGACGACCTTCGGCCATGGGATGTCGGCTTCGTCGCCGACCGGTTGAAGCGGCATGCCCATGCGATCGACCAGTCCGTGGTGAAGCAATATTTTCCGGTCGACCGGGTGCTGGCCGGGTGGCGCGACCTGTTGGGCCAACTGTTCGGGCTGACGCTGACCGAGCGGCCGGACGTCGCGACCTGGCATCCCGATGCCTGCTATTACGACGTGGCCGACGAAGCGGGGGTGTTCGCCGGGCTGTATCTCGACCTTCATGCCCGGCCGGGCAAGAAGGGCGGCGCGTGGATGGCCCCTGCCCGGCCGTATCTGAAGGATGCCAGCCTGCCGGTCGCGTACATGGTCTGCAACTTCGCGCCGACCGGCGGGGAGCCGCCGTTGCTGAGCCATGACGACGTGACCACGCTGCTGCACGAGACGGGGCATTGCCTGCACCATCTGTTCACCCGCGTTCCCCGGCCGGACATTGCCGGCACGACCGGGTTCGAATGGGATGCGGTCGAGCTGCCCAGCCAGTTGATGGAGGATTTCGCGTGGGAGCCGTCGGTGCTCTCCGCCATGTCGGGCCATGTCGCAACCGGCGAGCCGCTGCCGCGCGACCTGTTCGAACGGATGCTGGCGGCGCGACGGTTCGGGTCGGGCATGTTCCTGGTCCGGCAGATCGAGTTCGCGATGTTCGACCTGCTGCTGCATCTGGGCGGCCAAGGCGACGATCCGATGGCGGTGATCGAGGCGGTGCGCGACGAAGTGGCGGTGGTGCGGCCGCCGGAATGGCATCGCTTCCCCCACGCCTTCGCGCACATCTTCGCCGGGGGCTATGCGGCGGGTTATTACAGCTATCTCTGGGCGGAGCTGCTGGCGGCGGATGGCTTTGCGGCGTTCGTCGAGGCGGGGACGGTGGACCGGGCGACCGGCGACCGGCTGCGCGAGACGGTGTTGTCGCAGGGCGCGGTGCGGCCGGCGATCGACCTGTTCCGCGCGTTTCGCGGGCGCGATCCCGATCCGGCGGCGATGCTGGCGCGGCATGGGCTGGTTTGACGGGTCCAAAGTTCACTAAGTTCACACTCGTGCGGTGTTTGTCGCTCGGTCGGAGGAAGGAAGTTTTCGTTCACGCGAAGGCGCGAAGGCGCGGAGAAAAAAGGAAGATTTCGCGCGGAGGCGCAGAGGCGCAGAGGGGTTGCGTTCACGCCCACGCTTTCGCGATCGGAAGACCGTCCCGTAGCTGGCAGCGCGAGGTGAAGCCGCTGGCGCGGAAGACGTCGCATCGAGCGGAAACCCTCCGCGTCTCCACGCCTCCGCGTGAAATCAAACTTCTTTGCGCCTTCGCGCCTTCGCGTGAACCATTTGGCGGCAGCGATGAGAAACAGCGGCCGTTACTCTGCCGAACGGCTCACCTGTAGGACAGCCTTTTCGAACACGGCGCGTTTGGCGGCAGCGATGGCGCGGCCGAGGGCGGGGAGCGGGACGTCCATCAAGGTGATGCGTAGCGTGCGTCCCCTGCTTGGCGTGACCTCGGCCCGCCCTTCGGGCAGGTCGATGGCGATCGGGCCACCGGGCACGAAATCGGGCCGGTGGGCGATGGTGACCGTGATCGGCGCGGCTGGATCCGGCAGCGGCCCTTCGCGGCGGAGCACCGAGGGGGCGCGGCCGAAGGCGGCGTGGAAGGCTTCGTTGAAACGGCGGACGCTGCCATAGCCCGCGGCGAAGGCGATGTCGGTCAGCGGCAGGCGGGTGTCATGGACCAGATGCTTCGCCAGATGCAGCCGCCGCGTCGCCTCGATCGCTAGCGGGGTCAGCCCCAGATGCTCGACGAACAGCCGGCGCAGATGGCGGTCGGTCATCCCCAGCCGGTCGGCGAGCGCGGCGACGCTCCCCTCCGCCAGCGCGCCGTCGTCGATCAGGCGCAGCGCGCGGTGGATCGAGGATAGCGTGCCCGCCCAGGCCGGGCTGTCGGGCGCGGTTTCGGGCCGACAGCGCAGGCAGGGCCGGTATCCCGCCGACTGCGCCGCCGCCGCGCTGGCGTAGAAGGTGACGTTGCCGCGATCGGGCGTGCGTGCCGGGCAGACCGGTCGGCAATAGATGCGCGTGGTGCGCACCCCGGTGAAGAACAGCCCGTCCATCGCCGGGTCGCGGCGCTGGATCGCGGCATAGCAATGGTCCGGGTCGAGCATGATGCGACCTTATCGCCGACGCCGGGCATGACTAGCGGAAAACGGACATGGGCGTGGCGTCATGTCCGTTTTCCGCTGGCGGTCGGTCGGGCACGGGGGCAGGTTGCCGGGCATGATGACACTGTATGAGGAACTGTTCCCCAGTCCGGTGGGGACGATCACTATCCTGACCGATGGCGACGGGGTATTGCGCGTGCTGGAATTCGAGGATTTCGGCGCGCGGATGGAACGGCTGTTGCGGCTCCATTACGGGCCGGCCGGGTGGCAGGTGGTGCCGTCAACCCGGACCAGCGACGCGATGCGGGCGATGACCGCCTATTTCGCAGGCGACGTGGCGGCGATCGACGGGCTGCCGACCGCGACCGGGGGGACCGATTTCCAGCGGTCGGTTTGGACCGCGCTGCGCGACGTCGGCGCGGGGCAGACGGTTGCCTATGTCGACATCGCCACTGCGATCGGCCGGCCGAGCGCGGTGCGCGCGGTGGGCCTCGCCAATGGGTCAAACCCGATCGCGATCGTCGTGCCGTGCCACCGGATCATCGGCCGGTCGGGCGCGCTGACCGGCTATGGCGGCGGTCTGGAGCGCAAGCGGTGGTTGCTGGCGCATGAGGGGGTTGGGCTGGTTTAGGATATTTGGTTCACGCGAAGGCGCGGAGGTCGCGAAGAAGTAGGTAGATTTCGCGCGGAGACGCGTAGGCGCAGAGATGTTGTGCTTCTGGGCGATCGGTGCGAGATTGGGAGACCATCTGGCTCTTTGCAGCAGGCGATGAAGCCGCTGGCGCGGGAAAGGTCGCGTCAAGCGCAACCCCTCCGCGCCTCTGCGTCTCTGCGCGAAATCTATCTTCTGCTTCTTCTTTGCGCCTTCGCGTGAACCCATCTACCGATCAGACCAGAGCCGCCGCCAGATCCTCGCCCGGCGCCAGCGCGGCATAGGCCTGCTGAACCGCCGCGACGAACACCGCATCGTCGCCCAGATCGCCGAACACGTCGCGCATCGCCAGCAACGCCGCCGGCTCCCCCGCCCGCGCCAGCAGCGCCTCAGTTCGCGGGTCGACCAGCTTCTCGCCGCTCATCTTGCGCAGTTCGAGGAAGCGGAACCATGCCGCGATCGGCACGGCCAGCCGGTCGACGCTCCGTCCGGCCGCGCGGGCGTCGCGGATCGTGTCGCACAGCCGGTAGGGCAGCTTTTGCGATCCGTCCCACGCGATCTGCGCCAATTGGTGCGCGATCGCGGGATTGGCGAAGCGCCCCAGCACCGCGTCGATATAGGCCGACAGGTCCATTTCGGCGGGGGGCTGGATCGACGGCGCGATATCCTGCCGCATCAGCCGTTCGGCAAAGGCGGCGAGCGGCGGGCACGCCATCGCGTCGCGAACCGTGGGTAGGCCCATCAGCAGCCCGACATAGGCGAGCGTCGAATGGGCACCGTTCAAGAGCCGCAGCTTGGCGTTTTCGAACCCGCGCACGTCGCGGGTGAACTGGACGCCGGCGGCATCAAGCGGCGGGCGGTCGCCGGCGAAATCGTCCTCGATCACCCATTGCGCGAATCCTTCGCGCTGGATCGGCCACGCATCGTCGAGACCGGTGGCGGCGCGCACCGACTGGCAAAGCGCATCGTCGGTTGCCGGCGTGATCGAATCGACCATGGTCGACGGAAAGCGGACATTATCGTCGATCCATGCCGCCAGATCGGGATCGCGCGCGGCGGCGAGGTCGCGGACCGAGCGGCGGAAACGATGGCCGTTATCCGCGAGATTGTCGCATGCCATCAGCGTGATCGCCCCGCCCCCCGCCGCTCGCCGCGCGGCGAGGCCGGCGACCAGCCAGCCCGACAGCGTCGACGGTTCGGCTCCGGTCAGTTCGCGGACGATCGAGGGATGCTCGAGGTCGAGCGCGCCGCTGCCGTCGAGATGATAGCCTTTTTCGGTGACGGTGGTGGTGATCAGCCGCGTTTGAGGTGCGGCGATACGCGACAGAATCGCATCGCGGCGCTGCACGGTCAGCAATTCGGTGATCGAACCGATCACGCGGTAGCGCGTCTCCCGGTCGAGCAGCGCCAGCGTGTACAGCCCGTCCTGCGGCCCCAGCGCATCGGCGACCCCGGTCGAATTGAGCGCGACCGCGCTGATCGCCCAGCGCGGGTCCTGGCCGAGAATGCTGTCGACATAGGCCGCCTGATGCGCGCGGTGGAACGCGCCGGGGCCGATATGGACGATGCCGGGCGTCAGCGCGGTGCGGTCGTAAGCCGGGCGCGCGACCGAGGCGGGCAGATCGGCGAGCGTGGCGTTCGACAGCTTCACAGCTTGTACGCCTTCTTCACCAGACCATAGGTCAGGTCGTGCGCGACGGCTTGCGCGTCCTCTTCGTCCAGCCGGTGCTCGGCGACGAGACGGGCGAGGAACGCGCAGTCGACGCGGCGGGCGACATCGTGGCGCGCCGGGATCGACAGGAAGGCGCGGGTGTCGTCGTTGAAGCCGACGGTGTTGTAGAAGCCGGCGGTCTCGGTCGTCATCTCGCGGAAGCGGCGCATCCCCTCCGGCGAATCGTGGAACCACCATGCCGGGCCGAGCTTCAGGCACGGATAATGGCCGGCGAGCGGCGCCAGTTCGCGGGCATAGGTCGATTCGTCGAGCGTGAAGAGGATGATGGTCAGTTCGGTCGAGGTGCCTACCACGTCGAGCATCGGCTTCAACGCCGCGACATAATCGGTGCGGGTCGGGATGTCGGCGCCCTTGTCGCGGCCATAGGCGTCGAACAGGCCGCGATTGTGATTGCGGAACGATCCGGGGTGGATCTGCATCACCAGCCCGTCGTCGATCGACATGCGCGCCATTTCGGTCAGCATCTGGGCGCGGAACAGTTCGGCATCGCCCGCGTCCGCGGTGCCGGCGATCACCTTCGCGAACAGCGCCTCGGCTTGCGACGCCGAGAGGTTGGCCGTGCGCGCGGTCGGGTGGCCATGGTCGGTCGAGGTCGCGCCGGCGGCGATGAAGTCCTGCCGCCGCTTGCGGTGCGCGGCAAGGTAGCCGGTCCAACGATGAACGTCCTCGTCGGTCAGTTCGGCGAATTTGGCGAGTGCGGGGCGAAAGGCTTCGTGTTCGCAGTCGATCACCGCATCGGGGCGATAGGCGGTGACGACGCGCCCGCTCCAGCCGCTTTCCCGAATCGCACGGTGATGGTCGAGCGGGTCGTCGGCGCCTTCGGTGGTGGCGATCAGTTCGATGCCGAAGCGGTCGAACAGCGCGC
The DNA here is from genome assembly GCA_036946325.1 of Sphingomonas paucimobilis. Taxonomy (GTDB): domain Bacteria; phylum Pseudomonadota; class Alphaproteobacteria; order Sphingomonadales; family Sphingomonadaceae; genus Sphingomonas; species Sphingomonas paucimobilis_A. The sequence goes on from JAQIJL010000003.1 coordinate 338,429, forward strand.
GCGGGCGATAGGCATCGGTCGCGAGCAGTTCGCCGATCCGGTCGTAGTAGCTGTCGGCATTGGCGGCGATCAGCGCTTCCTCGAAGCCGAACACCGCGCCGAATACATGGTCGAGCCACAGCCGCGACGGCGTGCCGCGGAACAGATGCTGGTTGGCGGCGAACAGCCCCCACGCCTTGCGGGGATCGGCGACGATCGTCCCGTCGCGGCGCGGCACGGCGAGGTCGTCGAGCGCGATCCCCTGGCTGTAGAGCATCCGGAACAGATAATGGTCGGGCGACAGCAGCAGCTCGGTCGCGTTGGTCCACGGGCGGTCGGTCGCGAACCATGCCGGGTCGGTATGGCCGTGCGGGCTGACGATCGGCAGGTCGCGGACGGCGGCATAGAGGCTGCGGGCGATGCCCCGCGTCGTCGGATCGGCCGGGAACAGGCGGTCGGGGTGCAGCAGCAGGGCGGGCATCGGCTTCTCCTTCAACCGCCTCTTCGTGGATTGTGCCAGCGGTGGCAATGGCCTATTTCCGTTGCCATGCTCGATGTTTCCCCCGCCCGTGCCGTGCGCGTCGATCGCGACGACGATGTCGCCCTGCTGCTCGACCCCGTCGTGGCGGGGGGCGTCGTCGCGGTCGATGACCAACGCGTCGTGGCGCGCACCGACATTCCCGTCGGGCACAAGGTCGCGGTGCGGCCGGTCGCGGCGGGTGCGCCGGTGCGGCGCTACCGCAGTCCGATCGGCATCGCGCGGTGTGCCATCGGCGTGGGCGAGCATGTCCATGTCCATAATGTCGCGACGGCCTTGGTCGGCGAGGATGATTATCGCTACGCCCCTGCCCTGCCGCCCGCGCCCGAACGCCGCGCGGAACCGGGCTTTGCCGGCTATGTCCGCGCCGATGGCAGCGTCGCCACGCGCAACGAGATCTGGGTGCTGCCGACGGTCGGCTGCGTCGGGCGGCTGGGCGAACGGATCGCGATGCAGGCGGGGCCACGTCATGCCGGGCGGGTCGACGGGGTGCATGCGTTCAACCATCCGTTCGGTTGTTCGCAGCTGGGCGACGATCTGAATCGGACCGGGGCGATCCTCGCGGCGCTGGCGTGCAATCCCAATGCGGGCGGCGTGGTGCTGCTGGGCCTCGGGTGCGAATCGAACCAGCTGGATGCGATGCTGGCGCGCCTGCCCGCCGACGTGCTGACGCGGGTGCGGACGGTGCGGGCGCAGGCGAGCGCCGACGAGTTTGCGGAGGCGATGGCGGCGGTCGACACACTGGCCGAAACGGCGGAGGCGAAGCGGCAGGCGGTACCGCTGTCGGCGCTGCGACTGGGGGTGAAGTGCGGCGGGTCGGATTCGATGTCCGGCCTGACCGCGAACCCGCTGATCGGGCGGATGACCGACCGCGTCGCGGCGGCGGGCGGCACGGTGCTCATGACCGAAATTCCGGAAATCTTCGGCGCGGAGCGGCTGCTGATGGCGCGCTGTGCCGATGCGGTGGTGTTCGATCGGCTGGTCGAGGTGACCAACCGCTTCAAACGCTATTTCCTCGACCATGGCGAGCCGGTGTCGGAAAATCCCAGCCCCGGCAATATCGCGGGCGGGATCACCACGCTGGAGGAAAAATCGCTGGGCGCGGTGCAGAAGGGCGGCCTTGCGACCGTGACCGACGTGCTCGACTATGGTCAGCCGGTGCGGACGGCCGGGCTGTCGGTGGTCGATGGACCCGGCAACGATGCGGTGTCGACGACGGCGCTGGCGGCGGCGGGGGCGACGATCACGTTGTTCTCGACCGGACGCGGCACGCCGCTCGGGTCGCCGGTGCCGACGATGAAGATCGCCACCAATCGCGATCTGGCGACGCGCAAGGGCGGCTGGATCGACTTCGACGCGAGCATCGCGCTGGACGAAGGGCAGGACGCCGCGGCGGACGCGCTGCTGGCGCGGATCGTGGCGGTCGCGTCGGGAGAACCGGCGCGCAACGAGGTGAACGAGGAGCGCGCGATCGGGATCTGGAAGTCGGGGGTTACGCTGTAGCGGCCAGCCGCAGGAAAACGCTGTCGGACCATGTGCCGGCAACGCAGCATGCGCGGGGGACGTAGCGAAACGGTTCGAACCCCATGCGCGCCAGCAAACGCAGCGATGGCAGGTTGCGCGGATCGACCTCCGCCTCGATCATCGGCAGACCATGTACGGCAAAGGCACGGTCGATAATGGGTCGTAGTGCCTCGGTTGCGAACCCCTGCCCCCAAGCGTCAGGATGGAAGATATAGCCGATCGTCGGAAAGCGACGCAGGCCGGCCTTGCCGATCACCCGGCCCTCCCGCTCGACCACGAAGTCCTCGCCGGTCCGGGGGTCGATGTCGATCATGGCATCCAGCCAGCCGCGCGTGTCGTCGATGGTTTCGTGGGGCGTGCGATACCAATATGCCATCGCCCGGTCGTCGCTTAGCATCGCATGGAATGCGTCCAGATCCCCGGCGCGCGCAGGCCGGATCAGCAGGCGTTCGGTGCGGATTTCAACCATGCGCGCCCCGACCGGTCAGCGTTCGCGCAGATCGTCGCGATACCGTTTCGCCTTCTCGACATACACCGCCGCCGACATCCGCAATCCGGCGAGTTGCGCGTCGCTCAGCGTCTTGACCGCCCGTGCCGGTGCGCCGACGATCAGGCTGCGTGGTGGAAACGTCTTCCCCTCGGTGACCAGCGCCCCTGCCCCGACCACGCAATCCTCGCCGATCACGGCATGGTTCAGCACGGTCGCGCCCATGCCGATCAGGACGCGGTCGCCGAGGGTGCAGCCGTGCAGCACCGCGCGATGGCCGATGGTGCAGTCCTGCCCCAGCGTCAGCGGCGCGCCCGGATCGCTGTGGAGGACCGCACCGTCCTGTATGTTGCTGCGCGCGCCGATGACGATGTCGCCATTGTCGGCGCGGACGACCGCACCGAACCACACGCTCGCCCCCGCCCCCAGCCGGACCGGGCCGATCAGGTCGGCGGACGGGGCGACCCAGCTGTCGGGGGCGAGGTCGGGTGCGGCATCGGCGAGGGCGTAGATCGGCATGCCGCCCAGGCTATCACCCCGCGACCACCGGGGCGAGTTTCGCGCGCAACAATTTGTCGAAGCGGTCGAGCGGGCAGCGCCGCGCGCAACCGGGAATCGCGATCGGCCGGTCGACGACCGTTGCCGCCCCCCGACGGATCGCGTCGAGCGGCTGCACCCGGTAGGAGAGCGTGACATAGGGGCCGCGGGCGTCGCGCCGGCGGGTCATCACCAGCGCGCCGCCGGGCGCCGCATCGTTCAGCGCGAAGCCCGGCGCGTCGAGATCGACGCCGAGTGCCGCCGCCAGCGCGGTGACATTGGTGTCGTGGCCGACCAGCACCTCGAGCCGCGGCCCGTTCGCCGCGGTCAGGTTGCGCAGCATATGGTCGCCGACCGGCCCCGCCTGATGCGCCGCCATATAAGGCGACCGGGTGAAGACGTCGAACAGCGCCGCGTGCAGCGCGCCCAGCCGGCGGATCGTCGCGGCGTCGGCGCCGCCGAAGCCGACATCGCGCATCGGCATCCCCTCGGCATATTGCAGCAGGATCACCTGCGCGGTGCCGGAGGTCGAACGGATCGGGCCGGTGAAGTCGATCCCGCGTCCATCGGCGGAGGGCTTCAGGGTTGCCGGTCCCGGTGTCGAACAGCCGGCGGGCAGGCCGCAGTCGAGCACCCGGTCGAGTTCGCGGATCGCGGCGGCATGGCGCCGCGTCAATGCATTGACGCCGCCGGTATAGGCGGTGATCGCCGCCACCGCCTTCGTCGCGTCGAAGGCGGTCGCACCGGCGCGGAGCGGTTCGAACAGCGGATCGGTCTTGCCCGCCGGGTTGTACTCGACGGTGAGGTTGCAGCCGGGGGCGAGCGCGTCGGCATAGGCGCGGCCGGTGGCGATGGTGCGCTCCGGCGTGTTGGCGTGGATGCGGACGGTGCCGGGCTTCGGGCAGCCGGCGGTGCCGAGCCAGCGGCGATCGTGGCGGGCGAGCTGGGCGATCGCCTGCGCGCCATGGGGGGTGAGGACTTCGGGGGCGACCGGCCATGCGGGCCATTGGCCATCGACCTTGGTGTCGAGCGGAGCCTCCCCGGTAATCGGGGCACGGACGCCGTGGCGCATCAGCATCACGACGCGCTCGACCCTGTCCTGCGCGGCGGCGGGCAGCGGGGCGAGCAGGGCTGCGGCGAGGAGGAGGGTCAGGCGCATCAGGGGTCCTTCGGTTTCCATGGAGCGTACCCGGGCGCAGGCGGGGGTACGTTCTCCGTCTTCGTCACCCCGGACTTGATCCGGGGTCCCGCTTTTGCCCAACGGCGGAAGAAGAAGAAGCGGGACCCCGGGTCAAGCCCGGGGTGACGGCGAGGTTTGCGGGTAGATGCGACACACGGAAACGGGCGGCAACCAACCGGCCGCCGCCCCGCCCGCTTACATCTTCATCGTCAGGCTGAACTGGAACACCCGGCCGGTCTTGAGATAGCCGCCGTTGCGGTCGTTCGAGATATAGGTCTCGCGCTTGCCCACGGTCGCCCAATAGGTGTGCTGGTCGAGCAGGTTGCGCGCCGACACGCCGATTTCGAGATTGTCGGTTACCTCATAGGCCGCGCCGAAGTTCAGTTCGCCGACCGGCTGGACATAGATGTCGGGCTGGCTGTCCTGCACGCCCGCCAGGAACTTGCCGGTGTAATTGTACCACAGGTTCGTGCGGAACCCGCCGCCGGCATAGAAGACCTCCGCATTGTAGATCAGGTCCGGTGCCTGCGGCAGCGTGCTGGTGCGCATGGTGCGAACGCCGTTTACCGGGATGATGTAGGTCGCCTCGGTCTTCTGATAGGTGATGTTGCCGCCCACGCCGAAATTGCCGAGAAAGGCGCTGTCGACCATGTCGCCCACGGTGAAGCGGCCCGATGCCTCGACGCCCTTCGCCGTACCGCCGCCGCCATTGATCGGGCGGATGAAGGTCGTGTTGCCGATCGTCTCGCTGGCGCTGCGCGAGGCGGTCGATACGATGAAGTTGCTCAGATCCTTGTAATAGGCGGCAAGCTGGACATAGCGGCCGACGCCCATCTGGTAATCGACGCCCATGTCATAGCTCCATGCCTGTACCGGCTTCAGGTCCGGGTTCGGCTGGGTGATCGTCACGGTGCCGTCGCTGGCCGGTTCGCTGATCCGGGTCGGGCCGGCGAGCAGGTCGAAGGCGGGACGCGCATAGCTGGAGCGCACCGCGCCGCGCACGGTCAGATTGCCGTTGGGCTTCCACGCCGCCAGCAGGCTGGGGTCGACATGGTCGTAATCGCGCCCGGCATTGACGAAGCGGGGACCATCGCGGTCGCTGATGAAGTAGCGGGCGCGGAAGCCGTTATCCTCATAGCGGATGCCCGGCATCACTTCGAGATTGCCGAGCGTCAGCTTCGCGGTGCCGTACAGTGCCTTGCGGGTTTCGTTGCCGCTCGACAGGCCCTGGTTCAGCGTGGTCTGCGACACCGGGATCAGCGGCACGAAGTCGCGGACCTGCGCGTCGAGCTGCGCGCGCGACAGCACCTTGATCGGCCGCGCGGGATAGTAATCGAGGAAGTCCTTCAGGACATAGCCGAGATACTGGTTGATCGACGGCCCCTGCACCGTGCCGCTCTGCAACGGGGTGAGGAAGCGATAGCGGGTATTGTCGGGGGCGAGGCTGCGGCCCGAACGGTCGGCATCCTCGTACAGCCCGCCGACCTCGACCGACAGGAAGCCGTCGTCGGTCCAGCCGATGCTGCCGCGCAGCGTCTTCTTGGTTTCGCTCAGATAGTCGTAGCCGCGCTGGACATAGAGCTGGGTCGGCCGGTCGAGCGAGGAGACATAGGCCATGGCACCGCTCGACAGGATCGGGCGCGGCGATTTCGGGTTCGACAGGTCGACGTTCACGCCCTCGGTCGCGGCACCGGTGTTGGTCGCGGTGCCGTTATAGGCGATGCCGCGGAACGCCGCCTCGATCCGGGTCGGCTGGTCGAAGCGGCCATCGGCATAGGCGCCTTCCAGCCCGGCGGTGAAGCCGTTCCAGTGCGCCTTCGCGCCGAGCTGGGCGGAGAACAGTTCCTGTTCGATATCCTCGGTACGGAAATAGCTGGCCGGGTTGATGCCGAGCGGGGTGTAGACGCCGGCGGCATTGTACGACCCGCCATTGGGATTGGTCTGCCCACGCGTCAGTTCGTTGCGCAGACCGGTCTGGTTCATCGTGTTGGTGTTCAGGTAGGTCGCGTAGTTGACCCGCGCGAACAGGTCGATCGCATCGCTGCGGAAGTCGAACGCGCCGGTCGCGCCATAGCGCTTGATCTTGTTGTTGTAGAAATTCCACTGCACGCCATCCGCCGTCAGCGCGTTCGGATTAGCGCGGGCGTTGCCGCTGTTGGCGCGGGTCGGCTTGTAATCATTCTGGACCGCGGTCGATTCGGCGGCGTTGCCGCGTTCCTCCAGATAGCCCGCGACATAGATGCCGAACTGGCCGTCGCTGCCGAAACGGCGCGCGGCGTCGAGGCCGATCGCGCCGCCAAACGCCTCCTGTTCGCGGTCGAGCGCGAGGCCGGCGACCTGCCCCAACACGCGGGCGCGGGTGAAGCTCTGCGCGAAGTCGAACGCGGTCGGCGTGCGCAGGTCGACGATGCCGGCGATGCTGTCGGCATCCTTGGCGGCGCCCGGCGTCTTGTCGGTCACGATGCCGCCGATCGCGAAGGGCGAGAACAGGTTGAGCGAGATCGCGCGGTTGTTGCCCGAGGTCTGCGGCAGGCGCAGGCCATCCAGCGTATAGGCGTTGTAGCTGGTGTCGAAGCCGCGGATCGTGACGAACTGCGCTTCGCCGGTCGCGCTCTGGTTGCGGCCCTGGTCGCGGCTGACCGAGACGCCCGGCAGCATCTTGGCGAGGTCGGCGATGCTGGTCTGCGAATGGATCGCCACGTCGCCGGTGGTCACGATGTCGATCGTCGCGATTGCCTGCTGCTCCTCGGTCAGCGCGGTGCGCTGGCGACGGCCGTTGACCACGATGTCGTCGGTCAGCGATTCACTGGCGGTCTGCTGCGGTTCCTCGGCGGCGGGCAATGCGGTCGCGTCCTGCGCAAGGGCGGCGGCGGGCAGCAGCGCGCCCAGCGTCAGCGCGGCAACGCCGCTGGACAGGACAAGCGCATGGGCGCGCCGCCGGCGTGCCGGCAGCGTCGGGATCGACGGCATGGATATTCCCCCTGGGACATGTTTGAATGGCGCGGGGTTGTTCCCCGTTGCGACGCGCCCCCTACGACCGGCTTGTGTATAATTTATTACAGTTAGCGGTCATATTGATCGAATGATGATGATTTTCGTCGGTACGCCAGCATCTTGATGATTTTGTGATGGTATCGGCGGGGATTGCTTGTTTCCGCGCCAAGTCGCGATATGGTTCGTACCCATGATGAAGCGCCTCGACCGTCGCCAGGAAATTCTCGACCTGCTCGCCCAGGGCGAACCGCTGGGCATCCACACGCTGGCCGATACGCTGACCGTGTCGGACGAGACGGTGCGCCGCGAATTGCGGCTGCTGGAGGCGGATGGGCTGGTCGAGCGCATCCATGGCGGCGCGCGGTTGGCAAAGTCGGTCGAGGAAGGACCGTTCGAGGCGCGGCTGCACCGCAACGCCGCCGCGAAGCAGCGCATCGCCGCCGCCGTCGCGCAGATGGTCGCCGATGGCGATTCGCTCTATCTCGACGCGAGTTCGACCGCGTTTCACGTCGCGCAGGCGCTGAAGGGCAAGCGCGACCTGACCATCGTCACCAACGCGCTTGGCGTCGCGGCGGAGCTGGGCGGGCGCTATGGCAACCGGCTGTATCTGGCGGGCGGCGAGCTGGACGAACGCTACCGTGCGTTCTTCGACGCGACGGCGCGGGCCTATCTGGCGCAGTTCCGGCCGGGGATGGCGATCGTGTCGACCGAATCGGTCGACGTCGCTGCCGGCTTCACCGACTATCATATCGGCGAGGGCGAATTGTGCCGCCAGATGATCGCCCAGTCGCGCCGGGTGACGATGGCGGTCGATGCGTCGAAGTTCGACCGGGCCAGCGTGGTCGCGGTGGCGTCGTTCGCGGAGGTCGACCGGATCGTGACCGATCGCGCGCTGGACGATGCCTATGCGGCCGTCGGCGCGGGCGTCGAATGGATCGTCGCATGATCCGCTGGCTGGCGGTGGCGCTGGCTGCGACCGCGCTGCCGGCCGACGCGCGCGACCTGCGCATGATGAGCTTCAACGTGCGCTATCCCAATCCCGACGACGGCCCGAACCGGTGGGAGGCGCGCGCGCCGATCCTGATCGACACGATCCGCGCCGCCGACCCCGACGTGATCGGCACGCAGGAGCTGTATCAGCGACAGGGCGACGCGATCGTGGCCGCCCTGCCGCACTGGCGCTGGTTCGGGCGCGACCGGCATGGGGGCCATGCCGACGAGCATATGGGCATCCTCTATCGCACCGACCGGTTGCGGCTGGTGCGGCATGGCGATTTCTGGCTGTCGGACACGCCCGACCGGGTGGGCAGCGCCAGCTGGGGCATCGACCTGCCGCGGATGGTCAATTGGGGCGAGTTCCGGCGGTCGGACGGAACGCGCTTCGTGCTGTTCGACACCCACTTCCCGCATCGCGACGTGGATGCGCCGGCACGGACGAAGGCGGCGGCGGTGCTGCTCGCGCGGATGGGGCGGATTGCGGGGCGGTTGCCGGTAGTGGTGACCGGCGACCTCAACGCACAGCCCGACAGCGCGGCCTATCGGGTCTTTGCCGATGGACTGACCGATGCGTGGCAGCGGGCGCCCAGGCGCTCGGGACCGGCGCTGACCTTTCACGACTTTACCGGCACGCCCGACCGGCGGATCGATTATGTGTTCGTGCGCGGATTGCGGCCGATCGCGGCACGGGTAGCGACCGACCATCGTGGCGCCCGCTACCCGTCCGATCATTTTCCGGTGGTTGTTGATTTGCGATAGGCCATAAACGTCAGCCCGGCGAAGGCCGGGACCTCCCGCGGATGGCGCAAGGCACTTGTCCGGAGAGGCCCCGGCCTGCGCCGGAGCGACGCTCGGGGCGATGGTTCACCCCCGCCGTCGCACCAGCCATACCGTGTCGCCGGCATCGTCGACCACGAAGATCGCACCATCGGCCCGCGTCTGGATGCTGACCGGGCGGCCATAGACCGTGCCCTTCTTCGCATCCGCCACGAATCCGGTCAGGAACGGCTGCGGCGCGCCGGTCGGGCGGCCGTTTGCGAAGGGCACGGCCAGCACGTCATAGCCGCTGAAGTTCGACCGGTTCCATGATCCATGCCGCGCGACGAAGGCGGTCGGCGCCCCCTGCTTGGCGAAGGCGATGCCGAGTGCCGCCGCATGGGCGCCGACCGCGACATCGGGCAGCAGCGTAGTGGCGAGCAGTTCGCGCTTTTCGTTGGCGTGGCGCGGGTCCTGCTTGCCGAAATAGCTGTAGGGCCAGCCGTAGAAGCCGCCTTCGCGCACGCCGACCAGATAGTCGGGGGCGATGTCGTCGCCGATATGGTCGCGCTCGTTGACCGCGGTCCACAACGTGTTGGTGCCGGGCACGAAGTCCATGCCGACCGGATTGCGCAGGCCCGAGGCATAGGTCCGCTCGCGCCCGGTGGCCAGGTCGATGGCGAGGATCGCGGCACGGCGCTTTTCCTCGTCCATGCCATATTCGCCGACGTTCGACGCCGATCCGACCGACACGAACAGGGTGCGCCCATCGGGGCTTAGCAGCAGGTTGCGGGTCCAGTGGTTGTTATAGCCGCCGGCGGGCAGCGTCGCATGGGTCCGCGGGGCCGCGGTGATGCTGGTCTGGCCCGGCTGATAGGGGAAGCTGACCACCGCATCGGTATTGGCGACATAGAGCCGGCCGCCCACATACTGCATCCCGAACGGCTGATTCAGATTCTCCCGCAGCACGAAACGCTGTTCGGCGATGCCGTCGCGGTTCGCGTCGCGCAGCAGGGTGATGCGGTTGGCGCTGTAACCGGTGGTCTTCGACAGCGCCTGTCCGCGCGCGGCTTCGGGATCGGCGTCGAGCTTGGGCAGAGTGCGCGCTTCGGACACCAGCATGTCGCCATTGGGCAGCAGCAGCGCCTGGCGCGGATAATCGAGGCCGCCGGCGAACTTCACCACTTCCCAGCCGCGCGGCGCGGCGGGGGTGCGCCCTTCGGGCCAGCCGATGGTGGTCGGATGGTTGACCACCGATTCGGTCGCATAGGGCGGGGCGGTTTCGGTATAGCCGGGAATGGATTTCTGCGGCGCCTGCGCGAAGGCGGCGGTCGAGAACAGGGCGAGCGTCGTCGCGCCCAGCGTGCGAAGGTTCATTGCGGGTCCCCATGTTGCCATGGCGGCGACAACCGGGGGCGCGGGGCGCTGGGTCCGTCAGCAATGAAAATATACGATCAGGGTACGCAGCGGGTCCTCCCCGGTACGGGGAGGGGGACCATGCGCAGCATGGTGGAGGGGGATGTCCGCGCAACGCAGCCCTGCCGTATTGCCGACGCCCCCCTCCACCACCGCTTCGCGGCGGTCCCCCTCCCCGCGCCGGGGAGGAACTTCAGGTCACTCCACCGTCACCGACTTCGCCAAATTGCGCGGCTGGTCGACGTCCGTCCCCTTCGCCACCGCGACGTGATACGCCAGCAACTGCACCGGCACCGCATAGACGATCGGCGCGATCAACGGATGGACCTTGGGCATGGTGATCGTCGCGACCGCGCCGTCGCCGGCCGCCTGAATGCCGTCATAGTCGGAGATCAGCACGACCTTGCCGCCGCGCGCCTGCACTTCCTGCATGTTGCTGACGGTCTTGTCGAACAACGGGCCGGAGGGGGCGATGACGATCACCGGCACGGACTCGTCGATCAGCGCGATCGGCCCGTGCTTCATCTCGCCGGCGGCATAGCCCTCGGCATGGATGTAGCTGATCTCCTTGAGCTTGAGCGCCCCTTCCAGCGCCAGCGGATAATCGGTGCCGCGGCCCAGATACAGCACGTCGCGCGCGGCGGCGATGACGCCGGCCATCCCCTCGATCGCCTCGTCATAGGCGAGCGCACCGTTGATCGATGCGGGGGCTTCGGCGAGGTGGCGGACGATGCTGCGTTCCTCGGCCTCGCTCAACCGCCCCTTGGCCTTGGCGAGGTTCGCGGCGAGTGCGGCGAGGACCGCCAGCTGGCAGGTGAACGCCTTGGTCGAGGCGACGCCGATTTCCGGGCCGGCATGGGTCGGCAGCAACAGGTCGGCCTCACGCGCCATCGTGCTGGTCGGCACGTTGACGACGACGGCGATGGTCTGCCCCTCGCTCTTGGCATGGCGCAGCGCCGCCAGCGTATCGGCCGTCTCGCCCGACTGGCTGATGAACAGGGCGAGGCCGCCCTCCTCCATCACCGGCGCGCCGTAGCGGAACTCGCTGGCCACATCGAGGTCGACCGGCACGCGCGCGAACTGCTCGAACCAGTATTTGGCGACCATGCCGGCATAGAAGCTGGTGCCGCAGGCGACGATGGTGACACGCTTGATGCCCGACAGGTCGAATTCGGGTATCGGCAGCGACACACGCCCTTCGAAGCGCTGGAGATAGCCGCGCAGCGTCTGCGCGACGACGATCGGCTGCTCGTAAATCTCCTTCTGCATGAAGTGCCGGTGATTGCCCTTGTCGATCAACGCACCGGTGACGCCCGACAGCGTGACCGGACGGTCGACCGGATTGTTGTCGCGATCGAAGATGTCGGTGCCGTCACGGCGGCAGACGACCCAGTCGCCTTCCTCCAGATAGGCGATGCGCTGCGTCAGCGGGGCGAGCGCCAGCGCGTCGGAGCCGAGATACACCTCGCCATCGCCATAACCGACGACCAGCGGCGACCCCAGGCGCGCACCGATCAGCAAGTCGTCATGCTGACGAAACAGGATGGCGAGCGCGAAGGCGCCGTGCAGGCGCGGCAGGATCGCCTTGACGGCATCCTGCGGCGACAGCCCGGCCTCGACCTGTTCGCTGACCAGATGGGCCACGACCTCGGTATCGGTCTCGCTGGTGAACACCCGGCCGCGCGCGGTCAGTTCCTCGCGCAGCGGCTTGAAATTCTCGATGATGCCGTTGTGGACGACGGCGACTTCGTCCGTCGCGTGCGGGTGGGCATTGTCGGTGGTCGGGCCGCCATGCGTCGCCCAGCGGGTATGCGCGATGCCGATATTGCCGGGCAGCGGATGCTCGCCCAGTTCGGCGGCAAGGTTCTTGAGCTTGCCCGACGCACGGCGCCGTTCGATCGACTGCCCTTCGACCGTGGCGATGCCTGCCGAGTCATAGCCGCGATATTCGAGGCGCTTCAGGCCATCGAGCAAGCGGTCGGCGACGCTTTCGGTGCCGATGATGCCAACAATTCCACACATAATCGTCTCTCCGGCGGGATGGCCCGCGTTATTTTTTCGCAGCCTTGGCGGCTTGTTGCTTGTGGCGGAACCGCTTGGCCCAGCCGGGCTGGTCGACCCGCTCGGCACGGACCAGCGCCAGCGCGTCGGCCTCGACCTCGCGGGTCACGACCGATCCGGCGGCGACCAGCGCACCGTCGCCGATCTTGACCGGCGCGACCAGTGCGCTGTTCGATCCGATGAAAGCGCCCTCGCCGATCTCGGTGCGGTATTTGAAATAGCCGTCATAATTGCAGGTGATCGTGCCCGCGCCGATATTGACGTTCGCACCGACGCTGGCGTCGCCCAGATAGGTCAGGTGGTTGGCCTTGGCCCCTACCCCCAACGTCGTGTTCTTCACCTCGACGAAATTGCCGACGCGGCTCCCCTCGCCCAGTACCGCGCCGGGGCGCAGGCGGGCATAGGGGCCGACATCCGCCTTGGTCGCGACGGTCGCGCCTTCGAGATGGCTGAAGGCGTGGATGGTTACGTTGTCGGCGATGGTGACGCCCGGGCCGAACACGACGTTCGGTTCGATCGTCACGTCGCGCCCCACCTGCGTGTCGTGCGCAAAGAACACGGTTTCGGGCGCGACCAGCGTCACGCCATCGGCCATCGCGCGGGCGCGGCGCTTGGCCTGCCACGCGCCTTCGACCGCCGCCAGTTCGGCGCGGCTGTTGATGCCGGCGACTTCGTCCGCCCCGGTTTCGATCACCACCGCGCCGCGCCCGTCGGCGATGGCGAGCATCACGATGTCGGGCAGATAATATTCGCCAGCCGCATTGTCGTTGCCGACCCGCTCCAGCAGCGCCCACAGATCGGCCGATCGCACCGCGGTCACGCCGCTGTTGCACAGATCGACCGCGCGTTCGTCTGGCGAAGCGTCCTTATACTCGACCATCTTGGCGATGTTGCCGGCATCGTCGGCGATGATCCGGCCGTAAGCGGCGGGATCAACAGGGCGAAAGCCCAGCACCGCGACCGCCGGCCGGTCGTCCTGCTCCAGCCGCGCGGTCAGCCGCGCGACGGTATCGGCCGACAGCAACGGGGTATCGCCGAAACACACCAGCACGATGCCGTCATGATCGGCGAGCGTCGCCTTGGCCTGCAACGCGGCATGCGCCGTGCCCAGCTGTTCGCGCTGCCACGCGATCTCCACACCGCGCCCGGCCACCGCCTTATCGACCTGTTCGCCGACCGCGCCGACGATCACCACGCGGCGGGTAACGTTCGCGGCGGACAGGCTGTCCAGCAGGTGGAACAGCATCGGTTGCCCGGCGAGCGGATGCAGCACCTTGTGCTTCGACGACTTCATGCGGGTGCCCTGCCCGGCGGCAAGGATCACGGCAGCGATGGGTTGTGCGCTCATGGGGGCCGTCTGTGGCACACGACCCTTGCCAATTCCATATCGCGCGCGCCAAAGCCGATGATGATGACAACAATTTCATTCGATATCGTCGGCTTCGATCTGGACGGGACGTTCGTCGATACCAGCGGCGACCTGACCGATGCGGTGAACCATGCCCTTGCCGATGCCGGTCGGCCGCTGCTGAGCCGCCAGCAGGTCATTCCGATGATCGGCGGCGGCGCGAAGCACATGCTGCGGCAGGGGATGGAAGCGACCGGCGGCTGCGACGAGGCGGAACTGACCCGGCTGCACCGACTGCTGCTCGACTATTATGAAGCGAACATCGCGGTGCATTCGCGGCCCTTTCCCGGCGCGATGGACGCGCTCGACCAGCTCGACGCTTGCGGGGTGAAGGTCGCGGTCGTCACCAACAAGCTGGAGGGGCTGGCACGGCTGCTCCTCGACGAACTCGACCTGACGCGCCGCTTCGGCTGCGTCATCGGCGGCGATACGCTGGGGCCGGGCAAGTCCAAGCCGAACCGCGCGCCGATCGATGCGATGATCGAACGCTGCGGCGGCGGGCGCGCGGCGTTCGTCGGCGATTCGCATTTCGATATCGATGCGGCGAAGAATGCCGGCATCCCCAACATCGCCTGCTCGTTCGGATTCCTGATGCAGCCGGTCGCGGAACTGGGGGCGGATGCGGTGATCGATCATTTCGACGAACTGATCCCCACGCTGGGGAGGCTGTAAACCCTTCTCGTCACCCCGGGCTTGACCCGCGGTCCCGCTTTCTTGTCGACGGTCGCAGTAGAAGCGGGACCCCGGATCAAGTCCGGGGTGACGTTGGGATGTAGTGGTTTAGCGCCACGGAACCGACCTCGCCCCCGAACGCTCCGAACGCGACCAAAGGAGAATTACCATTACCCGCCCCGTCGCCCTCATCACCGGCGCATCGTCCGGTATCGGTCTCAGCTTCGCGCACCATCTCGCCCGCACCGGCCACGACCTGGTCATCGTCGCGCGGCGCGAGGACCGGCTGCGCGATCTCGCCGAGCAGCTATCGGTCGAACATGGCATCGATATCGAGGTGATCGCCGCCGATCTGGCCGATCCGGACGATCTCGACGTGGTCGAGGAACGGCTGGAGGCCGGGGAGCCGATCGCGCTGTTCGTCAACAATGCCGGCTTCGCCGCGATCGGCAAGGTGGGCGAGGGCGACCGCGACGACATGACCGACATGCTGCTGCTGAACGTCGTCGCGTTCAGCCGGCTGGCCGATGCCGCGATGACCGGCATGAAGCGGACGGGCACGGGCACGATCATCAATGTCGGGTCGGGCACGCTGTTCACAAAAATGCCGACCTATGCCGGCTATGGCGCGACCAAGGCCTATGTCGCCTATTATACCCGCACGATGCAGGCGGAGACGAAGGACGGCAATATCCGCGTCCAGCTGCTGATCCCCGGCGTCACCGCGACCGATTTCCACCATGTCGCGGGCAAGAGCGTCGACGATTTCCCGCCGGAGCGCGTGATGGAGCCGGACGATCTGGTCGTCGCCTCGCTGCGCGGGCTGGAACTGGGCGAGGCGGTATGCATCCCGTCGCTGCCCGACGTGGCGGACTGGGAAGCGCTGGAGGCGGCCGAGGCGAAGATCGCGCCGAACGCGTCGCGCGACAAGGTGGCGGACAGGTATCACGCCTAAGCTCCTCCCCGGCACGGGGAGGGGGACCATGCGCAGCATGGTGGAGGGGGGCGTCCGCGCACGGCAACGTTGCGTTGCGCGACAAACCCCCTCCACCACCGCTTCGCGGCGGCCCCCCTCCCCGCGCAGCGGGGAGGATTGGGTTGCCCACCAATTATTAAGCTCCCGCGGCTAATTCGGCCATGATAGCGAACCATTCCGGTCGCGGGGGCATGTGATGCGTAAACAGGTGCAGCGAATCCTGGTCGTTTTCGGCACGCGGCCCGAGGCGATCAAGCTGTTCCCGCTGATCCATGCCCTGCGCGCCCATCCCGGATTCGACACCCGCGTCGTCGTGACCGCGCAGCATCGCGAGATGCTGGATCAGGTCATGGAGTTCGCCGGGATCACCCCCGACATCGACCTGAACATCATGACCGCCGGCCAGTCGCTCGACGGCCTGACCGCGCGGCTGCTCGATGCGCTCGGCCCGGTGTTCGACGCGGAAAAGCCCGACCGGGTGATCGTGCAGGGCGACACCGCCACCGCGATGGTCGCGGCGCTCGCCGCCTATTATCGCAAGGTGCCGGTGGCCCATGTCGAGGCGGGCCTGCGCAGCCACGACATCTATCATCCGTGGCCCGAAGAGGTGAATCGCAAGATCGTCGGCAGCATCGCCGACCTGCACTTCGCCCCCACGCGGACCGCCGCCGATGCGCTACTGGCCGAGAATGTGCCGGCGGAGCGGGTGCTGGTGACCGGCAACACCGTGATCGACGCGCTGCACATGGCGCGCGAGCGGATCGCCGCCGAGCCGCAGCGGACGCAAGCACTGGACGAACTGGCCGAACGGTTCGCGGGCAAGCGCGTCGTGCTGGTGACGACGCACCGGCGTGAGAATTTCGGCGGCGGCATGGAGAATATCGCCCGCGCCATCGCCCGCATCGCTGCACGCGACGATATCGGTGTCATCTTCCCGGTCCATCCCAACCCGCAGGTTCGCGGCCCGATGGACGCGATCCTCGGGGACAATCCGCGCGTCGCGATGATCGCCCCGCAGGACTATCCGCATTTCGTCCGGCTGCTCGACCTGTGCCACCTTGTCCTCACCGATTCGGGCGGGGTGCAGGAAGAAGCGCCGGGCCTCGGCAAACCGGTGCTGGTGATGCGCGAGACGACCGAGCGCCCCGAAGGCGTGATGGCCGGCACCGCGAAGCTGATCGGATCGGACGAGGACCGCATCGTCGCCGAAGTGGCGACCCTGCTCGACGACCCCGCCGCCTATGCCGCGATGGCGAAGGCGCATAACCCCTTCGGAGACGGCCATGCGTCCGCCCGCATCGTGGAGACCCTCTATGCTTGAACAGCGGATCGCCGCCGCCGACACCTATGACGTGTGCGTCGTCGGGCTGGGCTATATCGGCCTGCCGACCGCCGCCGTCGTCGCCCGGTCGGGCGCGCGGGTCATCGGCATCGATGTCAGCCAGCATGTCGTCGATACGGTCGCGCGCGGCGACATCCATATCGAGGAAGCCGATCTCGACACGCTGGTGCGCGACGTCGTGTTGCTCGGCCGCCTGACGACCGCAACGACACCGGCGCCGTCCGATATCTTCGTCATCGCCGTGCCGACGCCGTTCGGACCGGGCCATGTGCCCGACCTCAGCTATGTCCTGAACGCCACCCGCGCGATCGCGCCGGTGCTGGAAAAGGGCAATACGGTGATCCTCGAATCGACCAGCCCGGTCGGGACCACCGAACAGATTCGCGACCTGCTCGCCGAACTACGCCCCGACCTTGCGATGCCGGGCGTGTCGGATGCGCCCGACATCGCCGTCGCTTACTGCCCCGAACGCGTGCTGCCCGGTCGGATCATCCTCGAACTCGTGTCGAACGAACGCTCGATCGGCGGGATCACGCCGGCCTGTGCCGAGGCGGCGTGCGGCTTCTATCGCCGGTTCGTCGAAGGGGCCTGCACCGTCACCACCGCGCGGACGGCGGAGATGGTCAAGCTGGTCGAGAATACCAGCCGCGACGTCGCCATCGCCTTCGCCAACGAATTGTCGATCGTGTGCGACAAGATGGACCTGAACGTGTGGGACGTGATCGAGCTGGCCAACCGCCACCCGCGCGTCAACATCCTGAAGCCGGGTCCGGGCGTCGGCGGCCACTGCATTGCGGTCGACCCATGGTTCATCGTCGATGCTGCCCCCGAACAGACCCCGCTGATCCGCACCGCGCGCGAAGTGAACGACGGCAAGGTCGACCATGTTGTCGGCCGGGTCGTGGCGATGCTGGATGCGTCGCCGGAGGCACGCGCGTCGCTGCTGGGCCTCGCGTTCAAGGCGGACATCGACGATCTGCGCGAAAGCCCGGCGGTGAAGGTCGCGGCGGAACTGATCGCGCGCTACGGCGACCGGATCGATCTGGTCGAACCGTTCGTGACCACCCTGCCCCGGTCGCTCGACGGCGGGCGGCTGGTGTCGCTTGAGGAAGGGCTGGCGAACGACGTTCTGGTCGTGCTGGTCGACCATAGCGTGTTCAAGACGGTGCCGGTCGAGGCGCGGGCGGGTCGTCAGTTGTACGATACGCGGGGCATGTGGCGCTGACTGGAAGAAATAGGGTTTTCACGCGAAGGCGCGGAGACGCGAAGAGAAGAAGGGTTTGATCGCGCAGAGGCGCAGAGGACGCGGAGATGTAGCACTCGCCGCGACAGCGGCTCTCAACCATCGACCGCCGATAAGGATCAGGCTGCGCCAGACAGGCCGACACCGCCCGCTCCACAACACCTCAGCGTCCTCTGCGCCTCTGCGCGAAATCAAAACTTCTTTCTTCGCGTCTCCGCGCCTTCGCGTGAACCAACTACTTCTTCCGAAACTTCGTCCACAAATGCCGCGCCAGCATGACCGGCGGCATCCGGAGCCAGTGCGAGCGGACGTAGAAGCCGAATTCGGTTCCCTTGTGGCTGAGCCGTCCCCAGCCGTCACGCGCCAGCAGGCGGCGGGCGAACGGCGCGTCGGACATGACCGGCGCTCCGCCCCCCGGCGTCCCATAGATACGCCGCGCCAGCCGTAGCGCCCGCGCGACGGTGTCGGAGAGATCGTGCAGCGCCGCCCGCTCCCTTAAAGACGCCACGAACTCCGCATCCCGATCGACAAACTCGCGCACCAGCCGGTCGATGTCCCACAGATTACGCAGCCCCCCCTGCAGATCGCCATCGGCGAACAGGTGCGCGGCGGCGTGGATCACCATGTCCTCCGGCGACAGCACGAACAGACCGTTTTCCATCCGCGTCGCATCCGCGATCAGCGCCGCCGCATCGGGCTTCGGCCGCGCGGTCGGCGGCAGGATGGTATGGTGGACGTCGATCATCCGGTCGCGCTCCCGGTGGATCAGCGGCGGCAGCTCGTGCATCCAGCGACGGTAATAGGCATCATCATAGGGGTCGGGCTTGACCCATTCCCAGCCGGCGGCGAGCAGCGCCGCCTCCACCGCATCGAGGCGGTCGCGCGGGACGAGGATGTCGAGGTCGCCGATCGACCGCCCCCGCCCCGCATCCAGCCCGGCGGCGACGAACGCGGTTCCCTTGAGCAGCACGACCGGCACGCCCAGCGGCGCGAGCGCCCGCCGCGCCGCCTCCGCCTCCCACAATGCCGCGACCCGCCCCTGTTCGGCCGAAGCGCGCGTGTCGGTCATGATGCGTACGGCGGCAGTGGGCATGTCGATCCCGTTTAGCCAGGTCGCGACGCTGCCGATCAGCTGCTCCGCCCGCGCCGCCGCGATCAGCGCGTTCCACTGTCCGGCCGACAGCGCTTCGGCGCGCGCCGGATCGGCCAGCACGGCGGCAACCAACGCGCCGCTCATGCGAGTTCTCCCCATAGCCGCTCGACCAGCGCCAGCGCGGTGTCGGTATCGGGATAGTCGATCGCCCGCACCGGTATCCGTGCGACAAAGGCGGTCAGCGCATCGAACCCGCGTTCGCCCAGCGCGACATAGTTGGTGGATGCTTGGGTCAGCCGCACGAACGTCTCGGCCGGTTCGACCACCCGCACGTCGCGTGGCGGTCCGAAGGTCGGGAACAGCAGCAGCGCAGGCGTGGCCGGCCGGTCCATCGCTGCGATCGCGGCGGCATCGGGGACGAGGTGGCGAATGTTGCCCTTGGGCGTGCCAGCCAGCAACGGTCCGAACCGGCCAGCGGATGCCGCGCGCTCCATGACGCCGATGGCCTCGTTCTTCAGGCTGATCAGCCGGGGAAAGGCATGCACCAGCCCCGTCGCCGGATCGAGCAGCGCGAACTCGTCGCCCATCAACCGCCAGCCGCGCGTCATCAGCAGCGCCGCCAGCGTCGACTTGCCCGCCCCCGACTCGCCGGTCATCAGCAGCGCCCGCCCGTCGCGCTCGACGGCGGAGGCGTGGAGCAGCAGATAGCGGCGCTGTGCCAGCGCCATCTGGAGGTTCATCCCCATTTCGGCCGCCAGCAACCCCTGCGCCAAGGGCAGCGGCGCGGCGTCGGGAATGGTGAAGTCGCCGCCGATCGTCACCGACGGCCGCACGACGCGTCGCCACGGCCGCGCCGCGAACAGGCGGACGTTGAAATCGGCGATGCCGTCGTCGGGCGGGGGATAGTCGCGATACAGGGTGCGCAACTGCTCGACGGGGCTAAGCCAGTCGCTGCCGATCCGAAACCCGACCGGCCCGATGCGTAGCGTCGCGACGTGCCTCATGCCCGCTCGACCAGCCCGGTATCGACCAGCTCGTCCAGCCGTGCGGTCAGCGCCGCCGCATCGCCGTCGGGCAGGTCGAACCGCTCGACCAGCGCCGCCAGCAGTTCGTCGGCCGTCATCGCCCGGTCGGCCAGCAGGTCGAGGATCTCGGGCACCGGCGGCGCGACGACATGGGTCTGGCCCGATGCGCGGTGATAGAGTGCGCTGAGCGTATCGAGGGCGACGACCCGCAGGGCAGCCGGTGGCGGCGCGCGATAGCGTGCCGGCATGGACGCGTCAGCCGCGCGGCATCTGGAGCGAGGCGAAGCAGGTGAAGCCGCTGGTCCCGTTCTGCAACCGTTGGACATATTTCAGATAGGCGCGCGTCGTATCGCCATCGGTGCCGGGCAGGTTGCGGCCGCGCATCGCCGCCTTGATCTGTTCGCCGGTGAAGGGGCGGTTGGCGCCCGGATAGGCACCGGGCGTTCCCGGCGCGACCGTCCGGCCGTCGGCGGCGATCATCTGGCCGGCGCGGGCGCGGTCGGGGATCGGGATTTCGCAGGTCATGATCGACGCCTGCGTCTGCGCCAGTGCCGGGCGGATCGACACCACCGCCGACGCGCCCGCCGCGCCGATCAGCAGCGTGCGCCGCGCGAGCTTGCCATCGGTCGGGCTGGGGGGCGTGTCGGTCATCGCGCCATCTTCCCCAACGCACCGGTTTTCGCAACGACAAAGAGGGTTAGCGCGTCCAATCGCGGGGCAATGCCGGCGACGGTGGTGACCCCCGGCATCGCAATGCACGTCACCCCGGCGCAGGCTGGGGTCTCACCCGGCTCCTGCGCCGCGCCATCACCGAGAGATCCCAGCCTTCGCTGGGATGACGTGCTGCTGCAGCGTGGACAAGTCCGCGTGTCCACCGATCACAATCCTTGTTCCGATCGGGTTTGGCCCCTAATCGGGGGCGATGGACGAATTCGGCCCCCGCCTGCCCCTCGCGCTCGTCATCGCGATCGGCGTCGCCCTGCTGGCGCTGCTGCTGGGTGCCGGGATCAACGCCAGCGCGGTCGTGGCGGTAGGCGCGGTCGCCGCCGTCCTGGTGGCCGGCCTGCATCCGCCCGAACGCAGCACCGGCGAATCGCCCGACACCGCGCGCCAGAACGTCTTCGCCGCGACGCAGGCGGCGATCGACGCGGTCGACGAACCGATCCTGGTGATCGCGCGCGGCCATGTCGAGGCGGCCAATCCCGCCGCGCTCGCGCTGCTCGGCCAGCATATCGTCGGGGGCGACGTCCGCCTCGCCATCCGCCACCCCGCCGCCGCCGAACGGCTGTTCGGCACGCGCGACGATCGGGAGCCGGTCGGCCTGGTCGGGCTTGGCGCGCGCGACCAGAGCTGGGAGATGCGGGTCCGCCCGCTCGCCGACGATCGCCGGCTCGTCCATCTGGTCGACCGTACCGGCAACCGCGCGACCGAAAAGATGCGCGTCGATTTCGTCGCCAATGCCAGCCACGAACTGCGCACCCCGCTCGCGTCACTGCTGGGCTTCATCGAAACGCTCCGCGACGAGGCGGGCGAGGATGCGGGGGTGCGCGAGCGCTTCCTCAAGGTCATGAACGACGAAGCGCGGCGGATGCAGCGGCTGATCGACGATCTGATTTCGCTCAGCCGGATCGAGGCGGAGAAATATCGCCCGCCCGACCAGGCGGTCGACCTGTCGGCGATGGTGCCGGCGGTCCGCGACGAACTGGCCGCGACCAACCCGACGCGCGGCGCCGACATCGTGCTGTCGGTCGCCCCCGACGTGACGGTGATCGGCGACCGGGCGCAATTGTCGCAGCTGCTGCACAACGTCATGGGCAATGCGATGAAATATGGCCGCGCCGGAACGCCGGTCGAAATCGGCCTTTCCCCCGCCGACACCATGGCGGCGCTGGTCGTGCGCGACCATGGCGAAGGGGTCGCGATCGAGCATCTACCGCGGCTGACCGAACGGTTTTACCGTGTCGATTCAGGGCGTAGCCGGGCGTTGGGCGGCACCGGCCTCGGGCTTGCCATCGTCAAGCATATCGTCGAACGGCATCGCGGCCGGCTCGACATCGGTAGCGTGGTGGGCGACGGCACGACGGTTTCCGTGCTGCTGCCCCGCCACGGTGTCATAAAGCCGTAACGCCATGGTAACACAGGACGGCCGAGCGTCGCGAATGACCGTACACGCCCATGGAAACTGGAACCGCATGACCCGCCGGATCGCGTCCGTCCTGGCCCTCGGCCTCGCGCTCACCGCGTGCGAGCCGCAGACGTCACGCGACCATATCCGCGTCGTCGGATCGTCGACCGTCTATCCCTTCACCACCGCCGTCGCCGAAATGCTGGTGAACGCGAACCCTGATCTGCGCGCGCCCCTGGTCGAATCGACCGGCACCGGCGCGGGCGCGGCGCTGTTCTGTGCGGGCGTGGGGCCACAGCATCCCGACATCCTCGACGCGTCGCGCCGGTTGAAGAAGTCGGAATATGCCAGCTGCGTCGCCCACGGCGTGAAGGACATCATGGAGGTTCAGGTCGGCGTCGACGGCGTGGCGCTGGCCGAATCGAACAACGGGCCGAAGCTGAAACTCAGCAAGCGCGACGTCTATATGGCGCTGTCGGCCAATCCCTTGGGCAAGCCGAACACGGCGCGGATGTGGAACGAGATCGACCCGGCGCTGCCCGCTATTCCCATCCAGTTCTTCGGCCCGCCTGCGACCAGCGGGACGCGCGACGCGCTGGTCGAACTCATCATGGTCCCCGCCTGCGAAGCGGCGATGCCCGAGGTCAAGAAGCTGAAGGACAGCGACAAGGACCGGTACGAGGACATCTGTACCCGCATCCGCGAGGACGCCGCCTACGTCGACAAGGGCGAGAACGACAATCTGATCGTGCAGAACCTGTCGACCAACCCCAATGCGGTCGGCATCTTCGGCTATTCCTATCTCGAGGAAAACAAGTCGCGGCTGCACGGCGTGCCGATCGACGGGATCGTGCCGACCTATGACACGATCGCCGATGGCAGCTATCCCGGCGCGCGGCCGCTTTTCATCTATGTGAAGAAGGCGCACATCAAGCCCGTGCCCGGCATGAACGACTTCCTTGCCGCCTATGCCCGGTCGTGGAACCCGGGCGGGCCGCTGACCCGGCGTGGCATGATCGCCGCCCCGGCCGCCGTCCGTGCCGAATCGGCAGCGGAGATCGCGAACCAGACCCTGATGAACCCGGCGGGGCTGCACTGATGCACGGTTTGACGCTGATCCTGCTGATGCTGGGCCTTGGCGGCATCGGCTGGATGGTCGCGCGGGCGCGCGCCGCCCGCTTCGCCAAGCCGGCGACCGCCGCCGACCGGCCCAATTCGCTGCCCAGCCAGCATGGCTGGCACATGGCGATCTGGATCGCGGCCCCCGCCCTGCTGTTCCTCAGCATCTGGAGCGCGGTGTCGCCCGCTTTGGTGCGCGACGCGGTGCTGTCGACGCCCGCCGCCGCCGGGCTGCCCCGCCCCGGCTTCGAACGCTCGGCGATCCTTGCGGAGGCACGTTCGCTCGCGCTGGGCAATGCCTATGGCGCGTTCAACCCGCAGGCGGAGGTGCTGGCGCCGGCCTATGCCGCCGCGCAGAGCCGGTACGACTGGATCGGCACCACGCTGGCCATCCTGCTCGCCTTTGCCGGCGGCGCCTTCGCCTTCACCCGCATCCGCCCCGATTATCGCGCACGCACGCAGGTCGAGCGCGCGGTGATGCTGGCGCTGCTGGTCGCGTCCCTGATCGCGATCCTGACCACGCTCGGCATCTTCCTGTCGCTGGTCATCGAAAGCTGGCGCTTCTTCCGCATCGTGCCGGTCACCGATTTCCTGTTCGGCACCAACTGGAGTCCGCAGGTCATCCGCTCCAGCGATCCCGGCGCGACGCTGGGCGCGGTGCCTTTGTTCTGGGGCACCTTCTTCATCGGCGCGGTGATCGCGATGATCGTCGCCATCCCGTTCGGGCTGATGAGCGCGATCTACCTGACGCAATATGCGAAGCCCGCGGTGCGCAAGTGGATGAAGCCGATCCTCGAAATCCTCGCGGGCGTGCCGACCGTGGTCTATGGCTATTTCGCCGCGCTGACCGTCGGCCCGGCGATCCGCGACCTGGCGGTGATGCTCGGCATGCCCTTCGCCAGTTCGGAAAGCGCGCTCGCCGCCGGCCTCGTCATGGGCGTGATGATCATCCCGTTCGTTTCCTCGATGGCCGACGACTCGATCGCCGCCGTGCCGCAATCGATGCGCGACGGCAGCCTCGCCATGGGTGCCACCACCAGCGAGACGATCGGCAAGGTGCTGCTCCCCGCCGCGCTGCCCGGCGTCGTTGCCGGCGTGCTGCTCGCCGTATCCCGCGCGATCGGTGAGACGATGATCGTCGTCATGGCCGCATCGGGCGCGGCGTCGATCACGCTCAATCCGTTCGAAAGCGCGACCACCGTCACCAAGCAGATCGTCGACCTGCTGACCGGCGAGGCCGAATTCGACAGCCCGAAGACGCTCGCCGCCTTCGCGCTCGGTCTCACCCTGTTCGCGATCACCTTCCTTCTCAACGTCGTCGCGCTGCGCGTCGTGAAACGCTACCGGGAAGCCTATGAATAGTCCCAGCCTCGTCGCCGGATCGCCCGCCGTCGAGCGTGCCGCGACCCCCGAACGCGTGCCGACCGACTGGAAGACCGGGGCGATGCAGAAGCGCATCCGCCGCCGCTATGCCGCCGAACGCCGCTTCCGCTTCTTCGGCCTTGCCGCCGTCATCCTGTCGGGCGGGTTCCTCGCCTTCCTGCTCGTCACCATGTTGATGAGCGGGATCGGCGGGTTCCAGCGGACGCTGGTCACGCTGCCGATCGACTTCCCCTCGGCCGGAGTCGAAGTCGACCGCGCGCAGTTGAAGACGCGCGGTGCCGATTTGGCGCTGGCCGGCGCGGGTCTCGAAAACACCGTCAACGGCGCCGCCGCCGCTGCCTTTGGCGAGGAGAACCGCGTCATTTCCGACAGCGCGTGGCTGACGGTGCGCGACGCGATCAAGGCCGATCCCTCGATCCTGTCGCAAAAGGTCAGCATCCCCGTCCCCGCCGCGCCGGGAATCGAGGAAGCGGCCAAGGCCGATGGCGAACCTGCGGACGAGGCGATGGTCGCCAGGCTGGAACGGGCCGGCACGATCACCACCGGGTTCAACACCGACTTCTTCAAATCGGCCGATTCGACCGATCCGACCGCGGTCGGCATCTGGGGCGCGCTGAAAGGCTCGCTGATGACGATGCTCGTCACGCTGCTGATCGCCTTCCCGGTCGGCACGCTGTCGGCACTGTATCTCGAGGAATATGCCCCGCGGAACCGCTGGACCGATTTGATCGAGGTATCGATCAACAACCTCGCCGCGGTCCCGTCGATCATCTTCGGCCTGCTCGGCCTGGCCGTGTTCCTCGGCACGCTCAACCTGCCGCGCTCGGCACCGATCGTCGGCGGGCTGACGCTGGCGCTGATGATCATGCCCGTCATCGTCATCGCCGGGCGCAACGCGATCAAGGCGGTGCCGCCGTCGATCCGCGACGCGGCGCTCGGCATCGGCGCATCGAAGGTGCAGGTGGTGTTCCACCATGTCCTGCCGCTGGCACTTCCCGGCATCCTGACCGGCACGATCATCGGCATGGCCCGCGCGCTGGGGGAAACCGCGCCGCTGCTGATGATCGGCATGCGTGCCTTCATCAGCCAGCCGCCGCAGGGCTTTGCCGATCCCGCCACCGTGCTGCCGGTGCAGATCTTCCTGTGGTCCGATCAGGTCAGCCGCGGCTTCATCGAAAAGACCAGCGCCGCGATCCTCGTGCTGCTGGCGTTCCTGCTCGCGATGAACGCGCTCGCCATCTATCTCCGCAATCGCTTCGAGACCCGCTGGTAATGACCGACACCCAACTCAACAACGCGACCCCGAAATTGTCGGCGCGCGGCGTCGACGTGTTCTATGGCCAGAAACAGGCGATCAAGGACGTGTCGATCGACATCGACATGGAACATGTCACCGCCTTCATCGGCCCGTCGGGCTGCGGCAAGTCGACCTTCCTGCGCACGATGAACCGGATGAACGACACCGTATCGTCGGCACGCGTCACCGGCGACATAAGGCTGGACGGCGAGGACATTTATTCCCCGGCGATGGACGTGGTGCAGTTGCGCGCCCGCGTCGGCATGGTGTTCCAGAAGCCGAACCCCTTCCCCAAATCGATCTACGAAAACGTCGCCTACGGCCCGCGCATCCATGGCCTGGCGGCGTCGAAGGGCGACATGGACGGCATCGTCGAACGCTCGCTGACCCGCGCCGGTCTGTGGAACGAGGTGAAGGACCGCCTGACCGACAGCGGCACCGCCTTGTCGGGTGGTCAACAGCAGCGGCTATGCATTGCCCGAGCCATCGCCGTCGACCCCGAAGTAATCCTGATGGACGAACCCTGTTCGGCGCTCGACCCGATCGCGACGGCGAAGATCGAGGAGCTGATCCACGAATTGCGCGGTCGCTATGCCATCGCGATCGTGACGCACAATATGCAGCAGGCGGCGCGCGTGTCGCAACGCACCGCCTTCTTCCATCTCGGCACGCTGGTCGAATATGGCCGCACGTCCGACATCTTTACCAACCCCCGGCAAGAGCGCACAAAAGACTATATTACGGGGCGTTATGGTTGAGGGAGGCGAGATGGCGACGGGCCACGAACATACCGTCAAGGCATTCGACCGCGATATCGGGCATTTGCGTGCGCTGATCTCGCAGATGGGCGGCCTCGCCGAACAGGCGATCAATGACGCCATGCTGGCGCTGACCCGCAACGATCCCGCCCTCGCCAAGCAGGTCCGCGCGCAGGACAAGGCGATCGACGCGATCGAGGCGGAGGTCGAGAAGCTGACCGTCCGCGTCATCGCGCTGCGCGCGCCGATGGCCGACGATCTGCGCGAAGTGGTCGCGGCGCTCAAGATCGCGGCGGTGATCGAACGGATCGGCGACTATGCGAAGAACATCGCCAAGCGGGTCGCGTCGATCCATGGCGAAACCCACGACCCGCGCATCGAACCGCTCAGCATCCTGCCCGCCATGGCGCAGCTGGCCTCCGACATGGTGCATGACGTGCTCGACGCCTTTTCGGCGCGCGACGCGCAGGCGGCGGTCGAAATCTGCAAGCGCGACAGCGCGCTCGACGATTATTACAACAGCATCTTCCGCGT
This sequence comes from Sphingomonas paucimobilis, assembly GCA_036946325.1. Lineage (GTDB taxonomy): Bacteria > Pseudomonadota > Alphaproteobacteria > Sphingomonadales > Sphingomonadaceae > Sphingomonas > Sphingomonas paucimobilis_A. Next base: position 365,872 of record JAQIJL010000003.1, read on the forward strand.
GCTGGTGACCTATATGGTAGAAAATCCCAAGACGATCAGCCAGGTCGCGCACCTGCTGTTCGTCGCCAAGAACCTCGAACGCATCGGCGACCATGCGACCAACGTCGCCGAAATGGTCTATTTCGCCGCTACCGGTCAGACGATGGCGGAGCGTGAAACCCAGGATTTCGCAGGATAATCATGAGCAAGGCACGCATGTTGCTGCTGGAAGACGATGCGGCGCTGGCCGAACTGATCGCCTTCCATTTCCAGCGCGAGGATTTCGAAGTCGTCCGCACGCACGAGGGCGAGGAAGCGCTGCTCCTCGCCCGCGAAGCGACGCCCGACATCGTGCTGCTCGACTGGATGGTCGAAGGGCTGTCGGGGATCGAGGTCTGCCGCCAGCTGCGCCGGCAGGCCGAGACGCAGAACGTGCCGATCATCATGCTGACCGCGCGCGGCGAGGAAGAGGATCGCGTGCGCGGCCTCGAAACCGGCGCCGACGATTATGTCACCAAGCCGTTTTCCCCCGCGCGAACTGGTCGCACGCGTGAATGCGGTGCTGCGCCGTGTCCGTCCCGCGCTGGCCGGCGAGGCGCTGAGCTATGCCGATATCGAGATGGATACCGTCGGCCATCGCGTGCGGCGCGGCGGCGAAGTCGTGCCGCTGGGTCCGACAGAGTTCCGCCTTCTCAAGCACTTCCTCGAACATCCCGGCTGGGTCTTTTCGCGCGAACGGCTGCTCGATGCGGTGTGGGGGCATGATTCGGACATCGAATCGCGCACCGTCGACGTGCATATCCGCCGCCTGCGCAAGGCGATCAACGTCGGCGACCGGCCCGATATTATCCGCACCGTCCGCTCGGCAGGATACGCGCTGGACGCGACAGGCTGAAAACTTCGTCGGAAACCTTTTCGACTTGGGTCGTTTGGTTCGCAGCCTCAACGATACAAGTCGAAAAGGAGCTATCCGATGAAGACTGTCGCTTTCATGGCCGCCCTGCTGATGGGCAGTGCCGCCGTCGCGCAGACCACGCCGCCGACGACGCCGATGCCCGATGCCACGATGCAGCCGGGCACGACGACCGCGCCGACGCCGCCGGCCGACAACATGACGCCGCCGCCGGCCCCCGACGCCCCGGCAGCACCCGCCGATCCGATGGCGACCACCGCCGCCCCGGCGCCGATGGCCCCCCCGGCACCGCCCGCCCCGATGGCAGGTGCGCCGATGGCCGGACAGCAGATCCAGTTCGCGCCGCCGCAGACGACCCCGCCGCCGGCGCCCAAGGAAAGCTATCCGGTGTGCACCCGCACGCTGAAGGACGGCTGCCGCAATCCGGGCGGTAAGTAACACCGCCGGCCTTTCGGCCAGCAACGGCGCCCCGCCCACCCGGCGGGGCGCCTTTTTCATGTCCCGTGATCGACCACTTCGCGTAACCCTGGCCATATCGTCAGCCAGTCCTTCGATCGGACACGTTCGGCGTAGATCGACCGCTTGTCCCCGACGAAGCGCGGCGTCGGTCGCAGGATCGATCGCATCAAATCGTCGAGACCGAAGGGCGCCGTCACCTCGCAGCCCGTTTCACCGATCCGACGAACCGCGACCGCCGTCGCGGTTTCCGGCCAGCACCGCATCGCGTCGGCGACCGAGGCATAAGGCGCGTCCCCGTTGCGTAGATGCATCCGCGCCTGATTCTTGACCGACCACGCGACGTCCGGCCCGACAGCGCGCAGCATCGCCTCCAGCCGCCGGTCCTCGGTCGCGTCAGGACGGCGCGGATCGTGCCACAGCACATCGACATCCCCCGTCGGTGGCGATGCCGTGCGACCATGTAGCTGGTCCCAGACCGCGTTCCGCACGAAACCGGCGCCGATCCAGCCATCGCGCAGATCGAGGTCGCGGACCAGACCGAGCAGATGCCAGCGCAGCGGGTCGGCGCGCAGCAGTTCGATGACCTGAGCAGCGGCGTTCATCCGGTCGAGCTACAATGATAGCGGCGCACCGGGAATGACGATGGCCACCTGACGTCCTTCGAAACGCCGCACGTCTGGTGGCCCCCACCCGAACCCGAGTAGATCGACATTCACCGAGGAGCTGGCTCTCTCCCCTGCGGGGAAGGGAGGGGAGCAATCTGACCGCGCCGCCGACCGAATGTACGTCCGACATAGAGCCATCATTACGGCCTCTAGCGAGAGTCGCGTCTTCGAACGACAGGAACGAAGAAGCGGCACCCCGGCTCAAGGCAGGGGCGACGGATGGTGGGGCCTTGCTTCCAACCGATAACCCCTGAATTCGATAAAATCTAATGCGACTCATTCGCACATTTTGATTGCATGGCACTCTCCTATCCTATTAATGCGAACGATATTCGATAGCATAAAGGGGGTAGATATGCTGCTGACGCTGGCCACATTGGCCGCGCTTGCCGATCCGGCGCTGACCGGGGATGCGAACGACCAGCGCGAAATCGTCGTCACCGCCACGCGCGCGCCGATCGCGGTTCAGGACGCGCCGGTCACCGTGTCGATCAAGGACGCCGACCAGATCGCCGACGAACTGGCGACCGACATCAAGGAACTGGTCCGCTTCGAACCGGGGATCAGCGTCCGGCGGGCGCCGACCCGGTTCGGCGCCGCGCAGGGTACGACCGGACGCGCGGGCAATGAAGGCTTCGTCGTGCGCGGCATCGGCGGCAACCGGGTGCTGATTCAGGTCGACGGCGTGCGCGTCCCCTATGGCTTCAGCTTCGGCGCGCAGGACGCCGGGCGCGGCGACTATGTCGATCTCGGCCTCGTCAAATCGGTCGAGTTCCTGCGCGGCCCCGCCTCCGCCCTGTACGGCAGCGACGGGCTGGCCGGCGCGGTCAGCTTCACGACCAGCGATCCGGTCGACATTCTCGGGACCAGGACCTTCGGCGGGTCGCTGCGCACCCAATATAATTCTGCGGACGAGGAATTCACCCAGTCGGCCATTGTTGCGGGACAGTCGGGCGCAGTGTCGGCGATGCTCGCCTATACCCGCCGCGATTTCGCCGAACTGAAGAACCGCGGCGAGGTCGAGGGCAGCGGCGTCGCCCGCACCGCCCCCAATCCGCAGGACGGGCAGTCGAACGCGCTGCTGGGCAAGCTGGTATGGAACGTCGCCCCCGGCCACCGCCTGCGCGCGACCGGCGAATATCTCGACAACCGGATCGCGACCGAGGTGCTGACCGGCATCAACGCCAGCGTCGCCGGCTTGCAGGCGCGCGATACCGGCAGTCGCTGGCGCGGCGCGCTCGACTGGACCTATGACGGCGCCGGCCCGGTCCAGTTCGCGCGTGCGGCCGTCTATGTCCAGGACGCCGAAAATCGCCAGTTCAGTGCCGAGGATCGCCGCACGCTGGCCGACCGTACCCGGCTGAACACGCTGGAAAACCGGGTCTATGGCGGATCGGGCGAGGTGCGGCTGGGCTTCGCGACCGGCGGCATCACCCACCGGCTGGTCACCGGCGCGGACGTCAGCGTGCTGCGCCAGCGCGGCCTGCGCGACGGCACCGTGCCCCCGGCCGGCGAAACCTTCCCGACCCGCGCCTTTCCCAGCACCGACTTCACGCTGGCGGGCGCGTTCGTCGGGGACGAGATCGGCATCGGCGCGCTGACGCTGCACCCGGCGCTGCGCTACGACTGGTATCGATTGTCGCCCGATCGCGATCCGCTGCTGCCGCAATTCACCGGCGCGGGGCAATCGGCCGACCGGCTCAGCCCGCGCATCGGCGCGGTGCTGCAACTCGCCCCGACCGTCCGCGCCTTCGCCAGCTATGCCCGCGGCTTCCGCGCGCCGGAACCGGGGCAGATCAACCAGTTCTTCTCCAACCTCGCCTCCGGCTACACCTCGATCCCCAATCCGGATTTGCGGCCGGAGACGAGCGAGGCGATCGAGGCCGGGCTGCGGCTGAACGGCAAGTCGGTCGACCTGTCGGCCAGCGTCTTCCGCGCCGATTATCGCGACTTCATCAGTCAGGAGCTGGTCGGTGGCGGTTTCACCCCGGCCAACCCGGCGCTGTTCCAGTTCATCAACCTCGACCGCGCCAAGGTGAAGGGGGCCGAGGCCCGATTCGAAGGGCGCGCAGACAATGGCCTGACCGGACAGCTCGCCATCGCCTATGCCGAAGGGCAGCAGATCGCGCCGGACGGCACCGCCCTGCCGCTATCGACCATCGACCCGCTGAAGCTGGTGATGGGCGTGGGCTGGCGCGAGCCGGACCGGGGCCGTTTCGGCGGGCAGATCGTCATGACGCACAGCGCGCGTAAAAGCCTGTCCGACACGACCGGAATCTGTACCCGCGACTGTTTCCGGCCCGACGCCTTCACCATCCTCGACGCGACCCTGTTCGCCCGGTTGAGCGACACGCTGATGCTGCGCGCCGGCATCTTCAACCTGACCGATGCGACCTATGCGTGGTGGTCCGATGTACGCGGGCTGTCGGTGCCGCGCCCGCTTCCTACCGGTGCGGCCGACGTGCCGCCGGTCGCCTTTACCCAGCCGGGCCGCAACGCCAGCGCCTCGCTCACCTTTCGCTTCTGACAGGACAGACCCGATGAACCGTTCGATGCTGATCGCCGCCGCCCTCATGCTGCTGCCCGCGCCCGCCCTCGCCGATGGCCCGGTCGCACAGACCCCGGCACAGGCACTCGCCGCCAAGGCGGCGGACCGCGCCGAGATCCTCGCAATGGCCGGAAACTACAAAGTGCGTTTCGACATGCAGGAAACGACGCCGTGGATGGCCGGCTACACCCCGCTCGACCGCAAGATTTCAGGCGGGAACGAGGTGGTTCGCGTGATCGAGGACCGGCCCGACCATATCGCGCTCCAACACCTGCTGGTCGTCGAACATGACGGCCAGACCCATGTCATCAAGCATTGGCGGCAGGACTGGGACTATCAGCCGGCGCGCGTGCTGGTCTATGCCGGCACCGGCAAATGGGTGTGGGAGGCGGTGCCCGAGCGGATGCGTGCCGGCCGCTGGTCGCAGACCGTCTATCAGGTCGACGACAGTCCGCGCTATGCCGGATGGGGCCAGTTCGAAACGCAGGCCGGCGTCCGCCGCTGGCGCTCGAACTGGACGTGGCGGCCGCTCGCCCGGCGCGATGCGGTGCGCCACCCGGTCTATGACCGCTATTATTCGATCAACCGCCACCAGCCGACGCCGACCGGCTGGATCCACTGGCAGGACAATAGCAAGATGGGGATGAAGGACGGCAAACTCGTGCCGATCGTGCAGGAATCGGTGCTGAACAGCTATGACCGGTTCGACGGTTACGACGTGAAGGCCGCCGACGATTACTGGGCGAAAACGAATGACTATTGGGCCGCGGTGCGCGCCGCATGGAGCCGCATCGCCGATACCAAGGGCGGCATCGCCATCGCAGAAGAGGCGGAAACCGGCACCGTCATCAGCGCCCGGCTGTTGCAGATCGCCGATGACATCCGTTCGGGCAAGGTCACCAGCGCTGCCGGAACCGCCGAAGCGACCCGGCTGATCGACCAGCGCACGACCCGGATCGGCTGACGGCACGGGGCGTTCGAGACCGGCAGGAAAATGTGTTTCGCAGGCGATACCCGCCCGTCATGTCCGGGCAAGACGAGGAGCTATGTCATGACGAGCGAAGGCGATCGGGACGACGCGGTGGAGGGCGGGCGTCCACCCGCCCCGCCGGCCATCGACGGCGTCCTCGAAACCGCGCTCTACGTTGCCGATCTCGACCGCTCGGTCGCCTTCTTCGCCGACGATCTCGGCCGGCCGCTATTGCTGCGCAATGCCCGTATGGCGGCGTTCGATGCCGGCCGGCGCAGCGTCCTGCTGCTGTTCGCGCAAGGGCAGTCGGCGGAAGCGATGACGGTGCCCGGCGGCGTCATCCCCGGCCATGACGGCACGGGCCGGCTGCACATGGCGTTCGCCATCGCCGATGCCGACTATGCCGCCTGGCGCGCGCATCTGGGCAGTCGCGGCATCGCGATCACCAGCGAAGTCGAATGGCCCGGCGGCGGGCGCAGCCTGTATTTCGACGATCCCGACGGCCATGTCCTCGAACTGGCGACGCCCGGCCTGTGGCCGAACTACTGACCCATCGCCCTGTATTGCAGTCGCAATACACTTGTGTCATAGTCGAGCAATACAGGGAGGTAATGGCATGTATAGCGAGAGCGATCTGAACGGCGCGGTAGAGGCGGGTGCGCTGTCGCGCGACGCCGCCGACGCGTTGCGCGCGCATATCGCGCAGCAACGCGCGACCCCGGTGGTGGACGAGGAACATTTCCGCCTGCTGACGGGCTTCAACGACATCTTCGTCTCGGTCGCGCTCGCGCTGCTGCTGGTCTCGCTCGCGTGGATCGGGGGCACGATCCTGACGCCGCTGGGTGGTCTCGGCGTGGCGGGGGCTGCATGGTTCCTCGCCGAATATTTCACCGCCCGCCGCCGCATGGCGCTGCCCAGCATCCTGCTGCTGCTCGCATTCGTCGGCGGGGTCGCCGCGACCCTGTTCGGGATCGTCGTGGAATTCGATCCGCAGAACGTGCCCGACCGGACGACCGCGATGATCTTTGCCGGAATCGGCGTGGTGTCGGCCGGTGCGGCATGGTTGCACTGGCGGCGGTTCATGGTGCCGATCACGGTCGCGGCGGGGGCAGCCGCTTTGGTCGCGACCGTCGCCGCGTTGCTGGTCGCCGCCTTCCCGACGCTCCAGGACGATTTCTACCCGGTGACGCTGCTGGGCGGCGTCGCGGTGTTCGTCGCGGCGATGCGCTGGGACATGTCCGACCGCGACCGCCGCACGCGGCGCAGCGACGTCGCCTTCTGGCTGCACCTCGTCGCCGCGCCGCTGATCGCGCATTCGCTGTTCCAGCTGCTCGGCGTGTTCGGCCCGACCGTGACCCCGCCGATGGCGGCGGTCGTCATCGCGCTGTACGTCGTGTTCGGCGTGGTGGCGCTGGCGGTCGACCGCCGCGCGCTGCTCGTCTCCAGCCTCGCCTATGTCCTCTATGCGCTCTACGCCCTGTTCCAAAAGGCGGGCGCGGTCGAACTGTCGGCGGCGTTCACCGCCTTCGTCATCGGATCGGCGCTGCTGACGCTGTCGGTTTTCTGGCAACCGATGCGCCGACGGGTAGTTGGGGTGCTGGGCGGCATGGGCGAACGCCTGCCGCCGGTGGCGATGGCCTGATCCATTTCCTTAGGAGCGTACCTTGCGGCCCCGGGCGACCGGGGCCGCTTTTTTATTCCTCGACCAGCTTCATCAGGCGCCGTTCGACCGGGGCCAGTACCGGTCCCAGCTCATGCCCGCGCTTCACGACCGCGCCGGCCTCCCCCACCAGCGCCCACATGCCCTGCTTGTTACGCAGGGACGGCCGCTTCTCGATCCGGAACTCCGGCCGTTCGGTCGCGCGGCGGAACGCGCTGAACACCGCGGCATCGCGCCCCAGATCGATCGCATAGTCACGCCAGTGCCCGGCCGCGACCATCCGGCCATAGAGGTCGAGGATGCGGGTCAGTTCGGCGCGTTCGAAGCCGACCTGCCCCGGCTGGCGCGATTGGGGAAAGGGGGTGACGATTCCCATCAGGCGCGGTCGCGATGGTCCTGCTGCTCGGCCAGCAGCGCGTCGAGCTGACGCTTGAGCGTCTCCACCTCGCAGCGCAACAGTTCGATCCGCTGCGTCTGCGGGTCGAAATTGTCGCGGCACGGCGTGCCATAGGGGACGAAGCGCGGATCGGCCGCCTGCCCTCCCTCGACCACCGTCGGGCGCGCCGGGATGCCGACGACCGTCGTCCCTTCCGGCACGTCCTTCGTCACTACGGCATTGGCCCCCACCCGGGCGCGCACGCCGATGGTGATCGGACCCAGCACCTGCGCACCCGATCCGATGATCGCCCCATCGCTGATCGTCGGGTGACGCTTGCCGGCGATGCCGTTGTCGGGGCTGGTCCCGCCGAGCGTGACGTTCTGGTAGATCGTCACGCCGTCGCCGATCTCCGCCGTCTCGCCGATCACGACGAAGCCATGGTCGATGAAGAAATGCCGGCCGATCGTCGCACCCGGATGGATGTCGATCGCGGTCAGAAATCGCGAGAAATGGTTGATCGACCGCGCCGCGAAATACCAGCGCGCGCGGAACAGCCGGTGCGAAACCTTGTGGAACGCGACCGCCCATACGCCGGGATAGGTCAGGATTTCGGCGCGCGACCGGGGCGCGGGATCGCGCGCCTTGATCGAATCCAGATAGCGCAACAGCCGCGCAACCATGTGCAGTCCCCTTCGTATCAAAGCTGGATGTAGGCGGCCCACCCCCGCACGCCAAGTCGTACTGTAGGCGCAACAAACCCTATGTATCTTGTAGGCATTGTCGTTTGCCGCCATCACTGACCGCCGCTGCGCCAACTCGAAGGGAATGGAATGCTCGAGAATATCGACTGGGCGCGTCTGGCCGAGTTCATTGCCGCCGGATTTGCCGCCCAGATCGTCGATGGTGCGCTGGGCATGGCGTTCGGGGTGATTTCGTCGACCCTGCTGGTGAGCGTGCTGGGCGTGCCGCCCGCGACCGCATCGGCCAGCGTCCATGTGGTCGAATGTTTCACGACCGGCGTGTCGGGGATCAGCCATGTGCTGCACAAGAATGTGAACTGGAAGCTGTTCTGGCGGCTGCTGCTGCCCGGCGTCATCGGCGGCGTGACCGGCGCCTATCTGCTGTCGTCGCTCGACGCATCGGTGACGCGGCCGTTCGTGATGACCTATCTCGCCGGCATCGGCCTCTACCTGCTGTGGCGCGGTCTGCGGAAGCCGCCCGAGCCGAAGGAGCCGAAGGTCATCGCCCCGCTCGGGCTGGTCGGCGGCTTCCTCGACGCGGCGGGCGGCGGCGGCTGGGGTCCGGTCGTCACCTCCAACCTGCTGGTACAGGGCGCCACCCCGCGCACGACGATCGGCACGGTCAACACGGTCGAATTCTTCCTGACCGTCAGTATTTCGGCGACGTTCCTGTTCCATCTCGGGCTGGAGGCGTTCACCACCGCCGTCGCGGGGCTGCTGATCGGCGGCATCGTTGCCGCACCGTTCGGGGCGATGTTCGCCAAGCACGTCCCGGCGCGCACGCTGCTGATCCTCGTCGGCATCGTGCTGACGATCACCAGCCTGTACAGCGTGTATCGGGCGCTGGCGTAAAGACACCTTGCCCCTAAAGCGTCACCCCAGCGCAGGCTGGGGTCTCCGCGGGCAAGTGCGATGCAGGAGCCGCGAGAGACCCCAGCCTGCGCTGGGGTGACGTTTATAGATAGGCGGGACGGCGAAAGCCTACGCCACCGCCGCGTGCACCGTGGCGACCGCCGCCAGCACCGCGCCGATCCGCACCGCGCCCTGAATGACCTCGGCCTTCACGCCATGCTTCTTCAGCACGTCCTCATGCGCGTCGATGCACATGCCGCAGCCGTTCATCGCCGACACCGCCAGGCTGAACAGTTCGAAATCGACCTTGTCGATCCCCGGGGCGGCGATGACGTTCATCCGCAGCTTGGCCGGGATGTTGCCATATTCCTTGTTCTTGGCGAGGTGGACGAAGCGGTAATAGACGTTGTTCATCGCCATTACCGCCGCCGCCGCACGCGCCGCATTGGCGGCCTCGGGCGACAGCTTGTCGGCCACTTCCGCCTCGGCCGCATCCACCAGCGGCTTGTGGCCGGTGGCGTGCGCACAGGCCAGCATCGTCCCGAACTTCTTCTGCGGATCGAGCACCGTCTCGTTCAGCAGCGAACCGACGTTCAGGCGAATATCCTTGGCGAAATCGGGCAGCGCGCCCGCAAATTCCTTGAGCGACATGGGGTGTCTCCGTGAAGCAGATAAGCGTCACCCCAGCGCAGGCTGGGGTCTCTCCGTAACTGGGAGACCCCAGCCTGCGCTGGGGTGACGGAAAGATGCGTGGGGCGGAGCCGAAGCCCCGCCCGGAAAATCAGGCCGCGACCTGCAGGACGTCGTCGCCCTTGTTCCAGTTGCACGGGCACAGTTCGTCGGTCTGCAGCGCGTCGAGCACACGCAGCGTCTCCGCCGGGTTGCGGCCGACGTTCAGGCCGTTGACCTGCACCGCCTGGATGACGTTGTCCGGATCGATGATGAAGGTCGCGCGGAACGCGACATGCTCGTTCTTGTCGAGGATGCCGAGCGCGTCCGCCAGCACCGCACCATTGTCGGCGATCCATGGGAAGTCGGCCGCGGCGAGATCCGGGTCCGACTTGCGCCATGCCAGGTGGACGTGCGCGGTGTCGGTCGATGCGCCGATCAGCACGGCGTCGCGATCGGCGAAGTCGTCCTTCAGTTCGCTGTAGCCGACGATCTCGGTCGGGCAGACGAAGGTGAAATCCTTCGGCCAGTAGAACAGCACCTTCCACTTGCCCGGGAACGCGTCGTGGCTGAGCGTCTCGCCGGCCGGGAGCGCGCTGGTGCCCTGCTGAACGGGAACGGTGAATTCGGGGAGCTTGTCGCCAACGGTCAGCATAGAATGCCCTTTCTTATGGTGCAGTGCGCACCGTGAATTGCTGCATCGCGATATAGTGTACGCCTTGGACCGATCCAATCGAAATTACCCTTGGGATTGATCGGCGCAGTCGATAAATGCGCAGGCATGTCGGTGTACCTGCCTACGCTCAAACAGCTGCAATATCTGGTCGCGCTGCGCGACGCCGGCCATTTCGGCCGCGCGGCGGAGGCATCGTTCGTCACCCAGTCGACGCTGTCGGCCGGCATTCGCGAACTGGAGACGCTGATCGGCGTCGTGCTGGTCGAACGCACCCGGCGGGTGGTGCGCTTCACCCCGCTGGGCGAAAGCATCGTCGCCAAGGCGCGCAAGGTGCTGCGCGAGGCGGAGGAACTGACCGACATGGCGCGCGCCGCCGGACGGCCGCTGTCGGGCGAGATGCGGATGAGCGTCATCCCGACCATCGCCCCGTTCCTGCTGCCGCAGCTCCTCCCCCGCCTGCGCCGCGACTATCCCGACCTAAAGCTGTATCTGCGCGAAGAGCCGAGCGCGGCGGCGTGCGAGGGGCTGCACCATGGCCGCACCGACTGCGTCCTGCTGGCGCTGCCCTATGGCTGTGGCGAGGTGGAGACCGCGCCGCTGTTCGACGACCGGCTGTTCCTCGCGGTGCCGGGCAATGACGCGGGGGGCGACACCACCCCGCTGGTCGCCGACGACATCGATGCCGAACGCCTGCTGCTGCTGGAAGACGGCCACTGCCTGAAGGACCATGCCCTTCGCGCCTGCGAACAGCCCGAGGCGCGCGGACAGGCGATGATGATGGGCACCTCGCTCCACACCATCGTCCAGATGGTCGACAACGGCCTCGGCACGACCATGTTGCCGCAGATGGCGATCGACGCCGGCATCCTCGACAATACCGGCGTCAGCGCGCGGGCGATCGAGGCGAAGAACGCATCGCGGCGCATCGCCCTGGTATGGCGCCGCGCCTCCCCGCGCGAGCGAGATTTTCGCCTTTTGGCAGAGGTACTTGCCGCGCATCGGGCTTGACCGGTCGGGCCATTCGGGAACCGTTTACCCGGCAGAACCGTATTTCCCGGGTCGATGCCGGTCCCGGCACCGAACATCTTTTTACCGCAACCACCGGGAGACTACCGATGATTCGCGCAACCATTTCCGCCGCCGCGCTCACCCTGTCGATGGCCGCCGCCGCGCATGCCCAGACGACGACCGCTCCCACCACCCCGACCGCGCCCACCGCGCAGACCGGGGCGCAGACCGGCACCACCGCCACCGTCCAGACCCCGGCCGGCACCGTGAACGCCGGCGTGCAGGCCGATGCCAACGCCGCCGCCAAGGCACCGGTCATGGTCGGTGGCGCGCCGATGCTGCCGACCGCGACCATCGTCGCCAACGCATCGAAGGCGAGCAACCTCAGCACGCTGGTGAAGGCGGTGCAGGCCGCCGACCTGACCGCCACGCTGTCGGGTCCGGGTCCGTTCACCGTGTTCGCGCCGACCAACGAAGCGTTTGGCCGCCTCGCCCCCGGCACGCTCGACCAGCTGATGAAGCCCGAACAGAAGGCGTCACTCGCCAAGCTGCTGACCTATCACGTCGTGGCCGGCAAGCTCGACGCCGCAGCGCTCAAGCAGCAGGTCCAGGCCGGCGGCGGCACCGCCACGCTGACCACGGTCGAGGGCCAGCCGCTCAAGGCGACGCTGGAAAACGACGCACTGGTCCTGACCGATGTCGGTGGCGGCAAGAGCTATGTCACGCAATATGACGTCGAACAGTCGAACGGTATCGTGCATGTCGTGAACGGCGTGCTGGCCCCGAAGCTCGGCTGATCCCTAGGTTCAGGGTGACGAAAGGACCGGGCGGGAGCGATCCCGCCCGGTTTTTCGTACCTGCTATTCATGATCCGTTCGGTTCGAGCAGCTTCGAGCCTGTCGAGAAGCGTCCGTCGAGAACGCGTGCCCCCAAGGCGGAACATCGACAGGTCACCCCGGCGGAACCCCGTTCTCGATACGCGCGCTCGACTTCGCTCGATCGCTACTCGAACCAAACGGGAGTGGCTGGGGTGTGGGGTGGGACTTCTCCCACCCGTTCATCCTGACTAGCCATTGAGCCTGTCTCGATGGCGTATCGAAGGACAGGCCGCGAACGCTACGCCCCGTCCCCCCACCGAGCCGCCGCCACATCGTCACTCTCCCGCGCCTCGACCCAGCGCGCGTCGCTCCCCCGCCGCTCCCGCTTCCAGAACGGCGCCCCGGTCTTCAACCGGTCGATCAGGAACGCACAGGACTCCAGCGCCGCCCCGCGATGCCGCGCGGTCGTCGCGACGAACACCACCCGGTCGCCGGGCACCATCGGCCCGACCCGGTGGACCACGATCGCCTTGGCCAGCGACCACCGCTCGACCGCCTGCGCGCACAACGCCTCCAGCGCCCGCTCGGTAGCGCCGGGGTAATGCTCCAAAGCCAGTTCGGTCACGCCGTCGTCCCCGCGCACCAGCCCGGTAAAGGTCGCCACCGCCCCCGCATCCGCCGCCTCGGCCGCCGCAAATTCGGCGGCAAGGTCGATCGGTGCCGTCTGCACGACGACGCGGATCATCCGCCGGTCACCGGCGGAAAGATCGCCACTTCGCGCGCGCCGGCGATCGGCGTGTCGAGCGGCACGAACGCCTGATCGACCGCCGTGCGCAACCGGTGCCGGTCGGCGAACGCGGTCGCATAGCCCCCGCCCCGTGCCGACAGCCACTCGACCAGATCGGCGACGGTCGCGACCTCGGACGGCGGATCGACCCGCTCCCCGGCCATCCCGATCGCCTCGCGTACCCACGCGAAATACAGCAGCTCGACCGCCATTACGTGTCCATGTGCCGCAGGCCGAGGCGCAGATAGTCCCAGCCGGTGATCGCGGTCAGCACCGCCGCACCCCACAGGCACACCAGCCCGGTGACATGCACGAACGCATAGGCGGGCATCGCGCCGGCAAGGATCAGCGCGCCGAACGCGACCAGTTGCAACGTCGTCTTCCACTTGGCGAGCTGCGACACCGGCAGCGATACCTGAATCCCGGCAAGGAACTCGCGCAGCCCCGACACCGCGATCTCGCGCAGCAGGATGATGAGCGCGGCGATCAGGTGGATGCCGGTGATGATCGCGACGTCGTGCCGCGTACCGACCAGCATCAGGATGACCGCCGCCACCATGATCTTGTCGGCGATCGGGTCGAGGAACACGCCCAGCTTCGACACCGTCCCCTGCGCCCGCGCCAGATAGCCGTCGAAATAATCGGTGATGCCCATCAGGCAATAGAGTGCGAAGGCGATGGCATAGCCCGCCTCCCACATCGGCCACCACAGGAACGCGACCAGCAGCGGCACCGCCAGGATACGCGACAACGTCAATATGTTGGGAAGCGTCAGCACAATGCGGCGCTTAGCATCCCCCGCCCCCGGCATGAAAGCGGCAAAACGGCGTTGAAGCGGGCGGACGTGCTGGCTACACCCGGACCAACCAAGCCGACAGGCACAGAGATCAGGTCGTACCCGGAATGAATAATGCGCTGGGGTTGCTGAAGCAGCGCCGTTTCCTGCCGCTGTTCGTCACCCAGTTTCTGGGCGCGTTCAACGACAATCTGTTCAAGCATGCGATGGTGCTGTTCGCGACGTACCAGTTGTTCAAGGACCCGGCGAGCGAACAGAATTTCAACGCGCTGGCCACCGGCCTTGCGATCCTGCCCTTCGTATTGCTCTCGGCGCTTTCGGGACAGCTGGCCGACACGCATGACAAGGCGCGGATCATCCGCATCGTGAAGACCGCGGAGATCGGCATCATGGTCTATGGCGCGGCGGGCATGCTGGTCGCGCGCACCGGCTATGTCACGACCGGCGTGGTGATGATGCTGAGCGCCGTCGTGATGCTCGGCATCCATTCGACCTTTTTCGGGCCGATCAAATACGCGATCCTGCCGCAGCATCTGGAGGATCATCAGGTGCTGGGCGGCACCGGCCTGATCGAGGCGGCGACCTATCTCTCGGTGTTGACCGGCACGATCGTCGCCGGCTGGATCAGCGTCGAATGGGCCGCCGCCCTGGTCGTGGTCGTCGCCATCATCGGCTGGTTCACCGGGCGACAGGTGCCGCCGGCACCGCGCAGCGGCCCCGAACTGACGATCAACTGGAACCCGTTCACCGCCTCATGGCATCTGATCGCGGCGACGATGCATATCCGCCGCCTGTTCCTCGCGATCGTCGCGATCAGCTTCTTCTGGACGATCGGGTCGGTGTTGATCGTCATCTTCCCGGTGCTGGTGAAGAATGTGCTGACCGCCGACCAGCAGGTCGCCTCGCTCACCATCGCGATCTTCTCGATCGGGGTCGCGATCGGGTCGGTCATCATCAATGCGCTGCTCAAGGGGCAGATTTCGGCGCGCTATTCGCCGGCTTCGGTCATCGCGATGGCGGCCTGCGTGCTGGCCTTCGCGTTCGAGGCGAAGGCATGGGTCCCCGCCCCCGACGGCACGCTCTACGGCGTGATCGACTTCGCCACCCATCCGCAGTCGCTGCTGCTGCTCGGCACGCTGGCGCTGATCGCGATCTTCGGCGGCATGTTCGTCGTGCCGCTCTATGCCTTCCTGACGACGACCGTGACCAAGGATCAGACCGCACGGACCGTGGCGGCCAACAATGTCGTCAACTGCGCATCGATGACGGTCGGCGCGATCAGCGTGATCCTGCTGACCAAGGCGGGCCTCGGCCCGACCGACATGCTGCTGATCGTCGCGGGCATGTGCCTCGGCTCGGCATGGCTCGCGTGGCGGCTGCACAAGGCGTGCGACGACGGCTGCCCGGCGTAACCGCGGCTCGCTTCGTCATTCCCGCGAAGGCGGGAATCCATAAACGCCGACGTCGCCGGTGAATGCATACACGTTGCGTCTATAGGCTCCCGCCTGCGCGGGAGCGACGATTAGAGTTTGATCCATCTAAGCTGAAGCGTAGCCGCTGTTGCGGAGGTAGTTGGCGCATTCGTGTGGAGGGAAAGCGTCGAGAAGCGAGCCGATCTGCTTCCATGTCGCCTCGACCGATCGGGTGTTGGCCTTGCGGAGCAGCGTCTTGAGCTTGGCGAAGACCTGCTCGATGGGATTGAGGTCGGGCGAGTAGGGCGGCAGGAACAGGAGCCTGGCGCCGACGGAGCGGATGAGCTGGCGGACGGCCTTGCCCTTGTGGCTACCGAGATTGTCCATGACGACGATGTCGCCGGGCGAAAGGGTAGGCAGCAGGAACTGCGCGACATAGGCGGCAAAGCTCTCGCCGTTGATGGGGCCGTCGAGCACGAGCGGCGCGTCGATGCGATCATGCCGGAGCGCCGCCAGGAAGGTGAGTGTGCGCCAATGACCGTGCGGCACCTTGTCGACCAGCGGCAGGCCACGGGCACACCAGCCGCGCAGGCGCGTCATGTTGGTCTTGGCCCAGGTTTCGTCGATGAAGACGAGGCGCCTGGGATCGATCCGGCCCTGATACTTGCGCCATTGTGCGCGACGTCTGGCGATCACGGGCCGATCCTGCTCGCGGGCGATCAGCGTCTTTTTTTGAACGTGATCCCGGCCTCGCGCACGATCCGCCACACCGAACCGTAGCTCGTCACCACGCCGCGCTCGCTCAATTCCGCCACCAGCCCGCGCAGCGTCACGTCCGGCTTGACCGCCAGCCGCTCCAGCAGCCACTCACGTTCAGCGGCCAGCGAACGCGGCTGCTTGCGTCCCAGCGGTCGCGCCGCGGCGCTGCCCGTCGCCCGACGTCGTTGCGACCACTTCACCGCACTCGCCACGCTGACGCCGAACAATTCGGCCGTTGCCCGGCACGACCGGCCACCCACAACCGATGCCGCTACCCGCTCACGTAGATCATCCGAATAGGCTCGACCCACACCTGCCGACCTCCGCACGGCAAGCAGCTTGAATCAGACTTCCTGCGCCTTGTGAATCCCCAATCGATTCCGCTCAGATGACTCAAACTCTAGCGGTGCGGGAACAGCTTACAGAAAGAAGGTGTAGAAGCAGATGAAGAAGGCGGTGAAGCTGACGGTGAACAGCTTCAGGTCGCTGTCCTCGCTGCGCACCGGCACGCTGGCCATGGTCGGCAGCGTGGCGCGGAACGGGTGACGGCGGCGGGGTGCGGTCGGCTTCATCATGACCGCGTTAACGCATTATTTACTATTTTGTCGCCTGCCGCAGAATCGGGCAGCCGTCCGATTACGGGACGGAAAGGGTCAGGCCACCGTCACCGCGCGGTCGAGATGCAGATAGGTCGGCGTGAACGACGCGACCGCGCACAGCGCGTCGAGGTCGAGGATCGTCAGCGTCCGCCCGCTCCACGCGATCAACCCGTCGCGGCGCAATTCCTGCACCATGCGGTTGACATGCACCGGCGTCAGCCCGGTCGCCTCCGCCAGATCGGCCTGGGTCAGCGGAAATTCGCAGGCGCGGCCCTGACACCGACCGCTCATCCGCAACCGGAAATAGACTTCGCAGAACAGCAGCGCGATCCGCTCGCGCGCGCTGCGTAGGCCGAGGCTGGCGATCCATTCGCGCTGCGTCGCCATCGCGACATGGTTGTTCCACCACAGGGCGCGGGCGACGGTGCGGCTGTCGCGGCTGAGTTCGGCCAGTGCGTCCGGCACGACCTCCGCCACGGTCATCGTCGTGATCGTGCCAACCGCATGGTCGGTCCGCGCCACCGCCTGCGGATAGGGATCGAACAGGTCGCCCGGCAGCAGCAGCGACAGCATCTGTCGCCTCCCGTCGGGCAGCTGGCGATAGCGACAGCCCCAGCCATCGAGCACGACATGCGCGAATCGCGGCATATCGCCTTCCGCCACCACGTCGCGGCGCGGGGCGATGACCCGCTGCCGCTGGTCGAGCAAGGCATCGATCGCCGTCCGGTCGGCATCGGTCAGTTCGGAAAATACGTGCAGGCGCGAACGGTACCGCAGATCATGGCCCCCAGTCATAGGGCCGTTCAGCTAGCCGCTATCGCGGGCGCGCACGATATACTGGTATAATCGCGACCGGTTCGCGCGTTTTTTGTAATATCACCGAAACGATTATACGATCGCGCAACAAAAAACCCCGCATCGCTGCGGGGTTCTTGAAAAATGGTGGAGCCGAGGGGGATCGAACCCCTGACCTCTGCAATGCCATTGCAGCGCTCTCCCAGCTGAGCTACGGCCCCGTCCATTTTTCAGGACCGCTGCTGGTGGGCGGCCCCGCATCCCCGTCGGGGAGGAGCGCCCTCTATGCGGAGGGCGCCGGTTTGGCAAGCGGCTTTTGTCGCCGCCCGCCAAAAAATCAACGCTCGGCGTCGTTGTCCTCGTCGGACGTGTCGACACCCAGGTCGTCGTCGCCGCCCAGATCGACATCGTCGTCGGCCGACGGCTCGTCGTCGCCCTCGATATCCAGATCGGCGTCGAGATCGGTGTCCTTCTCGGCCTTGTCGCTGACCTTGACCTGCTCGAACGGCAGGGGCTGCTTGGACTTCAGGATCGGCTCGGGATTCCAGTGCACGCCGCAATTGATGCAGGTGACGGGATCGTCATTGCCAAGGTCGTAGAAGCGCGTCGCGCATTTCGGGCAGGTACGCTTCGTACCCCATTCCGGCTTCACCATGTGTAGCCCCAAACCTTTCGGTGCTGTGGAAGAACGGGGCACATACCCCGGATGGGGCCGCGCCTTGCCATAGCGGGCACGCGCTGTCAAAGCCGCCGGTCATATGCACCACGCCACCCCCACCCCGCTTTCTGTCGCCGCCAGCGGCC
The DNA here is from genome assembly GCA_036946325.1 of Sphingomonas paucimobilis. Lineage (GTDB taxonomy): Bacteria > Pseudomonadota > Alphaproteobacteria > Sphingomonadales > Sphingomonadaceae > Sphingomonas > Sphingomonas paucimobilis_A. The sequence goes on from JAQIJL010000003.1 coordinate 384,160, forward strand.
CGCTGACCGGCACCGCCCCGGTTCCCGGCGACAAGTCGATCAGCCACCGTTCGCTGATGCTGTCCGCGCTGGCGGTCGGCACCAGCCGCGTGACCGGTCTGCTGGAGGGCGAGGACGTCCTCGCCACCGCCGCCGCGATGCGGGCGATGGGCGCGACGATCGAACGCGGCGACGATGGCGTATGGACCATCGACGGCGTCGGAGTCGGCGGGCTGCTGCAACCCGCGACCGCGCTCGACATGGGCAATTCGGGCACCTCGACCCGGCTGCTGATGGGGCTGGTATCGAGCCACGCGATCACCGCGACCTTCACCGGCGACGCCTCGCTCAGCAAGCGCCCGATGGGCCGGGTCATCGAGCCGCTCAGCCAGATGGGCGCGGAGTTCACCGCCAGCCCCGGCGGCCGCCTGCCGCTGATGCTGCGCGGCATCGTGCCCGCCGTGCCGATCGACTATACCCTGCCGGTCGCCTCGGCGCAGGTGAAGTCGGCGATCCTGCTCGCCGGCCTCAACACGCCGGGCATCACCCGCGTCGTCGAACCGGTCCCGACCCGCGACCATAGCGAGCGGATGTTGAAGGCCTTCGGCGCGAAGCTGACCGTCGAGGAAACGGCGCAAGGCCGCATCATCGAACTGCATGGCGAGGCGGAGCTGCAACCGCAGACGATCACCGTGCCGGGCGATCCGTCCTCCGCCGCCTTCCCGGTCGTCGCCGCACTGCTGGTGCCGGGCAGCCATGTCACTATCACCAATGTCGGGCTGAACCCGACCCGCGCCGCGCTGTTCGACGTGCTGCGCGCGATGGGTGGCGACATCGATTTCGAAAACCGCCGCGACGTCGGCGGCGAGCCGGTCGCCGACCTCGTCGTCCGCGCATCGTCGCTGACCGGCATCGAGGTCGACCCGGCGGTCGCGCCGGCGATGATCGACGAATTTCCCGTCCTGTTCGTCGCCGCCGCGCTGGCGAAAGGCCGCACGACAACACGCGGGCTGGAAGAACTTCGCGTCAAGGAAAGCGACCGCATCACCACCATGGCCGAAGGGCTGCGGACGATCGGCGCGCGGGTCGAGGAAACCGAGGACGGCCTGATCATCGACGGCACCGGTGGCGACCTGCTGCCCGGCGGCGGGACGGTCGAGGCGAAGCTCGACCACCGCATCGCGATGAGCTTCGTCGTCGCCGGCCTCGTCTCACGCGATCCGGTCACGATCGACGACATGGCACCGGTCGCGACCAGCTTCCCGACCTTCACCACGCTGCTGCGCGGGTTGGGAGCGTCGCTGTGATCATCGCGGTCGACGGCCCGGCGGCATCGGGCAAGGGCACCATCGCACGGGCGCTGGCGAAACATTACGGCCTGCCGCATCTCGACACCGGCCTGCTCTATCGCGCGGTCGCGACCCGCGTGCTGCGCGACGGACTGGACCCGACGCGCGAGGCGGATTGCGTCGCCGCCTGCGACTTTTCCGACACGTTGCTGGACGATCCGTGGCTGCGCACCGACGAGGCAGGGCAGACCGCCTCGATCGTCTCGGCGCATCCGCTGGTCCGCTCGGCGCTGCTGCGCCGCCAGCGCAAGTTCGCGCAGGCGCCCGGCGGCGCGGTGCTCGACGGGCGCGACATCGGCACGGTCATCGCCCCCGATGCCGATGCCAAGCTGTTCGTAAAGGCGACCCCGGCGATCCGCGCCCGCCGTCGCCACACCGAACTGGCCAAGGCCGGGTCGAGCGTCACCTATGACCGCGTCCTCGCCGACATCCGCGCCCGCGACGAACGCGATTCGAGCCGCTCGACCGCGCCCTTGGTCATGGCCCCCGACGCCGCCCCGCTCGACACCAGCACGCTGTCGATCGAGGTCGCCGTGGAACGCGCCATCGCCATCGTCGAGGGCCAGCGGAAGAAGTAGAAGCTTCTGCCGGCCATCCTCGCCGTCCGCTCTCCCTCACCCCCAAACGTCATCCCGGCGAAGGCCGGGATCTCCCCGTTATGGCGCACGGCAGGAGCCGGGACAGGCCCCAGCCTGCGCTGGGGCGACGTAGTGTGGAGATGCCTTTCCTACACGGCAACCACCTGCGATCATCACCGGCTCGACCCGCCGGCCTCCAGCAGCCACTGCCACCACTCCGCACAGCGCGCAAACACGCCACTAGTGTGAACTTAGTGAACTTTGACCCGCGAACCACTCGCAAAACGCCTGTCACCGCCCCCCGCCCGCCCCTATAGCGAACGCCCCTCCCATCCCGGACTCCCGCCCATGATACCCGGTTTCGACCTGACCAATTTCGTCGCCGCCACCCTGACCGAGGATATGGGCGACGCGGGCGACATCACCGCTGCGGCCGTCATCCCGGCTCACGCGGTGTTCACCGGCGTCATGGACAGCCGCGATGCGATCACCGTCGCGGGTCTAGACATCGCCGCCGCCTTCTTCCGCCATCTCGATCCCGGCGCCGTCATCGAACCGCTGGTCGCCGATGGCGATGCCGTGCCCGCCGGCACCGCGCTGCTGCGGCTGCGCGGCAATGCCCGTGCGCTGCTGACCGCCGAACGCTCGGCGCTCAACACCGTCCAGCATCTGTCGGGCGTCGCCACGCTGACCGCGACCTATGTCGCCGCGATCGCCGGCACCGGCGCAACCCTGCTCGACACGCGCAAGACGATCCCCGGCCTGCGCAGCCTGGAAAAATACGCGACCCGCATGGGCGGCGCGACCAACCACCGCATGGGCCTGTGGGATGCGGCGATGATCAAGGACAATCACGTCGCGGTCGCAGGGTCCGTCGGCGAGGCGACGGCGCGCGCCAAGGCGGCGGGCATCGAACGGATCATCGTCGAGGTCGATTCGCTCGACCAGATCGAACCGGCGCTCGCCGCCGGGGCGACGCACCTGCTGCTCGACAACATGGCCCCGCCGACGCTGCGCGAAGCGGTCGCGCTGATCGCCGGGCGCGTGCCGGCGGAGGCGTCGGGCGGCGTCCGGCTCGACACCATCCGCGCCATCGCCGAAACCGGCGTCACCTATGTCAGCGTCGGCCGCCTGACCCAATCGGCCCCGGCGGCCGATATCGGGCTGGATTTCACCCTCGACGCCGCATAACCAATCGGCGGGTCATCAGGGGAGCCTATATGCGTCCGTCTTCGATCGTCCGGTTCGACCGGCTCTATCTCGCCTCGATCGCCGTCGGGCTGATCGGCAACATCCTCGAATGGCCGCTGACCATGGCGCGGCTGGCCGAAAATCCCGACACGGCGGCGCTGGGGTCGACCGCCGCGACCGCGGCCGGCGGCATGATCGTGGTCGGCATCGTCATCGCGCTGCTGCTGTGGTTCTTCATCGCCCGGCGCGGCAGCAACGTCGCCAAATGGATCCTTGTCGTCTTCACCGTCTTCGCGATCGGCAGCCTTTTGCTGGGCTTCTCGACCGGCGCGGTGATCCTCGACGCGGGCGGCATCGTCCGCATCGTCGCGGTCGCGTTGCAGACGGCGGCGGTCGTCTTCCTGTTCCGCCCCGACGCCGCCCCCTGGTTCGCTCCTGCTATCGTGGACGAAGACATATGAAGCGCCTCTCCCTCACCCTCGCCGTCCTGCTCGCGCCGGTCGCGGCACAGGCACAGACGCTGCAATGTTCGGTGCCGTCGCAGGTTGAACATCCGCGTCCCGACCTGCCGACGCCGCAACAGCCGCGCCGCGTCCTCCCGATCGGCAGCTACACGCTCGCCATCACCTGGAGCCCCGAATATTGCCGCACCCGCCGCGACGATGCGCGCAACGCCTTTCAGTGCGGCGGCGCCAACCGCTTCGGCTTTACCCTCCACGGCCTGTGGCCCGACGGAACGGGCAAGGACTGGCCGCAATATTGCACCGGCACCCCGATCCTGCCCGAACCGGTCATCGCGAAGAACTTGTGCGTGACCCCCTCGGCCCAGCTGCTCCAGCATGAATATGCCAAGCACGGCACCTGCATGGGCGTGTCGCCCGCCGCCTATTTCGACGAATCGCGGTCGTTGTTCCAGCGGCTGCGCTTCCCCGACATGATGGCCCTGTCGCGCCGCCCGACCCTCACCGCCGGTCTGCTCGCCAGCGCCATCGCCCGCCGCAACCCCGGCATGACCGCGCAGTCGATGCGGATCACCACCAATAAGCGCGGCTGGCTGGACGAGGTCTGGCTCTGCCTCGACAAGCGCCGCCGCTACACCGCCTGCCCCGCGCATCAGGGCGGCGTGACGCCGAACACCCGCGTCAAGATCTGGCGCGGCGGGCGTCAGGCCGACTGATTACCCCTCGACCGTCACCGTCGCAGGATGGTGGCGGTCGAGATGCCTGCGGATGATCCGCAGGTTGCGGGTGTTCGACCGGAAGAAGAAGTCCGGCACGGCGCCGACGATCGGGATCAGCCCCAGTGCCCAGTCGGTGCCGACATTGCCCGCCATCCGCGTCATCTGCCACTTCGACATGCCGAGGTTACGCGCCTCCCACAGCATATAGCTGCCCATCGCCGCGCCGATGAAGCTGCCGACCACGGGAATGAAGTTCAGCAGGAAGTCGAGGCCGACCGGGTGGTTGGTGCCCGGAATGGTCATCGACCGTTCCATCATCCGCTCGATCGCCACCACGCGGCGGCGCACGGCGTCGGGGTTCTTGTCGAGATGCCCGGCGATCTGTTCGAACAGTTCGGGCGAGATGCGGGTCGGCTTTGCCATGCCCTCTAATTGGTGTCGGCCCGCAGATGGTTCAACGGATGCACCGCGCGGGCATTGGTCTGGAACGCGCGCAGCCGCGGCGCGACCAGCGACCAGCGCCATGGCCGCGCCACGGGCACGAACGCCACGTCCGCCGCCATCGCCGCATCCGCCGCCGCCAGCCGCTGCGCGCGCTCGGCGAGATTGTCGGCATCGCGCGCCGCCGCGATCAGCGTCATCGCCTCCATCGAACAATTGCGGCACGCCGTCGCCAGATACCAGCGCGCGCTGTCATAGGGCGCGACCCGGTCGATCAGCCGCAGATCGGCCGGGGCGGTCATCGCGACCCGCTCGCCCGCGATCCCGATCCGCGACAGCGCGACCGCGACGCGCCCCCACAACAACGTCGCCCCCGGCCCCCGCGGCACGGCGACGCGCAACCGCACCGGTTCGCCATAAGCCGCGACCTGCGCCCGCGCGGTCGCCCAGCGCTGCTCCTCGGTCAGGTTGCGCCACGCCGGCAGCGCCGGATCGGCCGCCGAATCGAGCCGTTCGGGCAGCAGCGTATCCGCCGGCCCCCATGCCGGGTCGATCGCGCCGGGCAGGTTCGCGCTATGCACGGCCATCGCCACCGCCGCCCGGCCCAGCGCGCTCGACAGGAACCCGTCGCGCACGACGAAGGCGAAGCCGAACAGCCCGCGCGCCGGATCGATCCGCACGTCCGCCGGCCGGGGACTGGCCGCGGCGACCAGCGGCCAGTCGGCGAAATCCCCGCCCAGCACCAGATCGCTGCGCTTGCTCGCATAGCGTGCCACCGCCAGCGCGGCCCGCGCACCCCGCAACCGGACCTCATCCGCCGCGACCGGCGGCGGCGCCTCCGGATCGGCGGGCGCACGCAGGCGGATGCCCTGCCCACGCAACCGGCGCAGCGGCCCCGTCCCCTGCGGTCCGCGGATCACCGCCAGTTCGGGCTGGGCCAGCAGCGTCAGCAATTCGGTGTTGGGCCGCTTCAGCCGCACCTCGATCACCTGCGGCGTCATCGCCACGATCTCGTCGATCGACCGCAGAAACGGCGTCAGCCGGTGCCCCGCCTCCACCCGCACTGCCCGGCGCAGCGCCACCACGACCTGTTCGGCGGTGACCGGACGTCCATCGCTCCACGTCGCATCGCCCAGCCGAAAGATATAGCTGCGGCCGTCATCGACCATGTTCCAGCGTTCGGCCAGCCCCGGCTCGACCTGTCCGGCGGCATCGAAACGCACCAGCCCCTGCGCCAGCGCGCTACGCAACAGCACGCGCTCGACATCCCCCTTCGCGCCATCCTCGATCGCATCGACCATCACCGGCCGCCCGTCGCCCTGCCCATCGCAGGCAGCGACCGCGAGCAGGACGGGGAGGAGGAACAGGGTCCGCACGATAGCCTCCATGCTGGTACGGACGGCGGGACTTGAACCCGCACTCCCGATGGGAAGCGGATTTTAAGTCCGCTGCGTCTACCGATTTCGCCACGTCCGCAGGCAAGGCCAGCGTTCCAAGCGGATCGCCGCGGCGCCGTCAAGCCGCTGCTATCGCAACGTCTCGATGATCCCGGAGAAATCGGTGGCGGCATGGCCGTCCTCGACGAAGCGGGCATAGAGTTCGGCGGCGCGCGCGCCCATCGGCGTATCGGCTCCCGTCCCTGCCGCGGCCTGCATGGCGAGCCGCAGGTCCTTGAGCATCAGCGCGGCGGCGAACCCGCCCTGAAAGCCGCGATCCGCCGGCGTTTCCGGCCCCACGCCCGCGACCGGGCAATAGCTGGTCATCGACCAGCACTGGCCCGAACTGACCGAGGAGATGTCGTAGAAGGTCTGCGCGTCCAGCCCCAGCTTCCCGGCCAGCGCGAACGCCTCGCACGTCGCGATCATCGATGCGCCGAGCAGCATGTTGTTGCACATCTTGGCGGCCTGTCCCGCACCGCTGGCCCCGGCATGGATCACCGCCTTGCCCATGTCGGACAGGAAGGGTTCGGCCTTGGCGAAGGCCGTATCGCTGCCGCCGACCATGAAGGTCAGCGCACCGGCATTGGCCGCGGCGATCCCGCCCGATACCGGCGCGTCGACCGCATGCAGCCCTTTCGCGCGCGCGGCTTCGGCGACCTGGCGGGCAGTATCGACGTCGATCGTCGAACAATCGATCAGCACCGCGCCGGTATCGACCGCATCGAACAGCGAGTCGCCATAGATTTGCGCCACATGGGCACCGGCGGGCAGCATCGTCACCACCGCCTGCGCCCCCGATGCCGCCTCCGCCGCATCGGCGACCGGCAAGCATCCCGCCGTCTTCGCCCGCGCCAATGCCTCGGCCGACAGGTCGAACGCGCGCACGTCATGCCCCGCCTTCGCCAGATTGGCCGCCATGCCGCCGCCCATATTGCCGAGGCCGATAAAACCGATGCGTGCCATCATGGTCTCCTAGACTTGATCGTTCCGCCGCAAGACGTCGCCCCAGCGAAGGCTGGGGCCTCGAGCGGCTCCTGTCGCGCACTAGCCCCGAAAAATCCCAGCTTCCGCTGGAATGACGTCTAGTGGAAAGGCGCAGCCCCCGAACGCTTCCCGAACTACCGCCCGGTCCAGTTGCCGGGGCGCTTCTCGACGAAGGCGGTCATGCCTTCCTTCTGGTCCGCCGTGCCGAACAGGCCGTGGAACAGGCGGCGTTCGAACTGGACACCTTGGGAAAGTGTCGTGTCGAAGGCGGCGTTGACCATTTCCTTGTTCGCCTTGACCGCCAGCGGGGCCATGGCGGCGATGGTCGCGGCGGTCTTCACCGCGTCCTCGACCAGATCGTCGGCGGGGACGATGCGCGCGACGAGGCCGCAGCGTTCCGCTTCCTCCGCGCCAATCATGCGCCCGGTCAGGCACATCTCCATCGCCTTCGCCTTGCCGACGGCACGCGCGAGGCGCTGCGACCCGCCCATGCCCGGCGTCACGCCCAGCTTGATTTCGGGCTGGCCGAACTTCGCGCTGTCCGCCGCCAGGATGAAGTCGCACATCATCGCCAGCTCGCACCCGCCGCCCAGCGCAAAGCCCGCGACCGCGGCAATGATCGGCTTGCGCGTGCGGGCGAAGGCGTCCCAGCCGCTGAAATGGTCGCCGCCATACATGGCCGCGAAGTCCATTTCCTGCATCTCCTTGATATCGGCGCCGGCGGCGAACGCCTTGGCCGAACCGGTGATGACCGCGCAGCCCTGCGTCGGGTCGGCGTCGAACGCGCGCATCGCGTCCAGCAGTTCGGACAGGACCTGCCCGTTCAGCGCGTTCAGCGCCTGCGGCCGGTTGAGCGTCACCAGCGTCACCGCATCGCGGCGTTCGACGAGGATGGTTTCATACGTGGACATCGGGGTTCCTCGAACTCAGTGCGGTTGCCATTCGTCCGCCGCGCTGAGCGGCGCAAAGATACGGTCGATCATGTGGTCACTGACCGCCTCTGGCGCGGCGGGGTCCCATTTCGGCGCATGGTCCTTGTCGACGATCACCGCGCGCACGCCCTCCACGATGTCGGGACGCTGCACGATGCGGGTGACGACCGCATATTCCTGCCGCATCTCGTCCTCGAAGGTCGGCATGGTCGCGCCGTCGAGCAGGAGTTTGAGCGACACCTTGCACGACAGCGGCGACCGCTGCCGCAGCGTCGCCAGCTGCGCGCTCGCCCAGTCCGACCCGTCCGCCTCCAGCGCGGCCAGGATTTCCTCGAAATCGTCGCTCGCGAACAGCCGGTCGATCGCCTCGCGTTGCGCGAGGATCGGCGCGTCGCCCGGCGGCATCGCGCGGTCGGACAGGATCGATTCCGCCGCCTGCGGGTCGGCGACGATCGCCTGTTTCACCGCCTCCTGCGCGTCGGCCGGCACCAGATGCGTCGCCAGCCCCAGCGCCAGCATTTCGGCGCCATCCAGCCGTGCGCCGGTCAGCGCCAGATACTGCCCGATCCGGCCGGGCAGGCGCGACAGATACCAGCCGCCGCCAACATCGGGGAACAGCCCGATCGCGGTTTCCGGCATCGCAAAACGGCTGTTTTCGGTCGCGACGCGGAAGCGGCATGGCTGCGAAATGCCGACCCCGCCGCCCATCGTCACCCCGTCCATGAAGGCGATGGTCGGCTTGGCATAGGTGAACAGCCGGTGGTTCAACCGATATTCGGTCGCGAAGAAGGCGCGGGCGGCGGCACCGTCGGCCGCGCTGCTGTCGGCGATCATGCGGATGTCGCCACCCGCACAAAAGCCGCGTCCCTCGGCATGGTCGATGACGATCGCCTGCACGGCAGGGTCGTCACGCCAGTCTTCCAGCGCGGCGAGCATCGCGTCGCACATTTCGTGGTTGAGTGCGTGCAGTGCTTTCGGCCGGTTCAACCGAATACGGCCGATATGGTGGTCGATGGAGGTGAGGATCATGCTCATCCTCCCCGGCACGGGGAGGGGGACCATGCAAAGCATGGTGGAGGGGGGTGTCCACGATGGCAACGGTCGTGGAAGAGGACGCCCCCCTCCACCACCGCTGCGCGGCGGTCCCCCTCCCCGTGCCGGGGAGGATGTTCGCGCGCCGTCACTTCACCAGCTCCCGTCCGACGATCATCCGCATCACCTGGTTCGTGCCTTCGAGGATCGAATGCACCCGCAGATCGCGCCAGAAGCGTTCGATCGGATAGTCCATCAGATAGCCATAACCGCCATGCAGTTGCAGCGCCTGATCGACCACCTTCGATCCCGTGTCGGTGGCGAAGCGTTTCGCCATCGCGGCGAAGCGCGTCTTGTCGGGCGCGCCGGCGGTGACCTTGGCGGCGGCGGTGTAGAGCAGCGCCCGCGCCGCCTCCAGCTCGGTCGCCATGTCGGCCAGCATGAACTGCGTGTTCTGGAAGTCGGCTACGGCCTTGCCGAACTGCTGCCGCGCCTTGGTATAGGCGATTGCCTCGTCGAGGCAGCGTTGCGCGCCGCCGAGCGAGCAGGCACCGATGTTCAACCGGCCGCCGTCCAGCCCCTGCATCGCGATCGAAAAGCCTTGGCCCTCGCCGCCGACCAGATTGGCGGCGGGGACGCGGACCTGATCGAGGATGACCGCGCGCGTCGGCTGCGAATGCCAGCCGAGCTTGCGCTCGTTCGCGCCGAACGAGACGCCGGGCATGTCCTTCTCGATCAGCAGGCAGGAAATGCCCTTCGGCCCTTCGCCGCCGGTGCGGACCATCACCAGATAGACGTCATTGTCGCCCGCGCCGGAGATGAACTGCTTGGTGCCGGTGACGATATAGTCGTCGCCATCGCGCACCGCCTTCGTCTTCAGCGCCGCCGCGTCCGATCCCGAGGACGGCTCGGTCAGGCAATAGCTGGCGAGCTTGTCCATCGTCACGAGGTCGGGAAGGAACCGCGCCTTCAGCTCGGCCGAGCCGAATGCGTCGAGCATCCATGCCGCCATGTTGTGGATCGAGATGAACGCGCTGGTCGACGGACAGCCATAGGCCATCGCCTCCATGATCAGCGCCGATTCCATCCGGCCGAGACCGATGCCGCCCGACTCCTCGGACACATAGATCGCCGCGAAGCCCAGCTCCGCCGCCGCCTTGATCGTGTCGCGCGGGAAGATGTGCTTCTCGTCCCATTCGGCGGCATGGGGGGTGATCGCATCCGCCGTGAACCGGCGGGCAAGCTCCTGAATCTCGCGCTGGTCGTCGGTCAAATCGAACTGGGTCACGCTTCACTCTCCACTATCGCTTCGGCCGGCATCGCCGGGGTTGCCCAAGCGCTGCCAAGGTTCATTTCGTTCGTCACGGTGCCTCGTGCAGCACGCGCTGCCGATAGAGCGGGTCGGCGATCGAGAGCGTGTTGCGGTCGTACCAGCGCGGTGCCGGCACGCCCTTTTCCCACGCCATCGCCTCCAGCAGGGTGCCCTGTGCCGACGGGGTATCGGGCCGCGCCTTCGCGATCGGATCGCGATAGGCCGCGTCGACGGTGACGATCTCCCAACCCTTCTGCCGAAGCCCGGCGACCAGATCGGCGATCCAATAGGCGGCAAGGTCGGTTTCGTGGAGCAGCATCACCTGTACCGGCTGCCGCCCCAATGCCGTGCGGGCGAGGCCATCGGCGAATTCGGCGGATTGGACATGCGTCTCGACATAGAGGTCGCGAAGGGCATCCATGTCGATCGGCTTGCCGGCCTTGCGCGCGTCGGCGGTCAGGTTTTCGATGTTCCAGTCCGACCCGTCGACCGTGACATAGCCGTTCGAGAGCTTGCGGGCGGCAAGCCCCGCGCGGACCGCATCGCGCTTCGCCTTGTCGGTGCCACCCTCGTCGAGGAAGGGAAAGCGGAACCACGGGCGCAGCCCCTTGCGGCCCATCAGCCACCCGCTCGCCCGGTCGATATCGGCGAGATAGGCTTGCGCGGTCATCGCCCTGAGCGCCGGATGGCTGAAGCTGTGATTGGCAATCACATGCCCCGCCCGGACATAGGCCGCGATGCGCCGCTCGCCCCCCGCCCCGTCGGGCGTCGCCAGATTGCCCGGCACGACGAAGAACGCCGCCTGGCGGACCTTCGCCTTGCGCAGACCTGCGATGATCCGTTCGGTGCGTTCGTCGGGCGTCAGGAAAGGCCCGCGCGCCCGCGGCGCATCGTCGAAGGTCAGCGCGACGCGTTTCTGGGCGACGGCGGGTGCCGCTGCGACCAGCAAGGTGAGAATCGCTACCATCAAACGGCGCAGCAAAGGGGCAATTCCTCCTGGCAGATGTCGGCTATCGAGCATGTCAGGAAAATCCATCCCGTTCGAACGAAACGTCATCCCGCCGAAGGCTGGGATCTTCCCATGGTAGCACGGGACAAGAACCGCTCGAGGCCCCAGCCTGGGCTGGGGCGACGTTCGGAGCAAACATCGGGATCATAACCTGACGTCGTCACCCCATCGTCGGGATGACGAACGCATCCTGCGTCCGCGCCGCTGCGCCGTCCTCCGCCTGCGTGCCCATCGCCGATCCGTCCGGCCAGCGCTGGGTGATCGTCTTGACCTTGGTCCAGAAGCGCACCCCCTCCTCGCCATGCTGGTTCACATCGCCGAATGCCGAGCGCTTCCATCCGCCGAAGCTGTGATAGGCGACCGGCACGGGGATCGGAACGTTGATGCCGACCATCCCGACATTGACCCGCGCGGCGAATTCGCGTGCGGCGTGGCCGTTGCGGGTGAAGATCGCGACGCCGTTGCCGTACTGATGCTCGCTGGGCAGGCGGACCGCGCTTTCGAAATCGTTCGCGCGGACGATCTGGAGCACGGGGCCGAAGATTTCCTCGCGATAGGATTCCATCTGCGGCGTGACGTGGTCGAACAGCGTCGGGCCGATGAAGAAGCCGCGTTCATGCCCCTGGAGCGAGAAGCCGCGCCCGTCGACGACCAGCTCGGCGCCTTCCTCGACACCCTTGGCGATCCAGCCCTCGACCCGCGCCTTGTGCTGGGCGTTGACCACCGGGCCGTAATGGGCGTCGGCATCGGTCGACACGCCGACGCGCAGCGCGCCGATGGCCGGAATCAGCTTTTCGCGCAGGGCGACGGCAGTCTTCTCGCCGACCGGCACGACCACCGGCAGCGCCATGCACCGCTCACCCGCCGAACCGAATGCCGCGCCCGCCAGATCGGCGACGACCTGGTCGAGATCGGCATCGGGCATGACGATGCCGTGGTTCTTGGCCCCGCCCATCGCCTGCACGCGCTTGCCCGCCGCGACGCCGCGCCTGTAGACATAATGGGCGATGTCGGACGATCCGACGAAGCTGACCGCGCCGATCGCCGGATGGTCGAGGATCGCGTCGACCACCGTCTTGTCGCCGTGCACGACCTGAAGAATGCCTTCAGGTGCGCCGGCCTCCAGCATCAGTTCGGCGAGGCGGACGGGAACCGACGGATCGCGCTCGCTGGGTTTCAGGATGAAGGCGTTGCCGCAGGCGATGGCGACGCCGAACATCCACATTGGGATCATCGCCGGGAAGTTGAACGGGGTGATCCCCGCGCCGATGCCTATGGGCATCCGCATCGAATAGACGTCGATGCCCGGCCCTGCGCCCTGGGTATAATCGCCTTTCAGCAGATGCGGCACGCCACAGGCGAATTCGACGACGTCGAGGCCGCGCTGAATGTCGCCCTTCGCATCGGCGATCACCTTGCCGTGCTCGCTCGACAGCAGCTCGGCAAGTTCCTGCATGTTCGCTTCGACCAGTTGCTTGAACGCGAACAGCACGCGGGCGCGCTTCTGCGGATTGGTCGCCGCCCAGCCCGGCTGCGCCGCCTGTGCCGCCGCCACCGCGCGGTCGAGATCGGCAGCGGTGCCGAGGCGGACATGCGCCTGCACCTCGCCGCGATTGGGATCGAACACGGCGCCGGTCGCGCCGTCGGTGGCCGTCTTGTCGCCCGCGATCACATGATCGATGACCCGCATAGTCTCTCCTGTCGACTCGCGGTGGACGGTCTGGCGCCGACTCATCCGCGTGTAATTTTATTGCTTTTGGCATAGCGGGGCGGCGCTGTCAGCGGGCAATCGTCGGAACCTTGGCGCGGATCGTCCGCTTGGGCGTGCGATGAACGACGCTTCACCCCCGGCCCGCGCGCAAGAGACGGTGAAGGTCCGGTCGCGCTTTCGCTATCGCCTGACGTCCTCGGTGATCAACGCGCTGATCTTTTCCTCGTTGATCGGCGCGGTCAGCGCGCTGGTGCGGGTGGGGCCGGCGGGCTTCTGGGGCGCGTTCACGCAGGGCGCGCCGATCGGCTTCGCGACCGCGCTTCCCGCCTCGCTGCTGGTCGTGCCGCTGGTGCAGCGGCTGGTCGACCGGCTGTTCGGCATCGACCCGCCAGCGTAAGTTGTTGATGGTTGCGCATATCGATTGATTTCGTCCCCCGATCAATAATATGATAAATTGATTTAATGAACGGACATGAAGGTCCGGCGGGCAAAGGGGATGATGGATGCGCAAGGGCTTATCGGGATTCACGGCGTCGATATTTGCGGCCTTGGCGGCGATCCAGCCGGTCGCGGCGCAGGAGGTGCTGGACACCGACCCGAACACGCTGGCCCCGTCGAAGGACCCGAAGCGCGTGCCCAACGGCCTTGCGCAGACGCCGCCGATGGGATGGAACAGCTGGAACAAGTTCGCCTGCAACGTGAACGAAAAGGTCATTCGCGCGACCGCCGATGCCATCGCGTCGAACGGCATGAAGGACGCCGGTTACGAATATGTCGTGATCGACGATTGCTGGCACGGGACGCGCGACGCCAACGGCTTCATCACCGAAGACCGCGAACGTTTCCCGAGGGGGCTGAAGGCGCTGGGCGACTATATCCATGCCAAGGGGCTGAAATTCGGCATCTATTCGGATGCGGGCACCAAGACCTGCGGCGGGCGGCCCGGCAGTCAGGGGCATGAATATCAGGACGCGATCCAGTATGCCCGCTGGGGCGTCGATTACCTGAAATACGACTGGTGCTCGACCGGCGTCCGCAATGCCGAGGAAGCCTATGCCACCATGGCCGACGCGCTGAAGGCCAGCGGGCGGCCGATCCTGTTTTCGATGTGCGAATGGGGCAATAACCGGCCGTGGTTGTGGGGCCAGAAGATCGGCAATATGTGGCGCACCACCGGCGACATCACCGACAAATGGACCGGCAAGCATAATTACAGCTGGGGCGTGGCGTCGATCGTCGACATGAACGAACCGCTATGGCCCTATGCGGGGCCGGGGCATTGGAACGACCCGGACATGCTGGAGGTCGGCAATGGCGGGCTGACCGACGTTGAATATCGCGCGCACTTCTCGCTCTGGGCGATGATGGCCGCGCCGCTGATCGCGGGCAACGACGTCGCCACCATGAATCAGACGACGCGCGACATATTGCTCAACCGCGAGGTGATCGCGGTCGATCAGGACAAGCTGGGCCAGCAGGGCCGCCGCGTGGCGCGCGACGGCACCAGCGAGGTGTGGGTCAAGCAGATGGCCGATGGCGGCCGCACGCTGCTGTTGTGGAACCGGGGCGAGGCGCCGGCGCGGATCACCGCCGACTGGACGACGCTGGGCCTGCCTGCCGATGTCCGGCTGAAGGCGCGCGACCTGTGGGCGCACAAGGATCTGGGGCGGATGGCGCGGCGGTACAGCGCGGAGGTCGCGCCGCACGGCGTGGCGATGGTACGGCTGAATCCGTAGGGTCGTCCTACAATCCTCGTCACCCCGGACTTGACCCGGGGTCCCGCTTCTTGGCCACGTTGGAGGAAGAAGCGGGACCCCGGGTCAAGCCCGGGGTGACGTGTGTGTTGGCGGTTGGTGGTTAGCGCGCCCACACGCCTTTGCGGCCGTCGATCGCCTTGCCGATGGCATCTGCAATCTTCGTGTCGTCGGCGACGTTCGGGTGGAAGTGGCACCCGCCGAAGCTGAGGCCCGTCACCGGCACGACCGCGAGGCGGGTTTCGCCGGTTGCGCGCAGCTTCTCGCCGACCTTCGCAACCTCGCGCGCGATCTCCCCCTCGGCCAGATCGGTCGCCCACAGCACGAAGAACGCTCGCGGGTTGCGCCGCCGCAAATCCTGCACGAAGCGGACATAGCGTGCTTCGTAATCGGCATGGAGCGCGGCGCGGCTCTTCCAGCATTCCTCGGGTTTGAGCGGCGTGGTGAAGTCGTTGGTGCCCAGCGCGATGACGATCACCTGCGGCTGCCAGCCGGCATCGTTCGCCGGAGCCTTGCCGTCGAACAGCGCGTAAGGATAGGCCTCGGGCACGGTCGGCGCGGCGAATCCGCCATAGTTACGCACGATCCCGCGACCCGAAATGGCGTTGACGCGGTAAGCCGCACCGTAGCGGCGCGACAATTGTCCGGCGATCCCCTGCGACGTGTCGGTCGTCTCCCACGCCTGCCCTTCGTTACAGTCGCGGGTGGGCGAGGTGTTGCCATAGCCGACGGTGTGCGAATCGCCGATGAACTCGATCGCGCGGGGACGGACGGCAGGCGCGGCGAGCGGGGTCGATCCGGCGGGAGCGAACAGGCCGCCGAACGCGGTGGCCCCGGCCTGCGATTCGCTGACCACGTCGACGCGGACGCGGTGGCGGCCCGGACCACCGGCCTTTACGCGGTAGCGGCCCGGCGCGGGCCGGACCAGCGCGACGGGAGCGGCATCGTCGATGCGGATGCGCAGCGACACCTCGCCCGGTCCCACCGCGACATCGACCGCGTTGCCGCTGAAGCTGCCTTCGAAATAGGTGCCGGGCCATTGCCGGCGATAGCGGGCCAGGTCGCCCTCCCCTGCCACGACCCGGCCGCCGATGCGCAGCGGCAGCGCGCGGCCGGCGGGCGCATCGACCGGCAACGGGTGGAGCGCCAGATCGGCAGGCGTTTGCGCGGTAGCGCCGACCGTGCCCAGCACGAGCATCGGCGGCAGGCCAGCACGGAACAGGGACAGGTGCATCGACGTCTCCTTCGCCCGCGCGCGGGCTATGCCACAAAAACGGTGTCTTTTGCCGCGCATAGCTGGCACGCACGCCCGGTCCAGCGGAAAAGACGGGCGACGGAACAGGAAGATGAGCGACTGGATCGACAACGCATCCCGCGTCACCGAAGCGGCGATCCCGGCGGATGCGGCGGGGTTCGACGCATTGCTCGACGCGGCGCGGCCGGTGGTGCTGCGCGGCCTTGTCGCCGACTGGCCGGCGGTCGCGGCGGGGGCGGAGGGCAACGCAGCGATGGCGGCCTATCTGCGGCGCTTCGACGGGGGCAAGCCGTTGGGGCTGTTCGCCGGTCCGCCGGGGATCGACGGGCGCTTCTTCTACCGCGACGACATGCGCGGGTTCAATTTCGAACGCGGCAACATTCCGCTGCCGGTGCTGCTCGACGCGCTGCAAAAGGCGGCGGGCGAGGACGCGCCGCCCGCATTCTATGCCGGGGCCAGCGCGGCGAAGGACCATTTCCCCGGCTGGACCCAAGACAATGTCCTGCCGCTACCAACCGGCGGCGCCACCGCGCGGCTGTGGATCGGCAATGGCAGCCGGGTATCGGCGCATTTCGACATGGCGAGCAACGTCGCGGTGGTCGTCGCCGGGCGGCGGCGGGTGGTGCTGTTCCCGCCCGAACAGATCGCCAACCTCTATATCGGCCCGCTCGACGTCACCATGGCGGGGCAGCCGGCGACGATGGTCGATATCGAACGGCCCGACCTTACGCGCTTTCCGCGCTTTGCCGAGGCGCAGGGTCAGGCGATCGTCGCCGACCTGGGGCCGGGCGACGCGATCCTGATCCCGACCTTGTGGTGGCATGAGATACGGGCGACCGGCGCGCTCAACGTGCTGGTCAATTACTGGTGGACGCGCGGCACGCCCGATGCGCCGTTCCTGGCGCTGGTGCACGCCATCCTCGCGGTACGCGACCGGCCGGCGGCGGAACGTGCGGCGCTCCGGACGTGGTTCGACCATTATGTGTTCGGCGACGATGCGCCGGCGGTGGCGGATCATTTGCCGGTCGCGGCGCGCGGGGTGCTGGGTGCGCCGGGGCCGGAGCGGGATGCAAAGATCCGGGGGTATTTGCGGCAGATGCTGGGGGGATAAGCGCAAGGTCGTCACTCCCGCGAAGGCGGGAGTGTGGATTCACGTTTGAAGTGCACCGGTTGAGAGCTGGGAGAATGGCTCGGCGGGAGTTTGGAAGTCGAGGCATTTTCCGGGGGTGTCGTTGAGGCGTTGTGCGATGGCGCGCAATCGAGCGGGCGAGAGCGCATCGAGGTCGGTTTTGCGCGGGAGGATGCGCCGGAGGCGGCCGATGGTGTTTTCGACGCTGCCTTTCTGCCAGGGGCAGCGTACGTCGCAGAAGAAGGTCTGCAACTCCAGGGAGTGCAGGCGATGATGTTCGGCGAACTCGGTGCCGTTGTCGAAGCTGATGGTGTGGCGAAGCGCTTTGGGGATGGTTCGGAATTGCCGTTCGATGTGGCGGACGGTCGTGGCTGCCTTGCGGGTTGCCGGCCGGTCGAGGAGGGTGAAACGCGTGGTGCGCTCGTGCAGCACGAGCACGTTGTGGCCATAGGCGGCAAACAGCATATAATCGGCTTCCCAATGGCCTGGCTCGCTGCGTTCCCGGGCCTCGGGCGGGCGTTCGTGGATGGAGCGGCGGTGCTTGATGAAGCTGGCCGGGCTGCCGCCTCGTCGGGCATGGCGTCCCCGGCGTGCCTTGGCGCGGGGCAGCAGGCGGTGCCAGTAATCCTTTTGCGCCGAGCGGTGATAGAGGAAGCGGTAGATCGACTCATGGCTGATGACGGTGCGACCTGCCTCGCGCGCCAGTCGGCCGGCGATCTGCTCGGGCGAATGTCCCATCGCAAGGCCTTGCCCGACCCGGTCCCGCAGGTCCGGCTGGCGCACCAGCTTGAAACGGCAGTCCCATCGTCGTCGTCGCGATGCCAGTGTGTCGGCACGGGCCGGCGCATAGCCGCCCGGCCATGCCTTCGTCGCACGGCCGTTGCGGCACAGCTCGCGGCCTGCCGTCGTATGACTGCGCCCGATCGCGGCACCGATCCGGCGGCACGACCACCCCGATCGCCGCAGTCGGTCAATCTCGATCCGCTCATCCAGGCTGAGCTGCCTGTATCTGACTCCCATCGCACCACCACCCTATCGGTGGTGCACTTCTTTCGTGAGTCCGTGGGTCTCTAACCTGAGACGTCAGCGTCTATAGATTCCCGCCTTCGCGGGAGTGACAAAGATGCGGGCCATCACCCCAACCGCCCCAGCACCGCCCCATGCGGCGGCAGGCCGGCAACCGCCGCCGCCGTGGCGCTGCGCATTTGGCGCAAGGCGCCGGCCAGCCGTTCTTCGTCCAGCGCGTCGGCGACCGGATCGTGGCCGACCGGATCGATCCCCTGCCCCAGCAGCACCGCGACCCAGCTGGACATGGCGAACAGCTCGTCCTCATAGCGGAACACCCGGCCCTTGTGGCGGAACAGGTCGAGCTTGCGCGTCAGGCTGTCCGGTACCGCCATGGTGCGGAAATGGTTCCAGAACGGCGAATCGTCGCGCGCGGTGGCGTGATAGTGCAGGATGATGAAGTCGCGGATCGAGCGGTAATTGTCCGCCATCTGCCGGTTATATTCGTTGCGTTCGACCGGCGAGAAGCCGCGGTCGGGGAACAGCGCGAACAGCTTCGAGATGCCCTGCTGGATCAGGTGGATGCTGGTCGATTCGAGCGGTTCGAGGAACCCGCCCGACAGGCCGATCGCGACGACATTGCCCTCCCACATCCGATGCCGCTGCCCGGCGGTGAACGACAGGCGGCGCGGCGCGGCGGTCGGCGCGGAATCGAGGCGGGAGAGCAGCAGTTGCTCCGCCGCGTCGTCGCCCAGGAAGCGGCTGCAATAGACCACGCCATTGCCGGTGCGATGTTGCAGCGGGATGCGCCATTGCCATCCCGCCAGATGCGCGGTGGCGCGGGTATAGGGCAGCACCGGCTCGGTCCGCTCGGTCGGGACGGCGATGGCGCGGTCGCAGGGCAGCCAGTGCGACCAGTCCTCGAACCCCACGCCCAGCGTGTCGCCGAGCAGCAGCGAGCGGAAGCCCGAGCAGTCGACGAACAGGTCGCCTTCGACCCGGCGGCCATCGTCCAGCACCACCGCCGCGACATGGCCGTTATTGGCGCGCTCGACCGCGACGATGCGCCCCTCGAGCCGCGCGACGCCATCGGTCTCGGCCCGGCGGCGAAGGAACGCGGCATAGAGCGTCGCGTCGATATGATAGGCATAGGCCATGCCGGACAAGGGCGAGCGCGGATCGCCGACCGGCGGGCCGAAGGCGGCGGCGCGGGCGGCGACGGTGCTGGGCGAATAGTCGGCGATCGGGCCGATGCCGGGCGTCCCACGCAGCTTCAGCCAGAGCTGGTGGAAATTGATCCCCTCGATATCGCGACCGAAGCTGCCGAACGGGTGGAAATAGCCGCTGTCGGGGCGGTGCCAGCCGGCGAATTCGATACCGAGTTTGAAGCTGCCCTTCGTCTCGCGCAGGAATTCCGCCTCGTCGATGCCGAGCAGCTTGTTGAAGTTGAGGATCGACGGGATCGTCGCCTCGCCCACTCCGACCGTGCCGATCGCGTCGGATTCGACCAACGTGATGCGGCGTTGCCCGTCGTCGAGGAAGCGGCCGGCAGCGGCGGCGGTCATCCAGCCGGCGGTGCCGCCGCCGACGATGACGACATGGGCGATGGGGTCGGTCATGCGGAGTAATCCATTGCGGCAATGCGGGCGGCAAGCGTGGTCAGCATGCGGGCAGCGTCGCCGGGATCGACCGACATCGCGATAGGATCGGAACGCTCAGGCCGCATCCCCTGCCCCAGCAGCACCGCGGTCCACGCATCGCGCTGCACCAGTTCCTCGTTCGCCGGCACTACCTGTCCCCGCCGCGCGAACTGGGCAAGCAGCCGGTCGAGCGAAGCCGGGCGGTTTCTCCCGCGTAGCTGATTCCAGAACGAACCCTGCGTCCGCCCACCGCCATGAAAGTGCAGTCCGAGGAAGTCGCGCATCCGGTCGGCTTGCAGCCCCGCGCGGCGATTATATTCCGCCTGCAACAACGGTTCGGGATCGCGCGCGGGCAGCAGTTCGAGCAGCAGCGCGAGTTGGCCGAGCGCTAGGGTAAAGCCGGCGCGGCCGAGTGGTCCGGCCTCCACCGCCGCATCGCCCAGCGCGACGATGCGGCCGGCAAAGGGGGCGGTCAGGCGGCCGGGGGCGATGGCGATCCCGTCGCCATCCGCCTGTACGCGGACACCGGGCCAGGTTGCGTGCCAGCCCTTTGCCGTCGCGCGATACCGGTCCGCCGCACCGGGGTCTTCGTCCGCCGGGGCAAAGGTCACGCGGTCGCAAGGAAGCGCGTCGCGCCAGTCCTCGAACGCGCGGTCGCGGCACAGCAGGCGCGCGGGACCGCTGGCGTCGATCATCAGGTAGGCGGCGATCCGCGTGCCATCCTGCAACCGGATGGTCCCGTCCGCTGCGACACCGGCAAAGGGCGCGGCGAAGCGCATCCCGGCCTGTCCACCGATCGACGCCAGCGCCTGCCCCATCCGCACGGGGTCGAGATGCAATGCCGGTTCGACGCGCGGGTCGGCGATCCCCGCCGCCGCCGCGACACAGGCGGGCACGAGCGCATGGAACGGCGGCACCCGCTCCCTCGCCTCCCGCGCGCGCAACCACAGCGCCGGCAGCCGCCCTTCGGCAAGGGTCGCGGCGGCATCGTCGCCGACCATCCATTCCGCGCCATCCCGGCTCCAGTCGGCAAAGACGCTGGCATAGCGCGGGCGGGCGACACCGCGCGCCAGCAGCAAATCGGGCGGCATCCCGATCCGTGCCAGCACGTCGTGCACCGCGGGCAGCGCCAGCGGGAACCGGTCGGCCAGCGCATCGGCGGAGACCGGCGCCGGCACCAACGCCACCTCCGCCCCCGGCAACGCCTGTTTGAGCGCCACCGCGCTGACCAGCGCGACCGGCCCGCCGCCGACCACCGCGACCGATCGCAACGCCGCACGCGCGTTCATGCCCGCCGCTCCAGCGCCGCATCATGGGTCGCCATCGCCGCCACCCGGTCGGCGATCGCCCAGGCCAGCGATCCCAGCGCGCGGTCGAGGCCGGCGGCATCGGGCAGATCGGCGCGCGGGTCCCATCCCACCGGCACCACCCCCTGCCCCAGATACACCGCGACCCAGCTGGGTTCGAGGAACAGGCCATGGCTGTATTTCGACACCTGCGCGCTCCCCCGCCACAGCGCCAGCTTGTCCGCGAGCGTGTCCGGGACCGTCATGGTGCGCACATGGTTCCAGAACGGCGAATCGTCGCGCGTCGTGGCGTGGTAATGCAGGATCAGGAAGTCGCGGATACGGTCATATTCGGCATCGATCGCCGCATTGAACCCGTCGCGATCGACCGCCGCCACCCGCCCGTCCGGGAAATGCTCGATCAGCGACGTGATCGCCGCCTGCACCAGATAGATGCTGGTCGATTCGAGCGGTTCGAGAAAGCCCGAGGCCAGCCCGACCGCGACGACATTCCCCACCCAGCTCCGCCGCCGCCTTCCCGCGCGGAACCGCAGGAAGCGCGGTTCGGCCAGCGCCTCGCCATCCAGCCCGGTGAGCAACGCCGCCGCGGCCTCGTCGTCCGACACATGGCCGCCGGCATAGACATAGCCATTGCCGACCCGGTGCCGCAGCGGAATGCGCCAGCGCCATCCGGCCGGCATCGCCGTCGCCCGGGTATAGGGTTCGATCACCCCGTCCGGACTGGCGCACGGCACCGCCACCGCCCGGTCACAGGGCAGCCAGTGCGACCAGTCCTCCCACGGCTCGCCCAGCGCATCGCCCAGCAGCAGCGAGCGAAAGCCCGAACAGTCGACGAACAGGTCGCCCTCGACCCGGCGGCCATCGTCCAGCGTCACGGCGCGCACCATGTCGCCCTCGCGTTCCACATCGACGATCCGACCCTCGATCCGTCTCACCCCGCGCGCCTCCGACCAGTTGCGCAGGAACGGTGCGAAGCGGGTGGCGTCGAACTGATAGGCATAGCCGAACGAGGTGGTCGGATCGTTGGGATCGCTGCCCGGTCGTTCGAACCGGCGCTGTTCGGCGGCGGTCACCCCGGCGGAGAAGGCGCCGATCGGCGGCATGGTGCCTGCCTGCGCCCGACGCAACCAGTAATGGTGGAACGCCACCCCGCCCAGCGGCCGGCCATAGGTGCCGAACGGATGGATGTAGCGATCGCCGAGCGCACCGAAGTCGCGAAACTCGATGCCGAGCTTGTAGGTCGCCTCAGTCGCGGCCATGAACGCCGCCTCGTCGATGCCGAGCCGTTCGAGATAGAGGCGCAGGTGCGGCAGCGTCGCCTCCCCCACGCCGACGATGCCGATCGCTTCGGATTCGACGAGCGTGACGGTGCAGGCCGCCGGCAACAGCCCGACCAGCCCCGCCGCCGTCATCCATCCCGCCGTACCGCCGCCCACTACGACGACCCGGACCCGGTTACCCGTATCCTGCACCCGATCGACCATCCGCTCCTGTCACCTGTCTGTCACCGCGAGGACACACTGACAACGTTATCGTCAATTGGGAAATTGATTTATCATATTTCTGTTGTGTTGCTGAATGCCGCGAATTACCGCGACGATAACCCGCTATGGCGAGGTTGTTGACTGGTCCTAAAGGGACAAAGGGGAGGAAGCGTGATGGTGTTACGCCATAAGCAAGTTGCTGTGGACGGTTTGAACGCGCGCAAGCGGCTGGGTGCGACGGCATCGATGCTGGCGCTGACGGTGGCGGTGCAGCTGTCCGCAACCGGCGCCATGGCCCAGACGACGATCGCACCGGCATCGCGCGACGACACGTCGAAGCCGCAGACCAACGTCCCGCCGCAGACCGATGGCGTCCCCGCCGGCAGCAACGCAGGCAAGCGCCCCGTGTCGGTCAGCACCTCGATTGAAAATCAGGGCAATGTCGACCAGTCCAACGTCACGGCTTCGGACGTCCAGACCCCCGGCGCGGATTCGACGGGCGGAGATGACATCGTTGTCACCGGTCTGCGTCAGTCGCTGGCGAATGCACAATCTATTAAGCGCAATGCTGACACCGTTGTCGACGCGATCACCGCGGAAGACATCGGCGCCCTGCCCGACCGTTCGGTCAACGAAGCCTTGCAGCGCGTCGCCGGCGTCGCGATCACCCGCTTCGCTGCCGCGACCGATACCGCGCACTTCTCGGTCGAAGGATCGGGCGTCACCATCCGCGGCCTTTCCTACGTCCGTGGCGAATTCAACGGCCGCGACAGCTTCGGCGTCGGCGGCGGTCGCGAAATCGGCTTCAACGACGTACCGACCGAACTCGTCGGTTCGGTCGAGGTGTACAAGAACCTGACCGCCGACATGATCGAAGGCGGCATTTCGGGTTCGGTCAACATCAACACCCGCAAGCCGTTCGATACCAAGGACACGCTGATCTACCTGTCGGGCAGCGTGAACTATGGCGACTATAACGGTCGCAGCGAACCGGCCGTGGTCGGCCTGTTTTCGAAGCAGTGGAACCTGAACAACGGCGGCCGTTTTGGCCTCATGGCCAGCGGCAGCTACAACCGTCAGCGCAGCCGGTCAGACTCGGTGTTCTATTCGGCGTTCCTCCCGCGTTACAACGACGACAGGAATGGCAACGGCGTACAGGATGCGGGCGAAGGCCGCGTTCTGAATGCAGGCACGCCGTACCAGTCGACGTTGTTCGACCGCTATCCGGTGCCGTCGGGCCGCGACGTGGTCTATGTGCCGCTGGGCGCGGGCATGCGCATGCAGGAATTCGACCGCAAGCGCGTCGGCTATTCGGGTGCCGCGCAGTATGAGAACGCGTCGCGAAACCTGCTGGTCACCGCCCAGTTCCTGCGCGCGGAGTCGTCGCAGACGTGGCTCGATCGCACCGTCGAACCCAATGTCTATTATGCCGATGCGAACGCCATCTTCCCGCAGGCCGGCACGACGCCGACCTATGACGATGACGGCCTGTTCACCAACGGTACGCTGATCCGTCAGGGTGGCGGGCAGTACACGACGCTCGGCAATCGCTACTTCCAGACGAAGGGTTATACCCAGGACCAGTCGCTGAACGTGAAGTGGGACCCGACCGATCGCCTGCACCTGAATTTCGATGGCCAGTATGTCTATTCGAAGGCGCGCGATTCGGACGACGTGGTCGAACTGGCGAACTTCAACGGCGTGTCGATCGACGGGCGTGGCGACGTGCCGCAGATCAATCTGATCCCGGCGAACGGCCAGTCGGTGCGCGATTATTTCGCCAGCCAGACCAACACCTATATCCGCGACGCGATGAACAACCGCACCCATTCGGACGGCGACGAATGGGCGTTCCGCGCCGATGCGCAGTACGACGTGTCGGACGATTCGTTCCTGCGCAAGGTGCGCATCGGCGGCCGCTATGCGACCCGCGACCAGACCGTGAAGGCCAACGATTACAACAACTGGGGCGCGGTGTCGGACACCTGGACCTCGGCACTGGCGACCGTCGACAAGTATCGCGACAGCATGTCGCCGATCAACTTCGCCGACTTCTATCGCGGGCAGGCGGTACAGCCGCCGACGGCATGGGGCATTCGCGACGACATCCTGACCGACCATGACGCGCTGACTGCGCTGCTGCGCACGGCAACCCGTCAGGGCGGCGGTGGCTATACCCCGCTCGAGGATCGGGGCACCGCCGCAGCACCGCTCGTCGACGGCTATTTCCGGCCTAACGAAGTCTATCGCATCACCGAAAAGACCTATTCGGGCTATGCGCGCCTGGACTTCGGTGTCGACGACATCGGTGGTGGCGAGGCCAGCCTGTCGGGCAATATCGGCGTGCGCTTCGTCCATACCGAGGATCAGTCCTTCGGTGCGACCGCGTTCCCGAACATCGCCAACACGCTGGGCGGTTTCCCGACCGTCGCGGCATTCTGCGCCAGCCCGAACACCACCGGCACCGTCCGTCCGATCTGTACGCTGACCGCGGCACAGCAGCAGGCGATCGTCGCCTTCTCGAACAACGGGTCGATCAACGACGTCGCTGCCCAGAAGTTCGACAAGTGGCTGCCGAGCCTGAACATCAAGTTCCAGCCGAATTCGCAGCTGCTGTTCCGCATCGCGGCATCGAAGGCGATTTCGCGTCCGGGCTTTACCGATCTGCGCAACTTCGTCGGCCTGTCGCCGTCGGCATCGAACACGACTGGCGTCTATGGCTTCTCGGCCAATGCCCGGAACCCGTTCCTGCGCCCGGTCGATGCGAAGCAGGTCGACCTGACCGCCGAATGGTATTTCGCCAAGGTCGGCTCGCTGACCGCGGCGGTGTTCTACAAGCAGTTGTCGAACATCATCCTCGACAATTTCGGCTACAGCCGCAGCTTCAGCAACAACGGCCAGAACTTCGCCGCCACGATCAACGGTCCGGTCAACGTGCCCGGCACCGCCAATATCAAGGGCGCCGAACTGTCGTACCAGCAGACCTACGACTTCCTGCCGGGCGCGCTGCGCGGGCTGGGGACGCAGGCGACGTTCACTTACATCTCGCCGGGCCAGTTGCCCAACGCGCGTCCGGACAACCGCCCGGAAGACGGCAACCGTCCGCCGCTCGACGTCGCCGGCCTGTATGACGGCCTGCCGCTGGCGCAGCTGTCGAAGTACAACTTCAACGTCTCGGCCTTCTACGACCTGGCCGGTGTCTATGCGCGTATCGCGTATAGCTGGCGTTCGAAGTATCTGCTGACCAACCGCGACTGCTGCTTCCCGTTCCTGCCGGTCTATTCGGACGCGACGGGCCAGGCGGACGCATCTTTGTTCTACACGGTCAATCCGCAGTTCAAGATCGGCATCCAGGTCCAGAACCTGCTCGACGCGACGACCAAGACGTCGTTCGTGCTGAACGGCGACGGCCTCGAAGCGCCGCGCTCGTACTTCAAGAGCGATCGCCAGTTCCAGCTGAGCGTTCGCCTGACGATGTAATCCGTTCGATCCAAACCACCTGATCGGGGTCGCAGCCATTCGGTTGCGGCCCCTTTTTTTCTGCCCCTGGTGCCCTGCGCGTAATTGCGAAAACAAATATCAATATTGCCGTTGACAGCGATGACAGCCCTGCCCAAGCTGTAACCATCGACATGAACGAGGACGCACCGGCATCGGACCGGCGCGCTGGAAGGGGACCTGATGACCAACATCGCTCGACGCACATTCCTGGGTAGTTCCGCCCTGCTGGCGGGCTGCGCCATGGCGCCGCCGGTCGCGAGCGCGCCCGCCGCGACGAACCGGGCGTTCGTCCGGCGCGACGGCGCGCGGCTGATGGTCGGCAACGAACCCTATCGCTTTGCCGGTGCGAACATCTGGTATGCCGCCTATCTGGGGGCCGACGCCCCCTATGGCGACCGCGCGCGGCTGGGCCGCGAACTGGATGCGCTGGCGGCGATGGGCGTCACCAATTTGCGCGTGCTGGCCTCGGCCGAGGAAGGGCCGCTCAGGAATTCGATCAAGCCGGGCTTTCGCGGGCCGGGCAAGGATTACAACCAGACTTTGCTCGCCGGCCTCGACTATGCATTGGCAGAAATGGCCAAGCGCAACATGCGCGCGGTGCTGTACCTGACCAATTTCTGGGAATGGTCGGGCGGCATGATGACGTACCTGTCCTACGTCAATGGCGGCCAGTATCTGAACATGAACGACCCGGCGCATCCGTGGCCGGCATTCGCGAACTACAACGCGCAATTCTATGGCAATGCCCGCGCGACGGAGCTGTATCGCGACTGGATCCGCGCCGTCGTCGGCCGCACCAACAGCGTGACCGGCATGCGCTATGCCGACGATCCGGCGATCATGGCGTGGCAGTTGTCCAACGAACCTCGTCCATCGGGCGACCTTGCGCACGCCAACCTGCCGCAATTCTACGCATGGGTCCGGTCGAGCGCGCAGTTGATCAAGTCGATCGATCGCAACCACCTCGTGTCGACCGGCAGCGAGGGGCTGAAAGGCGGGCTGGAGCGCGCGGACATCGTGCTGGCCGAACATGCCATTCCCGAAATCGACTATCTGACCGTCCATATCTGGCCGAACAACTGGGACTGGGTGAAGCAGACCGACCTCGCCAACACCGCCGCGCGGGGCGAGGCGCTGACCGACAAGTATATCGCCGACCATGTCGCGCTGGCGAAGCAACTCGACAAGCCGATGGTGATCGAGGAGTTCGGCTATCCGCGCGACGGCGGCAGCAACGACCCCGCCGTGGCGACGACGTACAAGGACCGCTTCTACGGTCGCATCTATACTGCCGCGCTCAAGAGCATGACGGAGGGCGGGCCGATCGTCGGCACCAATTTCTGGGCATGGAACGGCGAGGCGCGGGCGCAGCACCCCGATTATCGTTTCGCCGAGGGCGACCGGCAATATATGGGCGACCCGCCCCACGAACCGCAGGGCTGGTACGGCATCTTCACCGGCGACACGACCGTCCGGCTGGTCGCGGATCAAGCGGCGGCGATCGCCCGGTTGCCACGGTAACCGGCATAGGAACGGACCGACAGGACGTCATCCCGGCGCAGGCTGGAATCTCCCGGTGATAACACGGGACAAGAGCCGTTTGAGGCTCCAGCCTGCGCCGGGGCGACGTCTTAGTGTGGCCTACCGCCCTACCCCCTCCAGCCCCGGCGCGACCGCCGCCTGTGGCAGATAGCGCGGCGCGACCCGCGCCTTGGCCCGCGCTTCATAGGCATAGCCCGCCGACAGGATCGCGGCATCGGTGCCGGCGGTGCCGATGAACGATAGCCCGACCGGCAGCCCCTGCATCAGCCCCATCGGCACGGTCAGGTGCGGATAGCCGGCGACGGCGGGCAATTCGGACGCCGACGGCCCGCCATATTGATCGCCATAGACCGGATCGCTGAGCCACGCGGCGGCATAGGTGGGTTCGACCAGCAGGTCGACGTGCGCCGTCTTCAGCATCGCATCGATCCCCTCGCGCCCCGCCAGCCGCAGCGACGTCGCGCGGGCGGCGCGATAGGCGGGGTCGGCCAGCCCCTTGGTCTTCGCCGCCGCTTCGAACAATTCCTGTCCGAAGAACGGCATCTCCGCCGCGGCATTGGCACGGTTGAAGGCAATGACCTGCTCCAGCGTCCGCGCCTTCACCACCGCCGGGGTGGTGGCGAGATAGGTGTCGAGATCGGCCTTCAACTCGGTCTTGAGCACCAGCAGCTCGGCCTCGCCCAGCCCGTCGAGCTTCGGCGGCGTGACGTCGACCAAGGTCGCTCCGGCGGCCTGCAAGACCTTCAGTGCCGCATCGAACCGTTCGGCCAGCGCCGCCGGCATCCCCGCCGGACGGATCACGCCAACCCGCTTGCCCTTGAGCGCATCGACCGACAGGGCGGCGGCATAATCGCGCGACACGGTCCGCGCGGTCGCCGGGTCGGTCGGATCGGGTCCGACCATAGCCGACAGCAGCAGCGCGACGTCGCGGACCGAACGCCCCATCGGCCCCGGCGTGTCCTGGCTGTGGCTGATCGGCACGATCCGGCTGCGGCTGACGAGACCCAGGGTCGGCTTGAACCCGACCAGCCCGTTGATCGACGAAGGGCAGACGACCGACCCATCGGTCTCGGTCCCGACCGCCAACGCGGCTAAACTGGCGGCGATCGCCGCACCCGATCCGGACGACGATCCGCACGCCGTCCGGTCCAGCGCATAGGGATTGCGCACCAGCCCGCCGACCGCGCTCCACCCGCTCATCGACCGGGTCGAGCGGATATTGGCCCATTCCGACAAATTGGTCTTGCCGAGGATCACCGCCCCGGCGCGCCGCAGATAGGCGACGACCGGTGCGTTGCGGCGGGTGATATTGTTCTTGAGCGCCAGACTGCCGGCGGTCGTCGCCATGGGATCGGCGGTTTCGATATTGTCCTTGATCAGGACCGGCACGCCATGCAGCGGCCCGCGCACCCGCCCGGCGCGACGTTCGTCGTCCAGCGCCTTTGCTTGTGCCAGCGCGTCGGGGTTGGTCGCGATCACGCTGCGCAGCGTCGGCCCCTGCCGGTCGATCGCCGCAATCCGCGCGAGATAGGCCCGGGTGATGGCGACACTGTTGGTCGCCCCCGACTGCATCCGCTGCTGCAACCGGTCGACCGACACTTCCTCGACCGGCCCGGTCTGTGCAGCGACGGGCGCCGCGACCATCGTCAGCGCCGCAACCCCGAAAATTCCGTGCCAGCGCATATCCATCCCCCGTTCGATCCGACCGGACCAAGCTATCGCAGCGCGGCCCCCGTGCAATGGCCGAAACGGACGCCGGACAGCAAAAACCCCGCCAATCCAACGGACTGACGGGGCTTTTTTAATGGTGGGCGCGGCAAGGATTGAACTTGCGACCCCTGCGATGTCAACACAGTGCTCTACCACTGAGCTACGCGCCCGGCGCTCTCTCTGTTGCCGGAGAGAGCGAAACCGGAGTGGCGCTGTTAGCGGCGCCGATTCTCCCTGACAAGCCCCTAATTGCTCGTCGGGATTCTTTCTCCTTCGAACAGCCGATCGACCTCCGCCACCAGCTCGCGCAGGTGGAACGGCTTGGACAGGATACGCGCGTGCGGCACCTGCCGACCGGCCTTCAACGTCACCGCAGCGAAGCCGGTGATGAACATGACGCGCAGGTCCGGCACCATTTCGCCGGCACGCTGCGCCAGTTCGATGCCGTCCATCTCTGGCATGACAATATCGGTCAGCAGCAGGTCGAACGATTCGGTCTGCAACAACGGAATCGCCGCCGTGCCCCGGTCCACCGCGCTGACGAAATAACCGGCACGTTCCAGCGCGCGCGTCAGATATTCGCGCATCACCTGATCGTCCTCGGCCAGCAAGATTCTGAACATCCGACTCCCTTCGATGCCAGCCCCATCCCTAGGCGAAGGTGGTTAAGATTTTCCAGCCGGACGCTCGACAAGCGCGACGGAGCGTGATCCTTTGCGACCGATGGAAGCCTCCCCCACCCCGCCTTCGTTCGACCGGTACGGACCGGACGAACCGACATCGCCGGTGGTCGTGTCGGTACCGCATGCCGGGCGCGACTATCCGGCGGAAATGCAGGCACTGCTGACGGTGCCCGTCTCCCGGCTGACGGCGCTGGAGGATCGCTATGTCGATGCCGTCGCATCGCAGGCGCGCGGGCAGGAGGTGATGCTGGTCGCCCGGCGCGCGCGCGGCTGGATCGACCTCAACCGGTCCCCGGTGCGCGACCGCGATCCGCAGGTCGATGCCGGCGCCGATCCACGCAGCTTCGCCGCCCAGGCATCGGACAAGGTGCGCAGCGGCATCGGCCTGATCCCCCGCCGGGCGGGCGGTGCCGAGAATATGTGGCGGCGCAAGCTGAGCAATGCGGAGGTCGCCGCACGGATCGCGCAGGACCATGCGCCCTATCATGCCGCGCTCGATGCGGCCCTGGCCGCCGCCCATGCCCGGTTCGGCGTCGCACTGCTGCTCGACCTGCATTCGATGCCGCCACTGCCGGGTGTCCTCCCGGCGCAGGTCGTGCTGGGCAATCGTCACGGCCATAGCGGTGCGGCGCTGTTCACCGATGTCGCGGCCGGGGTCGCGCGGGCGGCTGGCCTGCGCGTGGCGATCAACCATCCCTATGCCGGCGGCTATGTCCTTGCCAGCCACGCCCGCCCGCGCGCCGGCATCCATGCGCTGCAGCTGGAAATCGATCGCAGCCTGTATCTCGACGAACTGTTCGACCGGCCCGGCGACGGCCTCGTCGCCACAGCGACATGGGTCCGCGCGACGATCGATGCGCTGGCCGATGCGGCACTCGCCACCCTCCACCGCATCGCAGCGGAATAGCCCACAAGAAAAAAGCCACCCCGTGCGGTTGCACGGAGTGGCCAAGGTTCAGGGAGGAGGCGCGTGAAACGCGCCGCACGGTCCAACGAAAGGGGGGAACATCGAACCGTGTAACAATAATCTAGGAAGGCGGTCGGACGGGTTCAAGAGCAATTTTGCAGTTGACCGTGACTTTATCGTCACGGCGCGTCAGCGTACCGCACGCGTCCCCGGAAGCATGCGTAACAGCACCCCGTCGCGCAGCAAAAAATGATGCCGCAACGCGGCGGCAACGTGCAGCGCGACGAGGCCCAGCATCGCGAATCCGACCAGCGCATGCACGTCATGCCCGAGATGGGCGAGCGATGGCGGGATCGGCAGATAGGGGATCGGGAACAGCCCGAACCAGTCGAGCGGATTGCGCCTGGCACCCGATACCATCGCCCAGCCGCTGAGCGGCAGGACGATCAGCATGAGATAGAAGAGCCAATGCGCGGCCTTGGCCACGATTCGCTCCCATCCCGACACCTGGGGCGGGAGCGGCGGCGGGGCGTGGCCGAGACGCCAGCCGATCCGGCCGAGCGTCAGGACCAGCACCGTGATGCCGATCGCCTTGTGCGCCGACATCGATCCACCGATCAGGCCGATCCACAGGTTGACCGATACCAGCGCCGCGATCGTCCAGTGGAACAGGATCGCGACGCCGGAATAGCGGCCCGCCTGGATCGGCCGGACCGTCGCCATCAGAAGGTCGGCACCGCGACCGGCTGCGGCTGCACCTTGCCCTGCTGCATCTGGCGCGCGAAGATGTCGCGCATCAGCGACAGCGAGAACAGATGGGCGAAGATCAGCGGCAGCATGCCCGACTGCTGCATCTTGCGGAGCTGGTCGCCGCGCAGTTCGTTCAGCTTCTCCTCGGACACCATCTGGAACCCGCGATAGACGAAGGGCTGGTCGTTGCCTTCCTGCTGGATCGCGACTTCACCGTCCATCAGCAGGCCGAGATCCTTGATCTCCTTCATGAACATGCCGGTGCGCTGGCCGGCCTGCTCGAACTGTTCGTTGAAGGCGAGGATCTGCTTGGTCACTTCGCTCGGCTGGTCGCCGTCGAACAGCGGCTCGCCATCCTCGAACGGACCGATGACGTCCGACGTCGGGTCGAAGCACAGCGACAGGTCCTCCGAATCGGGACGCAGCCGGGCCAGCAGATAAGGGTAACGACGGATATAGGCCGGGATATAGGTTTCGAGGTCGATCAGCCGACCGTCATCGTCCATGAACGTGTTGACGCCTTCGTTCAGGCCCATCAGCGCCAGCGGCACGGGATCGTCGCCGACCGAGAACACGATCGGCATCCGGCGCTGCACGAGCGGGAATTCCTCGACCGTGACGGGGATGGCATGCTGCCCGACCAGGAAGGGCGCGGTCTCGCTCGCGCGGACCTTCCAATTGGCATGGGTCTGGCTCGAAAGCGGTTCGAGCTGGTTGTAGAACAGCGGAAGCGATTGATTCTGCGGCGCGCTGGCCATTTCAGGGTCTCCAGATACTCTATAGTCGGCCCGGCCTACCATGCCGGACGGCCGCCCCCCCGGGCGAGCCTCGACGCCCACGTCTATGGATTGGCGCTGCGGGGTGCAAGCGATACGAGCTTGCCGGGATTGAACAGGTTCTGCGGGTCCAGCCCGCGCTTGATCCCGCGCAGCGCCGCCAGCCGCGCCGGGGGACCGAGCCGCTCCAGCTCGCCGAGCTTCATCTGGCCGATGCCATGTTCGGCCGAGATCGATCCGCCTGCCGCCGTCACCGCATCATGGACGAAGCGGGTGACGACCGGTGCGTCCTCGGCATACCAGCGTGCCGCGTCCGCGCCGGCCGGGGCGCGAACGTGGAAATGGACATTGCCGTCGCCCAGATGGCCGAAGGCGGTGGCATGGGTGCCGGGAAAGCGCCCCTCGGCAGCCGCCGCCGCCTCGGTCATAAAGCGCGGCATCGTGTCGACCGGCACCGATATGTCATGCTGCACCGCCGGCCCGGTCGATTTCTCCGCCGCCGACAGCGAATCGCGCAGGCACCAGAACGCCTCGGCCTGCCCCTCGCTGCTCGCCAGCACCGCATCGGCGACCAGCCCGGCCCCGACGCCATCGGCCAGCAATTCCTCCAGCAACGCTCCCGGCGGCGATTCGCCGGGGGCGGCGACCGCCTCGATCAGCAACTGCCACGGATGGTCGTCGGACAAGGGTGCCCGCGCGCCCGGCAGATGCGCGACCGCCAGCGCCAGCGTGTCGGCGGGAACGATCTCGAAACTCTCGATCCGGTCGGTCGCCGCCTGCATCCGCCGCAACAGGTCCAGCCCCGCCTGCGGATCGGCGATGCCGACCCATGCCACCGCCCGCTCGGCGATCGCCGGCACGATCTTCAGCGTCGCGGCGGTGACGATACCCAGCGTCCCCTCCGCCCCGACCAGCAGCTGCGTCAGGTCGTAGCCGCGATTGTCCTTTGGCAGCGCCGCCAGCCCGTCATGTACCGTCCCGTCGGGCAACACCGCCTCGATCCCCAGCACCAGCCGGCGCATATTGCCCCAGCGCAGCACCTGCGTACCGCCGGCATTGGTCGACACCAGCCCGCCGATGGTGGCGCTGCCGCGTGCGCCCAGCGTCAGCGGAAAGCGCTGCCCCGCCGCCGCTGCCGCCTCGTGCAGCTGCTGCAGGATCACGCCGGCCTCGGCCACCGCCTGCCCGTCGCCCATCTGCCGGATGCGGTTCAGCCGCCGCAGCGACAGCAGCACCGCCGACCCGTCCGCGGGCGGGGTCGCGCCACCAACCATCGACGTATTGCCCCCTTGCGGCACCAACGCGACGCCATGCCGCCCGGCCAGCGCCACGACGCCTGCGACCTGCGCGGTATCTTCCGGCTCGAACAGCGCCGCGCTGGTCCCATGATAGCGTCCGCGCCAGTCGGTCAACCACGGCGCGATCCGCTCGGCATCGACGGTCACGATCCGGTCGCCGAACGCAGTTCGGGCATCGGCGATCATGGCGGCAATGGCAGGCTTCGTCATCCGTACGGGTTAGCACCGCCATCCCCCTTGCCGCCAGTTCATCTGCGGTTAAATTCCCGCATAGGATGATCGACGCGTGACCGCCCTGCCGCTTTCCGCAGCGACCATGATGTTGCTTCTGCTCGCCCTGCCCGGTGCGGCGCAGCGGCGTCCCGTGGACGCGCCCCAGACAACGACGACGGTTCGTACCGAGGTGCGGGTCCAGCGGGTGATCCTGCGCGTCCCCCGCGCGCCCTTCGCGCCGGCCGCCTATAGCGCGCCGCGCGCGCTGCCGCCGATCCAGTGGGTTGAAAAGCGTACCGACCGCTGCGTGCCGCTCCAGAATCTGGCGGCGGTAACGATCAACCGGACTGACAGCGTCGACCTGTTGCTCAGCAGCGGCGGTCGCGTCCGCGCGCGGCTGGCGGACGATTGCCCCTCGCTCGATTTCGTATCGGGCCTGTATATCAAGCCCAGCGGCGACGGGCAGATGTGCGCATCGCGCGACGTCATCCGGTCGCGCTCGGGCGGCCAGTGCCGCATCACCGCGTTCCGGGCGCTCGTCCCGGCGCGCTGACCCACGGAAAACTTGACTTTTCCGACGTTTTTCGCAAGGGGCCGTCGGATATATCAGGAGCGCGGACCGGTTGCGTTCCCCAGCCATGGAATCGCAATGACCTTTGCCGATCTCGGCCTGTCCGACGAACTGCTGCGTTCCGTCAACGATTCGGGCTATACCGAACCGACCCCGATCCAGGCGGCGGCGATCCCGTCGGTCCTGATGATGCGCGATCTGGTCGCCATCGCCCAGACCGGGACGGGCAAGACCGCGTCGTTCGTGCTGCCGATGATCGACATTCTGGCGCAGGGGCGCAGCCGTGCGCGGATGCCGCGCTCGCTGATCCTCGAACCGACGCGCGAACTGGCCGCGCAGGTCGCCGAGAATTTCGAGAAATACGGCGCCAACCACAAGCTTTCCATGGCGTTGCTGATCGGCGGCGTGTCGATGGGCGACCAGCTGGCCGCGCTCGAAAAGGGCGTCGACGTGCTGATCGCGACGCCGGGCCGGCTGATGGACCTGTTCACCCGCGGCAACATCCTGCTGACCGGCTGTTCGATGCTGGTCATCGACGAAGCCGACCGGATGCTCGACATGGGGTTCATCCCGGATATCGAGGAAATCTGCACCAAGCTGCCCAAGCAGCGGCAGACCTTGCTGTTCTCGGCCACCATGCCGCCGCCGATCAAGAAGCTGGCCGACAAGTTCCTCGACAATCCCAAGACGATCGAGGTCGCACGTCCCGCGACGACCAACACCAACATCACCCAGCATGTCGTGCCGGTCGCCGCCGCCAAGAAGCGCGACGTGCTGCGCAAGCTGCTGGCGCAGGAAGACGTTCGCACCGCGATCATCTTCTGCAACCGCAAGACGACGGTGCGCGAGCTGAACAAGAGCCTGCAGCGCGCCCGCTTCCGCTCGGCCGAAATCCATGGCGACATGGACCAGTCCGCGCGCATCGCCGAACTGGAACGGTTCAAGCAGGGCGACGTGTCGATCCTCGTCGCATCGGACGTGGCGGCGCGCGGCCTCGACGTGAAGGGCGTCAGCCACGTCTTCAACTTCGACGCGCCGTGGCACCCGGACGATTATGTCCACCGCATCGGCCGCACCGGTCGCGGCGGTGCGACTGGCACCGCCTATACGCTGGTGACGCCCGACGATGCCGAGAACATCGCCAATATCGAGAAGCTGACCGGCCAGAAGATTCCGGTCCTCGACATGGGCAGCGCCCCGGCCGAAGCGGTTGCCGAACCCGAAGTGGCCGAGGAAGCGCCGCGTCGCAGCCGTCGCCGCCCGTCGGCCGAGAAGGAAGCGCAGCCCGTCCGCGAACGCGCGCCCCGCCCGGAACGCGAGGAACGCCCCGCCCGGTCGGAGCGCGAGGAACGCCGCCCGCGTCGCGAGCGCGAGGAACGGTACGAGGAACGCCGCGACGAGCGCCCCGCCCGCTATGTCCAGCAGGACGCGGTCGAGGACGGCGCGTGGAACGGCCCCTTCCCCGCCTTCCTGAACGTCCGCATCCCCGGCTGATTCCCGTGAACGACGATCCGTTCGAAACGGTCGCCGTGCAGGCAATCGAAAGCCCGTGCGTGCTGGTGTGTTCGATCGATACCGACACCGGCTGGTGCCTCGGCTGCGGGCGCACCCGCGACGAGATCGGCCGCTGGACCGCGATCGATGCCGATGCCCGCCACGCGGTGATGGCGGTGCTGCCGCAGCGTATGGCCGTTCTGGAGCAATAACTTAGGCGGACCCCGGGCGCAGCCCGTGCGTTGAGCGCGCGACTTGTTTGCCCTGGGAGTATTGTCATGGCCGTCACGCTCAAGCCGCTATCCGAACAGACCATCGTCATCACCGGCGCCTCGTCCGGCATCGGACTCGCCGCCGCCCGCCGCGCCGCGCGGGAGGGCGCCCGCGTCCTGCTGGTCGCCCGTAACGAGGACGCGCTGCGCGAGGCGGTCGAGGGCATACGCCTGCGCGGCGGCAAGGCCGACCACCTCGCCATCGACGTCACCGCCGCCGACGCGCCCGAACGGATCGGTGCCAAGGCGCGCGAGGCGTTCGGCGGCTTCGACACCTGGGTCAACGACGCCGCCGTGGCGCTCTTTGCCCGGCTGGACGAGACCGGCATCGACGAACAGCGCCGCGTGTTCGACGTCGGCTATTTCGCGATGGTCGCCGCCTCGCTCTACGCCGCCCGCGAACTGACCGCGCGCGGCGGTGGCGCGATCATCAACATCGGCTCGATCCTGTCGGACCGCTCGGTCCCGGTGCAGGGCGCGTATAGCGCGATGAAGCATGCGGTGCAGGGCTTTACCGAAGCCTTCCGCATGGAGATCGAAGCCGATGGCAAGCCGGTGTCGGTGACGCTGGTCAAGCCGGCGGCGATCGATACGCCCTATCCCGAACATGCCCGCAACCGCATGGACCAGCCCGCGCGCGTCCCCCCGGTCGTCTATGATCCCGAACTGGTGGCCAAGGCGATCTGCTTCGCCGCCGCGCATCAGAAACGCGACCTGACCGTCGGCGGGACCGGCATGGCGATGACCAAGATGAGCAACCTGCTGCCCCGCAGTGCCGACCGCTTCATGGAGAAATTCTTCAAGGAAGAGGCGCAGACCACCGGCACCCCGGCCGCACCGGGAACGAAGGACAATCTGTTCCAGCCCCGCGCCGATGGCCGCGCCCGGTCGAACCAGGACCATTATGTCCGCAAGCAGAGCCTCGCGCTCGAAGCGCAGATGCGGCCATGGACGACGGCGGCGCTGCTCGGCGGGATCGGCGTGGCGGCGGGCATGCTGCTGTCGCTGCGCGGGTCGACGCCGCGGCGAACCGGCGAACCGAAGCTGCTGCCCCCGCCCCGCGCCCATCAGGCCGACGGCACCGACGCCAGCGCGTCCTATGCCGCCAGGATTGCCGATGAGGGCACGATTCCGGGCAGCGAGCCGGTGTTTTCGGAACGACCGACGGGTGCGCCCGTCGCCCCGAACGCAGCGGAGATCAAGGTGGTACAGCCGTAAGCCGCTATCGTCACCCCGGGCTTCACCCGGGGTGACGCAGTGCCCTTACTCCCCCGGCCCGCGCATCAGCTTGCGGATGAAGCCGATCACGCCCGTCTGCCGCGACCGGCGCAGGCGTTCGGCGGCGAGGATCGTCTGCACCTTGCGGAAGCAATCCTCGGCATCGTCGTTGACCAGCACATAGTCATAGCCGTCCCAGTGGCTGACCTCGGCCGCCGCGCGTGCCATGCGCCCTTCGATCACGTCGGCGCTGTCGGTGTTGCGCGACACCAGCCGCTGACGCAGTTCGGCCATCGACGGCGGCAGGATGAAGACCCGCACCACGTCGCCGCCGGCGATCTGGAACAATTGCTGCGCACCCTGCCAGTCGATGTCGAACAGTACGTCCTTGCCCGCGCTTAGCATCGCCTCGACCGCCGCGCGCGGCGTGCCGTAGCGGTTGTCGAACACATGCGCCCATTCGAGGAATTCATGGTCGGCGACCATGCGGCGAAATTCCTCGAGGTCGACGAAATGATAATCCTTGCCATCGGTTTCGCCCGGCCGGGGAGCGCGGGTGGTCGCCGACACCGACATCGACAGATCGTCTTCCGCGGCCAGCAGCTTGCGCGCGATGGTCGATTTGCCGGCACCGGAGGGCGAGGACAGGACGAACAACACGCCGCGGCGCTTGAAGCCGTGGAGGTCGGGGTCTGGCAGATGGCTCATGGACCGGCCTATTCGCGCGGGCAGGCGCGCGGCGTCAAGGGGCGACGGCACAAAGCCATCGCCCCTTGCTCGAGTCCACGGGAAGTGGAGGTCGCTCCGGCCGGTCGCGGGCGGCCCCGTCCGGCACCGGTCCGCCTGTTCGACGGACCGGGTACGCGTCAGTAGCCGCGTCGGATCTTGTCCAGCTTGCGCCGGTCATAGGCCTTCTTGGCCACATAGCCGCCGCCGAGAATCATGCCGAGCGGTCCCATGCGGCGCATCGCGCTGCCCGCCAGCCAGCCCATCGCAGCACCCTTCGCACCACCACGTCCATCGCGGCGATCCATCTCACGCCCGACGAGCGCACCGATAATCCGTCCGATCATGCTGCATCCTCCGTTTCGAAGAGTTGTGCCTTCATCTCGGCCGCGCCGCGCAGGACCGCCCAGCCGACCGCATAGGTTATCGCCATGGGAACCACGACTTTCAGGACGTTGGCGACGACGGCACCTTTCAGCGCCCCATCGACGCTCGAATCGTCATCGCCGCTCATCTTGTCGATGGTGGCACCGACCAGTGCTCCTATCGTCGTCGCACCCATATTTTCCTCGCTGAAGTTATACGGTTAGAGCGCTGGAACGGCCGGGATGTTCCCTGTCGCGATACAAGCTTCCGCACCCGTTCGACCCGTCGCCGGCTCCAAAGTTCACTAAGTTCACACTCGCAGCACTTTCGCAGCGTCGCGCATCACGATCGTCAGACGATGCCAAACCGCTTCGGGGCAATATTCCCGAGCAGGCAGCATGGCATCCGTTCAAGGTGTAGGAAAGCGATCGGCGATTGCCGCTAACCGACCATCGTCTCCGGCCGGACCAGCCGGTCGAACGTCGTCGCATCCACCAGCCCCAGCGCCAGCCCCGCCTCGCGCAGCGTCAGCCCCTCGCCATGAGCATGCTTGGCGATCTTCGCGGCATTGTCGTAGCCGATCTCGGGTGCCAGCGCGGTGACCAGCATCAGCGACCGTTCGACCAGTTCGTCGATCCGTGCACGGTTCGGCTCGATCCCGTCGACGCAGCGTGTCGCGAAACTGACCATGCCGATCGCCAGCAGGTCGATCGAGCGCAGGACCGCCGCGCCGATCAACGGCTTGAAGACATTGAGTTCGAGATGCCCCTGCATGCCGCCGACCGTGACCGACAGATGATTGCCCATCACCTGTGCCGCGACCATCGTCAGCATCTCGCACTGGGTCGGGTTGACCTTGCCCGGCATGATCGAGCTGCCCGGTTCGTTGGCAGGCAGGTCGATCTCCCCCAGCCCCGATCGCGGCCCCGATCCCAGCAGGCGGATATCGTTGGCGATCTTGGTCAGGCTCACCGCAAGGGTGTTGAGCGTGCCGGACAACTGCACGAGCGGGTCGTTCGATGCCAGCGCCTCGAACTTGTTGGGGGCGGTGACGAAAGCATGGCCGGTGATCGCCGCGATTTCCTTCGCGACGTCCTCCGCGAAACCCGGCGCGGCGTTCAGCCCGGTGCCGACCGCCGTCCCGCCCTGTGCCAGCCGCAGCACATCGCCTTCCGCCGATCGCAACCGGCGATAGGCATCACGCAACTGCGCGACATAGCCCGAAAATTCCTGCCCCAGCGTCAGCGGCGTCGCATCCTGCAAATGGGTGCGGCCGATCTTGACGATATCGGCCCAGTCCTGCGCCTTCTTCTCTAGCAATCCGCACAACCGGTCGAGCGCCGGGATCAGATCGCGGTTCAGCGCCACGACCGCCGCGACATGCAGCGCGGTCGGAAAGCTGTCGTTGGACGACTGCCCCTTGTTGACGTGATCGTTGGGATGGACCGGCGATTTGCCACCGCGCGCGCCGGTCAGCGCTTCGTTGGCGCGGCCGGCGATCACCTCGTTGGCGTTCATGTTCGACTGGGTGCCGCTGCCGGTCTGCCAGATGACCAGCGGGAACTGATCGTCCAGTTTGCCGGCGATCACTTCGCCCGCCGCCGCCTCGATCGCATCGGCGAGTTTGCCGTCGAGGCCATGCGCCCGGTTCACCCGCGCCGCCGCCTGCTTCACGATGGCCAGCGCATGGACGATGCCGATCGGCATGCGCTCGGACGGCGGGAAGGGGAAATTCTCGATCGATCGTTCGGTCTGCGCCCCCCAATAGGCGGCGGCGGGAACCTCGATCGCGCCGATCGAGTCGGTTTCGGTACGGGTATCGGTCATGCCGACAAAACCCGTGGCTGCGTCAGTCGATCCGTTTCGACAGGAAGAAGCGTGCATGCCCCGGCGGGAAATCATCGATCGTGCCGCAATGGGCAAAGCCGAGCTTTTCGTAGAAGCCGCGCGCCTAGAAACTGAACGTGTCGAGCCAGATGCCGATGCACCCCGCTTCGCGCGCCATCGCCTCCGCGCGCTGCATCAGGTCGCGGCCGATCCCCTGCCCCTTATGCTCGGGCGCGATCGCCAGAAACTCGACGAACAGCCAGCGATAGCCGATCTTGCCCCACAGCCCGCCGGTGATCCCCTCCGCATCGTCGCGGACCACGATCGCCACCTGCTGTCGCTCGGTCGGACCGACCGCCGCTTCGTTATACGCGATCAGCACGCGCAGAATGGCGTCGCGCTCGGCCTCGCTTGGGGATGCGACGACCTCGATCGTCACTTCTTGCGCTTGAAATCCACCGCGACGACGTTCGACCCGTCCTCGCTGGTCGCGATCGGCGCATCGTTTTCGGGCGGATCATGCGGTTCGGGTTCGTCGCCCGGCTCGTCATTCGCCTGGAAGCGCAGCTCGAAATTGACCGCCGGATCGTGGAAGCCGGTGATCGCCGCATAGGGGATGACCAAGGTCGACGGGATGCCGCCGAAGCTCAGGCCCACCGAAAAGCGTTCGGCATCGACCGTCAGGTCCCAGAAGCGATGCTGGATGACGATCGTCATCTCGTCCGGGAACCGCTCGATCAGCCGCTTGGGGATGTCGACGCCGGGGGCCTGGGTCTTGAAGGTGATGTAGAAGTGATGCTCGCCCGGCAGCGCGCCGGTGGCGGAGACCTGCCCCAGCACGCGGCCGACGACGGCGCGCAGGGCTTCCTGGACGATCTCGTCATACGGGATCAGGCTGTCGGCGACGGGCTGGCTCATGGCGCCTTGGGTAGCGGCGTTTGACGGGGCGTCAAGATTCGTTGCGTTGCATGGCGGCCGCCACGCGCTATGGAGACGTCCATGCGCACCGCCACCATCGCCCGCACGACCAGCGAGACGTCGATCGACGTCACGGTCAATCTCGACGGTACCGGCATCTACGACGTGTCGACCGGGGTCGGGTTCTTCGACCATATGCTCGAACAGCTCAGCCGCCATTCGCTGATCGACCTGACCGTGCGGACCAAGGGCGACCTGCATATCGACGCGCACCATACGGTCGAGGATACCGGCATCGCCATTGGCGAGGCGTTCGCCAAGGCGCTGGGCGACAAGCGCGGTATCCGCCGTTATGGCGACGCGCTGTCGCCGATGGACGAGACGCTGACCCGCGTCGCGCTCGACATTTCCGGGCGGCCGTGGCTGGTGTGGAAGGTGCAGTTTACGCAGGCGCAGCTCGGCACGATGGATACCGAGATGTTCGGCCATTTCTGCCACAGCTTCGCGCAGGCCGCCGGCATCACCCTGCATGTCGAGACGCTGTACGGCACCAACAACCACCATATCGCCGAAAGCATCTTCAAGGGGCTGGCGCGCAGCTTACGCACCGCGACCGAGATCGACCCACGCAAGGCCGACGCGATCCCCTCGACCAAGGGAGTGTTGTGACATGGTAGCGCGTCCGATGCAGCCGATGTGCCTGGCGATGCTCAGCTATGTGAAGCCGCTCGACGAAGTCGACGTCCACCGCGACGCGCATGTCGCGTGGATCAAGGCGGCGATGGACGACGGCACCATGCTGCTCGCCGGTCGCCGCAATCCGCCGACCGGTGGCGTGCTGCTGTTCCGGGGGGAAGAGGACGCCGTACGCGCGCTTGCCGAGACCGATCCGTTCGTCATGAACGGCGTGGCGACGGTCGAGGTCGTCGCCTTCACCA
Source organism: Sphingomonas paucimobilis (assembly GCA_036946325.1). Classification (GTDB taxonomy): domain Bacteria; phylum Pseudomonadota; class Alphaproteobacteria; order Sphingomonadales; family Sphingomonadaceae; genus Sphingomonas; species Sphingomonas paucimobilis_A. The sequence goes on from JAQIJL010000003.1 coordinate 426,581, forward strand.
TGACGCTGGCGATGGACCAGATCGGCGACCTGTTTTGATCGCACTGATCGATTATGGCGCGGGCAATCTCCAATCGGTCGCCAATGCGCTGAAGGCGGCCGGGGCGCAGGACCTGTCGATCACCGCCGACCCGGATGCGGTCGCAAGGGCCGACCGGATCGTCCTGCCCGGCGTCGGCGCCTTCGCCGCCTGCATGAACGGGCTGACCGCCATCCCCGGCATGGTCGAGGCGATGCGGTCGCGCGTGCTGGACGGCGGCGTGCCGTTTCTGGGCGTCTGCGTCGGCATGCAATTGTTGGCGACGACCGGCGAGGAGTTCGGCACCCATGCCGGTCTAGGCTGGATCGAGGGCACCGTCCGTCGCCTGCCCCCCGCCCCCGGCGTCACGGTGCCACATATGGGGTGGAACGATGTCGTGCCGGTCCGCGATCATCCGCTGCTGGTGCCCGGCGAAGCCTATTTCCTGCACAGCTATGCGTTCGACGGCGATGACGTGCTGGCGACGACCGACCATGGCGGTCCGGTGACGGCAGCGATCGGTCGCGACAACCTGTTGGGCGCGCAATTCCACCCCGAAAAGAGCCAGCGCTACGGATTGGCGCTGCTGGAGAGGTTCCTCGAATGGCGTCCCTAACGGTTTTTCCTGCCATCGACCTGAAGGGCGGACAGGTCGTCCGTCTGGCCGAGGGCGATATGGACCGCGCCACCGTCTATGGCGACGATCCCGCGCATCAGGCGACGTTGTTCGCCGATGCCGGCGCGGACCATCTGCACGTCGTCGATTTGGACGGCGCCTTTGCCGGACAGTCGGTCAACGGCGATGCCGTCGCCGGCATCCTCAAGGCGTTCCCCGGCCGGGTGCAGCTGGGCGGCGGCATCCGCAACCGCGCCAATGTCGACCGCTGGCTCGACATGGGCGTCGCGCGGGTCGTGATCGGCACCGCTGCGCTGGAAGACCCCGATTTCGTGCGCGAGGCGGCAGCCGCCTGTCCGGGCCGGATCGTCGTCGCGGTCGATGCGTGGGACGGCATGGTCGCGACGCGCGGCTGGGCGGACGTGTCGACCGTCTCGGTCACCGACCTCGCCCGTCGGTTCGAGGATGCCGGGGTGGCGGCCCTCCTGTTCACCGATGTCGGCCGCGACGGGATGCTGAAAGGCTGCAATGTCGAGGCGACCGCCGCGCTCGCTGCCGCCGTATCGATCCCGGTCATCGCCAGCGGCGGCGTCGCGGGGATCGAGGACATCCACGCGTTGAAGGGCAAGGCGGGGATCGAGGGCGTCATCACCGGCCGCGCGCTGTACGACGGCCGCCTCGACCTGGCGGAAGCGATCCGGGTCGCCGCCGCATGACCGTGCGGGCGCGGGTCATCCCCTGTCTCGACGTCCATGCCGGGCGGGTGGTGAAGGGCGTGAACTTCGTCGAACTGCGCGATGCGGGCGACCCGGTCGAACAGGCGCGCGCCTATGATGCGGCGGGTGCCGACGAACTGACCTTCCTCGACATCGGCGCGAGCCACGAGGGGCGCGACACGATCATCGACGTGGTGCGGCGGACCGCCGAAGTGTGCTTCATGCCGCTGACCGTCGGCGGCGGGGTGCGCTCGCCCGAGGATGCCCGCGCGCTGCTGCTGGCGGGCGCGGACAAGGTTGCGGTCAACTCCGCCGCCGTGGCGCGTCCCGAGCTGGTCGCCGACATCGCCGACCGCTTCGGCAGCCAGTGCGTCACCGCCTCGGTCGATGCGCGCCGGGTCGAGGGACGCTGGGAAGTGTTCACCCATGGCGGCCGTCGCGCGACGGGGATCGACGCGGTCGACCATGCGCTAAACCTCGCAAAGCTGGGCGCGGGCGAGTTGCTGGTGACGTCGATGGACCGCGACGGCACGCGCGACGGCTACGACCTCGACCTGATCCGCACCATCGCCGATCAAGTATCGGTGCCGGTGGTCGCATCGGGCGGCGTCGGCACGCTCGACCACCTCGTCGCGGGCGTCACGCAGGGCCATGCCAGCGCGGTGCTGGCGGCGTCGATCTTCCATTTCGGGGAGGCGTCGGTGGCGGACGCGCACGCCGCGCTGGCGGCGGCGGGGGTGCCGGTGCGCAGCCATTAAGATCCTCCCCGCTCGCGGGGAGGGGGACCGTCGCCGAAGGCGATGGTGGAGGGGGATCGCCGCGCAACGCAACCGTTGTCGTATGCGGACACCCCCCTCCACCATGCTGCGCATGGTCCCCCTCCCCGTGTCGGGGAGGATTTTCTAACTAACGAAAACCCCCTACAGCCCCGTCATGGCCACCACCGCCCTCGCCGCCGCCCATTCGGGCATCGCCCCGCCCCGCGAAGGCTTTGCCTTTTCCGACGTCGCGACCTTCGTCGCGTTCGTCTTCATGGTGGTGCTGGCGCGGCGGGCGATCCGCAATCGGCAACGCAGGAACAGGGACTGACATGGACGCCTTCGATCGGCTCGAATCGGTGATCGCCAGCCGGATCGGCGGCGACCCGAGCATATCCTATGTCGCGAAGCTGCACGCGCGCGGCATCCCCAAGATCGCGCAGAAGGTCGGCGAGGAAGCGGTCGAATGCGTCATCGCGGCGTGTGGCAACGACCGCGCCGGGCTGATCGGCGAGGCCGCCGACCTGCTGTTCCACCTGACCCTGCTGCTGCAAACCCAGGGCATCGCGCTGGACGACATCCGCGCCGAACTGACCCGCCGCGAAGGACTATCGGGCATCGCCGAAAAGGCGTCCCGTCCCAAGGAGTAAGCCATGCCGATCGACGCCACCCGCCCCTATGACGACGCCAACATCTTCGCCCGCATCCTGCGCGGCGAAATCCCGGCCAAGCGGGTGTATGAGGACGATTTCGCCCTCGCCTTCCACGACATCGCCCCGCAGGCGCCGGTCCATGTGCTGGTGATCCCCAAGGGCGCCTATGTGTCGTGGGACGATTTTTCCGCCCGCGCCCCCGACGTAGAGATTGCCGGTTTCGTCCGTGCGGTCGGCCATGTCGCGCGCGAACACGCCTTGGTCGAACAGGGCTATCGCCTGCTCGCCAATATCGGCGGCCACGGCGGACAGGAGGTGCCGCACCTGCACGTCCATCTGTTCGGCGGCGCTCCGCTCGGGGCGATGCTGGCGCGATAGGACAGCTTTATTGCACGAAAGGAATTGCGCGGGGCGGATTTGCGGGTAGGTTTACGCCTTTGTAATCTCGCGGCCCCGCAAGAAGGCGCCGCGTTTGGGGGGCCTGCATGATTTTTGGCCGTATCAAGCCACTCGATGCGATCCTTGCGACCGCAGAGAAGAAATCGCTTACGCGCACCCTGGGTGCGTTCCAGCTGACGATGCTGGGCGTCGGCGCCATCATCGGCACCGGCATTTTCGTTCTCACCGCCGAAGCCGCGCAAAAGGCCGGGCCGGGCATGATGATCTCGTTCATCATCGCCGGCCTCGTCTGCGCCGTCGCAGCACTCTGCTATGCCGAAATGTCCTCGATGGTCCCGGTGTCCGGGTCGGCATATACCTATAGCTATGCCGTGATGGGCGAGATGCTGGCCTGGATGGTCGGCTGGGCGCTGGTGCTCGAATATGCCGTCGCGGCCGGTGCCGTTTCGGTCGGCTGGTCGGGCTATTTCGTCGGATTGCTGCGGGAATTCCTCGGCATCGACCTGCCCACCGCGCTGACGCTCGGCCCGATCGATGGCGGCATCATCAACGTGCCCGCCTTCGTCATCGCGCTGCTCGTCACTTGGCTGCTGGTGATCGGCACCAAGGAATCGGCGTTCATCAACGCCATTCTCGTAGCGGTGAAGATCGGGGCGCTGATCCTGTTCTGCGCACTGGCGCTGCCGGTGATGCGGTCGGAGAATTTCGAACCGTTCGCGCCGCTGGGCTTCGGCGGCATTTCCGCGGCGGCCGCATCGATCTTCTTCGCCTATGTCGGGTTCGACGCGGTGTCGACCGCGGCGGAGGAGACCAAGAATCCGCAACGCAACATGCCGATCGGCCTCATCGGCAGCCTTGCCATCTGCACCATCTTCTACATCCTCGTCGCCGCCGGCGTCATCGGCACGGTCGGCGCGCAGCCGATGGTCGATGCGGCGGGCAACGGCATCGCGCCGGGCAGCACCGAACTGGCCGCCGCCTGCGCCAATATCGGCAGCCAGGCCGTCGTCTGTTCGAAGGAAGCGCTGGCATGGACGCTGCGCGAAATCGGCTGGCAGCAGGTGGGCAACCTGATCGGCCTCGCCGCCGGGCTGGCGCTGCCCAGCGTCGTGCTGATGATGATGTTCGGCCAGACGCGCATCTTCTTCGTGATGAGCCGCGACGGGCTGCTTCCGGCCAAGCTGTCGAAGGTGCATCCGAAATACGGCACGCCGCACGTCGTGACGATCATCACCGGCGTGTTCGTTGCCTTCTTCGCCGCGCTGTTCCCGGTCGGGGCGCTGGCCGACATTTCGAACTCGGGTACGTTGTTCGCCTTCGCCATGGTCGCGATCGCGGTGCTGGTGCTGCGCAAGACCGATCCGAACCGCCGTCGTCCGTTCCGCACCCCGGCGGTCATGATCGTCGCACCGCTGGCGGTCGCGGGCTGTATCTACCTGTTCTTCAGCCTGTCCTTCTACACGCTGGCGCTGTTCTTCGGCTGGGCGTTCTTCGGGCTGCTGGTGTATTTCGGCTATAGCCGTTCGCGCAGCCATGTCGGGCGCGGCATCGTCGATACCCATGAAGACGATGCGGGCATCCCGCCGCTGCCGGTGCCGCCGCTGCCGGGTGGTCCGAAGGACTGACCGGCAACGACGCTGCGATACGCAAAAGGGCCGGGGAAGCGATTCCCCGGCCCTTTCTCTTTGTCGGCGAGGGGCTTGGCGGATCAGCCGTCCAGCTTGTCCGCCATCAGCTTGGTCAGGTCGACCTCGGGCCGTGCGCCATAGTGCGAGATGATCTCGGCCGCGCACAGCGCGCCCAGCTTCAGCGAGCGTTCGATGTCGTAACCGTGCGACTGGCCGTGCAGGAAGCCGGCGGCGAACAGGTCGCCCGCGCCGGTCGTGTCGACCACCCGCGCGATCGGCTGCGCGGGGACGCTGGTCCGCTGGCCATCGGTTACCGCGATCGCGCCATGTTCGCCGCGGGTGACGACCAGCACCGGCACCTGGCCGGCGATCTTGTCCACCGCAGCGTCGAACTCCTCGACCTGCGCCAATGCGACCAGTTCGTTCTCGTTGGCGAACAGGATGTCGACCTGCCCGTCGGCGATCAGGCTGCGGAAATCGTCGCCGTGGCGCGAGATGCAGAAGGTGTCGGACAGGGTGAAGGCGACCTTGCGCCCCGCATCGCGCGCGATGCGGATGCCGGCGCGCATCGCCGCGCGCGGCTCCTCCGGGTCCCACAGATAGCCTTCGAGATACAGGATCGCGCCGCTCGCGATCAGATCGGCGTCCAGCGCCGCTTCGGGCAGGAACTGCGACGCGCCGAGAAAGGTGTTCATCGTCCGCTGCCCGTCGGGCGTGACGAAGATCAGGCAACGCGCGGTCGTCGGCTCGCCCGGACGCACGGCGGTATCGAACCGCACGCCGGCGGCGCGAATGTCATGCGCGAACACCGCACCCAGCTGATCGTCGGCGACCTGACCGATAAAGCCGGTCTTGCCGCCCAGCGCCGCAATGCCGGCGACGGTGTTCGCCGCCGATCCGCCCGACACTTCGCGGCCCGGACCCATCTTCGCATAGAGCGCGTCGGCATCGGCCGGCGAGAAGACGAGCTGCATCGACCCCTTGGTCATGCCCTCCGCCGTGAGAAAGGCGTCGTCGGACTGGGCGAGAATATCGACGATGGCGTTGCCGATCGCAACGACGTCGAGCGTGGGCTGGGTCAATCAAGGTCTCCGAAGGATAAGGTCCGGCGATGGCGCGCGGACATTGGCTTGCGCGTTAGCCAGCGGCACGCGCGCTAGCAAGCGTGCGCCGTGTCGGGCGTTGACGCGCCGCGTCCGCCCCACCATCGTCCGCGCCATGATCGAACGTTTTTTCCTGTCCGTCGCGCAGCTTGGCGACCGTGCGTTCCTGCGGGTGCTGGCGAAGTCGCTGGCGCTGACCCTGGTGTTGCTGGCGCTGGTCGGTGCCGGGCTGGCATGGGGCGCGCATTGGGCGGTGGCCGACTGGTTCGTGCTGGGCGACGATGCCGGGACCCTCGCCGCGATCGCCGCCGGCTTCGCCGCGATCGGCCTCGCCTGGCTGCTGTTCCGCGTCGTCGCCATCGCCGTGATCGGACTGTTCGCCGACGAGGTGGTCGAAGCGGTCGAGACGAAGCACTATCCCGCCGCGCTTGCGACCGCGCGCCCCGTTCCGCTCGGCCGCTCGCTGGCGATGAGCGGCGCGTCGGTGCTGCGGACCGTGGCGGTGAACCTGTTCTTCGTGCCGCTCTATCTGTTGCTGCTCGCGACCGGCATCGGCACGGCGGCGGTGTTCTTCGTCGTCAATGGCTGGCTGCTCGGGCGCGACCTGTCGGACATGGTCGCCGCGCGGCATTTGCCACCGGCGGCGATGGCCGCGGAACGATCCGCCAGCGGCGGGCGGCGGTTTCTTCTGGGGCTGATGGGAACCGGATTGCTGTTGATACCGTTTGTGAATTTCGTTGCGCCGCTGATCGGCGCCGCGATGGCGACGCATGGCTTTCATCGACGCCGCAACAAGGGGGGTCGGAATGCGTAGCGTTGGGATCGGCGTGGCTTTGGCGCTGGCCGTTTCCGCCTGCGCCACGCCCGGCCCCGTCGTGCGCCAGAACGCCCTGCCAGTCCCGCCGACGCCGAGCTACGGCACGATCGGCCTCGAACGCGTCATGGGGCAGAACGCCAACGCCCTGACCCAGTTGTTCGGCCAGCCGCTGCTCGACCTGACCGAGGGCGCGGGCCGCAAGCTGCAATATGGATCGAACATCTGCGTGCTCGACGCCTACCTCTACACCCCGCAGCAAGGCGGCGTCCCCGTCGTGCGCCACATCGACGCGCGTCAGCGTACCGGTGCCCCGATCGATCGCGCCAGCTGCGTCGCGGCGTTGACCCGGCGCGAAGGCGGGCGTTGAATTACAATAATGCTGCGGTTGCGAAACGATCTGCGGCCCGATAGGACCCGAATCGTGTCGGTGGATTACTGCATTGCGGTAGTTGCGAATCGGAGTGTTCACCCACTTTTTGTACAGGAAGCTGTTTGACCATGCCGATGATCGTCCCTGTGATCCTGTCCGGAGGCTCGGGCACGCGCCTGTGGCCGATGTCGACGCCCGAAACGCCCAAGCAGATGCTGGCGCTGACCGCCGATTCGACGATGCTGCAGCTAACCGCACAGCGCGCCGTCGGAGACGATTTCGGTGCGCCGATCATCGTCGCCAATTCGCGTCATGCCGACATGATCGACGAACAGCTGGACGCGGTGGATGCCAGGCCCAGCGCGCTGATCCTCGAACCGGCAGGCCGCAACACCGCGCCCGCCATCGCGCTGGCGGCGCTGGCGGCGGAGACGCCCGACGCGGTGCTGCTGGTGATGCCGTCCGACCATGTCATCGCCGACGTCGTCGCCTTCCACGCCGCCGTACGGCGCGCGCTGCCCAAGGTGCAGGAGGGCTGGCTCGCCACCTTCGGCATTTCGCCCGATGCGCCGGAGACCGGCTATGGCTGGATCCAGGCCGGTGAGCAGATCGCCGACGGCGTCCACCGCGTCGCCCGCTTCGTCGAGAAGCCGCCGCTCGATGCGGCGCAGGCGATGCTGGCCGCCGGCGACCATGTGTGGAACGGCGGCATCTTCCTGTTCCGCGCCGACCGCTATCTGGCCGAACTGGGCCTGCACGAACCCGAGATGCTCGCGGCATGCGAGCGCGCGATGGAACGGGCGACCCGCACCGGCAACCGCATCGCCCCCGACGCCGCCGCCTTTGCCGAGGCACCGTCGCAGTCGATCGACTATGCGGTGATGGAAAAGGCCGACCGCGTCGTCGTCGTGCCGGTCGCGATGGGCTGGAACGACCTTGGCAGCTGGGACGCGCTGCACGCGATCAGCGAACGCGACGACACCGGCAACGCGCATCGCGGCGAAGTGCTGGCGATCGACACGCGCGACTGCCTCGTGCGGACCGATGGCGTTCGCGTCCGGATGGTCGGGGTGTCCGACCTGATCGTGGTCGCCAGCGGCAACGACATCCTGATCCTGCCGCGCGGCCAGAGCCAGAGCGTCAAGAAGCTGGTCGAAGCGCTCAAATAATCCCGGCCGGGCGGCATGGCGCCGCCCCGCCCCATCCCTGTGCCGGAGTATGACATGAAGCAACTGGTAGCCTTCGACCTCGACGGCACGCTGGCCGAAAGCAAGCAGCAGCTGACCGAGCCGATGGGCGAGGCGCTGGCCGACCTGCTCGGCGTCGCGCATGTCGCGATCATCTCGGGCGGCGACTGGCCGCAGTTCGAAAAGCAGGTGGCGACCCGCCTGCCGGAACGCGCCGACCTGTCGCGGCTGTGGATGATGCCGACCAGCGGCACCAAGCTCTACACCTATGGCGACGGCCGCTGGAACACGGTCTATGCCGACCTGTTCGACGACGCGACCAAGGCCAAGATCCTCGAGGCGTTCGACGCCGCGCTGGAAGCGACCGGCTTCGTCCCCGAACAGACCTGGGGCGAACGGATCGAGGATCGCGGCAGCCAGATCACCTTCTCGGCGCTGGGCCAGCAGGCGCCGATCGACGCCAAGGAACATTGGGACCCCAAGTTCGAGAAGCGCAAGATCATCCAGGCCGACCTGAAGCAGCGGCTGCCGGGCCTGTCGATCAACATGGGCGGCGCGACGTCGATCGACATCACCAAGGAAGGCGTCGACAAGGCGACCGGCCTCGCCAAGCTGGCCGACATCAGCGGCATCGCGACCGACGACATGCTGTTCATCGGCGACGCGATCTTCCCCGGCGGCAACGACTATGCGCCGAAGGCGGCGGGCATGGACACGGTGAAAATCCGCGACCCGCAGGAAACGCTGGCCGTGATCGAGGCGATCGTCGCCTGCCAGAAGTGACGCGCAAGCCCCCTGCCCCGCTGCGCGCGGGGCGGGGTTGGCGGGCCAAAGTTCACTAAGTTCACATTCGTGCGTGTTTGTGCGGCGGTTGCGCCGCGCCCGCCGGCCGCATCGACCAGATTCATATTGAGAAAGAGCAACTGCTATCGTGCCACAGGACCTTGCCTGTAGGACAGCGGTGCGATTTCTGGACCCGGATCGCGGATCGCCATTCCACGGCGATAAGGTCTTGCTTGCGACTGCCGGTCCCGGCCATGACGCAGCAGGCACCGCGCGGAGATGTGGGGATGTTGCGTCCGGTCTTGGTCTTGTCGTTGCTTCTCGGCACAGCGTCCGCAGAACCGATGCCGCAAGCGATCATCGACTATGATCGCCCCCCGCCCCGATTTGGCAACGTGCCCAAGGAAACCCATTTCGTCCGGGGGGATCAGGTTCGTATCGATCAGCGGTTCATCCCCGCAAGCACGCAGATCACGTTCCTCCGGCAGCGATATACACGGACAGGCCAGCCATTTACGGTCGAAACGACCCGGTCACTGGATGGCAAACTGGTCGGCGCCCGCATAGCGGACGATCCACTTTTCGCACCGCCGGCCAAGGCGCTTCGCCACTCGACAGGCCCGGGCGAAACGCATGTCGGCGAGACATGCCGACCGTGGCGGGTCAGCCGCAAGATGTCGCAGGACCGTGTTTTCGAGCAGTCGGGCTGTGCCACCGACGACGGCATCGAGTTGTGGCGCAAGCAAGCAAGTAGCGATGCCATATATGCCACCACCGTGCGTCGAACCGCCGTTGCGCAGGATGCGGTACGCGTGCCGTTCGAGGCACTCGACACGACGCTGTTGGTCCGGCGGGAAGCCGGCAGCGATCACCGATCCGACTATGAGGTTCTGCTCGCGGACCGCCATGGCGCGACCGAAGTGCAACGGCGAAGCGGCAACTGGCTCTACGTCGACGAACGCGTCGGTCAGGTTCGCATCATATCGGTCCTGAACGTCAAGACGGGCGTGGAGATACGCTATTCAAGAAGCGGGAACGGTCAACGGCAATGGTCGTGGTCGCAACCCTTTGCGCCCACCGTCCGCCCCGCCGCGAAGCGCAACAAAGCCGCATCGGCAGAGACGCAGCAGGAAACGATCCTGGACGAGAAATGCCGCTGGCAAAATGCATGGCCCGACATAATCGTCTTCGACGCCAGCAAAAGTGACTGCCGCACCGCCGATGGAATCCTGCTCGCCAGTTTACGGACCAACTGGGGCGGTGTGAAGCACTTTACGGCGACTTCGTTGTCGCGACGAACCCAACCGTTATCCGCGATAACCCTTCCAGCGGAATTGACGGATCGCGCCGCATGGAAAGTCGCGGACGCGCGACCGGTTCGATAGTGCCGCTTCCCGCCCGATAGTCGTCAGCCGATCACCTCGACGAAGACGTTGCAATGGCGTCGGGTACACGCAGGCGTGACGGTGACGATCACCGGTCCGTCGCACAGGGCCGTTGGGTAATAGCCGAGCGTTTCGGCGGACGGTGGCGCGGTCAGACCGATCCGGCGGCAGGCGGCGCGATAGTGATCGAGGATAGCGGTGGCGGACGATGTCGTGCGGTAGCTTCCCGACGCGTCCTCGTTCTGCATTCCGTCGCGGTCGTGCTGACGAAAATCGGTAACCGCGCCCGCACCCGGCAGCGCGCCGAGCAGGTGGAAATAGCGGGCCGCTTCCGTTTGACTGCCGGGCGCGCGCGCGTCGGTGGCGACGATCAGCCAGCCGATCACGACCGCGAGTATCGCTGTCGGCCAGAGCAACCAGCGGGACATACCGCCGCTCGAACGACGCGCGCCTGTCATGCCGCCAGCCTGCCGAAAGGGGCGAAATCACGCAAGGGCGACGACCACGCCCCGCACCGCCAAACGAAAAGGGCCGCGCCCCCCTCTCGGAAGACGCGGCCCTTATCAGCCGTCAGGCCGACCGCTTACGCGGCCAGCTTGCGCAGCACGTACTGGAGGATGCCGCCGTTCAGGAAATATTCCAGCTCGTTGACGGTATCGATCCGGCACTTCGTCAGGAAGGTCTCGGTCGTGCCGTCGGCGCGGACCATGATGACTTCGACGTCCTGACGCGGGCGCAGGCCGGCGACGCCCTGGATCGTGAAGGTCTCGTCGCCGGTCAGGCCGAGGGTCTGGCGGGTCACGCCTTCGGCGAACTGCAGCGGCAGCACGCCCATGCCGACGAGGTTCGAACGGTGGATACGCTCGAAGCTTTCGGTGATGACCGCGCGGACGCCCAGGAGGTTGGTGCCCTTCGCCGCCCAGTCGCGCGACGATCCGGTGCCATATTCCTTGCCGGCGATGACGACGAGCGGGGTGCCGTCGGCCTTGTGGCGCATCGCCGCGTCATAGATCGGCATGACTTCGCCATCGTAACGGCTCATGCCGCCTTCGACGCCGGGGACCATTTCGTTCTTGATGCGGATGTTGGCGAAGGTGCCGCGGACCATGACATTGTCGTTGCCGCGACGCGCGCCGTAGCTGTTGAAGTCGGCGCGGCTGACCTGCCGCTCCATCAGCCACTGGCCCGCCGGGCTGTCGGCCTTGATCGAACCGGCCGGCGAGATGTGGTCGGTGGTGATCGAGTCGCCGAGGATCGCCAGCGGCTTTGCCTCGATAATGTCGGCGATCGGGTTCGGCGTCATCGCCAGCCCGTCGAAATAGGGCGGATTGGCGATATAGGTGCTCGACGTTGGCCACTTATAGGTGTCCGACCCCTCGACCGAAATGCCGGCCCAATGCTTGTCGCCGGCATAGACGTTGCCATAGCGCGAGCGGAACATGCCGTCGTCGATATTGGCGGCCATCAGGTCGGCGACCTCTTCGTTGGTCGGCCAGATGTCCTTGAGATAGACGTCCTGCCCGTCCGAACCCTGCCCGATCGGGGTCGAGACCATGTCCTGCGTCACGGTGCCCTTCAGCGCATAGGCGACGACGAGCGGCGGCGAGGCGAGGAAGTTGGCGCGGACGTCGGCCGACACGCGGCCTTCGAAGTTGCGGTTGCCCGACAGGACCGAGGCGGCGACGATGTCGTTGCCGTTGATCGCGGCCGAAATCGGTGCCGCCAGCGGACCCGAATTGCCGATGCAGGTGGTGCAGCCATAGCCGACAAGGTTGAAGCCGACCGCGTCGAGATCCTGGGTCAGGCCCGCCTTGTCGAGATAGTCGGTGACGACCTGGCTACCGGGCGCCAGCGAGGTCTTGACCCATGGCTTGGGCTTGAGGCCCAGCTTGTTCGCCTTGCGCGCGACGAGGCCGGCGGCGACCAGCACCGACGGGTTCGAGGTGTTGGTGCAGCTGGTGATCGCGGCGATGACGACGTCGCCGTCGCCGATGTCGTGATTCTCCCCCTCGACCGCGACGCGCACGGGTGCGTCCTTCTTGTACACCTTGGTCAGGTCGCCATTGAACACGTCGTCGACGCTGGGCAGTTCGACGCGGTCCTGCGGACGCTTGGGACCGGCGAGCGACGGCACGACGGTCGACATGTCGAGTTCGAGCGTGTCGGTGAAGATCGGGTCCTGCGCATCGTCATGGCGCCAGAAGCCGTTTGCCTTGGCATAGGCTTCGGTCAGCGCGATGACTTCCTCGGGACGCGCGGTCAGGCGCATGTAATCGATCGTCTTGTCGTCGACGGGGAAGAAGCCGCAGGTCGCGCCATATTCCGGCGCCATGTTGGCGATCGTCGCACGATCGGCCAGCGTCATCGACGACAGGCCCGGACCGTAGAATTCGACGAAGCGGCCGACCACGCCCTTGGCGCGCAGCATCTGCGTGACGGTGAGCACGAGGTCGGTGGCGGTGATGCCTTCCTGCAGCTTGCCGGTCAGCTTGAAGCCGACGACTTCCGGGATCAGCATCGACACCGGCTGGCCCAGCATCGCCGCTTCCGCCTCGATGCCGCCCACGCCCCAGCCGAGCACGCCGAGGCCGTTGACCATCGTCGTGTGGCTGTCGGTGCCGACCAGCGTGTCGGGATACGCGATCGTGCCGGTGCCGTCAGTCGATTCCGACGACCATACCGCCTGCGCGACATATTCGAGGTTCACCTGGTGGCAGATGCCGGTGCCGGGGGGAACGACCGAGAAATTGTCGAGCGCCTTCGAACCCCATTTCAGGAATTCATAGCGTTCGATGTTGCGCTGATATTCCAGCTCGACATTCTCTTCGGCGGCGGTCGGCGTGCCGAATTCGTCGACCATGACCGAGTGATCGATGACGAGGTGGACGGGAACCTGCGGGTTGATCTTGCCCGCGTCGCCGCCGAGCTTGGTGATCGCGTCGCGCATCGCCGCCAGATCGACGACGCAGGGAACGCCGGTGAAGTCCTGCATCAGCACGCGCGCCGGGCGATACTGGATCTCGCGGTCGCTGCGGGCATCCTTCTGCCAGTCGACGATGGCTTGCGCGTCTTCGCCGGTGACGGTCGTGCCGTCCTCGAAGCGGAGCATGTTCTCCAGCAGCACCTTCATCGAGAAGGGCAGCCGTGACACGTCGCCGAGCTTCGCCGCGGCCTTCGCCAGCGAATAATAGTGATACGTCTTGCCGCCGACATCGAGCGTGTCGCGAGTGCCGAGCGTGTCCTGGCCAATGGCGGTCATGCGGGTCCTTCCCAGTTGGTCATGGCAGCCCGGCCCGGACGGAGCGGCAGGTCCGCTCCCAAAGGCCCGCCGCACATGCGAATACGAGCGAGTACCGCTGCGCCGTAGCAACTGTCGGCATCCGGGGGAAGAGTGCGATGCGCGCATAATTCGCGCAAAAGGTCAATCACTTTTGATCGGCATTCGCATTAGCAAGAATGCGCGCTACGGAATGCCCGCACCGAGATTGGGCCGGCGGTAGAAGCGCGCCAGCAGCGGCTTTTCGATCGCGAAGTGCACGACGAACGATCCGATCACCGCCGCGACCACCGTCCCCGCCCAGAACGCCCAGGGCGCGGACTCGAACAGGCCGATCTTGCCCGCCACCGCCTCGGTCACGCGAATCGTCACCGGATGCGACAGGTACAGCGCGTAGGACGCGTCGCCGCCCAGCACGAGCAGCGTCATCCACCGGCCATGCTCGCCGCGCGGCTCCAGCCCGAACACCGCGCCGCCGAGGATCAGCGCCGCCGGAATCCCGCCGGTCCACAGCCGCCAGATCTGCTCGTACAGCCCCAGTTGATAGCTGACCACCGCCAGCACCAGCCCCGCCGCGACCAGTGCCCAGCCGGTCCCGCGCGACACCCGCCATCCGCGCAGGAACGCGGCGGCCAGCGCGATCCCGAACAGGAACTCGCCGATGATCGGATAGCCCCAGAAGCGCAGCATCGACCACGATACCGGCACGATTTGTCCCATCACGACCAGCGCGACGATCAGCCCGACGACCATCGCGACGCCGATCCGGCGCGGAAAGCCCAGCGCCAGCGCGAACAGCGCGTAGAACAGCATCTCGTAATTGATCGTCCACCCGAGCGTGAAGACGGGGAAACAATATTCGCCGCACACCGGCCCGGGCAGGAACAGGTAGGAAAACAGGATATTGGTCCATGGCAGGTCGATCGCCCCGGTCGCGAGGCCGACCGCGAGGACCAGCGTGGTGAACAGCCAGTACATCGGCACCACCCGCACGATCCGGCGGCGCAGGAAGGTGGCGGCGGCGCCCGGCTGCGCGAACCGGCCATGCATCAGATAATACATGACGAAGCCCGAGATGACGAAGAACACGTCGACCCCCAGCCCCCAGTCGAGCGGCACGAAGGCATAGCGCCCGGCGCCGATACCCAGCCGCTCGAGCAGCGCATGCTGGCTATGCCCGACCAGCACGAGGAACGCGGCGAAGAACCGCAATATCTGAAGCGAATCGAGCCGCGCGGCGGCCGTTCCTGCAATCTTCACGATCCGCCACCTCTTCCCTGTAATGTCGCCGCCCGCATCCGCCGGACGCTTTACGCATCGTTCATTATCGCCTAGCGGAATTTTGCAGTGCAGCAATATCGTTCGATCGCCGCGGCGGCAGATTTTCGGTTTGCCGGTTCGGCGGAATGGAGTGATGGATAGGCCATGGCGGGGTTTGCGGGCAAATTGATGCGCGGCGGATTGCCGAACATGGCGATCCGCGGGTCGCAGCTGTTCTTTCGCTTCGCCCTGTCCTTCTACATCGTCAGCCAGCTGGGGCTGGAGGCGGCCGGCATCTACGGCCTCGCGATCGGTGCGATCGGCATCGTGCCGGCGACGGTCGGCTGGGGCCTGAACTATTTCATCTCGCGCGAGGTCGTGGGCCACACCCCGGCGACCGCCGCCGGGCTGATCCGCGACCGGCTGACCATCACGCTCGTATCGCTGCTGGTCGGCACGGTCGTCGCGGTGCCGGTGCTGGTGTGGATGACCGGGGGGTTGAGCGAGACCACGATCCTGATCCTGATCCTGTTGTGGCTGGAGACGCTGGCACTCGACATCTACATGCCGATGATCGGGCTGGAGATGGCGCTGTTCGCCAACGTCATGGTCTTCATCCGGTCGGCGCTGTGGATTCCGATCGTCGTCGGCATCGGCTTTCTCTATCCCCCGCTCCAGACACTGAACGCGATCTTCATCGGCTGGATCGCCAGCCATTTCGTCGCGCTCGGCATGCTGGTCGTCCATCTGCGCCGCTGGCCGGTGGGCGAGGGCCTGCGCGCCGGCATGCAGCTCGGCCGGCTGGGCAAGCGGGTGCGCGATGCGTGGTACATCTATTTCAGCGATCTCGGCATCGTCGGCCTCGGCTATGCTGACCGATTCATCCTGAACGCGCTGCTGGGGCTGACCGCGACGGGTATCTACAGCTTCTACTTCTCGATCACCAACGCGCTGCAGACGCTGATCGCGACCGCCGTGGTGCAGCTGGCGCTGCCGCGCATGGTCCGCGCGGCGCGCGGCGGCGACCCGTCGGCGTGGCGCGGCGAGATCAGGCAGCAGATGGTCAAGACGCTGGCCTATGCCGGGGTGCTGAGCATCGCCATCTTCGGCGTCACCGAACTGATCTTCTACGTCAGCCCCGAAGGCCGCTTTCCGGTCTATCGCACCCTGCTGGCGATCATGCTGCTGGCCGCCGTCATCCGTTCGGGATCGGACCTGCTCAACATCGCGATCACCAGCACCGGGCGCGACCATGTCTATGCCGTCACCAACATCGTCGGCGTCGTGCTGACGCTGATCTTCGGTGCCGGGTTCATGTGGGCGTTCGGACTGATCGGCGCGGGGCTGTCGGCGGCGGCGACCGCGACCAGCCTGTTCGTCATCCGCGCCTTCTATCTGCGCAGCATCGCCCATGCCCCCACCCTGCCCGCGGCGGTGGCGTCGTGAGCGGGGGCGTGCGCGCCGGCTGGCGACGGTTCCGCAGCGACGTGGCGGGCGATCTCGCCCGGTTCGGCCGGGTCGGCGGGCGCACCGCGCCGCGCCGCGGGTTCCTGATCTATGCATGGCTGTTCGTGCCGGGCTTCCGCTTCGTGCTGGCGCATCGCTGGCAGGCGCTGGTCGCGACGCTGCCCGTCATCGGGCGGCTGCTTGCCAAGCTCTACTGGGCGCATGTCTGCCGCAGCTACGGCTCCGAAATCGCGCAGGCCGCGGTGGTCGGCCCCGGCTGCTACATGCCGCACCCCTATGCCATCGTGCTGGGCGACTGCACGCTGGGGCGCGACGTGGTGGTGTTGCAGAGCGTGACCATCGGCAAGCGCGGCGACAGCGGCGCACATGGCCCGCGCATCGGCAACGGCGTGGAAATCGGCGCGAACACCGTCATCCTCGGCGCGATCACCATCGGCGACGGCGCGCGGATCGGCGCCAATTCGCTGGTGCTGGCCGATGTGCCGGCCGGCGCGATCGCGATCGGATCGCCCGCGCGGATCGTGCAGCCCCGATCGACCGTGCCGGAGGACCGTGCATGACCGCCCCCGCCCCCGCCCCCGCCCCGCTGCGCGTCTTCTATATCGGTGCCGGCGATCCCGTCGCGCCCCGGTCGGGCATGGACGTGGTCGCGCGCGGCCATATCGCCGAACTGGCCGAGGCGCCCGGCATCGCGCTGGACGGCGTGTTCGTCACCCTGCCCGCCGACGATGTCGCCCCGTCCTTTCACGGCGTGTCCGGCTTTCGCGCCGATACGCGGCACGCGTCGCGCGGGCGCAAGCTCGGCCATTTGCTGTCGGGCAAGTTGCTGATGAGCATCGGCTTCGTATCGCGCGCGGCGCGGGCGGCGGTACGGCGCGGCCTCGCCGCGCGGCCCGACGTCATCGTCGTCGACCATATCCAGGCGCTGGCCAATGTGTCGCTGTGGCGGCTGATCTTCGGCCGTACGCCGTTCGTGTTCATCGACCATAATGTCACGCCCGACACGCTGCGCGACGCGGCGAAGCTGCGCACATCGGCCGCCGCCCGCGCCTTTCTGCGGGCGGAGGCACGGCAGAGCTGGCTGATGGAAGCCGCGCTGCTGCTGCGCGCCCGGACCAGCGTGTTCATCTCGCACACCGATGCGGATCATTATCGCGTGCTGACGGGGGCGCGGTCGGTGTCGCTGTGCCCGGTGATCGAGCGGACCACCGCCGCCGACGGCCCGGCCACCGCCGGCGACGATCGCGACGCGCGCCGCATCCTGTTCATCGGCAGCCCCGGCTTTCCACCGAACCGCAGCGCGATCGACTGGATCGTGCGCGAACTCGCCCCCCGGCTGCTCGCGCGCGACGTGCCGGTGATCGTCAGCTTCATCGGCGGCGGCACCGCCAACTATATCGGCCCGCCCGCCGCCAATGTCGAAACGCTGGGCTTCGTCCCCGATGCGGAGATGGAACGGCTATTGTCGCGCTGCCTGTGCATGCTCAGCCCCGTGGTCCATGGTAGCGGGCTGAAGATCAAGGTGCTGGAGGCGTTCGCCGCCGGTGCGCCGGTCCTCGCCACGCCGCTCTCGCTCCAGGGGTTCGGCTTCATGGGCGTCGATCCGATGCTCGATCCCGCCGATCCCGACGCCGTGGTCGACCGCATCGCCGCGCTGGCCGCCGATCCGGCCGCCGCCGCGTCCTTCCGCGACCGGGTACGCAGCGCCTGGGCCGCCCATGCCACCCGTCGTCGCGGCGCGCTGGCGGCCGCGATCCGCAAGGCGGCGGGCGGGGACAAAGCCTAACGCCGTCTAAACCATTGCCGGACACCGAATCGGAAGGTCGCAGGGGGTAGGGCTGCGGGCGGGGACACCGGGATTCCCGTCATTAGGCTGGCAGCGACGTGACCATTAACGCACTTCTCTATCGATCGGATGACCGCCGGAGCGAGGATCGCGTGCCGATCGACCGCGCAGGGACCATCCGCACTTCCGACCAACCGCCCGCCGCGATCGTCATCTCCGACCTGACGCGCGACGGGTGCCGGATCGACGCTCCCATGCCGCTGGCGAAGGGAACGCCGATCGCGGTCGGGATCGCCGGGGTCGGCATCATCGACGCCGAGGTCCGCTGGCGCGACGGCTCGGCGCATGGCTGCGCCTTTGTCGAACCGTTGAAATCGGGGGCGGTGACCGCCGCCGTCCTGTCGAACGTCCATCCCTTCCCGGCGGCGGCCGGCGCGCCGCAGACCACGGCGGCGAACCCGAAATCGTCGGTTCGCTTCGGCGTCGCGGCGCTGGCGGCGGTGGCCGTATCGGGCTGGGGCGTGGTGCTGGCGGGGTGGTGGTTGCTCAGCTGATCGCGGCGTTCAGCGTCACCCCGTTCAGCGCGCCGGCATCGATCACGACCGGCCGGGTGCCGACCTCGACGCGGGCGGCGGGGGCGCCCGGCGCCTTCTGACACAGCGGACGGGCGGCGACCGTTCGCCCGCCGAAGCGCAGCGTCGCGGTCGTCCCCTGTTTCTCGGCAAAGGCGATCAGCTTGCGCCCGCCGCTGCCGTTCATCTGGATCAGCGTCAGCCCGTCGCCGGTCCGCAGCACGCGCCACGCCCGGCCCTGCGCGATGATCCGGTTCGCGTCGGCGACCATGCACGCGGCGGGTTTCGGGCGATAATCATAATCGTACAGCCCGAAATTATGCTCGAGGTCCTTGGGATCGCGCCCCTGGTCGCGCAGCTGATAGACCCAGCTTCCCGCGATCCACGGCGTCGCCGCCGCCCATAACAGGAACTGGCTGATATTGTCGCCCGACACCTGGCGCGGGATGTCGCAATGCCCGCCGGTGGTCGTCGGCCAGCCGATCTCGGTCACATAGACCTTGGGCGGCTTGCCCCCGGTGGTCGCGACCAGCGTCCGGCGCAGCGCCTCCATCTGCCCGATCGCTTCGGCGGCGGTCCGCTGTTCGGGGCGCAGGCAGTGGTTGTAATAATGGACCGACAGCCCGCTGGCGCGCGCGGCCGCGCCATCGGCGACGATCGCCTCCACCCATTTCCAGCCCGGATCCTCGCCCGCCGCGCCCACCAGCACGACCGCCTTGGGATCGGCGGCGCGGATAGCGTCGACCGTCGGGCGGGCCAGCGCGACATAGTTCGTCGCCGACCGGGGATCGGACGGCGGCCCCGCCCCCAGCATCCGCGGCGCATGGAGCTTCGCGTTCAGGTTCCATTCGTTCCAGATTTCATAGATCGGCGGATTGCCGCGCAGCACGCCGGCCGCTTCCCCCGCCCCCGCTGCGAACCGCCGCCGCCCCTCGGCGTTCATCGGTGCGGCACCCTTTTCGAACGCGGGATGGCCATAGCTGAACCCCAGCAGCGGTCGCACCGGCGTCGCCGTCATGATCGACCGCAACCGGTCGGGCACTGCGCCCGGCAGGTCCAGCCCGTTGGCCTTGAACTTCTGCCACGGCAGGTCGTCGCGAAAGGATGTGACGCCCAGCGCGGCGATCGCCCGCGCGGTCGGTGCCGCTTCATAGCCGAAGGTCTCGGTCAACCCGAAATGCACGCCCACCCCGGTCATCATCGGCGCGGCGCGGCGGGTCAGCCCGTCGAAGCGCAGCACGGTTTCGACCGCCGGCGGCGATGCCGCCCCGCCCCAGCCGGCCGACAGGGCCAGTGCGACCAGCCCGGCGATGCCGGCGGACGCGATGGTCGCGCTGCGGCGGCGGCGGGCACGACGATGCCAGGATCGCGACATGGGGGTTCCTCAGCAAGCGGCACGGCCCCGATCGGCCGCCGGCATGACGATACCGCATTGCGGCATGACCGCCAAGCGACGGGGCGGCGGCACGCCGCGCCCGGTCCCGCATCGCCCCCGGACCATCGGATATTGCGGTTGCGAACGCAGCGGTTTGCCGCGAAAGAGAGCGCCACCGCGCGCACCGCGCCAACGGGGAGCCGACGACGCATGAAGCCCATCTATGTCAACGGCCGGTTCCTCGGCCGGCCGGTCACCGGCGTCGAACGCTTCGCCCATATGGTGCTCGACCGGATTCATGCGCGCCAGCCCGAATCGGCCGAACCGCGCTGGACCATCCTTGCCCCGCCGGGGATCGATGCCCCCCGTCAATGGCCGCGCTTCGGCTTTCGCACCGTCGGGCGCAGCGGCGGTCATCGCTGGGAACAGCTCGAACTGGCCCCGGCGGCACGCGACGGCGTGGTCGTCGGGCTGTGCAACGCCAATCCGGTGCGCAACCGCCGCGCGCTGACCGTGATCCACGATGCCGCCGTCTACGACCAGGGGCAGACCTATGCCCGGTCCTATCGCACGCTCCACCGGCTGCTCGGGCGGCTGCTCGCGCGACGCTCGACCATCGCCACCGTCTCGCGCTTTTCGCAGGCGCGCCTCGCGCAGGTGCTGCGGCTGAAGCCCGCCGACATCGCGGTGATCCCCAATGCCGCCGACCATATTCGCGGCATCGTCGCCGATCCCGCGATCCTCGACGCCAACGGCCTGATCCCGGGCCGCTACCTGCTGATCGTCGGGTCGTTCGCCCCGAACAAGAACCTGCCGCGCGCGCTGGCGGCGTTCCGCGCGATCGCCGGTCCCGACGACCGGCTGGTGCTGGTCGGTGCCGCCGTCAAATCCTTTGCCGAACACGGCATCGGCGCCTGCCCCGAAGGCGTGATCCTGCCCGGCCGGATCGGCGACGAGGCGTTGATGGCGCTCTATGCCCATGCCCGCGCGCTGGTCTTCCCCAGCCTGTACGAAGGGTTCGGCATCCCGCCGCTGGAAGCGATGCAGTTCGGCACCCCGGTCGTCGCCTCGACGATCCCGCCGGTGCGGGAAGTGTGCGACGATGCCGCGCTCTATTGCGATCCGCTCGACACCGCATCGATCGCGCAGGCGATGCGGCGCATCCTCGACGACGACGATCTCCACGCCCGGCTGTCGGCGGCGGCAAGCGCGCGGGCGATCGCCTTTTCGTGGGAGGACAGCGCCGACCGGCTGCTGGCGGCGGTCGAACCGCTCGCCCGCTGACCGGCCGGCGCGCCCGCGTCGATCAGGCCCGCTTCAATAGGCGGCGTCGCGCCGCTTCAACGCCATCTGCCGCACGACGATCTTCGCCGCGCCCGTGCCCCCCGCGACCGCGCGCACCGACAGCTGGAGATAGGGGCCGCTGCCGACCGCCGGTTGCAGCACGAACGGCCGCATCTGCAGCGTCAGCCGGACGGGACGGTCGATGCCCGATTGCCCGCTCCCGACCGGGCCGTACAGGCTATAGCCTTCGACGACCGCGCCGCCGGCCCCGGTACTCTGCGCGAATTGCAGCATCAGCGCGGCAAGGCCGGTCGGGTTACCGACCACATCGACCACCGCGACGCCCTGCACCACATCGCCCGCCTGGTAATTGGCGGCGGGCAGGTCCTGGAACAGCCGGACCTGCGATCCCGCCGCGGTGAAGTTCGCATCGATCACGACATTGTTGCCGAGGCCATCGGGATCGGCCTGCGTGCCATAGGTCGCGGTCGCCCCGCCGCCGCTGATGACGCCGCCGAACCCCGCGGGCACCGTCCCGCTCGCCCCGGTGCCGATCGACCCGCCGGTCGCCGTCGCGAAGACCGGGTTCAGCATCAGCTGCCGCCGACCATTGCCGACCAGCGCGCTGCGGCTGTTGATCGTCACCCCGCCGCGCGGCGGCACCAGCATGGCGATCAACGTCGCGAGGCTCTCGCCGGCATAGGACGCTCCCCGGCCGTTCAGGTGCGTGCCGTCATAGGACATGCCCTCGCGAAACTGCAGCGTGCCATCGGCATAGCCCGGCTGCATCACCGCCAGCCGCGCGTCATGGACATGCACGCCGGCCACCCGCTCGGCATATTCGAACAGCTGCGCGTTGAATTCATGCACCTGCCCGACCTGCACCGCGTTCAGGTTGTTGCTGCCGACCTCCGCCTCGACGACCACGACCATCCCCGCCGCGCGCCCGGCATCGATCATGGTGCGGACATTGGCGAAGGCGGTGGCGCCGCTGGTCGTGGCGCTCGGGACATTCTGCGCGATGTCGTTCAGCGCAGCGAGGATGTAGAGCAGCCCCGCCCCGCTGGCGATCGCGGCGGGCAGGCGCGCCAGCACCTGATCGGTCCGGTCGCCCGACTTGCCGAACCCCTGCCCTATGACGAGGCGCTGGCCCAGCAGCGCATTGGCCCAGTTGAGCGCCGAATTGGCGGTATAGCCGCGCTGCGCGGTATCGACATAGACCGCCGCCGCGCGACTGTCGCCCAGCGGCGCGACGATATGCGGCAGGCGGCGATGGGGCAGCACCGCGATGCGTGCCAGGCTCGACGGATTGGCGCCGCCGATCGCTCCGGACATCCGCATGGGATCAGGCCTCCGCGATCAGGTTGGTCGCGGTGGTGCCGGTCGCGCGGACATGGCTGGCCCGGACCGCGATATAGCTGGCGTCTGGCAGGTTGCGATAGGTGACGTCGGCGGTCGCGTTGATCCCGCGCAGCGTCACGTCGCCGCCGGTCCCGACATAGATGCCCTTGGTCGCCAGCGGCAGCTCGACGCCGTCCGAGGGCAGGATCGGGAACGGCGCGGTGGCCGGGGCGAGCGGACTGTCGGAGAAATTCTGGAAACGATCGGCCATGGAAGCTCCTCCTGTACCGGCGGCATCGCCGGAGGGAGTGTTCGCGCTACGTTCTCATTTCCAACAAAACTCCAACATTCCGCGTCGCCGGCCTCCCCTTACGATCCGGCGTAGAAATCCAGATACTTGCCCGCCACCGCTTCCTCGGAAAACGCCTGGAGCACCGCCGGATCGACGCCGCGCACCGCGCGCCACGCATCGGCATTGGCCAGCGCATCGTCCAGCCGCGCGGTCAGCGCCGCGACGTCGTCCTTGGCATAGATCGCGCCCAGCGGGGCCAGATGGCCGATCTCGGGCGTGCCGCCACCATCCGAATAGATCACCGCCTTGCCCCGCGCCAGGCAGTCGATCATCGTGCGCGGCAGCGGTTCGGGCCAGATCGACGAGATGATGACCACGTCGACGGCGCCGTAAAAGGCATCGGCATTGACGAAGCCCAGCCAGCGGATGCGCGGATCGGGATATTGCGCCTGCAACTGCGCGACATAATCGTCCTTGCCCGCCCCGGCGATGTCCAGCCGCCAGTCGTCGCGCGCCAGCTTGCTGAACGCGGCCAGCACGACCTCGATGCCCTTTTCCGGCTCGACCCGGCCGATATAGCCGAAGCTCAGGCCGCCGCCGGGCAGCGCCGCCGCCGGAGTCGGCGCGGAACGGACATCGGCGATGTTGTAGATCACCCGCGCATCGGTTTCGTTGAAATAGCCGAAGCGGCGATGGGTATCGATGACATATTGGCTGTTCGACGCGACCGCATCGACCAGCACGCTATTGTCCTTCTTGCGCCCGGTCAGCAGCCGGCAGTCGGTGCACTGCTTCACGCAGTCATGCCCCGACCGGTACAGCAGCGCGCGCGAACAGATCAGCCCGTAATCGCGCAGCGTATGGACGACGCGCACGCCCTTCGCCTTCGCGACGCCCCAGATTTCGGTCGAGAAACCCTGCATGTTGTTGGTGTGCAGCACCTCGGCCCCGGTCCGCTCCAGCAAGCCGGTCAGATCGGCGGTGGCGCGCGGGTTGCGCCGGTCGCGGGCGTGCCACAACAGCCGTTCGACCTTCGACGGGCTGCGCTGCGTATCGAACTGCCAATAGATGTTGCGCACCGGCAGGCGGTGGACCGTGACGTCGCCGTCCATCTCCTCGACCACCATGTCCTTGCCGTGCAGGGCGGCGACATGGACCTCATGCCCCCGCTTCGCCGCCGCGCGCGCCAGCAGCGATACGCTGCGCTCCGCACCGCCGATGGTCGTGGGCGGGTACAGGGTGTTGACGATCAGGACTTTCATCGAAAGGACTCCTCGGCGATGCTGCGGGCTGGGGGGCTGACGCGCCCGGCCCCGCTGTTGCGATTGGGCGGCACGATGGGGGCGCCGACCGGCACCGTTCCTCCCGCCTATAGAAAGGCCGGTGGATATTGCCCAGCCCGTAACGTATGGGCCGCACCGTGACGATCCCCGCCGCCCCCGATCGCGCCCCGGCGCACGAAGGCCTGCGGGCGGCGATTCGCGCCGACATCGCCCATTATGCGCTGCGCGACGGCGAACGGATCGGGGCGGCCTTCCTGCTGCGGCTGTTCCTGCTGACCCCGGGGTTCCAGTTCGTGCTCGCCCGGCGGATACAGGATGGGCTGGGCCGGATACCGGTGATCGGCCGCACCGCCCGGCGGGTGTGGTGGTGGTGGACCTGCCGCCGCTTCGGTGCCGAACTGGCGATGGACGCGACCTTCGGCGGCGGCCTCTATATTCCCCATCCCTATGGCATCGTGGTCGGGGTGTGCCGGGTCGGGCGCAACGTCACCATCCTCCAGAACGTCACGATCGGCACGCGCACGCCGCACGACGTCGGACGCGCGGTCATCGGCGACGGCGCCTATCTCGCGGCGGGATCGGTCATTCTCGGACCGATCCGGATCGGGGTGGACGGCCGAATTGCGGCAAATGCGGTCGTCCTGCATGATGTGATGGATCGATCGACCGCGGCGGGCGTTCCGGCGCGGATCGTCTCGGATGTGAAACCATCTTAAAACCATTGCCGGATATGACCGGCCTGTCGCGACATCCGTACGATCGGGGGACCGAAATTGCGCATTCTGATCGTCACGTCCTATTACGACCCGCATATCATCGGCGGGGCGGAGGTCTGTGCGCAGAACCTCGCCCGGACCTTTTCGGCGCGCGGGCACGACGTGGCGGTGCTGGCGGCGGCGCCGTCGAAGGCGGCGGAATGCTGGGACGCGCCGTTCGAAACCTATCGCATCTACCGGATCGCCAGCGCGCATATCCGCTCGGTCTTCGACATTCGTGCCGCACCGTCGTGGCAAAAGCCGATCTGGCACGCGCAGGACGTGCTCGATCCCCGCAACGAAGCGCGCATCGACCGGGTGGTGCGCGACTTCCGTCCCGATTTCGTACATGTCCACTGGATCTCGGGCCTCGGCTATAACGGCCTGGACGCCTTTGCCCGCCACGACGTGCCGGTCGCGATCACGCTGCACGATCTGGCGCTGCCCTGCATCCGCACGACGATGTTCCGCGGCGACCATGAATGCGCATCGCAATGCACCGACTGCCGGCTCAGCATGGCGGTGAAACAGCGCTATCTGCGCCACATCCCGCGCCTCGGCTTCATCTCCCCCTCGCGCGCCAACCTCGCGAAAGTGGGCGCTTTCCTGCCCGTCGCCGACTATCCGAACTTTCATATCCTCAACCCGACCACCTACCCCGCCCCCTCCCGCCCCCATCGTCCGTCGGACCGCACGCGGTTGCTGTTCGTCGGTCGGCTGGAAAATACGAAGGGGATCGCCTTCCTGCTCGACGCGCTCGAACCGCTGGCGAAACGGTTCGACTTCGGCCTGAAGGTGCTGGGCAAGGGGCCGGACGAAGCCGCGCTGCGTGCGCGGTTCGGCCATCATCCCTGGCTGGAGATCGCGGGCCACGTCCCCCTGCAACAGGTGGCCGACGACATGGCCGGCAGCGACCTGCTGCTCGTTCCCTCGCTGTGGATGGAAAATTCGCCGGGCGTCGTCATCCAGGCGCTGGGCGTGGGCCTGCCGGTCTTCGCCAGTGACAAGGGCGGCCTGCCCGAACTGGTCGAACCGGGACGCAACGGCTTCATCGCTCCGGCCGGTGATACGGAACAGTGGCGCGAACAGCTGTCAGCGATCCTGCGGGCGCCGGAACAACTCGGCCGGTTGCGTGCGCAGGCGGAGGCGTCGGCGAGCGCATTCGACAACGAAACCCTTGCCGACCGGACGCTGGAGGCATTCGATGTCATCGCACGACAGCCTGCAAAAGTACGGTCCTGACTATGTTGTTGCAACGCAGCAAAAAAGATTTGCCGCCATCTTCCGGAACAGGCAAAGGATGACGGCAATGAAGCTTCTCATCGATCCGATTTCCGCGACCCGGCTGGTCTTGGGCGGTCTTGCCATGGGCGTCGCTGTACCTGCGCTGGCGCAGTCTCAACCCTCGACGTTCAAGCAGCGCGACGAATCGGTTCGGCGGCCGGAACTGGCCCGGCCGGGGCTGACGCTGACCACCGGGGTCAGCGCGACGTATGACGACAATATCTTCCGGACCGACGACGCGCGCCGGCCCAGCGTCGACGACGTGATCGTGACGCCATCGTTGATCGCGGAATATCAGAAGCAGCTGGGCGTGAACGACGTCACGCTCAACGCCGATGTCAGCTATGGCTATTACACGCAGAACCCCGATCGCAGCCGCATCCGCGCGCTCGGCCAGATGCGCGGCAATGTGCGGATCGCCGGCCAGTGCGTGCTGCGTCCGCTGGCGTCGATCCAGCGCCAGCGCGCCGACTATGGCGACATCAACGGCCCGATCGACAATTTCCAGACGTTCACCGCGCTGGGCGTGGAGGCGACCTGCCCGCGGACCGTCGGACTGTTCCCGATCGTCGCCTATCGCCGCGACACGTCGGACAACGATCCCGAATTCGACTTCGCGAACCAGCGGGCGAACAGCTATACCGTGGGCCTCGGCTATGCCCGGCCCAGCATCGGCACCCTCACCGCCTATTACAACCGCGTCGACAGCGCGCGCGATGCGATCGGCGTCACCAACCATATCGATCGCGCCGGCCTGACCTTCGTGCGGTCGGTCGTGTCCAGCGCGTCGCTGAAGGCCGATGTGCAATATCTGTCGGCGCGCAGCATCGGTGCGGACGTGCGGCCGTATCGCGGCCTCGGCTGGGCGGGCGAACTGATCTATCGCCCGCTGCCGCGCCTGTCGCTGACACTGACGACCGACCGCCGCATCATCAACGATACGCTGGTCCCGGCCGGGTTCGCGGTACAGACCGATGTCGGGCTGCGCGGCGAATGGCAGTTCGCCGAACGGACGCGCGTGCACGTCCAGGGAAGCTATGCCGAACGCGTGTTCCGGGGCGATCCGCTGGTGGTGGTCAGCGGCATCAACTTCGATCACGTCACCGATATCGAGGCCGGGATCACCCGGCGGATCGGCGCGCGGGTCGATCTGCGGGCGCAGTTGCGCAACATCTCCCGCCAGACCGATACCGACGCCAACCAGTTTCGGGTCACCTTGGCGACAGGTGGCATCTCCTATCGCTTCTGATCGACATGGACAGTCTTAAGGGTCGAGCATGAACATGAGCTACACTGCAATGCTGACGGCGATCGCGATGGTGCTGGGCGCACCGGCCACGCTGGCGCAGACGACGCCCGCCCCGGCGGCGGCGCCCGCCGCATCCTATATCCTGGGTGCCAATGACGAGATCGAGATCAAGGTCTTCGGCCAGCCCGACATGAGCTACAAGACCAAGATCCGCGCGGACGGCACGATTACGACGCCGTATCTCGGGTCGGTGCGCGCGGCGGGCAAGACGACGGCGGCGCTGGCCGACGAAATGATGCGCGCCTTTCTGAAGAACAAGATTCTCAGCGCGCCGTCGATCAACATCGAGGTGACGAGCTTCGCCAGCAAGACCGTCACCGTGCTGGGCGCGGTGCCGACCGCGGGCCTCTACGCGCTCGACCAGCCCTATTCGGTGGCGGCGATGGTGGCGAAAGCCGGCGGCACGCGTGCCGATGGCGCCAACACGGTGGTGCTGACCCGCGCCGACGGGCAGCAGGAGCGGATCGCGCTGACCGATGCCGCGACCGCCGCGTCGCGCATGGTCGGGCCGGGCGACACGCTGTTCGTGCCGCTCGCCGAAAAGGTCTATGTCTATGGCGAGGTCAATCGCGGCGGCGCCTTCCCGATCGTGCCCGGCATGACCTTCCGTCAGGCGCTGGCGCTGGCCGAAGGGCCGACGCTCGCCGGATCGACCAAGCGGATCGAGGTGCGCCGGGGCGGCAAGCCCGTCGCCAAGCCGTCGCTGGACGACGTCGTGCAGCCTGAAGACGTGCTGGTCATCAAGGAAAAGTGGTTCTGATGCCTCCGATCTTCCTCCGTATCGGGAGCATGCCGCGATGAGTTTCTGGCAACGCCTGTCCGACGCGATCGCGCGCCTGTTCGATTCCGAACCGCGCGAACGCAGCCTGCCCGCGCCGGCGGCGTTTGCCGCGGCGCCCGCCCCCGTGCCCGCGGCCCCGCCCGCACCGCCGCGGTCGCGGCGGGCGATGATGCACGAGGTGTTCGACACCGGCATGCCGGTCGCGAACCGCGCCGCGCTCGCCGGGCGCGGCGAGGAACTGGAACGGCTGCTCGAAGCGGTCATCGACCATCGCAAGCACGGCATCATCTATGGCGCCCGCGGATCGGGCAAGACGTCGCTGTCGCGGATCTTCGGCGACATGGCCGACGAACGCGGCTGCCTCGTCCTGTACAACCTCGCCAGCGGCGATGTCAGCTTCTCCGACCTGTTCCGCCCCTATCTGCGCGACATCGCCGACGAACCCCAGTCGCGCATTCCGCGCGCCGAGGTGCAGGCGCTGCTCGACGCGCCGTTCGACGCGCGCCGGCTGGCCAGCCTGTTCGCCGAACGGGTGCGCCGTCGCACGATCCTGATGCTCGACGAATTCGACCGGGTGCATTCGCAGGAGACGAAGGCCGAACTGGCCGCGTTCATGAAGCTGCTGTCGGACATGCGCGTCGATGTCAGCATCGTGACGATCGGCATCGCCGCCAATCTGGAAGACCTGATCGCCGGCCATCCGTCGCTGCGCCGCCACCTGATCGGGGTGCCGGTCGGCGGGCTGACCCCGGCCAGCCTCGATTCGCTGCTGCGGCGCTGCGTCGATCGCGTCGGCCTCGCGATCACCGACGATGCGGCGGCGATGCTCGTCAACGCGGCGGTCGGCTCGCCCTATCACCTGCGGCTGTTCGGGCTGCACGCCGCGCTTCACGCCGATACGGCCGGGACCGGCACGATCGACGCCGCCAGCGTGCAGCGCGGGCTGGAAACCGCGTTCGGCGAATGGCACGGGGTCAGCCGGCGCAATGCCGACATCCTGCTCGCCCAGGCGAAACAGCCGCGTGCCGTGGCGCTGGCGACGGCCGTCGCCTGCCTCAACGCCGCGATGCGCTCGCGGGTCGACCGGGGTGAACTTATTGCCGAACTCGACGCACCCGACGCCGCAACCCAGATAGACCACGCCCTCGCCGCGTTGCGCCCGATCCTGCTCGATTCGGCCCTGCCGGACCAGTATGTCTTCGAAGATTCGCTGGCGCCGCAATTCTATCTCCTGCTGTTCACCGGCAGGATCGCACCGGTCCCGACGGCACGCGACGCCGGCCATGACCTGCGCGCGCTGCTTCAGGACAAGGGGAGTGTCCTATGATTAGTTTTTCCGACCTGATAAGCGCGATCCGGCATCGGTTGCGCACCGCGATACTGGTCGGCTTGCTGACGTTCGGCGCGCTGGTCGTGCTGGCGCTGATGCAGGACCGCCAGTACAGCGCGTCGTCGTCGCTGCTGGTCGACCTGACCCAGCGCGACCCGAGCGCCAGCAGCAACAACAACAGCCAGAACAACGCATCGGTCATCGACACGATCATCGGCACGCAGATCGACATTCTGCGCAGCGACGCCGTGCTGAACGAAGTGGCGCGTACCGATCCGGCATTCCAGAGCGCGGCCTTTGGCGAAACCGCCGAACAGCGCCTGCAGAACGCGACCGCGATCCTGCGCCGCCAGCTGGTCATCGGCAGCGAAAAGGGCAGCAACGTCATCCGCCTGAGCTACACGGCGAACGATGCCGAGCAGGCCGCCGCGACGCTGAACCGGGTCGTCGACACCTATCTGACCAAGCAGGTCGAACTGCGCACCATGCCCGCCCGCAACAGCGCGCGCTGGTATGACGAGCGGACGCGTGCGGTGCGCGAACGGTTCGAACAGGCGCAGCGCCGCCTGTCCGATTTCGAACGTGCCAACGGCATCGTCGGCGTCGATCGCATGGATCTGGAGGGCGACCGCGCCAAGAACCTGTCGACCGAACTGGTGCAGGCACAGGCGGAAGCAGCCGCCGCCCGCGCCCGGGCAACGTCGTCCAACGGTCCGGAAGTCGAATCCTCGACCATCGTCCAGGAACTGCAGCGCGAAGTCGGGTTACAGGCCGGCCGCGTCGCCGAAATGTCGAAGACATTGGGTGCCGCGCATCCGACCATGGTCGCCGCCAACGCCCAATTGTCGGCGCTGCGCGCCGAACTGGCCAAGGCGCGCTCGACCCAGGCGTCCGCCCTCGACTCGGCCAGCGCCGCCGCCGGCCGCCGCGAAGCGGAATTGCGGGCGAAGCTGGCGCAGCAGCAGACGCGGATGCTCAACATGTCGGGCGTGCAGGACCAGTTGATGGTGTTGCAGCGCGATGTCGACGCGACCCGCCAGACCTACGACACCGTTCGGCAGCGCTTCAACGAAGCCGCATTGCAGAGCGAGATTTCGCAGGCCAATGCCAGCCGGCTCGACCGTGCGGTCGCCCCGCTGCTCCCGTCCAAGCCGAACCTGCCGCTGTGGTTCGCCGCCGCGCTGGTGCTGGGCCTCGGTGCCGGACTGGGCGCTGCCGCCGCCAAGGAGTTCATCCGCCCCCGGCTGCGGACCGCATCGGGTACGGCGGCCTCGCTCGACCTTCCCGTCCTGGTCGACATGACCACCCGCAGCGGCCGTGCCGCTGCCCAACAGGAGTTCGCGGCATGAGAATCCGCTCGAACAGCACGTCCGACTGGTCCGTCGACGACGCAGCGGCGACGGCGCAGCTCGATCCGCGTGCCGGCGGCGACGCCCGTCGCGGGGCGGCCGGCACCGCCGCGCCGGGCGGACAGGATGTCGATCCGTCGCTCGTCGCCGCCTTCGACCTCGAAACACCCTATGTGTTGCATCTGCGCTCGCTGCGCAGTTCGATCCTGCAGCACAATGTCGGCGACGACGACCGTCGCGTCCGGTCCTGCGCCCTGATCGGACTCGATTGCGAACCCGAACTGGCGGCGATGGCCGCCAATCTGGCGGTCGTGATGGCCCGGCTGGAAACGCCGACGCTGCTGATCGACGGGAACCTCAGCGATGCCGCGATGCACCGCATGGTCGGCCGTACGGCGACCGGCGGCGCGCAGCAGACGCCCGTCGCCGATCTGTGGATCGCAGGATCGGGCGCCGCAGGCCAGACGATGCTGGAGCGTCAGCCGATCCTCGAGCGCAGCTACGAATGGAACGTGCCGGCACAGCTGAACCTCGCGGCGCTGTCGATCGACCGTTCGACGGGTACGGCATCGATCGCGGCGGCACTGGTCGGGTTCGATTCGGTCGTGCTGGTGGCGCGCAAGCATGTCACCATGCGCCGTACCGCGCGCCAGCTCATCGATCGGCTCGACGAACATCGTATCAGCATTGTGGGCGTTGTCCTCGTCTGACCCCCGGGTTGGAGTAACCTTCCGGTCGATGGGACAGCGATGCGTATCTTGCATGTCTGCGACAGTATCATAGGTGGCACGGGCAGTTATCTTGCCGAACTGCTGACCTTGCAGGCACAGCGGACCAGCCCCGGTCAGATCACGCTGCTGATCCCGCACGAACATCGCGACCATATCGAACCGCGACTGGCCAATAGCGGCGTGGAATTCCGGTATTTTTCCCGCCCGGGCCGGTTGCTGGGCATGGTGTTGCTCGCCTGGGCCTATTGGAAGGTGTGCCGGCAGTTCCGCCCGACGATCGTGCACGGGCACACCTTCGGCGCGGGGCTGGTCACGCGCCTGCTGCACTGGCGCAAGCGCCCCGCGATGATCTTCTGCCCCCATGGCTGGGCGTTCGACATCGAAATGCCGGCGCCGGCCCGGCGGTTGATGATCCTGATCGAGCAAATGCTCGCGCGGCGGTCCGACCGGATCATCCTGATTTCCGAACATGAACAGCGCCGCGCCCGTGCGATCGGCATCGCCGAGCACCGTCTGGCGCTGGTGCCGAACGGCATTTCCGCGATCACGCCCGATGTCGATGCGGTGCCGTGGGACGACGACCGGCTCAAGCTGTTGTTCGTCGGCCGGTTCGATCGGCAAAAGGGGTTGGACACGCTGGTGGACGCCGTCCGCCCGCTGGGGGACCGCGTGACGCTGCGCATCGTCGGCGCCCCGGCGGTCGGGCATGGCTATCACCCCCCGGCCCTCGACTTCATCGACATTCGCGGCTGGCAGGATCGCGACGGCGTGGTCGCCGAGATGAAGGCGTGCGACGTGCTGGTCGTCCCCTCGCGCTGGGAAGGATTCGGACTGGTCGCGGTCGAGGCGATGCGGCTCGGCAAGCCGGTCGTCGCGTCTGCCGCCGGCGGGCTGCGCGATACGCTGGCCGACGGGCAATATGGCGTGATCGTGCCGCCGGACGATCCGGAAGCCCTGCGAGCGGCGTTACTGGCGCTCACCCCGGAAAAGCGCGCGCATTTCGCCGCACTCGGCCCCGTCCGGTTCAACGAACGCTACACCGCGCGGCGCATGGCCGACGATATCGAAAGGGTGTATAACGTATTAGAACATTGACCGGATGTATAAATTATTAGAATGGCGGTCGCGTCATACCACCAGTCCGGGGGGACATTGTGGAAAAGAACGCGACCCGGTTCGGATATCTCGACGCCCTGCGCGGCTTCGCCGCCTATGCCGTCATCTATTTTCACGCCGGCTATGACGCGACCAAGGCCGGCACGCTCGACCACGCCTGGGAACGCAGCGTCTTCTGGCTGACCTCCTATGGCTTCGACCTCGGCAAGGTCGCGGTGACGCTGTTCTTCGCCATTTCCGGCTTCGTCATTCCGTTCTCGCTGAAGCGGGACGGCGAGCGACCGGTGGAAGCCTTCGTGATCGGTCGCTTCTTCCGGCTCTACCCCGCCTATTGGCTGTCGATCGTGGGGGCGATCCTCGTCAATTACTGGATGATCGGTCAGAATTTCACGATCACCCAGCTGATCGCCAACATCACGATGTTGCAGGGCTTTGTCGGGCAGAAGCCGATGCAGGGCCTGTTCTGGACCTTGCAGATCGAACTGATCTTCTATGCGCTGTGCGTCGCGCTGTTCCTGTTCGTCAATCTTCGCAGTCCCCGGACCGCGTTCGGCGTCGCGATCCTGATGCTCGTCGCGGCGATCGCCGCAGGCGCGCTCCGCTTCATGACCGGCAAGGCGGTGCCCGTCGCGATCCCGCTGGCCTTGTTCGTGATGTTCGTCGGCATGTTGTGGCGCCTTGCCACCATCGAACAGGACGCGCTGGCCCGCCGGTCGGTGGTCGTGCTGCTTGCGCTGTTCGCCGTCGTCATGCCGGTGGTCGCCAACTTCGCCTATGACGAAGGGGCGCTGCGCTATACCATCACCTATTATCTTGCGATCGGTATCTTCCTGCTCTTCACGACGAAGATCAGACTGCAAAGCCCGATCCTGTCGTTCCTCGGCCGGATCAGCTATTCGGTCTATCTCTTCGGCAGCCTCGTCCAGCTGTCGATCGACCATTATTTCGGAGCGACGTTGCGTGCCGCCGGCGTGCCGCTCCATGTCGGCATCCTCGTGTCGATGCTGCTGGCGACGGTCGTGGCGGCACTGGTCTATCGCTGGATCGAGGCGGCCGCGATCGACGCCGGGCGCGCCGTGATACGCAACCGGCTGCGCACCGCACCCAAGGCGGTCGACCGCGTCGCGCTGTAACTCGGCACCGGGACGGGGTCGCCCCGCCCCGGTCCGTACTTACCGTTCCCGCGCCGCCTCGCGGATGCCGGTATCCATCGGGTCGAACAGATAGCGGATGATCCGCCGCTCGCCGATACGCACGTCCGCCGTCGCCGACAGCCCCGGGGTCAGCGGCACGCGGCGGCCATCGGCCTCGATGGTACGCTGGTCGAGCGCGATGCGGGCGACGTAATAAGGCGGCGTCTTTTCGTCCTGCACCGCGTCGCGGCTGATCGTCAGGATGCGGCCGGGGACCGTGCCGAAGCGGGTGAAGGGGAACGCCTCCAGCTTCACCGACACCGGCTGCCCGGCGCGGACGAAGCCCGCGTCGCGGTTCATGACCCGTGCCTCCATCACCAGCGCATCGTCGGGAACGACGACCATCAGCGGCCGAACCGGTTCGACGACGCCGCCGATGGTGTGCACCGCCAATTGCTGCACGGTGCCGTCGACCGGGGCGCGGAGCTGCTGCATCCGGCTGCGGTCGCGCGCCTTGGTCAGTTCCTCGCGGCGCATCATCGCCTCGGCCTGCGCGCGCGAGAGGTCGGTGAGGGCGCCTTGCCGGGCAGCCTCGCGCGACTGGGCGAGCTGTTGCGCGAAGCGGCGCGCTTCCGAATTGCCGCGCGCGACCTGCGCCGCCGCGACGTCGCGGCTGCCCGCCTCGCTGCGGCGCTGGCGCTGTACTTCGAGCAGGCGAAGGCCCGACGCATAGCCCTTGTCGGCGAGGCTGGTGATCGCGGCGAGATGCTTGTCCATCAGGGGACGGTTGGCGTCATAGGTCCGCACCTGATCGCGTGCCGCCGCGGCGTCCGACAGCGCCGCCGAGCGCGCGGCGGCCAACCCTGCACCCTCCGCCCGGATCGTCGCCAACTGCGCCGCGACCAGCCGGCGCTGCGTATCGGCGACATCGGCGGGCGTGCCGGCCGGTGCGACGAAATGCCCCGCCCCGCCGCTCAGTCCCTCGACGATCGCCTGTCCCCGCGCGACATCGATCTCGGCGGCGAGCAGCGCGCGCGCCGCCTGTGCCTCCTCGGCGCCCGATACCGTCGAATCGAGATCGACCAGCAATTGCCCGGCCTTCACCCGGTCGCCGTCGCGGACGTGGATGCTGCGGACGATGCCGGCGGTCGCGGCCTGGACCAGCTTCACGCTGCCGACCGGCGCGATCTTGCCTTCGGCGGTCGCGACGACGTCGACCTGCCCCAGCACCAGCCACGCCGACGTCGCGGCGAGGCAGCCGAGCAT
The DNA here is from genome assembly GCA_036946325.1 of Sphingomonas paucimobilis. Classification (GTDB taxonomy): domain Bacteria; phylum Pseudomonadota; class Alphaproteobacteria; order Sphingomonadales; family Sphingomonadaceae; genus Sphingomonas; species Sphingomonas paucimobilis_A. Next base: position 462,005 of record JAQIJL010000003.1, read on the forward strand.
GGCCCATGCGGTGCGGCGACCGGTCGGCGATACCGGCCGTTCGATGACTTCGAGCGCGGCAGGCAGGAAACGCGGTTCGAGATTCTCTTTCCGGTCGCGGGCCTCGGCACGATCGTCGGCCAGCGCGCGGCGGAACAGGTTCCAGTGATAGGCAACGGCACTCATGCGGCAATTCCGTGCAGGACGCCCATTTGGCGTCGGTGAAGATCGGCGTAGCGGCCGCCCAGTTTCAGCAGTTCGTCATGGTCGCCCGCCTCGACCAGCCGCCCGCGCTCCATCGCGACGATCGTGTCGCACTGGCGGATCGCCGACAGGCGATGGGCGATGATGATGACGGTGCGCCCTTCGGCCATCGCGCGCAGGTTGGTCTGGATGATCTCCTCGCTCTCGGCGTCCAGCGCGCTGGTCGCTTCGTCGAAGATCAGGATGCGCGGCCGGGTGACCAGCGCGCGCGCGATGGCGAGGCGCTGGCGCTGGCCCCCCGACAAATTGGCCCCCCGCTCCTCGATCATCGTGTCATAGCCTTGCGGCAGCCGCGTGATAAAGTCGTGCGCCCCGGCCAACGTCGCCGCCTCGACCACCTGTTCCAGCGGCAGCGCGGGGTTGGCGAGCGCGATGTTTTCGCGCACCGACCGGTTGAACAGCATGTTCTCCTGCAACACCACGCCGATCTGCCGCCGCAGCCATGCCGGGTCGATCTGGCTGATGTCGATCCCGTCGATCAGCACGCGGCCGGCGGCGGGGACGTAGAAGCGCTGGAGCAATTTCGTCAGCGTCGACTTGCCCGATCCCGACGACCCGACGATGCCGAGCGTCGATCCGGCGGGGATGGTCAGGTCGACATCCTCCAGCGTCCACGGACCGTCATCGGCATAGCGGAAGCGGATCGATTCGAACGTCACGTCGCCGCGGATCGCGTGCGGCGCGCTCTGGCTGCCCGAGCCGGGTTCGACGCGGTGGTTGAGCACGTCGCCCAGCCGCTGCACCGCAAGGCGCACCTGCTGGAATTCCTGCCACAGCTGCGCCATGCGGATCACCGGGCCGGACACGCGCTGCGCGAACATGTTGAACGCGACGAGGCCGCCGATGGTCAGGTCGTGGGCGATCACCGCCTGCGCCCCGAAATACAGGATCGCGGCCATGTTCAGCTTGGACACCAGCTGGATCGCCTCCGACCCGGTATTGCCGAGGTTGATGACGCGCTGATTGGCCCCGGCATAGCCGGCAAGCTGGCGTTCCCAGCGGTCCTGCCATTGCGGTTCGACGGCGGCGGCCTTGACCGTCTGGATTCCGCCGATCGTCTCGACCAGCAGCGCGTTGTTGGCCGCGCCGCGTTCGAACTTGTCGGCGATCCGGGCGCGAAGCGGCCCCGTCACCAGCATCGCGATGACGAAATAGGCCGGGATGGTCAGGACCGCGACCGCGAACAGCTTCAGCGAATACATCGCCATCGCCGCAAGGAAGACGAGGGTGAAGATCGGGTCGATCAGCACCGTCAGCGACGCGCTGGTCAGGAATTCGCGGATCGTTTCGATCTGGCGGACGCGGGTGGCGGTATCGCCGACCCGGCGCTGTTCGAAATAGCCGAGCGGCAGGCGCAACAGATGGCGGAACAGCCGCGCGCCCAGTTCCACGTCGATCTTCTGGCTGGTTTCGGAATAGAGGCTGGTGCGCAGCCAGCCGAACGCGGTCTCCCACAGCGACACCGCGACGAAGCCGACCACCAGCACGGTCAGCGTCGACATCGTTTCGTGCACCAGCACCTTGTCGACGACATTCTGGAAGAACAGCGGCGCGGCGAGGCCGAGCAGGTTCAGCGCCAGCGTGATGAGCAGCACCTCGCCGATCAGCCGGCGATAGCGGACGATCTGCGGGATGAACCATGAAAAGTCGAAGTCGCGCATGGCGAGGCGCGCGCTTTCGCGCGTGGTGACCAGCACCAACTCGCCCGACCACATCAGCTCGAAATCCTCGCGGCTGAGTTTGGTCACCGGCAGGCCGGGGCGCTGCACCAGCACCGCATCGTCGCTGACCTGCCCGATCAGGAACCAGCCATCGACCCCGTCGCCCAGCGCCGGCAGCGGCAGGCGGGCGAGATCGGCGAATCCGGCGCGACGCTTCTTCGCCCGCACGCCGTCGATGTTACCGGTCAGGCGGATGAGATCGTCGGCCGACAGGGTGTGGAAATGCCCCATGTCGTGGCGCAGCTGCGCCGGATCGACCGCGATGCCATGAATTTCCAGCAGCGCCGCCAGCGCGACCAGCCCGCTGTCGTTGCGGATCGTCTGGTGGATCATGCCACCACCCCGCCCGTCGTCCAGCCCGTCGCGATCCCGCGACGCCCACCCCGATATTGCACGCACATACCCTTTCACAGCGGTCCGCGCGTGCCGTGCCATGGTGCAGCGCAGCGTATCGGCGGACCGGGATGGGATATGCTTAACGGCGAATGCCTAAGATTCCCTTGCGGGCGCCGTCATGCGAACGACACGGAAACAGGCATTTTCATGACGTTAGCGTTACGAACGATACCGCCCCGCATCGGTGGTTCGATGCGGGGCGGATGCGTGCGCTGCGGAGAACCGGCCGGATCAGCCGAGCATATAGACGCCGCTCGCCTGTGGCGCAGCGACCAGCCGGCCGGGATCGACCCCGGCCAGCGTCACCGTCTCCCCGCTGCCGAAGCGCAGGACGGTGTTGCCCTCCGACAGGGTGATCGTCGGCTGGCCACCCTTGGTCAGCGCGCTCAGGTCGAGCAGGTCGTGGCCGGCACCGAAATCGGTGATCGTGGCACTGGCGCCGCGCTGGATCACGAACCGGTCCTTGCCGAGGCCCCCGGTCAGGATCGTCGTGCCGCCGCCATCGGCCAGCAGCACCTCATCGGCCAGCGTACCGGCAACCTTGCCCGACCCGTTGTCGAGCAGCAGCGCCTGATAGCTGCCGGCCGCCGCCAGACCCGGCAGGTCGCGGCCCGTCGCCGAGAAGGTCTCGGTCAGCGTAGCGCCGGTCGCCAGGGCGGTCGTGCGACCGGTCAGTACCCCGGCGCGATAGCTGCTGGTGACCGTATCGCCACCCGGCGACTGGACGATGCTGCTGACCAGCAACTGGCTGACCTTGTCGAAATACAGGCTGGTCTTCGCCCCGTTGGCGGCGACCGTGACCTGGCTGACGCGGCGGTTGGCGATGTCGAACCATTCCGACGTCCGCGTGCCGTCGGCGGCGACGTTGAATTCGGTGATGAGCGACCCGTCGGCCCGGGTCTGGCGGCCGGCGACGATCTTCTTGCCGGTGTCGAACTTCTGCCAGTCGGTCACCATCGCATCGCCGGTGCCGTTATAGCCGATCGATTCGCCGCTGCCGTCGGCATATTCGATGCCGCGCTTGACCAGCGCCCCGGTCTGCGCATCGAACCGCAGCGTTTCCCAGTTCTTCTGCGCGTCGATCGTCGCCTTGGTAATCATCGCGCCGGCCGAATTATAGGTTTCGATGAAGCGGGTGCCGGTCGTCAGTTCGTCGGTGACGCGGGTCGAGATCTTGCCGCCGACATAGACGCTGACGGTTTTCGAATCCGCCGTTTCGCGGGTGGTGTCGTTGATGGCACCGCTGGCCGCGTCGAACCGCGTCGTGAAGCGCGTGCCGTCGGCGGACAGCGTGGCGGCGATGGTCTTGCGCCCCTTGCCGTCATACCAGTTCAACTGGCGGTTGCCGTCGGCCTCGGTCACTTCGGTATAGTCGAGCGTCCCGTCGGCGTGGAGCCGCACGACCGCCGTCACCAGACCGTTCGAATTGACCTGCTGCGTTTCCGTCACATAGCTGGCGCCGGTGACGTTGAAGCGCGTCACCTGTGCGCTGTGGTCGGCATGTTCGATGAAGCGATGCGTCTGCTTGCCCGTCGCGTCGAACAGCTCGGTCGTCCAGGTGTTTTCGGCATCGACCGTCACCACGCTGATCGGCTTGCCATTGGCGGCATAGGTGCTGGTCTGGCGCACCGCGCCGTCGAACGTCTCGATCGTCTTGCGACCATCGACGAAATAGCTTTTCTGTTCGACCATCACCCCGGCGACGAAGGTCGCGTTCATCGTGTCGCCCGCCGCCGTCTGCGTCAGCTTCGACATCAGCGCCTGCGTCGCGCCGTCGAACTTCAGCGTCACGCGTCCGCCGTCGCTGCCGATATTCAGCTGCGTCAGCTTGTTGCCGACCGCATCGAAGGTGCTGATTTCCCGCGACCCGTCGGCGTTGTTCAATTCGTGATAGTCGAGCGTGCCGTCGTTATGCAGGCGGAACTGTTCGATCACCTTGCCCTTGGTGTCGAAGATCTGGCGCAGCGCGGTCCATGGCTGGCCGGTGATGCCATAGCTGGTCGTTTCCCCGCTGCCATCGGCGCGCTGGATTCCCCGCCGGGTCATGGCACCGGTCGCCGCGTCGTACAGGATCGTCGTCCACGTCTTCGTCGCGCTGATCGTCTGGTCGCTGACCTTGCGTCCGGAACCGTCATAGCTGAGGACATGGGTCGACCCGTCGGCAAGGTTCGTCGTCCGCCGGGTCAGCACCCCGGTCGTATAGACGTCGGTGATCGTCTCCCCCGCCTTCTTCGATACCGACTGGACCGGCAGGCCCGACGCGGCATCGAAGGTCAGCGACAGCGTGGCGCCATCGGGCGATGCCGTCACCTCGGTCAGCTTGCGCCCGGTCGTGCCATAGGTCGCGGTTATCTTGGCCCCGTCGCTTCCGGCCTTTTCGGTGTAGACCAGCGTTCCGTCGGCGCGCGTACGTTCGACCTGATAGACCTTGCCCTTGGTGTCGAACACCTGCCGTTCGGTGACCCACGCCTGTCCGGTGATGCCGTAGGTCGTCGTTTCGCCGCTGCGGTCGGCATATTGGATGCCGCGACGGGTCATCTTGCCGGTCGCCGCGTCGAACAGCGTCGTGGTCCATGTCTTGGTCGCGCTCACCTCGACATCGCTCACCTTGCGACCGTTCGAATCATAGGTCACGACGTCGCTGCTGCCATCGGCAAAGGCGGTGACCCGGCGGCTCAGCACGCCGGCGGCATAGTCCTCGGTCACGGTGTTGCCGTTCGCCTTCGCCACCGACTGCGTCAGCTTGCCCGTGGTTGCGTCGAACAGCAGCGTCTTGCTGCTGCCATCGGCGGCGAAGCTCGCCTCGCTCAGCTTGTTGTTCTTCGCGCCGAACATCGTCGTGACCTTCGACCCGTCGGTCGCGGTCTTCTCGGTCGAATACAAGCTGCCGTCGGCGCGGCTGCGTTCGACCTGATAGACCTTGCCCTTGGTGTCGAACACCTGCCGTTCGGTGACCCATGCCTGTCCGGCGATGCCGTAGCTGACCGTCTCTCCGCTGCCGTCCGCATATTGCACGCCGCGGCGGGTCGTCTTGCCGGTCGCCGCGTCGAACAGCGTAGTGGTCCATGTCTTGGTGGCGCTCACCTCGACATCGCTCACCTTGCGACCGCTCGAATCATAGGTCACGACGTCGCTGCTGCCATCGGCAAAGGCGGTGACCCGGCGGCTCAATATGCCGGCGGCATATTCCTCGGTCACGGTATTGCCGTTCGCCTTCGCCACCGACTGGGTCAGCTTGCCCGTGGTCGCATCGAACAGCAACGTCTTGCTGCTGCCATCGGCGGCGAAGCTCGCCTCGCTCAGCCTGTTGTTCTTCGCGCCGAACATGGTCGTGACCTTCGACCCGTCGACGGCGGTCTTTTCGGTCGAATACAAGGTGCCGTCGGCGCGGCTGCGTTCGACCTGATAGACCCGGCCCTTGGTGTCGAACAGCTGGCGCTGCGTGGTCCACGCCTGTCCGGCGATGGCGTAGTCGGCGGTTTCGCCGCTGCCGTCGGTCCGCTGGATGCCCTGCCGGGTCAGCTTGCCGGCGGTGTAGAGCAAGGTGGTCCAGGTGCCGGCCGCGTCGACCGTGACTTCGCGGGTGCGCACGCCCTTCGCATCGAATTCATCGATCGTGCGGCTGCCGTCCGCGCGGTTGAGCACATAGCTCGACACGACGCCGCCGGTATAGCCGGTCACCTCGACATCGCCATTGGCCGACTTCACGATCTTCTGCGTCATGCGACCGGTCGCGGTGTCGAAATCGGTGGTGACGACACCGGCGGCGCTGGTGACGATCGTCTGCGCCTGCAGCCCGCCCTTGTAGAGCACGTCGGTCGTCGCGCCGCCGACTTCGACGATGCGCTTCTGCCGCAAGACGTTGCCGTCATAGGCGAGTTCGGTGGTGGCCGTCAGCTTGCCCGCAGCGTCATACGCCTCGGTACGATGCCAGCCGGGACCGTCGAGCGCGACCTCGAAGCGGTAGCCCCCGGCGATCTTGCCGAGCAGCGCGCCATAGTTCGCGACGACATAATCCTTCGTCGCGATCGAGGCGAGGTTGATGACGTTGCCGTCGGTCAGCTTGATCGACTTGATCCCGGTCGATCCGGCCAGCTTGTCGATCTGCGCGGCGAACTGCGCGGCGGTCATCACCAGATCGGGTTCGCTGACGCGGGGCAGATCGGTGACCGGGCCGGCGGCGCCGACCTCGACGATCAGCGGACGATCGCCGACCGCCAGCTGGATCGAGGAGACGTTGGTATAGACCGCGATCGGCTTCGTGCCGCCCAACGGGTCGTAGACATAGACCGTCTTCTGCACGCCGCCCAGGTCGACGGTGATCGTCTTCGGATCGGTGACCAGCTCCTTGTCGAGGACATCGCTCCATACCTTGACGTCGCGCCAGACCACCAGGTCCCACGCGCCGCTGTCCTTGGTCAGCAGCATCGAATGGCCATCGGCGGGCAGGCCGCCCAGCGTATAGCTCGCCTTGCCGGCGTCGGTGCCCGTGCCGGCATCGGTATAGCCGAGGATGGTGGTGAAGGCATGGACCGCCCTGGCCGCCATCTTGGGCGTGCCATCGGTCTTGAACAGGCCGAAATGGCGTTCCTTTTCGGGCACGTCGAGCGACATGTTGCTGTCGAGCAGTTCGTAGAGATAGGTCTGCTGCGACCCGTTCTCGAACGCGTGGAGCAGCGACGTCAGCGTCAGCTTCGCCTGCGCCGATTCGTTGACGCCCAGGTCGCTATGCTCGGGCAAGGTTGTATATCCGGTTTCCGTAATGACCACCGGATCGCCCTGCGACGTCCGCTTGGCGCGGGCCAGCGAGGCTTCCTGCACCTTGTCGGCCAGCTGCCCGGTCGCGGTATAGGCATGGGCATTGGCGAAATCGGAATATTTGCCCAGATCGCCCAGCGCTGCCGCATCCGCATCGCTCTCCATGCCGAGCGACAGGTTGATGACCGGGATGCCACCCAGCGTCGCGCTGCCCTTCACCGCCTGGTACAGCACCTTCTGGAACGCCCCGGCGGCGGCCATCGTCGACGATCCGTTATAGCTGAACGCCTGGATGTTCGCCTCGTTCAGGCCCTCGATGGCGATCACGCTGCCCTTGTACTTCGTCGCAAAGGCTTCGAGCGCGGCGATATGCGCGGTCAGCCCCGCCTGACCCGACGCGGGCAGCGAGGAATTGACGACGAAATCGAACTTGGCGCCCGCCGCCGCCATCGCCTTCGTCACCTCCGCCGGCATGCCCTGCGCGGAGAAATGGTCGCGGACGCGGTTGATGCCGAGATAGGCGAGCGCGTTGTTGACGATGCTGGCATTGCCATAGCCGGCATTGCCCGAATGGACGTTGATGCCGAGGGTGGCGAGGAACGCGGACGCTTTTGCGATACTGGGCACGGGGTAGTTACTCCGGGTGGGATCGCGCCCCTCCTACCCGTCAGGCCGTAGCCACCCGCTTACGGGGAAAAGTTAATCCCCCATTCGCCATGATGCGACAGCGAACGCGCCGACCGTTCGAGCGCCGCTAAAACCGCGTATCGTTCTGGTGCCGTACCGAAATGCGCGGTGCTGCGGCGCAAAAATTATCGAAGATCGCGCGATGCGGCAGGCCCACGAACGCCTCCCCGTCAGCGCGGCTGCGGAACCGCCAGCGCCGCCGAAATCAGCGGGGCTAGCCGCTCATACCCGCCCCATGTCAGATGGACGCCATCCATCGTCAGCGACGGCTTCAACGCGCCGCCTTCGCTCAGCACCGTGTTGGGGTCGACGAAACTGCACCCCAGCCGCCGGCACAAGGCCCGCTCGCTCTCGATGATCGCCACGACCGGCGCGTTGCGTTCGGCATGGCCGGTCAGGATCGGCGATATGACGACGGTGTTCCGCGGGCCGAGGATCGCCACGATCTTCTCGATATTCGCGATGCTCTCCGACGACGTGATCCCGGAGCGCATGTCGTTGACGCCGACCAGCAGCATGTTGCGCGCACCGCGCGGCTCCCCGTTGCGCAGGCGCAACAACAAGCCCCGTGTGGTATCGCCCGCGATACCATGGTTCAGAATGTCGTTGCGCCCGAGCAGCCGCGGCCAATCGCCATATTCGACATTCGAATCGCCGAAAAAGGCGATCCCGTCGGTCGCCCCGCGCCCGAGGTAGATCTCCGACAGCGCGACCCAGCTGGTATTGCTGCGCGGATCGTACGGATCGACCCGGTAGATCATATTGGTGATCTGATTGGAGGGCTTCAGCCGGTAATAGGATGTGACGTAGCCGAAGATATAGGTGGCGATCAGCACGACAACGGCCGTCGCAGCCACGAGAATTCGACGTTTCGTCATGAGAGCCTGTAACCTTCCGGGTGGGGTGCGTCGCACCGGTCGTCCTGCCGCTCCGCCACTGCAACACGGCGCGACGCCGTGCCCGGCAAGCGTGGCGATGCCGCATCGTGCGGGCCGCTAGCATGGAACGGCGTTGCCGCTCCATCATAAAATCCCTATCAGCCACGCACCTTGGGCGAGCAAAGCCCGGACCGAAGGCGCCGCAATGCAACTTACCTATTCGAGCACCCGGGCCGAGGCCCGACCATGGCATAACGCCTTCGGCATAGCCGATCCGTCGCGGCTCAAACTGGTCCTGCTGGCGGTCGCCTTCGTATCCTATGGTCTGCGCGACGCCTTTACCGGTCCGGTGCGCTTCTTCGCCGCGCAATATCACCTTGCGTTCGTCTGGTTCATCCCGGACCTTATGTCCTTCGCGGCGGTCGGCTATTTCGTCTGGTTCATGGCGATCAGACGGGAATCGGCCTGGGGACTGTTGTTCAGCATCAACGTCTTCATCTCGCTCATCATCGGCTGGATCTTCATGACCGCGCCGCCGGCCGCGTTGTTTTCCGCCGTCAAGATGATGTCCCCGATCTTTCTCGGCTTCGCCTTTGCCGGCCGCTCCGTCACCGAGGTACGGTGGGCCACCCATGCCTTTCTGATCCTCGCGATATTGTCGGGCATCGGCCTGCTATTCTCACCCTATGTCGATTATCCCTGGACGGGCATGTCCGTCGAGACGTTCGGCCAGACCAAGGCGGTCGGTCGCGTCTGGTGGTCGGGTGGCGCCATGCGGTACGGGGGGTTCGCAGGGGACAGTACGATGGCGGCGTACATGACCCTGTTCCCGTTCATTCTGGTCGCCCGGCAATATCCGAAAAGCCTGATCATCCCGTTGATGATCCCGTTGGGCTATGCGCTCTATCTGTCGACCAACAAGACCGCGATGGGCTGCGCGGCGATTTTCGCGGCTTACTATTTCACGTTCGAAATATTCAAGGTTTTCGACAGGGAACTCGAAGTTCGCAAAACCCTGACGAGATATTCCTTTCTACTGGTGCTGGTGCCGTTCATCCTGATGATCGGGCTGAGTGGCGTTAATCTTGAAAAGATTGATCCCGCCCTGTTCAGCATGCAGGACCGGATCAACAGCACTTGGGTTTTTCCCTTCATCTACCTTGCCGATGTGTTTCCGATCGGCCTGATTACCGGTTGCGGACTGGGTTGCTTCGTTTATCCGATGGATTACACCGCGCTCGGCTTCATGCGCGTCCCGGTCGACAATTTCTATGTTTCGACCTACATCATGCTGGGCTTCCCGTTCATACTGTTCGTGATCGGTGCATGGCTGGGCGTGGAAAAATCGGACAATCGTGAAAAGCTCACGATGCTGTTCCTGATGAATATCTATGCAGTCACGGTTCAATGTTACGGACCGTCGACGATCACCATCTTCTTCGGTTACTGTTTCAGCGATATGTTCCTGACCGGCACGCGCGTCTGGCGACGTCGTGCGCTCGAAAAAGCCGACGACCCGGCGGCATGACGCCGGGCGTCATGGCCAACCCCGCCGTCCGCTTCGTCATGGCGACGCCGCATGAATATGGCGCGCATCTGCAACGGCGGTTCGATCCGCTGGTGACCGGGGTCGGGCCGATCGAGGCAGCGCTGGGGACTGCCGCCATGCTGGCCCGGGCGGCGGAGCGGGGCGCGTTGCCCGAGCTGGTCGTGTCGATCGGGTCGGCGGGTTCGCGGACGCTGCCGCTGGGGTCGGTGTGGCAGGTGGCGAGCGTGTCGTGGCGCGACATGGATGCGTCGCGGATCGGCTTTGCCAAGGGCGTGACGCCGTTCGCCGATTTCGGTGCGGAACTGGCGCTGGTGACGCCGCTCGACTGGCCGACCGCGCGGCTGTCGACCGGGGCGGACATTGTCGGCGGCGACGATTATGCGGGCATCGATGCCGACATGGTCGACATGGAGACCTATGCCGTGGTGCGCGCCTGCCAGCGCTTCGGCGTGCCGGTGATGGGCCTGCGCGGCATTTCGGACGGGCCGGGCGAACTGGAAGCGCTGGGCGGATGGACCGCGATGCTGGCGGTGCTCGACGAACGGCTGGCCGAGGTGGTCGACCGGTTGGGATGATTTTGGTTCACGCGGGGGCGCGGAGGGGTTGCGCTTGGCGGACGCCTCCCGTTCGCGAGCGCTTCGCCCGGGTCTCGACCCTCCGCGTGAACCGCCTTCTACGTCACGCCCGGTCGAGGAACACCACGCCCGGAACCGCGATGCGCGCCGGCGTCGCGCGCAGGTGGCCGTCATAGGTCAGGTCGAACACCGCCACGTCGCCGCTGCGTTCGTTGGCGACCAGCAGCTGTCCGCTATCCTCCAGCAGCAGGAAGAAGCGCGGCCAGTCGCCGCCGCACGGAATATGCTGATCGAGGGTCGCGGTGCCGTCCTCCGCCAGATCGAACACGGCGATGCTGTTATGTCCGCGGTTCGAGGCGTAGAGGCGACGCCCGGCGCTGTCGATCGCGATATGCGCCGCCTGCGACTTGCCCTGCCAGTCGGGCGGGAGCAGCGAGGTGGTCGCGCGATCCTTCAGCGTGCCATCGAACTGCGCGTCGAGCGTGACCAGCGTGTTGGCGAGTTCGGTGACGACATAGGCGATCGGCAGGCGGGGGTGATAGGCCATGTGGCGCGGTCCGGCCCCGGCAGGCGCGCGCCATGCGACGGCCGGTTCGCCGATCTCGCCGGTCGACAGGGGATAGGCGAAGACGGTGTCGGCACCCAGATCGACCGAATGCACGAACCGGTTGTCGGGGGTGAAACCGACCCAGTGCGCGTGCGGCCCCGCCTGTCGGTCGGCGCGGGGACCGGCGCCCTTGTGCTGGCGGATGATGGGTGACTGCGGCATGCCGGCGGCAAGCGGATAGAGCGCGACGGTGCCCGAGGAATAGTTGGCGACCGCCAGCAGATTGCCATTGGGCGCGATGGCGATGTGGCAGGGATCGGCGCCGCCGCTCGGCAGGTCGGCAAGGACCTTGCCGTCGCGGTCGGTAGCGACCATCCGGCCGGCGGCGGATTCGCGGACGACATAGCGCATGCCGCCGCGCGACACGCCGAACGAGACATCGGTCAGCGCGGGGTCGGCCGGGCCGACGCGCCAGCCGCGACCGCTGGCGGGGAGCGTGTAAAGGCCCGCCCCACCCTTTCCGGCATAGGTGCCGGCGATCAGCGAGGTCCGCCACGCCTGCGCGCGGACGGGCAGGGCGGACATTGTGGCGGTGGCGGCCATGCCGGCCAGAACGGAGCGTCGCGTGGTCATGGACCCGCTATGCTCCGCCCGGGGCTGCTGCGCAATCAGGCGGCGGCGAACACGCCGCAGGCGATGCGACCACCGGAATTGCCCGACGGATCAGTCTTATAGTCGTCGGCCTGCGCATGGATCACGAATGCCGATCCATCGGCGTCGAGCAGCCCGTCCATCGCACCCGACGGCAGCATGATCGTGACCGAGCCGCTACCGTCCGCGCCGATGGTCAGGTTGGGCGCGTCGCCGGCGTGCGGGCCGGCGGGGTTGCTGGTGCCGTGCTGCTTCGACGTCGGGTTCCAGTGGCCGCCGGCGGTGGTGAAGTCGGGCGCGTCGCAGCGGCCGGTGGTGTGGACATGCGCACCGTGCAGCCCCACGGGCATGCCGCGCGCGTCGATCTTGATCTGGATACCGCCCGCCATTTCGGTCGCGGTGACGGTGCCGACATCGGCGCCGGCGGCGGTGCGCAGCGGCGCGGTGGCCATCCGCATCGTCTTGTCACCGGCCATGCCGGCTCCGGTGGTGGTGCAGCCGGCAAGCGCGGTGGCGGCGAAGGCGGTCAGGAAGGTGGCACGCAGCATGGTCGGGTTCCCCTTTTGATATGCATGCGGAATGTTTCGTGGGCGCGCCGGGTTCCGTCAGGGCTTCATCGGCCCGGCGAGCAGCAGCGGATCGATCCGCGCATCGTGCCACTTCATGCTCCAGTGAAGGTGCGGGCCGGTGGCGCGGCCGGTCGCGCCGATCGCGCCCACGACCTGTCCCTGCCGCACCCGGTCGCCGGGCTTCACGTCGATGCGCGACAGGTGGAGGAACGCGCTGTTCAGCCCCATGCCGTGATCGATCATCAGCAAATTGCCCTCCAGCGTGAAGGGCGCCGCCGCCGCGAGGATGACGACACCGTCCGCCGGCGCGGCGACCGGGGTGCCGGTCGGCCGCGCGACATCGACGCCCGAATGATAGGCGCCGGGTTCGCCGGCATAGATGCGCTGCGACCCGAACAGGCCGGAGATGCGGCCTTTGACCGGCCAGGCGAAGCGTTGCTGCCAGCCCTGCGCATCGGTCGCCTTGTCCCGCGCGGCGTTGATCTGCGCCAGTTCGGGGGCGCGGCGGCGCTGGAATTCGGCCGATGGCTGGGAAATGCGCGGCAGGGTCGGCAGGCGCTCGATCCGCCAGGCGCGCGGCGCAATGCCGAGCGGGCGGACGATACGCCGGCCATCGGGCAGCGTCGCGATCAGCGTGGCGGCGGGACCGGCGTCGCGGTCGAACGCGATCAGGAAGCGGCCGTCCGGCGCGACCCCGACCGGTTTCCCGTCCAGTTGCAGCGTCGCGCCCGGCGCCACGCTTCCGGTCAGCGCCGCCCCTTGGCCGGGCGTGCCGTCAAGAATGATCGCACCGGTAACCGATGCGATCAGGACGGCGGCGACGATCACTGCGGGGCCAGCGCCTTGGTCGACGCTTCGGCATCGACATAGGCTTCCTGCCGCGCCGCGCTCCAATAGCGCAGTTCTTCCAGCGGGATGCGGGTGCCGGTAACCGCACAGGTCACGAAATCGCCATCGGCCAGCACCCGGAAATTGTTGGTGAGGTAATGGAGTTTGGCGGGGCGGCTTTCGGGTTTCAGCATGGCATGTCCGGGTCAGAGCAGGGTGGGTTGCGTGCGATCGACATAGGCGCGGCCCCCGGGGCGCTCAACCTTTGCGTCGAGCAAGCCGTCGCGGAAGTGGAGCTGGAGCGCCCCGGCGGTGCGGGCATCGGCGGCCGAGGCCACCGTCTTGCCGTTCGCCTTCGCGACGACGCGGACATAGCCCTTCTGCAGCAGATTGTCGGGGTTCACCTGTTCCAGCATGCGCGCGGTGCCGTCGAAGCTGGCGCGCGCCTGTGCCAGCCGCTGGGTCAGCATGGCGGGGCGCAGCGCATGGCCGTGGCGGTCGAGACTACGCCGGGCGGTGGCGACGCGGCGTTCGAGCGCGAGCGACAGGCGGCCGGCGACATCGTCCAGCCGCTGGCGCTGCGGTCCCAGCAACGCGTCGCGGCGGGGCATGACGCGGACCAAAGCCGCCAGCTGCTCGCGGCCCCGGTCGTGATAGCGCCGCGCGCAACGCTGGGTGCGCAGCGACAGGGTGGCGATGGTGTGCGTCAGGTCGGCGCGGACCGGCACCGCCAGTTCGGCGGCGGCGGTCGGCGTCGGCGCGCGCAGGTCGGCGGCGTGGTCGCAGAGCGTCGTGTCGGTCTCATGGCCCACGGCGGAGATGACCGGGATCGGCGAGGCAGCGACCGCGCGGACGACGACCTCCTCGTTGAAGCACCACAAATCCTCGATCGACCCGCCGCCGCGCGCGACGATCAGGAGGTCGGGGCGACGCACCGGCCCGTCCTCCGGCAACGCGCCGAACCCCCGCACCGCCGCCGCGATCTCGGCCGCCGCGCCCTCGCCCTGCACCTTCACCGGCCAGACGAGCACATGGGTCGGGCAGCGATCCTCCAGCCGGTGGAGAATGTCGCGGATGACCGCGCCGGTCGGCGAGGTGACGATGCCGATGGTGCGCGGCAGATAGGGCAGCGGGCGTTTCTTCGCCGCGTCGAACAGCCCTTCGCCCGCGAGCTTAGCTTTAAGCTTTTCGAGCAGCGCCATCAGCGCGCCTTCGCCCGCCAGCTCCAGATGGTCGATCACGATCTGGTAGCGCGAGCGGCCGGGATAGGTGGTGAGCTTGCCGGTCGCGATCACCTCGACGCCGTCCTGCGGGGTGAAGGCCAGCCGCCCCGCCGATCCGCGCCACATCACGCCGTCGATCAGCGCGGCATCGTCCTTCAGCGCCAGATAGACATGGCCCGACGAGGCGCGCTTATAGCCCGAAATCTCGCCGCGCAGGCGGACGCGGCCGAACTCCCCCTCGACCATGCGCTTCAGCCGGCCGGCGAGTTCGCTGACGCTTTCCGGCGCGGCGTTGTCGTTCGCGCGCGGCTCGGCTACGAGCCGGCTCGACATGAAATCGGGGAAACGATCGTCCATGAATGTCCTGTTGATCGGATCGGGTGGGCGCGAACATGCGCTGGCATGGAAGCTGGCGCGCTCGCCGCTCCTCGATACGCTTTATGCCGCGCCCGGCAACCCCGGCATCGCGCAAGTATCGACGCCGGTGCCGCTGGACGTGACCGATCACGCCGCGGTGGTGCGCTTCTGCGTCGAACGGACGGTCGAGCTGGTGGTGCTCGGGCCGGAGGCGCCTCTGGTCGCGGGACTCGCCGACGATCTGCGCGCCGCCGGCATCGCCACCTTCGGTCCCTCCGCCGCCGCCGCCCAGCTCGAAGGGTCGAAGGGCTATACCAAGGATCTGTGCCGCGAGGCGGACATCCCGACCGCCGGCTATGTCCGGGTGGCCGCGCTGGACGAGGCGATTTCGGCGCTCTCCCCCTTCTCCCTGCCGGTCGTCATCAAGGCTGACGGGCTTGCGGCGGGCAAGGGCGTGACGGTGGCGATGGACCGCGCCGAGGCCGAGGACGCACTCCGCGCGATCTTCGAAAAGCCCGGCGGCGAGGCGGTGATCGAGGAGTTTCTGGCGGGTGAGGAAGCCAGCCTGTTCGTGCTGACCGATGGCGTGTCGCTGCTGCCGTTCGGATCGGCGCAGGACCATAAGCGCGTCGGCGACGGCGATACGGGTCCGAACACCGGTGGCATGGGCGCCTATTCCCCCGCCCCGGTGCTGACCCCGGCGCTGGAACAGCTGGCGATCGACACGATCGTCGCGCCGACCGTCGCGGCGATGGCGGCGCGCGGCACGCCCTATTCCGGCGTGCTCTATGCCGGGCTGATGCTGACCGATCGCGGCCCCAAGCTGATCGAATATAATGCGCGGTTCGGCGATCCCGAATGCCAAGTGCTGATGGCGCGACTGGACAGCGACCTGCTGCCGGTGCTGCTGGCGGTGGCGCAAGGGACGCTTAGCGCAGTCGAGCCGCCGGTGTTCAGCGCCGATACCGCGCTGACGGTGGTGATGGCCGCGCCGGGCTATCCGGGCACGCCGGCAACGGGCAAGCCGATCGGCGGGATCGACGCGGCGGAGGCGACCGGCGCGACCGTGTTTCATGCGGGAACCCGATCGGGCGACACGGGCGTTGTGACCGCCGGTGGCCGGGTGCTGGCCGTGACCGCGCGGGGGGCAACCGTCACCACCGCGCAGGAAGCGGCGTATCGGGCGGTCGATGCGCTCGACTTTCCGGGCTTCTGCCGCCGCGACATCGGCTGGCGCGAGGTCGAGCGCGAAGCGGCGATGAAGGATTGAAACGATGGATAGCGGCACCACTCCCCTGCAATCGCCCGGCTTCCTGGGGACGCTGACGACGGTGCATTTCGTCCTCATCGCCGTGCTGGCGCTGTTGACGATCATCGGCATCGCCTATGGCATGAAGCTGTCGCGGGCGCGGCGGCAGGCGTCGCGCGAACTGGAGGATGCCGGGCATCTGGAACGCGGCGATGCGCCGGTGCGCGAACCGCAAGTGGCGCCGCCGCAGCGCGAAGCCGCACCGGTCGCGCGGACCCCCGAGCCGGTCGCGCCTGCGCCCGCGCAACCGGTGGCGGCACCAGCACCTGTCGCGGCGCCGGCACCGGCACCGGTCGAACCGGCGCCGGAACCCGTCGTAACGCCAGCCCCCGCTCCGGTCGTCACGCCGCCGCCCGCGCCGGTTGCGACCGATACCGACCTGACCCGTCTGAAAGGGCTGGGACCGAAGGTCGCGGCGATGCTCGTCGAACAGGGCATTCCCGACATCGCCACGCTGGCGACGCTGGACGCCGCGCAGGCCGATGCGGTCGCCGCGCAGCTCGGCATGTTCGCACCGCGCATGACGAAGGACCGCTGGGTCGAACAGGCGCGGTTTCTGGCGGCGGGTGACATCGCCGGGTTCGAGGCGACGTTCGGCAAATTGTGACGATCGCCTGGGCGTACGCAGCCGCCAAAGGGAGACGAGACGCGACCATTTAGCAGGTGCAGCATTTCCCGCTGCGGCCCGGGTTGCGGCACAATGGTCAAATACGGTACAAAGCGGACCGGACGAGCGATGCCCTTACCGCATTGCAGCAATTGGCGCCGTGCGCCGACCTTGACGGAAAGAGAGATCGATCATGCCAGCGCCCGACAGGACCGCCCCCGCCGCGCGGCCCGACGTTCTGGTACTCGCCAAATATTATCACCCCTATAATGGCGGGATCGAGAATTCGACGAAGGTGTTCTGCGAGGGAATGCTCGACCGGCACCGGGTGAAGGTGATTGCGTTCAACCACGAACCGGGCTTTGCGCGCGACATGGTCAACGGCGTCGAGGTCGAACGCCACCATGTCCAGATCGTCCTGAAATCGCAGCCGATCAGCATCGGCTATCTGCTGGCGACGTTCCGCCAGCGTGCTAGCATCACCCATTTCCACGCGCCCAATGTCGTCGCGTCGCTGGCGCTGGCATTCCGCCGGCCGCTGCGGCTGATCGCGATCCACCATATGGATATTTTCGGCCGGCCGAAGCTGCGCAAGATCGCGCGCAACCTGTATGACCGGGTGCTGCGCCATACCGACCTGCTGGTCGTCACCTCGTTGAAGAACGCGAAGGTTTCGGCGGATTTGCGGGTGCCGGTCGCGACCGAGGCGGTGCCGCTGGGTATCGATGTCGAGAAATATGCGATCGGCGAAGCCGACCGTGCCGCCGCCGCCACGTGGCGCCGCGAACTGGCCGGCGACGCGCCGCTGGTCGGCTTCGTCGGTCGTCACGCCCGCTACAAGGGGCTGGACGTGCTGGTGCGCAGCCTCGCCCGCCTGCCCGGCGTCCATGCCGCGATCGCCGGCAACGGGCCGTATCGCGCGGAGGCGGAGGCACTGGCGCAGTCGCTCGGCATTGCCGACCGCGTGCATTTCCTCGGCGAGATTTCGGAAACCGAAAAGCTGCGGCTTCTGGCCGGCATCGATGTCTTCGCCTTTCCCTCGACCGAGATTACCGAGGCGTTCGGCATCTCGCAGCTCGAAGCGATGCTGCTCGGCGCGGCGGTCGCGGGCAGCGAATTGCCGACCGGCGTGACCGACATCGCGGTCAACGAAGTCACCGCGCTGACCGCCACTCCCGGCGACGAGGCCGGCTTTGCGGAGGTGATGCGGCGGCTGTTGCAGGACGATACGCTGCGCGCGACGCTGGCCCGCAACGCCCGTCAGCATGTCCTCGACAATTTCACGACGCAAAAGATGGTCAGCCGGTTCAACGTGCTGAACGATCGCGTCCTGGCGCTTCCCGCCACCGCCTGACCGGCGGCGGCGCGGGATGCGGCACCCGCCGCCGCGTTGCCGACCGGATCGCCCGCGTCACCGCCTCGACCCGGCGGGGTCGCGCGGCGCCGCAGCCTATGCCGCCTGCTCGACCAGCAGCTTGTCGATCTTGCGCCCGTCCATGTCGACGATCTCGAACCGCCAGCCCTGCTCGGTGAAATATTCGCCTTCGGTCGGCAGATGCTTGAGCACGGCCAGCGCCAGCCCGGCGACAGTGGCGTAATCGCGGTCCTCGGGCAGGTCGATGCCGATGCGTTCGGCCAGCTGATCGGCGGGCGTCTGGCCCGATACCAGCAGCGATCCGTCCTCGCGCCGCACGATATGAGGGTGGTCGCCCTCCTCCGCATCCGATGCGAAGTCGCCGGCGATGGCGCGCAGCAGGTCGGCGGGGGTCACGATCCCTTCGAAATGGCCATATTCGTCATGGACGAGGCCCATCGGCACCGCCGCGCGGCGGATCGCCTGCAACGCGTCCATCGCGTCGACCTGATCGGGCAGCACCGGCGCTTCATGCAGCAATGTGCGCAGGTCGAGCGATTCGCCGCGACAGATCGCGGCGACGATGTCGCGCGCCTGCACCACGCCGATCACCGCGTCGACCGATCCTTCGGCGACCGGCAGGCGGGTGTGCGGCGTCGTCGCCATCGCCGCGCGGACGCCGGCTTCGTCGAGCGTCACGTCGAGCCATTCGACCTCGGTGCGCGGCGTCATCACCTCGCGCACCGGCCGGTCGGCAAGGCGGACGACGCCGGAAATGATCGAGCGCTCATGCTCCTCGATCACGCCCGACTTGCTGGCTTCGGCGACCAGCAGGTGCAGTTCCTCCGCCGTTACCCGGTTTTCGGATTCGCGGTTCATCCGCAGCAGCTTGAAGATCAGCCCCGAGGTGGTGTCGAGCAGCCACACGAACGGCGCGGTGATCCGCGACAGCCACAGCATCGGCAGCGCGACCAGCACCGCGATCGGCTCCGGGCTGCGCAGCGCGAACTGCTTGGGCACCAACTCGCCGATCACCAGGCTGGCAAAGGTCGTGACGCCGATGACCACGCCGAAGCCGACATTGGCCGCGAGCGATTCGGGCAGGCCGAGCAGCACCAGCCGCTCGCCGACCGGCCCGCCAAGGCTGGCGCCCGAATAGGCGCCCGACAGGATGCCGATCAGGGTGATGCCAATCTGGACGGTCGACAGGAACTTGCCGGGATCGTCGGCCAGCCGCATCGCGGTCTGCGCGCCCCTGCCCCCCGCTTTCGCCAGGCCTTCCAGCCGTGCCTTGCGCGCGGAGACGATGGCGAGTTCGGACATGGCGAACACGCCGTTCAACGCCACCAGCGCGAGGATGATGACGACGTCGAACCAGGGGAAGGGTGTGAGAGGTTCCATTGAACTGGTCCATCCATGCCGCAATGCCGCGCGCGGCACAACCGGCGAGTCGGCCGGTCGTTGCGATTAGCTTCATGCCCGCTCCGTGGAAGCAGCGCCTGCCCGCTTACCCGCCCGGCTACCTACGCAATTATCCGGACGGGTGGCCCGGTGGAGGAGCGCAGCGGCATCGCCGACGGCCTCATCGGTCAGGAACCGTTCAAAACGGCTGCGGAACAAGTGCCGCGCTGCCCGGTTTTTCCGGGCAAGACGCACATCGGATACGTTGGAGGACAATATGGCGAAAGGCTCGAAATTCTGGATCGCGGGTGCGCTGTCGGCGGTGCTGCTGACCGGCGGCTGCGTGACCGATCCGGAAACCGGCGAGCGCGGCATTTCGCGCGCGGCGATCGGCGGGATCGGCGGCGCGGTCGGCGGCTATCTGCTGGGCGATCTGGTCGGCGGACGGCGCGACCGGACCGAGAAGATTCTCGGCGCGGGCATTGGCGGCCTCGCCGGTGCCGGCATCGGCGCCTATATGGACCGGCAGGAGCGCGATCTGCGCGCCCGCACCGCCGGCACCGATATCGACGTGACGCGGCGCGGCGACGACCTCGTGCTGAACATGCCGTCGGGCATCACCTTCGCCTATGACAGCGCCAATGTGCAGCCGCAGTTCCGTGCGACGCTGGACCAGGTCGCCGACGTGCTGCGCGACTATAACCAGACCTATATCGACGTGTACGGCCATACCGATTCGACCGGCTCGGACGCGTATAACCAGACGCTGTCGGAACGCCGTGCCTCGGCCGTCGCGACCTATCTGACCTCGCGCGGGGTGCAATCGGCCCGTATCGGCACGCGCGGCTTCGGCGAAACCCAGCCGATCGCGTCGAACGAAACCGAGGAAGGCCGCGCCGAAAACCGCCGCGTCGAGATCAAGATCGTGCCGATCGAACAGGATCAGTTGCGGTAATTAGTTAGCGTCCGCAGCTCGATCCTCCGCGTGCCACCGGACGTCATCCCAGCGAAGGCTGGGATCTTCCAGTGGTAGCGCGTTACAGGAGCCGCTTGAGGCCCCAGCCTTCGCCGGGGCGACGGTTCCGGTCGGATGGGTCGGGTTGCCAACGCCCCCGCTATCGCCGGCGCGGCGGGGCTTCGTCGCTGCGCAGCGTCAGCACCTCCACCCCGGTCGCGGTGACGGCGACGGTGTGTTCGAACTGGGCGGACAGTTTTCCGTCGGCGGTGACTACGGTCCAGTCGTCTTCCTCCTGCACCACCTTCCGCGATCCCTGGTTGACCATGGGTTCGATGGTGAAGGTCATCCCTTCCTGCAGCACCGCGCCGGTGCCGGGGCGGCCGAAATTGAGCACCGAGGGTTCCTCGTGCATCTCGCGGCCGATGCCGTGGCCGCAATATTCGCGCACGACGCTATAGCCCTGCTTCTTCGCATGCCGCTCGATCGTCGCGCCCACATCGCCCAGCCGTGCGCCGGGGCGGACCTGCGCGATGCCGGCCCACATCGCGGCCTGCGCCGCCTGCACCAGCCGCCGCGCCTGCGGGGTGACGGTGCCGATCATATAGGTCTTGGACGAATCGGCGATGAAGCCGTCCTTCTCCAGCGTGATGTCGAGATTGACGATATCGCCGTCGCGCACGATCGCCGCCGCGTGCGGAACGCCGTGGCACACGACATCGTTGATCGAGCTGTTGAGGACATAGGCAAAGCCATATTGCCCCTTGCTCGCCGGGCGCGCCGCGAGGTCGTCGACGATAAAGCGCTCGACCAGGTCGTTGATCGCCAGCGTCGACATGCCGGCCAGGCTCTGCCGGTCGAGCATCTCGAACACCGAGGCGAGCAGCCGGCCCGAGGCACGCATCCGGTCGAGTTCGGCGGGCGTCTTCACCATGTCAGGCCGCGACCGCATCGACCGCGCGGACCTGTGCGGCGGCAAGGCGGGTGCGGACGATGTCGTTGAACGACAGGTCGGGATTGGCCTCCGCGATCATGCCGATCGTCATCCAGAATTCGGCCTGCGCGTTGATCGAACGACACAGCACGCTACTCGCCCGCCGCACTTCCTCGTGCAGCGCGTCGTCGATCTTCACGATACCCATATGTCGTCCCTTCGATATACGAACCATATATGATCCGTATATCGCCGCGTCAAACGCCGCGTCGGTCGGTGAAGAAGCCCCGCAGCAGCGCCGCCGATTCGGCCTCGGCGATACCGGGATAGATGTCCGGGCGGTGATGGCAGGTCGGCTGGGTGAAGAAGCGCGGCCCGTGCTCGACCGCCCCGCCCTTCGGATCGGACGCGCCGTAATAGAGTCGCGCGATGCGGGCATGGGCGATCGCCCCGGCGCACATCGCGCACGGCTCCAGCGTCACCCACAGGTCGCAATCCTCCAGCCGGTCGCGGCCCAGCGCCCGCGCCGCCGCGCGAATCGCGAGGATTTCGGCATGGGCGGTGGGATCGGCCAGCGCCCGCGGCGCATTGGCGGCGGTCGCGATCACCCGCCCGGCCTGCATCACCACCGCGCCGACCGGCACCTCGCCCGAATCGGCGGCGGCGCGGGCGGCGGCGAGCGCGTGGTGCATCGGCGTGGCATCGAACATGCCCGTCCCCATGCCAGCGCCGCGCCGCCGCAACCAGTCGTTACTGGCCGGCGGGCCGCTCGACCTTGATCGCCGGCACCTCGACCGAGCGGTTGACGGTGCCGACCTCGACCTTGCCGACCTCGACATCGAACTTGGGCGCCTGCCCGCCTTCCACCTTCACCTGCGGCAGGGCGGCGCGCTGCGTCTGGTCGATATTGATGAAGTTGAACGCCATCAGCCCCGCGACGATCAGCACGACCACGCCCAGCAACCCCAGAAATCCGCGCATCACCGTCTCCCACGCTTGTCACGATCCGAATCGTTGCCGTAACAACGCAGGCGGCGCGGCGAGGGTTGCAACCATAGCCTTGCGGTTGACGCGCGCGGCTTTCGACGCTATCCGCGCCGTCTTTCCGGGGCATGTGTCCCGACACAGAATCAGGATCAAATCATGTCGCGCATCTGCGAGCTGACCGGCAAGGGCCGGCAGGTGGGTCACAATGTTTCCCACGCCAACAACAAGACCAAGCGCACGTTCCTGCCGAACCTGCAGAACGTCACGCTGATGTCGGAAGCGCTGGAGCGCTCGATCCGCCTGCGCGTGTCGACCCACGGCCTGCGTTCGGTCGAGCATGTCGGCGGCCTCGACAACTGGCTGCTGAAGACCAGCGACGACGATCTGTCGCTGCGTGCCCGCCGCCTGAAGCGCGACGTGAAGAAGAAGGCCGCAGCGGCAACCGCCGCCGCCTGATTCGGTCACGCCGGTTAAGATGACGGACCCGCCGGGGCGCTGCGTAGCGACCCGGCGGGTTTTGTCGTGTGGTGATCGCTTCGTGCAGAACCGAACGTCACCCCGGCGAAGGCCGGGGTCTCACGCCACTCCTGCGGCGCGCTGCCACGGGGAGATCCCTTCGCCGGGATGACGCATATGGGCAGCGCGGGATGCCACGCCGCCTGCCCGCATCAAAGCTCCAGTCGGAACTTCAGCAACAGCGAGCGTTGCCAGAACGTCTGATTGTCGTCCGACGCGATCCACAGCACGTCGCGGCCCTTCTCCCGGGTGAGCGCCAGCGCTTCGAAATTGTCATGGATCACGTCGCCCTCGAACGTGGCGATGGTGCGCCCCGTCACGATGGCGCCGGGACGGATCGCGCCGGCCTCGATCAGCTGCAATCGCGCGGTGAAGCGTTGCGGCAGGGCGAACCGGCGCACCAGCACCAGCACCCGCCCATTACGCAGCGCGACCGCATCGGTCACCGCGAACCTGGGCGGCGCGACGTACCGGAACCGATACCACGGCACCGCCGGATCGATCGGGTCGCCGTTCAGCCGAATCGCGGCAAAGCCCTTCAGCCCGCGCTTCGCATTCGATTCGCTGAACACGACCACGCTGCCGTCCGGCATCGTCGCCATCGCCTCCGGCCCGCTATTCGCCGACCATTTGCGCATCGATCGCGGCTTGCGTGATCCGATCGCCCGACGCAGGTCATGATCGTAGCGCCACAGCGCATTGGCCCGTTCGAACCCGACCAGCACGTCGCCGCCGGGCAGCACCGCCATCGATTCGCTGTCCCGGTCGCGCTTTTCCCAGCCGGTGCCCGGCCCGCCCGGCAATTCGCGCGCGGTCGCGTCGCGTGCCTGCCAGTCGCCGCCCATCGCGAAGCGGACGATGCCGCCGCCATCGGACAACAGGGTGAAGCGCGTGCCATCGACCCGCATCGACGAAAAGCCGCCGAACACCGGGTCGGGACTGGTGAGTTCGACCCCGCCCAGATAGGTCAGCGCGCCCAGCCGCTTCCGCGCCGGGTCGTCCGGAAACAGGTCGACCGGCGTCGTGGTCACCTGCGCCGGTCCCGGCCGCAGCAGCGGCAGCCGCTCCGCGCCCGACCAGCTCGGCACCATCAGCAGGACGGCAAGGATCACGAACAGGATACGCATCGCGCTCGGCTCTACGGGTGCCGCGCCCCCACGGCAATGTCGCGGCCCATTGCATCCGCCGCATGACTGGGCGATGCGGCACTCCCCTTCCCCGTTGCGAAAGCCGTTCGATGTCCGATGTCGTCGCCCTGACCAAGGCCCTGCTGGCGTGCGACAGCATCACGCCGGCGCTGGGCAATGTGTTCGATGTCGCGGAAGCGATGCTGGTGCCGCTGGGCTTCGCGGTCGAGCGGTTCGTGGCGGGCGAGGCCCCGGACGGGCCGGTCGAAAATCTGCTGGCGGTGCGGGGGTCGGGCGGACGGCATTTCGCCTTTGCCGGGCATCTCGACGTCGTGCCGCCGGGGCCGGGCTGGACCAGCGGCCCGTTCGAGGCGGCGGAGCGGGGCGGGCTGATCCATGGCCGCGGCGCGGTGGACATGAAGGGGGCGATCGCCGCCTTCATCGCCGCCGCCGCCGCCCTGCCCGCCGATCTGGGCACGATCAGCCTGATCCTGACCGGCGACGAGGAAGGGCCGGCGATCTTCGGCACCCGCGCGCTGATCGACCGCATGGCGGAGCGCAACCTTGCCCCCGACCTGATCCTGGTCGGCGAACCGACGTCGCAGGCGCTGCTGGGCGACATGATCAAGATCGGGCGGCGCGGATCGGTCAATATCTGGATCGACGTGCCCGGACGGCAGGGCCATGTCGCCTATCCGCATCTGGCCGACAATCCGATCCCGAAGCTGGTGGCGGCATTGGCGGCGATCGGGGGCGTCGTGCTGGACACCGGCAATGCCTGGTTCCAGCCGTCGAATATCGAGGTGACCGACATCGGCGTCGGCAATCCCGCGACCAACGTCATTCCCGGCCATGCGCAGGCGCGACTGTCGATCCGCTTCAACGACCTGCATCGCGGCGATGCGCTGGTCGAACGGGTCCGCGACCTCGTCCATGCCCATGCCCCCGACGCGGTCGTGACCGGACGCGTGTCGGGCGAGGCGTTCCTGACGCCGCCGGGCGAATTCTCCGCGCTGATCGCCGATGCGATCCGGCGCCACACCGGGCGCACGCCGGAACTGTCGACGACGGGCGGCACGTCGGACGCACGCTTCCTGTCGCGGCTGGCGCCGACGGTCGAATTCGGCCTGCTCAATGCGACGATGCACAAGGTCGACGAAGCGGTCGCGATCGACGATTTGCGGCTGCTGACGGCGATCTATGCCGATATTGCGCGGGGCGCACTCGGATAAGGGGCTGGAAACAGGCGTCATCCCGAAGCGGGATGACATGAAATAGAACCGTTCGTGCTGAGTAGGGACTGAGCTTGTCGAAGGCCCGTATCGAAGCACCCGCCACGGTCCTTCGATACGCCGCTTCGACAAGCTCAGCGGCTACTCAGGACGAACGGTTCCACCTCGTGTCGTCCGACTCAAGCGCAGGTGGCGATCTTCCCGTGATCGCACGTCGCAGGAGCCGCGGAAGGTCCCAGCCTTCGCCGGGGTGACGTTTCGGGGCAGATGGATCAGGCCCCGATCGGCGTCAACCGACCCGGTAATATTCCCGATACCAGTCGGCGAACCGCTGCAACCCTTCGGCGAGCATCACCTTGGGCTGATAGCCGGTCAGTTCGCGCAGCTTCGACACATCGGCATAGGTCGCGGTCACGTCGCCCGGCTGCATCGGCTTCATGATCTTCACCGCCTCGCGCCCGATCGCGCTTTCCAGCGTCGAGATCATTTCCATCAGCCCGACGGGATGGCTGTCGCCGATGTTCAGCACGCGGTGCCCGCCCTGTTCCGGCGGATGGTCGAGCGCGCCGAGGATGCCGGTCACGATGTCGTCGATATAGGTGAAATCGCGCGCCATCTTGCCTTCGCCATATACCTCGATCGACTGCCCCGCCATGATGCGGTTGGTGAACGAGAAATAGGCCATGTCCGGCCGGCCCCACGGGCCATAGACGGTGAAGAAGCGCAGGCCGGTCTGCGGAAAGCCGTAGAGCTTCGCATAGGACTGGCTCATCAGTTCGCACGCGCGCTTGGTCGCGGCATAGAGCGAGACGGGATCGACCGAGGGTTCGTCCTCGCTGAACCCCTGCCCGCCCATCGGCTTGTCGCCATAGACCGAGCTGGACGAGGCATAGACCAGATGTTCGAAGCCGGGCGCGTGACGGCACGCCTCCATGATCGACAGATGCCCGGCGAGGTTCGAGCGTTCATAAGCCATCGGGTTGTCGATGCTGTAGCGCACGCCCGCCTGTGCCGCGAGGTGGATCACCCGCGTCACGCCATTGTCGCGCACCAGCTTCGCCATCGCCTCGGTATCGGCGATGTCGGCACGGTGGAAACTGAACTCGCGCCGGCCGTTGAAGGTCGACAGCCGCGCTTCCTTGAGCGACGGGTCGTAATAGTCGTTGACGATGTCGACGCCGATCACCGTCTCGCCACGCTCCAGCAGGCGGTGCGCGGTCGCGTGGCCGATGAACCCGGCAGCGCCGGTAACAAGGACAGGATTGGTCATGAATCAGCGCCCCACTGCGGAGTAAGAAAAGCCGGCGGCCCGGATGGCGTCGCATTGCCGTCGGAGAGGTAGTTCCCCGAATTTACAACGACATGGCCCCTGCCGATTACCGCCATCCGCATCCCGCCCTCGTCGGGTCCGATCGTGCATGTCGGCATGATTTTGCGGCAGGGCAGCATGAACATTGCCTCACCGCGATTTCAGGCAAATGACAAGCCCTGTTTTTATGGAACGGGCCATGCGCGGGACGAACCGTCCGGCGGCGCAAGACGTTCGAAACGGAATGGCCGTCCGGATTTGGGGACGATCTGCCTCCGTAATGCTTCCATTCACCCTGTGTTTACGGCAAGGGTCCGATTGGGGCTTTCTATTTACGCGCTTTTGCATAACGGCTTCGGTCAGCGGACCGGTGCATGGTCAAAACCGTCCAAGGGGTGCGAATCCGGTGAACTCTACGCCGACCGACATGATCGTCTCGCCGGAAGATACTGCGGTGCAGCAAGGCTTCTGGACCGCACCGCGCGCCCTGCGGTTGCAGGTATTCGGCGTGTTGCTGGTCCTCGACCTGTTCTCGATCGCGGTCGGCTTCGCGGTGCCGGGCATCTGGTATCGCTTCGATCCGGCGCTGATCGGCGCGTTCTTCGTCGCCTCCGCCGTCTATGTCGCGATCGCCTTCAACGGCGGGGCGTTTTCGTTCAAGCCGTCGCGAACGCTGATGATCGATACCGGCCCCGCCGTCCGGTCGCTGCTGTTCACCTATGGCACGCTGTTCGTGATGTCGTATTTCCTGCGGCTCGACCAGACGCTGCCGCGCGGGCTGCTGGTGATCGCGATGGTGACCGGCCTGACGCTGCTGGCCGTCCTGCGGCAGATCGTCGTCGTCTATACCGCGACTCACCTGCGCGACCGGCTGCTGACCCAGTTGCTGGTCGTCGACGGAATGCACATCACCCCGCCCGAGGGATTCCAGCTGTTCGACGCCGGCGCGCGCGGCCTGCGCCCCGACCTGCGCGACCCGGCGATGCTCAACGCCTTCGGGCTGCTGATCCGGGGATGCGAACGGGTGGCGATCGCGTGCCGGCCGGAAGACCGCAACAACTGGGCGATGATGCTGAAGGGCGTGAACGTCCAGGGCGAGATCGTCGTCAACGACCTCGAATCCTATGGCGCGTTCGGCGTGTCGCGCGTCGGCGATCTGCCCGCGCTGACCGTCGCGACCGGGCCGCTGCCGCTGCGCAAGGCGCTGGCCAAGCGGATGTTCGACCTCGCCATCTGCGTGCCCGCGCTGATCGCGCTGTTGCCGGGCATCATCCTGATCGCCGTCGCGATCAAGCTGGACAGCAAGGGGCCGGTCCTGTTCCGCCAGCGGCGGGTCGGCCAGGGCAACGAGTTTTTCTACATCCTGAAATTCCGCTCGATGCGCGTCGAAAAGAGCGATCCCGACGGCAAGGTATCCGCCAGCCGCGACGACGATCGCATCACCCGGGTCGGCTATTTCATCCGCCGCACCAGCATCGACGAGCTG
Organism: Sphingomonas paucimobilis; assembly: GCA_036946325.1. Taxonomy (GTDB): domain Bacteria; phylum Pseudomonadota; class Alphaproteobacteria; order Sphingomonadales; family Sphingomonadaceae; genus Sphingomonas; species Sphingomonas paucimobilis_A. The sequence goes on from JAQIJL010000003.1 coordinate 490,204, forward strand.
CCGCAGCTGTTCAACGTGTTGCTGGGCGACATGAGCATCGTCGGTCCGCGCCCGCATGCGCTGGGGTCGCTGGCCGGCGACAAATTATTCTGGGACGTCGACGAACGCTATTGGCACCGCCATGCGCTCAAGCCCGGCATCACCGGCTTGGCGCAGGTGCGCGGCTTCCGTGGCGCGACGGCCGAGACCACCGACCTGACCGACCGGTTGCAGGCCGATCTGGAATATATCTCCAAATGGTCGTTCTGGCGCGACGCGGCGATCCTGTTCATGACCGTCCGGGTGCTGGTCCACCGCAACACCTTCTGATCCGGGTCTAGTCGGGGCGACGCCCCGGCCGGCGCAGGATCAGGTAGAGCGCGCCCTGCCCGCCATGGCGGATATGGGCGCCGCGGATCGACGCCACGCGATCGGCATGGGGACCAGCAATGATCCAGTCGCGCACCGCCGCCCGGATCGCCCCCCGCGCATGCGGCCCTTCCGATTCGGCGCGCGGCGGCTTGCCCGTCACCAGCAGCAGCACCCGGTCGCCGCGCTGGATCGCACGCGCCAGCCCCTGATCGAGCAGCGCATGCGCCGACGCCAGCGTATGGCCGTGCAGGTCGAGCGTCGAATCCGGGCTGACCAGCCCCCGCGCGAGCTTCCGGTCCCAGCCCGCGTCCAGCGTCGGACCCGGCGTCCGCGCCTTGGCCGGCGCCGGCGGCGCGACGACGGCGCGCGCGCGGACCGGCTTGGGCGCGGGCGCACCGTGCTTCTCCAGCCTTTCGAGCAGCGGCGGCGCGGACGGCGTCGGACGCGCGGCGTGGAGCGGCTTTACCGCCGCGACCACCCGTGCCCACAGCGCCGCTTCGCCGGGATCAAGGCGTCGCCCGGCCACCCGCGATCCGCTGGACGGTGCCGATCGGCAGCAACAGGAAGGCGGTGCCGCGCGCGCTCATGCCGCCGGCGATCGCCCGCGCCTCGTCGCCCGCACCCCAGAAGGTGTCGAAGCGGTTGGTGCCCTTGATCGCGCCGCCGGTATCCTGCGCCACCCACAGCCCGCTGGCGTCGGTGCGGTCCATCGACAGGAACACCGGCGCGCCCAGCGGCACGAAGCGCACATCGGCCGCCACGCTCGCTTGGCCGGTCACCGGCAGGCCGAGCGCCCCCAACGGCCCCGGCCCGGTCAGTTCGCGGAAGAACACGAAGCTCTTGTTCTCGCGCATGATCGCGCGGCCCTGTTCGGGATTGGCGCGCAGCCACGCCATCAGCCCCTGCATCGACGCCTGCCCCGGCTGCACCAGCCCGCGATCGCGCATCAGCTTGCCGATGCCGGTATAGTCGCGGCCGTTCTGCCCGGCATAGCCGATGCGCATGACGCCACCATCGGGCAGCCGCAGCCGGCCCGATCCCTGCACCTGCAGGAAGAACATCTCGACCGGATCAGCGGCCCATGCGATCTCGAGGCCCCGCCCGGTAAGCGCCCCTTCCTCGATCGCGGTGCGGTCGTAATAGGGGACGAAGGCCTTGCCATCGACCCGCCCGCGAATGCGTTTACCCTTGAGGTCGGTCGAAAACAGCCCCAGGTCCGCCTCGACCAGATCGCCCGGCACGCCATAGATCGGCGTTTCATAGCCGCTGCGCCGGTCGCGCGATCCATGGATTTCGGGTTCGTAATAGCCGGTGGCGAACGCCTTGCCGTCGCCGACCTGCGCCGTTTCGAACCAGCGCGCGAAAAAGGCACGCGCCCCGCCCGCACCGACGCCGCGCGACGCATCGCACGCCGCCTGCCAGTCGGCGGGGCGAGTCAGCCCGGTCGGATCGGCCTTGCGCGTGACGGAGGGGCAGCTGACGCGGAACGCCGCCAGCGCGCGGGCGGCGACATCCTCGGTGATCGGCAGCCCGGCGACCGACGGTCCCGCCACGACCCCGGCAGCGAGCGCAGTCGTCGCACCATCGACCGCACCGACCCCGGTGATCGGCGGCAGCGGCACCGATGCGGTCGGCTGGCGCGCCGGCAGGGGGCGGGTCGGCGTGCCCGGCGTCGCAGCGGGACGTTCCCACTTGGGCCGCTCGGGCGCTGGCCGCGAGGCGACACTCTCCGCGCCGCGCGGCACGATCGCATTCGAACAGCCGGCCAGCAGCAGCGCGGCGAGTGCCGCCATCCCCCCCTTGTGCATTACCGTCAGGCTTCGTCGGTGTCGGCGAGCTTCCAGTTCGGGTCGCTGCTCTTGAGCACCCGCAGGAACGTCCACACGTCATGGGTTTCGACCGCATCCGACAGCGATCCGGCTATCAGATTGCCATCGGCATCGCGGGTGATCGCGGCGATGTCGGCGTCGAAGCGCACCGCCACGCGGGCGACGCCGCCCTCGACCGATGCCTCGGTCACGACCGCCCGCTCGATCGACACCAGCCGGTTGTCGAGGACATGGCCCGCCGCGTTGCGCTCGGCGATCGCCTGCGCAAAGGCTTCGCGCACGTCGCGCTCGGTCAGCCACTCGAGAGTCGACTCGTCGCCCTTCCAGAAGGCTTCGAGGATCATGCGATAGGCCGACTTCGCCCCGTCGATGAACTGGGCGACGTCGAACGACGGATCGGCGGCGATCAGCGCGCGCAGGCCGCTTTCCGCACCGCTCTCGACATGTTTCGGCCCCAGCACCCGCGCATCCGGCGCCACTTCGACCGGGCGGGCGAGCGGCGGCGTGCCGATGCGTTCCTCGGCCGTGCGCGGCAGGGGTTCATGACCGGTGCGCTTGCCGAGCACGGCATAGAGCCGCATCGCCAGAAACGCCGCGATCATCGCGAGCAGGACGACAAAAACCAACATGCCTTCACTTCCTTCCGTCGACCGGACATAGAACCGATCGGGCGCGGATACAAATGATGCGGCGGCCATCTGGTTCGCCGGGCCGGTCGACCCGTTGAATCGCGGTCCTGCCGCTGCTAGTCCGCGCCATCTTAACGCGGCAAGCGCCAAAGCTTTCCGCCTGAGCGGACAGGGATTATCATGGAAGATCAGAACGACGCCACCGGCATCGACGCGTTTGCCAACGGGGACGACAGCCAGCCGTCGGTCAACGTCATCACCCAATACGTCAAGGACCTGTCGTTCGAGAACCCGAACGCGCCGGGCGTGTACCAGATCGCGGGCAGCCCGAAGCTGGACGTGCAGTTCAACATCGGCGCCAACATGGTCGGCGACGGCGTGCACGAAGTCGTGTTGAAGATGGAGGCCCGCGCCGAAATCGAAGGTCAGGTGATGTACCTCGTTGACCTGTCGTTCGCCGGCCTGTTCGGGCTGCGCAATATCCCCGACGAACATCTCCAGCCGTTCCTGCTCGGCGAAGCGCCGCGCATCCTGTTCCCGTTCGCCCGCCGCGTGCTGGCCGATGCGGTCCGCGACGGCGGCTTCCCGCCGCTGATGCTGGAGCCGATCGACTTCGCGCAGCTCTATATCGCGCAGGCCGAACAGCAGGGCGGCCTCGGCGAAGTCGCCGGCCACGCCTGATCTTTCGCGGGCGGGCGGACTTCGGTCCGATCGACGGTCGGCAACTCGCTCCGTCGATCGTCACCCCGGGCCTGATCCGGGGTCCCGCTTCTTCTTTGCCCGCCCGGAAAGCGGGACCCCGGATCAGGCCCGGGTGACGAGGATACTGGGGTTCAGGTCCGTGGCCGAAGCGTTCGATACGTGTCGATCAGCCCTCATACCCCCGCGCAGGCGGGGGTGCAGAGCCACGAATTTCGTCCTGTCGTCGCCCCGCGCTCGCCCGCAGGCGAAACCGCTAAGAAAGTCCCGAAAGGGCCGAACGGCATCAACGCCTCACCGTACCCCGGCGAAGGCCGGGGTCCAGTTGGGTAGGCTTTTGCGCAACTTACCGACGTCCCCCAACTGGACCCCGGCCTTCGCCGGGGTACGGATTCGAAACTTCCGCGAAGGTTTTGCCTGCATCAGGGCACGACCTGACCATCGATCGGCTGCGGCAGCATGAAACTCGCGAAATCGCTGGGATCGGTCGGCGGGCTGACGCTCGCCAGCCGCGTGCTGGCGCTGGTCCGCGACTCGTTGCAGGCGACGTTCGTCGGCGCAGGCTTCGCGTCGGACGCGTTCCTCGTCGCCTTCCGCCTGCCCAACATGTTCCGCGCGCTGTTCGCCGAAGGGGCGTTCAACGCCGCCTTCGTGCCGCTGTTCAACAAGAAGGTGGCCGAGGGCGACGAAGCGGCCGAGGGACAGGGATTGGCGACCGGCATCGCCTTTGCCCGCGACGTGCTGTCGGTGCTGTTGCCGGTGCTAATCGCCGCGACGGTCGCGATGCTGATCGCCGCATGGCCGCTGACCTGGCTGCTATCGGGCGGGTTCAACGATCCGACGCCCGACCAGTTCGCCTATGCCGTCACGCTGTCGCGGATCACCATTCCCTATCTGCTGCTGATCTCGATCGTGTCGTTGCTCGGCGCGATCCTCAATTCGCTCGACAAATTCTGGGTCAATGCCGCCGCCCCCATCCTGCTGAACGTCGCGATGGTCGCCGGGCTGCTGTTCTTCCACGGCCCCGATCCTTACGCGACCGCGCGGGTACAGGCATGGGCGGTGACGGCGGGCGGTGCGTTGCAGCTCGGCTGGCTGATGTTCGCCTGCCGCCGCGCCGGTGTGTCGCTGAAACCCCGCCGTCCGCGCATGACCGACGATGTGCGCGCGATGCTGAAGCTGATCGTGCCGGCCGCCGCCGGGGCGGGGGCGATGCAGTTCAACCTGGTCATTTCGACCGCCTTGTCGGGCAAGCTGCTCGACGCCGGGTCGATCTCCTACATCTATTATGCCGACCGGCTGAACCAGCTCCCGCTGGGGCTGATCGGCATTGGCCTCGGCACCATCCTGCTCCCCACCATTTCGCGCCAGTTGAGCCGCAAGGATGATGCCGGGGCGATGGATACGCAGAATCGCGGCATCGAACTGGCGCTGCTGCTGACGCTGCCCGCGACCATCGCCTTCCTGACCGTCGCCGAACCGATCATCCGCGCGCTGTTCCAGCATGGCGCGTTCGGGCCTGAAGACACGATCCGCTGCGCGCAGGCGCTCGCCGCCTTTTCGCTCGGCCTGCCCGCCTATGTCCTGATCAAGGTGCTGACCCCCGGCTTCTATGCGCGGCAGGATACGCGGACGCCGGTGCGCTTCGCGATGTGGTCGATCGCGGTCAACATCGTGCTGAACCTCGCGCTGATCCCGAGCATCGCCCATATCGGCCCGCCGCTGGCGACCGCCGTCGCGGCATGGGTCGATGTCGCCATGCTCTATTGGACGCTCAGGCGGCGTGGGCATTTCGCGCTCGACCGGCAGCTGACCCATCGCCTGCCGCGCTTCGCCATCGCCTCGCTGCTGATGGGCGCGGCGCTGTTCTTCGCCGATACGCTGGTCGCACCATGGACGACGGGGGCGGTCGTCACCCGCATCCTCGGCATGGTCGCGCTCGTCGGCGCGGGCGCGATCGTCTATGGCATCGCCTGCCTTGCCACCGGAGCGTTCCGGCTGGCCGATCTTCGCGCGCTGCTCCGGCGGCGTGCCGCGTAACCTTTAGGAACCCTGCAATGCGTGTCGTCTCCGGCATCCAGACCACCGGCAATCTCCACCTCGGCAATTATCTGGGCGCGATCCGCAACTGGGTGCGGTTGCAGGACCGGATGGGTGCCGACGATGTGTGCCTGTTCTTCCTCGCCGACCTCCACGCGCTGACCGTGACGCAGGACCCGAAGGAAATGGCGTCGAACACGATCGAGATGGCGGCGACGTTGCTCGCCGCAGGGATCGACCCCGACCGCTCGATCCTGTTCAACCAGGCACGCGTGCCGGCGCATAGCGAGCTGGCATGGATTCTGGGCGGCACGGCGCGCGTCGGCTGGCTCAACCGCATGACCCAGTGGAAGGACAAGGCCGGCAAGAACCGCGAAGGCGCCAGTGTCGGGCTGTTCACCTATCCGGTGCTGCAGGCCGCCGACATCCTTGCCTATCGCGCGACCCATGTCCCGGTCGGCGAGGACCAGAAGCAGCATCTGGAACTGGCGCGCGACATCGCGACCAAGTTCAACCTCGACTTCGACGTCGACCTGTTCCCGCTGCCCGAACCGATGATCCCGGAGGATACGCCGCGCATCATGAGCTTGCGCGACGGCACCGCAAAGATGTCCAAGTCCGATCCGTCGGACATGAGCCGCATCAACCTGATCGATTCGGACGAGCAGATCGCGGCCAAGTTCCGCAAGGCCAAGACCGATCCCGAACCGCTCCCCTCCGAGGTCGCGGGGCTGGCGGAACGGCCCGAAGCGCGCAACCTCGTCACCATTCACGCCGCGCTGTCGGGGGAGACGTCGCAGGACGTGCTCGCGAGCTTCGGCGGTCAGGGGTTCGGTGCATTCAAGCCCGCGCTCGCCGATCTGGCGGTGGCGAAGCTCGGCCCGATCCGCGACCGGCTGGTGGCGCTGCTCGACGACCGTGCTGCCGTGGGTGCAACGCTGGCCAAGGGCGCGGCAAAAGCCGATGCGCTGGCCCGCCCAACCCTGATCGCGGCGCAGCAGGCGCTCGGGCTGCAAATCTGAACATTTGTTTCTTTTAAGACCGGTGCCGCGGCCATTTTAAAGTTGGCTGCGGCACCTCCGCCCCCTTATGCGTTCGGCATCGCTCACCCAGCAGGGGATGCCGTTCGTGACCAGCACCATCCAGACCACGCCCTTCACCGACCAGAAGCCCGGCACGTCGGGCCTGCGCAAGAAGGTGCGGGTGTTTCAGCAGCCGCATTATGCCGAGAATTTTATCCAGTCGGTATTCGATGTGGTCGAGGGCAAGGATGGTGCGACGCTGGTGATCGGCGGCGACGGCCGCTATCTGAACCGCGAGGTCATCCAGACCGCGATCCGCATGGCCGCTGCCAACGGCTTCGCGCGCACGATCGTCGGACAGGGCGGCATCCTGTCCACCCCCGCCGCCTCCAACGTCATCCGCACCCGCGGCGCGATTGGCGGCCTCGTCCTGTCGGCCAGCCATAATCCCGGCGGTCCAGACGAGGATTTCGGCATCAAATACAATGTCGCCAATGGCGGCCCGGCGCCGGAGAGCTTTACCGACGCGCTCTATGCCCGCACTTTGGAGATCGACCGCTACGTCATCAGCAACGTGACCGAAATCGACCTCGACACGCCCGGCGAAACCGCCGTGGACGGCATGACCGTCGAGGTGATCGACCCGGTCGCGGCCTATGCCGAATGCATGGAAGGGCTGTTCGACTTCGCCGCGATCCGCGACCTGATCGCGGGCGGCTTCCGCCTGTCGTTCGACGCGATGCATGCGGTGACCGGACCCTATGCGACCGAAATCCTCGAACGCCGCCTCGGCGCCGCGCCGGGCACCGTCGTCAACGGCACCCCCCTGCCCGATTTCGGCGGCCACCACCCCGACCCCAATCTCGTCCATGCCCACGCGCTGTACGAACGGATGATGGGCGACGACGCCCCCGATTTCGGCGCGGCATCGGACGGTGACGGCGACCGCAACCTCATCATCGGGCGCGGCATCTTCGTCACGCCGTCCGATTCGCTGGCCGTCCTCGCGGCGAATGCGCACCTCGCGCCCGCTTACAAGGACGGCATCGCCGGCATCGCCCGCTCGATGCCCACGTCCGCCGCCGCCGACCGCGTCGCAAAGGCGCTGGGCGTGCCGTTGTACGAGACGCCGACGGGGTGGAAATTCTTCGGCAACCTGCTCGACGCCGGCCTCGTCACGATCTGCGGCGAGGAAAGCGCGGGGACGGGATCGAACCATGTCCGTGAGAAGGACGGTCTGTGGGCGGTGCTGCTGTGGCTGAACATCCTCGCGGTGCGGCGCCAACCGGTCGCCGAGATCATGACCGACCATTGGGCGCGTTATGGCCGCAACTATTATGCGCGGCACGATTATGAGGGCGTCGAGCAGGCCGGTGCGGACGCGCTAATGGCGTCGCTGCGCGAGCGGCTGGCGACGCTGCCGGAGACGACGATCGGCGATCTGACCGTCTCCGAGGCCGACGACTTCGCCTATCACGACAGCACCGACGGGTCGGTCAGCCGCAAACAGGGCATCCGCATCCTGTTCGCCGATGGATCGCGCATCGTGTTCCGCCTGTCGGGCACCGGCACGCAGGGCGCGACGCTCAGGGTCTATATCGAGCGCTACGAGCCGGCGGACGGCGACCTGGCGCAGCAGACCGGCCATGCATTGGCGCCGCTGGTGGAGGCTGCGGAGAGCGTCGCTTCGATCCGGGAGCATAGCGGGCGTAGCGAGCCCGACGTCATTACGTAAGGATGCGGGCGGCGGGGGGTGGCGCAGTATCTGCCGCCGCCCCACCATCCCGTTCGGTTCGAGCAGCTTCGAGCTTGTCGAGAAGCGGCCGTCGAGAACGCTCGGTTCGGGGCACCCCCTTCTCGACTTCGGTTCTCGACAGGCTCGAACCTGCGCTCGAAGCAAACGGGGGAGTTTCAGGTAAGAACCGAGTAGATCGGCGAGACCGCAGACTGGTCTGCTCAGCCCTCGAGCGAGCGCATCAGCGTGCGGACCGCGCTGTCGATCTCGCGGTCCACGCCACGCAGCTCTTCGATCCGGCGGACAGCGTGGATCACGGTCGAATGGTCGCGATTGCCGAACTTGCGGCCGATCTCGGGCAGCGAGCGGGTCGTCAGACGCTTGGCGAGATACATCGCCACCTGCCGTGGCCGCGCGATCACCTGCGCCCGGCGGGCCGAGACCAGATCGAGCTGCTTCACCTCGAAATGCGCCGACACCGCACGCTGGATGTCGTCGATCGTGACGCGCTTGGCCGGCCCGGCCAGCATCTCGCCCAGCGTCGCATGGGCGAACGCCATGTCGATCGTCTCGCCGGTCAGCGAGGCATAGGCGACGAGGCGGTTGAGCGCGCCTTCCAGCTCGCGCACGCTGCCGCGAATCCGCCCGGCGAGCAGGTCGATGACATCCTCGGGCACCGGCGTGCCCGGCACCTCGGCCAGTTTGGCGGCGAGGATCGCGTGGCGCAGCTCGGTCTCGGGCGTCTTGATATCGGCGACCAGACCGCCGCCCAGCCGCGACAGCAGCCTGGGGTCGATGCCGTCCAGCAGGGCCGGCGAACGGTCGCAGGCGATCACGACGCGCTTGCCCGCATCCATGAACGCGTTGATCGTGTGGAGGCATTCCTCCTGCGTCGCGTCCTTGCCGGCGACGAACTGCAAGTCGTCGATCATCAGCAGGTCGACGCCGCGCAGGCGGGCCTTGAAGCTGTGCGTGTCGCGCGCCCGCATCGCCGCGACGAATTCGAACATGAACCGCTCGGCGGGCAGATAGACCGCGCTGGCCGAGGGATCGGCGTCGAGGAACGCATGGCCGATGGCGTGCATCAGGTGCGTCTTGCCCAGACCCGTCGCGCTGTGAAGGAACAGCGGGCTGAAGCGCGGCACGCCCGGTTCCGCCAACGCCTTGGCCGCGTTGAACGCCACCCGGTTCGACGGGGCGACCACGAATCGGTCGAAGCGATAGCGCGGGTCGAAAGCCGGACGCTCGGCCGGCGCACGCTGCGGCACGGCGGGCATCAGCGCGGCGGCCGCAGCCGCTGCCATCAGCGGCAACGGCGCCTCTGCCGGGGCCGAATCGAACAACGGCGCGGGGGGGAACGATCCGGGTGGGCAAGGCGGTGGCGGTTTCGACTGTGACGTCACGGACCTGGGGGAGCTGGGCGCGGAATTCATGCGCCAGGCGCTCGGCGTAATGGTTGCGGACCCAATCGGTCATGAAGGCCGATGGCAGCGTCAGGCGGACCACGCCGTCGCCATCGGGCGCGACCAGTTCCATGGGTTTGAGCCACCGGTCGAACAGCCGCTGCCCGGCGGACACGCGCAGGTTCTGGCGCACGCGGGCCCAAGCCGCTGCCACCTCCACCTGTTCATGATCCACCGGCATCGTCACCTGAACATACCTCTCCCGCGCCGGGAAGCATGCCTCCCGGCCCTGTCGGTCCGTCGTCTAAAAATCCCCCCTCGACCACGCCGAAGCGGCGGTCGCACGCGAAGATTCGCGCGGGCCCCGGGTCGCCACAAGTGCGTCGGGGAGTGCTGTTTAGGAACCGGAATGCGCTTCGATCAAGTCATCAAACCGAAATAAAGGCAGTTGACACGCCCCCAGCCGCAGAAATGCGTCGGATTTCTTTTTTTCCGTTTTATAACAATATCTTAAGCGGATGAGAGCGCGCTGAATCGGAGGAATCGAAGGATTTCCGCCATTTCCCAACGGCTTGATTCGACATGGGTTCGCGGAACCGAATTCCGGCCTGCGATCCGCGGCCGATACCATACCCAAATGGGGGTAGGCCGAACGCAACAAACCCCGCCGGCACCATGGCCGACGGGGCATCCTGCTTGCCGATACTGGCGTCAGGCGATCAGGCGATCGCGCCGACGGCCTTGGTCAAACGCGAGAATTTGCGGCTCGCGGTGTTCTTGTGCAGCACGCCCTTGGCGACGCCACGGGCCAGTTCCGGCTGGACGTTCGCCAGCGCGGTGGTGGCCGCTTCACGGTCGCCGGCGACGATCGCTGCTTCGACCTTCTTCACGAAGGTACGGATGCGGCCGACGCGCGCACCATTAATTTCCGCACGACGCGCATTGCGCCGGATACGCTTCTTCGCCTGTGGCGTATTCGCCATGCCGTCCTCGACTCTCGCAAATGATTGGTGCCGATCGAGCAGATCCCGACCGGAGAAGGTGCGCCCCTTAAACGCTCATGGCCGCTGGGTCAACTATCGCTGGCACGTCCGGCACCAGAAGGTAGAGCGGCCGCCATCGACCCGGCGCTCTACGATGCCACCGCAGGGGCATGGTTCGCCTTCCCGCCCATATACCCGGAATTGCTTGGAAAAATAGCCGAGTTCGCCGTCCGGCCGGGCATAGTCGCGCAGTGTCGATCCGCCCGCCTCGATCGCCGAGAGCAGCACCGCGCGAATCGCGTCGACTAGCGCGGCCAGCCGTTCGGGCGCGATCTGTCCGGCGGCGCGGGTCGGGGCGATTCGCGCGACGTTCAGCGCCTCGCAGACATAGATGTTGCCCAGCCCTGCGACGATCCGCTGGTCGAGCAGCAGCAGCTTCACCGGCGCGATGCGTCCGGCGAAGCGCCGCTCCAGATGCTCGGCGCTGAATTCCGGTCCGAGGGGTTCGGGGCCGAGCGCGACGAAGGGCGGCCATGTGGCCAAGTCGGCGGTCGGCATCAAGTCGACCGAGCCGAAGCGGCGCGGATCGTTCAGCACCACCTGTCGCCCCGCCGCGGTTTCGAGCACGAGATGGTCGTGCGCCAGCGGCGCGTCGGGATCGACCCGCCAGCGCCCCGACATGCCGAGGTGGAAGATGAAGCTGTCGCCGCGATCGGTATCGATCAGGCCATATTTGGCGCGCCGCGACAGGCCGGTGACGGTCGCCCCCGTCAGCCGCTGCCCCAGATCGACCGGCATCGCCCGGCGCAAATCGGCGCGGTTGGCAACGACGCGGGTCAGCCGCTGGCCGTGCAGAACGGGTGCAAGGCCGCGGACGGTGGTTTCGACTTCGGGCAGTTCGGGCATGGAGTCCTTCCAGCTACGCCAACGGCGTCACCCCGGCGCAGGCTGGGGTCTCCCGGGGCCGGCGCGTCGCCCTTCCCGCGAAAGATCCCGGCCTGCGCCGGGATGACGTTCTTTTGGTACCGACAATCAGCTAGGTTCGGTTTGCTCCCGTCACAAGGCGCGGCTAGGGCTGTCGCCATGAACGACACGGTATCCTTCGGTTACGAAGACGTAGCCCCCGATGAGAAGACGCGGCGCGTCGGCGATGTGTTCGCGAGCGTCGCTGCCCGCTACGACCTGATGAACGATGCCATGTCGGGGGGCATGCACCGGTTGTGGAAGGACCGGTTCGTCGCGCGGGTGAAGCCGGGCAAGGGCGAATCGATCCTCGACATGGCCGGCGGCACCGGCGACATCGCGTTCCGCATGGCGAAGCACGGCGCGGCCATCACCGTCGCCGACATCAACCCGGCGATGCTGGGCGTCGGCATGGAACGCGCGGAGAAGCGCGGCATCGACGGCCTGATCTGGTCCGAACAGAATGCCGAGACGCTGGACTTCGCCGATCGCAGCTTCCATGGCTATACGATCGCATTCGGCATCCGCAACGTAACCGACATTCCGAAGGCGCTGCGCGAGGCGCACCGCGTGCTGAAGCGCGGCGGGCGGTTCTTCTGCCTCGAATTCTCGACCATCACATGGCCCGGTTTCGCCGATGTCTACGACCAATATTCGCACAAGCTGGTGCCCAAGCTCGGCAAGCTGCTGGCGAATGACGAGGACAGCTATCGCTACCTGATCGAATCGATCCGGCGCTTCCCCGACATGCCGACCTTCGAACGGATGATCGGCGAGGCGGGCTTCATCCGCACCCGGGTCGAACCGATCATGGGCGGGCTGGTCGCGATCCATAGCGGGTGGAAGATTTGACGCCGCACGCCACGCGACGCCCGCGATGACCTCGACGATCACCCATGGCTGGCGCATCCTGAAATGGGGGCGCACGCTCGCGCGGCATGGCGCGCTGATCGATATCGAACGCAACCCGCGCACGCCGCCGCGCCTGCGCCGCGTGGTGCGTATCGCCCGGATCGGTGCGCGCGTGCCGAAGACGCCGCGCTATGCCGAGGCGTTCGCGGCGCTGGGTCCGGCGGCGATCAAGCTCGGTCAGACCCTCGCCACCCGCCCCGATCTGGTCGGTGAGGCGGTCGCGCAGGACCTGCTGTCGCTGCAGGACGCCCTGCCCCCGCTGCCATGGGACGTGGTGCGTCCGGCGATCGAATCGGGCCTCGGCCAGCCGATCGAGTCGCTGTTCGCGTCGATCGAGGAAACGCCGGTCGGCGCCGCCTCCATCGCGCAGGTCCACCGCGCCGTCACCACCGATGGCCGCCGCGTCGCGGTGAAGGTGCTGCGGCCGGGCGTCGAGGCCCAGTTCTTCGACGCGATCGATACCTATGAATGGGCCGCCGCCCGGCTGGAGACGATGGGCGGCGAACTGAAGCGCCTGCGCCCGCGCCTCGTTATCGAAACGATGAAGCGCTGGACCGCGCGCGAGCTGGACCTGCGCCGCGAAGCCGCCTCCGCCTCCGAACTGGCGACCGGCATGGAGGCCGAGCCGGATTTCACCGTCCCCGCGATCGACTGGCCGCGCACCACGTCGAAGGTGCTGACCACCGAATGGATCGACGGCATCAAGCTGTCGAACCGTCCCGCGCTGATCGCCGCCGGCCACGACCTGAACGCGATGGCGACGCGCCTCGTCCGCGCCTTCCTGCGACAGGCGATCGCCGACGGTTTCTTCCATGCCGATATGCACCAGGGCAATTTGTTCGCGCTGCCCGACGGGCGCATCGCCGCGATCGACTTCGGCATCATGGGCCGGATCGACCGCCGCGCGCGGGTGTGGCTGGCGGAAATCCTCTACGGCCTCATCACCGGCGACTATAAGCGCGTCGCGGAAATCCATTTCGAGGCGGGCTATGTCCCCGCCCACCACAATGTCGCCGAATTCGCCACCGCCCTGCGCGCGGTGGGCGAGCCGATGCGCGGGCTGGCGGTCAAGGACATGTCGGTTGGGCTGATGCTCGATTCGCTGTTCAACATCACCCGCGACTTCGACATGCAGACCCAGCCGCATCTGCTGCTGCTGCAAAAGACGATGGTGATGGTAGAGGGCGTGGCCACCGCGCTCGATCCCGACATCAACTTGTGGGAGACGGCGGCACCGTTCGTGCGCGGCTGGATTCGTGACGAGCTGGGGCCGGAGGCGATGGTCGCCGACCGGATCATCACCGACCTGCACACCTTCGCCCGCCTGCCCGACCTGATCCGCAATATCGAGGCACGCTATCCCGCCCCCGGTGGTGCGCCGCCCTCCCCGCCCCTGCCCGACATCGCCGTCGTGAAGGTCGGCGGCGGCTGGCGTTACGGGCTGGTCGCGCTGGCGAGCGGCGCGGCGGGTGCCGCGCTGGTACAGCTGCTGGGATGATCCGGCCGCGGCCGCCGCTGTGGCTGTCGTCGCCCAGCCGGTTCGCGGGGCTGCGACCGGCCACGGCGCTTGCGATCTTGCTGCTCGGTGTCGCGCTGCTGCTGACGGCATGGATGCGCCCGGTCGAGGATGTCGGCACCCGCGCCGGGGGACAGGGTGACCTCGGCCTGTACGGCGCGGTCGTCGACGGGTTGCGGCGGGGCGGTGACTATTATGGGGTCGTCGCGACCGAATTTCGCGCGGCGGGCTATCCGCTGCGGCCGTTCACCGCCGTCCGCCTCCCGACGCTGACCGTGATGCAGGCGGCCTTGCCCGACGCCGTGTCGGTCGTGCTGCTAGTGCTGATCGCCGCCGCGACCGGTTTCGCATGGACCCGGCGGATCGGTAGCTGGTTCGATCGCGGGCCGCCGCGCATCACCGCGCTGTTCCTGCTGGCCGGTGGCATGGTCGCCTTCGTCCAGCCGGCTTTGGTGCATTTCCACGAGCTATGGGCGGGGTTGCTGGTCGCATGGTCGCTGGCGATCCGGCGCGCCGATCGCTGGATCGAAGCCGTAGCGCTGGCGCTGTGCGCGATGCTGATCCGGGAGAGCGCCGCGCTCTATGCCGTCGTCATGCTCGTCGCCGCGCTGGTCGAGCGGCAGCGGCGCGAGGCGCTGGCATGGGGCGCGATCCTGCTGCTGTTCGTCGCGATCCTGTCGCTGCATGCCCGCGCGATCGCGATGGTCGCCGGGCCGCTCGACATGACCGCCGCCGCCTGGGGTGGCTGGCATGGCCCGGCGCTGTTCGCATCGGGCATGGCACGATCGACCGCGCTCACCATGTTGCCATGGTGGCTGGGCGCGCCGCTGGCGATGATCGCGCTGGTCGGATGGGCGGCGGCACCGGGACCGGCAGGGGCGCGGGCGGCGGCCGTGTTCGGCGTCTTCGCCCTGCTGATCGCGGCGTTCGCACGGACCGACAGCTTTCATTGGGTATTGGTCGCCGCGCCCGCCTATCTGGTCGGCATGGCGTTTTTACCCGATGCACTCCGCGATCTGGCGCGCACCTTGCTCGACAGGCGGCGCGTTCGGGTGCAGAGGATTACCCGATGACACGCATATTGCTGATCGTCGGTGGAGGCATCGCCGCGTACAAGGCGTGCGAGCTGATCCGCCTGCTGCGCGGTGCAGGGCACGGCGTCCGCTGCGTCCTGACCGAGGGCGGCGCGCAGTTCGTGACGCCGATGACGCTCGCGGCGCTGAGCGAACAGCCCGTCCATACCAGCCTGTGGGACCTGAAGGACGAGGCGGAGATGGGGCATATCCAGCTCAGCCGCCAGGCCGATCTGGTCGTGGTCGCCCCCGCCACCGCCGACCTGATGGCGCGCATGGCCTCCGGCGTCGCCGACGACCTTGCCACCACCCTGCTGCTCGCCACCGACAAGCTGGTGCTGGCCGCGCCGGCGATGAACGTGCGCATGTGGCAGCATCCCGCGACCGTCCGCAACGTCGCGACGCTACGCGCCGACGGCATCACCGTGATGGACCCGGACGAAGGCGCGATGGCCTGTGGCGAATTCGGCCCCGGCCGCCTGCCCGAACCGGCGGCGATCGTCGCCGCGATCGAGTCGATGACCGCGCCCGCGGCGCCGCAGACGCTGGCCGGGCGGCATGTGCTGGTGACCGCCGGCCCGACGCATGAGGCGATCGACCCGGTCCGCTACCTCGCCAACCGGTCGTCGGGGAAACAGGGTTTCGCCATCGCCGCCGCCTGTGCCGCGCGCGGCGCGAAGGTGACGCTGATCGCCGGTCCGGTGACGCTGCCGACCCCGCCGGGCGTCACGCGAGTCGACGTCGAATCGGCGCGCGACATGGCCAATGCCGTGGCGCAGGCACTGCCGGTCGATGCGGCGGTGATGGTCGCGGCCGTCGCCGACTGGCAGGTCGAGGCTGCCCCGTCCAAGCTGAAAAAGGGTGACGGTCCGCCGGCGCTCACGCTGCTGCCCAACCCCGACATCCTCGCCATGCTCGGCAAAAGCCCGCGTCGCCCCCGCCTGCTGATCGGCTTCGCGGCGGAAACCGACGATGTGCTGACCCATGCCACCGCCAAGCGGACCGCCAAGAATGCCGACTGGATCGTCGCCAACGACGTGTCGGGCGATGTGATGGGGGGCGACCGCAACAGCGTCCACCTCGTCACTGCCGACGGCATCGACCATTGGGCCGATGCTCCCAAATCCACCATTGCCGGCCGACTGGCCGACCGGATCGCCGATGCGCTGGCTTAGCCCCCTCCTCCTGCTCGCCGCCGCCGGATGTGCGGGCCATAGCACGCCCCCCGCGCCGTCTACTGCTGCGCTGGCCGGGCAGAGCTTCGGCCCTGCGGCGACGCGCGACGTGCGCACGCTGGTCGTGCTGCTGCACGGCGATGGCGATGGCGCCGTCCCGGCGGCGTTCACCGGTGCCGCGCAACATCTGGCCGAGGCGATTCCCCATGCTCGCGCCGTCGCGCTGCTGCGGCCGGGTTATCATGACGATGCCGGCAATCATTCGCCCGGGTCTCGCGGCGGCATGGGCGGCGACAGCTATACCGCCGACCGGATCGCTGCGGTGGCAGATACGATCAAAAGCTGGCGCGAACGCTATCCCCAGGCGCGGACCATATTGGTCGGGCAATCGGGCGGCGCGGCGATGGCGGCGGCGTTGGTCGGGCTGCGTCCCGGACTGGTCGATGGCGTCGTACTGGCCGGGTGCCCGTGCATGCTGCCCGAATGGCGCAAGTTCCGTGCGAAACAGGGGCATGGCGCGTTCGGCGCGCCGGTCGACAGCTTCGACCCGCTGATGACGGTCGGCGGCGTCGCCCCGGTCACGCGCGTCGCGCTGCTGGTCGGCGCGAACGACAGCGAGACGCCGCAGCGTTTCTCGCGTGCCTATGCCGAGGCGCTGGCGCTGCGCGGGATCGCCACCGACTATCGCGTGCTGCCGGGGCGCGGGCACGAGCTGCTCGGCGATCCCGACCTGACCGATGCGGTGCGGCGCATGTCGGCCGACCCGGCACCCGTTCCGGTCAAGAACGCGATGGTGACGCCATGATCGCGCTCCGGATCCTGCGCCTGCCCCATGGTGCCGGCCTGCCCCTGCCGGCCTATGCCACCACCGGCGCGGCGGGGATGGATGTCGTCGCGGCCGAGGATTTCGCGCTGGCGCCGGGTGCACGTCACGCTGTCGCCACCGGCTTCGCTATGGCAATTCCCGAAGGGTATGAGGTGCAGGTCCGCCCGCGCTCCGGCCTTGCGCTCAAGCATGGCATCACCTGCCTCAACACCCCCGGTACGATCGACAGCGATTATCGGGGCGAGGTGAAGGTGATTCTCGCCAATCTCGGACAGGAACCGTTCCGCGTGGTGCGCGGCGAACGCATCGCGCAGTTGGTGCCGGCGGAGGTGACCCGCGCGAGCCTGACCGAAGTCGACTCGCTCGACGATACCGTGCGCGGGGCGGGCGGGTTCGGATCGACCGGACGATGATGTCGCTTGCCCTGCTCGGCCTGACCGCCCAGCTGGTGCAGGCGTCGCCGTTGGTCGCCCCGACCCCGGTGCCGACGCCGCAACCGTCGCCGCCGCTCGCGGTCCGTTCGCCGATCGACTGGCAGGCGCTGCCGCCGCTGCCCTATCGCCGCACCCCGCATCCGACCGCGCGGATGACCGCCTTCGTCCAGTCCGAGATGCGCCGCACCGGCTGCCCCCGCCCCGCATCGGTCGGCGGGCGGACGCAGTTGCAGGTCGACGTCGCGGTGCTGATCGGCGAGGACCATGTCGTCCGCGCGACCATCCCGCGCGCGATCCAGTGTCCGACTGTCGAACAATATGCCGCCGGGCTGGTGGTCAGCTATGCGCGCGGCAATCTCGTCCCGCGCTTCGTCAACGCCGGCAACTGGTATCGCGCGGTGCTGCTGTTCGACTGGGCCGAATGAATTTCTCCGACGCCGAACTCGATCGCTATGCCCGTCACCTCGTCCTGCGCGAGGTCGGCGGCGCGGGTCAGGCGGCGCTGAAGGCCGCGCGAGTCGTCGTGATCGGTGCGGGCGGTATCGGGTCGCCCGCCCTGCAATATCTGGCGGCGGCCGGGGTCGGCACGCTGGTCGTGATCGACGACGACCGGGTCGATGCCAGCAACCTGCAGCGCCAGACACTGTTCACCGACGCCGATATCGGTGTGCAAAAGGTCGATGCGGCGGCCGCCACCATCGCGCGGATCAATCCGTTCGTCACGGTCGAGCGCCATGGCCGGCGCATCGATGAAGCCAACGCCGCTGCGTTGCTCGCCGGTGCCGATATCGTACTCGACGGGTGCGACAACTTCGCAACCCGACTGACCGTCGCCGACGCCGCGCTGGCCGCTCATATTCCGCTGGTATCGGCGGCGGTGGGGCAGTTCGAAGGGCAGTTGGGCGTCTTCCGCGGCTGGGAACCGCATCTGCCATGCTATCGCTGCTTCGTCGGCAACGACCCCGCCCGTGCCGATGCCAGCTGCGCCGATCAGGGCGTATTGGGCGCGCTGACCGGGATCATGGGCAGCATGGCCGCGCTGGAGGTGATGCGCGCGATCATCGGCTTTGGCGACGATTCCGCAGGCAAGTTGCTGATCGCCGACCTGCTCGCCTTCCGCTTCCGTACGCTGACCCTGCCGAAGGACCCTGGCTGCCGATGCGCGGGCTGACGATTATCGTCGCTGCTCCCGACCCGGACCGGCTGCGCGCCGCGCTGACCGTGGCTTGCGCCAACGCAGCGCTCGGTGGACGCACGCGAGTCTATCTGCACGAAGCGGCGGTCGAATTGCTGGCGACCAATGCCCCCGCTCCCCATGGCCTGCCGAACCTGACCGACCTGCGTACCGTTGCGGGCGAGAGCGGCGTCGAACTGATCGCCTGTCAGACCGGCCTCGCGCTCGCCGGCCTGTCCGCGGACACGCAAAGGGTCGCGGCAGGTGGTCTTATCGACCTGCTCGCGACCCTGCAGGACGACCGGCTGGTCACCCTGTAGCGGCGGCGACCTTGGCCCCGCCCCTTACTTGGCGAGCGCTTCCTCGGCGAAGGCACGCACCGCCGGACCGATATCCGCACGCGCCAGCGCCACCGCGATATTCGCCTGCACCCACCCGGCCTTGTCGCCGCAGTCATAGCGCTTGCCGTCGAAAGTGAAGCCGTGGAACGGCTGGTTGCCGATCAGCTTCGCCATCGCGTCGGTCAGCTGGATTTCGCCTCCTGCGCCCGGCTCCTGCGAATCGAGGATCTGCATCACTTCGGGTTGCAGGATGTAGCGTCCCGGGATCATCAGGTTCGACGGCGCCTTGCCCTTGGGTTTTTCGACCAGCGCGGTGACCTCGGTCAGGCGACCATCGGTCTTGCCCGGCGAGATGATGCCGTATTTGTCGGTCTCGCTGTCGGGCACTTCCAGCGCGCCGATCACGTTGCCGCCGACCTTTTCATAGGCGTCGACCATCTGCTTCAGGAAACCGCCGACCATCAGTTCGTCGGGCAGCAGCACCGCGAACGGCTCGTCGCCGACGATCTCGCGTGCACACCACACCGCATGGCCCAGCCCCAGCGGCTCCTGCTGGCGGACATAGACCGGGCTGCCCGGCTTCTGGCGGATGCCCTCGATCAGCACCATCGACTTGCCGCGCGCCTTCATCGTCGCTTCCAGTTCGTAGGAAACGTCGAAATGGTCCTCCAGCGCGCCCTTGCCGCGACCCGTGACGAAGATGATCTGTTCGATGCCGGCTTCCAGCGCTTCTTCGACGGCGTACTGGATCAGCGGCTTGTCGACGACGGTCAACATTTCCTTTGGCATTGACTTCGTCGCAGGAAGGAACCGCGTGCCGAGACCGGCGACCGGGAAGACTGCCTTGCGTACCTTCTTGATCGTCATCGTTTCCATCCCAAAATTGCTGCGCCGCAATAGAGCGCCGTCCGGCGATTGGCAAACCCGTGCGGTTTATTGATCGTACGGTCCCTTTCGCATAGAGGCGTCGGCGCATCATGGTATTTTCCAAGCTATTTCGCCGATCCGCCGCGCCCGCGCCCCGAGTGCCCGACGACAGCATCGTCTATGCGATCGGCGACATCCATGGCCGGCTCGACTGTCTTGAGGAACTGCTCGCGCAGATCGACGCCGACCCCGATCGCGGCGACCGGCGGGTCATCCTGGTCTTTCTCGGCGACCTGATCGATCGCGGGCCGGAATCGCGCGGCGTCGTCGAACGGGTCATGGCACTGTGCGCGGCCAGCCCCGACGTGCATTGCCTGTGCGGCAACCATGAAGAACTGCTGCTCGAAGCCGCCGATGGCGCCCGGCAAGCGCTCGGCATCTTCAATCGGGCCGGCGGTCGCGAGACGTTGCTGAGCTACGGCGTCGATGAGCAGACCTATGAGCGCGAGGACCTGAAAGGGGTCCAGCGCCTGATCGTCGACCATGTGCCGACCGCGCATCTCGACTTTCTCCGCTCGCTGCCCGACCAGATCGTAATCGGCGACTATGCGATGGTGCATGCCGGCATCCGTCCGGGTGTCGCGCTAGGCGATCAAAAGTCGTCGGACCTTCGTTGGATTCGCGCGCCGTTTCTCGACCATCCCGGCCGGCACGAACGCTTCGTTATCCATGGCCATACCGTGACTGCGCAACCCGATATACGCGGCAACCGGATCGGGATCGATACCGGCGCCTATCGCACCGGTCGGCTGACCGCGCTGGCACTGACCGACGAGTCGCGGCGGTTCCTGACGACCGGCTGCGCGGAAGGCAGCGGCGCCGGCGTCGACTGAGATGGCCAGCGGATCGTTTAAGCGGCTCGCTCTTCAAACGGATCTTCGTGACACTCACATTCTAGGGTCAGGACTCATTGGTCATAGCCAGAAGATGACGGTGGCCGCGAGCGCTACGGCAGAGAAGAAGACGGTTGGGCAGCGGTCGTAGCGGGTAGCGATGAGTCGCCAGTCCTTGAGACGACCGAACATGATCTCGATGCGGCTGCGGCGCCGGTAGCGGCGTTTATCGTACCTGATGGGCTCGTTGCGCGATTTGCGACCCGGGATGCAAGGCTGGATGCCCTTGGCCTGGAGGGCGTCCCTGAACCAGTCGGCGTCGTAGCCGCGGTCGCCAAGCAGCCACTGTGCCTGGGGCAGGTCATCCAGCAGTGCTGCCGCGCCGGTGTAGTCGCTAATCTGGCCAGCGGTCACGAAGAAGCTCAGCGGGCGTCCGTTCGCATCGGCAAGAGCATGGAGCTTGGTATTCATGCCACCCTTCGTGCGGCCGATCAGGCGGCCGAGATCCCCTTTTTAATCCGCAGGCTCGATGCCGTGCGGTGCGCCTTCAAGTAGGTCGCGTCGATCATGACCGTTCCTGGCTCCGCGCCTGCGGTCACCAACCCCTCCATCATGCGCGTGAACACGCCTGCCGCCCCCCAGCGCTTCCATCGATTGTAGAGCGTCTTGGGTGGACCGTAGGCGCTCGGCGCATCGCGCCAGCGCAGCCCGTTCCTGTTGACGAACACGATGCCGCTCAGCACCCGCCGGTCATCCACCCGAGGCTTGCCGTGGCTCTTGGGAAAGAACGGCCGCAGCCGCTCCATCTGCTCATCCGTCAGCCAAAACAGGTCACTCATCCCGGTCTCCCTCCGGAGCCTGAATCAGATTGCGACACTCACATCAATGGGTCCTGACCCTAGGGTCCGTACTCAATCAGCTTGCGAGTGGGCTGGTTCGCTGATTCAAGGCATCCACTTGGGTGGAGGCGACAATGGCGCGGCAGCTGACGTGGTTGAGCGATGCGGAATGGGCGAAGATCGAGCCGCTTCTGCCGCGAGGCCGGAGCGGGGCGCATCGGGTAGACGACCGGCGGGTGATCTCCGGCATCGTGCATATGCTGCGGATCGGGGCGCCTTGGCGGACCTGTCCACCCGAGTACGGGCCGTACACGACCATCTACAACCGCTTCCACCGATGGAGCCGGCAGGGTGTGTGGTTTGCGGTGTTTGAAGCGATGACGGGATATAGCGGGGCGTGGGGATCAGTCGCGATCGACTCGACCAGCATCAAGGTCCAGCGTTCGGCGGCAGGCGCAAAAGGGGGGCCTTCCTCCAAGGGATCGGCACCTCGCGCGGTGGCCGCACCAGCAAGATCCACGGACTGACCGACGCAGCGGGACGCCCGCGCGTTCTGCTGATCTCGCCCGGCAACACCTCCGACATGACGATGGCGCCCGCGCTGATCGAAGCGGCGGCAGGCCGGTTCGACCGGCTGATCGCCGACCGTGGCTACGACAGCAACGCTATCCGCGCCGCCGTCCAGGACCAAGGGGCCGAGGTCGTCATCCCGCCGACCCGCAGCCGCAAAATGCCGATCCCCTACGATCGCGACGTCTACCGCACCCGAAATCTCGTCGAGCGACTTTGGTGCCGGCTCAAAGACTGGCGACGCATCGCCACTCGCTACGACAAGCTCGCCGCCAATTACATGGCCGGCGTCTTTATCGCCGCAACCATCACCTTCTGGTGCTGATTGAGTCTGGAGCCTAGCGCCACTGCCCCGCCGGTAGCGATCCCGCGTGCCCCTCGATCGGATACGCCCGACCAGCCCCCCGAGGTGCAGGCTGGAACTCGAAAGGCTGGTGTCGCGTGCTGTCGCCGGAATTTATTGGCCTTTCGCCTGCATGACATCCGACTCGGGCTGAAGAATCGAGCCACAGCCAGCGCTACTCATAGCCAGCACCGCACAACGAAAAAGGGCGCCCCGTGAGGGACGCCCTTTCAGCAGATCGCAGCGCGGTTTCCCGCGCGGACAATCAGTTGCTGTCCGAATCGCTGTCCGAGTCGGCGACGACGACGATGCCGGCGACGACGGCAGCAGCGGCCAGGATCGCGACGATCACGCCGCCGCCGGCCAGCTTCTCACCCTTGGCGGCCGGAGCCGACGCACGGGCAACCGACAGCTTCGAAGCGTTGGCAGCGTTGGCGATCGTCGGAGCAACGGTCATCGACACGGCCGAGGCCGCGATCAGCATCTTCTTGGCAAAACCCATTTCTACACTCCCTTGCAAAACTTTACGTCGGATCGCCTTTTGCATAGCAGCACGCCACCTGCAAGTCCTATCGTTCCATTCGCGATCAGCCGTTGAGCGATAAAGACCAACAGTGGTCGCGGGGACGACTGGCCGGGAACAGGTTAAATTCGCGTAAGTTCCCGGGCGGAAATCAGTCGTGACGCCCTATTGTTACGAATTCGCGAGAGCGGAAGCTATTGTAACGGCTGATCGCGGGTGTTCAGGACTGACGGTCGGTACGGAATGGGCGCGTTGCCGGGCAGGGCGGCAAGTTCCGCTGCGATCAATTCGGCGCGTTTGGATGCCGACGAATGCGTCCGGCTATGGAAAATCCCGCCATCGATTCGCGCGCCGGGTCCCTGCCAGAATCGGACCGCCTCCTGCGGGTCCCATCCGGCGTTGCGCAAGAGGTGTACGCCCAGCCGGTCGGCATCATCCTCGGTCATGCGATGAATACGGCCATTGCGCCCCAATTCGCGCAGCATCCCGCGGCTGACCCGTGCCGCATCCAGCCGGGCATGATGGCGCAGGATATTGTGCGACAGTTCGTGTGCGACCACGACCGCAAGCTGCGGGTCGGCGAATCGGTCGAGAAAGGCGCTGGAAATCTGCACCAGCCGTCCATCCGCGACCGCGTCCAGCGCCGTTCCTACCTTCAGTTCGAACAGCGTGCGACAACCGGGCGACGGCGCGATGGCGATCGTTCGGTCGCCTCCCGCTCGTCGTACCACCATGGTCAACGGCCGGTCGACCGGTTGCGCGTCGATCAGCGAAACCATGGCATCGCGGGTGCGGACATGGCCGGCGCCACTCGCGACGGGGATTGGCTGACCGTTGACACTGACGATCGAATCGTCGGCTTGCAATCCTGCCCTGGCGGCGGGACTGCCCGGCACGACGCCCTCCACCGCGACGCCGGTCCCAAAGCCGAACGCCGTACGCGCCGCAGGTTGCTCCGATTCGGCATATTGATCGACGGCATGGACGATCATGCCCGGCACCGGCGCGAGATCGACGCAAAGCGCTGCATTCGCCGTTGCCAGCCGATAGCCGATCGCGCCCAGCCGAAGATCGGCGGCGCGCAACGCTTCCAGCGTCGCGACATCGGCCGGAGCGGGTGTCGGCGCGGCACCGATGGCCAGCAGGGCGGCCAGTATCCATGCCTTGCGAAGCGGCAGGGAAGCGAGGCCGGAAACGCGGCCGGACGATGTGCGGGAAGCCATGAGGAAAGGAATAGCATGGAAGTTCCCGGCAGGAACGATCCGGCTCTGAAGAACGCTATGAATGGGAGCAGCTATGCTTCCGGCCTCCTGGCAGGCGGGTAACCATTTGCATGGCTCCACATGGCAAAAGTGCCCTTGGAATATTCGGACTATCCGCGCCGCTCGGTATCGAAAGACACGCTTCGTCATCTCCCGGACTGGTTCTCTGGCCAGAGCGATTCGAGCTGCCGCCCTACTCGTTCACGAACCAAGTGGGATCGGCATTGCGAGCGCCTCCCCTCCCTAACAAAGGAGGGACCGGGGATGGGTCAGCCAGCGATCGAAGATGACACTCCCCCTCGGAGCCGCATTCCCTAGCGTTCCACGCAAAGGCGGGCGGAGTTTGCGCGAGCGGTGTCCGGCCTAGAATGCGGAACCATAAAGTCGGCCGCTGACCAGAGTGACATCGGTATCCGCGCTACGCGTCCTGAAATAGACTTCTGCCCCTCCCAGCGAACCCTGCCAGACGAGGCCCGTTCCTCGCCGGTCGCCACGCTCCGACGTGCGCAAGGAACGGCGGTCGGCGCACGAACGTCAACTCGTATCGCCAGTCCGGGAGACGACTCGTTCGCGGCAGGCACCCCCCAACCCGCGCAATCCAGCCCGTCACGCCACAAACCGAAAACGGCGCCGGGGATACCGGCGCCGTCTGCGACTCGTTCGGAGCTTGGTTCAGCGCCCGGCGGGCGGGGGCCCGGCACGCGGCGGCGGTACGGCGCCACCCTGTTGCTGCTGCATCATCTGCTGCATCTGAAGCTGCTGCAACACGGTCTCCGGAATGAAGTCCAGCATCTCGACATCGAACACTAGCACCTGCTTCGACAGCTTCTCGACTTCCGGCGACATCGGCGGTGCACCTTCGGGACGCGGCGCGGCATAACCGAGTTCCGGCTTCAGCCAGAAACGATACTTCGACCCCTTCGGCATCAGCTTGATCGCTTCGCCGAAGCCCGGAACGACGGTCTTGGGCGACATCGGCATCGGCTGCCGGCTCTGGTCGAAGACGGTGCCGTCGATGAACTTGCCGACATAATTGACCAGCGCGACGTCAGCATCGGTTGGCGTCGGGCCGCTGCCCTTGGTCAGCACTTCATATTGCAGGCCGCTGGGGGTCGTCACAACGCCGGGGCGCGATGCGTTGCCAGCAAGGAACGAATCGGTCCCGCTCCGCGTGCCGGCCCATGCGAATCCGGCCGCAAGCAGCAGGGCCAGCACGATTCCCACCCATATCCAGACGATATGACGCTGCTTGACGGGACGCAGCGGAACGGCAGTGACCGACATCGAAACCCCTTTTGGCGCGGATTACGCGCCGCATCGCATGGATCAAACGGGATCGCCGGTCGGATAACCCACGACCCGATTCGATTCTTACCGTGCGCTGTCGCGTTCCATCCGCTTGCGCTCGAGCTTGCGGGCGCGACGGACGGCGGCGGCACGCTCGCGAGCGCGCTTTTCCGAGGGCTTTTCGTAGTGACGACGCAGCTTCATCTCGCGATACACGCCTTCGCGCTGCAGCTTCTTCTTCAGCGCACGAAGGGCCTGATCGACATTGTTATCACGGACGATGATCTGCATGGGGTCGGTAAACTCCGGGTCTTTATCGCAATAGAAGAGGGTTCGCCGAAGCATGGCTGCGGCGTGACGAATCCCCCTAACAGGACTGTCCCCGCCGGGCAAGTCAAACCGCCATGATTCAGAAGATGAGGTCGCCCCCGGCGCGGCCGGCAAGGATTCGGCCGATCGCGTCGAACAGCGCGTCCATCGCGACCGGCTTGAACAGCACTTCGTCGGCACCTGCCGCGATGCAGCGTTCGGTCAGGTCAATCGCGGTATCGGCAGTGACGACGATGATCGGCAGCGACCGCTTCGCGTCGTCGCGCGCGCGCACCCGCCGGATCACCTCGAACCCGTCCATCCCCGGCATGCGCAGGTCGAGCAGGATCAGGTCGTGATCCTCCTCGTCGATCCGCTGCAATCCGGCCTCTGCGCTGTCGGCCTCAACCATTGCCGCACCGGCCACGTCGAGCATGTCGCGGACGACGCGACGGTTCATCGCATCATCCTCGACGAAAAGGATTTTCATGCGATCCACGCCGATCGGGCAAGGCAGGCTTTGACGCTGTTCATATTGCAACCCGCTATTGCGCTATGCGGCGTTCGGTACAAGGGGGACCGCGGGCGACCCGGCTTCCGACACGACAAACAGTGCGTCGATCAGTTGCTTAGCCGAAACGGGCTTTTGCAGCAATATGACTTTATTGCCATCGTCACGGACATCATCTTGCGCGCGATGGACGACGACCAGCCGGGAATTACGATTTTCTGCAGCGCCGGCCAGCGTCGACAGTTCCGCTACCGGATCGTTGGAACCGGCGAAGAGCGACGCCATATCGATCAGTACCGACGATATGTAGCCGTTGGACAGCCTGTCGCGCAATTCTACCGCATCGTCGACGAAGGCGATGTTATCGACGTACCCCGTGAACAGCGTGCGCATCATCCCGCGCGTGATCGGGTTGCGTTCGAGGATCGCCAGCGTGGCGACCGGGGCCGCCCCATCGCCGGTCGGCTCGGGCGTCGCCGGCACGAGCGGTAGATCAAGAACGAACACGGCGCCCCGCCCGGGCGCGCTGCTGACGGTGATATCGCCTCCCATTGCGCGCGCCAGATTGCGGCAGATGGTCAGCCCCAGACCGGTGCCGCCATATTGCCGGGTCGTGCTGTTGTCGGCCTGCTGAAAGGATTCGAACACCTCCTCCAACCGATCGGGCGCGATGCCGATGCCGGTATCCTCCACCGCTATCGACAGCCGATCCCCCGCCGCCGCGACCCGCAGCACGATCTCGCCAGCGGGCGTGAACTTCAACGCGTTCGACAACAAGTTGAACAGGATTTGGCGCAGTCGTGCCGGGTCGCTTTCTATCCGGTGCGGTACGTCGCCGAGATCGAGGACGAAGCGGAGGCCGCGATCTTCCGCCTGGCGACGCCACAGCCGGGCGAGATCCTCGACGGTCGCGATCAGGTCGGTCGGCACGCGTTCCACGGACAGATTCCCCGACTGCATCTTCGCCACGTCGAGAATGTCGTCGACCAGCGACCGCATCGAGACCCCGGCATCATGGATAATGTCCAGCCGATCGCGCGTCTCGGGCGCCAGCGATTCGTCGCGCAGCATGACCTGCGCCATGCCGAGAATGCCGTTCAGCGGGGTGCGAATCTCGTGGCTGGTGGTCGCAAGGAAATCGCCTTTCGCCTTCAACGCCTTTTCAAGCGCGGCATTGGTGGCGCCCAGATCGACGTTCGCCCGACGAATGGCATCGCGACTGCGGCGCAGCGTGACGACGCCGAACACCAGCAGCGCGACCAGAACGGCAACCGCCGCCGCGATGCTGCCGAACAGGATACGCTGGAACCGCGCGCTTTCCCGTTCGAAGGCGACGTTCCGGCGCAGTTCCTCCTGCTTCAGCCGCGCGATGCGCAATTCCTGATTCTGGAAGTCGAACCGCGCCGACATCAGCGCCGTCTTGGTCGAGGTGGTCAGTTGCGTCGCCTGTTCGTTCAGCCGGTCGAGTGCTTCGAGATGGGCAAGCGCCTTGGCGGTTTCGCCGGCGGCGGCATACACCCCATAGGCGTTGCGGTGATTGTCGCGTGCAGTGAGAGGAGTGCTCGTAAGGTCGACATCCTTGAAGGCAGTATCCACCAGTTCTACTGCAGTCCGGTGATCGCCGCGATCGGTCGCGATCCGTCCGGCCAGCGCCTGCAACTGACTGAGCGCGGTCGACGCATCGGCCGCCCGCGCGATAGACATGCCCCGAACCGCCGCCTGCCATGCCGCGTCCCAGTTGCTCTCTCCGCGAAATGCGCGGGCAATGTTGCCATATATCCGTGCTTCGAAGGGGGGATTGTCGATTTGGCGCACCAGTTCCAGCGCACGACGAAAGTCGATCAACGCGCGCGGGTACTGGCCCATTTCAGTCAGCACGTTACCGCGATTGTTCAACAACGACACCGACAGTACGGGGTCACCCCCGTAGGCATCTATCGCCTGTCCGTAATATTTAAGCGCGGCGTCGTAATCCGATCCCTGTCGATACAGGGCACCGATACTCAGCAGCGCAAGCGCCTGACCTCTGGAATCCCCCGTTAACTGGTAGATGCGATAGGACATTTGGTAGTCATACAAAGCGGAACTGACATTACCTTCGTCCGAGGCGACGTCGCCTCGCGTGCGTAGAATGTCGCCTTCCAACGAAATCCGGGGCTGCAACCGCTGTACGATAGTCAGTGCCGAACGGATTTCACGACGCGCATCGGCACGTGCACCAAGACGGGCATACGCCTCAGCCTGTAACCAGATGCTGGCGGCCACCAGCCGCGAGTCGCGACCATCTCGTGCTGCAGCCGCATGTTCGAGCCATTCGCCTTCGCGCAATCCCCGAGCCGGTTCTGCAACAAGACCCGCCCGCGCGGCCTCGAACTTCTGCTCCAAGTTCTGCGCTACCGCGGGCAGCGGCATTATCGCTGCCGCAGCAACGAACAAGACGGTAGCGGCGCGTTGCAGGATCATATCGCGCACCATGCGATCAGCAGGGTTAACGCCGGGTAAGTTTCGGCGCTGGTGGGAAATCAGGCAGTTACCGTAGTTGGCCGGTTCCCGGTCAGCCGACCTTCCATTGCCCTACATCACGGCGGAACGAGAAGCGCGGCCCCGCCATGGCCGCGACATGCCGGTCTTCGCACAGGAAGGTCAGGAACGCCGCAAATTCGATCGGCCGGCTGATCAGGAAGCCCTGCACCATGTCGCAACCCATGACGCCGAGCAGCGCCAGCGCCGCCGGCGTCTCCACCCCTTCGGCCGTCACTTCCATGTCAAGCGCATGCGCCAGGTCGATGGTCGAGCGGACGATCAGCGGATCGCGGTTGCTGCTGGTGAGTTGTGTCACGAACAGCTTGTCGATCTTGAGTTCGGTTGCCGGCAGCCGCTTGAGATAGGCCAGCGACGACAGGCCCGCGCCATAATCGTCGATAGCGATCGGCACGCCGATACCGGCAAAGATAGCCAGATTGGCGATGGCGCTTTCGGGATCGCGGATCACCGCGGTCTCGGTGATCTCGAAACCTATCTTCGCGCCGCCGCCGCTGACCAGCGCACAGGCGTCGCGGACGAAGCCGGCATCGGACAGGAGGATGCCCGAGATGTTGATGAAGATCGGAATGTCATGGCCCTGCGCGGCCAGGGTGCGCTGATCGGCGATCGCGCGCTCGATGATCCACAGCGTCAACGGGCCGATAGTATTGGACCGCTCGGCCGCCTCGATGAACATTCCCGGCAGGATCAGCCCCCGGACCGGATGGCGCCAGCGGACCAGCGCCTCGGCGCTGACCACCTGCTGCTGCCGCACCCGCACCTTGGGTTGATATTGCAGGAAAATCTGGCCGCTCGCGATCGCGTCGGGCAGTTCGCGCATCAACTGGATCGGATCGTCGCCTGCCGATGGATTGGCGAGATCGCGCACGACGTCGCTGCGGATTTCGCGTGCATCCGCCAGCGCCTGTTCGGCGGCTTCGACCAGTTGCAGTTCGTCGGCGTCGTGGATCGGCGCACCGGCACCGCCGATACGCAGCGACAGTCGATGGGTTTCGCCGTCGAGGTCGAACGACCCGGTCATGAGCGCGCGTACCCGGTCGGCGATCGCGACGCCCTCCGCCGACGAATCGCAATCGAACGACAGTTCCAGCGTCGTCTGTCCCAATGGCATGGCACGAATCATCGGCAGCGCCGCAGCCAGCCGCGCCAGCACGTCCTCGATGACCAGTCGGGCGCGCGACACCCCGACATTGCGGCGTAGCGCCACGAAATCGTCCAGTTCGGCCAACAGGAGGAAACGATACCGGGGAACGTCGCGTCGGACGACCGCCGGTGCATCGCGAATCATCGCGTCGCGACCGGACCCTGAACGATCCCCGGTCCCGGCAAGCGGGAATTGGTCCGATTCGGCGCGGCGCATGACCTGCCCTCGCTACCCGCCGAACTCCAAAGCTTCGGTTAACGACGACAGTCCGCACTCTACGCGAGACCGCTACGATTCCGGTTTGGCTCAGGGTTAATTTTGCGTTAATAAGTGCAAACGCTTCGGCGTAACTGGGAGAACGAAAATGCAGGCATTTTTTGCTCTGTTCCGCGACAACTACGGCGACGATCTGCGTCCGATCTGAACGGAACCGGCGCCTGGGTCGATCCGGTCCGCCGGGACGATGCCAGGCGCCTTTCGCTATTTGCCCCGCCGGCCGTATCGGCCGACTCGCCATTGCTCCCGCTGCCTCACGTTCGACGCGATAGCTGAACTGCCGCGCGCTGCAGGAATCGTTGTTTTGGTGGGTGGGACCGGATCGCTACCTGCGATCCCGACATGACCGAGCTTTCCCCCGACCGCCCCACCCATCTCCAGCGCCTGGAAGCGGAGAGCATCCATATCCTGCGCGAAGTCGTGGCCGAGGCCGAGCGCCCGGTCATGCTCTATTCGGTCGGCAAGGATTCGGCGGTGATGCTGCATCTTGCCAAAAAGGCATTCTACCCCGCCCCGCCGCCCTTTCCGTTGTTGCATGTCGATACGACGTGGAAGTTCCGCGCGATGTACGATCTGCGCGATAAGGCGGCGCAGGGTGCCGGCATGGAATTGCTGGTCCATCACAATCCGGATGCGAAGGCGCGTGGGATCAATCCGTTCGATCATGGCAGCCTGCACACCGATCTGTGGAAGACCGAAGGGCTGAAGCAGGCGCTCGACAAATATGGGTTCGACGCGGCGTTCGGCGGCGCGCGGCGCGACGAAGAGAAGAGCCGGGCCAAGGAGCGCGTCTTTTCATTCCGGTCGGCCAATCACCGCTGGGACCCGAAGGCGCAGCGGCCCGAGCTGTGGCACCTCTATAATGCGCGCAAGGCGAAGGGTGAATCGATCCGCGTCTTCCCGCTGTCCAACTGGACCGAACTCGACATCTGGCAATATATCCTGTCGCAGGGAATCGAGATCGTGCCGCTCTATTTTGCCGCCCCCCGCCCGACCGTCCAGCGCGACGGCATGTTGCTGATGGTCGATGACGACCGCTTCCCGTTGGCGCCGGGCGAAGTTCCGGTCGAACGCTCGATCCGCTTCCGCACGCTCGGCTGCTATCCGCTGACCGGTGCGGTGGAAAGCGAGGCGGCGACGCTCGCGCAAGTGATCCAAGAAATGCTGCTGACCACCACCTCGGAACGGCAGGGTCGCGCAATCGACCGTGACGCCGGATCGGCCAGTATGGAAAAGAAGAAGCAGGAGGGGTATTTTTGACGCAGCCCGTCATGCGCAGCGTGACGAAGCGTCAACCCCGGCGAAGGCCGGAGCCTCCCCGCCGACAGGATGCCCTCATTTCAGGGAGACCCCAGCCTTCGCTGGGGTGACGTAACGATATGAACGCCCAGTATCCCGCCCCCGCCTATACGCCCGACGCGCTGATCGCGGCAGATATCGACGCCTATCTCGTCCAGCATCAGAACAAGTCGCTGCTGCGCTTCATCACCTGCGGATCGGTGGATGACGGCAAGTCGACGTTGATCGGCCGGCTGCTGTACGATTCGAAGATGATCTTCGAGGATCAGCTGGCGGCGCTGGAAAGCGATTCGAAGCGGGTCGGCACGCAGGGGCAGGAGATCGACTTCGCGTTGCTGGTCGACGGCCTCGCCGCCGAGCGCGAACAGGGCATCACCATCGACGTCGCCTATCGCTTCTTCGCGACCGAGAAGCGCAAGTTCATCGTTGCCGACACGCCCGGCCACGAACAATATACCCGCAACATGGTGACCGGCGCGTCGACCGCCGACTTGGCGGTGATCCTTATCGACGCGCGCAAGGGCGTGCTGACCCAGACGCGGCGGCACAGTTATCTCGCGCACCTGATCGGCATCCGGCACATCGTGCTGGCGGTGAACAAGATGGATCTGGTCGGTTATGACCAGTCGACGTTCGACCGCATCGTTGCCGATTATGCCGCGTTCGCCGGATCGATCGGCATTGCCGGCTTCACCGCGATTCCCCTGTCGGGGTTCAAGGGCGACAATATCGCCGCCGCGTCCGACAATACGCCGTGGTATGGCGGCCCGGCGCTGATAGAGCATCTCGAATCGGTCGAGCTGGACAGCGAGGCGGCCGCCGCACGCCCGTTCCGCCTGCCGGTGCAGTGGGTCAACCGTCCTGACCTCGACTTTCGCGGGTTCGCCGGGCTGATCGCCAGCGGCACGGTGCGCCCCGGCGATGCCGTGCGGGTGCTGCCGTCGGGCAAGACGTCGCGGGTCGCGCGGATCGTGACGATGGACGGCGACCTGGAACAGGCGGTCGCGGGTCAGTCGGTGACGATCACCCTGACCGACGAGATCGACTGTTCGCGCGGCGACGTGATCGCCGCCGCCGACGCGCCGCCACAGGTCGCCGACCAGTTCCGCACGACCATCGTCTGGATGGACGGCGAACCGCTGCTGCCCGGCCGTGCCTATTGGCTGAAGACCGCTTCGGGTACGGTATCGGCGACGGTCCAGCCGCCGCGCCACGCGGTCGACGTCAACACGCTGGCCGAACTGTCGGTCAAGACGCTGTCACTGAACGACATCGGCGTGGCCGATGTGTTCACCGATCGCGGCATCGCGTTCGAACCCTATGCCGACAATCGCGATCTCGGCGGGTTCATCCTGATCGACAAGATCACCAACGCCACCGTCGCCGCCGGCATGATCGACTATTGCCTGCGCCGCAGCCAGAACGTCCATTGGCAGTCGATCGACATCACCCGCGAGGCGCATGCCGCGCAGAAGAACCAGTCGCCCCGCGTGCTGTGGTTCACCGGCCTGTCGGGGTCGGGCAAGTCGACCATCGCCAATCTGGTGGAGAAGAAGCTGCATGCGTTGGGCAAGCACAGCTTCCTGCTCGATGGCGACAATGTCCGGCATGGGCTGAACCGCGACCTGGGCTTTACCGATGCCGACCGGGTCGAGAATGTGCGCCGCGTGGGCGAGGTCGCGAAGCTGATGGCCGATGCGGGACTGATCGTGCTGACCGCATTCATCTCCCCCTTCCGCGCCGAGCGCGATCTGGCGCGGTCGATGCTGCCCGAGGGCGAGTTCGTCGAGGTGTTCGTCGATACGCCGCTGAGCGTGGCCGAGGCGCGCGACGTGAAGGGCCTCTATGCCAAGGCGCGCAGCGGCAGCCTTGCCAATTTCACCGGTATCGACAGCCCCTACGAACCGCCGGTAAGCCCCGAAATCCATGTCGACACGACGCGCGAGACGCCGGAGGCCGCCGCCGAGCGGATCGTCGAGCATGTGCTGGGCATCTGGGCGCCGGTGCTGTGACCGACGACGCATTGCTGGCGACCGCGATCGCCGCCGAAGCGGGCAAGTTGTTGCTGGCGATCCGCGCGGAGGGGCGCGAGACCGGCAAGGCGCTGGGCGACCGCGGCGATGCCGAGGCGAACCGGCTGATCCTCGACCGGCTGCGCGCCGCCCGGCCTGACGCCTTCGTCCTGTCGGAGGAGTCGGCCGACGACAAGGCGCGCTGCGCGGCGTCGCAGACGTGGATCGTCGACCCGCTGGACGGCACGCGCGAATATGCCGAGGGGCGGGACGACTGGGCGGTGCATGTCGCGCTGGCGGTCGACGGTTGGCCTGCGGCGGGTGCGGTCGCGCTGCCTGCGTTGGGGGTCGTGCTGTCGAGCAGCCCCGCGCCGATCGTCCCCCCTGCCCCCGCCCGGCCGCGCATGGTCGTCAGCCGCACCCGCCCGGCCCGCCAAGCGCTGGCGGTGGCGGAGGCGATCGATGCCGAGTTGATCCCGATGGGGTCGGCCGGGGCCAAGGCGATGGCGGTGGTGCGCGGCGAGGCCGACATCTACCTGCATGCCGGCGGGCAATATGAATGGGACAGCTGCGCGCCGGTCGCGGTGGCGCTCGCCGCCGGGCTGCATGCGTCGCGGATCGACGGGACGCCGCTTTATTATAATTGTCGCGATACGTGGCTGCCCGATCTGCTGATCTGTCGCCCCGCCGATGCCGCGCGGATCCTGCCGCTGATCGCCTAGGCCGCCGGAAGCGTCAGGATCGCGCGGGCGCCGAGGCCGGGGCCTTCGCTTTCCAGCCGCAGGCTGCCGCCCATCGCCGCCATCCAGTTCGCGCACCAGTGCAGCCCCAGCCCGCCCGACTTGGCCTTGCGGGTGGAATAGCCCCGCTGGAACAGCAGCGGTGCGTCGACCGGATCGAACCCCTCGCCATCGTCCGAGATCTTCACCGTTACCACCGGCCCATCCGAAACGGTAACGATGACCTGTCCGTCGCCGTCGCCCTTTGCCGCGATGGCCTCGGTGGCGTTGCGGAACAGGTTGCCGATCACCTGGCTGAGGATCACCCGGTCGGCGCGGACCCAGCAGGGGGAGGCGGGAAACGACACCGCGATCGAGCGGTCGTCGCCATAGCGGGCGATGGCGCCGTTGCGCGCGATCAGGTCGGTCACGTCGCAACGGTCGAGCACGACCGCCTCGGCCGTCATGTCCTGCGGCCCGCCGATGATGTCGAGGACGTTTTCCAGCGCCGCGCGGCCCGTTTCGAACTGTGCCAGCCGGTCCAGCCGCGCCCGCGCCGCCACGTCGATCGCGGTCATCACATAGGCGGCGAGCTTTTCGCGGCGTGCGGGCGGCACGTCACCCTGCGTCAGTTCGGCGACGACGCGTTCGATCATGTCGCGTTCGGCGACCGGCGGCTGGGCAAGGCCGTGCGACAGGATCGCGCTGATCGGCGACAGTGCGTTGCGGGCATTATGCACTAGTGCCGCCCGGCTCTCCAACCGCCCGAGGCGGAAGGACCGCAATTCACGCTGCCCCGCCTGATCCTGCATCTGCCGCCGCACCATCGCCAGCCGCTGCGACAGCGCGCGGATTTCGACCGGCGCGCACGGGGATTCCTGCGGTTTCGCTTCGCCCGGATCGACGATCGCCGCCATGTCCTGCCCGACCTGCCGCAACGGATCGGTCACCCAGCGCGCGATGCTCCACCGCAGCGTCACCAGCAACAGCAGCAGCAGGGCAATGCCCGCTGCGACGCTCCACAACGCGATGGTCTGTCCGACGACGACCGCCAGCACCCCGCCCGTCGCGACGATCCCCGCACCGCCGACCAGCGCCATGCGTCGCAGCAGCGCGGTGCCAAGCGGACGGGCGTCGCGCGCAGTCATGCGCCGCCGGGGTCGGCCACCCTGTCCGCCTGCGCCGGCGAGACGCCGCTTTTCGCCATCGCGGTCGCCGCCGCGCCATCGACCGGACGGGAGAGGAAATAGCCTTGCAGGTGCGAACAGCCCGCGAGACGCAGCGCCTGCACCTGCTGTTCGGTTTCCACCCCTTCCGCCACGACCTCCAGCCGGAGCGCGCGGGCGAGGTGGATGATCGAATGGACGATCGCCGCGCTTTCGCGTTCGCGGCCCATGCCGTCGATGAAGCTGCGGTCGATCTTCAGGCAGTCGAGCGCGAATTTGCGGATATTGTAGAGCGACGAATAGCCGGTCCCGAAATCGTCGAGCGCGATGCGGAAGCCGATCTGCCGCAACCGGTACAGCGTATCGGCGGCGCGTTCGGCATCGTCGAAGATCGCGGTTTCGGTAATCTCGATCTGCAACCGGTCGGGCGCGACGCCGGCGCGCTGCACCTTTTCGACCAGATGCCCGACGAAATTCTGCCGCCGGAACTGGCGCGGCGAGAAGTTGACCGAAACATATTGCCCCGGCCAGTCGACCAGCATCGCCAGCGCCGCATCCAGCACCCAGTCGCCCAGATCGTGGATCAGGTTCGATTCCTCGGCGATGGGAATGAAGGTCGCCGGGCCGATCGAGCCATGGTCCGGACTGTTCCAGCGCAGCAGCCCTTCGAACCCGACGATGTCGAGTGCGCCCTGCGCCACGATCGGCTGATAGAGCAAGGTCAGCTCCTGCCGGGCGATCGCCTGGGTCAGCCCTTCCTCCACCCGACGGCGGAAGCGGATCGATTCGTCCATGCTGTCGTCGAACAGCCGCACCACGCCCCGGCCGGCCCGTTTCGCTTCGTTGAGCGCGAGGTCGGCACGGCGCATGACGTCGACCGGATCGCGCCCGGTCGCGCCATCGACCATCACCACGCCGATCGACGCCGCACCGTGGATCGGATGGCCGAACACCTGCAGATCGGCCGAACAGGCGCGGACCAGCCGTTCGCAGCGCATCACCGCGTCGTCGGCACTGTCGACATGCAGCAACACCCCGAATTCGTCGCCACCCAGCCGCGCGACGAAGCCGTCCTCGCCGGTGCGGTCGATCAGGATCGCGCAGATGGTGCGGATCAGTTCGTCGCCGACCAGATGGCCGAGCGTGTCGTTGATCAGCTTGAACCGGTCGAGATCGATCATCGCCATCGCGAAGCTCGCCGGCCGTCGCGCCTGTTCGGACAGATTGCGCAGGAACGCGAGCCGGTTGGGCGCGCCGGTCAACGGATCGCGGTTCGCGAGACGGATCGCCTTGCTCTCGTTCGCGGCCAGTTCGCGCGCCTGATCCTCCAGCTCCTCGATCTTGGCGGCCAGCGCGGCACGGGTCCGGCCGAGTTCGCGATCCGCCAGCCAGCGATGCGACAGCGCGGTCGCGGTCTGGACCACTTCGTCGGCGGTGAACGGCTTGGCGATGTAGAATAGCCGGTCGGGCGGCCCGGCGACGCGCGCGATCTGCGCCGGGGAGAAATCGGAATAGCCGGTGACGATGACGATCTGCACATCCGGGTCGATCGCACGGATGCGGCGTGCGGTTTCGCGCCCGTCGATGCCCGGCGGCATCCGCACGTCGATGAAGGCGACGGCAAAGCGGCGGTCGTCGCGCACCGCCCGTTCGACCGCAGAGACCGCTTCGTCCCCCTGATGGACATGGTCGAACGCCATGCGCAGCGGCGGCGCATTGCCGGGCGCGACATCCTCGAACAACTCGGCGGCGAGACCGGCCAGCGCCACGGCATCGTCCGCCGGGACGAACGACATGCGATAGGAATCGTGCACCGCGGGATCGTCGTCGACGATCAGGATGCGGGCTTCGGGGTCGTTCGGTTCCATGACGTGCGCAGACTTGCCCCACTGGCGACCGGAATCGCAGGAATTGCGGCGTCAGCGCGCGACGGGCCGTTTCGATCCCGTTTCGGACTTCGTTAACCAAGTTCCGGCGGAGCGTGGCGTCTGGTCAGGGCGCCGGTGCGGTGCCACAACAACGGCATGGGCGCACATCATCACGGCCACGAACATGGCCATCACGATCATGGGCATGCGCATGGCCATGCGCACGCAGCGGGAAGCGGCCACCATCACCTGCCGACCGATTTCGGCCGGGCCTTCGCCATCGGGACGGTGCTGAACATTGGCTTCGTCATCGTCGAAGGCGCAGCCGGCTTCTGGTTCGATTCGGTCGCGCTGCTGGCCGATGCCGGCCATAATCTGTCCGACGTGCTGGGCCTGTTGATCGCATGGGGCGGCATGGAACTGGCCAAGCGCCCGGCAACGCCGCGCTTCACCTATGGGCTGGGCGCGTCGACCATCCTTGCCGCGTTGGCCAATGCGCTGGTGCTGTTGATGGCGGTCGGCGCGATCCTGCTGGAGACGATCCAGCGCCTCGGCAGCCCGCGCGCGATCGACGGCTGGCCGGTGGTGTGGGTGGCGCTGGCGGGGATCGTCGTCAATGTCGTGACCGCCCTGCTGTTCGCGCGCGGGCGGCATGGCGACGTCAATATCCGCGGCGCCTATCTCCACATGGCGGCCGATGCGGCGGTGTCGGCCGGGGTGGTGGTTGCGGGGCTGGTGATCCTGTCGACCGGTGCCACCTGGATCGATCCGCTGGTCAGCCTGATCGTCGTTGCGATCATCCTGATCGGGACCTGGGGGTTGCTCAGCGAATCGCTGCTGCTGGCGCTACAGGCGGTGCCGCGCGGCATCGATGCGCAGGCGGTGGAGGCGTTGCTGGCGGACCAGCCCGGCGTCGTGCGCGTGCATGACCTGCATATCTGGCCGATGAGCACGACGCAGACCGCGCTGACCGCGCATCTGGTGGTGCCGGGCGGCCATCCGGGCGATGCGTTCCTTGCGGCACTGGGCGAACGGCTGGAGGAGGATTTCGGCATCGGCCATGCGACGGTGCAGATCGAGACCGGCGACGACTGCGCGATGGCGCATGTGCATTAGGGTTGGGGGGTGAACCGGCCATCACGTCGTCACCCCGGACTTGATCCGGGGTCCCGCTT
This sequence comes from Sphingomonas paucimobilis, assembly GCA_036946325.1. Lineage (GTDB taxonomy): Bacteria > Pseudomonadota > Alphaproteobacteria > Sphingomonadales > Sphingomonadaceae > Sphingomonas > Sphingomonas paucimobilis_A. The sequence goes on from JAQIJL010000003.1 coordinate 528,916, forward strand.
CCTCTGGAATCGTCGAAAAGAAGCGGGACCCCGGGTCAAGCCCGGGGTGACGAATTGCGGTAAGGACTGGCTTCGTCGGGTGCCTTAGCGTGCCACGGACACCCGGTACACCATGCGGTGATGATACGGCTTGCCCGGCTCGACCCGTGCCGATCCGAAGGCCGGCTGGTTGGGCGTGTCGGGAAATTTCTGCGGCTCCAGCGCGATGCCGTCGCCCATGCGGTACACATGGCCCTTCTTGCCGATCAGCGTCCCGTCGAGGAAATTGCCCGAGTAGAATTGCACGCCCGGTTCGGTGGTCAGCACTTCGAGGACGCGGCCCGAGGCGGGGTCTTCGAGGCGGGCGGCGAGCTTCGGTTCCTTCGTGATGCCGGCGTCGAGCACGAAGTTGTGGTCGTAACCGCGCCCGGCGACGATCTGCGGATCGCGGCCGTCGCGCACATCCTGTCCGACGATCCGGCCGCGGGTGAAGTCGAACACCGTGCCCTTGACCGCACGCCGCTCTCCGGTCGGGATCAGCGCGTCGTTGACCGGCGTGTAGCGGCTGGCCGGCATGGTGAGCCTGTGGTTCATCGTGCCGATCGCGCTGCCCTCGCCGCCCATGTCGAACAGCGCGTGGTTGGTCAGGTTGACGATGGTCGGCGCGTCGCTGGTCGCGTCGAAATCGATGGTCAGCGCGCCCTTGTCGTCCAGCGCATAGGTGACGGTGACGTCGAGCTTGCCGGGATAGCCCTGATCGCCCGCCGGGCTGCTCAGCGCCATGGTGACCGACGCGGTCGCCCCGTCCTTCACCGACACGATCCGCCACACGCGCTTGTCGAAGCCGACCGTGCCGCCGTGCAGCGAATTGGTCTTGTCGTTCTGCGTCAGCTGGATCGTCTTGCCGTCGAGCACGAACTTGCCGCCGGCGATGCGGTTGGCGTAGCGGCCGATCGTCTGGCCCCAGTAATTGGGGGCCGTGATATAGCTGGCGACATCGTCATAGCCGAGCGTCACGTCGGCGACCTTGCCGCTGCGGTCGGGGGCGTTGAACGCCTGCAGGGTGGCGCCCAAGGTCATGATCCGCGCGCTTACGCCGTTGCTGCCGGTCAGCGTCACCGCCTCGACCGCGGTACCGTCGGGCAGCTTGCCGAAGCTCGACCGCCTGGCCGTCGCGGCACCGGCTTCGGCGGCACACAGCGTCATGGCGGCCAGCATCGTGCCTGTCAGAAACGCTCGCTTCATCGTTACCCCTCCCTTGTCGACCGGCGGGCCTGTTCACGCCGCGTCCGGTCCGTTGGGAACGATATAGTCCGACAATAAGCGGCAGTTCAAGTTCAGCCGTCGCCCAGCCGCTCGATATCGGCGCCGACAGCCTGCAGCTTTTCCTCCAGCCGCTCATAGCCGCGGTCGAGGTGATAGACGCGGCTGACCGAGGTCTCGCCCTGTGCCGCGAGGCCGGCGATGATCAGGCTCATCGATGCGCGCAGGTCGGTCGCCATCACCGGTGCGCCGACGAGACCGGCGACGCCGCGTACCACCGCCGACCGGCCGGTGACGGTGATGTCCGCCCCCATCCGCGCCAGTTCGGGGACGTGCATGTAGCGATTCTCGAAGATCGTCTCGGTCAGCACGCTTGCCCCGTCGGCGCGGGTCAGCAGCGCCATGAACTGCGCCTGCATGTCGGTGGCGAAGCCCGGATAGGGCGCGGTCGACAGGTTGACCGGGCGGATGTCACCGCCCGCCTCGACGAACAGCGAGGTCGCCTCCTCGCGCACCGCGACGCCGGCTTCGACCAGCGCGTCGATCGTCGCGCGCATGTCGCCGGGGACAACATTGGTCAGCTCGACCGCGCCGCCGGTGATCGCGGCGGCACAGGCATAGCTGCCCGCCTCGATCCGGTCGGGCATCACGGCATAGGTCGCGCCGTGCAGTTTCTCGCGGCCCTCGATGGTCAGCGTGTCGCTGCCGATGCCGTCGATGCTGGCGCCCATCGCAACGAGGCAGCGGCACAGGTCGACGATCTCCGGTTCGCGCGCGGCGTTCTCTAGGACGCTGGTGCCCTTGGCCAGCACCGCCGCCATCACCGCATTCTCGGTCGCGCCGACCGAGACCACCGGGAAGCGATAGCGCCCGCCGGGCAGGCGGCCGCCGGGGGCGGTGGCCTTTACATAGCCCGCCGCCAGCTCGATCTCGGCGCCCAATGCTTCCAGCGCCTTGAGGTGGAGGTCGATCGGGCGGTTGCCGATCGCGCAGCCACCGGGCAGCGACACCGTCGCCTCGCCCGCACGCGCGACCAGCGGGCCGAGCACGAGGATCGACGCGCGCATCTTGCGGACGATGTCATAGGGGGCGACGGTCGAGGTCAGCCGCTGGCCGCGCATCGACATCACCCGGCCGAACTCGCTGGGGTGCGATCCCTCGACCGTGGTCGACACGCCGAACTGGTTGAGCAGATGGCCGAAGCTGTCGACGTCGGCCAGGCGCGGCAGGTTGCGCAGCGTCAGCGGCTCTTCGGTCAGCAGCGCGCAGGGCAGCAGCGTGAGCGCGGCGTTCTTGGCCCCGGAAATGACGATGCGGCCGGACAGGCGATTGCCGCCGCGAATGACGATACGATCCATGGGGCAGCTTCTACTGTGTGCACGGGGGTGTGCAAGGGGGTGGACGCTCCTCTCCGTCAGGGGGGGACCGTCCGGCGCAGCCGGAGGGTGGAGGAGCGTTTCGGCAGACGGCTCGGTTCCGACTGCGGCCCTCCCCCTTCACCAGCCTGCGGCCGGTCTGAAGATGTACGAGAGCCGCCGATCCATATTCGCTTGCAATCGGTCGGAGTAGGTCGCATGTTTCGCTTGCTCACCAAGTGCAAAGCGCTGGTGAGGCGGGACGTGGTAAGACAACTGAGTTGCGACCGACGCTGGCCATAGGCCACCCTCCCCGGGCGATCCCAGGATCTTAGCGTACCACTCTGACAGAATTTCAGAGGGCACGTCATTGGATAAGCTTGCAAAATTGCGTCGTCGGCAGTTCGTGGAGCAAGAGGGCCACTGCTATTACTGCAGTCAACCGATGTGGCTTCAGCCAGCGGACCGTCCAGCATTCGCCGCCATGTTCGGACTGTCGATCAGAAAAGCCGATCGCCTTCGGGCCACTGCCGAACATTTGCGCGCGAAATGCGACGGCGGCAGCGACACAATCGACAACATCGTCGTGGCATGCCTGTATTGCAACAGCACGCGGCACCGGCGAACGCCAGCCCTTGTCCCGGACCTGTACCGGATACTCGTTCGGCAACGACTAACCCGGGGCAAGTGGCATCAGCTCAGGCTGACCGCAAACCTCAAGCCTTCTCCAGCGTGCATTGCAGCGGGTGCTGGTTCTGGCGGGCGAAGTCCATCACTTGTGCGACCTTCGTCTCGGCCACTTCGTAGGTGAAGACGCCGCAGACGCCGACGCCGCGCTGGTGGACGTGGAGCATCACCCGCGTCGCTTCCTCCATGCTCATGCGGAAGAAGCGTTGCAGGCACAGCACGACGAATTCCATCGGCGTGTAATCGTCGTTGAGCATCAGCACGCGGTAGGGCGTGGGCTTCTTGACGCGGGTTTGGGTTGCGACGCCGAGACCGGTCGAGCGGTCGTCGTCATGGTCGCGGTCGTCACCGGCCATCGGGATGCAGGGCTGTCGAGACATGTCGCCGCAAAATATGGCATTGCCGGGGGACAGGGCAAGGGGGTGCGGCACCGGTCGTTGCCGACGCGCCTCGCAAAAAGCACCGGCCATGCAAAAAGGGCGACCGCTCGCGCGATCGCCCTTTCCGTTCAACTAGGTGAACCGGTCGCTTACGCGACGGTCTTCACCTTGTCGGCGGCAACCGCGACGCGGTTGCTGATCGGCTGCGCGGCGTCGCCGGCCAGCTTGATCATCATTTCGGTGGTCTTCGACGCTTCGGCGACGAACGAGTCGAACGACTGGCGCACGAAGTCCGACTGGAGCTTCATGAACTCGGTCGGCGACTTGACCGACGCCAGCGTCTTGGCGGTCGAGGTCGCGTGCTCGAACGACTTGCGGCCGTACTCGGCCATTTCCTGACCCAGGGTTTCGAGGCCCTTGGCAGCGATGCGGCTCGCTTCGACGAACGCTTCGACGTTGCCCTTGGTCAGTTCGTTCATTTCCTCGAACCCCTTCTGGCTCTTTTCGAACGCGGCCTTCGCCTTCTCGTTCATGTCGGCCATCATCGCCTGCGCCTTGTTGGCGGCGTTCTGGGTGGTGGCGGTCGCTTCGTTGGTGACGTCCATGGTCTTTTCCTCGACTTGCGCGGTCACGGTCTCGACCGCCGCGGTGGTTTCCTCGACCGCGTTCTGCGCGGTTTCGACTACGGCTTCCGCCGCCTTGGCCACCGGTTCCGCGACGGGCGCGGGATCGATAGCGGGTAGTTCAACCTTGAAGGGCAGTTCGCTCGCGGGCTTCGGCTCGGCGACGAACGGCACCGGCGGAACGTCCGCCTTTACCGGTTCGGCATCCGGCACGGCCGGCGTCGACACGGCAGCCTCGACCGGAGCGGTCGCGGCCGGGCGGGTGGATCGGGAACTGGCGGGCTTGCGCGCGCCGGTCTTCGGACCTCTCGTGGCCACTCGACATCCTCCATCTACTACTGCTGCGTTGCACCAAATAGAGGAGGGCGGTTTCACTTTCAAGACGCTATTTTGTGCAGCGCAACATAAAGTTACGCTACAGTATTCGCCGGTTACCGCGTGCGCACATACTCGCCCGGTGCATCGCACAGCGCGGGCGCATCGCCCCCGCCCGGTACGCGGGCGCCGGTCGCCGGAACGGTCGTGCCGTCGGCGGCGGCGATCCACCGGCGCCAGTCCGGCCACCAGCTGCCCTTGGTTTCCTTCGCCCCGGCGACGAACGCGTCGAGCGTGTCGGCGGGTTCGTCATTGGTCCAATATTGATATTTGCCGGCCGAGGGCGGGTTGACGACGCCCGCGATATGGCCCGATCCGGCCAGGACGAAGCGCAAGGGGCCGGCGAAATGCTCGGTCACCTTCCACACGCTTTCGGCCGGCGCGATATGATCCTCGCGCCCCGCCTGGATATAGGTCGGGGTCCTGACGGTGGTCAGGTCGATCGGCGTGCCGTCGACGGTCATCGACCCGGCCTGCACCAGCCGGTTGTCGCGATAGAGATCGGTCAGATAGCCCAGATGCCAGTTCGCCGGCAGGTTGGTGACGTCGGCATTCCAGTGCAGCAGGTCGAACGGCGCATAGTCGTTGCCGAGCAGATAATTGTTGGTGACATAGTTCCAGATCAGGTCGCGTCCGCGCAGCAGGTTGAACGTCGCCGCCATATAGCGCCCGTCGAGATAGCCGTCCTTGCCCACCTGACGAATCAGGTTCAGTTGCTCGTCATCGACGAACAGCGAGAGTTCGCCGGCCTGGGTGAAGTCGACCTGCGCGGTGAAGAAGGTGGCGGTGGCGACCTTCGCCGCTTCGCCCTTTGCCGCCAGCAATGCCAGCGTCGCGGCGAGCGTCGTGCCCGCCACGCAGTAACCGATGGTATGGACCAATTCGACGTCCAGCAGGTCACGCACCGTGTCGATCGCATCGATCTGCCCGCGCACGACATAATCGTCCCACGTCACGTCCTTCATCGACGCATCCGCCGATTTCCACGACACGACGAAGACGCTCAGTCCCTGTTCGACCGCCCAGCGGATGAAGCTCTTTTCCGGCGTCAGGTCGAGAATGTAGAAGCGGTTGATCCATGGCGGAAAGATGAGCAGCGGGATCGCCCCGACCTTTTCGGTGGTCGGTGCATAATGGATCAGTTCGTAGAGCGGCGTGCGCTTGACTACCTTGCCCGGCGTCGTCGCGACGTTGCGGCCGAGTTCGAACGCGCTGGTGTCGCTCTGCGTCATCTGCCCCTTGGCCATGTCGGCCAGCATGTTCTGCAGACCTTTCAGCAGATTCTCGCCGCGCGTCTCGATGATCTTTTCGACCACGACCGGATTGGTCGCGGGGAAGTTGGTCGGACTCATCGCGTCGATCAGCCCGCGGGTGGCGAAGCGCAGTTGTTCCTTCTGCTTTGCGTCCACGCCGTCCAGCGCGTCGACGCCCTTGAGCATGTGGTCGGCGACGAGGAAATAGCTCTGGCGGATGAAGGCGAATAGCGGGTCGTCATGCCATTGCTTCGCCTTGAACCGTTTGTCGCGGGCGCGTTCGGGCGATTCGTCGACCGCGGTGGCACCGGCGGGATCGAGGAAGCGCTGCCACAGCTTCATCGTATCGGCCCAGAAATCGGCCTGCGCCTTCACCATGCCGGTCGGATCGGGAACCGCCGGGGCACGCTCCAGCAGGTCGATCCCCTGTTCCAGCATCATCTGCTGCGCCCGACCCAGCATCTGCGTCCAGTGCTGCAATTCTTCCAGCGACATGGTCGCAGGGGGGGGCGAGGCCGGCGGCACGTTCGACTCGGCGGTCATTTTCTTCTCCTAACGGCGCGCAGGCCTACCGGTTAATTGCTTCCTAGCGTAAGGGCGATGACGAAAGGAACGACAATGTCCGACGAATTCTACCGCATGAAGCGCCTGCCCCCCTATGTCATCGCCGAAGTAAACGCGATGCGGGCGGCCGCGCGTGCCGGTGGCGAGGACATCATCGACCTGGGCATGGGCAATCCCGACCTGCCGCCGCCCGAGCATGTGATCGAGAAGCTGGTCGAGGTGGCGCGCAAGCCGTCGGCGCATGGCTATTCGCAGTCGCGCGGCATTCCGGGGCTGCGCCGGGCGCAGGCGAACTATTATGGCCGTCGCTTCGGCGTCGATATCGATCCCGAGAGCGAGGTCGTGGTGACGATGGGGTCGAAGGAGGGGCTGGCCAGCCTCGCCACCGCGATCACCGCGCCGGGCGACGTCATCCTCGCCCCCAATCCCAGCTACCCGATCCATATGTTCGGCTTCATCATCGCCGGCGCGACGATCCGCGCGGTGCCGACGACTCCCGACGAGCATTATTTCGAAAGCCTCGAACGCGCGATGGCGTTCACCGTGCCGCGCCCCAGCGTGCTGGTGATGGGCTATCCGTCGAACCCGACCGCCGAGGTGGTCGATCTCGCCTTTTACGAGCGCGTCGTCGCGTTCGCGAAGGAGCATGGGCTGTGGATCATCTCCGACCTCGCCTATAGCGAACTCTATTATGACGGCTGCCCGACCCCTTCGATCCTGCAGGTGAAGGGCGCGAAGGACGTCGCGATCGAGTTCACCTCGCTCAGCAAGACCTATTCGATGGCCGGCTGGCGGATGGGCTTTGGTGTGGGCAACAAGAAGCTGATCGCGGCGATGACGCGGGTGAAGTCGTATCTCGATTACGGTGCGTTCACCCCGATCCAGGCGGCGGCGTGCGCGGCGCTGAACGGTCCGCAGGACATCGTCGAGAAGAACCGGCAGCTCTATCACAAGCGCCGCGACGTGCTGGTCGAGAGCTTCGGCCGCGCGGGATGGGACATTCCTTCGCCCCGCGCGTCGATGTTCGCGTGGGCGCCGTTGCCGCCGGCGCTGGCGCATCTGGGATCGCTCGAATTTTCCAAGCAGCTGCTGACCGAGGCCAAGGTCGCGGTCGCGCCGGGCGTCGGCTATGGCGAGAATGGCGAGGGCTATGTGCGGATCGCCATGGTCGAGAACGAACAGCGGCTGCGCCAGGCGGCGCGCAACGTGAAGAAATATCTCCAGTCGATGGGGGTGAATACCCCGGCGGGGCGGAGCGCGGGCTGACCGCGACCCTTAGGTGAAACTGGAACCCGCACGCACGTCCGCCGCTATATATCCCTCCCCTGACGGAGCGTGCCGATGACCACCCTGCCCCTCGAACTCACCCTGCTCGGCTGGTCGGTCGTGCTGCTGGTCGTCGCGATCATGCTGCAGGGGCAGCTGGCCACGCGCGAGCTGGGCGTCGGATGGAATGCCGGCCCGCGCGATGGCGACCAGCATCCCGAGGGGGCGCTGGCCGGGCGGGCGCAGCGGGCGCTCGACAATTTCAAGGAAACCTATCCGGCGTTCGTCGCCTTGGCGCTCGCGCTGGCGGTCAGTGGCCGGACCGGGGGGCTGGGCGCGATGGGGGCGCTGCTGTGGTTCGTCGCGCGGATCGTCTATCATCCGCTCTATCTGTTCGGTGTGCCCTATGTGCGCAGTCTCGTCTGGGTCGCGTCGATGCTGGGGCTGCTGCTGATGCTGATCCGGTTTTTGTGACGAAGTGTTGCTTGATCGGCCCCATATTTTCCTCGCTACGCAGGCCTGCGACGCTGTCACACCCATGGCGGCCCGGCATTTCGCGCGGGGGGAGTCGACGGCATGTTCGTGTTCAAGGGTCTTGAGAGCCATCCGCGCAGCTTCGTGAAGGCGGTGTCGTGGCGCACGGTCGGATCGATCGACACGTTCGTGCTGGGGTTTTTCTTCTCCGGATCGGCCAAGCTGGCCGGAGCGATCGCCGGGACCGAGGTCGTCACCAAGATCCTGCTCTTCTATTTCCACGAACGCGCTTGGTCGCTGGTCCGTTGGGGCCATCGCGCCGAACAGGACGCGGCGGACGCACCCGCGCCGATGCCCGCAACCTGAAAATCATATTGATTCAAATTAGTTATGCCGATTTCCGTGCGACTATAGCGCGCGGGCGGCGTTGGGCGGCCACTATCTTTCCCGTTCAGGAGGTTTCGATGGACCGACCGATGATGATCGCCATGTCCCTGTCCGTGCTGGCCGCCGCGCCGGCATTCGCGCAGGCGCCTGCGCCCGCGACCTATGTCGCGAAGGCCGGGGCCAGCGACCTGTACGAGCGCACGTCCAGCCAGATGGTGCTGCAATCGACCAAGGACGCCAAGATTCGCGACTTCGCGACGATGATGCTGCGCGACCACGCCAAGAGCACCGCCGACGTAAAGCGTGCCGCCACCGCCTCGCGCGTCGCCGTACCCGCGCCGAAGCTGGAGCCGGCCCAGGCGCAGATGGTCGCCGAACTGCGCCGCGCGACCGGTGCGCAGCGCGACCGGCTCTACGTCACCCAGCAGCGGACCGCGCATCAGCAGGCGCTGGCGCTGCATAGCGGCTATGCCCGGAACGGCACCGCCGCCCCGCTGAAGACCGTCGCTGCCGCCACCGCGCCGGTGGTGCAGCATCATATCGAGATGTTGCAGGGCATGTGATCGTGACGACCGGCCGGCACGATCGCCGGCCGGTCGTCAATCGCGCACCACGTCCTCGGGCAGCGACCAGATCAGGTCGCCCTTGCCCAGCACGCGCCCGTCATGGCTGCGCACCGCAACCGGCTGGATCGGACGGCAATCGCGTGCATCGACCAGCACCGGCGTCGCCGCTACCCCCGTCTCCCACCGCTCGCCCCATTGCCGCAGCGCGACCATCGTCGGCAGCAGCGCGTAGCCCTTCTCCGTCAGGCGATATTCGATCTTGCGCCGGTCGCTTTCGACCGCGCGGCGTTCGAGGATGCCATGCCCCACCAGCCGCGACAGCCGGTTGGCGAGGATGTTGCGCGCGATGCCCAGTTCCGACTGGAACTCCTCGAAATGCGACAGCCCGTTGAACGACCCGCGGAGGATCAGGAACGACCAGCGCTCGCCCATCGCCTCCAGCGCGGCGGGCAGGCTGCAATGGGTGGCCAGTTCGCGCAGCGGTTCTCGGAGGGTCGTCATCGCACCCGGTGTAACCCAATGCCGTGGCGAAGGGAAATGACGCTCTTTTCGCGGTTGCAGCAAACATAGCTATTTGCAACTTACATCGATGTATATTAGCTGCGGTTCCAACGAATCGCTCGTTGGAGATGCGCGCCATGAAGACCCTCGCCCTGCTGACCGCTGCCCTCGCCCTTCCCTTCGCCGCCGCGGCGCAGCCCGCACGCGGTTACAGCGCGGTGCCCGCCACCGCCCCGGCGATCGCCGCGATGATGACGCGCAGCACGCCGTGGAAGTGCACCGGCGACCGCTGCGTCACCAACCGGACCGAAGGCAGCCCGATCACCATGTGCCAGCTCGCCGCCAGGGAACTGGGCACGCTGACCGCCTTCACCGCCAATGGCGAGGCGTTCGCCGCCGAACAGCTCGCCAAATGCAACAGTCGCGCCAAGAGTGCGTGAGGCGCCGTAAAAACGGTTGCAATCGGCTACCCCCCCCGCTCCATCTATATTCCATGCTGCGGCAGTATGAATTGGTGGAGCGGGTCAAGGCCTATGACCCGGATGCGAACGAGGCGCTGCTGAACCGCGCCTATGTCTTTTCGATGCACGCGCATGGCAGCCAGAAACGCGCCAGCGGCGATCCCTATTTCAGCCACCCGATCGAGGTGGCCGGCATCCTGACCGACCTGCACCTCGACGACGAGACGATCGTCACCGCGATCCTGCACGACACGGTCGAGGATACCGTCGCCACGCACGAGGAAATCCAGGCCAAGTTCGGCGAGAATGTCGCGCGGCTGGTCGAGGGTGTGACCAAGCTCAGCAAGATCGAGGCGCAGACCGAGAACGAGCGCGCCGCCGAAAATCTGCGCAAGTTCCTGCTGGCGATGTCCGACGACATTCGCGTGCTGCTGGTGAAGCTGGCCGACCGGCTGCACAATATGCGCACGCTCCATCACATCTCGAAACCGGAGAAGCGCAAGCGGATCGCGCGCGAAACGATGGACATCTACGCCCCGCTGGCCGAGCGGATCGGCATGTACGAGTTCATGAACGAGATGCAGACGCTGGCATTTCGCGAGATCGAACCCGAGGCGTATGAATCGATCGCGCTCCGGCTGGAGCAGCTGGAGGAAGGCGGCGGCGACCGCGTCGCGAAGATCGGCGGCGACCTGAAGGCCATGCTCGACCGGCACGGCATCGTCGCCGAGGTATCGGGTCGGCGCAAGCATCCCTATTCGATCTGGCGCAAGATGTCGGAGCGGCATGTCACGCTGGAGCAGCTGTCCGACATCATCGCGTTCCGCGCGATCGTCGACAGCGAAGAGGAATGCTATCGGGCATTGGGCATCATCCACCGGCGCTGGCCGATGGTGCCGGGACGGTTCAAGGACTATATCTCGACGCCCAAGCGCAACGGCTACCGCTCGCTGCACACCAGCGTCATCCATGCCGAAAATATGCGGATCGAGGTGCAGATCCGCACGCACGAGATGCACGCCCAGGCCGAATTCGGTCTCGCCGCGCACTGGGCGTACAAGCAGGATGCGGTGCGGCCCGATACGCAGGTCCGCTGGATTCGCGACCTCGTCGAAATCCTCGACAATGCCGAGAGTCCGGAAGAGCTGCTCGAACATACCCGCATGGCGATGTATGCCGACCGCATCTTCGCCTTCACGCCGAAGGGCGAGCTGCACCAGTTGCCCAAAGGTGCGACGCCGATCGACTTCGCCTATGCGGTGCATACCGATCTGGGCGATCAGGCGGTCGGAGCGAAGGTCAATGGCGGCGTCGTGCCGCTCCGCACCGAACTGAAAAACGGCGACCAGGTCCAGATTCTGCGGTCGAAGGCGCAGCGCCCGCAGGCCAACTGGTTGAACTTCGCCATCACCGGCAAGGCCCGCGCCGCCATCCGCCGCTATATCCGCCTGCGCGAACGCGACGAGACGGTGGCGCTCGGCACCAAGCTCTATCTCGAACTGATCGCGCGCCTGCCGGTCCCGCCGGGCAGCGACGCGCTGGGCGAGGCGCTCAAGCGGTTGAAGCTCGCCGACGAGGCGGCGCTGTTCGAAGGACTGGCGCGCGGCAAGCTGAGCGAGGAAGCGGTGATGGAGGCGGTGATGCCGGGCGTCATCGCCAACCGGCTTGCCGAACCGATCCCGGCGCAGCGCGCGCCGATCGAGATCAAGGGGCTGACCGCCGGGGTCGGCTATGACCTCGCGACCTGCTGCCACCCGGTGCCGGGCGACCGCATCATCGGCGTGCGGCGGGGCGCGGGTAGGTTCGAGGTGCATGAGATCGGGTGCAGCGAGATCGAGGCGATCGACCCGCATCACTGGATCGACCTGACCTGGGGCGACAATGCCGAAGGGGCGACGGCGCGGATCGCGGTGACGCTGAAGAACGAACCGGGCGCACTGGGCGCCGTCGCGACCGTCATCGGCGGGCACAAGGCGAACATCCTCGGCCTGCGGCTCGATAACCGCGACACGACCTTCCACACCAACACGATCGACGTGGAGGTGCGCGATGCGGCGCATCTGATGAAGCTGCTCGCCGGGCTGCGCGCGGCCAATGCGGTGAACAAGGCGGAGCGGGTTTAGGCGGGACCGACGCTAAATCGTCACCCCGGACTTGATCCGGGGTCCCGCTTTCTACCGCGTGCAGAAGAAGAAGCGGGACCCCGGCTCAAGGCCGGGGTGACGACGAGGGGCCGCCGCTCCGCATCCTCGCGAAACAGCGGCCTCCCCGATCAATCCTCGGCGATCAGGCTGTCCTTGCGGGTATCGCGCATCCGCAGATACACGACCAGCGAGATGCCGATCATCGCGGTGACATACCAGTAGAAGCCCTGCTCCCACCCGGCGGCCTTGAACTTGAGCGCGACCCATTCCGCCGTGCCGCCGAAGATCGTGTTGGCCAGCGCATAGGGCAGCGCCACGCCCAGCGCGCGGATATGCGCCGGGAACATTTCCGCCTTCACCACCGCGTTGATCGAGGTGTAGCCGGTGACGATGATCAGCGCGGCCATCACCAGCAGGCCGGCCGTGAACATGTCCTGCGTGCGCTCCAGCGTCGCGAAGATCGGATAGGTGAACAGGACGCCTGCCACGCCGAAGGCGATCATCAACGGCTTGCGCCCGATCTTGTCGCTCAGCGCGCCCGCCACCGGCTGCAGCAGCATGAAGACGAACAGCGTGACCGCATTGATCTGCGTCGCCGCTTCCTTGGTGAAGCCCGACGTGTTGACCAGGAACTTCTGCATGTAGATCGAATAGGCGTAGAAGGCGAGCGTACCGCCGGCGGTCAGCAGCATGACCAGCGCGGTTTCCTTCGGATGATGACGCAGCAGGGTGAGGAAGCCCGACTTGGGGGCGTCGGACGCCTTGGCGTTCTTGAAGCTCTGCGTTTCGGCAAGGCCGCGACGCAGGCGGAACACGACGACCGCGAGCACCGCGCCGATCACGAAGGGAATGCGCCAGCCCCATTCCTCCAGCGCCGGCTTGCTCATGACGTTCTGGAGCAGCAGGAGCAGCAGGATCGCGAGCAGCTGGCCCGAGATCAGCGTGACATATTGGAACGACGAGAAGAAACCGCGCCGGTCCTTGCCCGCCATTTCGGACAGATAGGTGGCACTTGCGCCATATTCGCCGCCGACCGACAGACCCTGCATCAGCCGTGCGATCACCAGCAGCGCCGGAGCCGCGACCCCGATCGCTTCATAGCCCGGCGTAAGCGCGATGATCAGCGATCCCGCGCACATCAGCGTCACCGACAGGGTCAGCCCCGCCTTGCGCCCGTGGCGGTCCGAATAGACGCCCATCACCCATGCGCCGATCGGCCGCATGACGAAGCCGACCGCGAACACCGCCGCCGCGCTCAGCAGCTGGGCGGTCTGGTCCTCGCTCGGGAAGAAGTGCGGGGCGAAATACAGCGTGAAGGCGGCATAGACATACCAGTCGAACCATTCAACCAGATTGCCGGTCGATCCGCCGATGATCGATTTCAGGCGCGTATTGGTCGATGGCGTCGCGTCGAGTGCGCGCGGCGTCATGGGCGTGGTCGCCATGTCGTCTCTCCCATTTCCTGTGGTGCTATCGTCAAGGGAATCGGTGGCCGGGCACGATCCGCGCCGGCGTCGTTACCCGGCGGGCGACGAAGCGCCTGTCCTGATGGTCCGGGAATGCCATGTCCGATCCTCTCTCGTCCGATATTTCGGTAGGTGGACAGGATGCGCCGCACGGATCGATCCGTAAACGGATTATGAACATGGCATAATATCGTTCGTTATCATGATCTTACAACGAACATCGCGGCATCGGGCGGCAGTTCTGTGCAAGATTCCGCATGACACGGCGCGGCCGATTGCAGCATGCTGCAACGATGCCGCCGCGCCGCGCCCTTCCCGTGATCCTCGCCGCCATTGCCGCGCTTGCCTTCGCCGCGCTCGTCTGGCTGATCGCGGCGACATGGCTCAGCATGGCGGCGATGCGCGACCTGCGCATGGCGGCGGATCGCGTCGCCGTGCAGCAGAACCGGCTGTTCGCGAGCGATCTGACCCCCTTCCGCCTGCTGCCCCTCGTACTGGGGGAATATACCGACATCGTCGAGGCGCTGCGCCGGGGCGATACCGCCGCCCGGCAGCGGATGGACGACAAGCTGCGGTCGCTGGCCGAGCGCACCGGCGCGCCGGTCCTCTATCTGATCGACCGGGGCGGCGACACCGTATCGGCGTCCAATGCCGGCACCGCTGAGAGCTTCGTCGGGCGCAACTATCGCTTCCGCCCCTATTTCGTGAAGGCGCTCAGCGAGGGTGCGACCGAATATTATGCGGTGGGGAATGTCAGCGGCCGGCCGGGACTGTTCCTGACCCGCCGGATCGGCACCGCCACCGACCCCGCGGGCGTGGTCGCCGTCAAGGTGGAGTTCGACCAGCTGGTCGACCTGTGGCGCGGCGATCCGGGGCAGACCTTCGTGATGGACGGACGCGGCATCATCCTGTTCGCGACCGATTCCGGCGAGCGCTTCCGCACCACCCGGCCGTTGACCGCCACGGACCGCGCGGCGATCGCCAGTGCCAATCAGTTCGGTGACGCGCCGCTGTCGCCCAGCCGCTATGCGTGGCGCGCCGACGGCACCGCACGCGCGCCGGACGGTGCCGAACTGATCGTCGAAACCGTCGCCATGCCGGTGCCCGGATGGCGGCTGGTCCATGTGGCGCCGGTCGCGGATGCGCTGCGCGAGGCGGCGTATCTGGCGCGGCTGATCGCATTGGTCGCGGTGCTGGTGGCAGGACTCGTCGCCGGCCTAATGCTCTGGCGCATCACCCGCGCCGCCGATGCCGCGCACGAACGCGCCGCGCTGGAGGCGGCGGTCGCGACCCGCACCGCCGAACTGCGCGACGAGATCGCCGAACGCACCCGGATCGACCAGCGGTTCCGCGAGGCGCGCGAGGAACTGGCGCAGGCCAACCGGCTGGGGTCGCTCGGGTCGATCACCGCCGGGCTGGCGCATGAGATCAACCAGCCGGTCGCGACGATCCGCACCCTGTCGGAAAATGCCCGCGCCCATCTCGACGCCGGGCGCACCGATCGGGTCGCCGCCAATCTCGACAGCGCGATCGCGTTGACCGCCAAGATCGGCGCGATCACGCAGGAGATGCGCCGGTTCGCCAGGCGGGGGACGGGCAATGTCGGGCCGGTGCCATTGGACGCCGTCATCGCGGGCACCCGGCTGTTGATCGGCGACCGGTTTCGCGCGGCCGACGTCGCGCTGGACTGGCCGCCCGGTGGGCAGCCCGAGGTGATTGCCGGTCGGGTCCGGCTGGAACAGGTGCTCGTCAACCTGCTGCAGAACGCCCTGGATGCGGTTGCCGGGCGGGTGGGGCCGCAGGTCGCGCTGACGATCGAACGCCAACCCGACCGGGTGCTGCTGACCGTCGCCGACAATGGACCGGGCATCGACCCGGCGATCGCCGACCAGATTTTCGAACCCTTCGTCACCGGCAAGCGCGACGGGCTGGGACTGGGACTGGGGATCGTGCGCGACATCATGACCGCGTTCGACGGCACGGTCGGCGTCGTGCCGTCGCCCTTGGGCGGGGCGGCGTTTCAGGTGATGGTCGCGCGGGCGAAGGAGGAGACGCGATGAAGGTGCTGCTGATCGATGACGACGACGATCTGCGTGCCGCGATCGTCGACACCTTCCTCATCGCCGGGATCGAGGTGGAATCGCACGCCGATGCGCGCGTCGCGGTGCGCGGCGTCGATGTCGACTTCGCGGGCGTGGTGGTGACCGACATCCGGATGCCGGGGATGGACGGAAACGCCGTGTTCGATGCGCTCCATGCCCGGGACCCCGACCTGCCCGTGCTGCTGATGACCGGCCATGGCGACATACCGATGGCGGTCGCGGCGATGGAACGCGGTGCGTTCGACTTTATCGCCAAGCCGTTTGCCACCGACCATCTCGTCGCCAGCGTCCGTCGCGCGCTGGAGACGCGGCGGCTGGTGCTGGAAAACCGCCGGCTGCGCGCCGCATTGCCGGCGGCCGAGGAGGATTTCCCGTTGATCGGCACCACGGCGGCGATGGCCAGTGTGCGCGACGCGGTGCGCCAGCTGGCGCAGGTCGAGGTCGATGTGCTGATCGAGGGGGAGACCGGCACCGGCAAGGAACTGGTCGCGCGGATGCTGCACCGCTGGAGCAAGCGGCGCGGGCGCGAATTCGTCGCGATCGATTGCGCCGCGCTGCCCGACCATCTGGCGGACGAGGCGCTGTTCGGCGGGCGGCTGCAACAGGGACGGATCGGCGATGCCGACCGCGGCACGCTGTTCCTCGACGAGATCGACAGCATGTCGAGCGCGTTGCAGGGCAAGCTGCTGCGCGTGATCGAGGAACGCGAACTGCCGCCGATCGGCGGGGGATCGCCACGTAGCGTCGACCTGCGCATCGTCGCTGCCGCCAAGGGCGATCTGGCGCAGGCCTGTGCACAGGGGCGGTTTCGCGAGGACCTGCTGTACCGGCTGGAAACCGTGCGCGTGCGCATCCCGCCGCTTCGCGAACGCCGCGCCGACGTGCCGCTGCTGTTCAGCTATTTCCTGCAGGAAGCGGCCGAGCGGTTCGGCCGCGACATGCCCTCGCTCAACGCCGCGACCGAGGCCCGGCTGATGACCGACCCGTGGCGCGGCAACGTCCGCGCGCTGCGCAACTTCGCGGTACAGACCGTTCTCGCCTTGCCGGGCACCGCTGGCGAGGAAGAGGATTTGCCGCTCGCCGAACGCGTCGCCCGGTTCGAAACGGCGGTCATCGCCGAGGCGCTGACCAAGGCCGCAGGCGACGTCGCCGCCGCCGCCGAAGCACTGTCGATGTCGCGCCGCAGCCTGTACGACCGCCTACAACGCTATGGCCTCGACCCCAGCGAACATCGCCGGTCGGGGTGAACGCGGTGGAGCGCGACCCTGGCATCCGCTAACGCCAGCCCCTCGATTTACCTCCGGAACGAACCGATGATCGTCTCAGCCCCCACCGATTACCGCGAAGCGGCGCGCCGGCGGCTTCCGCCATTCCTGTTCCATTATATCGATGGCGGCGCCTATGCCGAACATACGCTCGGCCGCAACGTGTCCGACCTGTCCGACATCGCCCTGCGCCAGCGCGTGCTGCGCGATGTGGCCGATATCGATCTGACCACGACGCTGTTCGGTCAGGCGCTCGGCATGCCGGTCGTGCTGGCGCCGGTCGGCCTGACCGGCATGTACGCCCGGCGCGGCGAGGTGCAGGCGGCGCGCGCCGCGGCGGGCAGGCAGATTCCCTTCACCCTGTCGACGGTGTCGGTCTGCGCGATCGACGAGGTGCAGCGGCAATCGCCCGTGCCGATCTGGTTCCAGCTTTACGTGTTGAAGGACCGCGGCTTCATGCGCGACGCGCTGGCGCGGGCGCAGGCGGCCGGCGTGACCACGCTGGTATTCACCGTCGACATGCCGGTGTCGGGTTCGCGCTACCGCGATGCGCATTCGGGCATGTCCGGACCTTATGCCGCATGGCGTCGCATGCTTCAGGCGATCACCCATCCGCGCTGGGCATGGGATGTCGGGCTGCGCGGACGGCCGCACGATCTGGGCAATATCTCGGCCTATCGCGGAGCCGCGACCGGGCTGAAGGACTATATCGGCTGGCTCGGCGCGAATTTCGATCCGTCGATCAGCTGGCGCGACCTGCAATGGATCCGCGATGTCTGGAAGGGCGCGATCGTCATCAAGGGGATTCTCGATGTCGAGGACGCGCGCGAGGCGGTGCGGTTCGGCGCGCAGGGCATCGTCGTATCCAACCATGGCGGGCGGCAACTCGACGGCGTCCTGTCGTCCGCGCGGGCATTGCCGGCGATTGCCGATGCGGTGAAGGGCCAGATCGCTATCCTTGCCGATTCGGGCGTCCGCTCCGGGCTGGACGTGGTGCGGATGCTGGCGCTGGGCGCGGACGCCACCTTGCTGGGGCGCGCCTTCATCTATGCGCTGGCGACGCATGGCGAGGCCGGGGTCGCCAATCTGCTCGACCTCTTCGCCCGCGAAATGCGCGTGGCGATGGCGCTGACCGGCGTGCGGACCATCGCCGAGATCGACGCGACGATCATCGCGCGCTGACGCGAACTGGCGAGACCGCCGGATACATCGACAAGCGGACACACGATGTCGCTTGTCCGGCAACGGACGCCCCGCGCCGTCTCGTCGCCGATCGTCCCTCGACCGCAGGCGGTCTGTCCATTGTCACCGGACTGTCATTTCGGGATGCGACCAATCCGTCATGGCTGATCCGATAGCCGAGATCACCGTCGACCGGCCGAAGCGCGAACGCGCGGGGGGCGGTCGCTGCCGGGAACGCAGCTTCGGGGCGCTGGCCGCCGACACAAAGGGGGCGACCGCGCCGGTCGGGTGGCATCGGCGGCCATTCCGCGATTCGTGGTACAGGAGCGAGACATGCGACACCTCGCCGCGATAGGGACCATGGCTTCGGTCTGGCTGATGCCGCCCGGCCCCGCCGCGGCGCAGGCAGCCGGACCGCAGGCGGTCGTCGACTATCTCCAAGCGATCAACGGCGCGCGCTTCACCCCGGCCGAGGCGGCGCGGATCGTCGCCGTCGAACGCCGTCTGGCAGCGCGCGATGCGGCGGGGCGTCAGCGGACATGGCGCGCCGCCGCGACGGAGCTGCGCGTGCTGAACGGCGCTACGCCCGAACTGCGCGCCTATGCCCGGCACAAGGCGCGGGTGGCCTTTCAACTGGCGCCGCAGCCCAATCCCACCGCGCTGCGTATCGTCGCCGCGCACGACCCGGTCATCGTCGTCGACCGCCCCCGCAAGGAGGCGGTGACCGTCGCCGACGTTCGCGCCATGCACGCCTCCAACGCGTTCATCGGCAAGCTGACCGGCGTCGCGCCGCCCGCATCCGCGCTGACGCCCGCCGCGGTCGCCGACATCCGCACGCGCTATACCGGCGACGCTGCGGTCCGGCAGGTGCTGACCGAGGCGCAGGTCCGCAATACGCTGCGCGAACGCTATTGGGCGCGGCTTCCGGCAAAGACCAAGGGGCAGGTGATCGCCGAAATCCGGCACGCGGTGCGCAAGCCGGTCGATGTCGCGACCGCGGCCCGCGAACTGGAGGGGGCGTTCGCCAACGTCTTCATCAAGGACCTGCAGCGCAAGCGGCAGGCGGCGATCGCCCGCGCGGTGTTTCCAAACGGCCCGCTGGCGGGTCTCGTCGCGATGAAGCGCGCGACGGTGAACCTCGACGCGATCAACGCCGCCTGGCCACATATCTGAAGCGCCTACATTCCGGAGCACCGCCGATATGCAAATCTTGAACATCCTCGTTCGCCGCTACCTGCCCCTCAACGAATTCGACACGGCCGTCGGCTTCTATGAGCGGTTGATCGGGCAGGCGCGTCGTCTGTCGTTCGACTATCCGGAATACGACCTTAAGCTGGCGCAGGTCGCGTCGATCCTGTTCATCGCCGGCACCGACGACAGCCTCGCGCCGTTCCGCGCCACCGACGCGACCTTTCTGGTCGAGGGTCTGGACGCCTTCGCCGCGCATCTGCCGACGACCGGCAGCATCATCGTCGAAGCGGCGAAGCCGGTCCCGACCGGGCGCAACATGCTGGTGCGACATCCCGATGGCATGCTGGTCGAATATGTCGAACATGCGACCAAGCATCCTGCCGATGTGATGGCGCTCCCCGACTGACGCCGATCGGTGCGGGAATGCTGTGATCGAGACGCCGATGGTCCGAGACGGAAGAGGCCGGCGATGCCGGGCCACTGAGACCCTGTGCCGAACAACGCTTTATGATATTTCGCCACTGGCGCACCCGAAGGGATTCGAACCCCTGGCCTCTGCCTTCGGAGGGCAGCGCTCTATCCAGCTGAGCTACGGGTGCTTGGCCGTGGAGGCACGCGCCTAGCAAAGGTCGCGGGGCATTGCCAGCCGTTTCAGTCGGTCGCAGCCGCCTTTTGCTTCGGCGCGGGCGTTTTCGGTTTGAAGGCGCACAGGTCGGCGACCGGGCAGCGCCAGCATTCGGGGCGGCGCGCCTTGCAGATATAGCGGCCGTGCAGGATCAGCCAGTGATGCGCGTGGAGGCGAAAGGGCTGCGGCACCACCCGTTCCAGCACCGATTCGACTGCGTTCGGCGTCTTGCCGCGGGCAAGGCCGGTGCGGTTGCCGACGCGAAAGATATGGGTGTCGACCGCGAAGGTTTCCGCACCGAACGCGACGTTCATCACGACATTGGCGGTCTTGCGCCCGACGCCGGGCAGCTTTTCCAGCGCGGCACGGTCGTTCGGCACCTGCCCGCCATGGTTGGCAATCAGCGCTTCGGACAGGGCGATGACGTTCTTCGCCTTGGTATTGAACAGGCCGATGGTGCGGATGTGCTGCTTGAAGCCGTCGAGACCCAGCGCGACCATCTTTTCGGGCGTGTCGACGGTGGCGAAGAGTGCGCGCGTCGCCTTGTTCACGCCGGCATCGGTCGCCTGTGCCGACAGCACGACCGCGACGAGCAGCGTATAGTCGTTGACCGATTCGAGTTCGGTTTCGGGGTGCGGATTATCCTCCGCCAGCCGCCGAAAAAATTCGAAGATGTCCGCCTTCTTCAAACGCCCAGCACCGCGTCCATAGTGTAGCGGCCGGGCTGCGCACTCGCCAGCCACAGCGCGGCCCGCACCGCACCGCGCGCGAACAGGGCACGGTCGTCGGCGCGGTGGCCGAGTTCGATCCGCTCCCCCTCGCCCGCGAAGACCACCTGATGGTCGCCGACGATGGTGCCGCCGCGCAGCGACGCAAAGCCGATGGTGCCGCTGGCGCGCGCGCCGACCAGCCCGGCACGGCCGATCACCCCGCTGTCGGACAAGGTGGTGCCCATCCCTTCCGCCGCGGCGTCGCCCAGCATCAGCGCGGTACCCGACGGGGCGTCGACCTTCAGGCGGTGATGGCTCTCGACGATCTCGATGTCCCAGTCGGGACCCAGCCGCCGCGCCGCGTCGCGCACCAGCCGCGACAGCAGCGCGATACCGAGCGAGGTATTTCCTGTCTGGAGCACGGCGATCTCGGCCGCCGCCTCGTCGATCATCGCGTGATGGCGGTCGTTGAGGCCGGTGGTGCCGATGACGATCGGCGTCCCCGCCTCGCGCGCGGCAGCGAGGTTGGCGGCAAGCGCGCTGGGCGAGGAGAAGTCGACCAACACGTCGGCGCGCCCCGCCAGCTCGACCGGATCGCCGCCCTGATCGACGCCGCCGGCCAGCGTTTCACCGACGCGCTCGATCTCCTGACCGATTGCGCGGCCCATGCGGCCCTGCCACCCGAAGATACCGATGCTGGTCACTGGTGTTCCGTCCGCCCGTTGCGCGCGGTCGCCCGACGCGACCCCGGCTTGCCCGGTCCATGGCCCCGGCGGCGGGGATGTGCAAGCGATTGTGGGCCGCCGCCAGCGTGACCGGTCAGCCCTGGACCGACGCGACCGGTGCCTCGGCATATTTGGGATCGTTCGGGTCGAATTCCGGCTGCGGATCGAAGGTCCGCGAGGTCAGCGCGACATTGCCGAGGCCGAGCAGCTTGAACGTGCCGATCTTGAATATTTTGGGCGGGCTGCCGGCGCGCTCGACGGTCACTGCATCGACGTGCAGATCGCCATGCTTCGTCCACAGCATGTGCGGCGCGAGGATCATGTCCATGTTGTTGTAGCGCACCGACAGGCAGATTTTCTGCATCAGCGCGAAGCGGATGATGTCGCTGAGCGAGGCGCGCAGCTCTTCCGTCGCTTTATCGGTCGCGGACTCGGGTACGGCGTCGTTGTGCATCGCAACAATATGTAACGATTGCCGCCGGTGCCAGCAAGGGGGAGCGGTATCATCCGAAAGCGTGGATGATCGTTTCGAAACGCCGGCGGAGGACAAGGCGGAACGCGACCGGACGTCCGGCGCAGCACGACGGTTTCATCGCGCGCCGCAATCGGCTAGGCGACAGCCGATCATGGGAAATCTCCTTATCGTCATGGCCGGCGGCGCGATCGGCGCGGGGTTGCGGCATCTGTTTGGGCGTTGGATGTTCAACGCCTTCGGGCCCGGCTATCCATGGGGCACGCTGGGCGTCAATCTGATCGGCGGGCTGGCGATGGGGCTGCTGGTCGGGGTCATGGCGCGCAGCGGCGGCAACGAGCAGGTCCGGCTGGCGCTGGGCGTCGGCGTGCTGGGCGGGTTCACGACCTTTTCGGCATTCTCGCTCGACATGGTGACGATGATCGAACGCGGCGCGGTGGCCAGCGCGATCGGCTATGCACTGGTATCGGTGGTGGGCGCCGCTCTGGCGCTGTTCGCCGGGCTGCAACTGACGCGGGGGGTAGCGGCATGAGCGAGAACGACGTCCGGCAATTCACGGTCGGGGCCGATGACGACGGCATCCGGCTCGACCGCTGGTTCAAGCGGCATCTGCCCGATACCAGCTTCAACACCGTGTCGCGCTGGGCGCGGACCGGGCAGTTGCGCATCGATGGCGGGCGTGCCCAGCCGGGCGCGCGCCTGTCGGCCGGACAGGTGCTGCGCGTGCCGCCGCCCGAATCGGCGATCGTCGCGCAGCCCAGGCCCAAGGCCGAGCGCCCGCCGCTGTCGGCCGAACAGACCGAGTTCGCGCGCGAGATGGTCATCCACCGCGACAGGCAGGCGATCGTGCTGAACAAGCCGCCGGGCCTTGCGACGCAGGGGGGCACCAAGACCCACGACCATGTCGACGGGCTGCTCGACGCGCTGCAATTCGATGGCGAAAGCCGGCCGAAGCTGGTCCACCGGCTCGACAAAGACACGTCGGGCACGCTGCTGATCGCGCGGACCGCGCGGGCGGCGGCGTTCTTCGCCAAGTCGTTTTCGGGGCGGACCGCGAAGAAGGTCTATTGGGCGCTGGTCGTCGGCATCCCCGATATTTCCGACGGCATCATCGACCTGCCGCTTGCCAAGCAGCCGGGCACCGGCGGCGAGAAGATGCATGTCGACGAGGCGGAAGGCCAGCCCGCCCGCTCGCGCTACCGCGTGATCGAACGCGTCGGCAACCGTGCGGCGTGGGTCGAATTGCAGCCCTTTACCGGGCGCACCCATCAGTTGCGCGTGCACATGTCGGCGATCGGCCACCCGATCGTCGGCGACGGAAAATATGGCGGGCAGGCGGCGTTCCTGACCGGCGGGGTCAGCCGCAAGATGCACCTGCACGCGCGTCGCATCCGCATCGACCATCCCGATGGCGGTCAGGTCGACGTGACCGCCGAGCTGCCACCGCATTTCGCCGAGAGCATCGACCTGCTCGGCTTCGACATGAGCCTCGGCAATGCGATGATCGACGACACCCCGCCGCCGGTGACCAGGGCCGATCTGAAGGCCAAGGCGAAGGCGCATGCCAAAACCTATCGCAAGGAACGGCGCGGCGAGCGGCGGTCGCGGGGTCAGCGCGACTGATGCACCCCAATGCCGCCTTTCGCATGGACGAGGATGCCGCACGGGCGTTCGTCGCGGGTGAAGGGTTCGGCATGCTGTTCGTCGCCACGCCGATCGGACCGCGCGTGGCGCAGGTGCCGGTGGTATCGGGCGCGGACAGTGCGCTGCGCTTCCATATCGCGCGCGCCAATGCGGTGACGACGCATCTGGACGGCGCGACGGTGCTGTTCGTGGTGCAGGGGCCGCACGCCTATATCTCGCCGCGCTGGTATGCGGCGGGGCCGGACGAGGTGCCGACGTGGAACTATCTGTCGGTCGAGATCGAGGGCACGGTGCGCGCGCTGGACCGCGCCGGGCTTCGCGAACAGATCGATGCGCTCGCCGCGGCGTACGAGGACGAACCGCAATGGGCGGTCGACCAGATCGATCCGCAAAAGGCCGAGGCGATGATCGACGCCATCGCCGGGTTCGAACTGATCCCGACCGCGTGGCGCGGCACCGCCAAGCTGAACCAGAACAAGCCCGCCGAAGTCCGCGCGCGGGTGGCGGCGCGGCTCGGCGATCATCCGTTGGCGGCAAGGATGCGGACGGCATGACGCGGCTGGCGGTGTTCGATTGCGACGGGACGCTGGCCGATGGGCAGGCGAATATCTGTCTCGCCATGGCGCTGGCCTTTGCCGATGCGGGCTTGGCCGAACCCGATCCGCGCGAGGTGCGGCGGATCGTGGGATTGAGCCTGCCGCAGGCGGTGGCGATGCTGGTGCCCGACAGCGAGGCCGCGCTGCACGATGCGGTGGCGGACGGATATAAGCGCCATTTCCGCGCGATGCGGACCGATGGCCGTCTGGCCGAGGAGCCGCTGTTCCCCGGCATCGTCGACGCGCTGACGGCGCTGCTCGATGGCGGATGGACGCTGGGGGTGGCGACCGGCAAGTCGGACCGGGGGCTGGCGCTGCTGCTCGACCATCATGGCCTCACGCGGCATTTCGCGACGTTGCAGACCGCCGACCGGCACCCGTCCAAGCCGCACCCGGCGATGCTCTATGCCGCGATGGCCGAGGCCGGTGCGCTGCCAGACACGACGGTGATGATCGGCGATACCGGGTTCGACATGGCGATGGCGGTCGCGGCGGGGGCGCGGGCGGTCGGTGTCAGCTGGGGCTATCACGACCGCGACACGCTGATCGCCGCCGGTGCGCAGCAACTGTGCGACGATGCCGCCGCCCTTCCCACCCTGCTGGACCTGCCATGACCCCTGATCCTCTCGCCCGCAATCGCTGGTTCGTGCTGGTCGCGATCCGGATCGCCACCGCCATGGGCGCGGTGTTCGGGCTGATCGTGCTCGCCCGCGCGCCGGATACGGGCATGCGCGTGCTGGGGGCGGCGATCGTGCTGTCGGCGCTTTATGCGATGGCGGTCGTGCCACGCGGGCTGACCGCGAAGTGGCGCAGCAAGTGAAGCGCTTCTGGCAGGAGGTCGCGGTCACGAGCGAAGGCGGCATCGCGCTGGACGGGCGGCCGGTGCGCACGCCGGGACGGCTGCCGCTGGTGGTGCCCTTCACCGCGCTGGCCGAGGCGATCGCCGACGAATGGCGCGCGGTGGAGGAGACGATCGATCCGCGCGCGATGCCGCTCACCGGTCTCGCCAATGCCGCGATCGAGCGGATCGCGCCCGACGCGCCGGCCTTTGCTGGCGGCATCGCGGTCTATGGCGGTAGCGACCTGCTCTGCTACCGCGCCAAACCCGGGCCGCTGGCGGATCGGCAGGCGGCGATCTGGGACAAGGTGCTCGACTGGGCGCGGACCCGTTATGGCGTCGACTTCAACGTCACCGATGGCGTGATGCCGGTCGAACAGCCGCCGCTGACCCTTGCCCGGTTGCGCGAGGCGGTGGTCGCTTTGTCGCCATGGGAGCTGGCACCGCTGTCGCCGATCGTGTCGCTGACCGGATCGCTGCTGCTGGGACTGGCGGTCGTCGAGCGCGCGATCGATGCGGACAGCGCGTGGGCAGCGGCGCATGTCGACGAGGATTGGCAGGCCGAGCAATGGGGCGAGGACGCACTGGCCGCCGAAACCCGCGCCGCCCGCCGGGCGGACTATCGCGCGGCGATCCGCTTCCTCGACCTTATCCGCGCCTGACCGGACCGCACGATCCGCCGACCGACAGCGACAGGGTCGCGGTCAGCGGCGTGTCGTCCACCGCCCCCTCGATCCGGTCGATCAGCCGGGTAGTGATCGCCGCCGCCATGTCGGCGATCGGGCGATGCACACTGGTCAGCGCCGGGGTGAGCATCCGCGCGAGGATGCTGCCGTCGAAGCCGACGACGGACAGGTCGCCCGGTACGTCGAGCGCCAGCGACGCGGCGACCTTCAACACCGCCGCCGCCATCACGTCGTTGCCGGCAAAGATCGCGGTCGGGCGTGGCTGTGCCCGCAACAGCCGCGTCGCCGCCGCCACGCCGCTGTCGAAGCCATAATCGCCCTCCGCCTCGTGGCGGAGGGTCAGGCCGTGGTCGCCCAGCCCGGCAACAAACCCGGCGCGGCGTTCGCGGGCGGACGCTGCACTGGCCGGTCCCGACAGGAGCGCGATCCGATGGTGCCCGAGCGCGACGAGATGGTCAGCGACCGCCCGCGCCGCCCCCCGCTCGTCCGAGACCAGTACCGCGCCATAGCCCAACAGCGCGACCGAGGAGAGCGCGACCGCCGGCACGCCCGCACCGCCCAGCGCCTCCGCCATGCCCGCGATGCCGGAGATCGGCGGCACGACGACCACGCCATCGACCCGCGACCGGCCGGCAAAGTCGAGCACCTCGGCCACCGGATCGCCGTCGCCCGGCGCGACCGGATGCACCACCAGTTCATAGCCGCGCCCCGCCGCCGCGCCGACGATGCCGCGCTGCAAGGGGTCGAGCACCAGGGCGTTGCGATCGTTATGCACCAGCCCCAGCAGGAACGACCGCCCGGTCGCCAGCCCGCGCGCCCGTGCGCTAGGGCGGAATTGCAGCGCGGCGACCACCGCTTCCACCTGTTCGCGGGTGGCGGCATTGACCAGCGGCGACCGGTTGAGCACCCGCGATACGGTGCGGATCGACACGCCCGCGCGCGCCGCGACATCGGCGATCGTCGTCATGCGGCGAGGCCCCGAAGGAACCCGACATATGGGGCGGAGACTGCCTCGGCCGTCCCCGCCCCGTCATGGTTCGGCGATGCGGCGTCCGAGGGAGCGAACCACCGCATCGTCTCGATCGTCAGCAACCGGCGTCTCCTTCATCCCTGCCTACGCAAGGCATAGGCGAAGCCGCTCGCTGCTGTCGAACGATCAGGCGAGCGTCAGGCCGACATCGACATTGCCGCGCGTCGCATTCGAATAGGGGCAGATGCCGTGCGCGGTATCGACCAGCGCCTGCGCCTGTGGCGGGTCGATGCCGGGCACCGACACCTTCAGGTCGGCGGTGATGCCGAACCCGCCCAGCGCGCGCGGACCGATGCCGACGGTTGCGGTGACGGTCACGTCGTTCGGCACCTTGATGCCCAATTGCTGGCCGGCGACCTTCATCGCGCCGATGAAGCAGGCGGCATAGCCCGCCGCGAACAGCTGTTCCGGGTTGCTGCCATCACCACCGGCGCCGCCCAGTTCGCGCGGGGTCGACAGCTTGACGTCGAACCGGCCGTCCTCGCTGCGCGCATAGCCTTCGCGGCCGCCGGTGGCCGTGGCGGTGGTGCTGTACTTGACGTCGACCGACATGGTGAATGCTCCATTTATTTATCGCGATAACTATCTAGTGCGACGCGCCGTGCCTGTCCAGAATTATTTATCGCGACAATGATTCATGCTATGCGCCATCGCATGACGACGCCCCTGCCCCTCGACGAACAGCTCTGCTTCTCGCTCTATGCCGCGACGATCGCGATCAATCGGACGTACAAGCCGATGCTCGACCAGATGAGCATCACCTATCCGCAGTTCCTCGTCCTGTTGACGCTGAGCGAAGCCGAGGAAGGGTTGACCATCGGTGCGATCGCCGAGCGGCTGTCGCTGGAGCCGAGCACGATCACCCCGCTGGCCAAGCGGATGGAGGCCGCCGGGCTGGTCGACCGCCTGCGCAATCCGGAGGACGAACGCCAGGTGCAGGTCCGCCTGACCGCGACCGGTCGCGCGCGCTGGGCGGAGAGCGGTTGCCTTGCGCCGACGGTGGTCGCCCGCAGCGGCATGACGGCCGACCGGCTCGTCGCGCTCAATGCCGAAGTGACCGCGCTGCGCCGTGCATTGGACGCGGCGCTCGGCTGATTACCCCTTGGCGGCCAAGTCCTTGGAACATATATCGAACGTATGGCGCAGCTCGATACCCGTGCGAAACTGGCGATCCTTGCCGATGCCGCGAAGTACGATGCGTCCTGCGCGTCGTCGGGAACGGCCAAGCGTAATTCGCGCGATGGCAAGGGGATCGGATCGACCGAGGGCATGGGTATCTGCCATGCCTATGCCCCCGACGGACGCTGCATCTCGCTGCTGAAGATCCTGCTGACGAACAGCTGCATCTTCGACTGCCATTACTGTATCAACCGCAAGTCGTCGAACGTCCGCCGGGCGCGCTTCACCGCGCAGGAGGTCGTGGCGCTGACGCTCAGCTTCTATCGCCGTAACTATATCGAGGGGCTGTTCCTGTCGTCGGGGATCATCGGGTCGTCCAACTATACGATGGAGCAGATCGTCGAGGTTGCGCGGTCGTTGCGCGAGGATCACGACTTTCGCGGCTATATCCACCTGAAAACCATTCCCGATGCCGATCCCGAGCTGGTGCATCTGGCAGGCGTCTATGCCGACCGCGTGTCGATCAATGTCGAGCTGCCGACGACCGGGGGTCTGAAACGGCTCGCCCCGGAAAAGTCGGCGCCGCAGATCGAGGGCGCGATGAAGGACGTGGCGCATGCGATCGAGGACGGTCGCGATGCGCGCAAACGCTACAAGTCCGCGCCGAAATATGCACCGGCGGGGCAGTCGACGCAGATGATTGTCGGCGCCGACTCCGCGACCGATCGCGACATCGTGGGCAAGGCATCGACACTGTACGACCGCTACGGCCTGCGCCGCGTCTATTATTCGGCGTTCAGCCCGATCCCGGAGGCGTCGGCGGTGCTGCCGCTGCAACGCCCGCCGCTGATGCGCGAGCATCGGCTGTACCAGTCGGACTGGCTGATGCGCTTCTACGATTATCGCCCCGACGAGGTGCGCGCGGCGGCGGACGATGCGACGGGGATGCTGCCGCTCGACATCGATCCGAAGCTCGCCTGGGCGCTCAAGTTCCGCGACCGCTTCCCGGTCGATGTGAACCGGGCGCCGCGCGAGATGCTGCTGCGCGTGCCGGGGCTAGGCGTGAAGGCGGTGAACGCGATCCTGACCGCGCGGCGCTGGCGGCGGCTGGCACTGGCCGATGTCGCGCGGCTGACCGTGTCGATCGCCAAGCTCCGGCCGTTCCTGATCGCCGACGACTGGCGGCCGGTGATGCTGGCGGACCGGGCGGAGTTGCGTCCCGTGGTGGCGCCGAAGAAGGCGGACCAGATGGAGTTGTTCGGCTGACGGTGAAAACCGCTCGCAAGAGAAACCTCCGTCGATTGCCGCCGTTGGTCCGGCCGAACCACGCAAAGGAAATCCCCATGGCCGACGCCCGCATCTATGCCGATCTGAAGGCCGATCACGACCGGCATCGCGACCTGCTCAAGCGTATCGACGCGGCCAAGGGCGACGAGCGCGCCGAGCTGTTCGAGGAATTCCGCGTCGAGGTGTCGGCCCATGCCGCCGCCGAGGAAGAGGCGCTCTACGCCACGATGCTCGCCAATCCCGATCTGCGCGACGAGGCGCGGCATTCGGTGTCGGAGCACAAGGAAATCGACGACTATCTGGGCGAGATCGCCAAGCTGGACACCGGCAGCAACGAGTGGAACGAGCGCTTCGCCGAGATGCGCCACCGCTACGAACACCATATCGACGAGGAGGAGGAAGAGATGTTCCCCGCCGCCGCCGAGGAACTGAGCGATGCCGAGGAAGCGCGCATCGCCAAGGTGTTCGAGGACCGCAAGCCCAAGGAACTGGAGATCGCCGAAACCTCGGAAGCGGGCGACGATCGCGACTGATGCGGGTCGCGGCGCTCGCGGCGGCGGATGATTTCGACGGGTGGCGCGATGCCGCCCGGTCGCTTGCCGCGCAGCGCGTGTCCCCGGCGGAGGTGGTGTGGCAGGTCGGCGACTTGCCCACCGACCTGTTCGGCGACGAGGCGATCGTCGCCAGCGACGCCCCCGCCCCCCGCGTGCCGCGCCCGTTCATCGACCTGGCGCGGACGGTGGCGATGCATGCCGACCCGGAGCGGTTCGCCCTGCTCTATGCGATGCTCACCCGGCTGATCGAGCAACCGCGGCTGATCGACGACAAGGCCGATCCGGCGATGCGGCGGCTGGAGGAGATGGCCAAGGCGGTCCGGCGCGACATCCACAAGATGCGCGCCTTCCTGCGCTTCCGCGAGGTCGAGGAAGAGGGCGGCACGCGCTTCGTCGCGTGGTTCGAGCCGGAACACCACATCGCCCGCCACAATGCGCGCTTCTTCGTCGACCGGTTCGCGGCGATGCGCTGGTCGATCCTGACGCCCGAGGTGTCGTTGCACTGGGATGGCGAGACGCTGTCCGAAGGGCCGGGCGCGAGCAAGGCCGACGCCCCCGACGGCGACCCGGTCGAGGAAGTGTGGAAGACCTATTACGCATCGATCTTCAATCCCGCGCGGCTGAAAAAGGGCGCGATGCTGAAGGAGATGCCGCGCAAATATTGGAAGAACATGCCCGAAACCGCGCTGGTCCCGGCGCTGATCGCGGGGGCGCAGGCACGTGAGGCGGCGATGATCGAGACGGCACGGGCCGCCCCCGGCGGCAATAGCGAGGTCGCGTGGGCGGCACTGCGCGACGAGGCGATGGGATGCCAGCGCTGCCCGCTATGGAAGCCGGCGACGCAAACGGTGTTCGGCGAAGGGCCGGTCGATGCCGCGATGATGGTCGTCGGCGAACAGCCGGGCGATCAGGAGGATCTGGCCGGGCGGCCGTTCGTGGGACCGGCGGGGCAGATGTTCGACCGGGCGATGGCGCAGGCGGGAATCGACCGGTCGCGGGTGTATGTCACCAACGCGGTCAAGCATTTCAAGTTCGAACCGCGTGGGAAAAGGCGCATCCATGCCAAGCCGGGCGTGGGCGAGATCGATGCCTGCCGCTGGTGGATCGAACAGGAGCGCGGCATCTTGCGCCCGCGGATGACGGTGGCGCTGGGCGCGACGGCGGCGCGATCGCTGACCGGCAAGACGGTGACCATCTCGCGCGAGCGTGGACGGGTACTGACGCTGGCCGATGGCGGGATCGGCTGGATCACGGTGCATCCGAGCTATTTGCTGCGGCTGCCGGATAAAATCCAGGCGGATGAAGAGTTTGCGCGCTTCGTCGAGGATTTGAAGGGCGCGCATGCGGCGATGGCGTGAGGCCAAAGTTCACTAAGTTCACACTCGCCACGTTGTTGTGGCGGTGAGCATTGGACGGCACTTCCCGTTTCTTCGAACCACACGTCATGCCAGCGAAGGCTGGCATCTTCCCGTTATGGGGCGGGACAGGAGCCGCTCGAGGCCCCAGCCTTCGCTGGGGCGACGTTTGGGGGCTGACGATAAGAAAGATCGTTTTCACGCGAAGGCGCGGAGGCGCGGAGTAAAAGAAAAGAGTCGTTATCGCGCAGAGGCGCAGAGGACGCTGAGGTGTTGTGGAGCGGCAGCGTCAGCCTGTCTGGCGAAGCCTTTCTCGGCTTGCCGATGGAGAGCCGCTATCGCGGCGAGTGCAACCCCTCTGCGTTCTCCGCGCCTCTGCGCGAAAAATAACCTTCTTTTACTCCGCGCCTTCGCGCCTTCGCGCCTTCGCGCCTTCGCGCCTTCGCGCCTTCGCGCCTTCGCGTGAACCCATTCCCGAGCCTACTCAAAGCACCCCCTGTAGGAAAATCATTCCGGCCGGGGATGCCACCATGATTCGGGTCGCGGCAGGGTGATCGCGTCATGCTGTTCCGGGGCCTCGGCGATCGCACGCAGGCGGTCGAGGTCCTCGGGGGTGTCGATGTCGATCAGTTCGGCGGGGGCGGTCACGACATGCCGGCCGGCGCGGACGAGATCGCGGGCGCCCGCGTCCCCTTCCAGCGATTCGAGGAAGTCGAAGCGGCCCGCGCCGAATACCGCCGGGGGGCAGGGTTTGGTGCCGTCGCTCGACGCCACCACCGCGTCCACGTCGTCGCGGGCGGTGTCGAGCAGACGATAGACATGGGCGGCGGTGATGCGCGGCATGTCGGCCAGCGCGATCACCACGCCCTTCGCGCCCTTGGCCCGTGCCGCGCGCAAGCCAAGCTGGACCGAACGCGACATGCCCTCCGCCGGGGCTTCGTTGACGATCACGTCGAACCCGCGCGAGGCGAAGTCGAGCTTCGTCCCGTCGATCACCGCGACGCGGCCGAGGAACGGGATCGCCTCCAATGCGGTCACGACATGATAGGCGACCGGCTTGTGCAGGAATTCCTGCGCCAGCTTGTCGGCATCGCCGAAACGCTGCGAGCGGCCCGCCGCCAGCAGGATCAGGACGGTATCTTCAGCGCGCATGGAAGCTCCTCACCATTGCCGCTGCGATCGACAGCGCGATTTCGGACGGGCCGATCGCCCCGATGTCGAGGCCGACCGGACCGTCGATCCGCTCCAGCCCCTGCGCCCCGGCGGCGGAGAGGCGTTCGAGCCGTGCGGCGTGGCTGCGCCGCGATCCCAGCGCACCGATATAGGCGGCGGGCGATTTCAGCGCCTCGACCAGCGCGGGATCGTCGATCTTGATGTCGTGGCTCAAGGTCACGACGGCGGTGGCGGCGTCGGGCCTGAGCGCCTGCAACGCCTCGTCCGGCCAGCGATCGTCGAGGGTCACCCCGGGAAAGCGCTCCGCGGTCAGGAAACGCGCGCGGGGATCGATGACGGTGGTGGCGATGCCGAGTTCGCGGGCCATGCCGGCCAGCCCCTGCGCGATCTGCACCGCACCGACGATCAGCAAGCGGCGCGGCGGGTCGTAGCGGTTGGCGAAGGCGCCCTCCGCCTCACCGACCGTGGTGCGGCCGGTGGTGCGGTCGGTCGACAGGGTGATGGCGCGCCCCTCCGCGCCCGCCGCGTCGATCGCGTCGAACAGGTCGGGGTCGAAGCCGTGCGCGTCGACGCGCTGGACCATCACCTCGATCTCACCCCCGCAGGGCAGGCCGACTTCCCATGCGGCGGCATCCGCCACGCCGTAGCGTTTGATCGCGAAGGGGGCGCCGGCAATGACCTCGGCAGCGGTGGCGAGGATGTCGCTTTCGACGCAGCCGCCCGACACCGATCCTTCGAAACGGCCGTCCTGATGGACGAGCATGTGGCTGCCACGCGGGCGGGGCGCGGAACCCCAGGTCGAGGTGACCGTAGCCAATGCGAGCGGCGCGCCGGCCCAGTCACGGGCGGCGGTCAGGATGGTGTCGTTATCGGCCATGATGTTCCGATGATGGGGGAATTTGGGCGCGGTGGCCAGTGTGTTGGTCGAGCGCTTCCTAACGTCATCTCAGCGCAGGCCGGGATCTCCCCGTGGCGGGCGCGCCGCTGCAGCCGGGGGAGACCCCAGCCTGCGCCGGGGTGACGAATAAGCTGTCGGGATGAATCAGATCACGTCCAACACCAGCCCGCGTTCCTTCGCTTCCTCCGCGCCGATATACCAGTTGGCCGGGGCCTTCTGCACCAGTTCCTCGAACGGCACCTGCGATCCGGCGACGATGGCGCGGAAGCCCTCTTCCTCGATCTCGACCGAGGTTTCGATCTCGTGCAGCTTGGCCTTGAGCGTCGCCACCAGCATTTTCAGCGGGCCGGACAGTTCGATGGTGCTGGTCATCTGCCGCTCGTGCAGCATCAGGCGGGTGCCCTTGGTCAGGAAGCGCTTGTCGACCGGAAAGGCCGACATGAAGGTCGAGCCGGCCGAATAGACCGCGACCTTCCCCAGGAACAGCGCCTCGCGACCGGTATAGTCGCGCAGCAGGCGGATGTCGTCGCCCATCGCCCGTGCGACTTCGGGATCGCCGCCCAGCGTCGAGATCGACACGACCAGCGGGCCGTCGGCGGGGGCGTTGGCGACCTGATTGCGAAAGTTTTCGTACATCGCATGGTCGACCGGGCCGGCGAGATGGACGTGCGGACGGGCGAGCAGCGGGTAATCGTTGACGTTGGTGTCGGACATGACGGGAGTTCCCCTGTGGTGGTCGGCGGCGGAAACCGGGGGGCACGGGGGTTGGTTCCGGGACTTTGGGGGAATTGATTCACGCGAAGGCGCGAAGGGCGCGAAGAAGCAGGTTTCCGGGTTCTCGCGGAGACGCGGAGGCGCGGAGGGGTTTCGTTGTTGGGGAGCGGGGCGTGCCGCCGCGATGCTGGGGTTGGTGGTGACGGCTTCGAGGCTCGCTGGCGAGAGAGGGGGTGCCCTCTCCACCTCGTCACCTCGGGCTTGACCCGGGGTCCCGCTTCTTACCGACAGTAGAAGAAGAAGCGGGACCCCGGATCAAGTCCGGGGTGACGGTTGGCGGGCGGTTGGGGTAAGTTCGCGACCGCTGCCCTTGCGGAACCCTCCGCGTCTCCGCGCGAACTCCTAACTTCTTCTTCGCGCCCTTCGCGCCTTCGCGTGAATCAAAAAGGGCGACCGGCCGCCAAGCCGATCGCCCTTTCCGAACGAAGTAATGCAGCCTCAGTACACCCGCTTCTTCGGCTTGATATACTCGATCTCGTCGGTGAGCGTGTAATCATGCACCGGGCGATAATCGATCGCGGTGGTGCCGAGCTTGCCGCCCCAGCCGTCGAAGGTCGCGATGGTGTGCTTCATCCAGTTGGCGTCGTCGCGATCGGGGAAATCCTCGTTCACATGCGCGCCGCGGCTTTCCTTGCGGTTCTGGGCGGAACGGATAGTGACCATCGCCTGCGCGAGCAGGTTGTCGAGTTCGAGCGTCTCGACCAGATCGGTGTTCCAGATCAGCGAACGGTCGGTGACGTTCACGTCGGCGAACGACTTGTAGATGTCGTCCATCATCGTCACGCCTTCGTTCAGCAGCGCATCGTCGCGGAACACGGCACAGTGCTTCTGCATCGTCTTCTGCATGTCGAGGCGGATCTGTGCGGTCGGCTTGCTGCCCGACGCATTGCGGAACTTGTCGAGACGGGCGAGCGCGAGGTCGGCCGACCCTTCGGGCAGCGGCTTGTGCGGGGTGTTGGGCTTCAAGGTTTCCTTGAGCCGCAGGCCGGTTGCACGGCCGAACACGACCAGATCGATCAGCGAGTTGGAGCCGAGGCGGTTGGCGCCGTGGACCGACACGCAGGCCGCTTCGCCGACCGCGAACAGGCCGGGCACGACGGCATCGGGGTTGCCGTCCCTGATGGTCACGACTTCGCCGTGATAATTACAGGGAATGCCGCCCATATTGTAGTGGACGGTCGGGGTGACCGGCAGCGGTTGGCGGGTCAGGTCGACGCCGGCGAAGATCTTGCCGGTTTCGGTGATGCCCGGCAGGCGTTCGGCCAGCACCTTCGGATCGATATGGTCGAGGTGCAGGAAGATATGGTCGCCATCCTTGCCGACGCCGCGCCCTTCGCGCATTTCCATCGCCATCGACCGGCTGACGACGTCGCGCGAGGCGAGGTCCTTGGCCGAGGGAGCGTAGCGTTCCATGAACCGCTCGCCATCCTTGTTGGTCAGATAGCCGCCCTCGCCGCGTGCGCCCTCGGTGATGAGGACGCCCGCGCCGTAGATACCGGTCGGGTGGAACTGCACGAATTCCATGTCCTGCAGCGGCAGGCCGGCGCGCAGCACCATGCCGCCGCCGTCGCCGGTGCAGCTATGCGCCGAGGTCGCCGAGAAATAGCAGCGGCCATAGCCACCGGTCGCCAGCACCACCGAATGCGCGCGGAAGCGGTGGATCGACCCGTCTTCCATGCACAGCGCGATCACGCCGCGGCAGACCTTGCCCTCGGGCGTTTCCTCCATGATCAGGTCGAGCGCGAAATATTCGATGAAGAAGTCGGCGTCATACTTCAGCGACTGCTGGTACAGTGCGTGGAGCATGGCGTGGCCGGTACGGTCGGCGGCGGCGCAGGTGCGCTGCACCGGAGGGCCTTCGCCCATATTCTGCATATGGCCGCCGAACGGACGCTGGTAGATCGTCCCGTCCTCGTTGCGGCTGAACGGCACGCCGGCATGTTCCAGCTCGATCACCGCCGCCGGGGCTTCGCGGACCATATATTCGATCGCGTCCTGGTCGCCGAGCCAGTCGGACCCCTTGACGGTGTCGTACATGTGCCACGACCAATGGTCGGGCGAGTTGTTGCCGAGCGAGGCGGCGATGCCGCCCTGTGCCGCGACGGTGTGGCTGCGGGTCGGGAACACCTTGGTGATGCACGCGGTCTTCAGGCCCGCTTCGGCGATGCCCATGGTGGCGCGGAGGCCCGAACCGCCCGCGCCCACGACGATCGCGTCATAGGTGTGGTCGATGATCTTGTAAGCGTCGGTGGCCATTATGCGGGCGTCCCGGTGAAAGCGATGCGGAGGATCGAGAAGGCGGCGAGCAGCCAGCCCGCGCCATAGACGAGGTTCAGCGCGATCAGCGCGACGACGCGCGTTTCGTCATGCTGATAATCCTCGATGACGGTCTGCAGGCCCATCTTGGCATGGTAGAAGACCGAGGTGGCGAGCAGGATCAGCGGTACCGCCCCCCATGCCGACGACACCCACGCATAGACCGTGTCGTAATCGTACGACGGCAGCAGCGCGAGCGAGAGGATGAACCACAGCATGAGGACGAGGTTCGAGACCGCCGTCAGCCGCTGATGCCAGAAATGATGCGCGCCGGCCTTGGCCGACCCCAGGCCGCGGACGCGGCCGATGCTGGTTCCGTTACCCATCAGTGCTTTCCCACCAGCAGCCAGGCCCACAGCGCGGCAGTCGCGCAGGCGGCGAACACGATCGTCGCGATCGCGCTTTGCCGGTTGCCCTTCAGTTCGAAATTCGCGCCGATATCCATGAAGAAATGGCGGATGCCGTTGCCGATATGCTGGAACAGCGCGAAGCTGAGACCGATGCCGACCAGATAACCGATCGGTGCGAACGGCCCGGTGAACCACGACAGGAAACGGGCATAGCTGTCCTCGCCGCTGGCAAGGGCGGCCAGCCACCACACGAACAGCGCGAGGCCGACCGTGCCCATAGCGACACCGGTCGCACGGTGCAGGATCGACACCAGCATGTTCGGCCCCCAGCGCCATACCTGGAGATGGGGCGATACGGGGCGGGATTTGGGGCGGACCATGGCCAAGTCGGACGTTCCTCAAAGCAGCGCGCAGCCACGGCGGGCGGGTGCGGATTTCCAGCGATCGTGGCCTATCTACGCGCCCGCCCCGCCGATGCAAGTCTGCATGCACGAAAGGGTGCGGCACCCGATCGCGCGAAGACCGTCGATCCGTGGTCAACCGACTGTTAACGCCTGCACGTTACCCCCGACCGGGACAGGGGTCCGCCATGACGGTTGCGGGCCTCCGCGAACAGGGGAAGCGAATCGTGGGGACCAGGAAGCTGCCGGCACCGGAAAGCGTGAGCCGGACGATCGATCTGCAAGAACGCCTGCGCCTGTTCAACATCAGCGCCGAGGACGTGGCCGCCGCCCGCGAATTATGGACCGTGATCGAGCCGCACGCCCGCGAAGTCGCCGCCGCGCATTTCCAGCAGTCGCAAAAGGTCGGCGGGACCAACAGCATGCACCGCAACTACGACCGGATGATCGAGCTGGGCGTCGCCTATCTGCGCAACCGCTTCACCAACCTGACCGGCCTCGCCTGGGTCGAATCGTGCGAGCGGACCATCGCCAGCGCGTTCGCCGCCGATGTCGCGCTGACCGCCATCCTGTCGATGGGCGATGCGGGCGCGCGCACCCTGCTGGACGTGCTGCGCCGGGGGATCGAGGACGAGGCCGCGTTCCGCTATGCCGCCGAGCTGCTGTTCCGGCTGCGCTCGCTGGAATCCGAAGTCTTCGTGTCGCTCTACAACGCCTATTTCCAGTTCGACCTGCAGGAATCGCGCGACCAGCTGGCGCATGAATTCCGCGACAATATCGGCGCGACGGTCGAGCGGGCGAGCCGCGAGAGCGATACGCTGCGCATCCATGCCAGCCGGTCGTCGGCCAATGTCCGCGGGATGCTGGGCAAGGCGTCCGAAGTCGCCGCCGCCGCCGAACAATCGGCGGTCGCGATGCGCGAAGCCGCCGCCACCTCCGCCGGGCTGATCCGCGCGATCGAGGATGCACGGATGGAAGTGGAAGCCGCCGCCGAAATCGCGACCCGCGCATCGGAACAGGCCGGCACCGCCGTCGGCATGTCGGAAGCGCTGTCGGACCATGCCAAGTCGATCGAATCGATCCTGGGGCTGATCCGCGACATTGCCGGGCAGACCAACCTGCTGGCGCTCAACGCCACGATCGAGGCGGCGCGCGCGGGCGATGCCGGGCGGGGCTTTGCCGTGGTGGCGCAGGAGGTGAAGAGCCTCGCCAGCCAGACCGCGCGCGCGACCGACGACATTGCCGCGAAGATCGCCGCGATCCAGGCCGCGACCAAATCGACCGTCGAGACCAACGCATCGATCCGCGCGACGGTGACCGAGGTGCAGGAAAGTGCCAACCGCATCCGCAGCGCGATGGAGGTACAGGCGCAGACCGTGACCGCGATCACCGCCGCCGTCGACGAAACCGCGCTGGCCGCCGATTCGATGTCGTCGACCATCGCCGCGATCCGCGAGGATACCGAGACGGTCGCGTCCGAGATCGACCGGGTCGGCGACGGATTCTTCCTGCTGGATGGCGAATTGGGGTCGTTGAAGGCCAGCACCGTCGAGTTCATCAGCAAGGTCGCGGCATAGAGGTTCGCGTTACGATATGATGATCACCCCGGACTTGGTCCGGGGTTCCGCGCCCTACGGACAGCACCAAAGGCGCGGGACCCCGGATCAAGTCCGGGGTGACGTTGCGTCGATCGGGCAGCCCGATGGCTGCGCATTGAATGTCCCGGCGCCCCCGCCTACACCGCGCGGCCATGGCATTTGCGACCCCGACGGCTCCGACGCGATGAGCTGGAAACTCACCCTCCCCTGCACCCGCGCCGAGGCGGAGGCGATCGACGCGGCCGAGGATTTCGGCATCGATCCCGCCCCCGTGCTGATGACCACCGAGACGGTCGAGGACGATACCGAGACATGGCGGCTGGACGCCTATTTCGAGGCGGAACCCGACGCCGCCGCCATCGCCGCGATCGCCGCGCTGGTCCCGAGTGCCGCCGGTACGCCCCCGCGGGTCGAGGCGCTGGGCGACGAGGATTGGGTGACGATGAGCCAGGCGGGGCTGGAGCCGCTGCACGTCGGCCGGTTCTTCGTCCACACCGCCGCCCATGCCGATGCGGTGCCGGCGGGGGCGCGGGCGTTCCTGATCGATGCCGGTCGGGCGTTCGGGACCGGGCATCACGAGACGACCAGCGGGTGTCTGGCGATGCTCGACCGGATGGCGGGACAGGGTTTCGCGAACGTCATCGATCTGGGCACCGGGACCGGCCTGCTCGCCTTCGCCGCGCGCGAATTATGGCCGGAAGCGCGGGTGATCGCGACCGATATCGATCCGGTGGCGATCGACGTGACGGCGGAGAATGCGACGCTGAACGCGGTCGATCGGGTCGAGCTGGTGGTGGCGGACGGTGCGCTGTCGGACGATATCACCGCCGCTGCCCCCTATGACTTGTTGATCGCCAACATTCTTGCCGGGCCGTTGATGTCGATGGCGCCGGAGGTGGCGGCGATCGCTGCGCCGCATGCGACGATCGTACTGGCGGGGTTGCTGGAGACGCAGCGGAGCGATGTCGTCGCGGCCTATGCGGCGTGCGGCTGCGCGCTGGAGGAGGTCGACCGGCGGGGCGACTGGAGCGTGCTGCGGCTGACGGCGGGGGCGGAGCGGTTCGTGCCGACCGCGCCGATCGATCCCAAGGGCCGCGACGGGTGGGCGCTGGATTTGTGACGTCAGCTCCTCCCCGGCACGGGGAGGGGGACCATCCGCAGGATGGTGGAGGGGGGTGGCCCCATACGCGACCGTTGCGTTGCGCGGAGAACCCCCTCCACCACCGCTTCGCGGCGGTCCCCCTCCCCGCGAGCGGGGAGGAGCCTTACCCCTTCGACCGCGCGTAATCCTGCGTGCCTTCGGTCAGGACGACATCCTCCGGCAACACCTCGTCCACCGCGATCTCGCGTTCCTCGCGGATCGCTTCGTAGACCGGCGCGAAGTCGGTCTCGACGGTCAGGCGCAGCAGTTCGTCGAAGCTGGGGATGACGAAATAGGTCTGCTGGAAATCGTCGATGCGGTAATCGGTGCGCATCACGCGGGCGAGGTCGAGCATGATCCGGTTGGGACTGGGATCGTCGAGCGAGAAGCGGGTTTCCGACGCGCTCGACACGATGCCGGCACCGTAGATGCGCAAGCCCTCCGGCTCCTGCACCAGCCCGAATTCGACCGTGTACCAGTAGAGCCGCGCCAGCTGCTTCAACGACCCCAGTTCCAGCGCGCGCAGGCCGCCGCGGCCATAGGCGGCGAGATAGTCGGCGAAGACCGGATCGGCGAGCATCGGCACATGGCCGAACACGTCGTGAAAGACGTCGGGTTCCTGCAGATAATCGAGCTGGTTGGGACGGCGGATGAAATTGCCCGCGACGAACCGGCGATTGGCCATGTGGGTGAAGAACACGTCGTCGGGGACCAGCCCCGGCACCGCCACCACGCGCCAGCCGGTCAGTGCCTCCAGCCGGTCGGACAGTTCCTCGAAATCGGGGATGCCCGATTCGGACAATTTGAGCGCGTCCAGCCCGCGCAGGAACGCGTCCGACGCGCGGCCGGGCAGCAATTTCATCTGCCGCGCGTACAGCGTATCCCACGTCGCATGGTCTTGCGGGCTATAGGCGTCCCAGCCCTGCGGGATCGTCCAGTCGGCATTGGCCCCTTCGGGCGGGCGGTCGAGTACATGGGTTTCGCTTGCCATGCGCAAATAGTAGCATGGGAAACGATGCGACGGAAATGGCTGCGCCGAATGGCTGGTACGGTGGGCGCGGTCACGCTGATCGCGCTGCTATACCTGTTCGCGGGGCTGGTCGGCGGGGCGATCCCGGCGGGCGGCGCCGCGCCGCCGGCGCAGGGAATCCGCATCTATGTCGAGGATAACGGCATCCATACCGGCATCGTCCTGCCCAAGCAGGCCGCCGGCATGGGGTTCGACGATCTGGTACGCGGGGAGCATCTGGCCGATCCGCGCTATGCCGGCCATGGCTGGCTGTCGATCGGCTGGGGCGACCGGGCATTCTATCTCGGCACGCCGACCTGGGCCGATGTCCGGCCCGCCACCATCGCCGCCGCCGCGATCGGCAGCGATGCGGTGGTGATGCATGTCGGGCATCTGCCGGAGCCGGTGGGCGAGCCGGGCGTTTATCCGGTGATGCTGACCCCCGACCAATATCGCCGGCTGGTCACCGCGATCCGCGCGAACTTCGCCGGGCGGACCGATCCGGTGCAGGGCTATGGCCCGTCCGATGCCTTTTACGTCGCGCGCGGTCGGTACAGCGCGATCGAGACGTGCAATTCCTGGACCGGGCGGATGCTGCGCGCGGCGGGCGTGCCGATGGGGCGGTGGACGCCGTTCCCGGTGACGGTGACGGCGTGGCTGTAGAGGAATTCGGAGCCGATCCGATGCCGGATCGGGGCGGTACCGGCTACGGGACTGCATATCTCCCCCCGCCCCCGCTCGGCCAGTTCCTGATCGAGACGCCGCGCGCCGCGCTGGCGCTGGCCGGCGTGCCGTTCGGCTGGCGACAGGCGCTTGCCGGGGTGCCGCGTGCGGCCGGCGAGCCGGTGATGCTGCTGCCGGGCCTGTTCAACAGCGACCGGTCGATGACGATCATGGCACGCTATCTGCGCGATCTGGGCCATGCGCCGTCCGGCTGGGGACTGGGGCGCAATTTCGGCCAGCGGAGCATCGGGACGGATGCGACCGCGCTGCTCGATCGGGTCGATGCGGCGGCGCAGGCCAGCGGCCGGCCGGTGGCGCTGGTCGGGGTCAGCATGGGCGGAATCATGGCGCGGCTGGTCGCACATCGCCGGCCGGAGCTGGTCGAACAGGTCGTGACCGTCGCCAGCCCCTATGCCGGACCGGCAAGGTCGACGCGGGTGTGGCGGCTATACGAATGGATCAGCGGCGAATCGGTCGACGATCCCGCCGTGCTGGCGTTGGCCGAGGAAGTGCGCCGCCCCCTGCCCGTTCCCGCCACCGCGATCTGGAGCGCCAGCGACGGGCTGGTCAACGGCCTCGGCTGTCATGTGCCGGGCGAACCGGGATGCCGCGCGGTCGAGGTGGTGAGCAGCCATTATGGCGTGCAGACCCGGCTGATCGTGCTGCGCGCGGTGGCGATGGCGCTGGCGGGGAACCGATAGAATTTCCGGTT
This sequence comes from Sphingomonas paucimobilis, assembly GCA_036946325.1. Lineage (GTDB taxonomy): Bacteria > Pseudomonadota > Alphaproteobacteria > Sphingomonadales > Sphingomonadaceae > Sphingomonas > Sphingomonas paucimobilis_A. The sequence goes on from JAQIJL010000003.1 coordinate 571,136, forward strand.
CGCGATACCCCGCCGCGAACGTCACCCCGGCGCAGGCCGGGGTCTCCCGATGGTCGCGCGGGACAGGAGCCGCGAAAGACCCCAGCCTGCGCTGGGGTGACGTCCGGGGCGAGGGGCGATTCTCGGCCAGCGCTCAATAATCGTCGCGGCGGCGGTCTTCGCGTTCGTCGCGCTGGCGGCGGCGTTCTTCCTTGCGCATCTCGCGGCCCTCGCGCGCTTCCTTCTTGCGCATCTTGCGGCCGTAATTGCGGTCGGCCTCCGACTGGCTGGTGGTGGTCCAGTCGACCACCTGCGCGCCGGCGCGGACCGGGGCGGTCGCGACGTCCCAGACCGTGCTGACGCACCCACCGGTCAGCGGCGCCATCGCCAACACCATCCACGCCAGTCGCATCCGTTCCGAATCCTCAATAGGGTTTGTCGCGTATCTGCGCCCCGATTAGCGGGTAATCGGTGAAGAAACCATCGACGCCCGCCGCGACCGCATCGGCGATCTCCTGCCCCATCCGGCCGTGCGTCGCCGGATCGCCGGACACGCGATAGGCTTCGGGCAGGAAGATGTTTTCCGCGCGGTAGGTCCAGGGGTGGACGCGCAAGCCCGCCGCATGGGCGTCGCGCACCAGCGGCTTGCCCCCGGCGACCATGATCTTATTCGGGCCGATGCCCCACGCATAGGCGGCCACCGCCCGCAAGCCCGCCGGGGTCGCCATCGCGGCATAATCGTCGACCGCGTGATCGGCCGGCCCCCCGGTGTCGTTCATCAGCTGGATCAGGCGGATACGGGTCAGTTTCTTCAGCGCCTTGAGGTTGTTCACCTCGAACGACTGGATGAACACCGGGGCTTGGCGGCTGTCCCAGCCGGCGGCACGCAGTTCGGCGACCAGCCGCTTCTCCATCGGATGACCGATCGACGCGAAATAGCTCGGATGCTTGGTTTCGGGATAGATGCCGATGGTGCGCCCGGTCGCGGCGGTGGCGCGCTTGGCGAGCGCGATGACCTCCGCCAGCGTCGGCACGCCCTGTTGCCCGTCATAGGCCTTGTTGTCCGGACGGAGCAGCGGCAGGCGTTCCCTGGCGCGCAGCGTGCGCAGTTCGGCGAGGGTGAAATCCTCGGTGAACCAGCCGGTCATCGCCACACCGTCGATATTCTTGGTGGTACGGCGGGTGGCGAATTCGGGATGGTCGGCGACGTCGGTGGTTTCCGAAATCTCGTTCTCGTGCCGGGCGACGAAGACATCGTCCTTGGTCAGCACGAGGTCGGGTTCGATGAAGTCCGCGCCCTGTTCGATCGCCAGTTCATAGGCGGCGAGCGTATGTTCGGGGCGCGATCCGCTGGCCCCGCGATGCGCGATCACGATCGGCGTCCGGTCGAGCGGAGCCTCTTCTGCCACCATCGTCGACCCCAGCATCGTCGCCATCACCAACCCCAGCATCTGCGATCCCTTCGCAACAGGAAACCCTTTGGTTGGCGAACGTTAGCCCTGTCGACCAACGGAGCGCCTCCCATGCAATTCACCATCAACGGACAGCCGTATCAGGCGGAGGCGGACATCCGCACCACCCTGCTCGACCTGCTGCGCGAACATCTGTCGCTCACCGGCAGCAAGAAGGGCTGCGACCACGGCCAATGCGGGGCGTGCACCGTGCTGGTGAACGGCCGCCGCATCAATAGCTGCCTCACGCTCGCCGTGATGCATCAGGATGACGACATCGTGACGATCGAGGGGCTGGGCACGCCGGAAGACCTGCATCCGCTGCAGGCCGCGTTCGTCAAGCATGACGGGTTCCAGTGCGGTTACTGCACGCCGGGGCAGATCTGTTCGGCGGTCGGCATGCTCGACGAGGTGCAGAAGGGCTGGCCGAGCCATGTCAGCGCGACCCTCGACGATCCGGACTTCACCGACAACGAGATTCGCGAACGGATGAGCGGCAATCTGTGCCGTTGTTCCGCCTATCCCAACATCGTCGATGCGATCCGCGAAGTCGCCGATGCGAAGCAACCGGTCCAGGCGGAGGCAGCGGAATGAAACTGTTCGACTATGCCAAGGCCGACAGTGCCGAAGCCGCCGCGCGCGACGGTGCGGAGCGCGACACGAAGTTCATCGCGGGCGGGACCAACCTGCTCGACCTGATGAAGCTCCAGATCGAAACGCCCGCGCGGCTGGTCGATATCAGCCGCCTGCCGCTGAACGATATCGAGGAGATCGAGGGCGGCGGGGTGCGGATCGGCGCGCTGGTGCCCAATTCCGACCTCGCGGCCGACCCGATCATCCGCGAACGCTACGAAGTGCTCAGCCGCGCGCTTTTGGCGGGGGCGTCGGGGCAGTTGCGCAACAAGGCGTCGACCGGCGGCAACCTGCTGCAACGCACCCGCTGCTATTATTTCTACGAGACGGCGGCACGCTGCAACAAGCGGGTACCGGGATCGGGCTGCGATGCCCAGCAGGGGTTCAACCGCATCCTCGCCGTGCTCGGCACCAGCGAGAAATGCATCGCGACGCATCCCAGCGACATGGCGGTGGCGATGCGCGCGCTGGATGCGACGATCGTGACGCTCGGCAGCGACGGCGAACGGCGACGGATTCCGATCGGCGACTTTTATCGCCTGCCCGGCGACACGCCCGATGTCGAGAATGTGCTGCGCGCCGGCGAACTCATCACCCATGTCGAACTGCCGCCGGCGCCGGCGGGCAGGCAGACCTATCGCAAGGTGCGCGACCGTGCGTCCTATGCCTTTGCGCTGGTGTCGGTCGCCGGGATCGTCGCCGTCGAGGATGGCAAGATCGCCTCGGCCAAGCTCGCCTTCGGTGGCCTTGGCCCGATGCCATGGCGCGATACGGCGGTCGAGCATGCGCTGGTCGGACAGGCGCCGTCCGACGCGCTGTTCGGCGAGGCCGCCGACCTTTTGCTGCGCGACGCCAGGGGCTTTGGCAGCAACGATTTCAAGATTCCGCTGGCGCGCCGCACGCTGGTCGCGACGCTGAAGGAGCTGACGGCATGACCGCGAACGCACTGCGCATGGACAAGCCCGTCGAGCAAAGCCTGCTCGACAGCGGCGTACAGGGCATCATCGGCAAGGGGATCGAACGGATCGACGGACCGCTCAAGGTGGCGGGACAGGCGACCTATTCGGCCGAATATGATTTTCCGGACCTCGCCTATGGCTTTCTGGTCCGCGCGACCTTTCCGGCAGGCCGGATCACCGCGATCGATGCCGAGGGGGCCAGGGCGCTGCCGGGCGTGGTCGATGTCGTCGTCGACCTGAAGACCTTCATCCGCAATCCGCAGCAGGGCGGCGAGACCGAGGCACCGACGCAGGGCGTGAAGGACGTCGCCTATTTCGGCGAACCGGTCGCGATCGTCGTCGCCGAAAGCTATGAGATCGCGCGCGATGCCGCGCAGCTGGTGGTGGTGCGATACGAACCGGCCGAGGGGGTGTTCACCTTCGAGGATCATGTCGACGCGGCGATCAAGCCGCCGCCCGGATCGATGCCGCCCTATCACAGCCAGGGCGACCTCGATAAGGCGATGGCCGACGCCGCTTTCGCCATCGACGATGTGTGGCGCACCCCGTCGCAAAATTCGGCGGCGATGGAGCCGCATGCGTCGATCGCCGTCTGGGATGACGACGGGCTGACGCTCTACGGATCGTTGCAGATGCCGTCCTCGGACAAGCAACAACTCGCCAAGTCGCTGGGCGAACGCCAGTCGAAGGTGCGGATCGTCGCGCGCTATATCGGCGGCGGCTTCGGGTCGAAGCTCGGCATTTCGCCCGACACGGTCGCGACCGCGATCGCGGCGAAGGCGGTCGGGCGGCCGGTCAAGACGGTGATGACCCGCCAGCAGGTGTTCGAGGCGACGGTCCGCCGGTCGAACACGCAGCAGCGCTTCCGCCTTGCCGCCGATGCCGAAGGGCGGCTGACCGGCATCGGCCACGAGACCTTGTGTTCGAACCTGCCGGGCGAAGGCTATTTCGAGCCGGCGGGACAGGCGACGCAGTTCCTCTATGGCGGCGAGAACCGGGTCATCAAGCACGACCTTGTCGAACTGAATCAGACGCTGTCGGGATCGATGCGCGCGCCGGGCGAGGCGGTCGGGCTATTGGCGCTCGAAAATGCGATGGACGAGCTGGCCGAGAAGGTCGGGATCGATCCGGTCGAGCTGCGCCGCCGCAACGATCCGGCCAAGGACCCGCAAAAGGACGTGCCCTATTCGACGCGGTCGCTGACCCGTTGTCTGGATGCCGGGGCGAAGGCGTTCGGCTGGGACGGCCGCAACAGGACGCCGGGCGGCAAGCGCGACGGCGACTGGCTGATCGGTCAGGGCATGGCCGCGACCACGCGGTCCAACATGCTGCAACCGAGCAAGGCGCAGGTGTCGATCGGTCCCGACGGACGCGCGCTGGTCGAAACCGACATGACCGATATCGGCACCGGTACCTATACCATCCTCGCCCAGATTGCGGGCGAAATCCTCGGCCTGCCGGTCGAGCGGGTGGCGGTGCATCTGGGCGATACCAACGCGCCGCCGGGTGCCGGATCGGGCGGGTCGTGGGGCGCGGGCAGCAGCGGGTCGTCGGTCTATCTGGCGGCGCAGGCGCTGCGGGAGACGCTGGCCAAGGCGATGGACGTCGAGCCGGACGAAATGACGTTGAAGGACGGCCACGCCATCGCAGGCAACCGCCGCGTCGCGATCGGCGAACTGGTCGGGGACGGCATCACCGCCACCGGATCGATCGAACCGGGCAAACAGGAAAAGGAAACGACGCAGGCCAGCTATGGCGCGCATTTCTGCGAGGTGAAGGTCCATGCCGTCACCGGCGAGGTGCGCGTGACGCGCTGGCACTCGACCTTCGAGGCCGGCCGCATCCTCAACCAGCAGACCGCACGGTCGCAGTGCATCGGCGGCATCGTGTTCGGCATCGGCGCCGCGCTGACCGAGGAACTGGCGCATGACGACCGCGACGGGCGGATCGTCAACCACGACCTCGCCGAATATCATGTGCCGGTGCATGCCGACATTCCGCACATGGACATCGTGTTCCTCGACGAACGCGATCCCCATGCCAACCCTCTCCATGCCAAGGGGATCGGCGAACTGGGCATCGGCGGCGCGGGCGCGGCGGTGGTCAACGCGATCTACAATGCGACCGGCGTCCGCGTGCGCGATTACCCGGCGACGCTCGACAAGTTGCTCGAAGGATTGCCGTCGGTCTAACAAAGCTCCTCCCCATATATGGGGAGGGGGACCGCCGCCGAAGGCGGTGGTGGAGGGGGTTCGCCTCGCAACGCCGCAGTTCCGTATGCGGCACTCCCCCTCCACCAGCTTCGCTGGTCCCCCTCCCCGCGGAGCGGGGAGGAGTTTTACGCCGTTTTCCCTTGTTCGCGTTTGCGGCATGCCCACCTGTCATGTATCTGACCCGCAGACCGGGTGGATTTGCCGCCCCCTGACCGAACCGAGCGAGTATCATGGCCGAATTCCGTTTGCCCAAGAACAGCGTCGTCAAGAAGGGTACGACCCACAAGTCGCCGACGTCGGGCCGGATCAAGAAATTCAAGGTCTATCGCTACGACCCCGATTCGGGCGAAAATCCGCGCTATGACGATTTCGAGATCGATCTGGACGAATGCGGTCCGATGGTGCTCGACGCGCTGATCAAGATGAAGTCGGAACAGGACCCCTCGCTCACCTTCCGCCGGTCGTGCCGCGAAGGGATTTGCGGGTCGTGTTCGATGAACATCGACGGGCGCAACGGCCTCGCCTGCACCACCGCGATCGAGGATATCAAGGGCGATATCCGCATCACCCCGCTGCCGCACATGGACGTCATCAAGGATCTGGTGCCGGACTTCACGCACTTCTACGCGCAATATGCGTCGATCAAGCCGTGGCTGCAGACCGTGACCCCGGAACCCGCCGGCAAGGAACGGCTCCAGTCGCCGGAAGAACGCAACAAGCTCGACGGGCTGTACGAGTGCATCCTGTGCGCCTGCTGCTCGACCTCGTGCCCGAGCTACTGGTGGAACAGCGACAAGTTCCTGGGGCCGGCGATCCTGTTGCAGGCCTATCGCTGGCTGGCCGACAGCCGCGACGAGATGACCGGCGAGCGTCTGGACGAGCTGGAAGATCCGTTCCGTCTGTATCGTTGCCACACGATCATGAACTGCGCGAACGTGTGCCCGAAGGGCCTGAACCCGGCCAAGGCGATCGCCGAGATCAAGAAGATGGAAGTCGAGCGGATCATCTGATCCGCAAGACCTTGCCACCTCCTTTCCGTTCGGTTCGAGCAGCTTCGAGCTTGTCGAGAAGCGACCGTCGAGAACTCGGTTGATGCGGCCACTGCCTTCTCGACTGCGGTTCTCGACAGGCTCGAACCTGCGCTCGAAGCAAACGGAGTGGGTGTGGCAAATGGGGTGCAGGTAACGTAGGACGGCGGCAAATGACCGTCCTCACCCGTTACGACAGCCTCGTCGCCGCCGGCGAACTCCGCCCCGATCCCGAACAGCGCGCCGCCGCCGAGCGGCTGTCGCGGCTCGCCGATGCCATCGACCATCCACCCAGGCGCGGCCTGTTCGCGCGACTGACCGGCAGCGATGCAGCCCCGCCGCGCGGCGTGTACCTGTGGGGCGGGGTCGGGCGCGGCAAGTCGATGCTGATGGACCTGTTCTACGACTGCGTCGCCGAACCGGCCAAGCGCCGCGTCCATTTCCACGCCTTCATGCTCGAAGTGCACGCCCGCCTCGCCACCGAACGCGCGAAGGAAGCCGGCAATCCCGTGCCGCCGGTCGCCGAGGCGCTGGCCAAGGACCTGAAACTGCTCGCCTTCGACGAGATGGTGATCAACAACACCGCCGACGCGATGGTGCTGTCGCGGTTGTTCACCGAGATGATGACGCATGGCGTGACCGTCGTCGCCACGTCGAACCGCCCGCCGGCCGATCTCTACAAGGACGGGTTGCAGCGCGACAGCTTCCTGCCGTTCATCGCGCTGCTCGAATCGAAACTCGACGTGCTGCCGCTGAACGGCCCGACCGATTACCGTCGCGACCGGTTGGGCGCGGTCGATACGTGGCTGGTGCCCAACGGCCCGGCGGCGACCGAGGCATTGTCGGCGGCGTTCTTCCGCCTGACCGATTTCGCGGTCGAGGATCGCGACCATGTACCGTCGTGCGACCTCGATATCGGCGGGCGGACGCTGCATGTACCCAAAGCGCTGAAAGGCGTCGCGGTGTTCAGCTTCAAGCGGCTGTGCGGCGAGGCACGCGGCGCGCCCGATTATCTGGCGATCGCGCGGACCTTCCACACCGTCATTCTGGTCGGCATTCCGATCCTCGGCCCGGAGAACCGCAACGAGGCGGCGCGGTTCGTGACGCTGATCGACGCGCTGTACGAATATCGCGTGAAGCTGCTGGCAGCGGCCGATGCGCAGCCGGGCGACCTGTATCCGACCGGCGACGGGCGGTTCGAATTCGACCGGACGATCAGCCGGCTGGAGGAAATGCGGTCGGAGGAGTATCTGGCCAAGGGGCATGGCGAGGGGTAGCCTTCGCCGCCCTCCCCCTACCCCCTTTATCCCCGCCACGCCGTTCACCCTTCGCCACCCCGTCTACTCCTCACCCCCCGTTTGCTTCGAGCGCAGGTTCGAGCTTGTCGAGAACCGTAGTCGAGAAGGGCTTGCCCCAAACACAGCGTTCTCGACGGACGCTTCTCGACAGACTCGAAGCTGCTCGAACCGACCGGGGTGGGGTCAGGCTTACCCCCGCCGCGCATCCGCCTTCTTGGTCCTGAGCGTCGCCGACGCCGCTGCCGGATCGTCCGGCCACGGATGGCGCGGATAGCGGCCGCGCATTTCCTTCGACACGTCCCGCCATGATCCCGCCCAGAAGCCCGGCAGGTCGCGCGTCGTCTGGATCGGGCGGCCGGCGGGCGATGTCAGGCTGAGCGTCAGCGGCTGGCCCGCCACCATCGGGTGCGTCGCCAGGCCGAACAGCGCCTGCACCCGCAACTCGACGCGCGGTCCCCCTTCGGCGGCATAGTCGATCGCATGGCTCGACCCCGCCGGGCTTTCGAACCGGGCGGGGGCAAGGCGGCGGAGCTGCTGCATCCAGTCCCAGCCCGCGGCCTGTTCCAGCGCGTCGTGCAGCCCGGTCACCGCCTCCAGCCGACGCTTGCCGGTCAGGAGCGGCGCAAGCCAGTCGTCGATCGTCGCAGTGAGCGCCGCGTCGCCCAGCGGATCGTCCTGCCCCAGCATCGCCGCGACATAGGCCGACCGGCGGCGCAGCGTTTCCGCCCCCTCCCATGGCAGCAGCGACAGGTCGCGGCGCACCGCCTCGACCAGTGCGGCGACGATCTCGTCCGCCGACGCCGCCGCATCGGGACCTGACGACAGCCGGATCGCGCCCAGCCGCCGCTCGCGCAGCGCGATCACCCCGCGGGTCGCGGGATCGAAGGTGACGCTGCGCCGGGTTTCGATCCGGTCGCCGAACAGTTGCTCGACGGTCGCCTGATCGATCGCGACCGCCGACAGGATGCGCGCGCCCGCCGCCTGCCCCTGCGTCTCGGCCACCGCCAGCCATTCGGCCGATCCGAGCGCCGCCGCGTCCAGTTTGAACCCGCGCCCGCCGACCGAGGCCCAGCGCTCACCCGACGCATCGCGCCGTCTGGCGATGCGGTCGGGAAAGGCCAGTGCGACGCTGCGCGCCAGCGCATCGGCAGGGGGATCGTCGCGTCCCTTCACCAGTTTGCGCCAGCGGTCGGCGAGGCGCCGCGATGCGTCGGCGCGTTGCCCGCGTTCGCTGCGCCAGCGGCGGCGGCGCTGGTCGAGATCGGTGTCGCTGCCGCCCAGCCCCCGCTCGCCGAGCAGCACCGCGACCTCCGCCGCCGCGCCGGCAAAGCCCTGCTCCCCGGCGCGGATCAGCATATGCGCCAGACGCGGGCTGAGCGGCAGCGCCGCGATGGCGAGGCCGTGCGGCGTCGGTCGGCCATCGGCATCGATCGCGTCGAGCGTGGCGAGGCGCGCGCGCGCTTCCTCGACCGCGGCGGCCGGCGGCGGGTCGAGCCAGCGCAGCGTCGTCGGATCGGTGACGCCCCATTTGCCGCATTCGAGCACCAGCGCCGACAGGTCGGCCTCAAGGATTTCGGCCGGGTCGAAGCGCGGCAATCCGGCGGTCGCGGCGGCTTCCCACAGGCGATAGGCGACGCCCGGTCCCTGCCGCGCGGCACGGCCGGCGCGCTGGGTGACGGCAGCTTGGCTGGCGCGCTCGGTGGTCAGGCGCGTCATCCCCGCCGCGCGGTCGTAGCGCGGGCGACGCGCCAGTCCTGAATCCACGACGATGCGAATACCGTCGAGCGTCAGCGAGGTTTCGGCGATGCTGGTCGCCAGCACGATCTTGCGCCGCCCCTCCGGGTCTGGCGCGATCGCGGCACGCTGTTCGGCAGGAAGCAATGTGCCGTGCAGCCGGTGCAGCACCGCACCGTGAGGCACGGCGATGCGTTCGGCGGTGCGTTCGATCTCGGCGACGCCGGGCAGAAAGGCGAGAATGCCGCCCTCCGCTTCGGTCAGCACGGTACGGATCGCGGCGGCGACCGAATCCTCGATGCGCGCTTCGGCATTGCGGCCGATATGGCGCAAGGTCAGCGGATGCGAGCGCCCCTCGCTCTCGATCACCGGCGCGTCGTCCATCAGCGCGGCGAAGCGTTCGCCGTCGAGCGTCGCCGACATGGCGAGGATGCGCAGGTCGGGCCGGAGCGCTGCCTGAGCATCGAGCGCGAGGGCGAGGCCGAAATCGCTGTCGAGGCTGCGTTCATGCACTTCGTCGAACAGCACCGCCGACACGCCGTCCAGTTCGGGATCGGCTTGGATGCGGGCGACGAAAATGCCTTCGGTCATCACCGTCACGCGGGTCGCGGCGGATCGCTTGCTGTCCATGCGGGTGGCATAGCCGAAGGTCTGGCCGACGGGTTCGCCGGCGGTCGCGGCCATGCGCTCGGCGGCGGCGCGCGCGGCGATGCGGCGGGGGGACAGGAGCAGTATCTCGCCGGTGACCCAGGGTTCGGTCAGGAGCGCGGGGGCGACGGCGGTGGTCTTGCCGGCGCCGGGCGGGGCGACGAGGACGGCGGAGGTGCGGTCGCGCAGCGTCTGGAGCAACTGGGGCAGGACGGCGTGGATGGGGAGCATGGATGCCCCTACCAAATCCTCCCCGGCACGGGGAGGGGGACCAGCGCAGCTGGTGGAGGGGGATCGCCGCGAACGCTGCCGTTCCGACTGCGCACACCCCCCTCCACCACTGCTTCGCGGCGGTTCCCCTCCCCACGCAGTGGGAAGGATTTCAGAGGGTGTCGGGGTCGGGACCCAACCGCCCGTCGTCGCGGTCCGTCGCGTCGAGCGTTGCCACCTGTTCGGGCGTCAACGTCACCGACTGCGCCGCGAGGTTTTCCTCGATCCGCGCCCGCGAGGACGCCTTCGGGATCACGCCCAGTCCGGCCTGCAGATGCCACGCCAGAATCACCTGCGCCGGCGTCGCGCCCGCTTCCTCGGCGATCGCGGCGATGGTCGGGTCGCGCAACAGCGTCCCCTGCCCCAGCGGCGACCAGCTTTGCGTGACGATGCCGAGCCGTTCATGCGCGGCGCGTGCTTGGCGTTGCTGGAAGGTCGGATGCAGCTCGATCTGGTTCAGCGCCGGCACGACGCCGGTCGCATCGACGATCCGGTCGAGATGGTCGGGCGAGAAGTTCGACACGCCGATCGAGGCGACCCGCCCTTCCTCACGCAGCCGCACCAGCGCCTTCCACGTATCGACATAGCGCTCCTCGGACGGCATCGGCCAGTGGATCAGGAACAGGTCGATCCGCGGCAGCTTCGCCGCGCTGGCGTCGAACGCCTTCAGCGCGTTGTCATAGCCCATGGCGTCGCGCCACAATTTGGTGGTGACGAAGGCGGTGCCTCCGCCGGTCGCTTCGCCGACGCCCGCTTCGTTGCCGTAAAAGGCGGCGGTGTCGATCAGGCGATAGCCGGCGTCGATCGCCTCGCGCGACAGGCGGGCGGAGTCTTCGGCCGGGACCTTGTAGGTGCCGAAGCCGATCGCGGGAATGCTGCGGCCGTCGTTGAGCGGGAGGTCGGTCATGGGGTGTCCGTGCAGTTGGGGGGCAGGAACTCAAGCAATGAGGGCGCTGAGGTGTTCCCTGCGCCGCCACACATCAAAGACCGTTCGTGCTGAGTAGGGGCTGAGCGAAGTCGAAGACCCGTATCGCAGCGCTTTGCCACGAACGGTCCTTCGATACGCCGCTTCGACAAGCTCAGCGGCTACTCAGGACGAACGGAGGGGCTTGGGGTAAAGGCGTTTCTCTCCCCGCCCCGCGCCCTCTCCCGTTCGGTTCGAGCAGCTTCGAGCTTGTCGAGAAGTGGCAGTCGAGAACTCCGTGCTTGGGGCAACCCCTTCTCGACTACGGTTCTCGACAGGCTCGAACCTCCGCTCGAAGCAAACGGGAGGGGGATAGGGATAGAGTGGGAGTAGGGGAATGGAGGCCGTGACTTACCCCGTCGGCCGCCCGTCCGGGTCCATCAGCACCTCGCGCCGCCCGACATGGTCCGGCCTGGACACCAGCCCTTCCTTCTCCATCCGCTCGATCAGGCGGGCCGCCGAGTTGTACCCGACGCGCAACTGGCGCTGGAGCCAGCTGGTCGATGCCTTCTGGCTCTCCGCGACCAGTTGGCACGCCTGCCGGAAGGTCTGTTCCTCAGGGCTGTCGTCGCCGGTCGGCGCACCGTCGAGGCTGAAGCCGGCATCGCCCTCCGGTTCGTTGACCACCGCGTCGATATAATCCGGCGCCCCCTGCGAGCGCCAGAAATCGGACACCGCCTGCACCTCGTCGTCGCTGACGAACGGCCCGTGCACACGCGCCAGCGCCTTGCCGCCGGGCATGTAGAGCATGTCGCCCCGGCCCAACAGCTGTTCGGCACCCTGTTCGCCCAAAATGGTGCGCGAATCGATCTTGGACGTAACGTGGAAGCTGATGCGCGTCGGCAGATTGGCCTTAATGACGCCGGTGATGACGTCGACCGAGGGGCGCTGCGTCGCCATGATCAGGTGGATGCCCGCCGCGCGCGCCTTTTGCGCCAAACGCTGGATCAGGAATTCGACTTCCTTGCCCGCAGTCATCATCAGGTCGGCGAGTTCGTCGACGATCACCACGATCTGCGGCAACGGGGTCAGGTCGAGCGTCTCTTCCTCATAGATCGGCGTACCGGTGTCGGCGTCATAGCCGGTCTGCACCTTGCGGCCGAGCTTCTGCCCCTTGGCCAGCGACGCGCGGACCTTGTCGTTGAAGCTGGCGAGCGAGCGGACGTTGATCGACGCCATCATGCGATAGCGATCCTCCATCTGCTCGACCGCCCATTTCAAGGCACGCACCGCCTTGGGCGGGTCAGTGACGACATCGGCCAACAGGTGCGGGATGCCGCGATACATGCTGAGTTCCAGCATCTTCGGGTCGATCATGATCATGCGGCACTGGTCCGGGGTCAGCCGGTAGAGCAGCGACAGGATCATGCAGTTCAGCCCGACCGACTTGCCCGAACCGGTCGTACCGGCGACCAGCAGATGCGGCATCGGCGCCAGATCGGCGACGACCGGATCGCCGGCGATATTCTTGCCGAGCACGATCGGCAGCTGCGCATTCTGGTCGGCGAACGCCTGGCTGGCGATCAGTTCGCGCAAGCTCACCATCTCGCGCCGCTGGTTGGGCAGTTCGATGCCGATCACCGTGCGGCCCGGAATCGTCGCGACGCGGGCGGAGATCGCGCTCATGTTGCGGGCGATGTCGTCGGCCAGCTGGATCACGCGGCTGGCGCGGATGCCGGGTTCGGGTTCCAGTTCGTACATGGTGACGACCGGACCGGGGGCGACCTTCACCACCTGCCCCTTCACGTTGAAATCGTCGAGCACGCTTTCGAGCAGACGCGAATTGCGCTCCAGCGCGGCCTTGTCGATCGCGGGACCGGTCGATTCGGGCGCGGGGGCCAGCAGGTCGATCGCGGGCAGCGCGAAATTGTCGCGACCCTCGCTGCTGGCGGGCTTCGGCGCGCTCGCCAGCGCGGGCGCGGCGGCGCGCTCGGCGATGACCGGGGGCGCGCGGTCGTCGCTCTGCGCCACGCGGCGCGGCTGCGGCCGGGCCGGCGCGTCGTCGTCCTCCTCGTCCTCCGCAAGCAACGGCGCACGCGGCGCGGGATCGAACGGCAGGTCGTCGTCCTCGACCAGCACGTCGCCGTCGTCCGCACCGACCTGCGCACGGCGTTCGAACTTCGGCATGCGGAAGGTGCCGTCGGGAATCTCGATCGTCAGCCCCTTGGCCCAGCGCCACACGCCGAACAGCCCGGTGGCGAGCGCCACGACGCGGATCGTCCACAATTCGGCCACGGGCACGCCGATCAGGTGGACCAGCCCCTGCACCGCCTGCGCGATGCTCCAGCCGATCACCCCGCCATAGCCGGCGGGCAGCGACAGGATCGCCTCTCCCGAAACGAACGCCAGCGTGGTGCCCATGGCGAGCACGCCGATCAGGCAGTCGCGCACCATATGCGGCCACGGCCCCACGGGTACGTCGCGCCACAGCCGCACGCTGACGATCAACCCCAGCGGCAGCAGCATCGCTACGGCCACGCCGAACAGGGTGAGCAGCAGGTCGGCGAGCATCGCCCCGACCGACCCCAGCTTGTTGGCGACCGGCCCGCCCGCCGCCGTGCTGAACGACGGGTCGGCGGGCGAATAGCTGGCGAGCGCGATGGCGATCACGACCATCGCGATGAACAGCAACGTCGCGCCGATCATCGCGCCGCTACGCTTCGCACCCGCCTTCATCGCGTCGCGCCACAACATCGGCTGCGCGTTGGTCGCCATTCGTTCCACCCTTGTTCGAACCTGTCCCGATGTGCGCCGCACGGTGGCCCGCCGTCAAGGCGGCGTTGCGGTAGGACGCGCCAGACCCTAAGTCGCGAAGGACGAAATGACTTTACGGATGGGACGGGTTTCATGGCACAGGCGGACGTCATCATCCTGGGCGGCGGGCTGGTCGGCAGCACGCTGGGCGTGGCGCTGGGCGTGCATGGGCTGACCTCGATCATCCTCGACCCGGCCGATCCGGCGGTGACGCTGGCGCCGGGCTTCGACGGGCGCGCCTCCGCCATCGCCAGCGCGACTCACCGCATGTTCGAGGCGATCGGTATCGCGCCGGGCCTTGGCGACGAAGGCTGTCCGATCGCCGCGATTCGCGCGACCGACGGGCTGGCGCCGGGCAAGCTCGACTTCATTCCCGACGCCGCCGACGATCCGGTCGGGGTGATGTACGAGAACAAGCGGCTGCGGAAGGCGATCTACGACGCCGCGATCGCATCGCCCCATATCGACCTGCGCTATCAGGACCGGGCGATCGACGTGCGGCGCGATGTGCATGGCGTGACGGTGACGACCGCGGGTGGCGATACCCTTACCGCGCCGCTGCTGATCGCTGCCGAGGGCCGCAATTCGCCAACGCGCGAGGCGGCGGGCATCCGCGTCGCGCGCTGGAGCTACGACCATGCCGCGATCATCACGACGCTGGGCCATGCCGAGCCGCACGAGAATATCGCCTACGAAATCTTCTACCCCGCCGGCCCGTTCGCCATCCTGCCGCTGAACGACGACGACCATGGCCATCGCTCGGCGATCGTGTGGACGGTCGATGCGAAGGATCGGCCGGCAATGCTGAAGCTGTCCGACCGCGCGTTCCTTGCCGAAGCGTCGAAGAAGATGGGCGGCTTCCTCGGCGAATTGTCGAACCTGTCGGCGCGGTCGAGCTATCCTTTGGGCTTCCATCATGCCGCCAGGATCACCGCCGACCGGCTGGTGCTGGTCGGCGACGCCGCGCACGGCATCCATCCGATCGCCGGACAGGGGCTGAACCTGGGCCTGCGCGACGTGGCGGCGCTGACCGAGGTGCTGGTCGAGGGCAAGCGCACCGGATTGGACCTCGGCGATCCCTATCTGCTGGAGCGCTATCAGCGGTGGCGGGGGCTGGACACCTTCGCGGTGGCGCTGGCGACCGACGGGTTGACCCGGCTGTTCGGCATTCCCGGCAAGGCGGCGAGCGCGGTGCGGCGCTTCGGGCTGTCGGCGGTCGATTCGATCCCGCCGCTGAAGGCCGCGTTCATGGCCGAGGCGCGCGGCGAGACGGGCAAGCTGCCCAAGCTGTTGCAGGGCATCCCTGCGTGACCCTGTCCGCCGTCCAGCGCGGGGGTCGCGCGCGGGATGGCGGGTGCGGCAGGGGTCGGCGTGGTCGCCATGGCGGCGGCGTTCCGGTTCGATCCGGGCCATGCGTTGGCCGACCGCCTGCGGGCATTGGCGGTCGCGCTGGCAGTCGTCGGGCTGTGGAGCGCCGCGGCGATCGGCAATGTCGCGCGCATCCGGTTCTTTTCGGCCCTATCGATCGATGGTGGCGATGCCGATCCGGCGGTCGCCCATGGCCGCGCCGTCGCGCAGAATACGCTGGAACAGGCGGTGCTGGCGGCCATAGCCTATGGCGCGCTGACGCTTGCCACCGATCGGTCGGCCTTTCCGGTGGCGGTGCTGGCCTTGTGTTTTTCGGTCGGGCGTGCGGGCTTCTGGGCCGGGTATCGCCGGGGTACCGCCGCCCGCGCCTTCGGCTTTGCGCTGACCTTTTATCCGACCGTGCTGGCGCTGCTGGCCGCGCTGCTATTTGCGATCCGAGGGTAGCGCGCGCTACCAGTCACCGCTTCCCGTCGCGCCCACGCGGAACTCCTCGATTCGCCGCAGCGTCGCCGGCGTCGTGCCCTCGGGCAGCGCATCCAGCGCGAACCAGCCGGCTTCCGCGACCTCCAGCGCGTCCGCACCGCGCAGCGCATCGCTGCCCGCCCGCGCGACATAGACGATGACATGGTCGTCCTTGCCCTCGCGCCGGTTGTGATAGACGCCCAGCACCCGTTCGACCGTGGCGTCGGTGACCGCCATCTCCTCCGCCAGCTCGCGGTGCAGCGCGTGCGCGATGCCCTCGCCCTTCTTCACGCCGCCGCCGGGCAGGTACCAGCCATGGATGTAGGTGTGCCGCACCAGCGCGACGCGGTGGCCGGCAGGGTCGAGCAGCACGGCGCGCACCCCGATGGTGCGCGGCCGGGTGATCCGCCAGACGATCCGCGCCGCCTTGCCCAGCAAGCGATGCAGCAGCGCCATGTCCCCTCCCCTCAAGCCGTTCCGTCGCGCGTGGCCTCGGCGGTTTCCTCGCTCGCAACCGGTTCGGCGGCGGGGCGGATCATCAGGAAGCTGCCCGACCATACGCCCGGTATGTCCCACCGCCCGCTGATCTCGCAACCATCGTCGCTCAGCACCCCGGCATAGACGACCATGTCGCCATAGCCCTCGCTGCCGCTATCGTCGTAGAATTTGCTGAAGCGTACCTTGGCCCCGTCGCGATGCCC
Source organism: Sphingomonas paucimobilis (assembly GCA_036946325.1). Taxonomy (GTDB): domain Bacteria; phylum Pseudomonadota; class Alphaproteobacteria; order Sphingomonadales; family Sphingomonadaceae; genus Sphingomonas; species Sphingomonas paucimobilis_A. The sequence goes on from JAQIJL010000003.1 coordinate 587,598, forward strand.
GTCGATCGCCGCGGCGATCAGCGCGCCGGGCGGCACCGAATGGAGGTCGGGTTCATGGACCGTACCGACGATCGATCCGCCCAGATCGGCGATGTCCGCCTCGAACGCGGTCGGCGGGTTGGTGTGCGGGTAGTTGAAGATTCCGCTCCACTTGCCCGACAGGTCGCGGCTCACAGGGGCCGCGCCGCTTCGACCAGCAGTACCGGTACGCCGTCGCGAATCGGAAAGGCGAGGCCGGCGGCATCGGAGATCAACTCGCCGGCCTGCGCGTCATTGGTCAGCGGCGTGCGGGTCACCGGGCAGACCAGGATCGACAACAGCCACGGGTCGATCGCTTTTCCTCGCGTTTCCGTCATTGCAGCGTCGCCTCTTCGTCATCGCCATGCCGACCGAAGAATTGCATGAGCTGCACGATCAGTTCCGCGCGCGCCGACAGCTCGTCGACTTCCAGCAGCGCCTGTTTCGCCGCCACGTCGAACGGCGCGATCTGTGCGATGCCGTTGACGAGGCTTTCGTCGTCCAGCCGCCCGACCGATTCCCAGTCGACGGCATAGCCCAGCCGGTCGGCGAAGCGCCGCGATTCGATTTCCAGCGACGCGCGCTCCGCAAGGGCGAGTGTCGTGTCGCCGATCATCGGCAGCGTCTCCGCCTCCACCTGTCGAAACGCCGTGGTCACGTCCAGTTCGCGAACGATCCGGAACCGCTCCAGTCCACGCAGCACGATCTCGTACCGGCCATCGGCATGCGCCTCGACATCGACGATCTGCCCGATACAGCCGATGTCGAACAGCGGCGGTTTGTCGGTATCGCTCCCGACCGGACGCGGCTGGATCATGCCGATGCGCCGGTCCCGCGCCAGCGCATCCGACACCATCGCCCGGTAGCGCGGCTCGAAGATGTGCAGCGGCAAATGCATGTTCGGAAACAGCAGCGCCCCCGCCAGCGGGAAGACGGAGACGCGCTTGCTCATCCGAACAGGATCGCCGACAGCTTGCGCCGCTGCTGCGACACCCACGGGTCTTCCAGCCCGACCGCCTCGAACACCTTGAGCAGCTGCTGCCGCGCGGCATCGTCGTTCCAGCTGCGGTCGGCGGCGACGATCTTCAGCAGCGATTCGGCAGCCCCGTCGCGGTCGCCCGCCGCCATCTGCCCACCGGCCAGACGGAAGCGCGCGTCGTGATCGTCCGGGTTCGCCTCGACCTCGGCCTTCAGGCCCGCCAGATCGTCGACCGGCTGCGCATCGCGCGCCAGCGCCAGCGCGGCGCGGACCTGTTCGATGCCGGGCTGCTTCGCGGCATCCTCCGACAGGTCGTCCAGCGCCGCCTGCGCCGCGTCATGCTCGCCCATCGCCATCAGCGCGCGGACCCGGCCGGCGGCGACGGCGGCATTGTCCGGCACCATCTCGGCGATCTGGTCGAAGATCGACAGCGCCCGTGCGCCATCGCCCTCGCCCAGCGCCTCCTCGCCCATCGCGATCAGCGGTTCGATATCGGGACCGGCGGCGGCGCCGGGCTGCACCGGCAACTGGCGCAGCAGCTGGTCGAGCATCTGCTTCAACTGGCTTTCGGTGCGGGCGGAGGTCAGGTCGGCGACCAGCTGCCCCTGGAACATCGCATAGACGGTCGGGATCGACCGGATCTGGAATTGCGACGCGATGAACTGGTTCTTGTCGGTGTCGATCTTGGCCAGCATCACGCCCTTGTCGGCATAGGCCTCCGCCACCTTTTCGAGGATCGGGGTCAGCGCCTTGCACGGCCCGCACCATTCCGCCCAGAAATCGATGATGACGAGGCCGGTCATCGATGGTTCGACGACGTCGCGGCGGAACGCTTCCACGGCGTCCTTTTCCGGGGCGGTCAGTCCTAGCGTGGCCAAGCGTCGATTCCTTATCCTGTGACAGCCGCCCCTATGTGGGCATCGCAGGCAAAACAGAAAAGAGTTCATTTAGGGGTTGCGTACCCCAAAACCCCCGGCTAATAGCCCGCCTCACCCCAGCCGGTTCGCCGGTTCGGAACGCCAGAGCGGGCGTAGCTCAGGGGTAGAGCACAACCTTGCCAAGGTTGGGGTCGAGGGTTCGAATCCCTTCGCCCGCTCCAGCCGTCTTCGACCACGAAGACGTGCCAGCCGTCGATGCGATGGCATAAACCTTATCCTTTCAGACCGGTTTGCCGGCACGATCGTTCGATTGTAGTCGCTCTCGTTTATGCGCCATGCCGGCGCGAATCGCGTCGCGCGATCTTCGACGATTCGTCGCGTTCGGCGAACGCCGGTGACGAATCATATCCTATCGCCCTGCCGCCCATCGGGAAGGCGCGCCGGCCGGGCGCCACTGGGACGGGACCGGCTTAGCGGGCGGTCGCGGTGGCGTTGCGGCGTGCCAGCATTCGCCGGGTCCAGTTGCCGCCGCCCAGCTCGACATTGCGGTAGGTCCAGTCGGAAATGACCAGCGTCACCGCGATGATGGCCAGCGCCAAAGCCGTCGCCGGAACGCCCGGCACGCGCGCGTCCAGCGCGGCCAGACGCCCCATGCCGATGACCTTCAGCACATATTCGCTCGTCATGATGACGAGGACATGGGTCATGTAGATCGAATAGGACCGCCGGCCGAGCCACACCAGCGAACCCACCGACAGCAGGCCGGGCAGGCTGCCCCGGGGAAAGAGCAGAAGCCCCGCAAAGAGGATGGCGAAGATCGGCGCGGCGAAACCGGCAAGGTCGGGCGCGAACTCGATCAGCGAGACGATGGCGACGCCCCCCACCAGCGCGCCCCAGAGCCATAGTTCGCGCGCGATCCGGGGCAAAGTCAGATGCCCGGCCAGCCGGTTCGTCGCGGCATAGGTCAGGACGCCCAGAAAAAAGCCATAGGTGCAGCGCAGGATGCCGAACTCGTAGTTGAAGTCCATGTTCGGCCTGCCCAGCACGAACAGGATCGCCGCGAGGCTCGCCAGCGATATGAGCGCGCTGACCATATAGACGCCAGCCCGGCTCCGGCGCGTGGCGCAGGCGACCAGCACCAGCGCGAAGAGCAGATAGGTGTAGAATTCGGCGCTGATGCTCCAGCTCGGCCCGTTCCAGCTCAGCTCCTGCGTAAAGCCCAGCCCGTGCAGCAGCAGCACGTTCATCACGAAGCTATAGAGGTCGTTGCCGTTCGCGGCGCTGCTTTCGGGCAGGATGCCCAGCGCCGAGAGCGACAGCCGCACGATGCGAAAGCCCAGAAAGGCGAACAGCATGAACAGGTGCAGCGGATAGACCCGCGCGAACCGCTTGATCGCGAAATCGACCGAAGAGAACCGATCGGGCGCCCGGTGGACATAGTTCATCGCGATCACCACGCCGCTCAGGACGAAGAAGAAATCGACGAAGAGATAGGCGTGATGGAACAGGGCGACGTCGAACAGCCCCATATGGCGGAAGGTCGCGCGGAACGAATCCGCTCCGGTCACATGGTGCAGCACCACGGCGAGCGCCGCGAGGCCCCGCAGGCTGTCGAGCGGAAGGTTGTGGCGATCGGACGAGCCGAGCACGCCGTTCGAACGCATACCTCGCAGGACCCCGGGAAATTGTCGATGTCCGGCGAAGAGCTAAAAGCCGTTCCCGGCATCGTCAACCGTATATGTCGACGGGGCATGGGACCTGCCGACGCCACCATTCGAACTATCGCACCTGATAAGGAAAGTGGGGTGAGGCCGAAGAAACGGGACACCCGATCCTCTCAACGATTCCAATATTCTATTCCGCCGGCGTTCCGGCACCCCCCTCCGGCGGACCGGTCCGGCCGATTCGCATCAGAACTCCGACCAGTCGTCCTCGACGATCGCCACCGCGGCGTTTCCGCGCGACAGCCGCTGCGGCACGGCACGCGGCGCGGGACGGACGACCAGGCGCTGCACCGTGTCGCGCTGATCGCGCACCCCCGGTCCGCCCAGATGAAAGCGGGCGATCTCGCCCGACAGCGCATCGGCTTCGGACGCGAGGCTGCGCGCGGCGGCGGTGCTCTGTTCGACCATCGCGGCGTTGCGCTGGGTCACGCCATCCATCTCGCCGACCGCGGTGTTGACCTGCGACAGGCCCTGCGACTGCTGCACCGCCGATCCGGAGATGTCCGCCACCAGCGCGCTGATCTCGCCGATCCGCGCGATGATCCGGTCGAGCGAGCGCCCGGTTTCGCTGACCAGCGCGACGCCGGTATCGACCGTTTCGACCGAGGCGGTGATACGCTGCTTCACGTCCTTGGCCGCCTCGGCGGAACGCTGCGCCAGCGCACGGACTTCGGATGCGACGACGGCAAAGCCCTTGCCCGCATCACCCGCGCGCGCCGCCTCGACGCCGGCGTTGAGCGCGAGCAGGTTGGTCTGGAACGCGATGCCGTCGATCACGGCGATGATGTCGGAGATTTCCGCGGACGTCCGCTCGATCCGGCCCATCGCGTCGACCGCGCGCCGCACGACCGCGCCCGATTCGATCGCTTCGCTGCGTGCGGTGCCGACGATCTCGTCCGCCCGCGATGCGCTGGCGGCGGATTCGCGCATCGTCGCGGTGATTTCCTCCATCGCGGCGGCGCTCTGCTCGAGGCTGGCGGCCTGCTGCTCGGTACGCTGCGACAGGTCGTCCGACGCGGCGCTGATCTCGCCCGCGCCCTTGCGGATGGTACCCGCGACCGTCGACACCGACAGCATCGTCGCGCGCAGCGAGGCGACGGCCGCGTTGAAATCGTCGCGCAGCGACAGGAACGGCTCCTGCAGGTCGGCATCGATCCGCGCGGTCAGGTCGCCGGCGGCCAGCTTGCCCAGGCCTGCGCCCATGATCGCCACCATCTGCCGCTGGGTATCGCGCTCCATCGCCGCCAGCGCGCTTTCGCGGAACGTCGCCATCGCCTTGGTGATGCGGCCGACACAGTCGCGATTGTCGGTATAGTCGACCGGACTTTCCAGATCGCCCGCCGCCAGCGCCTCCATCCGCACGACCGTCGTGACATAGGGCGTGCAGATCAGCCGCGACGCGACCAGCGTGACCGCGACGATCGCCGCCACGCCCGCCACCGCCCCGCCGACGACGATGCCCGGCGCAACCAGCGCGCTGCCCGACGCCGCCACGATAGCCAGTGCCGCAATGCCCCCCGACAGCAACAGATAGGCGATCGCCAATACCCGGAATTTCATCCGGATCGGCGCGTTACGCGAAAACCATGTGATCATTGGACCCTCCCCATGAAGATTGCCGGCGCCGCCCGTCAGGCGCGCCGCACCCGCGCCACCGGCGGCGCCCGACGCGGCTGAACCGCCGCCGGCCGCCCGAACAGATAGCCCTGCGCCAGCGCGCAGCCCTCGGCCTGCACCATCGCCCGCTGCACCTCGTTCTCGACCCCTTCGGCGACCACCGGCAGGTTCAGCCCCTTGCCGAGGCCGGCGATCGCGCGGACGATCGAGCGTGCCGCCTCGTCCTCGTGCATCGCCGAAACGAAGCTCTTGTCGATCTTGATCTTGTCGAACGGGAAATGGCGCAGGTTGCTGAGCGACGAATAGCCGGTGCCGAAATCGTCCATCGCGATGCGGACGCCGAGCGTGCGGATCTCGCGCAGGATCGCCAGCGACACGTCCCGGTCGCGCAGCAGCGCGGTCTCGGTGATCTCCAGCTCCAGCCGCCATGGCACAAGGCCGCTCTCCTCCAGAGCGGTGCGCACCAGCATCGGCAGCGTCGGCACGCGCAGCTGGACCGGCGAGACGTTGACCGCCAGCGTCAGATGGTCGGGCCATGCGCTCGCATCGCTGCACGCCTGACGCAGCACCCATTCGCCGATCGCCATGATCGTGCCCGCTTCCTCGGCGACGGGGATGAAGATCGACGGCGGCACCTGCCCGCGTTCGGGATGGTCCCAGCGCAGCAGCGCCTCATAACCGACGATGTCGCCATCGTCGGTCGCCACCAACGGCTGATAGACCAGTTGCAACTCGTTCCGGCACACCGCATGGCGCAGGTCGTGTTCGAGGCTGCGGCGGTCGCGCGCCTGCCGGTCCATCGTCGCGTCGAAGAAGGATGCGATGCCACGCCCGTCCTGCTTGGCACGGTACAGCGCGACATCGGCATTGTGGCGCAGCGTTTCCGGGTCGCCCCCGTCGCGCGGGAAGGTGACGACTCCCAGGCTGCACCCGACCGCCATCGGGTCGCGCGCCGAATCCATCTCCTCGGCAAAGCATGCCAATATCCGCGCGGTCAGCCGCCGGGCGTCGTCCGACGACGCGATCTCGCGCTGCAGGACGACGAATTCGTCGCCGCCGACCCGCGCGACCAGATCATGGGCGCGGACGCACGCATCGAGGATGCGCGCGACCCGTTCGAGGATCGCATCGCCTGCGCCATGCCCGAACAGGTCGTTGACCGCCTTGAACCGGTCCAGATCGACCGCGATCAGCGCGAAGGGCGCATCGGAGCGCACCGCTTCGTGCAGCGCGATGTCGAACGCGGCGCGGTTGACCAGCCCGGTCAGCGGATCGTGCGACGCGAGATGTTCGATCGCCCGCTGCGCCCGCGCGGTCTCGGTCAGGTCGCGCAGCGCGATGACGGTGGCGGCGCGGCCGCGATATTCGATCGCGCGCGAGGTCAGCTCGACCAGTTGGTCCTCGACCACGCTGCCGCGGATGCGGACTCGCCGGGCATCGCCGCGGTGCGGACGCAGCGCATCGCGCGCCGGCGTTTCGAACCATGCGGCGGTGGCCGTACCGACCAGCCCGGCCCGCTCGACGCCCAGCAGCGCGCAGGCCTGTTCATTGGCGTCGAGGATGCGGTCGTCGCCGGTGATGAGCAGCCCTTCCGACGTGGCATCGGCCAGCCCGCGCAGATCGGTCAGGAAGCGGTCGACCACCGACGCCACTGCGGTCAGCGCGATCAGCAGCAGCGCCGCCGCAACAATCCACAGCACCAGCCATTGCGACCGACCGCCGGCCTGCGCGATCATCGGCGCGTGATGGCCGATCATCGCCGACGCCATCGCGACGAAATGGATGGTGACCGTCGCCAGCACCATGCCCGCCGCCGGCACGACCATCCGCTGCCGCCCGTCCGTGCGCAGGAACAGCGCGAACGCACCCGACAACAGCAGCCACCCGACCAGCACCGCGCCCGCGATCATGGCGTGGTCGGCCTGGTGCGCCATCGCATTGGCGATCGCCGCCATGCCGGTCAGGTGCATGCCGAGGATGCCCAGCGTGGCGATGGCGCCGCACAGCAGGACCAGCGGCACCCCCCGCGCCTGCCGCAACAGGACGAAGGCGATGCCGAACGCCGCGATCGCGATCGCGGCGGACATGGCGGTCAGCAACTGGTCGAACTGCAACGCGACCGGGCTGCGATAGGCGACCATCGCGATGAAATGCGTCGACCAGACCCCGCCCCCGGCGGTGACCGCTGCCGATGTCAGCCAGAGCAGACGGCGTTCGACCACGCATTCGAACGACCGCTGCAACTGCGCAAAGGTCGACAGCGCGCTGACGATGCACAGCGACAATGCCAGCAGGACGACCGGCAGGTCATGGTGCGAAACGATCATGTCCAACACGTACGACATTCAGCCAGAACCCCCATCCGGCACTGCTTCCTCGTGCTCAGAATGGGGGTGCGCCGATTAAATATCGGTGTACTTGAAATACAGCTTGATGCCAGGAAAACCCTGACTTTATCGCAGGTTCGCAGCAACGACTTGCGAAATTTGCGCAAATCTCAAGTCGAGATGCGGCGCTCGCGCAAGGTCGTTGCCGTGCGTATCCGGTATTCGTCGGAACCGGTCGGGATCACTTCTCCGTTGGCGTGGCCGCCACCTTGGGCTTGACGTAGCGGTCGAGCCAGTCGGTCATCTGCCACAAAGTCTCTTCGGTCGATTCCAGCGCGCGATAGCCATGCGCCTCGTTCGGCAGCACGACATAGCGCACCGTCGCGCCATTGCCCTTCAGCGCCGCATACATCCGCTCGGACTGGATCGGGAAGGTGCCGCTATTGTCGTCCGCCGCACCATGGATCAGCAGGATCGGCTCCTTGATCCGGTTGGCAAAGGTGAACGGACTCATTTCGGTATAGGTCGACGTCGCCTGCCAATAGGTGCGCTGTTCCGCCTGGAACCCGAACGGGGTCAGCGTGCGGTTATACGCCCCCGACCGGGCGATGCCGGCGCGGAACAGGTCGGTATGTGCCAGCAGATTGGCGGTCATGAACGCGCCATAGCTGTGTCCGCCCACCGCCATCCGGCTGCGATCGGACACGCCCAGCTTCACCACCGCATCGACCGCGGCTTGCGCATCGGCGCGCAGCTGCTGGACATAGGTGTCGTTGGCCTCCGCGCCATTCTCGCCGATGATCGGCATCGCCGGATTGTCGAGGATCGCATAGCCCTGCGTCAGCAGGAACAGGTGGCTGATCCCGCGCGGCCGCACGAAGCGATTGCCTTGGTCCACCGTCTGCCCGGCGACCTTCGCATCGGTATATTCCGCCGGATAGGCCCAGAGCAGGGTCGGCAGCGGGCCGTCGCGCTTCGCATCATAGCCGGCGGGCAGATACAGCGATCCCGACAGCGGCAGCCCGTCGGCGCGGTTGTACGTGATCGTCCGCTGGGTGACGCCGGCCAGCGCCGGGGCCGGATCGACGAAATCGGTCACCGGCTTCGCGCTGCCGCCCTTGACCGATCGCAGCATGTAATTGGGTGCCAGCTTGGCGCTTTCGCGCCGGGTCAGCATCCGCTGCCCCTTGTCGTCCAGCAATGCGACGATGGTCTCGTAATAGGGTGCCTTGGCGGTCCACAACCGCTTCTGCTCCCCGCCCGCGACCGGCATCAGGCCGAGGAACGGGAACGCCCCCGCCTTGGTCGCGCCGTCGCCGGTGACGTACACCGCATCGCCTGCCGGGGTGAAGCGCATCACCGGCTTGCCCGCCGCATTCTCTTGCGTGATCGGGAAGCCGGGGTCGCCATATTGGTCCTGATAATTGCGCGTCAGCAGCGTGCGTGCCGGCCCCGGACGGCCCGGAGCCACTGCCAGCCGATGTTCGGTCCGCGTGCGCCATTCGCGGTCGACCACCATCGCGAAATCGGCATTGCCCCAGAAGATGCCCGCAAAGCGCGCCGGGGTCTGCGCCAGTTCGACCGGCGCGGCGGTGAACGGTGCCGGCTGCATCAGCACCCGGTCGTGGAACGCCACCTTCGCCTTGGGATCGCCGCCGTCCAGCGCCTCCGCCCAGACGAGCGTCGCCGGTGCATCGGCGCGCCACGTCGCCTCGCGCGGCCCCTTGAACGTCGCGTCGAAATCGACCGGCAGGTCGTCGGCCAGCGGCCGGTCGACCAGCGTCCTGACCGGCTGGCCGTCGATCGTCGCCACCGCGATCTCGGTCGGGAAATAGCTGGCGGGCAGCAGATAGGAATAGGGGCGTTTCAATCGTTCGGTCAGCAGATAGCGACCATCGGGCGACACGCTGAAATCGGTGATGAGGCCCGGTTGCCCGATCGGCCGCGTCCCGCCGCTCGTATCGACCCGCACCAGCTGTCCGGTGAAATAATGGTCGAACAGCGCCTCGTCGGTCGCGTTACGCAGCAGATCCTCATAGGTCCGCGCGGCGGACACCCGGCCCATGCTTTCCTGCACCACCGGCCCGGTCGGGGTCGGATCGGCGACCGGCGCGGCACTGCGGCCGGTCGGAACCATATAGGCGATCAGCGCCTTGCTGTCGGGCGTCCATGCGAACGGCGTGCCGAAGGTGCCGTTCAACCCGCGCGCGACCATGCGTGCGCTGCCGTCGCGCTCGGCGATCCACAGCGACAGCGCATTCGCCTCCTGCACGTAGAACGCCATCCGCGCGCCATCGGGCGACCAGTCCGGCGCGGCGAAACGCGTGCCGGCGGGCAGTTTCACCGCAACGGTGCGCCCGGTCGCGACGTCCTTGAAACTCAGCGCATTCAGCCACTGGACCCGCATTTCCGCCTGTCCATTGGTCGCCGGATCGATGCGATACCCCGCCAGCCGCAGGATCGGCTTCGACAGATTGGCGATGCTCGGCAAATTTTCGCGGCCCAGAATGGCCAGCGTACGGTGATCGGGACTGACCGCGACCGACGGCGTCGGCGGCGTTTCCAGTATCCTGGCGATCGCATCGGGCGCGCGGTGATAGCCGGTGGTCGGTTCCTGCGCATGGGCGGTCGTGGCAAGCAGCAGAGCGATCAGACAGGCACCAGCGCGCATTCGTAACCCCTTTTGGTCGTTTGCGTGATCGTGCCACGCGAGGACGGCCGATGCTAGGTGGTTGCAACTGACACCAGTCCCCCCACCCGTCACCCCGGGCTTGCCCCGGGGTCCCGCTTCTTCTCCGACCGATCAGTAGAAGCGGGACCCCACATCAAGTCCGGAATGCCGAATTTTCGGGGTGATGGCGTGGCTTTTATCGCCGCCCAAACCCGTTGCGCGAAACTATGGCGAAATTTCCGACCTTATGGCGGCGCATCCCACAGCTACATTTGTAGTCAAACGTTAAGTCATTGATTTGTCTGGATATGAAAAACTGGCACGGCAGCTGCAAAGTAGTTGGCATCACCGGAACCAACCGGAAAATCAGGGAGCCAACATCATGACCGCCATCCGTTTCGCCGCTTCGATCGTCCTCGGCCTGGTCGCCACCACCTCGGCCTTCGCCGCCGAACCGAATGCCGCCCCGACGCCGGTTGCGACCAGCGTTGCCGGTGCCGGCGCCGTAGCCACCAGCATCACGCTGGCCGCCGGCCCCGCCGCCGTCGCGTTCAAGGCGTCGCCCAACGCGCGCTACTGCTTCCGCACCGAAACCACCGGCAGCCGCATCCTGACCAAGGTCTGCAAGACCCGCAGCGATTGGGAAGCAAACGGCGTCGATCTCGACCGCGCCCTCGCCGGCCGCTGATCCTGCAACCAGGGTCCTAACGACGGTCGCATCCCGCAAAGGGTGCGGCCGTCGCCGTTTTCAGGGGAGCGTCGCGCCCATCCCCGCCTGCAACACCGCATACCATTCGGCATGGGTCCAGCGGACCCGCAGCGCACCGGCGGCAGCGCGAATCCGCTCGGCATTTTGCGACCCGACGATCGGAATGACGCCCGCCGGATGGACCATGCTCCACGACAGCGCGGCGGTCGCGGCATCGACGTCGAAGCGCTGACCATGCTCACGCAGCAACAATGTGGCGGGATGATCGCCCCCGCTCAGCCGCCCACCGCCCAGTGGCGACCAGCCGAGCACCGCCATCCCGCGCGCCATCGCCTGATCCAGCACCCCGTCGAACAGCGGCTGGGGATGCAGCGGCGAAAATTCGGGCTGGGTGCTGAGGATCGGCAGGTCCAGAAACGCCTGCAACGCATCGACCTCGGCCGGGCTGTGGTTCGACACGCCGATGCCGCGCACCTTCCCCTGCTCGACCATGCGGGTGAGACTCGCGGCGACCTCCTGCGGATGGGTCAGGAAATCGCGGCGGTGGATCTGGTACAGGTCGATCCGCTCGATCCCCATCCGCCCCAGCGACGCCTCGACCGCTTGCGCCAGATAGTCCGCGTCCGACCGATAGGGGTTGCCCGGCCGGATGCCGCCCTTGGTCGCGATGACCATGCGGTCGCGCAGCGACGGCGCCTCGGCCAGCACCTGCCCGAACAACGCTTCGGCCGATCCGAAGCCGGCGGGCGTATCCGTGCCATAGATGTCGGCGGTATCGAACAACGTGATCCCCGCTTCCAGCGCCGCTTCGACCAGCAGCCGCGCCGGTGCGACCTCGCCGGTGAAGCGCCACATGCCCCAGGCGAGGGGCGAGACCAGAATGTCGCTCTTGCCGAGCGGGCGGGGCGTGGGATCGGGCGTGAACATGCGGGCCTGTGTAGGCGCTACGCCCTTGCCGGCAATGCGGAAAATCCGTTTCCGGCCGACGGTGCGCCTGTCGGGTGATGATCGTAACGCATCTGCATGGCGTCGATCCGCGCTTGGCTGCCCCCCCGCAAGCGCGATTGCGGCCGGTCACGGACGCCAGCCGGGAACGTCGGACACTCCTTCATTCCCAACCGTCATCAACAGATGACGCCATTGCGTTTGTCCGCCTGCCCCGCCGGGTCCAATAGGGCGCTCACGCGAACCCCCGGTGCTGCGCGAAGACCCGCCCGCCGGTGCATTCCCGAATCGAAGCGTAGGAGCCGCCATGACCGATGCCCTGATGAACCTGTACAACCGCGCGCCGATCGCGGTGGATCGTGGCGAAGGCGTGTGGCTGATCGATACCGAGGGGCGGCGCTATATCGACTGCGTGGCCGGCATCGCCACCGACGCGCTGGGCCATGCCCATCCCGCGCTGGTCGCGGCACTGACGCAGCAGGCCGGCAAGCTGTGGCATGTCTCCAACATCTTCCGCATTCCGGGGCAGGAGGCGCTGGCGCAGCGGCTGGTCGACGCCTCGTTCGCCGACTGCGTGTTCTTCGCCAATACCGGCACCGAAGCGGTCGAATGCGCGATCAAGACCGCGCGCCGCTATCACCATGTCAACGGCCAGCCGGAGCGGATCGACATTGTCGGTTTCGCCGGATCGTTCCACGGCCGTACCTATGCCGCGATCAACGCCTCGGGCAATGCCGGCTATATGGAGGGCTGTGGCCCCCGCCTGCCGGGCTTCGTCCAGCTGTCGCTCGACGACGACGCGGCGATCGAGGCGGCGATCGCCAGCCCGACCACGGCGGCGGTGATCGTCGAACCGGTCCAGGGCGAAGGCGGCGCCCGCGCGCTGTCGGGCGAATGGCTGCGGCGCCTGCGCGAGCTGACCGCCAGGCATGGCGTACTGCTGATCCATGACGAGGTGCAGAGCGGCATGGGCCGGACCGGCCGCCTGTTCGCGCACCAGTGGTTCGACGGCGCGGCGCCCGACATCATGGCGCTGGCCAAGGCGCTGGGTTCGGGCTTCCCGGTCGGCGCCTGCCTCGCCACCGCCGACGCCGCCAAGGGCATGACGCCGGGCGTTCACGGCACGACCTTCGGCGGCAACCCGCTGGCGATGGCGGTCGGCATCGCCGCGTTCGACACCATCGCGAACGAGGACACGCTCGCCCAAGCCCGCGCCGCCAGCGCCGATTTCTTCGAACGGCTGGACGCGCTGCGCGCCCGTTTCCCCGACGTCATCGCCGAAGTCCGCGGCAAGGGGCTGCTGATCGGCCTGAAGATGATCCCCAACAATCGCGAGTTCATGGGGGTAGCGCGCGACCACGGCATTCTGGTCGCCGGCGGCGGCGAGAATTGCGTCCGCCTGCTCCCCTCGCTGCTGATCTCGGCCGACGAGATTGCCGAAGCCGTCACCCGGCTGGAGGCGGCCTGCGTCGCGGCGCGTGGGCTGATGGTGCAGGCGGCATGAGCATGCTGCTCTCGACCTGCCCGGCAACCGGCGAGACGGTCTGGTCCGGCCCGACCGCGAGCGGCCCCGATGTCGACGCGGCAGTCGCCCGCGCACGCACCGCGTTCCGCGACTGGCGCCGTACCTCCGTCGAGGAGCGGGTGGGCGTAGCCCGCGCCTATGCCGCCGTGCTGAAGGCCCGCACCGCGCAGCTCGCCGAACTGATCGCGCGTGAAACCGGCAAGCCCCTGTGGGAAACCACGCAGGAAGTCGGCACGATGGTCGGCAAGGTCGAACTGTCGATCGCCGCCCAAGCCGAACGCGCCGGCGAAAAGCGCAGCGCGATGCCGTTCGGCGAGTCCGTCCTGCGCCATCGCCCGCACGGGGTGATGGCGGTGCTCGGGCCGTACAATTTCCCGGGCCACCTGCCCAACGGCCATATCGTCCCCGCATTGCTCGCCGGAAACACCGTGGTGTTCAAGCCGTCCGAACTGACCCCGGCGGTCGGTGCGGCGATGGCCGAGGCTTGGCACGAAGCCGGTCTGCCCGACGGCGTGTTGCAGGTCGTGCAGGGCGCACGCGAAACCGGCGCGGCTTTGGTTGCGGCGGACATTGACGGGCTGCTGTTCACCGGATCGGCGACCACCGGCGCGCATTTCCGCCGCGCATTTGCCGAGCGGCCGGACGTGATCCTCGCGCTGGAACTGGGCGGCAACAACCCGCTGATCGCATGGGACGGCGACGTCACCGAGGTCGCGGCGCTGATCGTCCAGTCGGCCTATATCACCACCGGCCAGCGCTGCTCCTGCGCCCGCCGCCTGATCCTGCCGGACGGTGCGTTCGGCGATGCGGTGATCGACGCCGTCGCCGCGCTGATCCCGCGCATCCCCATCGGCCGCTGGGACGAAAATCCCTATATCGGCCCGCTGATCTCCGACGCCGCCGCCGCGACCGCCCGCGCGCAGGTCGCCGCGCTGGAGACCGCCGGCGCCCGCGCCATCGTGCGCTTCGGCGGGATCGAGGGGCGCAGCGCCGCCTTCGTCACGCCCGCGCTGCTCGAGGTGACCGGGGTGCCCGTACCCGACGAGGAGATTTTCGCGCCCGTCCTGCAAGTCCTCCGCGTCGCCGATTTCGACGCGGCGATCGACGCCGCCAACGACACCCGCTTCGGCCTGTCCGCCGGGCTGCTCACCACCGACGACGCGCTGTGGGAGCGGTTCGTGGTCGACGCGCGCGCCGGCGTGGTCAACCGCAACCGCCCGACCACCGGCGCGGCGGGCGCACAGCCCTTTGGCGGCATCGGCGATTCGGGCAATCACCGCCCCAGCGCCTATTATGCCGCCGACTATTGCGCCTATCCGATGGCCAGCTTCGAGGCGGGCAGCGCGGCGGGCAATTGGGACATGCTGAAACCCGTGCTGGAAGCCGGCCAGGCGTGACGATCGTCCTGCGGGCGGCGGGCGGGCACGACCTGTCCGCCCTGTACGACATGGCCCGGACCACCGGCGGCGGGTTCGTGAACCTGCCGCCGGACCGGGCAAAGCTCGGCGAACGGCTGGCCGCCGCCGATGCCGCCTTCGCGCGCGACACCGACAGCTTCGGGGTCGACCGCTTCCTGTTCGTGCTGGAGGATATGGCGAGCGCCGCGATCCACGGCACCTGCCAGATCTTCTCGCATATCGGCACCGACACGCCCTTCTACAGCTATCGCATCGACCGGCACGGCGCCGACCATGCGGTACTCGGCCGCTCGGTCGATCACACGACGCTCACCCTCTGCACCGACCATGCCGGATGCAGCGAGGTCGGCGGGCTGTTCCTGCGTGCCGATGCGCGCGCGGGCGGCGCCGGCACGTTGCTGGCGCGCAGCCGCTATCTGTTCATCGCGATGCACCGCGCCCGCTTCGCCGACCGGACCATCGCCGAACTGCGCGGCGTGGTCGACGATGCGGGCGAAGCACCCTTCTGGGACGGGATCGCCGCGCGCTTCTTCGGCATGGGCTTTGCGGCCGCCGATGCGTTCAACGCCGACCATGGCACCCATGTCCTCGCCGGCCTCCTGCCGACCACGCCGGTCCTGCTGGCGATGCTGCCCGACAGCGCGCGCGCCGTGCTGGGCGTGCCGCACCCTTCGGGCCGTCCGGCGCTGCGACTGCTGGAGAAGGAAGGCTTTCGCTACGATCACTATGTCGACCTGTTCGATGGCGGCCCGACCGTGACCGCCGCGACCGACGCCATCGCCACCATCCGCGCCGCGCGCACCGCCACCATCCGCGCGATAGCGGAGGATGCGGCGGCCACACCCCACATCGCCGCCGCCGGCCGGCTGGCGGGCTTCCGCGCCTGCTTCGCTGCCATCGCCCGGCAGGACGACGGCATCGCCATCGACCCGGAAGCCGCCCGCGCGCTGGGCGTCGGGATCGGCGACCCCATTATTTTTGCCCCGCGCTGACCCTATCTCGAAGGCGACCATGACCGACCACTTCACCCCTCCGAACGTCATCCGCACCCGTTTTTCCGAAGCGATGTCGGCGATGTACCGCGCCGAAGTCCCGCTCTACGGCGACCTGCTGTCGATCGTGGGGGAGGTGAATGCGCGGGTTTTGGCCGATCGCCCCGATCTGGCGGCGGAAATGGCCGACGAACTCGACCGGCTCGATGTCGAACGCCACGGCGCGATCCGGCTGGGCACGGCGGCCGAACTCCATACCATGCGCCGCGCCTTTGCGGTGATGGGCATGGTCCCGGTCGGCTATTACGACCTGTCGGTGGCGGGCGTGCCGGTCCATTCGACCGCGTTCCGCCCGGTCGACGATGCCGCGCTTGCCGCCAATCCGTTCCGCGTCTTCACCTCGCTGCTGCGCCTCGAACTCATCGAGGACGCGGGGTTGCGCGCCGAGGCGGAATCGATCCTGTCGACCCGCCGGATCTTCACCGACGAAGCCATCCGCCTGATCGAACTGGACGAGTCACAAGGCGGGCTGGACGATGCCGACGCCGACCGCTTCGTGCTGGAGTTGCTCGAAACCTTCCGCTGGCACGGCGATGCACGGGTCGACGCCGCGAGCTATGACCGGCTGCACGACGCCCACCGCCTGATCGCCGATGTCGTGTCGTTTCGTGGCCCGCATATCAATCACCTCACCCCGCGCACGCTCGACATCGACGCGGCGCAGGCCGCGATGCAGGCGCGCGGCATCGATGCGAAGGCGGTGATCGAAGGGTCGCCGCCGCGCGCCGTCCCGATCCTGCTGCGCCAGACCAGTTTCAAGGCGATCGAGGAGGACGTGACCTTTCCCGGCGACCAGCCCGGCCAGCACACCGCCCGCTTCGGCGAGATCGAACAGCGTGGCGCCGCCCTCACCCCCAAGGGCCGCGCGCTGTACGACCGGCTGCTGGCGAGCGCCCGCGGCGAACAGGGATCGCAAGGGTCCAGCTATGCCGATCGCCTCGCCACCGCCTTCTCCGCCTTCCCCGACACGGTCGAGGCGCTTCGCGAACAGGGCCTCGCATATTTCCGTTACGACCTGACCGATGCCGGACAGCGCTTGCGGGCGACCGGCATACGTCCGGCCGGCGACTTCGAGGCCTGGATCACCGCCGGCCATGTCCGTGCCGTGCCGATCGTGTACGAGGATTTCCTCCCGGTCAGCGCGGCGGGTATCTTCCAGTCGAATCTGGGCGGCACCGAACAGCGCAGCTATGCCGCATCGGCGGCACAGGCCGTGTTCGAGGCGGCAATGGGCGATGCGGTGCAGGACGAACTGGCGCTCTATGCGGAAACCGAAGCGCGATCGATGACGGCGGTGCGCGAAGCGTTGCGCGGGGTCGCGGCGGCCTGATGGCGGCGGTCGCCAACCTGCTGCGCCGCCTCCACCAGGCGGGGTTCGCCGGCGATGCCGAGGACGGCATAGGCGCGCGGCAGGTCGCGTCGACCGACAATTCGATCTATCAGGTCCGCCCGACCGCGATCCTCTACCCGCGCAGCGGCGACGATGTGGCCTTGCTGGTCCGCGAACTGGCCGATACCGGCCTGTCGCTGACGGCGCGCGGCGGCAATACCGGCACCAACGGCCAGTCGCTGAACGACGGGATCATCGTCGATTTCGCCCGGCACATGCGCGGCATCGGCGATTTCGATCCCCAAACCGGCACCGTGACGGTCGAACCGGGCGTCGTGCTCGACCAGTTGAACGCCTTCCTCAAACCCCATGGCCGCTTCTTCCCGCCGATGGTGTCGACCGCCAGCCGCGCGACGATCGGCGGCATGGTCGCCACCGATGCGTCGGGCAAGGGGTCGCGCCGCTGGGGCAAGACGTCGGACTATATCGTCGCCCTCGACGTAACCCTGTCCGACGGCACGCCATGGCGCGCCGAACCGATGACACGGGGCGAGGCGGAGGCGATCGCAGCGGGCAGCGGCATCGTCGCCGACATCCACCGCGAGGCGCTGCGCATCGTCACGACCCGCGCCGACGACGTCGCCGCGATCTTTCCGGAAATGAACCGGGGCCTGACCGGCTATAACCTGCAAAGGACGTGGGACGCCGCCGCCGACCGTTTCTTCCTCGGGTTCCTGCTCGCCGGGTCCGAAGGCACGCTGGCGATCACTCGCTCGATCACGCTGCGCGTCGCCCACAAGCGCAAGAAGCGCGCGCTCGCCGTCATCCGCTACGGTGCGTTCGACACCGCGATGCGCGACGTGCAGCGGCTGGTCGCCGCCGATCCGGTCGCGATCGAGATTGTCGACGACAAGGTGCTGGGCGTCGCACGCAGCGACATCATCTGGTCGAGCGTCGAAGGGCTGCTGGGCGGGGCCAGCGACGTGCCGGTCGCGGCGATGAACTTCGTCGAATTCACTGCCGACGACGATGCGACCATCGACGCCGGCCTCGCTGCCCTGACCGCCATCGGGCCACAGGGCGACATGCGCATCGTGCGCGACGATGCCGCCATTGGCCAGCTTTGGACCCTGCGCGAAAAATCGGTCGGGTTGCTCGCCCGGCTGGGCGGCGCGCGGCAGGGCATTCCTTTCGTCGAGGACACCGCCGTCCCGCCCGAAAAACTCGCCGATTTCGTCGCCGAATTCCGCGCGCTGCTCGATGGCCATGGCCTCAATTACGGCATGTTCGGCCATGCCGATGTCGGCTGCCTGCACGTCCGCCCGTTCCTCGACCTGCGCGACCCCGATCAGGCCGCGCTGATCCGCCCGATCTCCGACGAAGTGGCCCGGCTGACCAAGGCCTATGGCGGCCTGCTATGGGGCGAACATGGTCGCGGCTATCGCGGCGAGTTTTCCCCGCTGTTCTTCGGCAGCCTCTACCCCGAATTGCAGGCGCTGAAGGCCGCGTTCGATCCGCATAACCGCCTCAACCCCGGCAAGCTCGCCGCCCCCGCCGGACAGCCGGTCGACCGCATCGACGGCGTACCGCTGCGCGGCGAGGCCGACCGGCGGATCGACGCCATCCGCTCGAAAGACTTCGACCGCGCCGTCGCGTGCAACGGCAATGGCGCGTGCTTCGCGTGGGACGCGCTCGACGTGATGTGCCCGTCCTACAAGGCGACGCGCGACCGCGCGCAATCGCCCAAGGGCCGCGCCTCGCTGCTGCGCGCCTGGGCAAGGCTCGATTCGATCGCGAAACCGACCCCGGCCGAAACCGCCGAGCGCGACGCACTGGCCGCCGACACCCACGCCTCGCTCGCCACCTGCCTGTCGTGCAAGGCATGCACCACGTTCTGCCCGGTCAAGGTCGACGTCCCGACGATGAAGTCGCGCTTCGCCGAACGATACTGGGCCAGGCGCACCCGCCCGCTGCGTCACCGCGTCGTCGCGCAGATGGAGACGATGCTCGCCGCTGCGCGCGCAATGCCGGGGATCGCCAGCCGCGTCGCCGACAGCGACCGCGCGAAGGCCATGCTGGAACGCACGCTCGGCTATGTCGACCTGCCCGCCTTCGCCATCGCCGACCCGCGCACCCTGCCCCCGCTCGTCTCGCGGGCGAAGCTCAACGCGCTTCCTCCCGAGGCGCGAGCGACCATCGTGGTGCTGATCGAGGACAGCTTCACCGCCAGCTTCGACGGCCCGCTGGTCGCCGCCGCCGGGCGCGTGCTGACCGCCTGCGGCTACACCGTGCTGCGCCTGCCCCCGCGCAGCAACGGCAAGATACTGCACCTGCTGGGCATGCGCAGCCGCTTCGCCCGCATCGCTCGCGCACGAATGGCGGAGGCACGCGCACTCGCCGATCTCGGCGTCCGGCTGGCCGGGCTGGATGCCGCGACCGCGCTGATGTTCACGCAGGAATTTACCGAGATGACCGGCGAGAGCATCGACGTCGCCGGCCTCGAAACGCTGCTCGCCGAAGCGGTAGGGCAAGGCCGCACGCCTACGCCCACGCAAACCGTCCCGGCCCAACGCCTGCTCGGCCATTGCACCGAACAGGCGCTCCGCCCGCAGGCGCTGACGCTCTGGAAGGAAACGCTGGCCGGCTTCGGCATCGCCGCCGCGCCGACCAGGACGGGATGTTGCGGCATGGCCGGGCTGTTCGGCCACGAAGCGGCGAACCAGAAACTGTCGCGCGACATCTTCGCGCTCAGCTGGGCGGACGCGACGCAGGACGACGCGATGCTCGCCACCGGCTTCTCCTGCCGCTGCCAGACCAAACGCCTGACCGGCCGCCGCCCGCTGCATCCGGTGGAACTGATCGACCGGGTGCTGACGGGGTAAATCCACTCCCCCGTCACCCCGGATGAAGGCCTCACGCCTCCGCCCGCGCCTCATCCAGCAACCAATGCCGAAACCGGTCGAACAACACACTGTGGCTGCTGCTGCGCGGCCACACCAGATAATAGGCTTCCGACGCGCTCAGCGTCACATCGACCGGCGTCACCAGCGCGCCCGATTCCAGCTCCGGCCGGATCAGGAAGGACGGGATCAGCGCCACCCCCATCCCCGCCGCTGCGGCATGGGCCAGCATCAGGAAATGCTCGTACACCGGCCCCTCGCCGATCACGGCATCCGCCATGCCCGCCGCCGCGAACCACCGGCCCCACGCACCGGGCCGCGCCTCCAGCGACAGCAGCGCGTGCGGCAACAGGTCGGCGGGCGTCGCCACCGGATGACGCGCCAGCCAGTCGGGCGAACACACCGCCACGACATCCTCATGGAACAGCAGCGCATGGTCCGCCCCCGGCCAGTCGGGCAGGCCGAAATGGATCGCCGCGTCGAAGCGCTCCTCGGCGAAATCGAACGGATAGGATCGCGCCGCGAAGTTCACCAGCAATTCGGGATGCCGTGCGGTCAGCCCCGGCAGCCGCGGCGCAAGCCACCGCATCCCGAAACTGGGCAGCGTAGCGATGGTCAGCGCGCGATCGGCCACCGGCGTCAGCAACCGCCGCGTGGCGCTGCGCAGTTTCTCGACCGCCGGCCCCACCGCCTCGGCATAGGCCAACGCCGCCGGCGTCGGCTTCACCCGCCGCCCGCGCCGTTCGAACAACGGCACGCCCAGCCAGTCCTCCAGCAGCGCGATCTGCCGACTGATCGCACTCTGCGTCAGTGCCATACGCTGCGCCGCGCGGGAGAAGCTGCTGGTCTCGACCGCCGCGAGGAAACTGGCGAGCGCAGGGAGCGGCGGAAGTTCGCGGCGATGGACGTCGTGATGATCGTTGGGCATACAGGGCGGGTCGCGTCGGCTGGGGTTGCGGTACGCAGAAGCTGGCACCGCCCGCCCACAACGGCAAGCGGATCATGCCGACCACGCATCAGCCCCAACCTTTCGCCCCACCCATCCCGTTCAGTTCGAGCAGCTTCGAGCTTGTCGAGAAGCGTCCGTCGAGAACCCATTCCCCTTTAAACACTCACCCCCCGTTCGGTTCGAGCAGCTTCGAGCCTGTCGAGAAGCGTCCGTCGAGAACCCGCTGTTTGGGGCACCCCCTTCTCGACGACGGTTCTCGACAAGCTTGAAGCAAACGGGGGGATTGGTTTACGCGGTGAACAACCCCACGACCCCGACCTCGATCACCGGCACCTCCCACGCATGCGCCGCCACGATCGCCGCCAGCTCCCGCGCAATATCCGCGCCCTGCGCCGCATAGCTCTTCACCACCACCGTCGGCACCACCGCCGGCTCGCCAGCGCGGCCGGTCGTCGGCACCGCCTCCGCCTGCGGCACGAAGCTCTCCAGCCCGAACCCCAGTTCGAACACCCCGCGATACGGCCCGATCGCGCCCAGCACCTCGCTGCCCCGGATCACCGCGACCACGGCGCTTAGCACCGGGTCGTCGGCCAGCGCCGCCGCCTCGCCCGCCTGCAACCGCGCCAGCACATTGCCCGACACCGGACAATGCACCCGCACCACCTGCATCGGCGTCACAGCAGCAGCCAGTCGTTGCGGCTGCGCTTCACCTCGCCGCCGCCCTGCCGCCGCGCCAGTTCGGTCTCGGCGGTGAAGCGGACATCCTCGTCGCGGTCGGTCAGGAAGCCGTCGAGCGAATCGTCGTCGATCTCGGTCCATGCCCGCCCGCGATCAGGGCCATAGCGCACGCGCGGCAGCAATCCCGGCTGGCGCGACCATTCCAGCAGCTGCGCGATCGACGCCTCGTTCAGCATGTCGCGCAGGTGGAACGCGGTGACATAGGCATCGGGAAACGCCCGGTGCGCCGGCAACCCCCGCGCATGCTCGATCCCATAGGGTTTGCGCCAGTAGCGCAGCATCTGGTTCGAAAAGCCCGGACTGTCGGGCCACAGCCTGAGCGCGCATTTCCACGTACAGATCCAGTCGGCGCCATGGGTCAGCTGCGCGGTACAGAATTTCTGTTCGAAATCCGCGCGATGCGCCGCCAGCGCCACGCGGCGCGGATAGGGATCGAGCACCCGGCGGGCAATGTCCTGCCACCACGGCGCATCGGCGACCTGTTCGTCGAGGATATGGTGCACCGCCTGCGTCACCGGCGGGATCGGCCGGCCGGGATTGACGAAATGCTGCCCGCCCTCGCCCGACAATTCCCAGCGCCCGTCCTCGCCCAGCGCCACATCCTGCCAGCCGACCTCGCACACGCCATGCACCGGCGGGGCCTGCCCCGTGGTTTCGAGGTCGACGACACGGATGATCTGCGCTTGGGCCATCGGTCACAAATGGCGCTTCGGCGGCGGAAAAGCCACCCCGGCAGACAAACCACCCTCACCCTTCCGCGGCTGCGCCGCTCCCTCCCTCTCCCATGGGGAGAGGGAAGCGGCCCGCCCGGCCCAGCCGGGTGGGAAGTGTGAGGGTGACGCCTACCCCCGCACCACCCCCGAAGCCGCCAGCTGCGCATCCACCGCCGCCAGCAACCGCGCCAGCGCCGCTTCGTCCCGCCCCTCGGCCCGCGCGGTCAGCACGTCCTGCGTGTTCGACGCACGCAGCAGCCACCACCCGTCCGCCGTCGTCACCCGCGCGCCATCGGTCGTGTTCACCTCCGCCCCCGCCGCCTGCAACCGCGCCAGCACTTCCTCGATCACCGCGAACTTGCGCTCCTCGCTCACCCGGAACCGCAGCTCGGGCGTGTTCGCCATCTCCGGCATCGCATCGCGCAATTCGCCGAGCGACCGCCCGCTCAGATGGATCGCGCGGATCAGCCGCACCGCACCGTACGGTGCATCGTCGAACCCGAACTCGTCGCCGCCGAAAAAGATATGCCCCGACATCTCGGCCGCCAGCGGCGCACCGGTCTCGCGCATCTTGGTCTTCATCGGACTATGCCCGGTCTTCCACATCAGCGGCGTGCCGCCCAGTTCGGCGATGCGATCGAACAGCGCCTGACTGGCCTTCACATCGGCGATGATCGTCGCGCCCGGCGTCTCGCGCAGCGCCGGTTCGGCGAGGATCATCAGCAGTTGGTCGCCCCACAGCACTCGCCCCTGCCCGTCGACCGCGCCGATCCGGTCGCCATCGCCGTCGAAAGCCAGTCCGAAATCGAGCTGCTTCTCGGCGACAAGCCGTTGCAGATCGGCCAGATTATCGATTTCGGTAGGATCGGGATGGTGGTTCGGAAAATGCCCGTCGACGTCCGTGAACAACAGATGATGCTCCCCCGGCAACAGCTGCACCAGCCGCTCGATCACCGGCCCGGCGGCGCCATTCCCCGTGTCCCAGCCGATGCGATAGCTGCCCCCGGCATAGCCCGCGATCAGCCGGGCGACATAGGTGTCGGTGAAATCATGGTCCGAAACGGAGCCTTGCCCGTCGTCCCATTCCCCCGCCGCCGCCATCGCCCCGATCCGCTGGATGTCGGGGCCGAAGAACGGACGCCGCTGCATCACCATCTTGAAGCCATTGTAATCGGCGGGATTATGGCTGCCGGTTATCTGTATGCCGCCATCGACCTCCAGCATCGCTTCGGCATGATATAGCATCGGCGTCGGGGCGAGGCCGATCCGGACCACATCGACCCCGCTCGCCGTCAACCCGTCGACCAGCGCGACTTCCAGCGCCGGCGACGACAGCCGCCCGTCGCGGCTGACCACCACCCGCGTACCGCCCGCGCGCCGCAGCAACGTCGCGAAACACCGCCCGATCGCCCGCGCATCCGCCTCCCCCAGCGTCCGCCCGACGATGCCGCGAATATCGTACTCGCGCAGCGAACTCGGGTGAAAATTGTGGGACATGCGGGGATCCTGCGGGGTTTGGGATCGGCGACCTTAGGCGGAAGCGGTGAGGCTGAGTAGAGCCGTCTTTTTAGAAGAAGGGGTTCGCGCGAAGGCGCGGAGACGCGAAGGAGTTCAGTCCAGCACGAACCTTCCGCGACCGGGAGACCGCATCTCTCGCTGCAACCATGCGTAGAGGCCGCTTGCGCGGGTGACGTGGCGTCGGACGCAACCGCTTCGCGTCTCCGCGCCTTCGCGTGAAACCGAATCTTCCAGCCCTTAATGCCGCAACCGCCCCAACAGCACATCCCTGGCCGCATTGATCCGCCGCGCCAGATCCGCCGATCCGCCACGATCGGGATGCACCGCCTGCATCAACCGCTTGTGCGCCGCCCGGATTTCCCCGACACCGGCGTCGCTCCCGACGCCCAGAATCGCCCGAGCCTCCGCCTCGCTCCCGACCTTCTTCGGCTTGGCCCGCAGCCACAGCCAGAAGGCGACCAGCAGCGCGACGATCAGGACCAGCTTGACCATCAGCCGTCAGGCGACGAGCGGCGAACCGGCCGGTTCGGGCAGCTGCAACCCGCCCATCATCTCGCGCAGCTCCTGCCGCGCGGCGACATGCGCCAGCCCCATCTCGCCGAATTCGTTGCGGTCGAGCATGGTCAGCCCCGACGGGAACAGTTCGCGATAGATCACCCGCTCCGACAGGCCCGGCGTGACGCGAAACCCGACCCGCTTCGACAGCTGGGTGATCGCTTCCGACACGCGGCGCATGTTGCGCGCCTCGATATGCTGCAAGCGGTTGCGCAGCACGACCCAGTCGATCGTCGACCCGTCGATCTTCGCGCGATGCTTGCGCGTCTCCCAGATCAGCTCGGAATAGAAGGACGGCCGCGTCACCTTGAACGTGTCGGGATCGACCTGCCCGATCAGGTCGAAATCGACGAAGCTGTCGTTCATCGGCGTGACCAACGTATCGGCATTCGTCACCGCGATCCGCGCGAAACGATCGTCGCGGCCCGGCGTGTCGATCACCATATATTCGGCATGTTCGCCCAGCCGGCCGAGGCAGTCGTTGAACCACGCCATGCTCTCGCCGTCATGCGTCTCATAGATCGGCATCGGCAGGTCGCGCCCGGTGCGCTTGATCGTCTCGGCCCGATTGTCGAGATAGCGCCCCAGCGTACGCTGGCGATGGTCGAGGTCGAAACACGCCACGCGCGCGCCCTTTGCCGCCAGCGCGATGGCGACATGGACCGCCGTCGTCGACTTGCCGGTGCCGCCCTTTTCGTTGGCGAACACGATGACGTGCAACCGATCCGAAGCTTCGTCCAAAGCGCATTAACCCAAGCTTGTTGATCCGGGACGGCTTGCCCCATAGAAGCCGCCTCCCCCGTCCATATCGAAGGGCCATCGGCCGTGCAAATTATCCGTCGACTGGAGGCGCTTCGCGAAGCCCTCGCTGCCTTTGCGCAAGCGGGCGAGGCCGTGGCGCTGGTCCCAACCATGGGCGCGCTCCATGCCGGCCACATGGCGCTGGTCGACGCCGCCCGCCGCCACGCCCCCCGCGTCGTCGTCTCGATCTTCGTGAACCCGAAACAGTTCGGCCCGACCGAGGACCTCGCCCGCTATCCCCGGCGCGAGGCGACCGATGCGCAGATGCTGACCGAAGCCGGCGTCGACATCCTCTGGGCGCCCGAAGTCGAGGAAATGTACCCCACGGGCTTCGCGACGAACGTCAGCGTGGCGGGCGTCAGCGAGGTGCTGGACGGCGCGCACCGCCCCGGCCATTTCGACGGGGTGGCGACGGTGGTGGCGAAACTGTTCGGGCAGGTCCGCCCGGCCGTCGCGCTGTTCGGCGAAAAGGATTTCCAGCAGCTCGCCGTCGTCCGCCGGATGACCGCCGACCTCGACCTGGGCGTCGAGATTATCGGCGTGCCGACCCAGCGCGAGGATGACGGCCTCGCCCTCTCGTCACGCAACATCTATCTCGACGAGGCCGAACGCGCCCGCGCCGTCACCCTGCCCCGCGCGATGGGCGAAGCGAAGCGCGCGATCGAACGCGGTGACGACGTCGCCACCGCCCTGTCCGCCGCCATCGCCACGCTGACCCGCGCCGGCTTCGACCCCGATTACGTCACGCTGGTCGACGCCGACACGCTGCGCGACCCGGTACGCGGCCAACCCGCCCGACTGCTGGCAGCCGCCCGGCTGGGCGCGACGCGGCTGATCGACAATATCGCGGTCGAATTCGAATAGGGAACTTCCGTCGACGTCACCCCGGCGAAGGCTGGGGTCTCCCGGTTAGGAAACGCATCGCTTCGCCAAAGGAAGAACGGGTTCACGCGAAGGCGCGGAGACGCGGAGGGGTTGCGTTCCTGACGGCCGTTTCGCGACCGGGAGACCAACTCACCCGTTGCAACCATGGATAGAGGCCGCTGACGCGGGTGACGTTGCGCAGGGCGCAACCCTCCGCGCCTCCGCGCCTCCGCGCCTCCGCGTGAACAAACCTTCTTCTACCCTCCACGTCGCGGCCGACCACGACGCTTTCCTACAGCACGGCGCCATGCCAGGCTCCGGCGGTTCTTTGCCATCGTCGAACGACCACCAAGCTCGGCGCCCACTCCGGCGAACGCCGGGGCCAAACATCAACGTTGGCACCCCACGCCCACCCCGAACGTCACCCCGGGCCTGACCCGGGGTCCCGCTTCTTCCCCACCGGCAACAGGAAAGCGGGACCCCGGATCAAGTCCCGGGTGACGAAACGGCGAAGGCGCGCAACAACGTCACGAGTGTGAACTTAGTGAACTTTGGCGGAATGGCACGAGGAAATTTCCGTCCAAGCTATTGATATAATAGCCTTTGCACCAAAGTCCGCCCCTAGAACACCAGCGCCACCCCTACCCCGAACGTCACCCCGGGCTTGACCCGGGGTCCCGCTTCTTCCCCACCGGCAGCGGGAAAGCGGGACCCCGGATCAAGTCCCGGGTGACGAAACGGCGAAGGCGCGCAACGACGTCACGAGTGTGAACTTAGTGAACTTTGACCGGCAAACGCCCCGCGCGCACCACCACGCAAATCGCGTGCGAGTGTGAACTTAGTGAACTTTGGCGCCGTCACCCGCTGTTGCGCAGCGCCGTCGCGATCGCGTTGATCGACAGCAGGATGCCCTCGCCGATCCGCGCATCCGCCTCGCCCGCGCGATGCCGCTTGAGCAGCTCGATCTGCAACAGATTGAGCGGCTCGATATAGGGCGTGCGCAGCCGGATCGACGCCTCCAGCGCCGGACTCTTCTCCAGCAGCCGCGTCTGTCGAGTCACCGACAGCAACCCGTCGTGCGTCGCCTGCCAGCCGCCCCGGATCCGGCCGAAGATCGCCTCCGACAGCGCCTTGTCCTCGACCAGCCCGGCATAGCGCGCCGCGACGTCCATGTCGGACTTGGCCAGCACCATCTCCATATTGGCGAGCGTCGCGGCAAACAGCGGCCATGCGCTCGCCATTTCGCGCAGCAATCCCTTGTCCTCGAACGATTGCAGCGCCGCACCGACCCCGTACCAGCCCGGCAGCATGATCCGCGCCTGTGCCCAGCTGAACACCCACGGGATCGCGCGCAGATCCTCGATCGCGTCGGACTTCTTTCGGCTCGCCGGGCGCGATCCGATCTTCAGCCCGGCGATCTCGGCGATCGGCGTCGCCTGTCGGAAGAAGGTGGTGAAACCGTCAGTGCCATAGACCAGCCCGCGATAGGTCTTGAACGCCGCATCCGACAGCGCGTCCATCGCGGCGGCGAAGCGCGCCGCATCGGCCGGGTTCAGCGAATCGGGTTCGAGGCTGGCGAGCAACGTCGCCGACGTCATCGCCTCCAGATTCGTCACCGCGCTGTCGCGCGTGCCGTATTTCGCCGCGATCACCTCGCCCTGTTCGGTAATGCGGATGCGGCCCTGCACCGTGTCGTGCGGCTGCGCCCGGATCGCGGCGAAGGACGACCCGCCGCCACGCCCGACCGCACCACCGCGGCCATGGAACAGCTGCATGCCGATGCCGGCCTCTTCGAACACCGGCGCCAGCGCCGTCGACCCCTTCGACAATTGCCAGGTCGAGGTGAGGTAGCCGCCATCCTTGTTCGAATCGGAATAGCCGATCATCACTTCCTGATGGCCGCGTGCCTGCGCGATGGCAGCCACTTCGGGCAGCGCCAGCCACTTCGTCATGATGTCGGGTGCCGCCTCCAGATCGGCGACCGTTTCGAACAGCGGGATCGCCATGATATGCGCCTGCGGCGGCTCGCCCGGCACGTACAGGCCCGATTCCTTCAGCAGCAGATGCACTTCCAGCAGGTCGGACACGGACTGCGCCATCGACACGATGTAATGGCGGATGCACTCGCGGCCATAGCGGGCATGGGCGTCGGCGGCGGCGCGTAGGATCGCCAGTTCGGATGCGGTCTGCTCCGAATAATCGGCATAGGGGCTGGTCAGCGGGCGCGGGCTTTGCAACTCGCGCCGCAGCAGCGCGACCCGCGCATCCTCGTCCAGCGCCGTATAGTCCGCCTCGACCCCGGCGACCTTAAGCAGTTCGGCAACCACGCTCTCATGGATCACGCTGTTCTGGCGCATGTCGAGCGTGGCGAGGTGGAAGCCGAACGTCTCGACCGCGCGGATCAGCCGGCCAAGCGCGCCACCGGTCGACAACGGCCCATTGCCCTGCTGCACAAGCCCGCGCGCCAGCGTGGCGAGGTCGGCGCGGAACGCCGCCGGATCGGCATAGGATTCGCCGGTCAGGTTGCCGGGGCGCGGCGCGACCTTGCCGGTCAGCTTCTGGTGCGTGGCGGCAAGGCGCGCATAGATGCCGCTGATCGCGCGGCGGAAGGGTTCGTCGGCGCGGGATGCGGCATTGTCGCCGCTCTTGTCGGCCAGTGCCGCGATCGCCTCGTCGACCGCGACATGCTCGGTCGAGATCGACAGTTCGGCACCCAGGCTGTGGAGCTGCTCAAGATAATAGCCGAGCACCGCCTCGGCCGCCTTGGCCAGCGCCAGCCGCATCGCGTCGGCATCGACGAACGGATTTCCGTCGCGGTCGCCGCCGATCCAGCTGCCGGGTTTCAGGAACGAAGGCGGACGCTGGCCCAGCACCCGCTCCCACCGCGCGTAGAGGGCGGGCAGCGTCGGCAGGAACACGTCGCGCAGATAGCTGAGCGCCGTCTCGACCTCGTCGGCGACATACAGCCGCTCGCGACGCAGAACGCGGGTCTGCCACAGCAAGGCGATCTGGCGCAGGATCGCTTCGTCGACGCGGTCGCCCTCGGGCGTTTCGTCGGCGCCCTGATCCTTCAACAGCATCAGATCGGCGATGCGGTTCTTGTGGTCGATCATCGACTTGCGCCGCACCTCGGTCGGGTGCGCGGTCAGCACCGGCGCGATCAGCGCATCGTCGAGCAGTGCCAGCACCGCGTCGCGGCCAATGCCCTCGGCCTTCAGTTTCTCGATAGCGGTGGCGACGTCCGCCCCCGGTTCGGCGGCGATGCCCTGCCGGTCCTCGGCCAGATTGGCGAGCATCGAGAACATCATGAACCCGCGCACGAACGCGATGGTGTCGTCGAGGCTAAGGCTGTCCAGCCCCAGGTCGATCCCGTCGGCCCCCGCCACGCCGCGATGCCGGTCGACCGAGGTGGAGCGGATATGCTCGATCCGCTTGAACAGCGCCTCCCCGCCATAGGTGCGGATGACATCGCCCAGCAGCCGGCCGAGGAAACGGATGTCGGGATTGTTCGTGATGGGGGGCAGAGTCGTCATGGGGACACTTGCTGCAATGCGGCAGGATGCGGGTCAAGGCACGATGTCGCGGGTGGCCTAAAGCGTTGCCATCGCGTACATGCCGGCCGCTGCGATCGCGCGCGGCGAACCGTTCGAGGGAAGTTGACCGATGCCGACGCCGATGACGGCCTGGTGGGCGATCTGGACCGATGCCGCGCGCACCGGCCTGCAATTCTGGGAAACGCTCGCGGCGTCCGCGGTGGTGATCGACCGGCGGATGCCGATGATCGATGCCGGCATGCGCAATCCGTGGACCGCCGATCATGTCGAACTGACCGGCATGGTCACCGAAAAGGCGACGGCCTTCGCCAAGGCGGGCGATTCGCTCGCCGCCGACATGGCGGCGATGCAGGGCCTGTGGTTTCAGGCGATGCAGGACGCCTGGTCGCTCGGCACCGCCGGCCGGATGCCCTCGGCGAAGCGCGTCGCGGCGAGCAACGACCGGGCGATGCGGCTCGCGGCCGGCATGATCGGCGCCGGCGGCCGCGCGCTGACCCCGATCCATGCCAAGGCGACGGCGAACGCGAAGCGGCTGGGCACGAAGCGGTAACCCATTGCCGGTAAATCCTTTCGTCATTCCAGCGAAGGCGGGAATGGCGAATAGGAGTGACGTAGCGCGACCGGGCGTGGTCTCTAAAAATAGTCCGCAAACGCACATTGAACCGTTCGCGGCGCGTAACGTTTAGACGGTCAGACCCTGTTCAGGACGACCCGCACCATTCCTTCCCACCGCCTCAACAGCTTATCTGCGCCAGTCGAGTACCGGCCAGCCGCGCTTGCGTGCCAGCGTCTTGAGCGGGGCATGGGCGTTGACCGGGAACGGCTCGTCCGCCCATTCGAACACCGGCGCGTCGGACACATGGTCGCTGTAGAAGCGCACCGCGACATCGCCGCGCGCGATGCCCTGCCCTTCGGCCCATGCTTCGATCGCGCGCAACTTGGCCGCGCCATAGCAATTCTCGCCGTCGATCCGCGCCAGCACGTCGCCGGTGTCGCCCCGCGCGCAATCGGTCGCGATCACCGCGTCGAAGCCGAGCAGCTGGGCGATCTCCTGCGCATAGAATCGATAGGACGCGGTGGCGAGGACCAGCATCCGCCCCTCCGCCCGGTCCGCCTCGATCCGCGCCTTCGCTCCGTCCAGCAGGCCGGTGGCGACCGTCGCCCGCGCAAAGGCGCGCGCCGTTTCGATCAGCCGCGCATCGGGCACCGCCCGGCCGAGCACGAGGCGGTGGGTCATCTCCTTCAACCGGTCGCGGCCATAGAATTTCAACGCATAGCCCGCGACCGCGATGCCCGCGACCGGCAGCAGCCACAGCGCCCCGCGTCCCCGCTCCTTCAGCGCGTGGCGCAGGAACGGCGTCCATGTCGCGACGCGGGTGATGGTCTTGTCCATGTCATAGATGGCGAGGTCGCGTTGGCCCATGACAGCTGCGCGTACCACCTTGCCGCGACGCCGCAAATCGCCGATGGATGCCATTGATGAGCGCTTCCGCCGATTTTTCGCACGACCGGGCCGATGGCGGTGACGTGCTGCGGTTCACCGGCAACCTGTCGCTGGCGCATGTCGGCGACCTGCCCGACCGGCTGAGCGGCTATGACGGCAAGGTCGATCGCATCGACCTGTCCGGCGTCGACCGCATCGACACGGTCGGCGCATGGGTCGTCCACCGCTTCGCCCGCGACCGGAACGTCACGATCGACGGGCTGAACGCCGACAGCCAGCATCTCTTCGATCAGGTCGCCGCCGCCGACGATCCCGTCGTGCGCAAGGACAAGGCGCTCAGCCCGCCGCTCCGCGTGCTGGAGGAAATCGGCGACGCGGTGACCGGCAGCGCGCGCCAGCTGCTCGGCCTGCTCGGCTTCATGGGCGCGACCGTCCTCGCCTTCCTCAACGTGCTGCGCAATCCGCGCCGCTTCCGATTCAATGCGACGGTGCAGCGCTTCGAGGTCGTCGGCGTTTCCGCGCTCGGCATCATCGGGCTGATGAGTTTCCTCATCGGCATGGTCATCGCGCAGCAGGGCGCGGTGCAGCTGCGCCAGTTCGGCGCGGAGGTGTTCACGATCAACCTGATCGGTCGCCTGACCTTCCGCGAACTCGGCGTGCTGATGACCGCGATCATGGTCGCCGGCCGCTCCGGATCGGCCTTTGCCGCGCAGCTCGGCACGATGAAGCTGACCGAGGAAATCGACGCCATGCGCACCATCGGCGTGTCGCCGATGGAGGCTTTGGTCCTGCCGCGCGTCATCGCCGCGATCGTCATGATGCTGCTGCTCGGCTTCTATGCCTCGATCATCGCGATCATCGGCGGCGGCCTGCTTAGCTGGGCACAACTCGGCATTCCGCCGATCACCTTCGTCACCCGCATCCGCGAGGTCGTGCCGATCACCGACCTCTATATCGGCCTGATCAAGGCACCGGTGTTCGGGGCGATCATCGGCATTTCGGGCTGTTTCCACGGGATGCAGGTCGAAAGCGACGCCGAACAGGTCGGCAGCCGCACGACGGCGGCGGTGGTGCAGGCGATCTTCCTCGTGATCGTGCTCGACGCCTTCTTCGCCATCTTCTTCGCATGGATCGGCTGGATATGAGCGACGACAACGACGCCATCATCCGCGTGCGGGGCCTCAAGAACCAGTTCGGCGAACAGGTCATCCACGAAAATCTCGACCTCGATGTGCGGCGGGGCGAAATCCTCGGCGTGGTCGGCGGGTCGGGCACCGGCAAGTCGGTGCTGATGCGCTCGATCATCGGGTTGCAGACGCCCGCCGCCGGTACGATCGACGTGTTCGGCGAGAACACGATCGGCCGCGAAGAGACCGAAGCGACCGAAATCCGCAAGAAATGGGGCGTGCTGTTCCAGGGCGGCGCGCTGTTCTCGACGCTGACCGTGTCCGAGAATGTGCAGGTCCCGCTCAAGGAATTCTACCCGAAGCTGAAACCCGCGCTGCTGGAGGAGATTGCCGGCTACAAGGTCGTGATGACCGGCCTGCCCGCCAATGCCGGCCCCAAATATCCCTCCGAACTGTCGGGCGGCATGAAGAAGCGCGCCGGCCTCGCCCGTGCGCTGGCGCTCGACCCGCAATTGCTGTTCCTCGACGAACCGACTGCGGGCCTCGATCCGATCGGCGCGGCGGCGTTCGACGAACTGACCGCCTCGCTGCAAAAGACGCTGGGGCTGACCGTCTTCCTGATCACCCACGACCTCGACACGCTGCACGCCATCTGCGACCGGGTGGCGGTGCTGGCGGACAAGAAGGTCATCGCCGTCGGCACGATCGACGAACTGCTCGCGCTGGATCATCCGTGGATTCAGGAATATTTCAATGGACCCCGTGGCCGTGCCGCCACCGATGCGCAGGAACGCATCGCCCAGGCGCATGACCACAATCGCGACGCCGGCACCGAACCGGCCTCGCCGCAAGCCCAGAGGCGCTGATGGAAACCCGGTCGAACCATGTCCTTGTCGGCGCGGTGGTGCTGATCCTGCTGGTCATGCTGGCGCTGTTCACCGTGTGGCTCGCCCGCATCGGCGGCGGCCGCGAAAAGGAATATGACGTCTTCTTCAAACAGGCGGTCGACGGCCTTGCAAAGGGGTCGCCGGTGTCCTTTTCGGGCGTGCCGGTCGGACAGGTCGAAGATATCGCGCTGTGGCCGAAGGACCCGCAATTCGTCCGCGTCCGACTGAAGGTGAAGGACGAAACCCCGGTCCTGCTCGGCACGACCGCGACCATCGTCGGCAGCTTTACCGGCGTGTCGACCATCACGCTGGACGGCGCGGTTCGCGGCGCGCCGCCGATCGCCTGTCCGGAGGCGAACCCCGAACAGCAATGCCCGATGGGCGTGCCGGTCATCCCGCCAAAGGCCGGCGGCGTCGCCGCGCTGCTCAGTTCCGCACCGCAGCTTCTCGAACGCGTCACGACGCTGACCGAGCGGCTGGCCGACGTGCTGTCCGACCGCAACCAGAACTCGATCGCCGCGATCCTCGACAGCACCAACCGGCTGACCGATGCGCTCGCCGATCGCGGTCCCGAAATCGCCGCGACGCTCGCCGAAACCCGCATCGCCATTCAGCGCGCAGGGGTCGCCTCGCAGCAGATCGGCGAACTGGCGGCGACCACCAACGGCGTGCTCGCCAACGACATCCAGCCGACGATCCAGCAATTGAACCGCACCATCGCCAGCGCGCAGAAGAGCGCCGACACGCTCAACGACGCGATCGGCGATGCGAAGCCAGGGCTGCAGGCGTTCAGCAAGCAGACGATCCCGCAGGTGAACCAGCTGGTCGGCGACCTGCGCGCGATGACCGGTGCACTCGCCTCGGTCGCGGAAAAGGTCGATCAGGGCGGCGCCACGGCGCTGGTCGGTCGCTCGAAGCTGCCCGACTACGACCCGAAGAAGTGATGCGGAAGACGAGGATGAGCGCCACCATGAAGAAGCTGTCGGTTCTGCTGCTCCTGCCGCTGGCGGCGTGCATCCGCTTCGGGGCGGAACCGCCGCCTGCGCTGCTGACTCTGACCCCCACCGCACCGATCGCAGCCGGACAGACGCAGAATTCGGCCGCCGCGCGCTCGATCACGGTGCAGGTGCCGGTCGTGCCGCAGGAACTGGCCGTCACCCGCGTGCCGGTCCAGTCCAGCCCGACGACCATCGCCTATGTGAAGGAAGCGCAGTGGGTCGAACCGCCCGCGCGGCTGTTCGCGCGGCTGTTGTCGGACACGCTGACCGCGCGCGCGAACATGGTCGTGCTCAGCCCGCGTCAGGGCTTCACCGATCCCGGCGCGCAACTGTCGGGCGAACTGCGCGAATTCGGCATCGATGCGACGCGCAGCGAGGCGGTCGTAATCTATGACGCGACGTTGCAGCGGGTGAACGCCACGACCTTCGAAAAGCGCCGCTTCGAAGCGCGCGTGCCTGTGGCCGCTATCGACGCGAACAGTGTAGGCCCCGCGATCAATCAGGCAGCGAACACCGTCACGACAGAAGTCGCGGACTGGGTCCGTCGCTGATCTGATGGCTCTGCATAGCTGGCTGCTGTTCGTGGCTGCCGTGGTCGTTCTGTGCGGCACACCCGGCCCCAACATGCTCCACATTCTGACGCGTAGCGTAGCGCTGGGTTGGCGCGGCAGCCTGCCGGCAATGGCCGGGTGCCTGACCGCGCTGGTGGGGGTGCTGGCTGCATCGGCGGCGGGACTGACCGCGCTGCTGACGGCCGTGCCGGGACTGTTCGACGCGCTGCGCTATGCCGGGGCCGCCTATCTGGCATGGCTCGGCGTTCGCGCGCTGACCACCCGCGCCGCGCCCGCCGATGCGCCGCTGCCGGCCCTTCCGCGGGGCCATTTGTTCCGGGGCGGTTTCCTCGTCGGGATCAGCAACCCCAAGCTGCTGCTGTTCGCGACCGCCTTTCTGCCGCAGTTCGTCGATCAGGCCCGGCCACAGGCACCGCAGTTCGCGATCCTCGTCGCGACCTTCGCGCTGGTCGAATGCCTGTGGTACGCCGCCTATGCGCTGGGCGGCAGCTCGGTCGCCCGCCACCTGACCCGCCCGCGCGTCCGCCGCTGGTTCGACCGCACGACCGGCGGCATCTTTCTCGGCTTCAGCGCCGCCCTGCTCGCTTCGCGCGCCTGATCACCGTGCACTATTTTACCGACCCGGTGCCTTGCGCACCGGCGGCATCGCATTGCACACATCCGCCCCGCCCGCCGGCACCGTGAAGAACGGCGGCTCGCGATTCTCCCGCCCGCGCAGCCACGCGGCGAACCGCGCATTGTCGGCGGCGCGATACTGATAGTGCGGGCGCTGCGCGGCAGGCATGTCGCTCGCCAGCCGTACCGTCACGATCGGGGTCGGCACCTGATCCGGCGCATAAAAGCCCATATTGCCGGTCCCGCGCGGCAACGAGGACAAAAACTCCATACCCTCGATCACCCGCCCGACCAGCGCGATATTACGGTCCAGATGCCGCGGCGCATGCCCGATCACGGTGTAAAGCTCCGCCCCGCTGCCGGTGCTCGGCGCCATGTCGCGCCCGACCCCGACCATCGCATAGCAATGCGTCAGCCACGCCCCCGTGCCATCGCCCCCCACCGGCCAGCCATCGGCACTATGCCCGCTCTTCGCCGCATAGGGATCGGGCCGCGTCATCCGCGTGACCGCATCATAGCGGCTGCCGACATATTCGGCCGGAGGGTTCGCGACGACCCCGGCGGGCAGCGGCTTCTTCTCGGTCACGTCGCCCCATTGCGCAACATAATTGTCCTGCACCCGGTACACTGACGTGCCGTCCCACCAATGCGCCCGCGCCAACTTGCGCAGATTATCGACATGGACCGGCGCATAGCGCGGCGCCAGCCGGATCACGACCCGCCGATCCCCCGCCAGCGTCATCACCATCAGTTCGTCGTCGGGAATGGTCCGCCAGTCGGCCTCGACCGGATCGGCCGGCGTGGGCGCAGGCGGCGCGGCCGCCGGCGCGGCGGACTGGAGCAAGGCGGCGATCAGTGAGACGATGTGCATGCGCCATGCTGGCACGCATATCGCCTGTCCTGCAACTGCCGCTTGCACGAATTCGCGCCGCGCCCTAGGGAACCCACCTTCCGGCAATGCGGAGCGGTGGCCGAGTGGTCGAAGGCGCTCGCCTGGAAAGTGAGTATACGGCAAAACCGTATCGAGGGTTCGAATCCCTCCCGCTCCGCCACTTCGGTCCCCGGCTGGGCACGCCGATTGCCGCCGATTTCCCTCCCTGCGCTGCCACGAGCGTCCTGAGGAGGTCGCTTTTCGATCCCATGATGCGGACCTCGTCGTCGCCGACCTCGACGCGCTGGGCGAGCGCGCGCAGATGATCCCGCCGATAGCCGCCTCCGTCGAGGCGCATCCGTTCGCGCGCGGCCTGTGAGAGCCGGCTGACCATCTCCGGCGTGATCGCCCGCTCGCCGGTGCTCTCCAGCATCGCCTGCGCGCGGTCGGCATCGACGCGCGACTGGTCGCGGATGACCTTGAGGCCGGCGATGCGCTCCTTCAGCGCCGGGTCGTCGAGGTCAGCGACGCCCGCCTCGATCGCGTCGTAGAGGCGCTTGAGGCGCAGCTCCGATTCGGCGGCACGGCGGTTCAGCTCGGCGATGTGGACGCGGCGGCGCTCGGACTGTTCCTCGCGACGGCCGAGGATCGTCTCCAGCAGTTCCTCCAGCCGCTCGGGATCGAGCAGCCGGTCCTCGATGTGGCCGGCAACGAGGCCGTCGAGCTTGTCCATCGGGATCGCGCGGCCCTTGCAGCCGGTCTCGCCCTGCCGCGCCTTGATCGAGCAGGCATAGTAGCGGTAGCGCCCGCCCTTGCCGGTGCGGATGGTCATCGCGCCCCCGCAATTGCCGCAGAAGCAGATGCCGGTCAGCAGCGTCGGGCCGATGACGACGCGGTGCGGCAGCGCGGTCTTCTGGTTGCGCGCCTTCATCAGCGCCTGCACGGCGTCGAAGGTCGCGCGCTCGATCAGCGGAGGCACTTCCACCGTCACCACCTCGGCATCGGGCTTCTTCTCCTTGGTCTTGGAGCGACGGTTGAACTCGTGCTCGCCGATATAGGTGCGGCGCGTGAGGATGCGGTGGACCTGGCCGATGCCCCAGCGCCCGCCGTCGCGGGTGAAGATGCCGCGGGCGTTCAGGTGCTTGACGATCGCCTTGACGCCCATCTGGCTGTGATCGGCCTCGGCGCCGAGCGCGAGGCGGTAGATCAGGCGAATCGTGTCGGCGTGCAGCGGGTCGATCTCAAGCTTCTTCTTGGTCTTGGCACCCCGCTGCTCGGCCGCGACGGTGCGGTAGCCGATCGGCGGCAGCGAGCCGTTCCAGAAGCCCTGCCGGGCGTTCTCCTTCAAGGCGCGCAGGACGTGCTTGGCGTTCTCCTTCGACTGATACTCGTCGAACAGCGCCATGATCTGGCGCATCATGACGTGCATGGGGTCGTCACCCATCTCCTGCGTGATCGAGACGAGGCGCACGCCGTTCTTCGCCAGCTTCCTGACGTAGAACTCCAGCTCGAAGTGATCGCGAAAGAATCGGCTGAACGAGTGGACCACGACGACATCGAACGGCGCGGGCTTGGATGTGCCCGCCTCGATCATGCGCTGGAACTCGGGGCGGCGGTCGTTGGTGGCCGAGGCGCCCGCCTCGACGAAGGTGTCGACCAGTCGGTAACCGCGCGAGGTGCAGTACGCCTCGCCCTGCCGCTTCTGGTCCGGGATCGAGACGTCGTGTTCGGCCTGCCGGACGGTCGAGACGCGCAGGTAGAGCGCGGCGCGCTGGACGATGACGGGCGTCTCGGCGTTCACGGCCGGTCTCCTTGCTTGTCGGATGTCGAGGTCAGTTCCAGCGTCAGCACGACGCGGTCGGGGATGACCTTGGGGGCGAGCTTGCGCCCGCTGCGTTCCATGCGGACGATGCCGTGGGCGATCATGGCTTTCAGCGTCCGCGACAGGTTGGGCTTGGCGCGCCCGGTCAACGCGACGAGCGCGTCGAGCGACTCCGGCTCGCGTTCGGCGATGAGGCGGAGCATGTCGCGGTTGGCGGCGGAAAGGATGCGCGCGAAGGATTCGGTCGAGCCGAACCAGACCGCCGGCTCGCCCCGCGCCGGCTGCTCTTCGCCGCGCATGATGCGCTTGCCCCGCGCCTTCATCTCGTCGGTGTCGGCGATGCCGATCGTCAGCGTCGTCACGGTGCGCATATCTCCCGTCCTGGCAACCGCCGGGCCGGGCGCGAGCG
The DNA here is from genome assembly GCA_036946325.1 of Sphingomonas paucimobilis. GTDB lineage: Bacteria > Pseudomonadota > Alphaproteobacteria > Sphingomonadales > Sphingomonadaceae > Sphingomonas > Sphingomonas paucimobilis_A. The sequence continues at coordinate 626,128 of JAQIJL010000003.1, forward strand.
TCAGGCGGGCCGGATGCTATCCACGATCATTATCACCAATAGACAACATCATCCAGGGAAATGATGGGGGCGGCTGGCGCGTGTCGCGCGATCCTATCGACCGGATGGTCCGAACAACTCGTCGAAGAGGTCGGCGAACCAGCGCTCGAACACCTCGATCTCCGCCTCGGTGATCGGCACCCGCTCGGGCCAGTCGTCGGTGACGCGCCACGTCTTCGCCTCGGCGGCGGGCGCTGGCCCCCGCCGTGGGTCCGGCTCGACGGCATAATAGTCGTAGAGATCGTCGGGCAGGATGCCGGCGGCATCGCCAGCGCGGCGAGTGGAGCGAGGGTGACGGTCGGACACGGACGTCGATGAAGTCTCCTGTGGTTCGTCGCGGCACTGTCCCGCCCCACGATCCTGCCGCCTCGTTCCCCGCGGTGAAGTGGGCGTGACGCGATACCTCGATCGCGTCAGCCGATCGCAGTGTCGGACGTGCCGTCGGCGCGCCGCGCCTTCGCGAAGGCGCGATCGGTCGCCATAAACCGTTCGAGCATGGGCGCGATCAGCCGTGTGGGATCGGCGGCGGGCTGGCCGCTCTCGCGAGCGAGCACATCGGCATAGGCGGTAAGGTCGCGGTGCAGGTGCGCCGGCAGTTCCAGCGTGACCTTCACGGGCTTATCGTCTGCGATGGGACCGAGCTTCAGCTTCGTCATGTGTCAGTTCCGATAAGGTTCGAGGACGAGGTCGCGGGTGACGATCACGCGGACCGGGAAGCCGGGGCGGATGGCCAACGTCGGTGCGATGTCGAGCTGGCGGCCGACCACCTGCCGGCCGGTCTGGCTGATCCCGTCCGACGCGCCCTGGCGCAGCGCGCGAACGAAGTCGCCCTGCTCGCCCGAGCTGCCGGCCTGCGCCCCGACCGACAGCAGCGTGGAGAGGCCGGCGGCCTTGGCGAGATCCCACCAGTGGTGGTCAACGCCGTCCTCCAGCCCGGCATAGCCCTGCGCGTCGGCACCGGGCTGGCGCTCCAGCACAATCGAGCGGCCGTTGGGGAAGATCAGCCGCGTCCATGCGAGCAGCACCCGGCGCTGGCCGAAGCCGACGCCGCTGTCGTACTGGCCGATCAGCCGCGTGCCCTGCGGGATCAGCAGCAGGCGTCCGGTCGGGCTGTCGTAGACGTTCTCGGTCACCTGCGCGACGATCTGGCCGGGCAGGTCCGAGCGGATGCCGGTGACGAGCGCGGCGGAGATCACCGCGCCGGCCTGCACGACGAAAGGTGATGGCGGTGCCGTCACGCGGTCGGGCGCGCCAGTGCGCCGGTCGGCGGGCTGGTTGAGGAAGGCGAGCTGCCGGTCTTGCGCGGTGGGCGTGGCCGTCCGGCCGGGTGCTCCCATGCCGGCGAGGTTCGGCATCCCGTCGCCGGGCACGCCGCTCGCCGCCGCAGTCTGTGCGCCCGCCTGGAAGAACACCCGGCTGGTGCGCGCCGCCTCCAGCTCCTGCCGACGCCGTTCCAGTTCCTGGCGGCGACGCTCAGCTTCGGGATCGGGCGCGGCGGGTCCAGCAGGCGCGTCGATCCCCGAAACGGGTACGGGCTGGCCGCGGGTCTGCGCGTCAAGGATCGGGCGGCCGAGATCGCCGGGCAGCGGTGGGCCGAGCACCCGGCCGGTGTAATCTTTCGGCAGCGCGTTGAGGCCGTCCGGCGTAGAGCGCCCATCGGTCGCGTAGACCTCTTCGGCCGGTTTACCGCCTTGCTGGACTTGGAGCGCGTAGATCAGCGCGCCGCCGAGACCGACGCCGGCGACGCTGCCGAGCACCGCCAGCGCCTTGCGCGACAGTCGGGTGACGCGCGGCGGCTCCGGCCGCAGCCGCATCGGCGCGACCGGCTCGCCGGTCAGCGGTCGGACATCGTCGTCGGCTTCCGGCAGGCTCGGCGCGCTCTTCTCGGGATCGACGCCGGTCATGATGACGGCCTCCCATCGGTGCGGAGGATGCGGACGGTCTGCTGGCGGTCGCCCTTGCCGAGGCGCAGCTCGGCGGCGCCGAACAGGCGGTCGACGATGAGCACATTGCGGTGGACGCGGCTGTTGACGATCTCCGGCTCGCCTTCGGAGCCGACGACGAACAGCGGCGGCATCTCGCCCTGGACGATGCCGCGCGGGAACTCGACGTAGACGCGCCGCCCGTCGTCGTAGACCGCGATCGGTCGCCACGGCGGAGCGTCGCCGGTCAGGGCGTAGCGATAGGTGCGCTCGGCGGCGGCCGGTATGATCGGCGTGGTTGGCACAGCGGCTTGTTGCGAAGGCGGCGGGACCGGATAGCTCCACGCGACCGAGGGCATGTAGGGCCGTTCGCCCGCGTGCAGCTCGATCAGATAAAGACGCCGGTCGGTGGTGATGACGAGGTTGGTGGAAAGGTCCGCCCGCGTCGGCTTGACGAGGACGTGGACGCGGCGGGTGTCACCCGCGCCGCTCTCGGTGTCGCCGATGATCCATCGCGCGGTGTCGCCCGCCGCGATCGGACCGGCGCCGGTGAGGCTCTCGCCCGGTTCGAGCGCGATGTCGGTGATCTGCCCGACTGCGGCGTAGACCTGGTAGAGCGCGCCCTCGCTCCACGGATAGACCTGGATAGCGTTGTAATAGCCTTCGCGGCGCGGCTGGACGCGGGCGGCGGCGTTGGCGTTCTCGACGCGCGCGGTCGAGGTTCCGGCAGCTTGTCCGCCCCGTGCCGGCGTCCACGGCGGCGGGACATGCAACGGCCGGGGCCGCGATGGTACGGCGAGCATCGGCACGGGCGGCAGCGGCGGCACCTCGGCATCGTAGCTGATCTCGGGCGGCTTTTGCGTCGTGGCGCAACCGGCGAGCATCGTCGCGGCGAACAGTGCCGCCGGAACGGACGTGAGGCGCAGGATCACTGGCCCAGCTCCTTCGACCAGTTGATCGCGTTGACGTAGATGCCAAGTGGGTTCTTGCGCAGCGCCTCGGCATCACGCGGCGGCTGGACGACGACGGTGAGGATCGCGGTCCAGCGGGAGGTCTCGGCGAGACTGCCGTCCTGGTAGCGCCGCTCGGTCCAAGCGACGCGGAAAGAGTCCGGCGAGGCGCGGATGACCGACGACACGTCGACGGCGATCTGCTGCTTGCCGACCTTCGCGAACGGGTCGTTGGCGCGGGCATAGTCGTTGAGCGCCTGCGCGCCGGTCGCGGTCGTGAAGTCGTAGGCGCGCAGCCAGTTCTGCCGCACGACGATCGCATCTGCCGGGATGCTGCGGACCTCCTCGACGAACCGCGCGAGGTGGAACGCGATCTGCGGATCGGTCGGGCGGTAGCCTTCGCTGGCGGGTGCCACGGCCTGCGCCTGACCGAGCTTGTCGACCTGCACCACCCACGGCACGATCGAGCCACTGGCACCCTGCCAGACCAGCGCGGTCGACAGACCGGCGGACAGCGCCAGCGAGCCGAACGCCATCAGCCGCCAGTTGCGCGCCTGGACGCGGGCCGAGCCGATGCGGTCGTCCCACACCTGGGCGGCGCGCTGGTAGGGGGTCTCGGGCTGCGGGGTCTTGCCGTAATGCGCGGCGGGTCGTTTGAAGATGCTCATCGGCGGTCGCCTTGGTCGAGGGAGATGGAAGAGCCGCCGCCATGCGCGTCGCCGTATCGCACGGCGTGCGCGGCGGCCTGGACACCGTGGGTGAGCTGCTGGGAGCGCTTCATGCGCTTCGCCCATGCGGGTTGGGTTCCCGCCGTTGGAGTTGCAGGAGCCGCGCCGTCATCGCCCGGCGCGGCGTCGCCGCTCACGGCACGGCTACCGGACTGGAAGCTGGACCGGAGGCTGTCGGCCGCACGGCCGGCGGCGCGCTTCAGCGGCGAGACGGCCGCCTTTCCGCCCGCGCTGGCCACGTTGCCGAGACCGGAAGCGACGCCGGCCATGCCGGACTGTCCAGCCGCACCGGCCTGATAGGCGGTGGATGCGCCACCGGCGAGCGCCGCTCCGCCACGGGCAGCAGCGGCGGCACCACCCGCCAGCGCAGCGCCGCCGGACGCGACCGCGCCAATCGCGGCGCCACCGGCGGCGACCATGCCGCCGGCCGCCAGCCCGGTGCCGATCGCAGCACCCGCGCCGAGCTGTGGACCGCCGGAGACGAGACCGTTGGCGATGCCGGGACCGAAGATGCCGAGGCCCAGCAGCGACAGCGCGGCGAGCACGATCGCCATCGCGTCGTCGATGGTCGGCGTCCGCCCGCCGAAGCCGGCGGTGAACTGCGAGAACAAGGTCGATCCGATCCCGACGATGACGGCGAGCACGAGCACCTTGATGCCGGACGAGATGACGTTGCCGAGGACGCGCTCGGCCATGAAGGCGGTCTTGCCGAACAGGCCGAACGGGATGAGCACGAAGCCGGCGAGCGTCGTCAGCTTGAACTCGATCAGCGTGACGAAAAGCTGGACGGCGAGAATGAAGAAGGCGAGCAGGATCAGCGCCCATGCGAAGAGCAGGCAGGCGATCTGGATGAAGTTCTCGAAGAACGACCAATAGCCCATCAGCCCGGAGATCGAGTCGAGCAGCGGCCGTCCGGCATCGAGGCCGGTCTGCGCCACCTTGCCGGGCCGCATGAGGTCGGCGGCGGAGAAGCCGGTGCCGGATGCCTTGAGCCCCAGCCCGGCGAAGCTGTCGAAGACGATCCGGGCGAGATTGTTCCAGTTGCCGATGATGTACGCGAACACGCCGACGAACAGCGTTTTCTTGATGAGGCGGCCGACGATGTCGTCCTCGCCGCCCATCGACCAGAACAGCGCGGCCAGTGTCACGTCGATGACGATCAGCGTGGTGGCGATGAAGGCGACCTCGCCGCCGAGCAGACCGAAGCCTGAGTCGATGTAGCGGGTGAAGACGCCGAGGAAGCTGTCGATGACGCCGGTGCTGCCCATCGTCAGCGCGCCCCGGACGCGGGCGACGTGCCGAGGAAACGGGCGCGGTTGTCGGCCCACGTCTTCAAGCACGTCGCATCGCTTGTCGCGGCCTCGCCCATGAACCGGCAACGTGCAAGCGCCTCGCGCATCGGGTCGGCGGGCGCGGTGGTGACCTCCACGGTCACCGGCACGACCGGTTTCTCCTCGCGCGTCATCTCGATCGCGGCGGCGGTGATGGCGATGCCGGCGAACGCGGCGGCACCGATGCGGGCAAGCGTCTTCGCCTCCATAAAGCGCCTCAGTTGCCGGGGTTGAACATGCGGGCGTTGCCGGGCTGGTAGCCTGCGCCCGGCGCGAGGAAGCGGCGGCGCTGTTCGCGGCCCTGCTCGGCCGCCGCCGCACGCTCGGCGTCGGACAGCGCCTGCGCGCGACCGTTCGCGGCCATCATCGCGGTGAGGTCTGCGAGCTGTTGCGCCTGGAGCGCAAGGAGCTGGTTGCCGGCCTGCGTTGCCTGAAGCGCGCCGGTCGCGCCTTGACTGCGGGTTACGAGGTTCGCCATCTCGGCGCGGTTGGTGTCGATATTGCCGACGACGCCGGCCTGCACGCGCATCGCGTCCTGCAAGCCACCGACCGTGTTCTGCCATCGGCTCCGCGCGTCGGTGACGAGCTGCCTGTCGGACACCGACATCGACGCGCTGCCGTATTGCCGCTGGAACGCCTGGTCGATCGACCGCACGTCGAAGGCAATATTCTGCGCCTGCTGGAGTAGCGCCTGTGTGCGGCGGACATTCTGCTGGAGCTGCTGGAGCGAGGAGTACGGCAGGCTGGCGAGGTTACGCGCCTGATTGACCAGCATCGTCGCCTCGTTCTGGAGGCTGGTGATCTGTTGGTTGACCTGCTGGAGCGTGCGCGCGGCCTGGAGGACGTTCTGCGCGTAGTTCGACGGGTCGAACACCGTCCACTGTGCCGCAGCGGGCGTCGCCAGCATCGGCGACAGCGGCACGGACAGGATGGTCGCGGCGACGAGTGCCGCGCGGCTACGGCGCAGGGTCATGATGATGTCTCCAGATTGGTGAGGTCGGGGATCAGGTCGGCCGCCCAGCCAACGCCGCGGTGGCGCAGCCAGGCGGCAAGGAAACCGGCGCGGCTGTGCTCGGCGACGATCGCGGCGATGGCCTGCTGGTCGATGCGCGAGGATGCGGCGCACAGCACCAGCGCCACGTCGGACAGGCCCAGCTCGAACAGCCGGTTGCCGTGGCGCGACTGGCAGTAGTAGTCGCGCTTGGGCGTCGCCCGCGCGAGGATCTCGATCTGCCGGTCGTTGAGACCGAACCGCCGGTAGATGGCGGTGATCTGCGGCTCGATCGCGCGCTCGTTGGGCAGAAGCAGCCGGGTCTGGCAACTCTCGATGATGGCGGGCGCGATGGCGCTGCCGTCGATGTCGCTGAGCGATTGCGTGGCGAAGATGACGGAGGCGTTCTTCTTGCGCAGCGTCTTCAGCCATTCTCGGAGCTGGCCGGCGAAGCCCTCGTCGTCGAGCGCGAGCCACCCCTCGTCGACGATGATAAGCGTCGGCGCACCGTCGAGCCTGTCCTCGATCCGGTGGAACAGGTAGGCGAGCACGGCGGGCGCGGCGTCGGTGCCGATCAGCCCCTCGGTCTCGAACGCCTGGACAGTCGCGCTGCCGAGATGTTCGTGCTCGGCGTCGAGCAGCCGGCCCCACGCGCCGCCAATGCAATAGGGCCGCAGCGCCTGCTTCAGGTCGTTCGATTGGAGCAGCACCGCGAGGCCGGTGACCGTCCGCTCCTCGACCGGTGCGGAGGCCAGCGACGACAGCGCGGTCCAGAGATGCTCCTTCACCTCCGGCGTGATCGCCACACCTTCGCGGGTCAAGATCGCGACGAGCCAATCGGCCGCCCATGCGCGTTCGGCGGTCTGTTCGATGCGAGCCAGCGGCTGGAGCGACACGCTGGCGTCGCTGCCTTCGGTCAGTCCGCCGCCGAGATCGTGCCAGTCGCCGCCCATTGCCAGCGCGGCGGCCCGGATCGAGCCACCGAAGTCGAAGGCGAACATCTGCGCGCCCGCATACCGGCGAAACTGCAACGCCATCAGCGCGAGCAGCACCGACTTGCCCGCGCCGGTCGGGCCGACGACGAGGGTATGCCCGACATCGCCGACATGCAGCGACAGCCGGAACGGCGTCGAACCTTCTGTCCGGCCGTACAGCAGCGGCGGCGCGTCGAAATGCTCGTCGCGCTCCGGTCCCGCCCAGACTGCCGACAGAGGGATCATATGGGCGAGGTTAAGCGTCGAGATCGGCGGCTGCCGGACGTTGGCGTAGACGTGCCCCGGCAAGCTACCGAGCCAAGCGTCCACCGCATTGATCGTCTCGGCCATCGCGGTGAAGTCGCGACCCTGCACGACCTTCTCGACCAGCCGCAGCTTCTCGTCGGCGATGCGCGGATCGGCGTCCCACACCGTCACCGTCGCGGTGACGTAGGCGATGCCGGCATGGTCGGCGCCAAGTTCCTGCAACGCCATGTCGGCGTCCGCCGCCTTGTTCGACGCATCGGTATCGACCAGCACCGATTGTTCGTTGGTCATCACCTCCTTCAGGATCGCGGCGACCGACTTGCGCTTCGCGAACCACTGCCGCCTGATCTTCGTCAGCAGCTTCGTGGCGTCGGTCTTGTCGAGGAGGATCGCGCGGGTCGACCAGCGGTATGGGAAGGCCAGCCGGTTCAGCTCGTCGAGCAGCCCCGGCGTGGTCGCGGTCGGAAAGCCGGTGATGGTGAGGACGCGGAGATGCCGGTCGCCCAGCATCGGCTCCAGTCCGCCGGTCAGCGGCTGGTCGGCGAGCAGCGCGTCGAGATACATCGGCGTCTCGGGCACGCGGACACGGTGCCGGTGGGTCGAAACGCAGGCGTGGAGGTAGGTGAGCGTCTCGGCGTCATCCAGCCAGCGGCACGCTGGCATGAAGGTCTCGACGAGCCGCAGGATGCGGTCGGTGCGGTCGACGAATCCGGCGGCCAGCTCCTGCGGGTCGATGCCCTTTTGCTCGCGGCCCTCGTAGAGCCAGCCCTCGGCTCGCGCGGCATCCTCGGCCGGCGGCAGGAAGGTGAAGGTCAGGAAGTAGCTGGACTCGAAGTGACTGCCGGCTTCCTCGAAGTCGGCCTTGCGCTCCGCATCGACCAGCGCGGACGCGGCATCGGGGAATGTGCTCGTCGGATAGGTTGCGGCGGGATGGCGCTGCGCCTCGACGAAGATCGCCCAGCCCGAGCCGAGACGGCGGAAGGCGTTGTTGAGACGGCCAGCGACCGCGACCAGCTCGGCGGGCACCGCGCTGTCGAGGTCGGGACCGCTAAAGCGCGCGGTGCGCTGGAAGCTGCCGTCCTTGTTGAGGACGACGCCCGAGCCGACCAGCGCCACCCAAGGCAGGAAGTCGGCGAGGCGCGCGGCGGTGCGGCGATATTCCGCGAGGTTCATCATGGCCGCCCCCTCAAACCGACAGGTGGCCGGGGATGCGCAGATGCCGGCGCACCACGTCGACGAACATCGGATCGCGTTTCGCCGCCCACACCGCCGCGACGTGCCCGATCGCCCAGACGACGAGGCCGACCAGCCACAGCCGCAGCCCAAGCCCGAGCGCCGCCGCCAGCGTGCCGTTGAGGATGGCGAGACCGCGCGGCGCGCCGCCGAGCAGGATATGCTCGGTCAGCGCCCGGTGGACCGGCACGGCGAAGCCCGGCACCTCGCCGGCATGATCGCCGGCCATCAGACGAGCGCCCCGCCGCCGAACGAGAAGAAGGACAGGAAGAAGCTCGAAGCGGCAAAGGCGATCGACAGCCCGAAAACGATCTGGATGAGACGGCGGAAGCCGCCCGACGTATCGCCGAACGCCAGCGCGAGGCCGGTCGAGATGATGACGATGACCGCGACGATCTTGGCGACCGGCCCCTCGATCGACTTCAGGATCGACTGGAGCGGTGCTTCCCACGGCATCGACGAGCCGGAGGCGTGTGCGGCGGGCGCCGTCATCACGCTGATGACGACGACCGCCACTGCGGTCTCGAAGCGGTGGCGGGCAATACGAAGGCGTGAGATCATGGATTTTCTCCTGTGCTGGTAGGGGTGAGTGAGGCCGCCGGACGGTTGGCGGGCACGACGCGGTAGTCGCCGTCAGGGCCGAGTCCTTCGACGCGCGTGAGTTCGGAAAGGCGGCGCATCGAGCCGCGCCCCGCGAGGACGGCGACGAGGTCGATCGTCTCGGCGATCAGCGCGCGCGGCACGGTGACGACGGCTTCCTGGATGAGCTGCTCCATCCGCCGCAGCGCGCCGATGGCGCTGCCGGCGTGGATCGTGCCGATGCCGCCGGGGTGCCCGGTGCCCCAGGCCTTCAGAAGATCGAGCGCTTCCGGCCCGCGCACCTCGCCGATCGGGATGCGGTCGGGGCGCAGGCGCAAGCTGGAGCGGACGAGATCGGAGAGCGAGGCGACGCCATCTTTGGTGCGCATGGCGACGAGGTTCGGCGCGGCGCATTGCAGCTCGCGCGTATCCTCGATGATGACGACGCGGTCGGGCGACTTCGCCACCTCGGCGAGCAGCGCGTTGGTCAACGTCGTCTTGCCGGTCGAGGTGCCGCCGGCGACGAGGATGTTGGCGCGGAAGGCGACGCCCTCGCGGAGCACCTCCGCCTGTGCCGCCGACATGATGCCGGCCGCGACGTAATCGTCGAGCGTGAACACCGCGACGGCAGGCTTGCGGATGGCAAAGGTGGGTGCCGCGACGACCGGCGGCAGCAGACCCTCGAACCGCTCGCCCGTCTCGGGCAGCTCGGCGGAGACGCGCGGGGCACCGGCATAGACCTCCGCGCCGACATGGTGCGCGACGAGCCTGATGATGCGCTCGCCGTCAGCCGGAGAAAGCCGCTCGCCCGTATCGGCCAGTCCCTCGGACAATCGGTCTATCCAGATGCGCCCATCCGGATTCAGCATCACCTCGACGACGGCGGGGTCTTCCAGCAGCCGGGCGATGGCGGGACCGAGCGCCGTGCGCAGCATCCGCGCGCCGCGCGCCAGACCCTCCGAATTGTGCTGTGCGCCCGCCATGCTATCCCCGTTCCTACCGGGGCGGCGTCAGCGGTCCCGAACGGGGTCGAGTAAGAGAGCCTGAAACTCGGCCGTTTCAACAAGTATCGAACGCCGTGCGGGCATGGCGAAGAAACGGCGGCAATCGGCGGGATCGGTCGTGCCTCGGTGGGCCGGTGCGGTTGGATATCTATTCGGTAGCGGTGCCGTCACGCCTCGAGTCGATGTCGCGCGACAGCTCCTTCAGGAACCGGTCGCCGGTCGCCAACCGCCTGCCGAGCGTTTGCAGGAAGCCCTCGAACCGCTCGCTGCCCTTCGCCCGAGCCGATGCCTGTGCGCTGTCGGGCAGTGGCGGTGTGACGGTCAGCCAGAAGCGGATGAACAGCGACAGCGTCTCGCCGACGATGGCGAGGTCTTCATCCATCCCGTCGATCTGCCTGCCGATCCGGTCCATGCGGCGGGCGAACACCGCCTCCAGCCGTTCCGAGGCGTCGGCGGACAGAAAGGACGCGACGGCAGCTTCGACGATGGAGGACTTCGATACGTTGCGGCGGAGCGCCAGCGCCTCGACCTTCTTCAAGAGGTCCGGGTCGAAATAGACGTTCATGCGGGTCTTGGTCGGCATGGCCGCTCCTCCTCAAAGCTCGATGCCATCGGCTGGGTCCATCGACGCCTGCCGGGCAACCGACGTGATTTGACCACGCAGGCTGCGCGCCTTGGCGGCGTCCACGTCCGGGTCGTCGTCGAGCACGTCGAACTCGTTGATGGCAGGTCGTTCGGGCGGCGCGATCTCCTCCTGCTCGGGCAGTTCCGGCTCGCGGCGGATGCCGGCGTTGGCCGGATCGTCGGCGCTGCCATCGGCGCTGCTCTGCGCCGGTCCTGCTGCCGGCGCCGGGATCGCCAGCGCAGACCAGTCGTCGGCTGGCGGCGTCGCGGGCCGCTTCGCCTCGGCCACCTTCGGAGGCGGCAGCAGCCGTTCGCGAAACCGGGCATCCTCGTAATAGCGGGCCTTCTTCGCCCGGATCGGCGGCACGCCCGCGACCAGCAGCAACTCGTCGGCGGGCGGAAGCTGCATCACCTCGCCGGGCGTCAGCAGCGGTCGGGCCGTCTCCTGCCGGGAGACCATGAGATGGCCGAGCCACGGCGACAGCCGGTGCCCGGCATAATTGGTGGAGTCACGCATCTCCGTCGCGGTGCCGAGCGCATCCGACACGCGCTTCGCGGTGCGCTCGTCGTTGGTCGCGAAGGCAACGCGGACGTGGCAGTTGTCGAGCACGCTGTTGTTCGCGCCGTATGCCTTCTCGATCTGGTTGAGGCTCTGCGCGATCAGGAAGCTCTTGATGCCGTAGCCCGCCATGAAGGCCAGTGCGCTCTCGAAGAAGTCGAGCCGGCCGAGCGCGGGAAACTCGTCGAGCATCAGCAGCAGGCGGTGGCGCTTGGCCGACCCGTTCAGCTCCTCCGTCAGCCGCCGGCCGATCTGATTGAGTATCAGGCGGATCAACGGCTTGGTGCGGGCGATGTCGGACGGCGGCACGACGAGGTAGAGGCTGACCGGGCGCTTGCCCGCGACGAGGTCGGCGATGCGCCAGTCGCACCGCGCCGTCACCTTCGCCACCACCGGATCGCGGTACAAGCCGAGGAACGACATGGCGGTCGACAGGACGCCCGATCGTTCGTTGTCGGATTTGTTGAGCAACTCGCGCGCCGACGAGGCGATGACGGGATGGACGCCGGCTTCGCCGAGATGCGGCGTCGACATCATCGCGCGTAGCGTCGCCTCCACCGGGCGCTTCGGATCGGAGAGGAAGCTGGCCACGCCGGCCAGCGTCTTGTCGGGTTCGGCGTAGAGGACGTGGAGGATCGCGCCGACCAGCAGCGAGTGGCTGGTCTTCTCCCAATGGTTGCGCTTGTCGAGCGCGCCTTCGGGATCGACGAGGATGTCGGCGATGTTCTGCACGTCGCGGACCTCCAAGTCGCCGCGCCGCACCTCCAGCAGCGGGTTGTAGGCCGAGGATGCCGCGTCGGTCGGATCGAACAGCAGCACGCGGCCGTGCCCAGCGCGGAAGCCCGCCGTCAGCGTCCAGTTCTCGCCCTTGATGTCGTGGACGATGACGCTGCCGGGCCAGGTGAGCAGCGTCGGCACGACGAGGCCGACGCCTTTGCCCGACCGCGTCGGCGCGAAGCACAGGACATGCTCGGGGCCGTCGTGGCGGAGATAGTCGCGGTCGAGCCGGCCGAGCAGCACGCCGTCTGCGCCGAGCAGCCCGGCGGCTTTCACCTCCTCCGGCGATGCCCAGCGCGCCGAGCCGTAGGTGGCGACGTTCTTCGCTTCCTTCGCTCGCCACATCGACAGGCCGATCGCCACCGCGATCGAGACGAAGCCGCCCGATGCGGCGATGACTGCGCCCTCCACGAAGATCGCGGGCGCATAGGCGTCGTAGAAGTACCACCACCAGAAGAAGAGCGGCGGATGATAGACCGGCCAGCCTGCCACCTCGAACCACGGCGTTCCGAGCTGGGGCTGGAAGCCGAGCCGCCACGCGGTCCACTGCGTCGCCGCCCAGGTGGTGGCGACCACGATCGTGAGAACGAGGGCGACCTGCCCCCAGAGTATCTGGCCTCCGCGCATACCGGCTCCGACGAGAAAGGGAGCCGATCAAAGAATGCACGTCCCCGGCGTGGGCAACGGAAATCACCGGCGAGCGGGCTACCGGATACCATAGCGAAGAAAAAGGACGGTCAGTGCGGCCGGGATCGTGCTTCGGAGGAGGCCCGTTCGAGCAGATGGCGGTAGCCGGTCTGCGTCATCCACCGCGCGCGTGCCAGATGACTTTCCCAACAGGTCTGGGTCGTCGGGGCCGCCGGATCGCGGTGCAGAACGACCCGCGCCACCTCCATCCAGTCGGCCCGATCCGCCTGGGCGTCGAGCAGGCGCATGTAGGTGACGAAGTGGGTCTCGTCATAGTCCGTGATCTCCGACGCTGTCGGCGCCAGATCGTCCACATCCGGGTCGAGTTCGGGCCGCGCCCGCATGGTCCACCTCGCAACCACCGCTTGGAGGTGACCGTGTATAGCACATCGCGAAGAATCGGAACGATCATTCCTAGAACGATCGTTCCTGCGCTGGTTCCTCGTCGCTCATGGACCTCAAGGAGGTCATGGCGACCAACCTGCGTCGGATGCGTCATGACAGGGAGATGACGCAGGAGGAGCTGGCCGACCGCGCCGGCCTGAGCGCGCGCTACATCGGCGCGATCGAACGCGCCGACGTGTCGGCTAGCGTCACCGTGCTGGGGCAGATAGCAGAGGCGCTGAGTGTCGAGCCAGCCAAACTTGTGACGAGATCACGCTGACCGGCCCATTTCCGTAGCGATGTCGAGCAGAAGTTTAAGCGTAGGGCTGCGGTTATATGGTGACCACACGGCGCTGAACCGTGCCGGCTCCGTCTCATCTGCGATTGAACGGAAAACGATACCTGGAAACGAAATATGCGTCATTGCTTCGGTCGTGAGGGTAATCCCGTCACCGGCGGCTACCATACCCATCAGCGTATCTCGCCCAACGTCGCAGCGACGTATATGGGGGAGCTGATCGCACTCGCTGATCCGACGCACAACATGGTCGAAAATTTGAGGCCCCATGCCATCGTGGCGGATGAGGAACGCCTCGTCCGCAACGTCGAGCCAGACAATGGATTGCCGGCCGGAAAGAAGATGATCCGCCGGCAGAGCAATGACCATCCGCTCGCTCCACAACTGTCGCGTATGGCAATCAGGCGCCCGTACCGCACCTGCTACGAAGGCCACGTCCAACTTGCCATCGCGAACCAGCGCAACGATTTCCGAAGATCGGCCTTCTATGATCGCTTGCTCAATCGTCGGATAGCTGGTTCGGAATCGTTGTCGCAGGTCAAAGAGGAATCCACTCGCAATAGGGCTTTGAAGCCCGATGCCAATGCTTCCTTCGAACCCGTGCGAAACCGCACCGGCCGTGCGCACCGCATGGTCTAACTGCTCAATGCTGGCCGACACCTCGGCCACGAATTTACGCCCGGCCTCGGTTAGCCGGACACCTCGATGGCGCCGCTCGAACAGCGGGATTTCAAGTACGTCCTCCAACCCCTTAATGCGGGTACTGACGCTCGACTGTGTGACTCCCAAGGCGTTAGCGGCGTGATGAAAATTTAGAAATTCTGCGACAGCCAAAGTCTGGATCAGGGAAGTGAGTGATATTCGCCCGCGCCAATTTCGACCGCAATCCTGCAGTTGCTTCGTTCGTCGCATTTCTTTGCGGCTTCATATTAGAAGGGAGCGGTAGACCGCACGATCCTCGATCGCTCCTACCGGCAACGCCGGCTTTCCGCCGTGGCGGTCATGGTGGCCTTTCATATGCAAAATTGCGGTTTCCAAGCAGTCCTGGTCTCGCCAAACTACATGAGTTATTACGTTGTACTCCCCATCACCTGACGTCTTAATTAGCACTTCATTGCGGAGGCAGCCATCGATAGCACCGATGGCGAGGTGGGTTTCGGATACCCCTGCAATGAACCTACCGATTTGTTCTTCGGGAATTTTGAATTTATCGATTCTATGAATGAAGTCGTTACCAAGCATCTTCTATACTCCCTATGAAAGTTGTGAGGTCATTGGCCACAAGCTCGGGAACCTCGAAGCCAGGGAAGTGGCCACCTTGTTCAAACTCGGTCCACATGCGGATAATGAAGCGCCGTTCGGCCAACGCTCTGATGGGCAATACAAGGTCGCGCGGCATAACTGCTACGCCGACCGGAATTGTCGGAAGCGATATGCGGGCCTTGCTGCGGTTGGCATGATAGATGTGCGCAGAAGTACCAGCACAGGTGGTGCACCAGTAAAGTGTGGCGGTTTCAATAAGAGCCTTAAAGGGTATCGGCAGGTGCCGGTCGTTCCAACGCAGAAAACGGTCTCCCAACCAAGAAAGGAGTCCAACCGGTGAGTCGTTTAAAGCTAATCCTAAGCTGTCAGGCGTATCCGATTGAACGAGCCAATATGGGGAGCGTTGTTTCATGTAAGACCGCATATGCTCGGCTCTTTCTTCGTCTTCGCCGCTAAATGTGACTGAGTCGGGGGGCGGCGTAGGGAGAAAGGTGAGGTGTATACCTCGCACGCGTTCTGGCGCTCGGGTGGCCAGAGACTGTGCCAGCACCGAGCCCCAATCCCCGCCATGAATGTAAAAATGGTCGTGCCCGATAGTTGCCATCAGATCCAGCAACATATCGGTGATAATTTCTATCTTCGGAGAATTGTGCAGAGGTGTTGAGAACGCGAATCCCGGAAGTGATGGGCATATGCAATCAAATCCGAATGATTTACTGTCCACCTCAGTCATAGAGTTTGCTATATTTGCAGTCTCGAGAAACGAACTCGGCCATCCATGGAGGAGCAGAACGGGTATATCTCTGGACTTGCCGCTACAAATACGCACGAAATGTAAATTCTGATCAGATATTGTAGAGTTGTAATGTTTAAACGCTGCCAAGCTGCGCTCAAACTCTGCAAAATCAAATTCAATCCAGTGTCGAATGGCTTGATCCAACTCACGGGCCGTTAGTCCGTTTTCCTGCCAGATACATCCAGGCGCGCGACTGAATGAGGTCAGCCTTGGTAGAATTTCATTGCGCCTGTTACGCCATGATGAGCCAAGGCACGGCTCGAATTCTCGTATGTGCGCCGACCCCAGCATCCGTCCCAGACCATCCCATCTGACAACATGCTGCCAATATGGATATGGACAGTATGCTGTCAATCCTGTACCGACGCGGAATGGCCGACGAGCACGAAACGAAAACAGGCGAGCTGATATTCGAGATACTGCGATTGCACGGCCGACTCATCGCGGCAGGAGATTCGTTGGTAGGCCCGCTCGGCCTGACGAGCGCACGATGGCAAGTCTTGGGCACAGTGGCGAACACCGAAGACCGTATCACGATGGCAGATATTGCGCGATCATTGGGTCAATCGCGCCAATCAGTACGCCGGGTCGTAAGCGAACTGATTGATGAGGGTTTTCTGGAGATGGCAGATAACCCACGTCATCTACGCGCACCGCACGTTATACTTACTTCGAAAGGCATGGAAACATACAGGAAAGCGACGGATGCGCGAATCCCATGGAACCGAAGACTCGCTGAAAAGGTAGCTCCCCAAGATGTCGAGGCCGCGTTAGTCGCGGTGCGAAATATTAGACTCGCACTTCAATAGGATCACTCGTGATGACGACAGATCGGAGGCAATGATCTACCAACGCCTACGGCACGATGAAAAGGTGAAGCGATCCTTAAGGAATGCCTCTGACCATCCGTTCAATCTAGGATGGTGATTGCCGGAAGCGGGTTGAGGTTGCTGGTGTCCGTTTGTTGATCGACTTTCTCGCTGAGCAACTCCTAGGCATTCCTGGGTTCGAGAAGCAGCGGCGGCTACGAGACCAGCGGTCGTCAAATCCCAAGTGCCCGCTGCCGCCCAAGCTGCCACGACACCGATCCGCCTTGCACAACTCCGGACACTTCGCGGCCGAGCTGGCGGTTGATGACTGGTCGCCATGGGACAAGCGTGAACTCGTGGCTTTTTTCTACGACGGCGAACTTGCCGCTTGATAGCTGAACGGTCCCGGTGAACGTGCCGCTGACCGTCTCGCCATCGGTGACAGCGCGGAAGGGTAACGCCTTCCTGGCGGCCAGCGTCGCACCTGTGCCGGCCAACTCCCGCTCTTGAAGTCCCGCGATCAGGTTGCGCCGATAGGTCACGCCGCCGTCCTGCTGGCGGGCGGCGTCACCCCGCTCGATCAGCGCCTCGCGCCGCCGCGCCATCGCTTCGCGCACCTGATCGCCGAACCCGGCCTGCGAAAGGTCGGACATGCCTGCACCGATCAGCCGCCGGTCGAGCCAGGTGGTGCCGTCCGAGCCGATCTGCCGTTCGAGGTCGAAGGTCGAGAGGATGCGGATGTTGGCGCGGGTGCCTCGCCCGGCATCGTGGGCCATGGCTCGCGCTTCGAAGTCGCCGGCAATGCGCCACCGGTCGGCGTCGATCCGCTCGGCGATGCCGGCACGGCGCAGCGCCTCCAATCGGCGGACATGGGCATCGACGAAGCCTTGATAGTCGCCGCTTGGCACGCGGCCGCCGAACCGCGCCTGCTCCAGATGGCGGCTCGGCCGGTAGATGCCGTCTTCGGCCATGCCGGCTATGGCGCGGTCGGCGGGGCGGACCGTGCTCTCCGCCGGTCCGATCTCGACGATGCTGCCGATGCGGGCGTCCTCGACACGGGCCGGTTCGATCCCGGAAACGTGGTGCGTTCGCCCGTCGATCCCGTCGATCACCAGCGTCAGGTTCTCGCCCAGCTCGTCGGTGAGATGTTTGTCGAGCACGCGGCCGATGACCGGCGTCGCGGGCGCGGCGTCGTGGATCGCGAAGGTCAGCGGGTCACGCTCGGAGCCCCCGGCCCGCAGCGCCTTCTGCATGGTGCGGACGATGTCGCCGCGCTCGCCCATCTCGCGCAGCGTCGGCTCCAGCCGCTCGCCCAATTCCCAGATGCCCGGTGCGTGCTCGGTGGCGAGGCCCATTTCGCCAAGCTTGCCGAGCCGGCGGATACGCAGGGTGCGGTCGAACTGGCCGTGCAGGTCGCGTGGCTCATGGCGCAGGTCGACGACGCGGTCCTCGGCCTCGGCGATCATCGCGCGGTCGATGCGCGTGAAGCGATCCTTGTCGATCTCGGCGGTCAGCTTGCGGCGCTGCTCGATGTCGGTGACGGGGCCGAGCTCCAGCGTCGCCCGCTCGCTTGCCCGCTCGCGGATGCCGGCCGACAGATAGTCGCCGTTGACGACGAGATCCCGCCCGTGTTCGTCGCGGCCGTTGACGATGACGTGGACGTGCGGGTGGCCGGTGTTGTGGTGGTTGACCGCGACCCAGTCGAGCTTCGTGCCGAGATCGGTCTCTACCTGCACCATCAGCTCGCGGGTGTAGCCGGTCAGGTCGACGAGGTCGGCGGCGTCCTCGGGCGAGACGATGAAGCGGAATTGGTGACGATCGTCCTTGCCGCGGTCGAGGAAGGCGTCGCCATCGGCGCGCTCGTCGGCCGCCGAATAGAGCCGGCCGCGTTCGCCGTCGCGGGACGTGCCGTCGCGCTGGATGTAGCGCAGGTGCGCGGCGCCCTTGCCGTTGCGTCCGGCGCCGCGGACATGGCGGACCTTCACGACGACGCGGCGGCTGCCGGACTGGCGATGGCTCCAGCCGTCCGACAAGTTGCGGGCGCGGACGAAGGCGGCTCCGCGCCCGCGCTGGACGCCTCGGCCAGAGGCGACGAGGCTCTTGCCGTTCGTGCTACGGTTGGAGCTGCCGCTCTTCGCCGCCCGGCCTCGCGGCGAAGCCACCTGCTGCTGGCGCGTGACCTTGCGAACCTGGCTGAGGAAGCTCTTCGCCCGACCGACCTTCGGCGCGTCCGAGCGGACGCGGCCGGGTCTTGGGCGGAAGCGGCCGTCGTCGTCACCGCTCATGGCTGCCGATCCGCTCCATGCGGCCGGTTTCGGCGGATGGTGCCACGAGAAATGGCGCGGATGCTGGGTTTGCCGCACCTCGCGGCACCATGACGGCGCGGAGACGGTGCCGCCCCGAACAGTGTGCAGACAAGGGCTTCGCCCTCGAACCGGACCGATGGGGTGCCGGTTCGTTTAATCTTGCCCTCCGCCTGCCTCCCCCTTTCTGCCTCTCCTATCGCTGCTTCGGCTCCCCGTCTGTTCAATCCCGAGGTGCCCGCGACGCTGCCGATCATACCGGTCACGGCATCGGCACCCGCGCTGCCGATGCGACGAACAGGCTACCTTCGCGCGACGCTTGGGCGGCAGCATCATCGCTCCCGCCCGTCGCCGGATCGACAGCGGATGTGCGCGAGAATGGCGCAACGAACAGTGGCGCGCGCGTCCATGCGAGCGGATCGGCCGCCGCGACAATGATTGGTCCGGCCGCTTTACTACCGTCGATGTTCGGTACGATGGCGGCGAGGTAGGCGCGCGTCTCGGCGGGCAAGGGGCGGCCGGCGAGCGACGCTTCGTAGCGTCCGGGACCGGCATTATAGGCGGCGAGCATGGCGGTGACGCTGCCGTAGCGGTCGTGCAGCTCGCGGAGATAGCCGGTGCCTGCGAGGATGTTGTCGCGCGGATCGCAGGGGTCGGCACCGAGGCGATGGCGGACGCGCAAGCCCGCCCATGTCGTCGGCATCACCTGCATCAACCCGATCGCGCCCGCGCGCGAAACGGCGTGCGGATCGCCAGCACTCTCGGCGCGCATCACCGCCCTGATCCATGCCGCCGGAATGCCGAAACGCCGCGACGCTTCCGCAATGTGCGCGGCATAGGGATCGACCGATATCGCGCGGGCGGGCCGTGAAGTCTGCGCGCCTGCTGACAGGATCGGCGCTGCCGTGGCGATGCCTGCGAGTAGCGCGGCTGCGGTGCGGAGGGCGATAGTGTGCATCGGATCAGTCCCGCTCGCCGCGGCGCGGCAGCCGGTTCCAGTGCAGCGACCACGCCGTGTCGTCGCCGGCTTCGCGGAACAGTCGCGCGCGGATCGGAGCGAGAAAAACTGGGTCGTCGAGCACGATGGCGACGAACTCGCCCGCACGCTCGCCGGTGCGGGTCCAGCCAGCCCCGACTTTCGGGCCGTCCGCGTCGCCGAGGTGGACGCGATAGTCGGGCGCGTTCTCGGCATCGGTGGGCTCGGCCGGCACGATGACGAACTCGGTGTCGAAGGACAGTGTGCGGATGCGGCCTGCGAAGCCGGTGGACGTGCGCGTGAAGGTGCCGATCTGCGGCATGAGGAAGCCTCCTAGTCGTTGCTGGGATGTTGAAGGGACGGCGGTCAGTGTGTGACCGCGCGCCAGACGAAGCGGCCGTCGCCGGCCTCGTCGGTATAGAGCGGCGTCGCCATCCCGATGACCGTGGCGGCGGGCAGCGCCCCGAAGTAGCGGCCGTCGAGGCTGTCCGGCACGGCCGGGTTCATCAGGAAGACCTCGCCCGCGCCGATGCGGCGGCAGCCTCGCCATACCGGCAGCGGACGGCCGTGCCGGTCGCGGTCGAGCGCGTCGCCGAGCGGCACGGCATCGACGGTGACGGTGTTCCCACCGCGGCACACCTGCTGACCGGGAAGCCCCATCACCCGCTTCATCAGCGGCGTGTCGAGCGGCAGATAGTGTCGCGTGGCGAGGAACCAGGCGAGCGGCTTCGGCGGCGAGACCGCGACCAGATCGCCGGTCGCCAGCCGCCCGGTGGGACGCAGCGCATACAGTCCGACCGGCACGCTGGCGGAGGCGTTCCACAGCAGGCGCGGCATCACCTCGACGACGCCCATCACGGCGAGCAACAGGCTGGCGACGATCGCCGTCGCGACATAGCCGCGGCGGCTCATCGCTCGATCTCCCGGCGCTTGAGCCACGCCAGGTGGCGTTCGGCGGTGTAGGCGCGCGGCTCCTCGCCCGTCGCGATCCGGTTATGGACGTGACGCCAGTGATCGGGCGCGGCGTCGCACGGATCGACGCCCGTCGCTTCCACCGTGTCGATGTGGCGGAGCACCCGCTCGACTTTCGGCCAGCCTTCGACGTGCAGCAGGATGTCGCCGCCGGGGCGGACGAACGGCAGCGTCTGATACGGCTCGCCCGGATCGACCGCGCGGACGATGTCGATGCGCGAGGCGACCGTGCCGTAATCGTTGGCGGCCCAGCGGACGAAGGCGAACACGCTGCCCGGCCGGAACCAGAGGACGCGGCGGCAGCGGTCGATGATGCGCTCGCCGACGTGCCGACCGAACCTGATCCAGTTCTCCACCCGCTTCTCGATATGCGTCAGCTCGACATGCGTCAGGCTGTCGGACGGTCGCGCGGAGGGCACGGCGGAGGTGCCCGCGCGCATCGCTGCGGCGGTCATGGATGGTCTCCTCGATGATGAAGGTCGCGCGCCATGACTGCGGCGAGCGCGGCTTCGGCGCGCAGGATGGCGCGGCCGATGGTTTCGGGTATCTGCGGCAGGACGGCGTCGCCGAACGCCTCGACGATCAGGCCGGCGGCAGCCGGCCGGCGTCCATCGCCGAGCGCAACGCGCGCGTCAGCCAGCCCGGCGGATAGCCCATCATCCAGCCGTAGGTGACGGGCAAGGTCCGCGAGGCTCCAGTCAGCCCGTGTTCCTTCAGCAGCGTCGCGATCGATCGGGCGTAGGTCCATCGGTCCGGCGCCCGGCCGGTCATCGCTCCGTCGAGCACCGCGTCCATCGTCGGCGACTTGCGCCGGTCGTAGGCTGGCGACCATGCGTCCATCCGCCGGTCGCGCTTCGTCGGCGTCGGCAGCATGTCGGCGGCGTGGCGGAGCAGGTTCGGCGTGTCGATCTGCGCCTTCGCGCCGTTCGAACGCTTGCCGCTCTCGATCTCCTCCCAGCTCAACCGGCGACCGCCGTTCGGCTTCACCGGCGTCGGCAGCATCCCGGCATGGCGGCTGGCATGACCCTGCAACTGGCTGAGCACGTCGCCTCGGCCACCCCGGTCCGCATCCGACCGCCGCGGCGTCGCCAGCAGCGCGGGCGACGAGTTGGTCGGGGTCGAAGCCGACGAGCCAGGATCGCTTGCGCTCGTGGTTGGCGCCGAGGTCTCCAGCACCCACCACGCATGGTTCGCAGGCGTAGCCGAGCGCCGCCAGCGCATCGAGCAGCCGGTCCGCGCCGCGAGTTCTGAGATGAGCGCTGTTCTCAAAAGCGAACCAGCGAGGGCGGCAGTCTCCGACCAGCCGGACGGCTTCGAGGTAGAGCCGCGACCGCTCGCCGTCGATCCCGCGCCCCTTGACGTTGGCGACCGAGATGTCCTGGCAGGGCGGGCTGCCGACGACGATGTCGGGGAGGTATCCGAGGTCGGAAACAAGTCGAGCTGCCGTGAGGCCGCACACGTCCTCGTAGAGGCGGACATCGGGATTGTTCTCCGCGTAGAGGATGCGGCGCCATTCGACGATCTCGCAGGCGGCGACGGTGACGAAGCCGGCGCGGTGCAGGCCGAGCGTCCAGCCGCCCGCCGCCGCGCTGAACAGGTCGAGCGCGCGCATCATCGTTCGCGCCCTTCGACGGCACCGGCACCGTGTCGCCCGCGCGTGCGCGCAACAGCAATAGAGTTAGATTCTCTGTTAGACTCTAAGTTACGGGTCGGATTCGTCGTTTGCGGCCGTAGACTTAGCTGCGGTTCGTGCGCCCGAAGTCCCGATAGGGCTGCGCCCGAAATCCCGATACCATCTGCGCCCGAAGTCACGAGCGTTTCCACAGGTCCGTCAACAGGCACTGTGGACGGCAAAATAGGCCGGATGCGGAGCAGCTCGCGCCGCCCGTCGCGCGCCATGTCGAGGCGGTATCCGGGCAGCGGCTGACGCTGAACGATGCGGCGGAGGTCGAGCGCGAAGTCGGACGGCCGCGCGAGACTGCCGGACTTGGCATGGAGGTGCGCGACCTCGAACGTCCAGCCGTGCGGCTGGTGGCCGGCGTGCTTGCGCGCGACGCGGTAGAGCCAGCGTTCGATGCCGCCGGTCAGCCGGAAATAGGCCGGGTCGATCGTCAGCACGAGCGAGCGGTCGACGACGCCCCGGTAGAACCAGTCGGGCAGGACGAACTCCATGCCCTCGACGCGGCCGTCGCGGGTAGTCAGCTCCTCCCACTCGTTGATCCAGGAGAACTGGTGCCGCCGCCAATGCTCGCCGTGGCGGATCGTCGTGCGGATAACGGTCGATTGCAGTCGGGCGAGCGCGCCCTTCAACAGCCGATACTCGCGCGCGCCGGTGGCGCGGTCGATCGCAAGCAGCATCTGGTAGGGCGTGAAGCGCAGGAAGCGCGAGGTGCGCAGGCCGTGATTGGCGGCATCAACGATCTGGCTCGCCGCCCAGATCAGCACGTCGGCGTCCCAGATCGTCGCCATGCCTTGCTCGGGCATGGCGTGGACCTCGACGCGCTGGCCACCGGCCTCGTAGAGGATCGGCGCGTTGCGCTTGGTCTTGGCCAGCGAGAAGAACGGCCGTTCCATCAGGTCGCGCTGGTCGCGTGGCGGGGCATCGCCGATCGCGACGACGAACGGGTCGAGCTGCCGGCGCTCGCTCCGGGTGGCATCGCCCGACATTCAGAGCGACGCCTTCTCGGCCGCGGTCAGCGGGCGGGCGGGAAAGACGCGGGTGGCGGTCTGCTCGGAGGCCGACTTGCGCGCGCCGATGGCGGTCCATGCCTGGAGATCGTCGACCGAATAGAGGACGCGCCCGCCGACCTTGCGATAGGTCGGGCCGGTGCCGTAGGTCCGGTGCTTCTCCAGCGTGCGGATCGAGATGCCGAGGAAACGCGCCGCATCGGGCGCGCGCAGATAGCGGGGCGGCAACCCCGTCTTGGGATCGAGCATGGTCGGGTCTCCGGCGGTGCATGGCGGGCTGCCGGTGGGCGGCAGCGGGCTATGGCGAACCGTGGCGGAGAACCGGCGGCGTGCAGCGTGCCGGAATCGGCGGGGTGCGATTCCGGCACCCCGGCGAGATGACGGTCAGCGGTGGCGCGGCAGCCGGACGGGATAGACGAGCAGGTCGCGGTAGCCGCCGCGCATGATGCGCAGGCCATCGGCGACGAGGCGGCGCGCCTGGTTCTTGCGCGGATCGCTGTCCCACTCGGCTTTGCCGCCGCGGAAACCGAGCAGCACCCTGGCGATGTCGCGGTAGCTGGCGCCGGTCAGCCGGCCGTCCAGGGCGCGCAGGACGAGGATCAGGCGGGCGCGGGTCTGCGCCGGCAGGTCGTGCCGTCGCTCGCCGGGCGGGCGACCTTGCAGGGCGAGCCAGAAACGCACGACGGCGTCGGCGCGCAGTTCCAGCAGCCAGTCCAGCGGCAGGACGACGATGTAGGTTGCGGCTTTACTTGGCGGCCGAACGGCGAGCCGGAAGCGGTGGTCGGCGCCGATCGTGCGCCAGACGCCATGCCACGTCCCATCCGCAGAGACGCGCACATTGAGGCCGGGCAGTTCGGACAGGCGTATCGGCAGCGCGGACGGATCGTCTGGCTGCGGGACGGTACTTCGGAGCTCGAAGGCGTCAGGCAGCAGCGCGGGCGACCAGAACGGCGGTGCCTCGTCGGCGCGCTGGTCCGGGTTCGCCGGGAAATCGCAACCCCCATCGGTCGTTGAACGCCGCCTGCGCCTCGACCGTCCCCCGGGGTGACGCTTTCACACGCCGAAAGTCGCGACGATAGTCGGGATCGCGGCGTAGGAACTCCCACGCGAAGCCGGCGGTCGAGATGTTTTGAACATGGGCGTAAGTAGCCGGCGTGCGCCAATCGGTATTCGGCATGGCGTCCCCTCTTTCCTGCCAGCGGAGCATCGCTGGAAAGAGGAAGCGTCGCTTAGTTCGATCGAAGTTTGCAGATGGTCTTTGCGGATATGTAGATCGCGCTGCGCGATCGATATTTGTAAACAACTTCTTCCATATTGGAGGTATTTCATCAAGTATTGGCGAGACGGGCATAGCCCGGCGAGTGCGCCATACGCGGCCATGCCGACCTGTGGGAGGCATGGCCGCCCGCCGGCAGGTGGCCGGCGGGCGATGCTCGCAATGGTGGGGCAGCCTATGCGGCTGCCCTGCGGTTCGCCTCCGCCAGCCGGCTGGTCGCGGTGTGATAGTGGCCGTTGTCCAGTTCGATGCCGACCCAATCGCGCCCCAGCGCCTGCGCCGCCACCAGCGTCGATCCCGATCCGCTGAACGGGTCCAGCACAAGTTCCCCCGGCCGGCTGAACGCCTCGACGAGCGGACGTAGCGCCTCCACTGGCTTCTGCGTCGGGTGGAGCCGGTTGCCGCTGTAGGGAAAGTCGATCACGTCGGGAATGACGCGCGCCGGCATCCGGGGATTGCCCTTGGCGAGAAGATACGCCTGCTCGTGCTCGTAGCGCAGGAAACGCGACGACGACGCATACCGCTTGCGGAACACCAGATGCCCGACGATGCGGAAGCCCGCCGCGCGCCACGCCTCCATGAACAGGTCCACCTTGTTCCAGCCGTAGAAGCTGACCGCGAACCCGCCTTCCTTAAGCACCCGGTGCATCTCGGCAAACGCGGGCTTGAGCCAGCGGCCGTTATCGTCGTTGGCGACGCTGCGTCCTTGCCGGTCGCGGTAGTTGGTGACGTAGGGCGGATCGGTCAGGATGAAGTCGATGCTGCCGGTGTCGAACGCCTGCATCACGCCGATGCAATCGCCGTTGAAGATCATGTTGCGGGGAGCCTGGGCGGTGTCGGTCATGGCCTTGTCCTTCGTGCCGGAGGTCAGCGCAGCGCAGCGCCGCGTCTGACCGCCTGCCCCTCGGCGAGAGCGGGGGTAGCAAGGGGCAAGGGCGTCCGGGCCGGAGGGGGATCACCCGGCCTGCACGGAACGGAGGAACGACGTGGAGGAAGGCCGGGGATACCGGCCCGGACGAGCGTCAGCGATCCCTTGACCCGCGCGTGGGGCGGCGCCCCTAGTTAAAACGCTTACCGAAAAACCCGCGAGGGCGCGCCGCGCCCGGAGCACATCGACGAAGCCGTTTACAATGCCGGAGTTCCTGACGGACCCATCAGCACGGGAGCCCCCATTGACAATTCGTGATTACCGGATCGCAAACCTCTTCCGTGACAGACAGGAGGCGTATAGAGCTAACTCGGCCGCGCCGCGAGGTGGTGGGCATATCGAAGGGGAATCAGATGCCGGCGGCCGCAGGCCATGAAATAGGCCCTGTGACGGTCGACAACGTTAAGCTGGATTTAAACAATCCTCGCTTCGTGGATCTCAGCTTCGCCGATGAGGCGGAGATGATTGCGTACCTCTATGCTAATGCAGACATACCAGAGTTGCTCCTCTCTATTCTAAATTCCGGTTTCATGGACTTTGAACCGATCGTAGTAAGGCGTGGCGATAGCGTCGTTTTGGAGGGCAATCGACGCGTTGCAGCGCTGCGCCTGATTAGGAATGCAGCTCTTCGCGAGAAATTGGGCATCAAGCTTCCGGCTGAACCCACCCCCGCGGCGATGCCCGACGAGATTCGAGCGGTCCTGGTTAATGATGCCGCGGAAGCCCGAAAATTCATCGGCTTTAAGCACATCAATGGCCCTCAAAAATGGGATGCGATGTCAAAAGCCAAATACGCAGCGGATTGGCACGCTGACGGCGCGTCTCTTGAGGAAATTAGCCGGTCGCTGGGTGATACTTTTAATACCGTAACACGGTTGGTCGAGGGCTATCGCGTCTACAAGCAGGCTCTTTCGCTAGGCTTCGATCCGGAGCGGCGGACCGCACGGCGCTTCGCATTCTCGCATCTTTACACCGCATTGACCCGGTCGTCGATAAAGCAGTGGCTTGACCTTAAGGATGACGAAGGTACCGATCCCGTTCCTGCGGAGAACGCCGATCGCCTTCAAAAGCTGATGTCTTGGCTGTACGGCCAAGGCGAACGCGAGCCCGCCGTTGTTCGATCACAAAATCCGGA
This sequence comes from Sphingomonas paucimobilis, assembly GCA_036946325.1. Classification (GTDB taxonomy): domain Bacteria; phylum Pseudomonadota; class Alphaproteobacteria; order Sphingomonadales; family Sphingomonadaceae; genus Sphingomonas; species Sphingomonas paucimobilis_A. The sequence continues at coordinate 652,621 of JAQIJL010000003.1, forward strand.
CCTGAATCGACTTGCGGACGTGATTGGCAATGAACGCACGCTTGAAATGCTGAATACCACGCGAAACCTCAGCATAGCGTTTGAGGAACTTGAACCTCAAACGACGAGACTTGAAAACGCTCTAATCCAAGCCGTTCGCCATACCGAAAGTGCCGCAGCGATTGTGAGTTCGTTTGATGGGCGAGCCAGCACATACGAGCTGGGACAGCGGTTGTGGGGCGCTGCGCGCGATCTGTTCAAAAACTTCAGAGATAAACGCGCGCAACTCGAAGGCTTGGACGACGACTTGTGAGCGGGCCTCTGGTTGCACCTGACATTCAGCGCTCCTTCTCACTCTCCGCCGATTGGCTGGAGATTCTCGCACTTGCCCGTCCTCAGCAGTCTGCCACGGATGGCGACATCGCTACTGCCAACGACATCCTGGAGGACAGGGCTGCTTTCGTAGCAGAAGACCTTGATCCCGACGCGCCGGAGGACGATCCCGATATTGTCGATCCGGCTACTGAGCGCGCGCTAGATGCAGTTTTTGAGGAAATTGCCAACCGCAAGAGAGTCTTGGGAGATGCTTACCCGTTCGATTTGACCATCACGAAGCGCCGGTTAAGTCTCGTCGTGTCGAAGGCTTCAGAGAATGAGCTCGTGCAGCAGGGAAGGGCAATTTATGTTGCCTGCCTCTACATGACCGGCATTCGTGGTGGCTTGATTAACGCCAAAGCGGCAAAACTTCGCGCCGATCCTGACATGGGTAACGCCTTTCAGATTTGCGCGACGATTGCTGCCGCTGGATACATGAGTGGTGATGCCTATTGGTTCGGTCATCCTCGTCCCGATCAAACACCTTTCATCGAGGCAGTTCGCAAACTCGCCAGCCTACTACGTCAAGGCACGCCAGCTCCAGCAGCACCGCCGGGTGAAACGATTTATGCCAAGGATGGTGGCATCGATGTGGTTGCTTGGCGCGATCATCATGACGGTCGCCCAGCGAAGCTGATTATGTATGGCCAATGCGCATCGGGTATGGATTGGGTTGGTAAGCCGGTGAAAGGAAAAGTCGACCGGATGGACTCGTTCTACACCCTGACGCCATCTAAACATTGGATTCCTGCCCTGCTCACCCCTTTTCCCCTTTATTCGGAAAAGGAAAACGCGCACCGCCTTCGCACTGAAGATGCGATGAATGGATTTTATCGACAGAATGAAGCGGAGATGGGAGTAATCATCGATCGCTTACGTGTTGTTCGTTGGAGCATGGAAGCGCTACGTGACGTTCAGCCGTCTGTGAAGGATGCGGTTGATAAATTGGACGACCTCTTCGTCTGGTCGAAGACTGCCTCCGATGCGGTGAGGCTGGCGGCATGAGCGTGGTCCATCCTCTTCATTCGATCTGCCCGTACTTCGCGATGTTTCCTCCCGGCTTTGTCGAGCGCTACGTTTTGGCGTTCACGAATCCCGGTGACATTGTTTTCGATCCATTCAGTGGTCGAGGAACGACTATATTTGAGAGCTTGCTGCTCGGCCGCCAAGCCTACGGCTTGGATATCAATCCAGTCGCTGCTTGTGTATCTGCGGCAAAGGCCGATCCGCCTACGCGCGCCGCATTGTTGAATCGCATTGAAGCCTTGAAGACGCAATGCGCAGACGCTGGCGTTATAGAAGTCCCGACCAGCGAATTTTTCGAAGCATGCTATGCGCCAATGACACTAAGGCAATTGGTTTTTTTGCGCACTGCGCTTCAATGGAGGTCCAGCAAAGTCGATCGCTTCATTGCAGCGATGGCTCTCGGTTGTCTGCATGGAGAATCACATAAATCGCAGAACTGTTTCTCTAACCGGATGCCGCGCACGATTTCTACCAAACCAGACTATTCGGTGCGGTGGTGGGCAGAGAAGGAGCTTGTACCTCCCCAGCGAGATGTATTTGAAATCCTCAAACGGCAGGTTGATTTCAGACTCGCACGCGGCGTTCCCGCTCTGGTCGGCGAAGCCAGGATCGGCGACGTTCGGAACGCCACGAAAATGTTCCGAAAACTTCGTGGTCAGGTAAAGTTAGTCGTCACGTCACCGCCTTACCTCGATACAACAGATTACGGCGAGGACCAGTGGCTCCGGCTGTGGTTTCTTGGAGGTGCGGAACGTCCAAAAGGCCGCATTTTTGCGGACGCCCGGCATGGCACTTCGGCCGCCTATTGGACATTTCTGGCGGCTGCATGGAACGGCATAAGCGGCCTTCTGGCACCTGACTGTACGATCGTAATTAGAATTGGCGGCATGAGTTTTGCGCCTGATGAACTTGAAAACGGCGTACTAACCTCTCTTCGAGAAGGATTGGGCTCACCTGTTCTCGATGTGATCCAACCGCTTGATGTGTCGGAAATCAAGAATAGACAAACGAATGTCTTTCGACCGGGAACAAAAGGCAAGAGGGTTGAGTACGACTTCGTAGTAAGGGCAGCATAGATAGCTCAGACCCGCGAAATGCTATGCGGGTCTGCGCCAATGGCAACCGTGAATTCATCGATATACCAGCGCCAACGCCTCTTCGGTGTAGCGAGTGCCGCTGACTCTCCGGCAGCCGGGTGCGGCCGATAACGGCGAGGTCGTCAGCCGTCAGCGTTACGGAGCCCGCCGCCGCGTTCTGCTGTGACCCGTGTTTTGCGCGCTTGTCAGCCCCTTGCGTGACGTTCCCGAGATGATGTCCGATGACCCCAATGCCGGGCAGATCGGGGTTTAGAGGTAAGCATCCGGCGGGGGCCATCTTGCGGGGCTGGTGGGGACATAGCTGACTGTCGGTATGGATATCCGTACTGATAGTCGACAGCCGCACCGCCTTGAGATCGTGGACACGGGCCGCCGCCGTCGCTGGTCCGAGGCGGCGAAAGTCCGGGTGGTGGAAGAGAGTTTCCTGGAGCCGCGTACGGCTTCGGCGACGGCGCGCCGACACGGCATCTCGAACCAGTTGATGTTCGCTTGGCGCAAGGCGTATCGCGAGGGCCGGCTGGGAGGTGGATCTGTTTCGGGGTTCGTGCCGGCGGTGATCGTGGCGGAGCCAAGCGTGACGAGGCCGAGCGACGGTCGTTTGGAGATCGTCACCGCGAACGGGCGGCGGATCCTTGTCGATCGCGATGTCGATGCCGACGCTCTTCTTCGTGTCGTCCGGGCACTGGAGACGCTGGTGTGATCCCGATCCCCTCGGGGGTCCGGGTCTGGCTGGCGACCGGGCACACCGACATGCGCAAGGGCTTTCCTGGCCTATCGCTTCAGGTGCAGGAGGTTCTGCGGCGCGATCCGCTGAGCGGCCATCTGTTCTGCTTCCGGGGGCGGCGCGGTGACCTTCTCAAGGTGATCTGGCACGACGGCCAGGGCGCGTGTCTGTTCACGAAGAAGCTGGAGCGCGGCCGCTTCCTTTGGCCGTCTCCCGCGGACGGCGTGGTGTCGATCACCCCGGCGCAGATGGCCTATCTCCTGGAGGGCATCGACTGGCGCAACCCGCAGCGGACCTGGCGTCCGACCTCGGTCGGCTGACGGACCGATCGTTCGGGGGAGATCGCTTCAGAAGGTTGCATGCGTCGCTGGATGTGATTCCATCCAGTCCATGACGAGTGCCGCCGATCTTCCCTGCAGCCTTGTCGACGCGCACGCGATGATCCTCGCCGAGCGCGCCGCTCGCCTGGAGGCCGAAGCCGGCGCGGCCCAGGCGATCGCCGAGGCGGCTTACGCCAAGGCAAAGGCCACCGACGTCGAAGCGTTGATCGCCCATCTGAAGCTGCAGATCGAGAAGCTTCGTCGCGAACTCTACGGCACACGCTCCGAGCGCACCGCCCGCCTTCTCGATCAGTTGGAACTGCAGCTCGAAGACGCCGAGGTGTCAGCCAGCGAGGACGAGATCGCAGCCGGGGACGCTGCGATGAAGACCGTGTCGGTTGCGGCTCTCGAACGCCGACGCCGCGGCGGTCGAAAGCCGTTCCCGGAGCATCTGCCGCGCGAGCGCGTCGTGGTGCCCGGTCCGATAGCCTGCGCCTGCTGCGGCTCGGACCGGCTGCGCAAGCTGGGCGAGGACGTGACCGAGACTTTGGAGATGATCCCGCGCCGGTGGAAGGTGATCCAGACGGTACGCGAGAAGTTCACCTGCCGGGACTGCGAGAGCATCACCCAGCCGCCCGCGCCGTTCCACGTCGCACCTCGCGGCTTTCTCGGTCCCAACCTCCTAGCGACGATCCTGTTCGAGAAGTACGGCCAGCACATGCCGCTGAACCGGCAGTCGGAACGCACCGCACGAGAAGGGATCGAACTGTCCGTCTCGACGCTGGCCGATCAGGTCGGCACATGCACAAGTGTCCTGCGCCCGCTCCATGATCTGATCCAGGCCCATGTCTTTGGCGCCGAGCGTCTGCACGGCGACGACACCACCGTGCCGATCCTGGCCAAGGGCCGGACCGTCACGGGCCGGATCTGGACCTATGTGCGCGACGACCGGCCCTTCGGTGGACCGGCGCCGCCGGCAGTCCTCTACCATGCCTCCCGCGACCGCACCGCCGGACATGCCGAGCGGCATCTCGAAGGCTGGGCCGGCATCCTTCAGGCCGACGCCTACGCGGGCTATAACGGCCTCTACGATCCGTCGCGTCTGCCGGGGCCCATCACGCCGGCGCTGTGCTGGGCTCACTCGCGCCGGCAGTTCTTCGAACTGGCCGACATCGCCGCCAGGGCGCGACGAGCGAACACGGTCGCGGCGATCTCGCCGATTGCGCTGGAGGCGGTGAAGCGCATCGACGCCCTGTTTGCTGTCGAGCGTGCCCTCAACGGCCGGGACGCGACCGAACGACGGCGGGTTCGCCAGGAACAGAGCGCGCCGCTGGTGGCCGAGATGGAAGCCTGGATGCGCGAGGAGCGCTCCCGCCTGTCGCGCTGGGCGAGCGTCTCCCAGCCGATCGACTATATGCTGCGGCGCTGGGAGCGCTTCACCGGCTTCCTCGACGATGGTCGCATCTGCCTCAGCAACAACGCCGCCGAACGCGCCCTCAGAGGGTTCGCCCTCGGTCGAAAGGCATGGCTCTTCGCCGGCTCGGATCGAGGGGCCGAGCGCGCCGCCGCCATGGCCACGCTCATCAACACCGCAAAGCTCAACGACATCGATCCGCAAGCCTGGCTCGCCGACGTCCTTGCCCGCATCAACGACATGCCTCAGAGCCGGTTGCCTGAACTCCTGCCCTGGAACTGGAAGCCGCCATCCGCCAGACTGGCGGCATGAGCTCATCCGATCGCATTCTTCGCCTGCACATCCAACTCGGCGACTGGAAGCCCGCCATCTGGCGGCGTGTCGAAGTACCCGCAACCGAATCGCTGAAGGCCTTGCACGACCTCGTTCAGGCCGCCATGCCCTTCGAGGATCGTCATCTCTTCGAGTTCCGCGTCGAGGGCAAGCGTTACGCCATCCCCGATCCCGAATGGGACAGCCCCGGCGACAAGACCCATTCGGCCAAGACAGCCAGGATCGGCCAATTCGCCGAGCGTGGCCTGCGCGAACTCACCTACACCTACGACTTCGGCGACGATTGGCGCTTCACCATCAAGGTCGAGGTCGTCGAGGACGCGGACCCCACGCTCGAATACCCGCGCTTCGTCGACGGAATGGGCCGCGCACCGCCGGAGGACGTCGGCGGCCTGCCTGGCTTCGAGATGTTCCTCGAAGCCCTCGCGGATCCCAAACACGAAAGCCACGCGGAACTGTTGGAATGGCATGGCGGCCCGTTCGACCCCGACGACATCCGCCGTGACGAAATCCTGAAGCGCGTCCAAAAGCTCGCTCGCCGCCGAACCCTCGGCAAGGCTGGCTTCGCCAAAAGCCGAAACGCGATCCAGTAAAGTTGACGCACCTGCGACCCACACCGGATGCTTACGTTTAGAGGGCTATGGCGTAGACGTAGTGCTCATCCGGGTCTGGCGCGGCCCGCCAAAACCCATTGGAATCATTAGATGAATTGTCTTTTAAGACGATCGCAACCCGGTTTGCAACCCGGTTTCCATGGCGGATTGCAGCGAACCGATGCGGCAGAACGAGGAGTTCTTGCGCTAAAAAGATACCGATTTGCGGCTGGGCCGTCCGATAAAGACCGATGAACCACCATCATGAGGTTTCCATGGCAGGTCGTTATGTGAATTGGCCGCCTCCGACCGAGGCGCTGATGCCGCTCATAAAGGAAATGGCGCGCATCAGCGCGCAGACGGCCCATCAGATGGGTATCGAGTTCGACATGGATGAGCGCCGCTCCTCGATCTCACGTAAGCTATTGTGCCTGCGCGAATGCCATTTCCGCCCCCTTCCTGCGATCGAATGTGCGCTTTCCCATCATGCCATGCGCGTTGCCATCGCCATCGACGATCATCACCGCGACAAACCATTTGCCGTCCAACCGACCGTAAATCCTCACCCGATCCAATTCGAGATCATCGTCGCGGATATTCTCATATGCGCCGATCCAGCGCTCCTGAATGCGCGCATCCCAGTGAAAATCCGTCTCCTCGGCCTCAAGAAACCGATGCGCCAATGCCTCTCCCGCGCCGCGTCCAAACTCCAGTTCCAGTCCCGAAATCAGCGCCGCCATCACGCGATCCGACGCTGTTCCGATGCTCTGAATCATGCTCATGAGAACCTCCTTCGCTTGCTCCCTCACATCGAGGGTGAAGCCTCAAGGACGGGCGGCGGAGCGCCTGTCAGGGCCGCTGAAGGCAAAGCCGGAAGCGCCGCGAAGCGGCGGCGGACGAACCGATTTTGTTGCGCTGAAAACAAACAAACTCGCGTGCGCAGCACGCTCCGGTTCGCGGCAAAATTGGAGGGGCCGCCGGCCTTGATAGGTGTTCCGGCGGCCGTCATGCTGGGCCTTGCCGAGACGAGCCCCACCCACGCCCGAGGCTATTCGCCCCCCTTGCGGATCGCGAACAACGACGCTGACGGGGGTGCCGAGCCTTGTTCAATTCGAACGATTTCGTCATCGTCGCTCATCTGGTCTTCCTGTGTGGCGCCGCGACACGCGGCGCTGGGCAGGCAGGGTCTGGCGGAGCGGCCGGTGCGGCGGGACTATCGCAATCCGCGTTCGCCGATTTCGATAGGGCGGGACCGCACGCCGGGGCGTGCGGTCCCGGGTGCGCGATCAGTCGCCGTTCCGGCGGCTCTGGCGCGACCAGATCAGGCTGTGCGCCTTGCCATCGGCATCCTCGAAGAGGTTCGCGTAGATCGGTGCGATAAAGCTCGGGTCGTCGAACTTCAGGCCGAGATCGACCCGACCTTCGCTCGACGTTTTGGTCCAGCCGGCGCCGATTTCGGCGCGACCCACCATGATGCGGTGCGTGGGGGCATTGTCGCTCGAACGGGTCTCCTCGGGAATGATCCGGACGTTCTTCGCCTGGACGGAAAGCGTGACGATCTCGCCGATAAATGAGCCGTCGGTGTTCTTGGTGAATGTGCCGATGCTTGCCATTTTGCGTCTCCAGATGTTCGAACCCGCGACCACCGCGGCCTCGATGGCGTGGATGAGGACGGGACGAACGCGCGCGCAGGCGCAGCCCCGCAGCGGTAGCGAAGGACGGCGGAGGCGGGATTTTCTTGGTGCGCGAGGAATGGTGCTTCAGCGCCAGGGGAAGAAAATATCGGCGCAGGCGTTGCGCGTATGAGCGTTCGAGGCACAGCCGTTCTCGGCCAGACCGCCAATCGCGAGAGGCCGTGTGCCGCGCGATCGACTTGGTGATCATGGCGGGCAGATCAGGCCGCAATCACCCAGCGAACCACAGCAATTTGAGGTAAAGACTGTGTCCGCTCGACCGAACTGCGTGACAAGGAATCAGGATGCCACGAAAGCCTAACGCGGAGACGACGTCACGAGAGGGGAGCACGCTGCGAACGCGGTCGGCCAAACCCTTCAACGCGATCGATGCAGGTCACGTCATCGCGCGTGTGGCGGAGACGCTCGACTGGAAGATTGACGATATTCCGCGCTTCCTGAAAGCGGCCGAGCATGTCGAATATGGGCTGTCCGCCGAGGTAGAACTGGCCGCGATCTTACGCTGGTTCGGCCCGTGCCGGATGGTTCACCGGCTTAGTGAAGATGATTTCGTTGCTGATCCCAAGGCCCAGCAAATCCCCGATCTTCTCGCCGTTTTTGAGTCGGGCGACGAGCGGGTGGTGGCCCTGATCGAAGTGAAGACGACCCAGGAGCCCCATCTTCGCCTGAAGCTTGATTATCGCGAACGCTTGGCGGCTTATGCCAGGACCATCGGGCATCCGCTGCTGATTGGCTGGCGCTGCCGCGCGCTCGATATGTGGCTGTTGTTCGACCCGTTTGCCACCGGCGTTGTCGAGGATGATGGTGTCGAATACTCGCTCGAAGACGTCATCAAGGCGGATCTGATGAGCCTGATCGGTGGAGACTTTTATCTGGTCCCGGTCGCCGGTGCCGGATTGCGGTTCGAGATGGAGCGAACCGGTGAGAAGCAGCTGACGAAGGATGGCTACGCCGCCGAGTTCACCATGCGCCGGGCCTATTTTCATGACGGCGCCGGCAATGCCGAAACCAAGTTACCGGCTGCGATGCAGTGGACGGTGCTGGCAGCCATGGAAAGCAATTCGCAGGTCGATGAAGATCGCGCGGTGCAATCGTTCACGAGCACCGGGAGCATGACCCGCGCTCAGAATATCCTCCGGGCGGCGCTCAGTTTTCGGGTTGGCACCGACGAGCGCATCCATTGGAAAGGCGTTGCCCGCGATCTTGATGCCGTTGTTCGGTGCGAGGACATACTGCGGGAGAGCCGCAGTCGTTTCGGAAGCTATGTGCAGTATATCTTTCTGCAACAGCCCGTGCCGATACCGGACTTCCTGCCGAAAGCGTGGCGTTCGAAGAGCGCTCCGGATTGATCGCCTGCCGCCGGGAGGGCGGCATTGGCGCGGTTTGATTGCTGATCCACCGATAGGTGGCCGACCGATCAGCAAATGGGATTGGAGCGTGGGATGAAGCTGGATTTCTCGATCAAGGAGGACTTTCCGATCGTCATCTCGACGATCGTCGCCGCCGTGGGCGTCGTTGCGGGGCTGAAGTTCGATCCGACGACTGGCGTCGTGATGACCGCTGGGGGCGTGATTTTCAGCGCGTTGATAGGCTATTTCAAAGCCAAGCGAGCGGAGGCCAGCCGCCGAGGAGCCCGGCGCGCGCCGCCATTTGCTCGGCAACATGCACCGCGAGCGCCTCGTTCTGCGCTGGCAGCAAGGCGTCGGCCGCCGGCAATCCTCCACCGGTCGGCCAGAGCAATTCGGAAGGGCAGCGCCCTTCGACATTGCCAAGATTGGGGCGGTGCTGGACATAGCCGATGAGCGCGGCGAGTTCGGGATCGAAGGTCCGCGCGACGTCGGGCGGATAGACCAGCCATTGATTTTCGAACGGCTTGAGCCAGCCAAGACAATAGCTGACGATGATGCCACGGCGGGCCTGGCGGGTCCGGTTTTCGCCGCCTCCGTGCAAGGTGCTACCGAGAAACAGCAGCGCGTCGCCGGGGTCCAGCGCCGGCACGACGGTATCGATCTCGGTGCCATGAACCGAACGATCGCGGTGACTGCCGGGCCAGAGCCGGGTCGCGCCATTGTCGGGTGAGAACGGCACCAGCGGCCACATCACATTGACGAGATATTCGACCGCGCCTTTGGGTCCGCCCCACATATCCTCGTCGCGGTGCGGATATTGCGCGAGCGCGCCAGGATGAATCTCGATCGCCTGGGTCAGATTGAGCGCAACGCGATCGCACCAGGGTAAAAGCACCTGCTCCGCGAGCGCCAGTACATCCGGATGCTGGACGAGCGCCTCGGCTTGGCGCGAGCGCAGGAGCAATCCACCCAGGCGTTTGGTGGCCCGGCCATAAAAGTCGCCGTCGCAATAAGGCGTGGTCGCGAACTGCGCGTCGAGATCGCGGTCGAGTGCCGTCATGGTCTCGACCGGTGCAATCCCGCGCAGAATGCAGAAGCCGCGCTTCAAAAGCTCGGCGGCTGGCTGTTCCTCATCGATCATCGGATTGCTCCTCACGCCGCGTCGGCGAGCGAAACCGGCGATGCTGCAATGCCGTTGCCCGCCCAGCACGATCAGCCATGCCCCGAGGCCCAGCATCGCCAGTCCGAACAGCCCGGCCAGGGTCTGGATGGCCAGCAGCGCGATCCGCCATCCTCCCGCAGCGTTCCTGCGCAGGGTCATGCCGCCACGGTTTCCGGCAGCCCGATCAGCGTCGAGGCGCGGCCGAGAGCATTGCGGTGTTCGGCAAGCCACGCATCGGCTCGCTCGCGGCCCAGTATGCGCAGCGCCTCGATCCGTGAGCCGCGCGTGTCCAGTTTGCTCGCCGCTCCGAGCATGCACAGTTCGGGCGATGCTTCCATCAGGTGCAGGCCGGTTTCTGCCAGCGCCCTTATCCGGGGCGACGACGCGGTATCGCCGATAACTTCCTTGATACCGGTCAGCGCCTTCAGGTCTCGCAGCAGGCAGGCGTTGAAGCTGATGTCGTTCATCCGCCCTATGGTGCCGGCCAGCGACGACGATATGTTCTCGTTCGCGAAGGGGGTTATCTGGATGATGAGCACGTCGGTCGCGCCATGTCCGTCGAAGATCAGCGGTTCCAGCGCCGGATTGGCGGAAAAGCCGCCGTCCCAGTAATCCTGCCCGTCGATCTCCACCGCGGCGAACAGGTCGGGCAGGCAGGCGGACGCCATGATCGCGTGCAGCGTGATGTCGGCTCCCGTGAACAGCCGCGCCGCGCCGGTGGCGACCCTGGTGGCCGAGATATGCAGCGGCACCGCATTCGGGCGCGTCAGCGCGTCCAGATCGATGCTGGACGCAACGATGCGCCGCAGCGCGCTCATGTCCCGGACATGCGGCATGAAGGGCGCGAAATAGCGGCCGAACAGCTTGCCCATCTCCAGCGACCGCCGCATCACGGGCTCGAACAGCGGCCCGGCCCAGTCGTGGAGGTCGAACGCCTGGAGAGGGGAGCCGCGCGACACCGCACGCCACAAGCGCTCCAATCCGTCCAGTGCGCCCTCGGTGCCGCCGGTGGCGAGCTGAGGTGGCCCCTCAAATGACCTGACAGGGCCTCGCTCTTGGATAAGAGTGAGGCATATGACTGACGGTACGACCAGGCGTTACAATGACGGCGAGGTCCTCTCCGGTGTCCAGCGCCGGAAAGGTGGACACCGGAGGAGAAGGTCCGGATCGTCGAGGAGACGTATCTTCCGGGAATGAGCGTGTCGCTCGTCGCCCGCCAGCACGGCATCAGCGGCAGCCAGGTCTTCACCTGGCGGCGCCTGATGAACCAGGGGGCGCTGACCGCCGCGGCAGCCGGCGAGGAGGTGGTGCCAGCGTCCGAGTACCGGGCGCTGGAGGCGCAGGTGCGCGAACTGCAGCGGCTGCTCGGCAAGAAGGCCATGGAGAACGAGCTGCTGCGTGAGGCCGTGTCCCGGGCCGCAGGCCCAAAAAATGTATGGTCCGCCCCCGTCTGGCAAGCGTGAGATGCGGTTGGCAGCACAGTCTGCGTAAATGTATCCGGCCTGTTTGTGGGGCATCTCGGCCCCTGGCCATGATGGGATACGCGCCACGGTCGTCCTTTCAAACTGCTCCAGCCTTTTGACGGCTGCATTTTTGGTCAGGCTTCGACCGTGTCACCATCGACTGCTTGCCATCACTCCTCTGCTTGCAGACCTCTTTGCGCGGGTGCTCGGTTCAGGCGGCGATCGGCACGGGTGGCCGATACTGCTCCTGCCGGGCGAGCACCGCCCAACTGATGCGTACGATCTTGTTCGCCAGCGCGACGACCGCGACGTTCTTGTGCGTTCGCATCTCGAGCTGGTCGAGCCACGGGCCGAGTCCCTGCTCGCGTTTCATGTGCATACTCGCTGACCGAGCGCCGTGGATGAACAGGCGGCGCAGGTGACTGTTGCCGCGCTTGGACATGCCGAGCAGCGTCGACTTACCGCCGGTGGAATGCTGACGCGGGACGAGGCCGAGCCAGGCGGCGAGGTCGCGGCCGCGCTTGAAGCCGGTGCCATCGGCTACGGCTGCGACGAGTGCCGTGGCGACGAGCGGTCCGACGCCAGGGATGGCCAGCAGCCGTCGACAACCCTCGTCCGCGGCGGCAATCGCTTCGATCTCCTTGGTCACGGTGCCGATGTCGGTTTCGAGTCTCCGCCATTCGTCCCAGAGCTGCTGCAGGATCATGCGCATCCGCAGCGACAGCGTAGAGCGCTCGTCGGTGAACAGCGCTGGCATCTCGCGCGCCATGTGACGCCGCCCTGCGTGAAACACGATACCGCGCTCCAGTAGGAAGGCGCGGATCTGGTTGATGACTGCTGTCCTGCGGCTCACCAACCGCTCGCGCACGCGGTGCAGTGCCTGCAGGTCGAGCTGCTCGACTGACTTCGCGGGCACGAACCGCATCGTCGGCCGCTGCACCGCCTCGGCATCGAGATAGTCGTTCTTGTTGGATTTGAGGAACGGCTTGACGAACTGAGGCGCCATCAGCCGGACGTTATGGTCGAGCGCCGTCAGCTCACGCGCGAGGTGGTGGGCACCGCAACACGCCTCCATTCCGACCAGGCAGCGGGGCAGCGCATCCATGTGCCGCATCAGCTGCGCACGGCTGACCTTCTTTTTCCACTGGATCGCACCCGTAGCATCCAGCGCCACCAGGTGGAATGACATCTTGCCAATGTCGATGCCGATTACCGCTACCTCTGTCATGACGGTCCTCCTCGGTAAAGGCGGCCAGGATGCTCCTGACTGCGTCCCTCCGTAAGGGGGCGGACCATCCCACAACAGCTCTTGCGCTCGACCTCGCTGCCCGGGGACATTCTATGAGCGCGGTAGCCGATGCGCTCGGCGTCGCCCGCCCGCATCTGTCTGCGATGCGCAACCGACCACCGCCACGACCGCGCGGACGGCCACCATTGCCGGATGCCGACTTGGTCGCCGACATCCGGGCGCTTGTCGCCGATCTGCCCACCTACGGTTATCGCCGCGTCCATGCCCTGCTGCGCCGCCAAGCCGAGCAGACCGGTCGCGCTGCTCCCAATCCCAAGCGCGTCTACCGCGTCATGAAGGTGCATGGACTGCTGCTCCAAAGAGGGGGCGGACGGCACGAGGAGCGCCGTCACGACGGCCGTGTCGCCGTCGACCAGCGCAACACTCGCTGGTGCTCAGACGGGCTGGAGATCGCCTGTGACAACGGCGAGAAGGTGCGCGTCGCGTTCGCGCTCGACTGCTGCGACCGCGAGGCAATGGGGCATGTGGCAACCACGAGCGACATCACCGCCGAGGATGTGCAGGACCTGATGGTCGCCACCGTCGAGCACCGCTACGGTCGGGTGAACCGGGTACCCCAGCCAATCGAGTGGCTGACGGATAACGGCAGCTGCTATACCGCCCGCGACACCCGCACCTTTGCCCGCGACATCGGGCTGGTGCCGCGCACCACCCCGGTCAGCAGCCCGCAGTCCAACGGCATGGCCGAGGCGTTCGTCCGCACCCTCAAGCGCGATTACGTCCGCGTGAACCCCAAGCCCGACGCGCAGACCGTCATCGCGCAGCTGCCAGCTTGGCTCGACCACTATAATGAGGTGCATCCACACCGCGCCCTCGGCTACAGGTCACCCCGCGAGTTCATCGCGACAACACGCGAGGCCCTGTCAGCCATTTAGGGGGCAACAACACGAGCCCGGCGACCAGCGCGGTGCCGTTGAGCGCGCCGGCGCTGGTGCCGCTGACGGCGACGATCTCGACGTCCTCGGCCAGCAGGCGTTCCAGCACGCCCCAGCCATAGGCACCGTGCGCCCCGCCACCCTGCAACGCCAGCGCCAGCCTCGGACGACCGTAGCCTGATACCTGGAAACTGCTGTGATCCGTCATCGTCGCCTATCCCGAACACGGTGATCCATCGGATCACGGAAGTCGAACCTCTCCGCGAAAGGCCGTCGGATGCAGCCGCTACGGACCAAACGGTCTGATCCATGTTTGGCTGCAACGCAGCATAACGAGGTCGATATCGTCTCGATTCCGAATAATTCGCAACCTAGGAACAGGTCTGCTTTTCGCGCCGCAAGGTCAAAGGCGCAGGCCGAAGGCAAGCACCACGATGCTGCTCACGCCGAGCAGGAACCAGCCCGGCACCCCCTTGTCGCGGCGGGCCAGTTCGTCCGCCAGCACGTCGATCACCGTGGCGCCTCCCATGGCGGCGAACAGCAGGGCGGTGATGTTCAGCGGATGGGCGATGCCGCGGCTGAGCGCCCAGCCGACCGGAACGGCGGCGGCAAGCGCGAGGCGCTGATAGCCCGAAGGGCGCTCGTCGGGCGCGTGGACGCGCGCGCTGAGGAAGAAATGGAGCCCGATCCCACCTGTATAGGCCGCCAGCCAGGCGGCGCTGCGTTCGCCATAGTCGGCAAGGACGAAGCCGACCGCGAGCCTGTAGAGCATGGCACGGCCGATATGCACCGCGCTCGCTGCGTTGCGCTGTTCCTTCCGGTCCAGCCGTGTCGCCCACAGGTCGAGCGCATGATAGGCCGACAGGCCGACCAGCGCCACGAAGAACACCAGGCGGTCCGCCTCCAGTTCGTCGCTGGCGGCACCCTACCAGGTCGACAGCAGCGGCAGCACGATGACGAAGACATAGGCAACGCCGACCCCGCCGGCGAACGACCGCAACCGGTCCGACGCCGCCGGTCCGTCCTGCCGCGCCATATGCGTTCCAGCGAGGAACAGGGCTGCCAGGAAGGTGAGGCCCACCGCGTCAGTCCAGCGCCGGCTCGCGGGCGTTTTCCTCCTTGGTGAGCAAGAGGTAGAGCGCGGGTACCACGAACAGCGCGAGGATCGTCGCCGAGATCAGGCCGAAGATGATGACCAGCGTCAGCGGCCGGTACGCGTCGCTGCTGATCGTCAGGGGGATGAGGCCGATGATCGTCGTGACCGAGGTCGTGACGACCGGGCGGAGGCGCCGCGCCGATCCTGCCGCCGCCGCCTCAACGATCGAGGCACCGCCCTGCAACTCGCGGTTCATCGTGTCGACCATGATGATGCCGGTGTTGATGACGATGCCGATCAGCGAAACGAGCCCGATCATCGCGAAGAACGAGAAGGACAGGCCGAACACGAAGAAGCCGACGAACGCGCCGATCATCGCGAGCGGCATGGTCGCGACGATGATGAACGCCTGCGCGAAGCTGTCGAACATGATGACCAGCACGCCGATCATCAGCATGATCGCCACGACCAGCGCGACGCCGGCCGATCCGAACGTCTCGCCTGTATCCTCCGCCTCGCCGCCGATGCGATAGCGATAGCCTTGGGGCCAGCCCGCCTGCATCTCCTCCAGCCTCGGTTCCAGGTCGCCGACGATCTCGGTGACGGTGCGGCCCTGGTTGCGCGCCAGCACGGTCAGCGCGCGCTCGCCGCCGGCATGGCTGATGGCGACGGGCCCTTCGCCCATGCCGGGCTTGATGAGCTGGGTCAGCGCCACCGGCCGCCCCTGTGGGGTGAAGGCGCGGATCATCGCCAGTTCGGATAGGTCGCGCGGCGGCCCCGCCTCGCCGGGGTTGCTCGGCCATTCGGTGCCGAGGCGGATCTCGATATCGTCCTCTGCGGGGCCAGTGCCGAAATCGCCGATCTCGTCGGAGCTGAACGCGGCGCGCAGCTGCCCTGCCAGATCGCCGTGCGCGATGCCGAAGAAATCCGCCGCCTCGCGATCGGGCTGGACGTTGATCTCCGGGTTGAGGACGATGTTGTCGCGCACGTCCGTCACGCCGCCACCCTTGCGCAACGCGGCCTGCACCTGCCGCGACATGCGCCGCAGCGTGTCGATGTCGGGCCCCTCGATCTCGATCTCGATCGGATCGCCGGGATTGGGGGAGAGCTGCTGCGGCACGACCTGGAGCACGGCGCCGGCGACGTTGCGTTGCAGCCAGCCGGCCAGTTCGTGCCGCAGATCCTCGGCCAGTTCGTAGGACAAGCCGTCGCGATCGCCCCGGTCGGCGAAGATGCTGGAAAAGCCGATGAAGTTCTCCGCCTCGTCCGGCTGGAGTTGGCCGGCGACCGATCCGGCCGCGAACGGGCTCTTGCGCCCGGTCAGCATCACCGTATTGCGCAGGTAGGCCTTCTCGCGGATGATCTCGCCAACCGCGTCGGCCACCTTTTGCGTCTCCGCCAGCGGGGTGGTGGGCGGCAGTTCGATGTTGATGCCGAGCTGGTCGGCATCGGCCATCGGGAACAGCTCGACCCGTGTCTGCGTGAACGCCACCGCCGACAGGGCGAAGACGCCAAACGCGCCGAACACCCAGATCTTCGCGCGCCGCTTGCTGCCGAGCACGTGCTTGGTGTTCCACGCCTCCAGCCAGTCCATCGCCTTGCGCGTCACCCGGTCGGCGCGGCTTTCCGTATCCTCGTCCCCGTCGTCTTCGGGCGGCTTCAGCAGCCAGCGCGCCAGCGGCATCGCCGCGAACAGCGCCAGCACGAACGCGATCACCAGGCACAGTACCGTCGTCAGCGGCAGGATGCGGATGAACGTGCCCGCGACCCCCACCGATCGACATCAGCGGGACGAGCGCGAGGATGGTGGTGATCTGCGCGGCGAAGGCGGGCTTGCCGTAGCGCGCAAAGGTGCGCAGCACCGCCTGCCCGAATGTCGCCTTCTGCACGTAGATCTCGTCGTGCAGCCCTTCCATCATGATGATGAACACGTCGATGATGAGCACCAGCGCGATCACCATGCCGATGATGACCAGCTCGTTCAGCGTCTGCCCCATCAACAGCAGGAACAGCAGCACGCCCGCGAAGGTGATCGGGATCGACAGGCCGGTGATGAGCGCCTCGCGCCATGCGATCGTTATGAACAGGATGACGAAGACGATCAGCATCGACTGGAGACCGCTGACGAACACCTCGCCCAGCGACGACCAGATGTCCTCCGCGCCGTCCTGCACCACCCGATAGTCGACGCCCTGCGCCCATTCCGGTCCGCCGCGCATCTCGCGGATGATGTCGAGCACCTGCCCGACCACCTCCACCGTATCGGCACCCGGCGTCTTGGTGATCGACACCTCCAGCGCCGGCACATAAGGCCGTCCGCCCCGCCGTAAAGGCGGCGCGCGTCTCCTCGCGCTCGATCGTGCGGCGAACCTTGGCGACCTCGTCCAGCCGCACCGCGCGGGCGGTGACGTTGCCCTGCTGCTGGCGTGCCACGGGCAGCGCGCGCAGGTCGTCCAGGTCGCGGAACCGCCCCTCCAGCCGCACCACCGCGCCGATCGCCCGCACTCCGTATCTCGCCGAAGGGCTGTTCGACGTTGGCGCCCGTTACCGCGTCGCGCACCGCGGTCGCCGACACACCGAGCGCCAGCATCCGGTCGGGCTGGAGCAGGATCTGCACCACCTCCTCCCGCTCGCCCGCCCAGCGTCACCTCGTCGACGCCGGTGACGCGTTCCAGCCGGTCCTGCACGTCGCGCCCGAGCTGGCTGAGCGTGCGCGCGTCGACCGATCCGGTCAGCGCCAGCGTCAGGATCGGCCGGTCGTCGACCGTGACCTGCGTCACCGTCGGCTGCTCCCGCCGCCTCGGGCAGCTCCGCCTCGGCATCGGATACCGCGGCGCGCAGTTCGGCCATCGCGGTCTCGGAATTGACCGACGCCTCGAACTCGACCGAGATGACGGAGAAACTGTCATAGGAGGCGCTGTCGATCGACCGCACGCCCGACAGGCTGGTCAGCTCGTCCTCGATATTGTCGGTCACCTGCTCCTCGATCGAGCGCGCGTCGGCGCCGGGCCATGTGGTGGTGATCGTCGCACGCGGGATGTCGAGGTCGGGCAGCGCCTCCTTGGTCAGCATGCCATAGGCGAAGAGGCCGCCGACCGTCAGCACGGCCACCAGCAGGATCGCGAAGGTAGTCTTGAGGAAGAAGAAGCGCGCCAGCGGCGATGCGTCGCGCACCTCGTCGCTTTCCTGCGGGCGATCCGTCTCGCGGGCCTCGTCGCCGTCCTGCGGGCGATCCGCCTCCTGCGCGTCCCCCTCGGATTCGTCCCGATCGGACGCGCTCATCGCGCCCGATCCGCGTCGTCGCGCTTGGGCGGCAGCAGCCGGATGCGCTGTTCGTCGTTGAGCTGCGACCGGCCATCGGTCACCACGCGTTCGCCGGCGCGAAGGCCGTCGAGCACGACGTGCCGCCCCCCGCCCTGCGCCCCCAGCCGGATCGGCCGCTCGCGCGCGACGCCGTTTTGCGCGTCGACCACGAACACGAACGGCCGGTCGTTGCGATAGCGGACGCTGTCGAGCGGAATGGTCGGCTTCTCCTCGCCGACCGGCCGCGCGATCCACAAGGCGACGAACTCGCCGTCCTGCACCGGCGGGCGCGGGGTGGTGGTGCGCACGATCACCTCAAACGTGCGTGTTTCCGGATCGAGCGAGGCGCCGATCGCATGGACGCGGCCACGCACGCGGTAGCTGGCCACGGGCAGCGGCGGCCCGGCCTCGCGCCCATAGCGTTCGTCGCCCCGGCCCGCGCCTGCCTGCTCCTGGCCGAGGCCGACCAGCACCTCGCTGCCGACGCGGATCTGGCGGAACTCGCTCGCGGGCAGTTCGGCGGTGATCTCGAAGCTGGACGGATCGATCACCACCGCCGGCACGCTGCGCAGCGCCGATTGCTCGTCCGTGCCCTGTACCGCCTGGGGCGAGAACAGGCGTCCCCCGCTCGACATTCAGCCGGGCCAGAACGCCGTCGATCGGCGACACCAGCCGGGTCTCGGAGAAGATCACGCGCTGCTGGTCGGCACGGGCGCGGTTGGTGGTCGCCTGCGCGTCGGCACGGCGCTTGGCGGCCAGCGCCTGCTCATACTCGGCGCGTGCCTGGTCGAACTCCTGCGGCGAAGCCGAGCCCCGCGCGCGCAGCGTCCGG